>NZ_CP025791.1:1875000-3138452 GCF_002886045.1 Flavivirga eckloniae | reverse complement strand
AAAATATTTAATGGAACGGCTGGCGACAACAACCCTCCAATTGCCGGTTTTAATGCCGATGCTACATCGGTAAAAACAGGATCATCTGTTAACTTTTCCAGCGGTTCTTCAACCGGAGCAGTATCTTGGTCATGGTCTTTCCCTGGAGGAACCCCTAGCACCAGTACAGATGAAAATCCATCGATTACCTATAACACCGTAGGCAACTACAACGTAGAATTAACGGTTACAAATGCAAACGGATCGGATACTGAAACCAAAACGTCTTATATCTCTGTAGACAGTAACCCGATTGCACAGTTTAGTGCCAGTGCTACCAGCATATCAACAGGCAATGCAGTTACTTTTACCAACAGTTCTGTAAATGCGACCTCATATTCATGGTCGTTCCCCGGAGGCACTCCCAGTACTAGTACAGCAGAAAACCCATCAGTTACCTATAACTCGGCCGGACTTTTTGAAGTAATACTTACTGCGATTAATAATAGCGGATCGGATGTAATAACCAAAACCAGACTCATTGGTGTTGTAAATAATACCGATATAGACCATACAGACCCAGCGGGTTCAGGCGTAATTACAGCTAGAGCAGAAATTAATGCCAACGAATCTAAAGAAAAAGCTTTTGACAACCTAGATTCTGCTGGCCCAGGCGGATCGGGACAAAACTCAACTTGGAGTAAGTGGCTAGATAATGGGGGTATACCAAGTGTTAGTAACCCTAGTTGGATTCAAATTCAATTACCAGCATCCAAAATCGTTCGTACTTTAACAATAATGAGTGCCAACGGTTCTGGCAGATTTCCAGAAGATTTTGCTTTATTAGGTTCTAATGACGGTATTAACTATGATGTATTAGAAAGCTGGGAAAACGAACCTTTCGTAAATCATTTTGTTAAGAAAACACTCCCCTTTAATAATACAAAAGCCTATAGTTATTATAAACTGGAAATTTATAAAAATGAAGCAGATGTTAGCCTGACGGAAATAACAGAAATCGAGTTAAAAGGTCCTGTAAACTCACTTAGTATAAACGATGTTTCATCTGGAAACACACAGATAACGGCATACCCGAATCCAACGGAAAACAGTATCACATTAAAAGGGTCGCTTCCTGAAAACACAACCGTAGAAATTTTCAATATGTTTGGTAAAAGTGTTTCAACACCTTTAAAAATAGACTCTAATAACCCTACAATACCACTTAAGGATGTCACTTCTGGAGTTTATATTTTGAAGCTAAACGGTCAAAACGGATTTACAGCAAATAAAAAAATAGTGATTAAATAGCAATTAACATGACCATGGACAGCTTAACTTAAGCATTTTTCTTAAGTTGTCCATGGTATTTATATTAGTTTAAACAACAGTAGTATGTAATTGCTACATTGCAAACCATAAGTGACTAAGAAACCAATATTTTCAAAATACGCTAACCTAAAAAAAGTTGGTAAAAAGCCCTCTTCAACCAGTTATTAAGAGCTTAAAAAAGAAAGAAAGCTTATCTTCACCATAAAAATGTCAATTGCCACTAAAGCAAATTACATCGATCCAGACAAAAGGATTATTGAAATAAAGCACAAAGTTTAATCAGTGGATTTAATTTTAGATTTCATTTTAGTAGGGGGTATTTTAATTATAGCAATAATTCTATTGTTATTAATAAAATCAAAACAAAAAGAACTACCACAAAAAATATTGATAGTGTTTTTTGCCTTGCTGTTTTTTGTCTGTCTATACTTCTATGCCTCATTGCATAATATTATATGGTTAATACATCTTTGTTTTCTCCCCAATGATATTACTACATGTGTTATAGCCCCATTATTATTTTTATACATAAAATCACTGTTTTTAAAAGGAGAGCATTTAGTAAAAAACACGTTAGTACATTTCATCCCAGCTCTTCTATTCGCTGTTTGTATTACGATTCCAACCATTTTGTTCAATACATTTCAGGTAAAAGCCCTTGCGTATACACATACAGATTTCATATCTAAACTTATACGAATAGAAAACTTATACTTCTTACTATACATCTTTATTTCATTACAATCGTTATCTAAATATAAACGATTAACAAAATTTAAATATTCAAACCTATCTAAATATGATTTTAATTGGATTAAAATGATGTTAGTTGGGGCATTTTGTATTATGCTTGTCGATTTGGGGTTTAAAGTGTATAAAACTTTTTATGGTCATTTTAACTGGAATACAGACTATTTTTCTGTATTAACAATGATTATTCTAGTTTCTTATTTGGGATATTACGGTGTAAACCAATCTAAAGTGCTTATTCCTGATTTTTTACTTAAAGACAACAACGATGGGTATATTACTCCTAAAGAAAAAAGTAATGTGCTATCTGATGCAAATAAAGAGGCATTCGAAACTCTTAAAAACAGATTGGAAACTATTTTGAAAACAGATAAGCCTTATCTGGATGAAGATTTAACATTAGGTAAATTATCGGAAAAACTCTCTACAACAGATAAAAAGCTCTCTACCATGTTAAATCAATATATGAACATTAGTTTCTATGATTTAATTAATAAACATCGGATAGAAGCAGTTATAGAAAAAATGCCCTTAGATGCTTATAAAAACTATAATATCTTCGGAATTGCATGCGAATGTGGTTTTAAATCCAGAACTAGTTTTAATAGAATATTTAAACGAGAAACTGGTTTATCTCCTTCAGATTATAAGGCGACTATCTTTTAAGTCTTACTTCAATTTTAACATATTATAACGTACCAATGCTTCCTTTGGTCAACCCGAGAGGTTATAAATTCATTGTTTTGTCATTAAATTAATAAATACAAAATATCATGAAAAAAACCTTTATGACATTAATGTTTTTCGGATTTGCTTTAGTAGTAAAATCGCAAAACGCAAGTGTGGAAAAATCAACTTTTGGAATCCAAACAGGGTTTGCTGGAATTTGGGCTTACAATGAATTAAAACTTGCTAATCAACTTGCATTACGAACCGAAATAGGACTCGACGCATACGATAATGACGATTATTATCCAGAAACAGGCTTTTTACTAACTACAGGAATAACTATAGAACCTCGTTGGTACTATAATTTGAATAAACGGGAAAGCCAATCCAAACAAATAAACGGAAATAGTGGTGATTTTTTCTCACTTAAAACAAGCTTTCACCATAATGATTTACTAATAAAGTTTGGAAATGATAAAGACACCAGCATGGTAAATAACCTATCTATAATTCCAACTTGGGGTATTAGAAGAAACTTAGGAAATCATTTCAATTATGAAACAGGTTTAGGAGTTGGGTACATTCACCATTATGCCAAAGATGCCGGTTTTTCTAAAGATAAAGGAGAAATGGCTATAAACTTACATTTGCGTATCGGGTATCGATTCTAATAAAACAACAACATGAATACATACCTATTGGGCATAATTAATGGTTTAATTTAAGCCGTAATGCGCAATAGGTATTATAGAATAACGTATTCGTGAAAAATTTTAAAGAGAATAAATACACATAAAAACGACCTAACCAAAGGGTTCCCTGTAATTATTTCAACCCTCTTAAAACCAAAACAGGTAATGAACTTGAAAATTCTTTTTTCAAAATAACGTTCTTTTCCCATTTTTTAACAAAAAATCCTCTTTTGCGCCTAACTACGCATAGCATATCTGGGTTATGAGATTGAAAATGCTCCAAAACGCCTTGATAAGTAGTCGCATTTTTTGTCTTGGTTATTTTATCTACATGATCTAAAAGCTGACTTTCTACAACAAAATCACCTTCTTTAAAGTAAGGTGTTTTAACCAATAAGAGGTTCACAATAGACTTGAAATTATTTTTGATGCTTAATAAAGGCACCAGTGCATCGCTCTTTTTTATTATAGCAGATTTAATTGCGAACAGAATATTTTCAATGGGTTTAAATGTGTATCCTTCAGGAACAATTAATGCAGGTATCTCGGTTTGCTTTATAATTTTTCCCGAAGTTTTACCCAAAAACACCTCATCCCTAATAGAGTTTGTTCTAGGTTCTACAAGAATTAAGTCAATATCGGCTTTTTTACAGGCTAGCTCTAGTGTATCTACTAACTTTCCTTTTAAGGTCTTTATAACAACCTCAACATCTTTAGTATCAATTTTAGAAACTAAATTATCCATAAAAGCTTTGCTTTCCCGTTCAATGATATGGTCTACTTTAATCATAGTTCCTGCTTTAGTATAAACATTATATACCTGTACAATAAACAATTTCGCACCAAAAGCCTTGGCAAAATCTACTGCGTATTGTAAATGACTTAAAGCGTTTTTGGATGACCCCACAGGAACTAAAATATTCTTCATAATAAATGTAGTTTACAAACTATTTTTAACGATTTTTATACAAAAATATAACAATTATAACGATTTCGTAAAGGAACATATTTCAATATTAGTTATATGCCTGATAAAAAAACAGATATAAGTCTAAAACATATAAACAGGTTAGCCATACCGGCATTAATTTCAGGCATTTCAGAACCCATTTTATCATTAACAGACGCTGCGATAGTCGGAAACATAAACTTAAATGCTACAGAATCTTTGGCAGCAGTTGGTATCGTTACAACCTTTTTATCCATGCTTATTTGGGTATTAGGACAAACACGAAGTGCTATATCGTCTATTGTATCGCAATATGTTGGTGCAAACCAACTCGATAAAATAAAAAACCTACCAGCGCAAGCTATTTTTATAATTACATCATTAAGCGTGTTAATTATTATAAGCACTTTCCCTTTTGCGAAAAGTATTTTTAAACTATACAACGCCTCAGACCTTATCTTGGAATACAGTGTTGATTATTACAAAATCCGCGTTTTCGGATTTCCATTTACACTGTTTACCATTGCCGTTTTTGGCGCTTTTCGAGGTTTACAAAACACCTATTACCCAATGTTAATTGCTATTATAGGAGCATCGGCTAATATTGTACTAGATTTTATTCTAGTTTACGGTATTACTGGTGTTATTCCGGCTATGAATATAAAGGGGGCAGCATATGCTAGTGTGATAGCCCAATTAATAATGGCTGCTTTTTCAACCTATTACTTGCTTAAAAAAACACCAATCCCTTTAAAAATAAGCTTTCCTTTTAACAAAGAGATTAATCGCTTTGCATTAATGATTCTTAATCTTTTTGTTAGAACTATAGCACTAAACGTAACACTGTATTACGCTAGTGCTTTCGCTACAAGTTACGGAGCAGCATACATAGCAGCTTATACAATTGCCATTAACCTGTGGTTTCTTGGTGCTTTTATAGTAGATGGTTATTCCAGTGCTGGAAATATACTTTCTGGTAAACTTTTAGGTGCCAAACAATACAAAACACTTGTACTACTAAGTAATAGGTTAATAAAATACGGTATTATTATCGGGATAATAATTGCCGTATTAGGCGGGTTATTATACTATCCTTTAGGAACAATATTTACCAACGACCCCGAAGTACTTAAGAAGTTTTATAGCATATTCTGGATCGTTTTAGCCATGCAGCCCTTATGTGCTTTAGCTTTTATTTTCGATGGCATTTTTAAAGGTCTGGGCAGAATGAAGGTTTTACGAAATATATTATTAATAGCCACATTTTTAGTATTTGTTCCTATTCTGTTCTGGTTAGATTATCTCGACTATAAACTGTACGCCATTTTTATAGCTCTAACGCTTTGGATTATTGCAAGGGGGTTTCCGTTAATCATAAAATTCAGGAAAATATTTATTCCGCTTTCCCAAAACAGTTAACTTTGCAGCATATACAGTATAAAAGCAAATATGTTATTACTAACACTCTCTCTTCAACAAATTAACATAGAAGAAAAAATACAAAATGCCCCCAATAAAGGTTACGAAATAGGTGTTTTTATTGGTTCCATGTTACCTTTTGTTGTTTTGGTGTTGATTGCATATTTAATTTATAGATACAACCAAAAGAAGAATCAATAAAGAATAATTATGAATATCATGTCATTTTTAAGCGGAAACGGATTATTTCTGTTGCTAGCTTTAGTTTTAATAATTGTTTATCTTGTAAATAGAAGAAAAAGAAGATAATGGACAACAACATTCGTATTACAAAACAATTTTCTTTCGAAACTGGTCATGCACTTTACGGATACGATGGTAAATGCAAGAATGTGCACGGGCACAGTTACAAGTTATCTGTAACAGTTATAGGAAAACCCATTACAGACAATACCAATGTAAAATTTGGAATGGTTATCGATTTTGGTGATTTAAAAAAAATCGTAAAAGAAGAGATCGTTTATGTATTTGATCATGCCACCGTTTTTAACAAAAATACGCCACACGTAGAACTTGCTAAAGAACTGGAAAATAGAGGACATAATGTCCTATTGGTAGATTATCAACCTACTAGTGAGATGATGGTTATCGATTTTTCAAAAAAAATAAAGAGCCGTTTGCCAGAGCATATTTCATTACACTCTTTAAAACTTCAGGAAACTGACTCCTCTTTTGCAGAGTGGTATGCTTCTGATAATGTTTAGTTGTATTCAGTGTTCAGTGTTCAGTGTTCAGTGTTCAGTGTTCAGTGTTCAGTGTTCAGTGTTCAGTGTTCAGTGTTCAGTGTTCAAGGTTTAAAAATTGGTGTGAATTCTCGAATATTGGTGTCAAAAAAACTAAAAACCAACAAGCTTAACTTCAGCTGAAATTTAAAGCTATCAAGAATATAAGCCCCGTCTTAATAAAACAAACTTCGACTACGCTCGGCACAAGAGTTCAACATAAATCGCAGGAATTTATATTATATTTACAGCATGCAAATTCAAATTCCAGAAGGAAAAAAAATATACTTTGCTTCCGATAATCATTTAGGAGCACCTACCAGAGAAGCCTCTCTCCCTCGCGAAAAAAAGTTTGTAGCCTGGTTAGATGAAGTAAAACAAGATGCTGCAGCTATTTTTCTTTTAGGTGATTTATTCGACTTCTGGATGGACTATAAAAAAGTAGTTCCAAAAGGCTTTACAAGAACATTAGGTAAACTAGCAGAAATCTCAGATTCGGGCATCCCAATTTATTATTTTGTTGGTAACCACGATTTATGGATGAATGGTTATTTTGAAGAAGAACTTAACATTCCCGTTTATCACAAACCTCAAGAATTCACCTTTAATGATAAAACGTTTTTTATAGGTCATGGTGATGGTTTAGGTCCTGGAGACAAGGGCTATAAACGTATGAAAAAGGTCTTTACAAATTCCTTCTGTAAATGGTTGTTTAGATGGTTGCATCCTGACTTAGGGGTAAAAATGGCGCAATATTTATCGGTAAAAAACAAACTTATTTCTGGCGAAGAAGACGCTAAGTTTTTAGGCGAAGACAATGAATGGTTGGTACAATATTGCAAAAGAAAATTAGAAGGCAAACACCGCGACTATTTTGTATTTGGACATCGCCATTTACCATTAGATATAGACCTTAAGAATAATTCAAAATATATTAATCTTGGTGATTGGATAAAGTATTACACCTATGGTGTTTTTGATGGCGAAACTTTTGAGCTTAAGGAATATTAATATTTTCCCAGATGATTTTTAAGCCCTAAATTAAATGAAAACGACAAGACCATTAACAAGTTTTAAAAAAGTCGAAAAAAGATTCGCCTTAGTTATAATAAGTGGATTACTTATTCTATTTCATTCAAAAACTTTTTCCCAGGAGCAACCAAAGAGTATTTATGAAGTGATAATTGGTTTAACCAATGAAGAGGAAAAACCACCCTTATTTTTAATAAATACCCAGGAAGTTTCTAAAGGCCTAATAAAAATGTTAGATTCTGCAGCTATAACATATGTAAGAGCTTTAGGACCAAAAAAATCTTTAGAAAAATATGGGGGAAAAGGTAAAAATGGTGCTATTGAAAATTTCTATAAAACAACACGGAAAATTTACTGAAAAACGTCTGGAAACTGAAGTAAAACATACAACTCTTAGGTCTTTTTTAAAAAGTACAAAAAACTTTTATGCTACTCCAAATGCATATAAAACTCTTATTGTAATTAATGGAAAAGAATGTAATGAAAAAGCACTAGACACGATAGTGCTATCTGATGTTGCTCTAATATCATTTAGGGAAAATGGGCGAAAAGAAGTAGCAAAGTATGGCGAGAAAGGTAAAAACGGAGTTATATTTATTAAGACTAAAAATATAAAGTAAGATCTTCTAGTCCATTTGCTAAACTTATATCAAAATATAACGATCATTTATTTGTAATCGATGGTTATGTTTCTACCAAAGATAAGGTTAAAAATATAAACCCAAACAATATTAAATCTATTGACATCCTGAAAGAATCTGCCGCTACAAACGTTTATGACTCAAGAGGGGAAAATGGAGCGATCTTATTTACTTTAAGGTGAATCTTGCTTAAGAATTCAAGGTGTTCCTCCCTTTTAAAAAGGGAGGTGGATCCCGATGTAATCGGGATTCGGAGGGTTATATTTGTTTGTTATTTTTAATAAAACTCCTCTTTCTTCCTATTTTTATCAAAATCGAAATTCATTTCTCGGCTTTAATTTAAAGAGGAGAGCACTGTGACAGTAAAAAATAGTTCTGAAACAAGTCTGGGACACACAACAACATAAATTCTTTTATCCAAGATTCACGTCACTTTAAAAAAACATTATCTAAAAAAACGACCAAGAACCAGCTTATCATTCTTCATTCTCGTGCGCCTCAATATCTTTTGTTAAATCTAACCTTCTAAAGGATGACGATACCAGATGAAAGTGCTTCATACATAGCTTCAAGACCTTAAGAAATCTGAAAAATCATTTTATAGTGCTATAACATTTTAACAAAGAATGATCTGAGAAGCTAAAAGCTTTTTGATAGACGTAAGAATAAAAACCATTTACCATCTCTTTTTTTAATACACAGTAAAACGAATTCGTAAGGTTACTCGTAACAGACTATGCTAATATTACCTAAAAAACAAATAAATAACAGTTTTATGTAAATATTCATATACAATATATCAAAATTCATATATTTTATTTCTTATTGAAAACTATATTTGTATATACACGGCTAATAATCAATTATTTACAACAACTTCATTAAATGAGGATTTTTAGCCACTAATTTAAACTAAATAAAAATCAAAATTTATGAAGACAAAAAACTACTTTTTAGGACTAACTGCCCTTTTAGCAGTAACAACAATCAATGCTCAATCTTTTGGTGTAGATATCACTCTCGCAGAAAGTGCGGGGGTATATGCTTCATTAGGTGGCACAACTGCAAGTCCAGGTTTTAATGTACCGGCAAATGCAACTGCTGTTGTCCCTTCTGCAACGGCAGGAACAACAAGCGACGTAACATTCACAATGGTAGAGGGAGGCCCAACTAGAGATAGGGCTGGTTCCTTATCAGATGTACTAAGGGATTTTGTTTTTGGCTCTGCTACACTTACTGTACAAATCAGCGGTCTTGATGACAATACAGAATACACCATTGAGAGTTTTCATCTTGAAGGATTGGAGTTATACCCAGCAAGAATGTCTGTAGAGTTGAGAGAAGTTGGAGGCGGAGTCGTTGGCGCAGCTCAAATTATAGATAACAACCCACCTTCTCCAACTGATGCTGATGACATTAACAAAACAGGATGGGTATTTACTACTGGAGTAGGTAAAGACTATGAAATCGTATCTACTTGGTTAGCAAACCTTCAGGATGACCCACCAGGAGGTGTCACAGGAGGGCCTCAAACAAGAAATCGTTTTAATGGTGTTTTAGTCTCTACGGGTAATGTATTGAGTACTTCTAATATTGGTGAAGTTAAGAAATTTAACGTATCTCCAAATCCTTTTCAAGAGTCATTTAATTTAAATACTAGCTCTCAATCATCGTATACAAAAGCAATTATATATGATTCTATTGGGCGTGAAGTAAATAGTATTGATGCTAATGAATCTGAAATAACAGTAAATGGGCCTTCAGGAATTTATTTCTTAGTTCTTTACAATCAAGGTAATGTGATAGCAACAAAAAAATTACTGAAAAAATAATTTTTCAGTAATTGACTTTGACTTGTCAACTAAATGAATTTGTAATATTTATTATTACAAATTCATTTTTTTTGCTAATAAGCACTTGTTTTAAGACTATTAAACTCGTAAATATTAAAAGATACTTGCCAAATAAAAGCGCTTGTTAACTATTCGTCATTCTCATGCGCCTCAATATCCTTTGTTAAATCTAATTTTCTAAACGACGGCGATACTAACCCTGTGGTTATAACAGTTAGCAGCGTCATTGTACCTCCAAAAACAACTGCTACAACCGTTCCCATATACTTAGCGGTTATACCACTTTCAAAAGCACCCAACTCGTTAGAAGATCCAACAAACATAGAATTTACAGACGATACACGTCCGCGCATATTATCAGGTGTTTTAATTTGTAAAATAGTTTGTCTAATCACCATAGAAACACCATCTGTCATTCCACTAAAAAATAATGCCAGTAGCGAAATCCAGAAAACAGACGATAACCCAAAGACTATAATACAAACACCAAACCCAAAAATAGCAGCTAGTAATTTCATCCCAGCATTTTTACTTATTGGTATATATGCTGTAACCAACATGGTTAAAAAAGCACCGACAGCAGGGGCAGCGCGTAATACACCAAACCCTTCACTTCCTACCTTTAAAATATCTTGAGCGAAAACAGGCAATAAAGCTATGGCTCCACCAAATAAAACAGCGACCATATCTAAAGTCATAGCACCTAAAATAGCCTTTGTTTTAAATACAAAACGAACTCCCTCTTTTAAACTTTGTATTACAGGCTCCCCAATTTTAGGATTTAAAATAGGTTTCCGTTTTATCTGAAATAAAATAAATAAAGACAGTAAAACCAGCCCAAAAATGATGCATAACGACCAATGCACACCAATCCAACCAATAGAAAGTCCTCCAAAAGCTGGTCCTAAAACACCTGCCATTTGCCAAGTAGAACTATTCCAGGTAGCCGCATTCGGGTATATTTTTTTAGGCACGATCAACGCCACTAAAGAAAAAATGGTGGGTCCGAAAAAGGAACGTAAAAAACCACCAAAAAACACCAAGCCATAAATAGAGTAGAGTATTGTTTTAGTAGTCCAACCTTCAACAACGACATCCCAGGTTAACAAAAACAGCCCTAAACTAATTAGTGAAAAAGCAGCAATGCATGTAGCTAGCAAGTTTCGTTTTTCTTTTTGGTCTACAATATGTCCTGCAAATAACGCCATGGTAAATGCCGGAATTATTTCCATTAAACCAATAATTCCAAGAGACAAAGGGTCTTTGGTTAAGGTATATACTTGCCATTCAATAACAATAAATTGCATAGACCAGCCAAATACCAATACAAACCGAACTAATAAAAAAATATTGAACTCTCTAATTCTTAAAGCCGCATAGGGGTCTTTTTTCGCCATTAAAATTTAATTTTTACTAGTCTAAGAATAGCAATTGTTTTATTTTAGTTATTATCAATAAATCTATTCCTTAATATCTTTTAACTTAAGCTGCAACGATACATTTCCTTGCCACTCATTTTCATCTATAGAATAAACTGCTCTAAATGGTTTTTTATCAGAAATCAAATCAAGCTTATCGCCCATATTAAAACCAATACAGACAATATTATTCGCTCCAGATTGTGTTGCCGTTAATCTTAAATGGGTTTTATCTGCTCCCACACATTTGCCATAACCTGTATCCGTTAAGTTTTCGGTCATAAAAACAGGAGCCATATTATTAGGCCCGAATGGGGCGAACTGTTTTAAAACCCTATAAAACTTTGGCGTAATATGATTCAAATCTATTTGAACATCAGCTTGTATCTCTGGAGTCAACAGATCTTTAGCTATTGTTTTAGCAACAACATCTTCAAAAGCTTGTTTAAAAGCTTCGTAGTTCTCTTTTTTTAAAGTTAATCCAGCTGCATATTTATGTCCTCCAAACTGTTCAATATGCTCACTACAAGCTCCTAAAGCATTATAAATATCGAAACCTTTAACCGAGCGTGCTGAAGCTGCCAACTTATCGCCACTTTTTGTAAATACCAAAGTAGGTCTGTAATACGTTTCGGTTAATCTAGAAGCCACAATACCAATAACGCCTTTATGCCAAGTTTCATGGTAAACAACAGTAGTAAAGCGTTTCTGTTCTTCTTGTTCTTCAATTTGCTTAAGAGCTTCTTCTGTAACTTGTTTATCTGTTTCACGTCTGTCCTCATTATAATTATTAATTTCAGAAGCATGTTGCGCAGCCAAACCTTCATCATCTTCAGTTAATAAAGTCACTGCATAATTACCATGTTTCATACGTCCGGCGGCATTTATTCTAGGTGCTACAATAAAAACCACATCGGTAATAGTAAATTCTGTTTTTTCAACCTGGTTTAAAATAGCTTTAATACCAGATCGCGGATTGGTATTAATAACCATAAGTCCAAAATAAGCCAATACCCTGTTTTCTCCTGTTATAGGAACAATATCTGCTCCAATCGCAGTAGCTACCAGATCTAAATACTGTGTTAAATCATCTACCGTTTTTCCTTCCTTTTGTGCTAAGGCCTGTATTAATTTAAAACCGACACCACAACCACATAATTCCTTATACGGATAGTTGCAATCTTCCCGCTTGGGGTCTAGAACAGCTGCTGCGTTAGGAATTTCATCTCCAGGCCTATGATGATCACAAATAATAAAATCGATACCTTTCTCTTTAGCAAAGGCTACTTTTTCAACCGATTTAATCCCACAATCCAGAGCTATAATAAGCGTAAAGTCATTTTCTAAAGCAAAATTAATGCCCTTGTAGGATATTCCATAACCCTCATCATACCTATTTGGAATATACGTATGTATTAAATTGTATCGTGTTTCCAGATACTTAGACATTAAAGCAACCGAGGTTGTTCCATCTACATCATAATCGCCATAAACCAAAATATTTTCATTATTAGCCATTGCCTGTTCAATACGAGCAACTGCTTTATCCATATCTTTCATTAAATATGGATCGTGCAAATCGTCTAAGCTCGGTCTAAAAAAAACTTTAGCCTGATCGTACGTTTCAATACCCCGTTGTAATAAGAGCGTTGCTAATACCGAATCTACTTGAAGTGCTTTTTGTAACGCCTCTATTTTAGACGGTTCTGGTTTTGGTTTTAATGTCCAACGCATGGGTTGATCTAAATTTTATGGTTTAAAAGTTATACAGAACAACTTTTATTTTTTATGAAAATGAGTTTCTATAACTATTTCTGAAAATTGTCTGAACATTTCCATAACACCACAATACTTTTCTATAGATAGATCAACAGCTTTTTGAAGTTTCTTTTCACTTAAATTTGAGCCATAAAAATGAAAATGCATGGCTACTTTATCATAATACTTCGGGTGCTCTTCGGTTAAGTTGGCATCAATATCTATTTTAAAACTATCTACCTCCAATTTCATTTTCTTGATTAATGACGCAACATCCAAACCAGAACAACCTGCTAAAGCAGATAACATCAAGGCTTTAGGACGATATCCTTCACTCTTTCCTCCGTTTTCCTCTCCTGCATCAATAAACAAATTATGCCCAGACGGATTGGTACTTTCAAACTTCATGTCTCCCAACCAAGTTGTTGTAATATGATTTGTCATTTTTAATAAATTATTTTTTGTTTCTTGTAGTTTCAAAAATACTATTAAAAAATAAAAATATGCCTTTAGTAACACCTTTATCTGCGGATCATGACACTGAAACAAAAAAACTTGCAGAATTCTTTAATGAAACACTGGGATTTTGCCCTAACTCTGTGCTCACCATGCAGCATCGTCCAGCAATTAGCAAAGCGTTTATCAATCTAAATAAAGCCGTAATGGCCAACGAAGGTCGTGTAACCTCTGCTTTAAAAAGAATGATTGCCTGGGTAAGTAGTAATTCCACAGGTTGTAGATATTGTCAAGCCCACGCTATTCGTGCTGCTGAGCGTTATGGTGCCGAACAGGAACAATTGGATAATATCTGGGAATACCGTACACATCCGGCTTTTAGCGAAGCAGAACGTGCTGCCCTAGATTTCTCATTACAAGCATCTCAAGTCCCTAATGGTGTAGACGAAACCATTAAAAAACGCTTATACGAACATTGGACCGAAGGTGAGATTGTAGAAATGTTAGGCGTTATTTCTTTATTTGGTTATTTAAATCGTTGGAACGATTCTATGGGTACCTCAATTGAGGATGGAGCGGTTGAAAGTGGTACGAAATACCTTTCAAAACATGGATGGGAAAAGGGAAAGCACAAATAATTTACACTAATCGCTTGGTCAGTAATGAATTATTATTTATGTTAGCCCCAACTATAATAACCCAAGATTATGAATTTACCTACAACTACCGCTAGAGTGATGCTTTTTTGCGCGCTTTTTAGTCTTTTCTGCTGCAATAAAAAAGAAGCGAAAGACTACTCTGTACCCTCGTACATACCTAGAAACTCGTACTTTGTGGACAATTACCAAGGTGTAAAAGTCTATAGAGACAATATTTCTAGAGAACCTTTGGATGGCTACTTTATTGTCGGCAACGAAACAACCAAATGGGAAGAATTCCGCATAAAAGAAGGTCTTTTATTTGATGATTATATTTTTTACCATCAAAACGGTGAAAAATTTATGCAATCTAAATATAGAAATGGAAAACTTAATGGTGAAGAAAAAACCTTTTTCCCTTCTGGAAAACTTAAAAAAATTAGTAAGTATGTAGATGGGAAACTTGATGGGAAAGCTATTTCTTATTTTGAAAGCGGACAGGTACTTACTGAATCGGAAATGAAGGATGACAAACCTTTAGCATCTATAACATACAACGACAAAGGGGACATCGAGTCTAGAATGTTTATAGTGGATGGGAAAAGTATAACACAAACTCTTAAAGACGGTAAAGTATTTAAAGAACAAATATCATCTATTTACGATAGTTTTGAAGGCGTAAAGTTTTATAATGAAGATAGCAGTATGAAGATTTACCTGCGCATGATAGACGAAGGTAAAGATACGTTCTTAGTAGAACTAAATGAAAAAGGTGAAGAAATAAAGCGTATTAATTTTGCTACTAACCCGAGAGAAATCTCTAAGTATAGAAAATATATAAGTAGTCTTTAAATAATTCGCTTTATATGATTATAATTAAACCTCACCATTGGTGGGGTTTTCTATTATATATCCATTTCACTCACTTAAAAGCACTTATTATCAAAATACCACTCATTATCAAGCTGTGTGAAAGTCGTAGTATTTTTTTATTTCAAAGACTACTATGATAAGTTAATTGTTGTTTATAAGCCTTTAAAGCAATTGCTTCACCTTCGTTTGCAACTCTGGCAAAACCTCAACATTAAACCAAGGGTTTTTTGCTAACCAAAATCGATTTCTGGGAGACGGATGTGGTAAGGGCAAATAGCCTTTTGGTAAATAATCTTTATAATTTGCTACCGTTTCGGTTAAAGTTTTCTTTGCTTCTTGTTTTAAATAGTACCTCTGGGAATACATTCCTATTAAAATAGTCAACTCTATATTGGGTAACTCATTTAACAATGGTTCGTGCCACTCTTGCGCACATTCAGGTCGTGGTGGTAAGTCACCCGTTTTTCCTTTACCTGGATAACAAAAACCCATTGGAACTAAGGCTATTTTGGTTTCGTCGTAAAACTCTTGGTCTGCAACACCCAACCACTTTCGCAATTGCCTACCACTAGGATCGTCCCAAGGCACACCTGTTTTATGAACACTTGTTCCTGGAGCTTGACCGATGATAATTATTTTAGCATCTGGATGGGCCGATACAATAGGACGAGGTCCCAATGGCAAATGTTCTGAACATATATTGCATTGCCTAATATTGTAAAGTAAATCATCCATAAAAACAAGAATCTATTTTTTACTTAGCGGTTCTTCACTAAAAGAAAGTCCTTTGAAACCCGTTTGCATAAAATTTCTAATATTTTGGTGTCCCGTTCCATTAGGATCTTTTAAAACCTCATTGAAATAAAACTGACCAAAACACGCCAACGTTTCCTCTTCTGTTAAACCTTGCACTTTTGCAAAAGCAAACAATTTACAAGAACCTGAATTCTCTCCACTTTTGTTTTGCACGTCGCCATTGGTAAATGCTACCGGAGAGAAATTATAATTAGCTTCAATTACTCCCATTGTTTCAGAAAACGCGATGGCTTCTGGTGTGTTTTTAAGCTTATTCTTAAATGCTTCTAGTGTCATTAACTCTTATTTTTTCCACCAACAACGATCACAATTTCTCCTTTTGGTGGTTTATTGGTATAATATTCTAAAACTTCTTTTGCTGTTCCTCTAATGGTTTCTTCGTAAAGTTTTGTGAGTTCCCTGGATACAGATACTTGTATGTCTTCCCCAAAATACTCACAAAAATGACCAAGTGTTTTTACTAGTTTATGCGGGCTTTCGTAAAAAATAATAGTTCTGGTTTCCTCTGCCAACAGCAATAACCGTGTTTGTCGTCCTTTTTTAACGGGTAAAAACCCTTCGAATACAAACTTATCGTTTGGTAATCCCGAGTTCACCAAAGCTGGTACAAAAGCAGTTGCGCCAGGCAGGCAATCTACTTCAATATTGTTTTCTATACATGAGCGGGTTAATAAAAACCCCGGATCAGAAATTGCAGGTGTTCCTGCATCGCTAATCAGTGCCATGGTTGTTCCACTTTTTAATTTTTGAACAACACCTTCAACCGTTTTATGCTCGTTATGCATATGATGTGATTGCATAGGTGTGGTAATATTGAAGTGCTTTAAGAGTTTTCCGGAGGTTCGGGTATCTTCGGCAAGAATTAAATCAACTTCTTTTAAAACATCAACAGCCCTAAAAGTCATATCTTTTAAGTTTCCTATGGGTGTTGGTACGATAAAAAGTTTACTCATTAATCTCTAATTTGTTTTCCTAAAAAATAAGATGGAAAAATTAGCAACAAGCCATAAAATGAATAACCAAAAACACCATGCCCTGCATAATGATGTGCTGCTGTTGCCAATACCAGATCAAAGAAAAAACCAGCATAAGCCCATTCTGTTAACCAGGTACTTTTTCGCCATAAAATCATAGCAATGCCCAAAACTTTTAACACCGCTAAAGGAATCACAATATAAGTTGGATAATTTAGGTTTTCAAAAAAACCTTTAACCATATCTGTTTTCGTAAAATACATGGAGGCAGAATACGCCATTAACAAGCACAAAAGTACTGTACTTACCCAATACAAGGTTTTATTTAATTTCATTAAACTATGGTCGGAAAATTTTATTCGAACTTACTTTCAATAATTTCCATGAATCGTGTTTCAAACTCCTCCTTATCTACCCAATTATTATAATCTGGCTTTATGATATCCTGTATTAAGTTTTTGGCTTCATTAAAATTGGTAGACGTATTTATCTGGGATATAACACGATCGTAGTCTTCACTTCTACCATCAAATAAATGTTTTATAAAAGCAATTTTATCATTAAGTCCAATATTAAGCCTCTTGGTTTTTAATTTATCGTTCAATGATTTTTTTTCATCCGATTTTCCATTGTTCTGTACTTTCGAAACAGGTTCAAAAATCGGTGTTTCTTTAAACCCTGCAGTAATTTCTTCAAAATCTGCTTTTTGAGTTTTTGGCTTAGGGTCCCTAGGAATGGCCTGTTCAAAAATTTCGTCAACTTCCTGGGTTTCATGTGGCATTTGCGCCACCATATCTTTAATCTTTTCTATAACGGGCTCCATAATATCATCATCTTCAACTTCATCAAGATTAATATAAATCTTATCTTCAATTTCAATATTATCACTAACCTTATTATTAAATGCCTTGTCCAACATATCGAAAAAGGATGAGTCGCTTCCTATTGTTGGTATATCATCTTCAAAATTCTCATGGGCAAACTTTAATACCGATAGCTTTTCGTAAAGAGCTGATACCTCTGCATGCATTCTAATAACATCTTCCTTCCCCTTCAGTTTGAGAATTCTATGTGCTATACTAATGAGTTCCGACTCTAGCTTCTTCTTCATTATTTATAATTTTTAAATTATTGCTATTAACACTTTTGATTTTTATAAATTTACGCCACCTTTATACAAATGAATAATAGCTTTGTTTTAGTGTTAAAATTACGAAATGTTTCTTGAAAATACGGTAAATCATAAAGAACAATTTGGATGGATTGAAGTTATTTGTGGCTCGATGTTCTCTGGAAAAACAGAAGAATTGATCCGCAGGCTTAAGCGCGCCCAATTTGCAAGACAAAAAGTAGAGATTTTTAAACCAGCCGTAGATGTACGTTACGATGAAGAAATGGTAGTCTCTCATGATGCCAACGAAATTCGATCAACCCCTGTCCCTGCTGCAGCTAACATTCCTATTTTAGCAGATGGTTGTGATGTTATTGGTATTGATGAGGCTCAGTTTTTTGATGATGAAATTGTACGTGTTTGTAACGATTTAGCAAACAAAGGTGTTCGGGTTATTGTTGCCGGGCTCGATATGGACTTTAAAGGTAATCCTTTTGGCCCCATGCCTTCTTTAATGGCAACAGCAGAATATGTTACAAAAGTACATGCAGTTTGCACCAGAACTGGTAATTTGGCACAATATAGCTATCGCAAAGCTAAAAGCGACAATCTGGTACTTCTTGGCGAAGTAGATGAATACGAGCCTTTAAGCAGGGCGGCTTATTACAAAGCCATGATGCGTGATAAAGTTAGAAATATGAATGTAAATGAAGCCGAAGAAGTGACACCTAAACCTAAAGACACGGATGCAGATGCCTAAAGCGCAAGAAACTGTACTTGAAATAGATTTAAAAGCACTTAAGCATAATTTTGAGTATCTAAAATCGAAACTTCAAAATGGCACTAAATTTTTAGCAGTAGTTAAGGCTTTTGGTTACGGAAGCGATTCTTGCGAAATAGCAAATTACTTGCAAGAACTCGGTGCCGATTATTTCGCGGTGGCCTATACAAACGAAGGTGTAGCTCTGCGTAAAGCAGGCATTACAAAACCCATTTTAGTACTACACCCTCAAGCTGTAAATTTTAAAACACTAATAACATATGCCTTAGAGCCCAGTTTATACAACACTAAGGTTTTAAAGGAGTTTATTGAGATTGCCTTAGCAGAAAAGCAAAGTGATTACCCCATTCATATAAAGATAAATACTGGTTTAAACCGACTTGGTTTCTGTAAAAACGACATCGATCATGCTGTTACGGAAATAAGAAACACAACGGCTGTAAAAATAACCTCTATCTTTTCTCATTTAGCCGCCAGCGAAGATTTAAACGAAAAAGCATTTTCTTTAAATCAAATTGAAAGCTTTAATACCATTTCTAAAAAGATAATCGAAAAACTAACTTACCAACCCATGCTTCATATGTGTAATACTTCGGGCATATTAAATTATCCTGAAGCACATTTTAATATGGTTAGGGCTGGTATTGGGCTTTACGGATTTGGAAATTCCCACGAGGAAAACAAAAACCTAATTCCAATTGCAACTTTAAAAACGATAATATCTCAAATACACCATATTGAAAAAGATGCATCTGTTGGCTATAATAGAGCATTTAAAGCAAATTCTACTTTAAAAACAGCAACACTTCCCATTGGTCATGCAGACGGTATTGGCAGGCAATATGGCAATGGAAAAGGTTTTGTAACTATAAAGGGACAACAAGCTCCTATACTTGGTAATGTTTGTATGGACATGATTATGGTTAATATTACAGATATTGATTGTAAAGAAGGGGATGAAGTTATTGTATTTGGACAAAACAATACCGCAGAGCAATTAGCTGAAACCACCAACACCATTTCCTACGAAATCATCACATCTGTTTCTCAGCGAGTTAAACGAATCTTTATAAAATAAGAAATTTAACAAATGTTAATTTTTTTATCTATTTTAGTATTTCACTAACCAAATAATTATAAAGATTATGCTTAAAGAATTCAAAGAATTTGCAATGAAGGGCAATCTGGTTGACATTGCCGTCGGTTTTGTAATGGGTGCTGCTTTCAAACAAGTAGTGACTTCGTTTACAGGGGGTATAGTTTCTCCATTGATTGGGTTGATTTTCAAATCGGACTTCAAAGATGTAAAATGGATCATTAAAGAAGGGATTGCCAATGCCGAAGGTGCTGTTGAAGGAGAAGTTGCATTATTAACAGGGGAGTTTGCGACCAATGTGATAGACTTTATTATTGTAGCATTCGTCATGTTTATGATGGTTAAAGGCATAAACAAAATGAAGAAAAAAGAAGAACCTGCTCCAGAGGCTCCTGCTGGACCATCTCAAGAAGAATTACTCGCCGAAATACGAGATTTATTAAAGAAATAACAACTTGTTAAATAAATAACATCGTGTTATTTTGTTGTTAAAAAGACCTTATTTCCAGAAAATGAGGTCTTTTTTTAGATTCTAAAATAGAATTAATACTTAATTTTGTGATCTAAGAAATTTATTAAATATATATAAAATGAAAGTAGCTGTTGTTGGAGCCACAGGTATGGTTGGTGAAGTCATGCTAAAAGTGTTAGAGGAACGTAATTTTCCCGTTACAGAGTTATTGCTTGTTGCATCCGAACGTTCGGTTGGAAAAAAATTAACTTTTAAAGACAAAGAATACACTGTAATTGGTTTAGCAGATGCTGTAGCAGCAAAACCTCAAATCGCTATCTTTTCTGCAGGTGGAGATACTTCCATAGAATGGGCTCCTATATTTGCAGAAGCTGGCACCACGGTTGTAGATAACTCTTCGGCTTGGAGAATGGATCCTACCAAAAAACTAGTTGTTCCAGAAATAAACGCTAGCGAGCTCACCAAAGAAGATAAAATTATAGCAAACCCTAACTGCTCTACCATACAGATGGTAATGGCATTAGCGCCGTTGCATAAAGCATATAAAATGAAACGTGTTATTGTTTCTACCTACCAGTCTGTTTCTGGTACAGGTGTAAAAGCTGTGAAACAATTAGAAAATGAAATAGCAGGAATAGATGGCGAAATGGCTTATCCGTATCCTATTGGAAGAAATGCATTACCGCATTGTGATGTGTTTATGGAAAATGGATATACCAAAGAGGAAATGAAATTAGCCAGAGAGCCACAAAAAATATTTAACGACAAAACATTTTCTGTAACCGCTACAGCCGTTCGTATTCCTACTGCTGGCGGGCATTCGGAATCTGTAAACGTAGAATTCGAAAACGACTTTGATTTAGCAAATGTTCGTAAAATGCTTCATGAAACGCCTGGTGTTGTTGTACAAGATAATACAGATACCAACACATATCCTATGCCTATTTATGCGCATGACAAGGATGAAGTATTTGTAGGTAGAATTCGTAGAGACGAAACACAACCTAATACATTAAATATGTGGATAGTTGCCGATAATTTACGTAAAGGTGCCGCAACGAATACAATTCAGATAGCCGAGTATTTGGTTGAGAATAGTTTAGTGTAATCGCATTTTTTTTAAGAATAATTTAAAAGCTTCTGTTTTAACAGAGGCTTTTTTTGTTATTTTTGGTCTTTTAAACGCACTCAATCATGAAAAAATTAATAGTCAGCCTCTTATCTCTAATCCTTTTAATTTCTTGTAAAAAAAATACCGACGTGAAGTACCCTGAAACAAAAACCGTAAACAGCATGAGTTCTTATTTTGGTGTTAAGGTAAAGGACCCCTTTCGTTGGCTGGAAGATGATCGAAGTGAAGACACTGAAGCCTGGGTAAAAGCTCAAAACAATTCAACTTATAGCTTTTTGGATAAAATCCCATTTAGAGAAGAACTTAAAGAACGTCTTTCCAGTTTATGGAATTACGAAAAAATAAGCGCTCCGTTTGTAGAGAGTGATTATACATACTTTTATAAAAATGATGGTTTACAAAACCAATATGTTATATACAGAACTAAAGATAATGGAGAACCGGAAGTCTTTTTAGACCCCAATTCGTTCTCTAAAGATGGCACAACCTCTTTAGGCAGTACAAGCTTTTCAAAAGACGGCGGTATCTTAGCCTATTCTATTTCTGAAGGTGGTAGCGACTGGAGAAAAATCCTGATAATGAATACCGAAACCAGGGAAATAATAGAAGATACTTTAATAGATGTAAAATTCACCCAAATATCGTGGTATAAAAATGAAGGTTTTTACTATTCCAGTTATGACAAACCGGAAGGTAGTGAACTATCTGCAAAAACAGATCAGCACAAAGTATATTATCATAAATTAGGGACATCCCAAAAAGAAGATGCTTTAATTTATGGAGGAACTCCAGAAGAAAAACATCGCTATATCTACGCTAATGTTACCGAAGATGATAACTATTTAATTATTACACCTAGAGTTTCAACCTCTGGAAACAAGTTGTATATAAAAGACCTTTCTAAACCTGATAGTGAATTAATCACGGTTTTAGACCATACAGATAGTGATACATACCTTATCGAGAATGAAGGTAGCAAACTATTTTTAGTTACAAACCTTAATGCACCTAATAAAAAAATAGTTACTGTAGACATGGCCAACCCTACTCCAGAGAATTGGGTAGACTTTATTCCTGAAACAGAGCATGTTTTAAACCCAACAACAGGTGGAGGTTACTTTTTCGCTGAATATATGATTGATGCGATCTCAAAAGTTAAGCAATACGATTATAACGGTAAACTCATCAGAGATATTAAATTGCCTGGTGTTGGAAATGTAAACAGCTCTCGTTCTAAAAAAGAAGAAAAAACAGGTTATTATTCCTTTACAAACTACAAAACACCTACCAGCATTTATAAATTAAATTTTGAAACCGGTGAATCTGAATTGTACTGGAAACCTGCTATAGAATTTAATAGCGATGATTATGAAAGTAATCAGGTTTTTTATACGTCAAAAGATGGCACCAAGGTTCCTATGATAATTACGCATAAAAAAGGCCTAGAATTACATGGTAAAAACCCAACCATATTGTATGGCTATGGAGGGTTTAACATTAGCTTAAATCCGTCGTTTAGTATCGCTAACTCGGTTTGGATGGAGCAGGGAGGTATTTTAGCGGTTCCTAACCTTCGCGGAGGTGGTGAATATGGCAAAGACTGGCATGATGCCGGAACCAAGCTGCAAAAACAAAATGTATTTGACGATTTTATTTCTGCAGGTGAATACCTAATTGAAAATAAATATACGTCATCAGATTATTTAGCCATTAGAGGAGGTTCTAATGGAGGGTTGTTAGTTGGTGCAACCATGACCCAGCGTCCGGATTTAGCTAAGGTAGCTTTACCAGCAGTAGGCGTACTGGATATGCTTCGATATCACACATTTACAGCGGGAGCAGGATGGGCTTACGATTATGGAACAGCCGAACAAAGCAAAGAAATGTTCGAGTACTTAAAAGCATATTCTCCAGTACATAATGTAAAACCTGGTGTAGAATATCCTGCTACATTAATAACAACAGGAGATCATGACGATCGTGTGGTACCAGCACATAGTTTTAAGTTTGCGGCTGAGTTACAAAGCAAGCAAACCGGAAATAACCCTACCCTTATACGTATAGAAACAGATGCTGGTCATGGTGCCGGAACACCAGTAAGCAAAACCATTGAACAATATGCAGATATTTTTGGATTTACTTTATACAATATGGGCTTTGAAGTGCTTCCTTATAAAACTAAAGAAAAGGTAAAAGGTTAGGATAACTTAAAACTCGTAACTAACGGTTATATAAAACCATTTGTATTTATAACAAAATTTATAGTACTCTGGTTTATGTTATTCCAACATTTAATTGCCTATTTCTAGTATCTCAAATTGCTTAAAAAGCAATAATGACGTCTGGGATTATGCCAGTAGTAATCCTAGTCCTTTACATGGGTACTGTTAAGATAATCGTTCAAGGAGCTGCTATCTCAGGTTTTTAAGCGTGTGCATTTGCTAACCACTGTTAGCAATTAATGTTATTTAAGTAAATGATCCTCGGGGCAAGCGCACGAGGCATTCAATTGAAAATATTATTTATAAATTCCGAAGCTAGCTTCGAGGTATTAGACCTAAGATCCCGCTGGATACTGAAACGAGTTCAGCACAAGAAGCGGGATTAGTTCTTCTTGCTATTTTGAATGCTTTGCTTCGCAACTATTCAAAATAGAGTTTCACTAATAAAATTATAACATAAAAATGGAATTAACTGAGTTATTGATAAGCCGCTTAAAAGAAGTACTAACCGAAGGGAAATGGGTCTCTGGAACAAATTTTAAAGAACAAATTTTTGACTTAGACTGGAAAGAAGCCATTCAAGAAGTAGATTCACTAAATTCAATTGCCGACTTAACATTTCATGTCTCATATTACATCGCAGGCGTAACAAATGTACTGGAAGGTGGTTCGCTTGATATTAGAGATAAATACAGCTTTGATTACCCTCCAATTGAATCTCATGAAGATTGGAGAAATTTAGTAAACAAGTTTTGTACTGATTCTGAAAAATTTATCAGTCTTGTAGAGAATATGACTAAAGAACAATTATTTGAACCCTTTGTTGACGAAAAATATGGAAATTACCATAGAAATATAGATGTAATGATTGAACATACCTACTATCATCTTGGCCAGGTCATGCTTATAAAAAAAATGATAAAAGCCACTACCAATGATGCATAAATCGTATTAAAACCTTTTTTTTGGAAATGTTATGAAAATATGTGTCGCACAAATAAAACCAGATAAAGGAAATATTCAAGAGAATATTAAAAGCCACAAAAGTTGGATTGAAATTGCCGTTTCCGAAAACGCTAACATTATCATTTTTCCCGAATTGTCATTAACAGGTTACGAACCTGAACTCGCCAAGGCATTGGCAATAGACAAAAGTGATACTAGATTAGACGTGTTTCAAAACATGAGTAATCTAAACAACATCTCAATCGGACTCGGTGTACCTACTAAATCAATACCTGAAAACCTAATCAGTATGATCATTTTTCAGCCCAATCAAATTCGAAAGATCTATTCAAAACAAAAACTACATTCAGACGAACTGCCCTTTTTTGGAGAAGGCACCGAGCAAATGATTTTGACAGTAGAAAATAAGAACCTCGCACCTGCAATTTGTTACGAGTCTTTATTAAAAGAACATTCACAGAATGCCAGAAACTTGGGTGCGGAATTTTATCTGGCTAGCGTAGCCAAATCTCAAAACGGCATTGAAAAAGCATTGATACATTATCCAAAAATCGCTAAAGCATTTTCAATGCCGGTTGTTATGTCGAACAGTATTGGGTTTTGTCATGATTTTCTAAGCTCAGGGCAAAGCGCCGTTTGGAATAAAGAAGGTAAACTTTTAGAACAATTGGGAAGCGATAAAGAAGGACTTTTAATCTTTGATACTAAAACTGAAAAAGTAACTCTGGTTTGAAAAAAGCACCAGTAATATTATTTTGTTTAATTCTGGGGTCTTGTGGAATTAAAAATGACAAATCAGAATTTGACAAAATTACTTTTAACAACGAATTAAATAGCTATCTATTTAATTCAACAGAATTCATCCTCAACCCCTTGACCTTAAAAACAGAATCTGGATATGACAATGTTCCTGACTCAACCAAATATATCGTAAAATCCAACGCGATTGTAAATAAAGATAGCTTAAGGTTAATGCGATTTGTAGAATTAAAACAAATAAATGCAGACACTCTTGAGTTAAATATATTTGAAACCAATCCAGCTTATAGCCAAAATTTAACCATAAAGATAATAGACAATCAATTCTCATCAGAATTCGAATATAATATGTCCGGACCTCTAATTGAACCGAAAATCAAGAGGCTTAAACAGGAATTAACGATTAAATCGATTCCTAAACAAAAAGGTGAGATGATGTTTGGTCAATTCTACTTTAAAGGCATTTGCGAGTCAGACTGTGAAGGAGGCATTGAAATAACAGGTGATTTTAAAGCTACTTTAGAATAAAAACTTGCCCTGTGATCAAAAAATATCAAGTGTAAAATAATGTAATGTCTGGTCGACTGCAGTCGAGACCTTTTTAAAACCTCTCACAAACCTACAAACAAGACTTCAATAATGACTAAAGAGATTTTTCATCCTATTTTTGCTCTTCGATAAAAGTTATGCTCAAATACACACCCATTCTGTTGGGATTGAGCAAATAATTTCTCTTGATATTCTTTTTTGCCTTTCATAACTAAAGACAATTAATTTATCAATATATTGGTCTCGTCCAACAGGCACAAAATGTATAATTTATTGCTGCGGATTTTCAGGCAATAACGCATAGACAAAACGCTGTATTACATTGAAGAAGATATGATTGATAAGATATATTTTAAAACTCCAACACTAAAAAAATATTATAATCTTGTAACAAATAAGTCTTCAAACTCATTTTCTTTAAAATTAAATGAAATAAAAAAAGGGCAACAAGTTGAAGAGATTTCGGTAATACTAAAATTCTCTAGCCCTATTGCCCAATATAGAAGTCCTCAGTACACTTGGGAAAAAATTAAAAAGAGAGAAATCAGTATAAATTATCATAGTCCAAAAATCATTGTGCTTGATGACGGCACCCATGTAATTAGCTCAAGAAACATAGGTGCTTGGGTGATAAAAGATTCCTATACTATAGAGTGGCTTTTAAGATCTCCAACATTAACACCCTTTTTTCAGTACAATAAAACAGGAGGGAGAGTTTTTAATACACTATTTAATACCGAAAACTTTGATCTTGAGTTACTTTTTACAAAAGGGGAGGTACCAGAATTTAGCAGATCAAAAATTCCTTTTAAACCTATTATTTGTTTCACCGATCATTGCGACTTT
This sequence comes from Flavivirga eckloniae, assembly GCF_002886045.1. NCBI lineage: Bacteria > Pseudomonadati > Bacteroidota > Flavobacteriia > Flavobacteriales > Flavobacteriaceae > Flavivirga > Flavivirga eckloniae. The sequence continues at coordinate 3,111,487 of NZ_CP025791.1, read as the reverse complement.
GATGACAATGATAAATTAAATAAACAACTACATTTTTTTAAAGAAAATGGTGTAACAGTATCAAAAGGATTCTTTTTAAATCACTTCTCAAAAAGAAAAGAGAATAGCTCGTATGAGCGAGATAGTGAATTGATTAAAAGGTTTGATCAAAATGGACATGAATTATTTTATCACGCTCTCAGTCAATCATTAAGAGAAAAACAAGACTCAATACAAGAATTTAAAGACTTTACTCCGCCTCCAGAATTAACTGTTCGAACCTATGTCGATCATGGATATCAGGTATATAACTTTACAAAAAGACAAGAAACGGGCTTAACAGACTCGCAATGGGCTAATATTATGGAGCGAAAAGGTATTCAAAACTTATGGACTTATCTGGATTCTGGTACTGCGATGAATGGAATAATCAATCAACTTAACCCAAGTCACTTTTCGCTAGGAAGGGTGATAAAATTTAATGGGTTCAATTTAAAATTGATAACACGAACTCAACTATTCTTTTGTGGACGTGAAGATATGCTCTTAAAATATCGAAAAATTGCTCAATTGGCAAAGCAAGTCATAAGCAAAAAAACAACCAAGAAAATAGTCACTCTATTAATAAATATTAGTTACGTTATCAATTTTATGATTCGATCAATAATCTTTGATCGTAAGAAAGCATTTAAATACGCTACTCACTCTCCTTTTGTATTTGAAGCTATTATTGAAGGAAAGACTTTTCATCTATTTCAAACAGTTGAAGTAACAAATTTTGAGGACACATTTTCACCAAGAAATATTGATCTTTTAATCAAAGAATCTGGAGCAATTATCGCACATTGTTATTTTGCTTCACCACTGGCACATCAAAAAGGAAAATTGTTTCAAGAAGGAGAGATTTCTCCAAAGAATCAGAGCAATTTCAAATATTTAAAAGAGAAAATAGAGTCAAACGATGTTTGGAACCCTACAATTAGTGAGCTAATTAATTTTTCAAAGGAAATTACAGACTTGAAATTTTACTGGGATAATGAAAAACAAAAAATTCAAGTAAATAATTTAAATGTTCCTATAAGATATATTCAATATGTATAAGTTTTACTGGACAAATTCGGAAGAAGATTTTCGTTTATGGGACGAGTTTTTAAGTTCCACAAAAAGGGGGCATTATTCGCAATTAAGCCATTGGCTAAAATCTTATTCCAACTATGGATTTATGATTGATTTATTGATTGTAAAAAATGATAAAGGTGAATTAATTGGTGGAGCTGGTATGGTAATTAGCAAAATACTGTTTTTTAAATTTTGTTCCTGTGCATGTGGACCAATAATAAAAGAGGGTCACGAAGAAATATTTAATGAAGTAGTAGAAAAAATCAAGGCGCAAGCTAAAAAGTATCGTCCTATTTGCAGCTCTATTAATTTTCCGATTTTGGCACAAGAAAATAAAAATATTGCTCCATTCTGCATTAATACGGAACTTGATAAGGCTACTATAAATGGATCATACAAGGGTAATATGGTCAAATCAGTCACATCAATTAACGGATTTAGAGAAGTTAAAATAGACTATAGTAGTGAGGTTTCACCAGAAGAGGCCTTGTTTAAGCAGTTTAGTAATAACACCAAGAGAAATGTTAAAAAGGCATTAAAAAATAATTTAAGCCTGCATTTTGCAAAAACAGAGGACGAAATCAATGAAGCCTATAAATTAATAGAATTAAATGGTAAAAATAGGGGTTACTCTGTGAGATCATGGGAAGATTTTAAGGAAACCCTTATAAACATGATTAAATCGGGTAGTTGCATCATTCCAGTTTGTAAACATAATGATGAATTAAAAGGAGCTTTGATAGTTTTTCATACTGGTAAACGTTTTACCTATATATCTGGTGGTACTTTACGAGAAGAAACAGATCTCAAAGTTGGGCATTTCTTACACTTTCAAATGTTGAAAATATCCATTGAAAAAAGATATAACTTTTATGATATTTCAGTTGGAGGGAGTCTAGGCGTAACCAGGTTTAAAGAAGGGTTTGGTGGTAGGCATGTAAAGTTTATTGGAGAAAGATATTGGATTCATAACAAACCTCTTTTCTGGTTTTACAATAAATTATTACCCTCCCTAAAGCGGCATAAAAAATTCATATCAAAAATTTTAAAGTTTCTAAAATGAATTTATTAAAAAAATTGATCCCTAAAAGAATTGAACAGTTGGTTTATGTTCTAAACAAAAATGAAGAATTACCATCCTTAAAAATCGGTTTTAATATAGAAGAATCCTTAATTACCAATAATTACAATTCAAAGAAAAAAAAAACCAAACATCAACTCTTAATAAATCAAGATATAGTTTATACCAGTAATACTTTTGAAAAGGTTCATTTTATGAAAAGTATAAATGAATATAATTCGCTAGTTATTGGCGATTGTTTTACCTATAAAAACTATAGAGGCTTATCCATTTACCCATTTATGCTTCAAAAAGTTGCAAAGGAAATGTTTCAAAAAGTGAATAAGATATTTATACTTGTATCTCCTGAAAACGCAGCATCTATAAGAGGTATTGAAAAAGCAGGCTTTACGCTTTTATACAAGGTGTCTACAATTAGAGTAGGTGTTTTTTATTTTCTTACTAGAAAAACGTATCAAAACAAAATCTAAACCTCCATAAATCGGCTATGATAAAATAGTTGGTTTTATTTTTCCTAATAGGAAAAATGAAGAATTTGAAAAGAGCAAAATAAAAAACTTGATAAATTCGCTAGCAGGAATTAATATGGATGTCTTTACCCATTTTGACTCCTTTTATTATAAACACGCTTTTATTGGCAACACCTTATCTTATCAAGAAAGAATAGCAAATTCATTTTTCAATACGGTTTTTGACGTATTAGAACTAGAAGAAGAAAACAAAAAAGATTTTAAAGAATATATATCATTAACCGTGTAGATGAATACAAAGTCGAAAGTATTAAGATATTCAAGTCCAATGAAAATTTAACAGCAAAAGCAGGGGTTACTGAAGAAAAAGTTGATAATAAATGGAAAATAAGTTCATTTGATGAAGGGGAATATAATACGAAAAAAATATTTCCTTGTAAATTTTAAATAAAGTCTTCTCCAAGCATAAGCTATACCATTAAATAAAATGTTCAATAAGACATAAATTTTATGTTATTTTTGCATTCTTGTAAAGGTTATGCTTCAAGTAAAAAATATATCGTTTCGCTATAAAAAACAAGCCGTTCTAAACGACATTAGTTTCAATGTCAAAGCAGGTGAACACTTATCTATTATAGGCGAAAGTGGTTCTGGTAAAAGTACCCTCCTAAAACTGCTTTATGGCACTTACGATCTGGACAAAGGGCAGATTTTTTGGAAAGATTCCGAAATTTCTGGACCTAAACGTAATTTAATTATCGGCCCGGAATTCATGAAGTACGTCGCTCAAGAATTCGATTTAATGCCTTTTATTAGCGTTTCAGAAAATATTGGTGCATTCCTATCTAATTTCTATCCAGAAGAAAAACAAGCACGTATTAGCGAGTTACTGGATGTCGTTGAGTTAAAACCTTTGGCAAAAACAAAAGTTAAAGAATTAAGTGGCGGACAAAAACAACGTGTTGCCTTAGCCAGAGCTATTGCCAAACAACCTGAAATTCTTTTACTAGACGAACCTTTTAGTCATATCGATAATTTTAAAAAACGATCCCTACGCAGAAGCTTATTTAAATACCTAAAAGAAAAGAATATTACCTGTATTGTTGCAACGCATGATAAAGATGATGTACTATCGTATTCCGATACTATGATTGTGTTACACGACGCTAAAATTATAGCCAATGACACGCCTGAGTATTTATACAACAATCCGGGGAACAAATTGATAGCTTCCTTTTTTGGTGAATACAATAACATTAAACCTCGTGGCATTATATATGCGCATCAATTAAAACTAACCAACAAATCAGATTTAAAAGCCTTAGTAAAACAATCTTATTACAAAGGGCATTATTATTTAATTGAAACCGATTTAAACGGAGAAACCGTATTTTTTGAAAATGATACCGCCCTTAAAAATGGGGAGCATGTCTTTTTAAACTTCATTAAATAAATTAAGATATCTTTGCATCAGTTCATTGAAAGGTTCTTTTAAGAAATTTTGAAGGATATATAAGTCAATAGTGGCTTATATAACTTTTAAAATTTAATATTATGAATTGGAAAATTCAAAAACTTCAAAATGGTGAAACCATTATTTCAAAAGAACCCGGTAATTCTATATTGCCTCTGCTAAAATCTAAACAACCTGTAAAAATCAAACCTATACATTGGGAAGATTGTGAAACAGGAGATATTGTTTATTGTAAGGTTAGAGGAAATTGTTTTACACATCTTGTAAAAGGAAAAAACAACAAACGTGGCTTATTAATTGGTAATAATCACGGAAGGATTAACGGATGGACTAAAAATGTTTATGGTAAAGTAATAGAAATATTGCCAATGTCTTAGACATTATCTAACACATAAACACACAATTTACTTTTTTAAATAATTTGATCTATTATAAATTTCTGCTCTCTAAACCCTACCTCCTCACCAACCCCCTTGCCAATAAGCAACTTTCCAATAGGTGTATTAGGCGAAATTGCATAAAAAGTAACATCATCAACTATTAATTTACCAACACTAACAGCAATAAAATAATTAGCTTGTACGGTATAAACAACACTGCCCAAACCTACTACCTCCAACGTTTTGAATACATCTATCTTAGATAGAGTTTCTTTAACTTTTTGAACTTCTGCTAACTGATTTCCTACCTTTTCACGCTCTAACTGTAACATAGCACGTCCCGTTTCATGTTTATCGCCCGCACTACTTTTCGTCTCTGAAGTTAATGAAACCTGAATTTCGTTTATAGTATTCTGTATGGTTTCAAATCTATTATTCACGGCATTTAAGCATTGAGAATAGAGGTCTTCCTTAATTTTTAAGCTTTCCATCATCCTTTGTATAATCTAACGATCCAAAATAACCCATTTGTTTTATAATCCAAACCTTTCTGGCTTGAATATAACTAGATACAGGATTTGCCTTATACGCCCTTGGGTTAGGCAAAATAGCGGCAATAGCGGCAGCTTCCAGTTTCGATAATTTGCCAGCGGATTTTTTAAACCAATATTGAGATGCCTCCTCTGCTCCGTAAATACCATTGCCCATTTCTATACTGTTTAAATAGACTTCCATAATACGCTCTTTAGACCATGTTTGTTCAATTAAAAAAGTAAAATAAGCTTCCAATCCTTTACGAAACCAACTTCGTTGTGGCCACAAAAAAACATTCTTTGCTGTTTGCTGGCTTATAGTACTAGCCCCTTTTAATTTTTTACCTTTTTTATTGTTTTTATAAGCTTTTTCAATGGCCTTTATATCAAAACCATTGTGATCCAAAAAATTTTGATCTTCACTACAAATAACAGCTAATTGCAGGTTTTTAGAAATATGGTCAATCGAAACCCAATCATGTTTCCATATTTTATTTTTTGTAGTATCTGATTTTTCAAAATACCGTACCACCATAAGCGGAGTAACCGGAACCGGAACCCACTTATATAAAAAAACAAAGCCTATAGATACTATAAGGAACCATAATATGACCTTAAATATAAATTTAAAAAAACGTCTCATTAATTTAAACAACTTACTTTTTAAGACTTCTACTTAAAAACAGCAATAAACCTACTAATTATTTACCAACTAAAACAGTTACAAATCTTCTTCCAAGGGGATTTCAATAGTAAATACTGTTCCTCTACTAATAGCACTATCTATAACAAGCTCACCTTTAAGCTGTGCTGCCCTATTTCTCATATTGGAAAGCCCTATACCATCTTGTATTTGCGCCACATTAAAACCTTTACCATCATCTTCAAACAATAGCTGAAATGTCTTTTCATAAATAGTAAGATGCAAGTCAATATTTTTGGCATTAGCATGTTTTATCGTGTTGGTAAATAACTCCTGAATAATCTGATAAATTTGCACTTTAATAGTTTCTGACAAATTATCTATTTTTTCTTCGGGATGTGTCAAAAAATTAATTGAAAAATCTACAATTTGTTTTATACTCTCAACATATTCGCGAATAAGTGTAGTAAATGCATTTTTATGAAATTTACTTGGGGTTAGATCATGTGAAATACTACGAACCAGCTTGTAAGTTTCATCTACCTGAAGGATGATACCTTGCTCTTCTTCATTTAAACGTCCCTTGTTAGACATTCGTAATTTGATTCCGGCTAAATTACCTCCAATACTGTCATGCAATTCCTGAGCTATCCTTGTTCTTTCTTCTTGTTGCGCATCCAAGGAAGTTCTTGCCAGTTTTAGTTCCTGCTCATTTAAAAGAGATACTATTTTACGGTTATTTAATTCTTTTTGGTTTATGTTTAATTGGTTTTGAGTCTGTAATTTTTGATAGTACACATAAAGCAATGCCAAAATAGGTATTAAAAGAATTAAAAAACCATATAAAAATGCTTGTCTGATCGTTTTCTCTCGATTAATTTCTGCTTGCTTAACTAATTGTATTTCTTTAAGTTCGAATATCTCCTTTTCTTTCTGTAACGTTTGGTATTTGTACTCCAGATCTTTAACAACGATATTGTTCTGTTCTTTTAAAATCATATTGGAAATACCCAAATATTGCGTCATTAGGTTATATGCATTTTTATAATCACCTTTAACAGAATAAACACGCCTTAAACCATTAATAACCCTTCTTTGAAGCTCTAGTCGATTCCATTGTATCGCATTAGTATACGCAATAGTAAGTATCATTTCAGCGTCATCATACCGCTCCAATTGAATATAAATTCTCCCAAAACTCAGCACTGCTTCTGTATAAATGTCATAATGGTCATGCTCTAAACTACGCTCCATAATGCTCTCGAAAATGTCGAAAGCTTCATCATTATTTTCTTCTTCCCATGCAATGAATCCTTTATATAATTCTACTTTTAAAATTAGCTTTAGGGACTTTCCCGAATGAGCCAGAGCTTTATCTAAAAAAACAGCAGCAGTAGTAATATTGTTTTGCCTAAAATTTAAAACACCTAAACAATAATTTGCCTGAGCGATTATCTCACTTTCAGCAGATTTCAAGCATTCATGAAATAGTTCTTTCGCCTTTTTATAATTCTTTTTTTGTATATAGACTTTTCCTAAACCTATTTTCAACCATTCTACTTCGGGGTGTTTTAAAGGGTTTTTAACTATAGAAATACCTTCAATATAAGCTTTAAGCGCATTTTCATATAGCCCATTCATGTACATGCCATCACCTTGAAGCCTTTTGGCCTTAATTTGGTGCAAATTATAATTGCTTAATTTTTGTTTCGTATGGGACATAACAGAATCCATTCTTTTGGCATAAAAGACAATAGAATCTGATGTTCCTGCATGGGCATGGGTAATTCCAATATTATAAATCAAATCCAGTCTTTTATCTATATCGACCTCTCGTTTTAGTTGATGATAAATCGAATCTGGAATAGTCTTAGGCGTATAACCAAAGGCCTTAAAGTTAATCATTTCCTGGCCTATGGCTGTATTTGATGCAAAGAGAGCTATTAAGAAAATTATAATATTGTCTCTATACTTTTTATAAAGAAAAACGTTCTTTCTAAGGGGCGTGGGGCTCAACGTATATTAATTTTTAAATTTCTAGTAATATGAATATGGCTCTGGTTTTAATCAAAAACCTAAAGTAAAATTATACCTCAAAAATACATCTTCATGGGGCAATAAACCCTGCTTACTTCCGATAAAATTTTTTGTTATAATAGTTAGTTTGTATTAACTGTGAATCTGGGTTTCCAATAGTTTTTTGTTATTAAACCTCTGTTAAATCTGCCAATTCTTTGCCAACCAAACTACCAATAGCAACTCCCATACCTCCCAAACGAACACCACAAAACACATTGTTAGATACTTGTTTTACTATAGCCTTTTTCCGACTTCCTAATCCCATAATACCACTCCATCTATGATCGATTTCAAAGTCAGTTTCAGGTAAAATAACTGTTTTTAAAAGCGTTTCTAATTTGTTTTGTATTAAACTTGTTTGGTTAAACTCGGTGGTTTCTTCTCCTTCAAAATCCAGATGTCTACCTCCACCCAGCAATATTCTATCATCAATATTCCTAAAGTAGTAGTACCCTCTATTTAAGTGAAAAGTACCCTTTATATGAAGGTTTTTAATGGGTTTCGTAATCAATACCTGTGCTCGAGCCGGTTTTACATCCTCATCCAATAAATTCAGCGCAAAACCATTGGTAGCTATTAATAATTTAGACGTAGAAAACTCGAACCGATTAGTTCTTACTTTTACTTTATTAATGCTTTCTGAGAAGCTTTTAACAGTAATACCATTGAGAATTTTTATTCCTTTTTTTAGTACAAGACCCATTAAAGATTCCATCATTTTACCTGTATCAATTTGCCCTTCAAATTGATTGAAAATATATTGGTTTTTTACATTCTGAAACTTGAAGCTATTTGGAGTTATACTAAATACAGAATCTTTAAAAATAGGATAAAGTAAATGATTAATGTGTTCTATTTTTGGAAGACATTGTTCAAATAAATCGTCTTGTTTAGTGAACAGCTCATAGCCTCCAAGTTCTTCATAGTTCATGGCTTTATCGCCTAAAGTTTGACGTAATAATTGCAGACCGTCAACACGTTTTTTCACAAGTTCAAAAACCTCCTTTTCGGTATGCGAACTTAAGTCATCAAGAATTTCACTTATGCTACCAAAACAAGAAAACCCTGCGTTTTTAGTACTTGCTCCCTGAGGTAAAATACCTTTTTCCAATATCAGGATGTTGGCTATAGGAAAACGTTCTTTTAAATATAAAGCACAGCTCAAACCAACAATGCCGCTACCTACTACAGTAAAATCTATGTGAGTAAACCAGCTTTTAATTTCCCAATACGATAGCTCCATATTACAAAGTTACAGCTTTCAAATCAGGAAAGAAAACTCTTTCTGGCAAATAAGAATAAACTCATTTCATTTTTATTTAAAAAAATAAAGGCAAAAAAAACTCCGAAATTGCTTTCGGAGTTTGATATATAATTTATTCTTCTACTTCTTTTTCTATTACAAAGTCTTCCATAAACTTAGTGGTGTAATTACCAGCTAAATAGTCTGGATGATCCATAAGCTGCCTATGGAATGGAATAGTTGTTTTTATACCTTCTATTACAAACTCATCTAATGCCCGTTTCATTTTATTAATAGCTTCTTCTCTTGTTTGCGCCGTTGTAATCAACTTAGCAATCATAGAATCGTAATTTGGTGGTATGGCATATCCTGCATAAACATGAGTATCTAAACGCACACCATGCCCTCCTGGAGCGTGTAATGTAGTTATTATCCCTGGTGATGGTCGGAACCCATTAAATGGATCCTCTGCATTTATACGACATTCTATAGAATGCAATTTAGGTGTATAATTCTTTCCAGAAATAGGCACTCCTGCCGCTACTAATATTTGTTCACGTATTAAATCGAAATCTATCACCTGTTCGGTTATAGGATGCTCAACCTGAATACGTGTGTTCATTTCCATGAAATAGAAATTGCGGTGCTTATCTACAAGGAATTCTATCGTTCCTGCACCTTCATATTTAATATATTCTGCTGCTTTAACAGCTGCCTCTCCCATTTCGTTACGAAGCTTTTTCGTCATAAATGGAGATGGTGTCTCTTCTGTTAGTTTTTGGTGACGACGTTGTACTGAACAGTCTCTCTCTGATAAGTGACATGCTTTTCCTCTAGAATCTCCAACAACCTGAATTTCGATATGTCTTGGCTCTTCAATAAGCTTTTCCATGTACATGTCGTCATTACCAAATGCCGCTTTACTTTCTTGTCTGGCCGAATCCCAGGCATCTTTTAAATCTTCTGGTTTCCATACGGCACGCATTCCTTTTCCTCCGCCACCTGCAGATGCTTTTAGCATAACCGGATAACCAGTTTCTACAGCTATCTTTTCACATGCTTCAAACGATTCTATAATACCATCACTTCCTGGAACACATGGTACGCCTGCAGCTTTCATAGTAGCTTTTGCATTCGCTTTGTCTCCCATTCTATCGATCATCTCTGGCGAAGCACCAATAAATTTTATTCCATGCTCTTCACAGATTTTTGAAAATTTAGCATTTTCTGATAAAAACCCATATCCAGGATGTATAGCATCGGCATTAGTAATTTCTGCTGCTGCTATAATGTTAGACATCTTTAAATAAGATTCACTACTTGATGGTGGTCCTATACAAACCGCTTCATCTGCAAATTTAACGTGCAAACTTTCCTCGTCTGCAGTCGAATAAACAGCTACTGTTTTAACCCCCATCTCTTTACAGGTTCTAATAACACGTAGTGCTATCTCACCTCTATTGGCTATCAATATTTTTTTGAACATAACTTGTTGAATTAAAAATTACAAATTCCAATCGCCAAATTCCAAACACTGGACTTTGAGATTTGTATATTGGAATTTTTAATAGGTTATGATGGGTCTACTAAAAATAATGGTTGATCGAATTCAACTGGTGAAGAATCATCAACTAATATTTTTACTATTTTTCCTGAAACTTCAGATTCTATTTCGTTGAAAAGTTTCATTGCTTCAATGATACATAGTACATCACCTTCGGCAATGGTTTGTCCAACCTCAACAAATAATGGTTTATCTGGTGATGGTTTTCTATAAAAAGTCCCAATTATTGGGGATTTAATTGTAATATATTTTGAATCGTCTGTAGCTGCAGGTTCACTTGCTTGTGGTGTAGCCTCTGTAGCAGCAACCGGAGGAACGGCCACAGGAGTTGCTTGAGGAAGGGGAGCTGCAGGAACTTGGTGCACGATGGTTGTATCGGACTCTGATCCTGTTTTAATAGTGATTTTAATATCATCCATCTCTAATTTAACCTCACTTGCACCAGACTTGGCAACAAACTTGATTAAGTTTTGAATCTCTTTTATATCCATAATTTTGCTGATTAGTTAATGGTTAGTTTACTGAATTATACGCCCATTTTAAATAAATAGAGCCCCAATTAAATCCGCCTCCAAAAGCGGCAAATATTATATTATCTCCTTTTTTAAGTTTCGATTCGTAATCGTTTAAAAGCAGTGGTAATGTAGCAGAAGTCGTATTTCCATACTTCTCTATATTCATCATTACCTTTTCTTCTTCTAATTCTATACGTTGTGCTGTAGCGTCTATAATACGCTTGTTGGCTTGGTGTGCCGCCAACCAAGACACGTTGTCTTTATTTAAATTATTTCGTTCCAGAATTTTAACAGTAGCATCTGCCATATTAAATACCGCATTTTTAAACACAGTTCTTCCTTCCTGATAAGCATATTGTCCACCTTCGTCCATAGATTCATGTGTTAGAGGAAATGACGACCCTCCATAAGTAGCTTGTAAAAACTCTCTTCCTGTCCCGTCGCTTCTTAAGTACTCGTCTTGAAGTCCCAAGTTCTCTTCATTTGGTTCAAACAGAACAGCACCTGCTCCGTCTCCAAAAATAATACAAGTAGCTCTATCTTTATAATTTATAATTGAAGACATTTTATCGGCTCCAATTAATAAAACATTTTTGTATCTACCAGATTCAATATAACTCGCGGCTACCGACATACCGAACAGAAAACTCGAGCATGCCGCATCCATATCGAATGAAAAGGCATTAACTGCTCCAATATTGCTTGCTGTATAGGCAGCAGTTGAAGCGGCTTTCATGTCTGGAGTTGCAGTAGCAACAATAATAAGTTCTATATCTTTAGGATCAATACCTTTTTTATCAATAAGGTCTTGGGCAGCTTTAATAGCTAAATAAGAAGTACCTTTCCCTTCGTCTTTAAGAATTCTACGCTCTTTAATTCCTGTACGAGAGGTAATCCATTCATCATTTGTATCAACCATAGTCTCAAGAATTTGGTTGGTTAATACATATTCTGGCACATAAGCACCGACAGCTGTAATTGCTGCTGAAATTTTACTCATAACTTTATAGTTAATTCGACCAAAAAATCACTAAAACTGGACAAAAACATTTAAAATTTTGGTGAAAACTACTAAATTTTGGTGTAATAACACACAAATAAATTGTTTTTGTCTTTATAAAAAACAGGCTATAAAAAAAAACGCTCACAGGGGAGCGTTTAGTTATATGCATGCATAATATTTATGCTACGTTTTCTACTTCTGAGTTGTCAATTAAAACTTGACCTCTATAATATAATTTTCCTTCGTGCCAGTGAGCTCTGTGGTATAGATGAGCTTCTCCTGTAGTTGGACATGTAGCAATCTGTGGCGCAGTTGCTTTGTAATGTGTTCTTCTCTTATCTCTTCTTGTTTTTGAGATTTTTCTTTTAGGATGTGCCATTTTCTATATTTATTTATCCGTTAATAGTTTCTTTAATGTATTCCAACGAGGATCAATATCCTCCTTGTCTTCTTTTTCTTTATCTTCTTTAAGTTCTGGACTTAATTCTTCTAATTTTTCAAGTATGTCTGAATCTAAGGTTCCATCCTCAACTCCAGGGTGTACTCTTTTAGTTGGTACGGCAAGTACAATTAATTCATAAATGTATTGCTGTATGCTAATTTCGTATGTTCCGTGGGGTACTATAAGAATATCAATATCTTCGTCATTATACTCATCTCCAAATTTCACCACCAAATTAAACTCGTTCTCTATAGTTTGATTATATGGTTCGTTTGTTAAATCGCAATTAACATTTACCCATCCTGAAACCTTAAAATGTAATTCAAGTAATGTTGTTTTTTTATTTAACTCAACATCTACTTTAATGTTTACATCATTAAATTCTTCATACTCAAAATGCTCAAAGAACGCTTGTTCAATTTTGTACTCAAAAAGATGTTTCGCTTCTTTTAGCCCTACAAATGCAATTGTAAACTCTTTCAATGGCTTCATTCTGTCATCTATTTTGAGCCTGCAAATATATGAATTTTTATTTATGCAACATTACTTATAAACATTTTTTTGTTTATATCTATTTGTTTGCTTTTTTCAATGGATTTGCGGTAAGCTCTTCATAATCAATTCTGTTCTTATATATATGCATAGCAGTAAAAACGGCTTCCTTAAAAGAACTCGGATCTGCTTCCCCTTTTCCTGCTATTTCATATGCTGTTCCATGGTCTGGCGAAGTTCTTACTTTATTTAACCCAGCCGTGAAATTTACACCCTGTCCGAACGACAATGTTTTAAAAGGAATTAATCCTTGATCGTGGTACGTTGCTATTATAGCATCGAAATTTTTATAATTGCTAGACCCGAAAAAACTATCTGCCGCATAGGGCCCGAAAACTAATTTCCCGTCTTCTCTAATTTTTTTAAGTGTTGGTCTCAACACATTATCATCTTCGCTACCAATTACGCCATTATCGCCAGTATGTGGATTAATTCCCAAAACTGCAATTTTTGGTTTACCCACTTTAAAGTCCCTTTTAAGTGAGTCGTAAACCGTATTAATTTTCTTTACGATTAAATCTTCCGAAATATGCTCTACAATATCCTTTACAGGTACATGATCTGTTAATAATCCTACTCTTAACGATTCGGTTACCATAAACATTAAACTTTCGCCTTCCAGTTCTTGTGCCAAATAGTCTGTATGCCCGGGGAATTTGAAGTCTTCCGATTGAATGTTATGCTTATTTATTGGTGCAGTTACCAAAACATCTATTTCATTCTTTTTTAATGCATTTGTGGCTGACTCCAAAGATTTTATAGCATACTCGCCAATCTTAGGATCTTCTTTCCCAAATTCAATCTTAACTGGGGTATTCCAACAATTTAGCACATTAATTTTTCCTAATGCTAATTGACTTATGTTATTAATATTATGGAAATGAATAGCGGAATTGAAATGGGTTTTGAAAAAATTCATAGCTTTTGCTGATGCAAAAATTACGGGTGTGCAGAAATCTAAAATTCTTGCATCTTCGAATGTTCTTAAAACGATTTCTCCTCCAATACCATTTAAATCTCCTATGGATATTCCTAGTATTATATTTTCTGCTTTCTTCATTAAAATAACAACTTTTGTTTGTAATTTTGGTCTTGTTACCAAATAAGCTCCTTAACAACTTATTATTTATTTCTTTTAGCTCTTATTTCAACACAAAACATAACAATAACTAATGTTATGCTTGGGTTTTCTACTTAATATGAACTAAAAGATTATTCAAAATAATAACGATCGTTTCGAGTTTTGTTTGGCTTGACAAATTTAACCAAATAAACAGAGAAAAGTATGTTTACCGGAATTATTGAAGATATAGGTGTTGTTTCTAATTTAAAAGAGGAGTTGGATAATCTTCACATATCTATTAAAAGCAATATTACAGATGAATTAAAAATCGATCAAAGTGTTGCTCATAATGGTGTATGTTTAACTGTTGTAAGCATAAATGGTGACGAATATACGGTTACAGCTATAAAGGAAACGTTGGACAAAACAAGCCTTAGTACTTTAAAGGTTAACGACAAAGTAAACTTGGAGCGTGCCATGAAATTGGGAGACCGATTAGACGGACACATTGTACAGGGCCATGTAGACCAAACTGCCACTTGCATAAATGTTGAAGAAGCTAATGGTAGTTGGGTATTTACCTTTTCTTATGATTCTTCCCTTAATAACATCACCATTGAAAAAGGCTCTATAACTGTTAACGGAACAAGTTTAACGGTTGTAAATTCTAAAAAAGATACTTTTAGTGTTGCTATTATACCTTATACTTATGAGCATACAAACTTTAATACTTTTAAAGCGGGTACTACTGTAAATTTAGAATTTGATGTTTTAGGTAAGTATGTTGCCAAGCTAGTAGAACTAAACAAGTAAGTCGAAATTAATGATTATTCTTAATCATTAACTTTCTTATTCCATAAAATAAAGCGAATACCATACCTAATAGTACGCCACCATCAATTGGAAGTCCTGGTGGTGGTCCACTAGGCGGAGGCGGAGGCGTTGTTTGTGCCATGCTAACAAAACTTATTAACATGAATAAGGTTGAGGCTAATATTCTTTTATTTTGTTCAGTCATATGGGTCACAAAAATATTAAAAAAAGTGAGCTAGCAAAAAAAACATACTAATATTCATAAAAAAACACCCATAAAGTGCAATATATTATCGATGAAAAGCAATTTTTAGTTAAAAATTAAGTAAAATCTGTCAATTACCATTTTTGTTAAAAAAAGTATAAGTACACAAAAAATAATCCCATTTATTTTATGAGGCAAATATATACAATGTTAATGAAATAAGTAAATTAAAATTGAAACCTATGATTATTAATTACTTATAGTTAACGTAAAATTAAATTTATATTAAACAATCCTTAACCATAAAGACTTCTGGCTTATAAATACCATATCGTTTTATAAGGTTAGGAAACCAACTGTTAATAAATTAATTTTCTAACCTTGCCAATTTTCTTTATCTGTCTCGTTATTAGTAATAATCTGACAACTCTTTTTATTTAGAAGAAGTAGGAATCCATCTAACACTTAAATCAACATCAATCATGTTAGAATCCAATGGAAACATCGGTCGTTTTATACGCTTATACCCTAGTCTGTACAAATCTTGGTCTACGCCTCCCGGTGTTAACGCCATAACCCAATCTCCTCTCATATTATATAGCTCTGGCACTAGATAGCCTATTTTTACTACCACGATATCGGCCTCTCGAGGATTAAGTCCTAATTGGGTAAAATCGCGTTCATAATGATAAGGTTTACGCTTTTTGGTTACAATAACCGAAATGTTACCGACTTCTACCACGACCTCAACTTCAGCATGTTTATCGCCCTCTCTTATAGCCTTTATTGTTCCTTCTAATAGAATAGGTGGTGCAAATCGATTGTCTACTTCGGCTCCAACCGGTGCTTTTACTATTGTTCCGATACCTAATTTTAACACTTGTTCTATAAGTTTTGGTCCTGGGATGGAGGCATAAATAAGCGATTTGCCTTCTTGCTTTTTAAAAGTTTCCTTTTTTAAGAGCTCATTGAGCGTCCATGTAACATCACCTGCTCCTCCTGCTGTGGGGTTATCTCCCATATCACTCATCATAAACGGTTTTTTATCACTTTCAATAGCCATTTGTAATGCCGTTTCAAATGGCTCGGTAGGTGCTACAAACTCAAATTCATTCCTTACCTCCCAAAAACTATTGGCCAAACTTTCTGCCGATGTTTTTACTTTTTCCTTGTCATCACCTGTAACCATAACAACAGCATGGTTTCTTGGCTCGTCGGCCCAAGCATATCCTACCCAAATAGCTGCATCTATAATGCCTTCTTTGGCAGCTATAGGCGCAACCTTAGCATAAAGGCTTTTTCCCGGTTCAATCCTAGTGCTGGTTTTTTCTCCTGGTAGTAAGATCGGGACCGGAATCCATGCTTTATAAGCTGGTTTACCTTTCCCGTTCTTTAAGCGTTCCAACAGATTGGTTAAAGCTCTTCGTTTCGATTCCATGGCATCTTCATGTGGTGCCAATCGATAGCAAGTAATCAAATCGGTATTTTGAGCCAATCGTTCAGAAACATTACCGTGTAAATCCATACATGTAGAAATTACACAATCGTACCCTACTATTTCTCTAATTTGTTTAAGCATATCACCTTCAGGGTCATCTAAACCTTCCACACTCATAGCCCCGTGTATATCAAAAAACAATCCATCATAAGGTAGATTGGCACGTAAGCTCTCCAGAGTTTTAGCCATAAGGGACTCATAAGCTTCCTTAGTTACAATGCCTCCGGGAAGTGCATGCCCTTTCACTGCCGGGAAATACTCTGCCTGCTTTCTAACCAATGAATCTGCATTTAAAAACGAAAAATAGCTATAAACATCCTCGCCATGAAGTGCATGAAAGGCTTCTTCAGTACTCTTTGCTGGTGAAAACGTACTCGACTCAATACCCAAACCTGCTATGGCAACTCTAGGAAGTTCTTTATTTTTCTGATCTGATTTTTTTCCGCAGCCTGTTATGAACAAGATTGCCAACAAACATAAGCTTTTGCATTTATAAAAGTTCTTTAGTGTGTGTTTCATAAAAGTGATTATATAAGATTTGTTACGCTTAATATTCAATATTATAATGAGCCAACGATAAGCTTACCATGATAAGCAGAAGATTGAATGGTTTTATGTACTATTCCTATATTCTCCTTGGTCACTTTACCACAAGCAATAATTTGTATACGGTTTTCTGATTTTTTTATAAGTGCTTTAATCAACTCTTGTCCGCCTTTCCACGTTGTGGCTTTACCAGAGGTAAGCAAAGCATCTATTCCTTTTAGATTTATTAAATTATCTAATTCGGTTAATGGGTCTGTTACTACATCTATCGCTTTATGAATTGTTACTTTAAGCGGTGAAGCTATGCGGGTTAACTCTTTAATTGCCGAAAGATCCAATGTATTTTCTTTTGTGGTAATTCCAAAAACCACACCCTCAACTCCTATTTCCTTGCAAAGACAAATGCTATCTTTCATTTGATCCAGTTCTGAATCGGAATAAATAAAATCGCCCTCTCTTGGACGTATAATAACCCTTATTGGTATGTTACAATTCTTGAAAGCAGCCTTAATAATTTCGGGTTCTGGCGTAAGACCATCCAAGTCTAAACGTTCGCAAAGTTCAATGCGATCTGCGCCTTGTTTCTCTGCACGTATTGCTTGATCCAGTCCTTCTACGCAAGCTTCTAGTAAGTACTCTTTTTTCATTTATTATTTTGTAAACCCCAATTTTTATTTGGTTCTGGTCCCATTTCAAAAATCAACTCACCTCCTTGCATTAAATCATTGTGGTGAAACCAACTCAAATTATAAGGCTTTCCATTTAAGGTTGCCGATTGGATATACATATTCTTTTTTGAATTGTTATTCGCAATTATGGTAAACACCTTTCCTTTCCCAACATTTATATCAACCTTATTTAAAACAGGGCTACAAATTTGATATATCGGGTCTCCAGGGTTAGCTGGATAGAAGCCCATTGCACCAAAAACGTACCATGAAGATACTTGACCGCAATCATCGTTACCAGGCAATCCGCCAACATCATTAAAGAAGTATTTGGCTAACATATCCCTAACTACTTTTTGAGTTTTCCACGGCTTCCCAAGACTATTGTACATATAAGGTGCATGCATAGAAAATTCGTCGCCCACATAATACATATCCTTATCAAAGAAGTCGTCCAGATATTCTACTAATTTTTCATCGCCTCCCATAAACTCAGCCAGCCCAGGAATATCGTGAGGTACTAATAAGGTGTGGTTTTTATAATATACTTCTGTGTCGTGGTCTGTACCTTGTGCCCAGACACTAATACTTTTATCAAAAGGAGGTAACCACTCGCCATTTAATTTTTTTCCACGCACCAACCCGGTTTCTTTATCTAAAACATTAATATATCGTTTGGAGCGTTTCATAAAATCGGTATAATGATCTTCTTTGCCTAAAGCTTTCGCCATTTGAGCAATACAATAATCATCGTAAGAGAACTCAAGAGTTCTTGCCACTGGTTCGCCGTAAAATCCGAAAATATCAGTAGGCACATATCCTATGTCATTAAAGTAGTCGATACCTACTCGACCAGAAAACCCTCGATTTCCTTTTTCGGTAGCATTTTTTAACATTGCCTCGAAAGCTAACTCGGCATCAAAACCTCTAATGCCTTTTATATAAGCATCTGTAATTACGGCATCGGCATGAGTTCCCATCATAATACTACGGTACCACGGGTTTGGCCATTTTGGCAACCAACCTCCTTGCTTATACGTGTTTAGCATACCGTTAATAATATCGGTAGTTTCTTCAGGTTTTATGATAACCCATAACGGATGCAACGAACGGAATGTATCCCAAATAGACAAATCGGTATACATGTTTCCTTCGTGTACTTGATAATCGAATGGACTAAAGTATCGTCCGCCTTCATTTAAATTACGTGGGTTTACAAAACATTTTGTTAAGGCTGTATAGAAAATAGATTTATCATCTTCTGAACCTTCAACCTGAATCATATTTAATTCGTTCTCCCAAACTTCGGCACCTTTTGCCACTGCTTTCTTAAAATCGAAATCTGGAAACTCTTCTTCCATATTCGCTCGAGCTTGTGCTATATCGATCAAGGACGTACCAACCTTCATCTTCACTTTTTCCTGATCTTTTGTGGCGAAGGTTACATATACTGCATTTCCATCTGCTCCTTTAAGTGCCATTTGAGGACCTAATTTAGGATCTAATTCTACTGGTTCTGAACATCTAAGATGCATCTCGGTGGTACTTGAACCATCGTAATATTCGATACGTATTTCGTATTTCTCTCCTTTTGTAAGGTTTGCCTTGTGTACGTTTGTACCAGTTGCTCTATACTTCCATTCGTCAATTACCATGTTGCCATTTATATACATTCGCGTACCATCTTTAGTAGTTAATTCAAATGTATGTTCTCCGGTATGTCTTGCAACAAAAGTACCTGTATATCTAGCCGAAAAGAAATCTGCCTTAACACCTTTTGCCGGTTCTTTTAGCCAATCGTAATTCAATTCGGAATGGTTTACAATTACATCCGGTTTCCCTTCTAATTTATCGTTATTGTAATATTCTGCTTTGAATCCTTCCGGAACCAAATTAGCATCTACCACATTTGGCAACATATCTAGATTGTAAACTTCAAATTTTTTATCAAATTTTGCCACAAAGTGATTCTTAAAATGACCAGCGATAACGGTGTAACCTTCTATTTCATTTTTCTCTGGGATCACTTTATAATATCCCGGAACATACACCCCATCAAAAACTACCGATGACGTTTTGGATTCTGGATATGTAAATTGAAAGAATGCTGTTTTAGAAGCTGCTGTAAATTCGGCTTTTATATTGTAATCGTCTAATTTAACCGAATAATAGTGTGGTTTAGCAATCTCGCTATCATGACTAAATTTAGACGCTCGGGCTTCCGCTTCAATGACAACTTCTCCTGTCATTGGCATTAATGACATGGGGCCCCAATCGCCAACTACAGCACCGTTTGGATACCTTGTGCCTCGAAACCCCTGAATTTTTTCCTGATCGTACCAATAAGGAACTGGAACTGTAACTATACGTTCTGTCCATTTAGCAGTTTGTGGTGTCCAATGTGTTAAAGCAGATGGATTTCCTACTATTGGCGATACATAACCCATAGGTTCTTCCGCCTCAGTAACTGTAATATCTGCAATACTGGCTGCTGTACCTACACGTGTATCCACATATCCTAAAAATTCTTTTTTAGCTGGTGTATTTGCATCCCCTTGATTATTACCATCCTTGCAACTATAAAAAGCTGTTACAATAAAACATATCACTATGCTTTTTATAGTATGATTATTGATTAGATTCATGTGTTTATTTATTAGTTAAGTTTTTACAAATTATTATAATGCTTTTATTGCTGCTCCCAATATATCTAAGCCTACTGCCTGGCATACAGCGTTTTTGTTTTTTTCGGGCATATTATCTATATCCCATTTATATACATCGTCTGCTAACCCCCATAGTTTTCGGAACTGCTCTACATATAATTTATCATGCTTTACCGACGTAAATTCTGGCTGAAATTGATTCTTAGCGACATCCCTTGTACACCAAATGGCATCTAGTGTTTTAAAAATAGCGCCATTAATGTTTACGCCAAGTTTAGATTTTTCTTCTTTTGAACCAAGATAACGTACCATGATACCTCGTCCTGCTACATAATCTCTTGCATGTTCTGGACCAAAGCTACACTGGCAAGGTGCTTCTCTAATAATACCATCCACTTCTCCAACTAGAGCATTCTCTACACCTTTTCCTATTAAACGAATGTAACTTTTTGCTTCTTTTTCAAAATCGACAATATCAAAGTCTGGGTTTAAGTTATTCTTTTTAATATATACAGCTAGATCTTCTTTGATTGCAATCACATCACTTAAGGCTGCAACCAACATACCTTGATCGCCTGTCCATACCCATCCTTCTTTCCATGGCGGGTGAATTTTATTGGTATATCCAGAACCTTCAACCATGGCCATAGGACGTTCTTGTACTAAAGCGCCTTTGGTACTTAGTTTCTTTAAAAACTCATACTCTTCTAGTTTAAACCAATTTGTAAACCAAACCCATTGTTGATAAACCATTTCCAGATACTTATCTGTATCTTCTCTATTTTCAGCTTTAGCCGCTCTATAAATACGTGATGAGAGCAGGAACAATAATACATTGGTAACTGTGTTTTTTACTCCTAAGCTATTCCCTCCCGCATCTCCATTTCTGCAACCATGGGGAATTGGTAATGCTGTTTTGGTATGATCGTAAGCTACTTCTTTTTTATATTTCCAGCACAACTCATCTGAAAGATTCCAATATTGGTCGGCTAATGCTACTTCTCCCTGAGCCAACAAAAAGGTTCGGGCGTTTAACCCCATTAATCCCCACCAACCAAAATCGTCTGCCCACATTGTTTCAATATCAACCGATTTAAAAAAGGCTAAATTTTGCACTAACATTTCTACGATCTTGCTATTCATTGCTTCAACCCGGGAATCTTTTGCCCATTGCTTCCGTACTGCGTTTGCAAAAACCAAACAGGCATCGAAAGTATTCCCCCTTTTCCAGAAATCGGGAAAATCCCAAACATTTTCAAAACGCTTAAATGCCAATAGTGCTTGATCTTTTAATGCTCTGTTAATTCCTGATTTACTACAAGACAATGATATAAGAGGTGATAGTCCGGCGAGTGCAATTCCAGAAGCTCCTGTAATTTTTATAAATTTCCGTCTTTTCATTTACTTAAGAATTTATAACCCCGCACTAATCCATTTTAAAAGTTTAATAGTATTGCTACTCATTTTAATTTAAACTTTTGGTTTGTTTTTATTTTCAGTTTGTTTTACTTTAAGCCTAATACAAATACTAGATGTTTTTTTTGGAAGGACACATTAAATGGTTAATGTATCCTCCCTGTCAAAAAATTAAACTCAAATAAGTCTCTTATTGGCTTTTTAAAACCATAGCTACTTATTTTTTATTCTAAAAGCGCTAATGCCGCTTTCATATACCCCATTGCATACGCCATTCCTGCATGCCAAGGGGCATCACAGGTCATTTGAGGTGTGTGATCTGGAATTAAAACCCCTTCAAAATTGTTTTTCTTTAGGATTTTTAAAATTCTAAACATATCTATATCTCCTTCGTCAACAAAAACTTCTTTATAGTTGGGAACTTTTCCAATAATATTTCTAAAATGAATATAGCTAATCTTACCTTGTTTGCTATAGTTGTCTGTTGCTTCGTATACATCTCCTTCGGTCATTTCGGCTATTGACCCCAAACAGAACTCTAAGTTATTCGATGGGCTTGGTTGCATATCAATTAGCTTTTGATACATCTCTGGTTGGTACACTAATCTTGGTGTATTTCTAACATAAGGCATTGGAGGGTCGTCTGGATGCGCCGCCATTTTTACGCCCGCTTCTTCTGCCACAGGTATAATTTCGCTAAGAAAATATTGAAGCCTACGCCAAAGTTCATCATGATCGATTTTTGGCAATGTACCTTCTGGTTCATTTTCGCTATACACCATGTTCCATACCATTCCTTTAGGTATAGGTGTTTCGTCTACAGTACCATCCATCCCCACAGAAACGGCTTCTCCTCTGGCGTAAGGACCTTGACTTCTTGACGCTACTCCTGCCAAAGAAAAATTATATCCAAAAGTGGGAATTCCTGCCTTACCTACATTTCGTATAAGTTGTTTTAAGTTCTCCATTTGGGCTTCTTTTTGAGGTCCGTCCAATAAAATATCATACCAATGTGCAGGATCGAAATTCTCTATGGCTTCTAATTCTAACCCTTGATCGTTAATTTCTTTTTTAATAGTCTTTAGCTCATCCAACGTCCACATTTCATTTGGATTTCCAGCTTTTCCCCAACCTCTTTCTCCTCCTATGGGTTGATCTGCCTTATCTTTATTGTGTCCAAAATAATCTACTAAATGGATCACCAAATGTGTAGCTCCACATTGTTTTGCAAACTTATAGTTTGCTTCATTGAGCATGTGTCTGTATAAGCCAAATCCTAATTTCATTTTTATACCTTTTAATTATAATCTATATTACTTTTTATTTGTTTTAAGTACAGAATTCTTTTAGTATTTCTTCTTCATCTTCGTTTAGTAAAGGTGCCGGCTTATATACTTTTGTGGTGTTTCACTATGCTTGATTTGTGGCCCTTCTATCATCTTATCAAACGTGTTTACTTGCGAACACCAGATATCTTTTTTTAAAAGCGTTTTAATCATTTTGATATTTATTCTGGAAAAACGATACAAACAGGCGATAGAATTTCCTTGCTACGATATGTTTCTGTTAATTTTCCGTCACTTTTAATTTTATAAACTACCGTATCGTGCGAATTTTGATGACAGGCTATTAACCATTTTCCATCTGGAGTAATATTAAATTCCCTTACTTCGTCTCCTCTGGTATATTGATAATCTATAAGCTCTAACTTATCTCTTTTTATATTGAAAATAGTTATGGCTTCTAGTTTTCTATTCGCTGTATATAAAAATGTTCCTTCGGGATGTATTCGTATCGCAGATCCGCTAGGTATTCCTTTGTAATCTTCTGGCAACGCACTATGGGTACTCGTTTCTTTAAACATATCGTTTTCGTATTTTAAAACCGAAACGGTTCCTGTTAGTTCATTAAGCACATAGGCTAAGCTTCCTTCTTTATTAAAGACCATATGTCGAGGTCCGCCTCCTTTGGTTACCAAAATATCTTTTGCTTGGTTAGGCACCAGCTCTGAATCTTGAAAACGATATGCCTTAATGGTATCAATACCCAAATCACAAACGTAAATGTCTCTTTTATTTGGGTGAATTGCAACTTGATGTGCATGAGGCCCTTCTTGCCTTTCTTCATTAATACTCGATCCTACGTGATGGTAGTTTTTTTTAGAACGCATCAGTTCTTTCGATTCGTTCAATGGAAACTGCAAAACATTACCTGTTCCATAACTAGCAACCAATATGTTATCATTATAGGTTTCTATATGGCATGGATAGCCTCCCGAAACAGGTTGTTCGTTTAAAAATTCAAGCGAAAAGTCTTCTTTTATCTTATAGGATTGCACTTTCGGATTATCGCCCATATCAACCTCTGTATTACAATACAAAAATTTATTATCGTTACTAATGGTTAGATAACTCGGGTTTAGTGTATTTTGAGTGTGCAGGGTTATTAACTCACCTGTTTTGGTGTTTAATTGTACCGTGTAAATACCCTGCCCTGTACCTCCAAAATCTGGGGTAATAAACATGGTATAACTGCCTATAAAAAAAGTTAATAGATCCATTTTAAGCTTTATCTATAAAATCTCGAATTGCTTTTTGAGCCTCTTCACTATAATACAGTTCGGATACGGTTTTGCATTCTTCTGCAAGCCTTTGGTTGAACGGTAAATGTGAAAGACTAAGGTGCGCCAATCTTTTTAACTCTTTTATTGCTTTTGAAGGTCTTCTGGTTAGCTTCCCTGCAAAACGCAATGTGTCGTCTTCAAATGTTTTTGCTTCAAATACATGATTTATAATACCCCAATCGAATAATGCTTCTGCTGAATATTGTCCTCCTGTATATAGTATCTCTTTTGCTCGGTTAATCCCTATTTTCTGAATTAAACGTTGTGTGCCACCGCCTCCGGGCACAAGGCTTAAAAAGACTTCCGGAAGTCCCATCTTAGCCTCTTCTGATGCTACTATCATATCGCAGGAGAGGGCTATTTCGAAACCACCACCTAACGCATAGCCATTTACAGCGGCTATCCACGGTTTAGGTGCATTTTCAATCGATTCGTATAATGCTTCACCTCGTTGTTGAAACGATTTGAACTGTTCGGGCGTTTGGCTTCCATATTCTTTAATATCTGCTCCTGCCATAAAAGCCCGGCCTGCTCCTGTAATTACCGCAACTTTTGCTTCATTATTCGAATTGATTTCTTCAATACCGTCAATAATCTCATCCATCGTTTCCCGATTCATTGCATTGAGCTGATCTGGTCGGTTGAATGTTAAAACGCCAATGCCGTTTTCTATCTTTATCTCTATATTCTTGTAATTTTTACTCATGTCAAACAATTGATTGGTATAACTTATTTAACTCTTTCATTAATTTATCTGATGAAATATCCTTTACAATACCATTATGCAATATATCGGCTCCTTGTTCTTGAAACTGGTTCCATCCGGGATATTGCGGACGTACATACGCATTTTCCATTGTTTCAAGTGTGTCTTTAAAGAAGTTATTACATAGTTTATTGTTGTCTTCACTTTTCCAGGCTACCAGATTACCGGGTTGTCCACCATTTTTAGTATAAACGCCTTCCTGAGTTTCGGCTTTCGCCGTGTAACTCACATAAGCTGCTGCTAAAGCAGGATGTTCACATTTAGAAGAAACAGCCAAACCAACTCCTCCAAGTATGCTCGAAACTTTTGTTTTAGGGTTTGTTGGGCTGTTACCAAAACATAGTATGTTTTTTGAGTAACCTGCTCTGGAATAATTGGTATACCCAAATAAATATGGTGAATAAATAATTGTGTTATCGCTTCCCATACTATCTAAAATCTGAATAGGGTTCCAGTTTATAGATTCTGGATGTGCAAATTTAAGGTGATGTTTTAATTCTCTTAAAACAGCACTTCCTATGCTTTCGTCTACTCCAGCTTCGCTAATAAAATCTCCTCCTGAATCTTGGGCACATAATGTTAAAAAAGCACACCATAAATCTGTTGGACACAACGCCCATGCAACTTTATATTCATTAGGTACTTTTTGGTAGAAATTAAGCAACCCTGTACGTGTTTTTGGTAGTTCTAAATTTAATTTCGCTACAAGGTCTGCTCTTGATACCGAAACCAATGCTGCCGCATCGATAGGCAGGGCATACAAGTCACCATTGTAGTTATACGATTTAAAACTTGCTCCTACAGATTGGATTCCTAGCTCTTTTAGAACACCTTCTGATAGCTGCTCATTTAATGGCAGTAAAAGCTTGTTTGTATATGCCTGGCCCATATAAGGGTGATCTATTGTAATTACATCGTAAGTATCGATTAAATTTTCAATAGGCATATCACCAAATTCCTTTAATGAGCGAATATCCCAGTTTATGGTTACTTCGGGGTATATTTTTGTAAATTCTTTAGACGTTGCTCTAAGGGGTTCGTACCCTCTTGGGTGATCCCATGCAATACCTTTTAATGTTATTTTCTTAGACATTTTAGATTTACTTGTTTTTTCTCTCTGGTCTTGGGTCGTACTGTATTGTATGGTTCATATATGCACCATCTATATAGATATCGGTACCATTAACGTAATCTCCCAACTCACTTGCCATAAACGCAACGGTATGAGCTACATCACCAACATTTCCGATTCTTCCTTGCGGAATCCAGTTTTCGAATTTTTCTTTACCGAATTCGGCAATTTCTTCTCTGTTCATTTCGGTAGTTATTGCTCCCGGAGCGATCGAAACTACTCGTATGTTACTTTCTGCTAATTCTAAGGATAAACATTTAGAGAACATTTTAAGCCCACCTTTTGCAGAACAATAGTGTATTAAACCTTTTCTAGGAACGGTGTCGTGAATTGATGAGATGTTTATTATAACTCCTCCTCCTGTTTTTTCCATTCTTTTTCCTGCTTCTTTCGAACATAAAAATGGACCTTTTAAATTAACATTCATAATTTTATCCCATACATCCTCTTCCATATCAAGTACATGTACTACATTTTCTATACCTGCGTTATTGACCAAAATATCTATACCTCCCAGTTCCTTGTCCATTTTCAAGAACATAGCTTTAACTTGAGCACTATCCGATACATCTGCTCCTGCAATACCTGTCTTAACATTATAAGCAGCCTCAATTTCCCGTGCTAATTCTTCAGCCTTTTGTCCATTTCTATTGTAGTTAATAAAAACATCTGCTCCACATGCGGCCATTTTTCTACATATGTCTGCTCCAATTCCTTGGCTTCCTCCTGTTACTAATACTCTTTTGTCTTTTAAGTCAATTTCTATCATAAGTCTATATTTGTTTATTGCATTCTAAAACATTATTTAAAAGTTTGGTTTTGGTTAAAAAGCGTTTTTACCAAAACCTCCATTTCTTCCTTTTTTACTTAGTTGAAAAAATTCAAAATCGGATACACGGGTATTTGATTTTTCAACAATTATAATTTCGCAACCCTTAACCTTGGCTATATTATGCCAAGCGCCAGCGGGAATGTTATAAGTAACACGGACTTCATTAGTTCTACTTCAAATTCTACATTATTTTCTTCTATCTTAGCTAAGAAGTTGCTTGAAAAACAGTGCGAATACTAAAAATAAAATGAGGTATATCTTTTCCGTTGTTATAAAACTTTATTCAGCTCTTATTTCTTAATAGCTTTTAATCTTATACAATAGTTCTTTTTAGATATAACAAACAATTGACACTATTTATACAAGTTTTCAATTTATACAATGTCTGTTTGTAAATCAAAATATTTATAAGTACGACATGACTTAATAGTTAAATGACTTTTCTATGTACTTGTATAAACTTTTCTATTTAAACTGCAGCTCTTTAATTCAATCATTCCACTTTATCTTTAGGAGTTAAAAAAACGTGAATCTTGCTTAAGAATTCAAGGTGCTCCTCCCTTTTAAAAAGGGAGGTGGATCCCGATGAGATCGGGATTCGGAGGATTATATTTGTTTGTTATTTTTAATAAAACTCCTCTTTCTTCCTATTTTTATCAAAATCGAAATTCATTTCTCGGCTTTAATTTAAAGAGGGGAGCACTGTGACTGTAAAAAAATAGTTCTGAAACAAGTCTGGGACACACAACGACATAAATTCTCTTATCCAAGATTCACCTTAAAAAAGTAACGTATCTTCTTATTTTGATATCGAATCATACAAGCATACTAATATTAATGAAGAGCATCCTACATCAATACCTACTAAATTAAACTTAGGCAAGTATGCTATAGAAACATTTGGCTTAGGGGTAAAAAATAATTGATTAGATATTACATAACTGCTAAGGGGCTGTCTTAAATTTATAGTTAATAATCTATGTGCGGTATCACTTTCCATGTATTAAATGCATCAAGTGAGTTGGGAGCACTACACTGATACACTTTCATTTTTCTTTGATGGTAGGGTTTAGAAAGTTCGTTATAAATTGCTTCATCGGAAAACCCCACTCCTTGTACTGCAGAATCATAACGTGTGGCTGAAAAATACAGGTGCTCTATATTCGCCCAGGAAACGGCCGAGAAACACATCGGGCAGGGTTCTGCAGAACTAAATATAACACAATGGGATGTTTTTCCTTGTTGCGGTAATTTGGCTTGTTCCTTTTCTATTTTTGCCAAGTTAAAAACTCCTAAAGAAGCACAAGCACTACGTATCGTCATAACTTCTGCATGTGCCGTAGGGTCTCCTATTGAGGTTACCTGATTGTGGTTCCTCCAGTAACGAATCACCTCATTAGTATCATCATCAATCTGAACAATCACTGCTCCAAACGGCCCTCCTTCTTCTTCAATCGACATTTTCGCCTCTTCGCAAGCCATTTCAATCCATTTATTGCTCTTTATTCTTATTTTATCATAAACTCCGTCTACAATAATATTAGCCGTTTGTGCTGGAAAATATTTGCAATCATCATGGTTTTCCAATGTACATTCAGGAACAAACCCATTCCATGGTTGTGTCGCTAACGGATCTACTTGGTCATGTCCCACATGAAATCTTTCTCCATTTCCTGAAATGGGTTCCGACAGATATGGTTTTCTATCTTTCGAGGCAGTAGAGATGTTTTTCTTTTCCATTATTTTTTCTAAAAATTTAACAATATTAATGCCTATAAAATTTACAATAAATTTGCGACTTATTAAAACTATACTTTAAAAAATAAATGCTTCAACGTACAATCGATTCTTTATAAAACATCCTCTATTAGTCAAATACACCTCCGGATCGATAAAAGTTTTAAGCTTCGTGTTAAGGCTTAAAACTTTTAATAACTATTGTATCAAAACATACGATTGCGAATACGGGTTCGTTACTTTTGTGTAAAATCTAAATCATGAAATTCATCATGTTTTTAATAAAACATAATTGATAGATTTGCATGTTTTTAGAAAACGCACATTAAAAAAGGACAAAACTTATTCGACTTTTATGAAAAAGAAAGCTCGGATTAATTACAATTAAAAACCCCCTATGAAGACAAGTAATGTAATCATTGAGAATCAATATAATAGAACCAGTCTGTTTGAAAAGGAAAACGTTAATTACCTTGTTAGAGTTTTAAAGCGATTTAACACGGCGCCAAAAATAAACAGTATTAATATTATTACTTCTAATACCGAACCTGATCTATTTAAAATTATTCCTAACCGAGCCATTAAAATAGGCTCGTTGTTTTTAGAAAAGCCTGTATTGGCTTTAATTTACTTAAGATATGGTATTGAATGGCAACTTTGGTATAAAGCTTTAGGCGCAGATAAATCCAATACTATTTTATGTGATCTGGCAGCGCTTAAGGTCACTCAAATATTTTATGATTTATTACCAAAAAAGGATAAAGAAAAATTAAAAAATCTTGATTATTATTTAATCGATCTTATCAAAAAAAATGAAGATTTAAATACCGAATCTTTATCGAAATACGAAGCGTTACGACCTTTTCATGGATTAAATAACGTAAACGGCGAATTTAAGGCTTCTTGGGCACCCATTCTTGAAAATCTGGCAAAACCAACCGAATACTTGTTAATGTCTGGTGGCGATCTTAGATTAAATATCGATGAGTTTGAATTGTTAAATAAGTACGGTTGCAGACCATTTCCAAGACCCGAAGCATTTACTTTTGCTTCATCTACTGCTACAAGTGTGTCGAATTTCGCTTTTGACAAAACCGACAAAGCTAGATCGCTATTAATTCAAAATAGCTTAAAAAAAGGGTTTAATGAGACGACCACGGAGTTTTCGGTATCACTGAAAAACAGTCTTAGAAAAATCCTTAACATTAACGATGAGTGTCAAATAATCTTTTCGCCATCGGGTACAGATTCTGCGCTTCAAATCGCAGCCATTACCCAAATTGTTTCCGATAAAGAAATCACTCATGTTTTAGTAGCATCCGATGAAACAGGTAGTGGTGTTCCTGCTGCACTAAAAGGGTGTCATTTTGAAAACACAACCGCCTTGGATCACCCTGTAAAAAAAGGGGATGCAATTGAAGGCTTTAGGGATGTTGATTTGATTAAAATTCCTCTAAAAGACGAAAATGGTGAATTAAAATCATCACTTCAATTAGACGATGAGGTTTTTGATGCTATTTCGAAAACCAACGAGCTAGGAAAACATGTGGTATTACATGTCATGGATCAATCTAAATTAGGTTATCAGTCACCTAGTGAGGATATGATGCAAAAACTAAAAACGCTTGACGATTTATCGATACAAATTATTGTAGATGGATCGCAACTTAGGTTAGACCCTAAAGATCTGCAGAATTATTTAAACAAAGGATATATTGTTACTATAACTGGAAGTAAATATTTTACAGGTCCTCCATATTCTGGAGCATTGATTGTACCAGGAAGTGTTAGCAAATCAATTCAATCTGCAAAAAATACTTTACCAGAAGGTTTAACTTATTATTATAATCATTCCGATTGGCCAGTGTCATGGTTCTGTTCTAAAAATTTATCCGGTGGATTCAATTATGGTTCGCATATGCGTTGGAATGCGGCTATAACCGAAATGGATCGATATTACAAAACTCCTATTTTATACAGGAATTTAGGGATAGAGATGTTTTGTAATTTTGTTGAAGATTCTATAAAAGATTCTACTTTTTTAGAACCGCTTTTTGAAAATGAAACAAAGATTAACACCTATAATAGTGAAGAATTCGGACTTAGAAACATTCGAACTATTTTCCCTTTCTTTATCCGCAAAAACAATGAAGTGCTATCTCTTGACAACGTAAAGAAACTCTATACGCTGTTGAATTCTGATATATCCGATCAGTTTGAAGGGGCTTCCATAGAAATCATCAGGTTAGCCGCTCAAAAGTGTCATATCGGACAGGCCGTTAATGTAAAATATGGCAACGATTTTCAAAGTGCCGTGTTAAGAATTAGTTTGGGTGCCAGAGTTATTTCAGAAAGCTGGGTTAATAGAGATATTAGCCTCTATTTTAGAAATATAGAAGCACAAATGAATCAAGTTACTGTCATTATTAAAAAAATAGAATTGATTCTTAATACGCCTGAATTGTTGGAGTAAACAAGGAACTAAATATTATAGATTAAAAAATTAAGGCTGTGGACTTGCAATTCAATTATTGTAAGTCCACAGCCTTTTGTATGCTAAATTTTTAAAAGCACCTATAACTGTACAGAACCTTTTTAGAAGTGTTCAAATTTCACACTTTGCTCCAGATAGGTTTTTATATCCGCAACAAACACATAAAATACTGATTATCCTACAAATAGGGTTTTCGGAAGTAAAACTCTCCTTATATCTCTTTTTTGAACAAAATGTAATCTAAAAAGAAAGATTTCACTGACTTAAGAATCTTTTTTTAATCATAACTTAATGATTACTAAATCCCTACAATACAAACAATCAAATAGCAAACTATAAAAAGTAAACGTGCTATTTGTAAAAATTAAATTAACTAAAAAACTAACTTTATGAAACAATCATTGACCCTATTTTTGTTGGTACTATCTGTATGTTTATTGCCCCACTTTATGCTCGGACAAACAAACTTATATGTTTCGCCAACTGGAAACGATTCGAATTCGGGAGACATAAATTCCCCATTAAAAACTTTGCAAGGAGCAAGAGATAAAATACGTAACATTGGAGTTTCTTCTGGCGGTGTTATTGTTAATTTTAGAGCAGGGCGCTATCCTGTAACGAATACTACCTATTTTGGAAGTCAAGATTCAGGTACTTCAGGAAGCCCTGTTGTATACAGAGGATATCAAAATGAAAAGGTGATTTTTGATGGAACTATTTTTATAGACAATGATGCTTTTGAGTTAGTGCCTTCAGGAGACAATGGTATTTTACATACTACAGCACCTGGTAAAGTATTTGTTCAGACATTGACAGATCAAACGATCATTAATGTTATTAAAAATTCTCAAACGGCACAGATGGCTATGGATGACCAAATGATGACTTCCGCAAGATACCCAAATATAGGTTTTTCTGCCATTAATGATAATACAATCAATAATTCAACAGAAGCAGCTCCTCCTCCAGGACAACTATCGGCCAAAGGCACACCAAATAACCCTTTAGGCGCAAAATTTAAGATGGATAATGCTTTTCCATTTAATGCAT
This sequence comes from Flavivirga eckloniae, assembly GCF_002886045.1. Taxonomy (NCBI): domain Bacteria; kingdom Pseudomonadati; phylum Bacteroidota; class Flavobacteriia; order Flavobacteriales; family Flavobacteriaceae; genus Flavivirga; species Flavivirga eckloniae. The sequence continues at coordinate 3,078,901 of NZ_CP025791.1, read as the reverse complement.
CAAAATGGAATGCAGAGTTAAATCGAACAGGAAGTGCTTTTATTAAAGGCTATGTTTCTGCAGACTGGTTCAAAGGCACCTTAGCAATCAATAGTGTTAGTACTTCTGGCGAAATTCATTTGCGTGACGGCTCTCGTTATGGGATAAAAAATAGACCAGGACCAAATCGTTTTTTTGCTTCACATTTATTGTGTGAATTAGATGAACCTGGCGAATGGTACTTTGATGAATCTAATAATAAACTGTATATCTGGCCATTTTCTCCCATAACAAGTGAATCAAAAATAGGAGTATGGGCAGGCCCTCAAATGGTAGAAGTTAATAATGGTAGTTACATTCATTTTGAAAAGATGACTATTCAAGGCTTGGGAGCCGGAACAAATGGCGATGGTGCCTTAAATTTCAGATCGGGAAATAATTTCTTTGTAGGGGGTGTTACTTTTAGATATATTGCTTCGCCTATATTGGCTCTTAACTTTTGGCATGATGTATCAAATTCTCAAGCTAAAAGTTGCGATTTCTTTGATATTCCTAACGCTACAAGGTTATATGGAGGATCGTTCACTTCAACGGGAACCATATCGGCAGGTAATAATACCATCGAGAACTGTCATTTTACTCAAATTTTTTCAAAAGATTTTAGCGGAAAAGCCGTAGGGATTTCTGGGGTTGGAAATATTTTTAAAAACAATCTGGTTCATAATGAGAATATCCAACCTATTACATTTGCTGGGATAGACCATACAATAGAACGCAATGAGATTTTCAATGTAGGTATAGAAGAAGGAGATGGTGGAGCCATATATTCTGGAGCAGATATAATGAGCTATGGAAATATACTAAGGCATAATTTTATTCATCACATCATGTCTGTTCCCACTTTATTAGGACGAGCATCTATTTTCTCGGATGATTTAGACGGTGGAGATCAAATGCTGGAAAACGTAACCTACAAAGGAGGCTGGGAGGTCTTGAAAATGAATAGAGGCGCTGGTCATACTGTACAATACAATGTTATTTTAGACGGCTATAGAGGAATTCGGCAGGGTAAAGGAGGGGCTTCAAGTTACAACTCTGCTATGGAATATATTAATAGCATTAATGGAAAGTCTCCAACTTCTTCGGATAAAGGCAACCAAATAGGGAGGATGCTAAAAAAAATTGGAGTTTCTGGATGGCAAACAGGGGTTAACGAAACTAATTGGTATAATAGAATAGAACCTTTTTGGAAGTCAAGATACCCTGTCTTTGATGCTGTAATGAAAAAGTATTCAGATAATAATCAGACAAATGCTTACGAATGTAGATACTATGATAATATGTTTTGGAGCAACAATAAAGATGTAGAGTTAGCGGGCGATACAGATGCAGAAGTAGCAAGAAGTCAAGCAATCAACTTGGGTATTTTTGAAAACCCTACTAGTATGAATTTTAAATTCAAAGAACCAAGACCAAGTTATGCTCCCAACATTCCTTTTGAAAATATTGGGTTGTATCTAGATTCATATCGGTGTTACGTTCCCAATAAAGACGATTATCGACGTATGATTAAACAGCATTTTGAAGGCTTGGCATCGCATACAAATGATTCTTATAATCCCGCGACAATTAATGACAGATTATATTATAATACCGGAAAGTTACTATATTCCATGGACCCTTGTTCGGGCGTATTTAGTGAAACCAGTTTCTTTTTTGATTTTGGAACAACAACTTCTGCCGTGTTTTCGGGGTATCGAAGAGTGTCTAACCAGACCAGTGGCGGATTATATGGATGGACGAATACTTCTGGAGTAAATGCTACAGATCGTGGGACTTCCGGAGGCGTAAATAATTTGAATAGAGATTTAGTGTATGGAAGCTCGCCCAGAACCTTTGAGGTTAAAGTCCCTAATGGAACTTATGAAGTTTTGATCACATTTGGTGATGCGGCAGCATCATATGATAATATTATTGTGAAGGCAGAAGGTATTACAAAATTAACGGATATAGACATAGCAAGTAATTCCTTTTTTAACAAAACCTTTACTACTGATGTTAACGACGGTAAGCTATCCGTAGAATTTTTAGATGGAGGCGGAAATAACCCTAATTGGTCATTAACAAGAATGATTGTAAAACCCTCTTCTACATCGCCACAAACGCAACCAGAACTATTTTTCGATTTAGGTACACCAACATCCGCAGTATTTTCAGGATATACCAGAGTTTCTGAAACAACCACTGGTGGTTCCTTTGGATGGACAAATACATCTAATTTAGATTCAAGAGATCGTGGAACTTCTGGAGGAGTAAATAACTTAAACAGGGACTTTGTGTTTTCTAGCCAGGCAAGAACCTTTGAAGCTAATGTTTTAAACGGAGATTATAATGTCTTAATTACTTTTGGAGATGCGACTAACGCTCATGATAACATTATTGTAAAAGCCGAAGGCATAACAAAACTAACAAATATTAACACCACTATAAATTCCTTTTTTAATAGAAACTTTGATGTTACAGTAAATGATGGTAAAATATCTATCGAATTTTCCGATGGAGGTGGAACTGATGTAAATTGGATTGCTAACAGAATCATTATTAAACCCAATGCTTCAACAACAGCTAAAACAACTCTTGATGCTAACGAAATTGGGGAGGAGAACTCCACAGATAAAGGGGAGTTTAGGTTCTATCCTAATCCTACCGGAGATGTTTTCAACGTGGAAATTCCAGAATCAATTGATTTAAATACGAAAGCTACTCTGGTCTTTTACGATGTTATAGGTAATGTAGTAGTCTCTAAACCTATAACAAATCACAATACTCAAATAATATTGGATAGTCTTAGCTCAGGTGTTTATCTGGTAGTTTTATCTACAAAAAATAAAGTAGTAAGAACAAGATTGGTAAAGGAATAGTAACATATTCACTAGAAATTATAATTTTTCAGAATATTCCATAAAAAAAGGAAAACTAAATAGTTTTCCTTTTTTTGCCCCAAATCTACCATGAACTTAACCTACTTATGTTATGGTGATTCAAACATAAATAAGTTATACCAATTAAAACAGAAATATCTATGAATCACCTATTTATTTGTTTAAATGAATTTAGCCTATTTTATTATAGTTGTTTTCAACCTCTTTATTTCAAAACTAATCCTTGGTAACAACATCGCACAAACATATTTTTGGTTTACTATTATTTTAATTTTTTAGCGCTACTCTTTTAAGTTTTAATCACCTTAAAATCAAATAATTAATCTTTTAAAAATAAATACTTGCCTCACTAGAGATAACACTTTCATTTCCATTTTTCGTAACTAATGAGATTTTATAATAATATAAAACACCTTTTTTTACTGATGCATCTATGTACTTTTTTTCAGTTATAGAAAGCGTTTTTATTGCTTTTGCTTCCTTACTCCCTTCACTTCTATATATTTTTATTTCTGAAACATCCTTAGAAGCCATCTGATTCCAAGAAACCGTAATGCCCTTAGAATTTTTATACACTTTAGGTTGATTTGGCGCATCAAGATTTTCAATAGTTTTATTAATTACTACAGAAACAGGCAAACTCAAATCACTTTCTTGACCAAACATATCTAGGGTTGCAATATGGTATGTATACTTAGGCCCGTTGCTTATATTGGCATCATTAAAATAATTTTTATAGGGTTTCAAAGAGTCATTTGGCATCACTTGTAATGGGCTATTCTTACCTTCACTTCTATATACTTTATAGCCTAAAACATATTCTGAAACTTTCGTCATATCCTTCCAAACCACTTCAACAATACTATCACGAAATACGGCGCGTACTTTCTGAGGCACTATCATTTTTGGTTTTTTTTCTGTAAAAACATTAATAGTATCTGAAAATTTCCCCATAGTATATGCATCGTTTTCAGCTCTTACTGTGTAACGATATATCTCACCTGCTTTTAAGTTTGTATCCAAATCTTTATATGAATAAGCTGTTTTTCCATTTACTGGAATTAAGTTGGAAACTTGATTAAAAATTTCCATTTCGGCAGTGGCTCTAAACACATAAAATCCTCTGGTGTAAGGCTGGCTATATTCCCAAGAAATTTCTATACCATCCGTCATAGGTTCCCCTGAGACATCTTGTGGAGCTGGTAACACATCCCGATTTGTTTTTACCATAGCTGAAATTTTAGCAGATCGAAATTCCTGTCCTGTTCCGCCATTGATTACCAAGTAGTAATAATAGTTTTCGGAAGCTTCGGGTAAATTATCTGTAAATTCAGAAGTTGTTGGTGGTAAATTTGTAACCTCAACAAAACCATCATCATAATTATGACTACGCATCACTTTAATGTTACTTGTGATGATGGTTTTATCCAATTCCCAAGAGAGTTTAATTTGGTAGTCGCTTAATTCTTCAGCATGTAAACTTTTAATTGGAATGATATTTTCAGCTTGCAATTTTCCAATTGAAACCGCTTCGGAAACGTCTCCTGCATTTCCATATAAATCCACTGGTTGAATATAATATTTATAAAGTGATGCTTTTTCTGCTGAATCATCAATGGCTATTAAATGCAAACCATTTTCATCATTTGAATAACCTTTTTTAACATTGATTTTTTTAAAGTCCAAGGTTCCAAAAAAGGCGCGATACACATTAAAAAATGTAAGGTCTTTTTGTTCATCAACAATCCATTCTAAAAATACGGCATCATTTACAATCTCTGAACGATGGCTTTTAGGTTTTGAAAGGTTTGTTTTAACGGTATTCTTAATTGGATTTAATTCTTTTTGAAATACTTCACTACCATCTTTAAACAACCTTATTCTATATTGATAGGTTTTATCCTTTTCAACAGTAGTATCTAAAAAAGCAGTACCCACTGTTAATGCAATAATTGGTGTGTGCTCTGCTCGATAAAGACTATCATCGGTTTTGTTAGCTAATACATATTCATAAACACGTTTTACATCTTGTTTATTTAGGAATTGTAAATGCTTAAAATTGGTGGCATTTTCGGCTGCTTTTTTTTCGGTCTCTACGTCACTACTTGGCACTGTAGTTTTTGCAATTTCTATGTAGTTTCTGTCTTTTTCACCTTTGCGCTCAAAAAGATAATACCCATTTTTTGGTAATTTACCTCCGCCATACACAAAAACACCATGTTCTACAGCTATAGCACCTGGTGCTTCCTGTGCATTACTAAAAGAAATACTTAATGCAAAAGCTAATAAATAAATTGTGCTGCGATATATTGTTTTCATCATTAAATGTTTTCTAAATTATTACCAACCACTCGATAAAGGTGTGCCACTACAATTACCAAAACCAAATGACACATCTGTATTACCTCCAGAATCCAAATGTAAATCGAGTTTTACAGCTTCACTAAACCCTGTGGATACACACCATTTACAACCTGCAAAAACCGTAGGCACACATTGCTTTATATTGCCACCAACCATAATACTTCCGCAACCATCTAAATTAAAATGACCTGTTGCAGTTTGATACATGCCTTTTATACCTAATTCTGCTCTTGCTTCTGCGCCCAGACTTGTACATGTAATGGAATTTGCTTTAAAATAGACATGTGCAAAAGCCATAGCTCCAATACCAAACGTATCGCCAGAACTATCAAAATCCATCCACACACGAGCATCTAAGCCTGCTTTTGCACCTAATGAAGCATTCAATACACCCAAATCTATACTCCAATCTGGAATATTAATAACAGGGAGCACTTTTTGTCCAGTTACAAACAATCCAGAAACACCATTTTTTATAGTTGGTGGTACATTTTTATCATAGGCAAACTGCATGAGATTTCCCGTTACATCTGGTGCGAGATAATCTGAATCGCCAAGAATTAAACCAACGGAAACCTCTCCAATTCCTGGCGGCGTTCCTTTACCTCCGGCCATAAAATACCAACCTCCACTTCCCATAAGTAAATCTGCTGCTCCAACAAATTTCATACCTCCAAGAGATTGGTTGATATTTAAGTGTCCTAAAAATCTTGAGTTCTCTATATCGTAAGTCAATGCTAAATCACCAAATGGTGTTTCAATATTATCGACTTCAATACTTTCACTATCAGCTTTAATATCACCATGAACTGTAAAGGTTTGTCGCTGTCCAGGCGTTACGCCTTTAAATCCATCAAGTTCGCCACTAAATGTTAGTTTGGTCCAATCATCGGCTTTAGAATCAAAATCTATACGTCCTTTAATATCTTTAAATGCGGTTCCAGAACCACCTAATTGCATGGTTTGGCCTGGTTCAATTTCGATATGCACATCTGAATTTGTTTTTTGGATAGAAGCTTTCAAATTAATGCCTTCCTCATCGGTTAATTTACCAATAGCTTTAAAGAAACCGTCACGGATTTCTGTATCTTCTGGCTTGTTGCCAATAGCTAAAGTTACTTTTCCCGGAGCATCAATAATGAAAGGAATAGGAGACACTGTGGCTTTAACTTTGCCATTCTCCTTTTTAAAACGAATATAACCAGATTCCTGAGGCACTCTCGGAATACCTAAATTCGTACTTGTCGATACATCTATAAAACCATCACCAGAAATAATCCCATTTGGTGTAATGTCTATAATATTATAGAATTTTATAGGCTTATTATTGTCTATGCTTGTTTCCTGTTCTCCATTACTCAACAGACTAATGCTCGAAAAATCCAAGGTTTTTCCAGTTTCAAATCCTGGTAGAGTAATACTTGCAGCTGGTCCACCATCGTTAGTAATCATAAGTTCCCAATGTGGCTTTTTATCACTACCAGCACTTGGATTCATTGAAAAAGAGGTAGAACTACCAACCACATTCAAGTCTGCAATACCTCCAATATTCAATCCATCGAGTTTAAAACTACCATCTATATCAAAATCGTTAGAATAGATACGAACAGTCTCCACAGGCACATCAATAGTTCCCGTTTTTATGGTTGCTTTAGGAATTTCAATATTTAAATCGTTAGTGTTAAAACTCCAGTTTTCCGATTCAAAATCCCATGCTTCCAGTTTAAATTTCAAGGCCTTACTAGTATTTAAAGGCAATAGTTTTTTTGGTTGTAAAGTGAGTTCGCCTGCTTCTATCTTCAATGTTTTTGGAACAACCCCTTCTATTTTTTGAGTTTGTAAATACGTATAGAATACAACGTTATTATCGGTTATGTAAGATTTATCTTGTTTTGCTTTAGCTTCAAATTCACCTAATTTAAAGGTCAGTTCTTTGTCTTTTTTATTGACAATTCCAAATACATCCTTTTTTGTATAATCAATAGCAAAAACTTTAACTTGGGTGTTTGTACTTCCTTTTGATGTGGTTAAAGTGATGTCTTTATCGTTTTCCAGATTTACATAGGCCTCGCTAAATTCAAAAGACACATTATTAATGGCAACACGCCCTTTTATTTCACCTTTTCCATTGTTGTCTTTGAGTTGTAATTGCTTGGAACCGTCTCCTAAAGCGCCTTTAAAGGCATTATTTATAAAGACATCCAACGTTTTATCATTTAAATTAACAACCGCCGTTTCAGGTGCGAAAATTGGTGTATTATGACTATCTAATTCTCCTGTCTTCTTTATTTTAAGATTACTAAAAGATAAGATTTTTTGTTCTGTATCATTTTCTGTAGCTATTTTAAAATTGGGATTTTCGGGAATATTAATAATATTTCCTTCAGTAATCATAAACGTATTATCATCAATTCTTTCTTTAGAAACAATTGTAAAGTCAAAACCAAAAAGTGTCGTCATAGAGACTTCTTTGTCATACTCTAAAGTAAAGTCCACAACGTTTTTAGACTTAATCGTAACTGACTTTTTTCCTGTTTTTATCATTGGTAGTGTTCCAGGTTTTTCAGCGATCAATTCAATGTTTCCTATACTTTTTCCTATACCTTTTAAATTGTAGCGGCCTTGGGCATCTGTAGTATCTTGTTTTTGAGTATTCCCTTCTTGAAAATACACAATGGCATCTTTAAGTGGTTTTATTCCATCGCCTGTTTTAATAGATACCACACCAGTAATTTTTGCAGTTGGCTCTAAGTAAGCGTGTTCTAGAACCGTTTTTATTTTTACAGTATTTGGCACGCCTCTAACCACAAAAGATTCTGTAGTATAACTATCTTCTTTTCCTTTTGGTGGTGCAATGGAGAATGTAAAATCATCTACATTGCTATCAAAAATAAAGGTAACATAACCATCGTTATTAGTTAGTTTTGTGGTTTCAAGACCTGTTCCTTTTTCAAGAGTAACCTTTGCATTTGTAATAGCGTTTTTCGTATTATATTCGACCACTTTAAAACGAATACGCTTTCTTTTTTTTAGAAGTACAATTTTAATGGGTTTATCATTACCTTTTTTAGAAATAGTTATTAAAGTATCTTTTGGCTGATATATTTTATTACCACTTAGTGCCTTTACCGATAATTTACGTTTACCTGAAGGCGCTTTAAAGTTAAAAATTTGCCCATAGTTACGATTGGCAGCTGTAAATCTATTTGAATTGTTTGCTCCATTATTCCCTAAATTGATAAAACCAAAAACGGTCTTTTTTACTGCTAAACTATCTACATTAACATTGGCAGAAATGCTATTTCCTTCCTCATCAACCACATAACCTGAAATCTTGCCATCTGCAAACAATTTAAAATCAGCTTTTTGTTGCTGTCCCCATTTTAATGCATCATATTTTTTAAGCTGTCCTTTAAAACCTTCAACATTTGTATATACTAATCTCGCTGGTCCAACGACTTCTCTTTTTCCGTTATTAAAACCACCTTCATGCACGGGCAGGTTGTCAAACTCATAGCTTCCATTTGTGTCAGTTTTTGCAAATCCGTAATATTTTATGGCTTGTGAGTGGTTCTTGTTTGTTTCAATAATATGTACCTTTTCATTACTTAGTTGACGTGTCTCATTATCTTCTTTGTTTTCTGCAAGTAGTACTTGTCCAAAAATTCGTGGATTATTAGGTGCTAGCCACAAGGTATCTGTATAGGTTTTAACGTTGAGTTCACTATTCCATGTCATGTTTTCACCTAAATATTGACCAAAATTACTTGATGCTAATGCGGATTGTGTCGTGAATGGAAAATCTTTAGCAAATACCAATACATGGTACTGTTTAACTTTGGTTTTGTATGTAACTAGGCTTTTATCAGATTCTGTTGCGACTATAGTGTACCTGTCTTTAGCATTAGTGGCACTATGCCTTACCAAATTCTTAAACGTAATACCATTGGCTCCTGTGATACCATTATCAACTACATCTCCTAATATCCCTGAACCAGAATGCGCTTTATTCCCTTCATTCTTTGGAACGTGATTTGGGGTATACCCTCGTGTTAAACTTATATTGACACCACTTAAAATTCCCAAATTGGTTGTTTGTTTTTTATCAGCTTGCCATTTTGGAATAACATTTAGGTTATAACTCTTTACCAAAGACACTACTTCACCAATATTTTTTGATTCAAAAGGATTGATGGTAATGTTTACATCTGGACTCAAATAATATTGATTGTTCACTTTTAGACGAAGTACTTTATACATATCTCCTTTCATCCAAAGGTTTTGAACATCAGAATTCTGTTTAGCATCAATATCTGACTGCACCAAACCATAATCTTCATAGGGATTAATAAAACCTTGAAAATTGAAATTTCCATCACCATCTGTAATAGTGGTTGCCAATACTTGATCTTGTGCTTGTTTATTTTCAGAATTCAAATAACCAGATTGGAAATCGTCTACAGGCTGAAACTTATGGTCACCATTATTATCTTTCCCATTAAAAAGATGCGTCACCACTAAACTTACACTTACCCCCACCAAAGGTTTAGCGCCAGTTGCAGAAACCACATAACCCATTTTTGGAGGTAATGGTTTATTGCTAACTGTAGTGTTATTATTAATTAATGGATTTGGGTCTACAGTAACGTTAGCTAAATTAAAACCTCCATTACCTGTGGTAGAAGTTGTATTTGTACTTCCTGATGTATCTTTAAATTTATAAAGTAATTTACCTTTTAAACTACTTATTGGCATAGGTTGTGGATCGATTGTCAAAGTTGGTAATTTAGGCTTTTCTTCTACTGGTAAAATAGGAATAGCTCTTATGGTTGCAGGATTCCATTTAAACCAACAAACTTGACTTCTGCCATCGTTTATAAATGGTGTATTTGTTTCTCCATCTCTTGCTATAACTTGCCATGCATAACTTTTACCCGTTTCTAAAGGAGGGTTTGTTGGCCCATACACAAAAGCGTTTTGCGTAAAAAAAGTTTGCTCAAAAAAAGCGGGAACTGTTGATGCCAAAAACGCTTGATTAGGGTCTTGGTTGGGTAACAATTCTATCATTTTGAATGTATATTCTACTCCAACTGGAGACACTCCAGTAGGAATCGTCCAACTGAAAATAACATTATTACTTCCAGTAGTAATCTCATCACCACAAATTGGATTGATAAGTTGCGGCGGTTCTGCTGCAATAATATTAAAATAGCCACAACCTAATGGCTCTTCAGCAGAAAGAAATTGACCTGTTTCGTTTCTCACACGAACACAAATTTGATATTGTCCTGCTGGCAATCCATTTTGTTGTAATTCAGCAATTGAAATTCCCGTTGCCACTAAGTTTTCAGGCGCAAAATAATCCTGCAATTCAAAAGATGAGAGTATTGTAGGGCTTCCAGCCTGAAGTACTAAATCTAAAGGGTTATGACTCTCTCTTGTTCTTAAATCAACACCATTATCTCCTTTAAATTCAATATATAAAGATACATCACTATTAATGGATGGATTAATAATGGTAACGTTTGTATTATCATAATAAAAGAACGCATCTCTTCCGTAAGGAGCTACTATATTTGTACTAACGGTTACAGGAAAATCCTGAGCAATTGTAACAGCAGCATTGATCATTACAAATAGCAAGGTCAATATATTTTGTTTCGATATTTTAAAAAGTATATACATAACCAAAGTCTATTTTAGTTTCTGAATAATTTAATGGATTTATTCCTGTCGTGTTTCCGTTATTGAGAAAACCACGTAACGAGAATTGATGCTTTTTTGTCAATCTATATTTTCCCTGAAATCTAATAGTAAAAGCATTACTATCCTTTATCCCATCATTTACAATTTCATAATGATTGAAAGTGGTAGACAGATTAATATTTGGCTTTTGAAAGGCTTTTGATAACGTTACTGAAGGTCCGAAATTCTTAGTTTCTCGCGTCGTAAATTTAAAAATGCTATAATTATAACCAATGCCGGTAGTAAACCTCCATGGGTTATATGAAAAGGTGTATCGGGGCGAAAGAATGTGCGATTGAAACTCGGAAAACGCTGAGGTATTACTATTGTCGTCTGTTAGATTTTGAAAATTCCACAGGAGCAATAGCATGTGCATTATAGAATTGTCCTTGCTCAATAAATTCACGTTTTGGGTAACGGTTAGTTGTTGATTTACTTGCGCTATTTCCATTTGATTATTTATAGGTTGCGTTCCTGGTTTTTGAGTAATGCCATAATTCGTATAATTTGCATTTAAGTTGTATTGCTGAATTGGTGTAAAGTTGATATTTGTCGAATAAATATTCCGCTTAGTTTGTGCATTCTTAACGGCATTCAAATTATCTTTTTGAATTCCGAAACTACCTGCAACAACAAGTTTGTTTTTCCAAAACTTTACGCGAGGTTCAATAGTTATTTTTTCTAAATCTGTTAGAAAAAAATAGGCTCCTAACGATTTAAAATCTGGGTCGATACGATTGTATCTTAATTTAATCTCATAAGTTTTTTCCTTGAAACCCAAAGTGGCCAGAATAGCATCTCCAACTCGTGTACCTTGGCGTTCGTCAATTAAAAAGGAAAACGTATTAACTATTGGGTCGTTCAAATTATTAACCGATACTGTTTCGGTGTTGGGTGTATAAATACTTCGTGCATATTCGGCATCAAAAGATAGTTTCTCAAAAAACAAATGATGGGTTTTTATAGAAGCAACTACATTTTCCTGAGGTGTTAAAGTTGGTGGTGCATTGGTAACATCTATAGAATTCACATCATCTTTAGCTTGAAAAACAACAATGTCTGCATTATTCTTTTCGCTACCATAACCTACTTTAAAAGCACTGCCAACACGCCTGAACGCAGGAGTATCATAGGTTGTTCCAGAAGTTGCAGAGTTTGGTTCAATAGGTTTTAAAAACCGACCGTACACGGCTCCAATTCTAAAATTTTTTGGTGTTACTTCAAATCCGCCACCAAAAAAATTGTGTCCCGCAAGTGCAAATTCAGACCATTTTAAATTACGATGCCCTAAATGCACCGTTGCCCATTTATAGGTTGGGCTCAATCCAAATTGGTTAAATGGTTGCCTAAAATCACGATTCTGCTCACTAAAAGTAAACGAAAATGGAATATCTACACCATAAATGGAAATTGTTGGACTTCCGTAAATAACCCAACTAAAAGGTTCTCGATTGGCTTGTCGTCCGTCGGCATTGAAATAGGTTCCTGTGGCTCCAATGGTTCCCGAAATTTTAAAAGGGTCTTGCTGGCTAATATTTTCAATATCCTGTGCTACTAAACAAAATTCTCCTAAGAGGAATGTTAGCAAAAGGATACAAAATTGTTTTCCTGTCATTCGAGTAAAATTATGTTTAGCGATTATCGTAATAATCTATACATATAACCCAAACCATGATATAATTGTTAAATACTGTTTGTTATTTATTTTAACAACGAAAAAAATAGGTTTTATAAAGGTAAATGCAGAAAAGAGCATTAACATTTATTCTGATTATATTAATAAAAAATGGTGCTTGTGAAAAAACTCGAGGAAAGGTAATTGTAAATAAACCTAAGTGGTTGTAAATAAGCGTCTTTTCTTTTATAAATAAACATTCTGATTATTTTATCTTTAGGATAAGAGGGTCATCGACCATTATTTTTTTAATGAATTTGTATTTGTCAATATTGAATTTTGTAGGAGCGTCTCCGCAATATTTTTTAAAATCCTTAGAAAAATGTGCTATATCATAATAATCAAAATTATCACTTAGGTCTTTATAGTTTTGATCAGGTATTTTACTCATCTCTGCAAATAAATAACTAAATCGTGTTATTTTAGTGTAAGCAAATGGTGTGATTCCAACAATTTTTTTAAATTTTTTTTGAAAATAACGTTCACTAATTTTAAGTTGAGTTACCAAACTTTTAATTGATGTTCGCCCTTTGTTTTTATGAATTAAGTCTATTGAAATATCAATTACATTTAGTTTTGGAGCAACTTGTTCCAACCTTTTCAACAATAATTCTTCTACATAGCGCATTTTGGCTTCATAAGATTTAGCATTCTCAAAATGCTTATTAAATACTGTAAGCTTACTCATAAAAGCTTCTTCAACAGATATAACATTGTTTATTAGTTTAGTTGTATCTAACCCAAATAGGTGATAAAGGGCTGTTGGCTTAAAAACTACTATAATCACCTCTATAACGGGATCAGAAGACACGAAATTAAAACTCTTTATTTGTTGTCCAGTGATGTAAGCTTTCGGAGGTGTTGTTTCTTTATTGTCTGATACTATTTTATATTTTCCAATACACTGAAAGCCCATTAAGCAATGGCCACTAGGTAAAATAAATTCATTTATTATTTTATTTTGGGCATCTCTATCAAAGCTAATTGAAAATATATGCGAAATAAAAGGGTTTAAGGCTTTTTGATGTTTATAGAAAATCATAAAATAAGTCAAATTTCGTTATTCGAAAGATAAAGAAAGATTTGAGATAGGTTTTTATCAAATCAAAGTATAAACCTAAACGCTTTAAATAGTATATTATTAGATACTATCTCTTTAGTCGCAATTAACAATTAATAGAGCGTATTTCCCTGATAAGAAGTTATAGATTAATTCTGCTAAAAGTGTTAAATTTTGGGGTGTTTGCAAATAAAAAAGCTTCAAACAGATAAACTCTATGAAGCCTTGCTTTACCTATGGTCCTAATTGGCTCGAATCAAGCCCCCTGGTTATGAGTCAGTTATTTTCAGATTCTTACAAATTAACTTGATTCAAAATCGTTGATTTACAAAGGGTTTTATTATATTTGGTATCATAATTAATTCATATTAAACAGAAAAAAGCACGCCGATTTTAGATAGGATTTCCGGTTTATTAAAACTGGAAATTGAAGCCGCTAAAAAACAACAACAAACTAAAAATTATTAATATAAACCTGCGACAGCATTTATATTTTACAAATTGCCTTTGATTTCGCCTTTACTTCACTCTAACACTTTTAGCAAATAAAATCAATCATGATTAAAAGGGAATTAGCCAAAAAACAATATTTCTAGTAATACCAAAACCGCTTATTTATTTTAAGCTCTAACAAGAATTGTTCATTCAAAATTATTATAATTTTGATTTTGAGTGAAATATATTACATTTGTCGCATTAAAATCACTAATTAACACATGGTTAACCGAAAAAACAAACACAAACGAGGCTATAATCAACCCAATTTTTTTGGAACGGTACAGAATGTATTCATAGCATCCATGAAAAAAGGTCAGTTCGTTATTGACATTATAGGAATAACACTTCTTACAATGGTTTTAAAACTTTCATCCACCGACACAAAAGAAATTACGTTCAAGTAATTAACACTATATAGCTATTTTATTTATAATAACATTCATTCTTGGAATTTTCCATTTTATCTATCAGGGAATAATAGTACCGTATTATAGATTAGAGTTACGTTACAAATTATTTGCACTTCGAGACGAGTTACGAAGAATAAAAGGAGAAGAATCTTCAAAAGTTAATGATACTGCCTTTTACTTATTTATTTGAAGATACGATCAATTCAACAATCAATAGATTGCCTTACTTTTCTATTTATACAACTTGGACTACACATCGAAAATATGATGCTAATAAAACTTTTCAAAGAAAGGTGGAGAAACGTAAACAGATACTGGAGCAATGTAACGACGAACGATTAAACAAAATTAATAGCGAAGTAATTCATATTGCTACTAGAGCATTTTTAATTAACTCTGGCGGGTAGATTTATATTGTAATCCCATTTTTAGCCCTAACTTTTTTATTTTATGCAGTTTTTAAATCAATAAAAGAACTTAGAAATCGAATTAAAATTGAAGCTCAAAAGTCAGTATATGCGTCCGAAAATGAATTTTCATACTTCAAATTTGCTTAACATCTAACCAAACTGCGTTAAAAAACATTTATTACTTCACTCTAATTTTTTTGACGAGAATTCTATTTTAAAAAAGACTGAGAAAATCAAATATCAAAAAAAGATAAGTTGTGTATAAATGTTACAAATTCTTCATTCTATAATGTGTGATCATTGTTTTGAATGAAAACAGGCAGTTCCTTTTCAAATTACGCGAACAGCAATCTCTTGAAGAAAGAACTAGTGAGGTCTACAACAAAACAACAGGAAATTAAAAACACTTTTTAAAAACGAGATATTTTCCTATAATTTTACTACTTTTCCAATAAGAATAAAGAATGACAGGTCATAAAAACACGAAACCCCGCCATTACTAGCGAGGTCGCGTATGTGGTCCCACTTGGGCTCAAACCAAGGACCATCTGATTATGAGCAGATAGAAACACATAAAAACTAACACAATTAAAATTTTAACACATTGATATACCCAACACTGAAAATAACAATGTAAACCTGTTTTATAGATATAAAATAGATTACAATTAATATTTTGAAAAATTCTAATAATGTTTTTTCATATTCGGCTAATGAGAAGAGTATTCCCTCAATAAGAAGTTACAGATTAATAGCACTAGATAATATATAAAATACATCTATGAAAACTGTTAATTCAAATTTGAAGAATTGTATTTTTTATAATTTAACGCAAAAAATCAAAGTGAAGTCAGTAAAATTACGGATTTAACAGAAAAACGTTTTTAAAATCCAATCTCTAAATCCATCACTTTAAAAACGGATTTCAAAAAATATTGAGGAATTAGATCAAAAATTAAAAAAGAGAAAGAGAATTAGACTCTCTCATATCTTATAAATTGTTGGCAAAGAGATTCACCTAGACAGTTATCTATTATTAGATTTATTTGATAGTTTTTTACACCTCAAAGTCAGGAGACTTTGCGGAGTGGAGGTTAACCCGTTAAAGACTAAAAGAATTAAAAGACTCCATTCTTAAGGAGATTGAGTAAAGTTTTATATAAACTCCATTAGTTCAATCTGTTGGTAAGTATAGATAAAATCGAAAAGAGATAACTAGCAAATAATTCTTTATTTTTACTTGTGAAAATTCACGAAGTTACTTTTTGGAAACTTATGTATAAATTTCTTTTTACTAATTATTTGATTAATAATATTATCAAGATATAGAATCTAAAATGTTTTTTGACTTTACTAAGAATCTTTTTTTATGACT
This sequence comes from Flavivirga eckloniae, assembly GCF_002886045.1. Lineage (NCBI taxonomy): Bacteria > Pseudomonadati > Bacteroidota > Flavobacteriia > Flavobacteriales > Flavobacteriaceae > Flavivirga > Flavivirga eckloniae. The sequence goes on along the minus strand of NZ_CP025791.1, from coordinate 3,062,443 downwards.
TCTTTTTTGACAGTATTTAACTTTGATTTTAAGTTGTTAAAATAATCTTGATCAGGGAAATTGTCATAAATTTTAGACACTTTACAAATATCAAAATAATGTTGGGCTGTAGTATATCTTTTCGTAGCCTCATCATGGTTAGAATTATCCAATTCAGCTTCAGCAATATTTAAATTTAACCAGCATAAGGTATCACAAAACGCAGGAAAATCTTCTATTGGTTTTGAAATATATCTCTTGAATATATCCAGAAAAACTATAGAAGATTTCTTTGAATTTTCTAGATACTCTTCTTTTTTATCATGATTATACAAATGATTATATAAATTACAGATACTATTAGATATTGCTATCAATGTCTTTCTTAAAAGTATATTATTGGTTACTTTTTCATATTCATACAAACGTAGGGATTTAATTAACAGATTCTTAGCTTTCAATAAAGACCTTGAAATATTGTATCCGCTTTCTTGGGAGTACGCTTTAGATAAAATTGACAATGCTTTCCCATGAATTATCCTAGGTTCATCAGAATAAATCTCAAGCACCTTATTTGCTAATTCTATTGATTTATCAAACATTTTTTTTCGCCTGTAAATCCATATGAGCATATAATTTATTTCAATCTCATATTTGTTTTTCGCCAATATTTCTTCAAACTCTTCGTTTTTAGGATTATAAACCTGTTTAATATAAGAATATTTTATCACTTCTTTAAGGTTTTCTAATTGTCTTATTAGTTGTTTTTCATTTCCTACATTAGAGTCAGGATCTGGAAGTATTAAACTCAAGTAATAGAGAATAATTGAAATTTCTATTGCTGAAAACCCCTTCTTTTTCTTTAAGTTTTCAATAATATTATTATAAGACGTAATGAATTCGTTTTTCTCATCCTGTCCTGGCTCAGATAAGTAGTTAGAAATTGTTTTTAATAAATCATGCCATGAGGATTTTTTTAATAAACTCTGTTGTTTGTAAAAAATTAAAATAGGCAAATGCTGATAATTACTTCTAACAGTATCTTCACCTAAATCTGGAGTAATATTTTCATTAGAAAGGCTTAATTCTAGTATTTTCCCTTGCAATTCAGAATTAGCAGTATGTAGATGTAGATATTCAAATACTTGAGTCGATTTTGTTTTAAATGTATCTGATTGAATTATTCGACTGATATAGTTTTTAAATTTCCTAAACTCTCTTGTATTAATTCCTTGGGTACTATTTTTAAAATTTTCAATTACTTTAGTCAACCTTTCTTTATTCTCATAAAACTTATGCATTTTAGAGATGATATCAAATTGATTTCTTGTAGTATCTCTCATATCAGCTAGACTTCTTCTAAGACCTGGATTTTTTTCATTTACCTCGGATTCAAGACTATGTATCTTATCTATTCGCTCCTGTCCTCTGACAATCTGTTTCAAAAACTTTATGGAACTATCTATGTTGTCATCTTTACCAAAACTGGATATGGCTTGAAGATAAATTTGTGGTGCATTCCTTAAAAAATTAAATTTATCAATATTGTATATGTTTGGCAAATTACTAAGCAAAGATGGAAGTTTAAATAAAACTTTAGATTTTGAAGGTGTAGACGAAACATAAAGAAATAAATATTTTTTTTCTAGTTTATTTTCCTTATGCTTTTTTTCTAAAATATTATTTATTTGGATCAATCTATCAATTACGACAATATCTTTATAGGTGTTATTTAAGTGCCTAAAAATTTTCTCAGAAGTAGGTTTTTTTTCAATAAATTTAAGCTTTACATTATCATAATAATCTTCAAATATTTTTTCAGTCAAATCTGACTTTTCAACACCTGCAAACAAATTAGATAAAGTTTCTCTGTCATTCTTATTTTTAACTGTTATATTAAATGCATCTAACCTTTTACTAAAAATATCTCTATACCTATCTAAAGAAACCGGATTTAACAGATCATACTGTATTGCTAAAAAAGTGGTAATGTTCTTTGTGAAAAAATCGAAGTCTAATTGTTGTTCTTTTTCTTTAAATAGATTTTCAATATCCTTGAATGCATTTATAGCATTATTAGCTTTATTTTTTAGATGATACATAAAAGAATTTAACTCTGCTAAATACTCATCAGGTACAAGAGGTTTATTTTCATTTTCATAAAATAGATAATCATAGGCTATCAACTTAGTTTTAAGCTCGTACTCCTCCTTCTGCCCATCCGAATGAAAAGGAAAACAATATTCAATAATATCGTAAGTATCAACAACAAAATATATAACAACATTATCTTTTCTTAGCTCATTGTCAATAATCAAATTCTTGACAGCTGATTTACTAAGATCTTTTATAAAAGGATTATCATTAATTAATTCTTTCATTATTTATTGTTTTTTACGATTGTACTCATAATTGAGTCTAATTCTTCTATATCTAATGTATTAGGTTTTTCATTTTTACTATTAACTTCCAAGTTATCATTCATAAATAATTTAAACTCAAATATCATATTTAAAACTGAGGGACTACTTGTATAGTCATTCTTATCAATAACTGAGTCCAGCATATGTATAATTGGAACCTCTTCTTCGGTTAGTTCCCATCTATGATGGAGATTTTTATATAAACAAGGGATCTTAGGAGATGCAGATAGAGCTTCTTTATTCAAAGCTGGTATATCTTTTATACCTTCTATTGTTCCTCTACATTGCTTTTTTATAAAAACATAAGCTTCAATTGAGTATCGATTGTTAAGGGATTTCACCACACTATCTGAATCTAAATAAGCATTTAAATCTTTTTTATTAACCAAATTATTACCTATTCTAACTGTTAATTTGTAATCGCTGAAAATATTTTTTAAACCTAAATATTTTCTAAAAACCTTGGAATATTTGGTTTCCTTTAAAATTGATGTCGTTTCCCTCGACAATAAGTCAAAATCTAAATTATCTGTTTTTTTTAATTGTTTCTGAAGAATATCTATGCCTTCACTTTTTTTTAGACTTATTCTTTCATTATCTGCCTGTGCTGTAAAACCAATAAAGTTGAAAAGGTTATATTTTTTAATTTCGTCTAACTCATCTATATAACTATTAAAATTTTCTATCAATTGATTAATAACCAAACTTTTATTTCCTTGAAAAAAGATTTCCCCTTTTTGGAAAAAGTGAACAATTTCATCTCCCTCTCTAAGAGTTAAATTACACTTAACAATCTTTTCGTCTTCTTTAACATAATCTTTGAATGAATTATTAAGCTCTTTAAATGACGAAATTTTAGAATCTTTAACTGTACATCTATATCGTTCATCTCCATCTCCTTTTTGAAAAATAGGATTTAAAAAACCTGTATCACTCTTTTTTGAGATTCTTAAGTATCCTATTATTTTATATTCCTTACTCATTAATTAAAATAGCCATTAACCTCTAAAAAGTTACGTACCATAACTTTAGCTTCAGTCAACAAGTCTCTTAAGTGCTGCTCTTCATAACCAAACTCTTCTTCCATATATACATCTATCTTCACATTTGGATTTAATAATTTTAATTTGGTTTTAACCAAATCTCCTATATCTGAAGGAATCAGCGCATATATAATCTTATTCTTAGTTAGGTCAAAATCCTTTTTGAATTGTACCTCTATGGAAGATGATCGACTGTCGTAATATTGGGTGTATGATCTTCCCGAAACAATTTTATTATAATAAGCACTTGGAAGACTCAAATGTTTAATTCCTTTTTTAATAAGGTTTCTATAGTAATGATTATTGGAAGTAAAAAAATAATTAACTATCTTTTTACCATAATCAATGGAATCTTCACCGACATCGGAATCGTAACAGAAATCATTTAAACATATCCCTTTATTAGCATCATTTAGGTTGCCTTTTTTATTTTTATCTAAGTGACCTTTGAAATATGCGCCCGTATCAAATGGTGCTATTCTATGTTCTACATTTTCATTTTCAAAAAAATCAAATAAAAGGAAAACAGGCAAAAACGCTTCATCATCAAAATAAGTTGGTTTTCCATAAAAAAAATAAGCCAATTCTTCTCCTTCAAATATATTACAGGGATTTGCCTTTATTATTTTATCATCCAAAATACTTTGTAATTGTCGAAATGGACAATTATGAGAAAGCGGCAATGTCTTTAAACCCTCTATTACCTGTTTATCTATTTCTTTCAATCCGTCAGAAAAATATTTACTCATAAATTAATTATTATTTTGTCTTGCTATTTCCCATAGCTTATTTGCTTCTTTTAAAATATTATCTACTTCTATTTTATATTTTTCTAAATCTTCAATTTTTATATTTTCGAATTCCTTTCCTGCAATAAAGAACTCATAATCATTCTTTACTTTAAGCAACTTGTTACTGATCATTGTGTTTTTTATCCATAAATCTTTATTGTTAAAAAAAGTCTTATAAGCTCCAATTACTGTTACAGCAGCTCCTAATATCAAAACAACTATCCTAGTATGTTCTGCAATTAATTCAATATCTAAACCAGATAAAATTGTTATTGCTGCTCCTAATAAGGTAACTAAACCATGTTGCCTTATAGAAGCCGATCTATTATATACAGATCTTTTTTTAAAACCCTCTAGTTGTTTAGTAATATACTTTTCTAAATGTTCTTTTTTAAGTTTTATTTCTTCTTCCATATATCATCATTTTAAGATTTTTTGAAGATGTCTGTTTTTATATTTTTCAAATAGGCATCCAGTAATTTTTTAACAATTTGATTAATTGCCTTAGGTGTAGTATTATGGATAGTCAATGATTTAATCCCACTTGTCAATAACAAATCTTTTTTTAGGAATTTTCAGGTGCATTACAAGTATAATTTGAGAATTTCAATACTCGATGGTTTTACTAGTCCTAATGGGTTCATATCCTTGAAAGTAATTGTCTATAGAATTTAAAATTTCATTTTCATCATTAAGCTGAAAATTATCACTTCTCTTTAATGCTAAATCAAATTTGTCAAGTTTGCCTGAATATAGTTTCTCTTTAGCTTCTTCTTCAAAAATTAGGGTTTCATTTGCATAATAAATTAATGACATATTAATATAATTAGGATTAGTAAAATAGGGCTAATGTAAATTAGACCGCATGTCATTAATTATTTCTCAGGGAAGAAATTACGACTAATTTAGTAAATATATTCAAACAAGCAAATTTTAAAGCCCACTGACCTTCAACCTCCTCATCTCCAAATTAATTTTTTTCTGAACTACTTTATCATAACTTTCTTGGGTAATTTTCGTACTACTTACTATGTTCTAACAATTCATTTACTCATCATTTATATAATAAAGTAGTACTTACAAAAGTTCTTCCAACCATGTGGATAGTTAGTTTTCTATGTTAATCAAATCTACTATTTCCTTTAAATAAGAATTGTATTTCTGATTACTTATCTTAGAAAACATGCGAGATTCATCTTTTGAGTGCTTTATTTATATTTCCAATGCTTTGGGCAACAATGAATGATATTAATATTTCTTTTTTAATTCGCTTAAATTTATGTAGTATAAATGAGATAAACAGGTATATTTAATAAAAACAAAAAATACAATTACAATATGGGGTTATTGAATATAAAAAAGCCTCGTAAACTCAACATTCACAAGGCTTCTCTCAATTTTTAAAAGTGGTCCCACTTGGGCTCGAACCAAGGACCACCTGATTATGAGTCAGGTGCTCTAACCAACTGAGCTATGGGACCGAAATTGGAGTGCAATATTACTACTTATTTTATTTCTTAGCAAGAAAAATTAGTCCTTTATCTCTTGACATAGTTCAATTAAAACTCCATTTGAAGATTTTGGGTGCAAAAAAGCCACCAACTTATTATCTGCACCTTTCTTTGGCATTTCGTTTAAAACTATAAAACCCTCGTTTTTAAGGCGTTTAATTTCCGATTCAATATTCGTTACATCAAAAGCAATATGATGGATGCCTTCGCCTTTTTTATTAATAAATTTTGCTATCGGACTATCTTCATTGGTAGCTTCCAATAGTTCAATTTTATTTTCACCAACTTTAAAAAAAGACGTGTTAACACCTTCCCGCTCTACTTCTTCTATTTTGTAGTGAGGTTCACCAAAAAGTTTAGAAAACAATTCATTAGAGTCCTTGAGGCTTTTTACGGCAATTCCTATATGTTCAATTTTATTCATTAGTAAAGTTATTTTTCTCATTCCCTTGAAAAAGAGAATCTTTTATTTATAGTTAAGATACAAATTATGCAAATCAAAAGTAAGATAATCTTCAAATATCCGTTATTTTTGCATTATGGAGGAAAGTCAAAGACAAAAAAAGATAGGATCCGTTTTACAGCGCGATTTAGTTGAGGTATTGCAAGGTGCTGCCACACAAGGAGGTATGCAAGGGATATTAATATCGGTGTCTAAAGTTAGAGTAACGGTAGACTTATCGGTAGCTAAAGTTTATTTAAGCATTTTTCCAAACGAAAAAGCAAAAGAACTTCTCGATGGTATAAAGTCTAATACACCATTGATTAGGCATGAATTAGCACAGCGCACCAAGAATCAATTAAGGCGTATGCCTAATTTGGAATTCTTTGTAGATGACTCTTTGGAATACATCGATCAAATAGAAAAATCCTTAAAAGGAAAGGAAAATCCTATTAAAGACCCTGATATTTTGGATAAACGGAAAAAATCCTAAATGTTTTTAAAAAAAGCTTCAAGTTGAGATTAATTTTTCTTTATTTAGTATAAACATGCATTTTCCTTTATACATAGCAAAACGATACCTACGAACTAAAAGCAGTAACAATGCTATTAACTTCATAACTATAATTGCCATTATTGGAGTTATAGTAGGAGCTGCATCGTTATTTATTGTATTGTCTGGTTTTGCTGGCTTAAAGGACTTCACCCTTGAATTTTCGAGTATTGTCGACCCCGATTTAAAAGCCGAATCGTCTGTTGGTAAATCATTTATTTTAACTGAAGATCATATTTCCAAGCTAAACGATTTAGAAGAAGTCTCGCTATTCTCTAAAATTATTGAAGAACGCGTTGCTATTGCCGCCGGCGATAAAAACTATTTGGCGACCTTAAAAGGGGTTGATGGTAATTACCGGAATGTAGTTAATATTGAATCTAAAATAGACCATGGCAATTGGCTCGATCAAAACTCCAATCACCTCGTATCTGGTTGGGGAGTTTCAAATAACTTATCTCTTGGGGTTTTAGATTTTTCGAATATTATAAATATTTATGTTCCAAAACCTGGAAAGGGACAAATAAAATCTAGCAAAAATGCATTTAACACTGCAAAAGCAATTAATGTTGGTGTATTTTACGTAAACGAATCGTTAAATGATACTTACGTGTACTCATGTATAGATTTAGCTAAAAACCTTTTAAATTATAAACCTAATCAAGTATCTGGAATAGAATTTAAACTTAATGAAGATGCAGATGAGGAACTCGCCAAGGAAAAAATCCAAGCAATTTTAGGGGATCGCGTTATTTTAAAAAATAGAGCACAACTTAACGATGCACTTTATAAAATGCTAAACACCGAAAATCTTGCGGTATATTTAATATTCACCTTGGTATTAATCATTGCATTTTTTAATGTTATAGGATCGTTAATCATGATGATGCTAGATAAAAAACGAAGTTTAGGCACACTTTTTAACATGGGAGCCACTGTAAAAGATATTCGTAAAATCTTCTTTTTACAAGGTAGCTTAATGAGCATTGTAGGCGGCGTTATAGGGTTAGTAGTTGCCCTAATAGTTACTGCACTTCAAAAAATATTTGGTATGGTTATGATAACGCCAACCCTAGCTTACCCCATGACAATTAAAATTGAAAACTTTTTTATTGTATTTATAACCATTTCGGTTTTAGGTATTATTGCCTCTAAGATTGCATCAGTAAGAATTTCGAAATCGTTAATAGAAAACTATTAGTTAAGGTATATTATTCGGTAAACTGATAATCTGAAAACTTTTCCAATACCTCATCAAAGGCAGCAAATACATCTTCCGGACGATCGCTAGTTACCATTTTCATACGATATTCTTTAAAATGTGGAATACCCTTAAAATAATTTGTATAATGTCTACGGGTTTCAAAAACCCCTAATACTTCACCTTTCCAGTCTATAGACATTTGCAGATGCCTACGAGCAGCCTCAACACGTTCGGCTAACGAAATAGGTGCTAAATACTCACCTGTTTTAAAATAGTGCTTTACCTGTTTAAAAAACCATGGGTTTCCTATAGAAGCCCGACCTATCATAGCGCCATCTAACCCATAACTATCACGCATTTCTACAGCCTTTTCAGGACTATCAACATCTCCATTTCCAAATACAGGAATATGCATACGCGGATTGTTTTTCACCTCAGCAATAGGCTTCCAGTCGGCACTCCCCTTGTACATTTGTGCGCGGGTACGACCATGTATAGCAATAGCCTTGCAGCCAACATCCTGTAGCCTTTCTGCAACCTCAACAATTTTTATAGAATCATGATCCCAACCTAAACGAGTTTTTACAGTAACAGGAATGTCGGTACGCTTAACCATCTCGGCAGTCAGTTTCTCCATCAAACAGATGTCCTTTAAGATTCCGGCACCGGCACCTTTGCTAACTACCTTTTTTACGGGGCAACCAAAATTAATATCAATAATATCTGGTTTCGAAGCCGAAACAATATCAATGGTCTGCAACATACTGTCCAGATTTGCTCCAAAAATTTGAATCCCCACAGGACGTTCCTTCTCATAAATATCCAACTTCATAACACTTTTAGCAGCATTACGAATTAACCCTTCGCTCGACACAAACTCTGTATACACAACATCAGCACCTTGCTCCTTACAAAGGGCACGAAACGGCGGATCGCTTACATCTTCCATAGGCGCTAAAAGCAATGGAAAATTTGGAAGTTCTATGTTGTCTATTTTAACCACAATTTAAATTTTGGGCAAAATTACAGTTTTTTAATGAAATGTGTTCTTCCCTTCAATATTGTTGTATTTTTAGTTCCAAATTTCAACTTTTTGAACATCCCCTACGAACCCATTCTTTTCGGATACAAGACAAACATCCACCTGATTCTGGAATACCTAGCATTCTTTGTCGCGTTTCGGTATTACGTAATACTACGAAGACATAGTAATGATGTTATTTCATCAAACAACAGGCTGTCCATTATCTTAGGAGCGGCTCTCGGTGCTCTGATTGGTTCCAGAATTGTTGGGTTTTTAGAAAACCCGCTAGTGAGTCTCTCACAGGAGAATTTGATTCAACTACTAAACACAAAAACCATTATGGGAGGGCTGTTTGGTGGTTTATTAGGTGTTGAAATTGCTAAAAAACGAATTGGTGAAACCCAATCATCTGGAGATTTATTTGTGTTTCCAATTATACTGGGCATATTTATCGGCCGCATTGGATGCTTTCTGTCCGGAATAAATGAATTTACCTATGGTAGAGAAACCTCCTCGGTTTTTGGTATGGATCTGGGCGATGGATTATTACGCCACCCAGTAGCCTTATACGAATTAGTATTTTTAATCCTGTTGTTTTTTAGTTTAAAACGTATCCAAAATAAAGCCTCATTAAAAAACGGTGATCTGTTTAAATGGTTTATGGTTTTTTATTTTTCGTTCAGATTTTTTATCGAGTTCCTAAAACCAAATACATTTTACATTCTTTGGCTTAGCACAATCCAAATATTATGTATAATTTGTCTCCTTTACTATTATAAAACCATTTTAAACGTTTTTAAACATGCCCGTTAGAAAATATACCTATTACGATTTTACCTTAAGCCTTTGTCCGGATTGTTTAAAACGAGTTGATGCTAAAATAGTATTTGAAAATGACAATGTTTATATGCTAAAACGTTGTCCGGAGCATGGGAATTCCAAGGTATTAATTGCCGACGATATTCCTTATTATAAAAACATTAGAAATTACAACAAGCCTTCTGAAACACCATATAGATTTAATACCAAAACCGATTATGGTTGTCCTTACGATTGTGGCTTATGTCCAGATCACGAACAACATTCATGCTTAACTGTAGTAGAAGTCACCGATAGATGCAACTTAACCTGTCCGACCTGCTATGCCGGTTCATCACCTACTTACGGAAGACATCGTACTCTGGAAGAAGTAAAAACCATGCTGGATACTATTGTTGCCAACGAAAAAGAACCTGATGTTGTTCAAATTAGCGGTGGCGAACCAACAATTCATCCGCAATTCTTTGAGATTTTAGATTATGCAAAGTCGCTACCCATTCGGCATTTAATGCTAAACACCAACGGCATTAAAATTGCCAAAGATTTCGCTTTCGCGGAAAAGCTTAAAACCTATACTCCCGATTTTGAAATCTATTTGCAGTTCGATTCTTTTGAAAATAGCGTGTTGCAAGAACTCCGAGGTGCCGATTTAAACGATATCAGAACACAAGCTCTTGAAAATTTAAACAAACTCAATTTATCAACCACTTTGGTAGTAACCCTTCAAAAGGGGCTAAACGATCATGAAATTGGTAAAACCATAGACTTCGCCTTGAAGCAAAAATGCGTAAGAGGTGTCACCCTTCAGCCAACTCAAATAGCAGGAAGACTGGAACATTTCAATCCAGAAACCGACAGAATGACGCTTACAGAAGTACGCCGCAAAATTATGGAGCAAACCACCATTTTTAATCCAGACGATTTACTGCCAGTGCCTTGCAATCCCGATGCGTTGGTTATGGGATACGCCCTTAAATTAGGCGATGAAGTGTTTCCGCTTACACGATATATAAACCCAAATGATTTGTTGGATAATAGTAAAAACACCATTATTTACGAACAGGACGAAAACATAAAGGGTAAGATGATAGAACTTTTTAGTACCGGAAATTCTGTTGAAGTAGCCGAAGAAAACTTAAAATCTATCATGTGTTGCCTACCAAATATTGATGCGCCAAATTTGGGTTACGATAATCTATTTCGCGTTATTATCATGCAGTTTATTGACGCTTATAACTTTGATGTACGTGCTATTAAAAAATCCTGTGTGCATATTGTAGATAAAGACAATAAAATTATCCCTTTTGAAACTATGAACTTGTTTTACAGAGATGATAAAAAAGAATATTTAGAGGAACTTAGAAACGATATATTATGACTACATTAATAGTTGAGGGCGGAAATTATTTGGGCATATTTTTACTAGTTTTAGCCATTATGTTCTTACCTCCATTAATCCTACTAATTATTGGATTGGCCATTAGAGCAAAAAACCGAAAAACATCAAAAATACTTATGATACTAGCGGCGGTTTATCTTTTAATAAGCCTTGGTATATGTGGCAGTATGATGATATAAAAATTTAACTATGGTTTACTTTTTAGAAGGAAACATGAATTTAGATGGCCTGATATACTTAATTCTGGTCATTATGTTTGGTCCTGCTATTTTATTAGCTATTATAGGATTTGCTATACGCGCAAATAACAAAAAAGCTGCAAAAGTGTTGTTTATTCTTGCGGCACTTTATGTTATTGTAAGCTTAGGTATTTGTAGTAGTATGGTGATGTAATTTTTGTTTCCTTTCAATAAATTAAAATATTAACAAACTTCGTTTAAATCCTCTATCTTTGCAGAATCTTTTTTAGAAAGATTTTTTTGACCATGAAGCACATTAGAAACTTTTGCATTATTGCACATATAGATCACGGTAAGAGTACGCTCGCAGACCGTTTGTTGGATTATACAGGCGCTGTAACTGCCAGAGAGAAGCAGGATCAGCTTTTGGATAGTATGGATTTGGAACGTGAACGTGGTATCACTATAAAATCGCATGCCATACAAATGGAGTATGTTTTTGAAGATAAGGAGTATGTTTTAAACCTAATTGATACTCCGGGCCATGTTGATTTCTCTTATGAGGTTTCCCGTTCTATTGCTGCTTGCGAAGGCGCTTTACTTATTGTAGATGCAGCACAGAGTATCCAGGCTCAGACTATTTCTAATTTATATTTAGCCCTGGAAAACGATCTGGAAATCATTCCGGTCCTTAATAAAGTGGATTTGCCTAGTGCCAATCCGGAAGAAGTTACAGACGATATTGTAGACCTTTTAGGTTGCGATCCGGAAGAAGTGATTCATGCCAGTGGAAAAACAGGTTTCGGGGTCGATAATGTCCTAAAAGCCATTATTGAGCGCATTCCATCGCCAAAAGGAAACATAGATGAACCATTACAAGCCTTAATATTCGACTCGGTTTATAATCCGTTTCGTGGTGTAGAAACTTATTTTAGGGTTATAAACGGTTCTATTAAAAAAGGGCAAAACATTAAGTTTATTGCTACCGATAAAAATTATTTTGCTGATGAAGTAGGGACTTTAAAACTCAAACAAGTTCCTAAAAAAGAAATCCAGGCAGGTGATGTTGGTTACGTAATTACAGGTATTAAAGAGGCCAAAGAAGTTAAAGTTGGGGATACCATTACAGATGCTAAAACCCCAACAACTAATGCTATTGAAGGGTTTGAAGATGTAAAACCCATGGTTTTTGCTGGTATATACCCTGTAGATACCGAAGATTACGAAGAGCTTAGAGCATCTATGGAAAAGCTTCAGCTAAACGATGCGTCGTTGGTGTTTGCTCCAGAAAGTTCAGCCGCTTTAGGGTTTGGTTTCCGCTGTGGTTTCCTGGGCATGTTGCATATGGAAATTATTCAGGAACGTTTAGAGCGAGAGTTCAATATGACCGTAATTACAACGGTTCCAAACGTATCTTACCATGCATTTACAAGGAAATCTCCAGATAAAACTGTAATCGTTAATAATCCGTCGGATTTACCAGAACCATCCATTTTAGATCGTGTTGAAGAACCTTATATAAAAGCAACAATAATCACAAAAGCCGATTTTGTTGGTAATGTTATGTCGCTTTGTATTGAAAAACGTGGACAAATTACCAATCAAACTTATCTAACCACCGAACGTGTTGAATTAACATTCGATATGCCTTTAGCTGAGATTGTATTCGACTTTTACGACCGTTTAAAAACTGTTTCTAAAGGGTATGCATCTTTCGATTATCACCCTATAGGTATGAAACAATCGAAATTGGTTCGTGTAGATATTTTATTAAACTCACAGCCTGTTGATGCGCTTTCGGCATTAATTCACGCCGATAATGCAGCAAACATTGGGAAAAAGATGTGTGAGAAATTAAAAGAGTTAATTCCTCGCCAACAATTCGATATTCCTATTCAGGCAGCAATTGGAGCCAAAATTATTTCCAGAGAAACTACAAAAGCACTACGTAAAGACGTTACTGCTAAATGTTATGGGGGAGATATTTCCCGTAAACGTAAACTCCTTGAAAAACAGAAAAAAGGAAAAAAACGTATGCGTCAGGTAGGTAATGTAGAAATACCACAAGAAGCATTTATGGCAGTTTTAAAGCTGAACGATTAAATAAACCCTTTTTGTTCTGCAATTTTAAGTAAGTCTCTGTCTGCTTTAACATCAAAAAGCTCTTTTAATGCTCGCTTTCTCCTTTCTAAAGCAGTTTTAGAAAGTGGCATTATTTGGGGTAATTCGCCCATTTTTGTGCCTCGGGATAATTCATATAATAATTTTCTATCAATATCGTCTATTACTAAATTGTTAGAAGTTTCTTGGCGCATTAACCGAACTACAGACTTACTATAATAGGGGTCATCCTTTATTATGCTTTCAATAGCCAAAATAAGCTCTTCCGGGTTTAAATCATTCTTTATTAAAAACCCATCAGGATTTACACTTTTAAAAATACTGTTAATTCTATAGTTATCATTATATGTAGTTGCGATAATTATTTTCGTTTTCGGAAAAAGCGTTCTTATCTTAATACCTAAATCTTCCCCAGAAATTATTTTACCGTCTTTGGATGGAGGTAATTTAATATCAAGAAAAACAATATCAATAGTAGCTTTGGTATTTTGCGCATCTTTAATTCTTAAATAAGCTTCATCGCAACTTACTGCAATGTCAATATTAAACGTTAAGGCTTTATCTTTTGCACTAACGAGGGCAAGTGCATTTTTATAAGCATTACTAATTAACGGGTGGTCTTCAATAATTAATACATTCATACTTTTGAAACGCTTTGTTAAACGGGTATATTTATATTTAATTCTGTTCCTTTATCTTCAGTAGAAGCTATATTATAACTGCCTTTAAGTTTCGACACCCTTGAGGCTATATTTTTTAAACCTATCCCTTTATGTCTATCATTTGTATCAAAGCCTATGCCATCATCTTTGATCTTAATTTCTAAAACATATTCTTTTAGCATAAAAGAAATAATAACGTTATCAGCCTGAGCATGTTTTATAATATTTTGCATCGACTCTTGAACAATACGGTAAATCTCTACTCTTATTCGATCATTAAGCGAATCAAGATTTACCTCATTCATTTTTTCCACCTCATACTTAAACCCTCCAATAGAACTTTGATGCTTCATATAATCTTCAAGCATGGATTCAAAACTGGTTTTTATCAAGGTATTATCTTCTCGAAGTACATGAGTAACATCCCGCACTTCTTTTTCTATATCTTGTATTTCCTCTATAAATGTCCGGTACTCTTGCAAAGTCGTTTCGTCTCCTTTAATATTTAAAAACCCCATGCCCATTCTTGTACTAAACAACCTACTCAAAACACCATCATGCAAATCTTCTGCAATTCTGTGTCGCTCTTGTAAACGGCCTTCTTCTTGCCTAGTTTGTTGTTGCAACATGAGCTTATAAATCTCCCGATTGGCTTTTTCTTGCTCACTTGCAAATACTAAAGCCTTGTTTTTAGAACGTTGAACTCGTATAAAATATAAAAGCCCTAATACTAATAACGATATCCCACCAATTACAGAAATTAAAATATTTTGGATGCTTAAGCGCTCGGTTTCTTTTATATATTGATCGGTTTCAAATTGTATCCTGGCGTATTTGTTTCTTTTTAGGCGATCTTCTCTCTGTATGCTATCATTTAGAGTTATATAAGATTCATAATGCTTTACAGCAATACTGTCTTCTTCTATTTTCGATAAAACTAAAAGTGATTTTAACAAATCGTCTTTGTAGAATTGTTCTGAAATCTCCTTTGCTTTATAACCATGATACAATGCAGAATCTTTTTGTTTTTTATAATAATAGAACTCAGCTAAATGCTGATGGATGATTATGGTTTTATACTTATCATTAACATCATTACAAACTTTTAAGGCTCTTAAATATAAATTAGGTAATTGATTATAATCTTCGGATAAATACAGAGCATGCGCATAATTATCTAATACAAGGGCAAATAAACTACTGTCTTTACGTATGAAAGCTTTATCATCTAAAACTTTAGTATACATTTTAATAGCTCTGTCAAGTTGACCTGAATGTTTGAATGTGTTACCTATACTAATGTGTGTTATATGAATAGCTCGTTGATTATTTCCTTTAAGCCTATTTTTCATTTTAAGGCATAAATTATAATACTCGATAGATTTTTCAAATTGCTTTTGTTCGTCAAATACCATACCTAAACAACTATAAACATAAGCTTTCCTCCTGTTTATTATATCAGACTCTTTTAATGTTTCTAATAATGAAAGTGCTTCTATAAGATTAACTTCACTACCAACAAAAAATTTCTCATCTTTTTGTAGAATTGCAATTCGATGTAGAATTAATGCCCTATTGAAATTATTCTTCTGTACTTTATAAATTTCTTGAGAAATGTTATAGTAATAATAACTACTGTCTGGTCTTATATTTTCAGTAAAAGAATAATAGTATTCTCCTAATAAGCTACTATAAAAAGTAATCTGTGTAGAGTCATTGAACTTTTTAGCTAATTTAAATCGTTTATGAAAAACTTTTTTAAAGGCATAAAAGTCCTTAGTATTTAGAAAAAAATCTACACGATTTATATCTGATAAAAATATAGTAGAATCAACACCAATTTCATAAGACAACTCGCTAGCCCTTTTAGCATACAATATCCGAGTATCGATATCTAAATCATCATTTTTAGATAACCGTCTTAACTCCTGAATACTATCAAGTTGCTTTTCAAAAGAAGTATTTTGCGCACATAGATTTAAACAAAAAAGAAGTATGCATGTTAGAGTAAAAGGAGCAAACATATTTTGTAGCTGTTTTTTTAACAGTAAAACAAATATAATCTTTACTCTTAAATATTCAATAAATTGATTTTTTCTCCTTAACAACTAAAACTAACACACTAAGACATTTTCATAACCTAGTAAAAAAATTAAGAGTTTTTATGTATTTTTTTTAATTTTTGTTAGCAATACTCGCAATTAATCTCAGTTATATTTTATTTTTCTTAAAAATAAAATCATACAAAAAAATTAGCTAATTATTTCGTAAGTTTATAAGATACGCAAAACTATATATGAATATTGTACACATTAGCGCAGAATGCTACCCAGTAGCAAAAATAGGAGGGTTGGCAGATGTTGTTGGAGCATTACCTAAATATCAAAATAGTGCAACAATTTCATCTCAGGTTATTATGCCTTTTTATAATAACAAGTTTACAAAAGCGAATACATTTAATACGGTTTATGAATCTCAATTAAGCTTAGGGGACACACTATATCCGTTTAAAATATTAACTCTAAAAGAAAGCCTTTTGGAGTTTGATATATTCTTTGTTGATGTACCTCAGCTTTTGTTTAAGGAATATGTTTACTCCAATGATGATACTGAACGATTTTTAGCCTTTCAAATTGCAGCTCTGGACTGGATGTTAACCTGGGATAAACATCCCGATTTTATACACTGCCATGATCACCATACAGGTCTTGTTCCTTTCATGCTTCAAGAAAGTTTTAAATATGAAACGTTTAGAAAAATCCCTAATTTATTAACCATACACAATGCCCAATACCAAGGATGGTTTTCTCATAAAAAAGTAGACTTAATTCCTCCTTTTAATTTTCAAAATGTTGGACTTTTAGATTGGTCGGGGAATATAAACCCATTGGCAGCAGCTATAAAATGCGCCTGGGGAGTTACCACGGTATCACCAAGCTACATGGAAGAATTAAAAACCGCTGCTAATGGTCTAGAAAGTCTGTTAAATCATGAAAGCGCAAAATGTTCTGGTATTCTAAACGGTATCGATTGGAACGTATGGAACCCCGAAACCGATAATTACCTTATTTCAAACTATAGTACCAAAACAGTAGTAGCCGGTAAAAAGGCAAATAAGAAGCATTTATGCGACACCTTTAATTTAGATGTTAACAAACCTCTTTTTGCTTTTATTGGTAGATTGGTCGGCGAAAAAGGATCTGACCTCTTTCCCGAAACATTTAAAAAAGTTCTTGAAAAAAACAAGGCTTCCATTCTATTACTAGGCTCTGGGCATGACGATGTTGAAATACAGTTGGAAGCCCTAAAAAATGATTATAAAGGGACTTACAATGCTTTTATAGGCTACGACGAAGCTTTATCTCATGTTATTTATGCTGGTGCAGATTTTTTACTCATGCCTTCACGAGTAGAGCCTTGTGGACTCAACCAAATGTATGCGCTAAGGTATGGCACCATCCCCATAGTAAGAAGCATAGGAGGGCTTAAAGATACTGTTACTGACATTTCAGAAGAAAACGGATTTGGTATTAGCCATGCCAACGTTACTGTTTCAGAGATCACGAATGCAATTGATAGAGGTGTTTCCCTCTATAAAGATAGCACTACCTACAAGAAATTGAGCGCTCAGGTTATGAAAATTAACCATTCCTGGGACGCATCTGCTAAAGAATACATTAAACTATACAAATCCATAAACTAAAAATATGATTAACGATAAAGTTTTAGCCATTATTTTAGGGGGCGGTCAAGGCTCCAGATTATATCCATTAACAGAAGCAAGATCTAAACCAGCAGTTCCAATTGCGGGTAAATATAGGTTGGTTGATATACCTATTTCAAATTGTATTAATTCGAACATAAAACGCATATTTGTTTTAACACAATTTAATTCCGCATCGTTAAATAGGCATATTAAAAACACGTATCATTTTAGTTTTTTCAGTTCGGCTTTTGTCGATGTATTAGCAGCAGAACAAACACCAGCAAATAAAACATGGTTTCAGGGTACGGCAGATGCTGTTCGCCAGAGCATGCACCATTTTACAAGGCACGAATTCGATTATGTATTAATTCTTTCTGGAGATCAATTATACCAAATGGATTACGAATTAATGATCGACGCACATATAAAAAGCAAAGCTAAAATATCTATCGCTACCATTCCCGTTAATGCTAAAGATGCCACATCCTTTGGTATTCTAAAAGCAAACGATAAAAATGTAATTACTTCATTTATTGAAAAACCAGACGCCGAAGTATTACCAGAATGGGTTTCTGAAGTAAGTGACGACATGAAAAACGAGGGTAGAAACTATTTGGCTTCCATGGGAATCTATATTTTTAATAGGGATTTATTAATTAAACTCATGAAAGATCCTAATACCATAGATTTTGGCAAGGAAATCATCCCACAAAATATCGACAAACACAAAACATTAAGCTATCAATATGAAGGCTACTGGACCGATATTGGAAATATAGATTCGTTCTTTGAAGCCAATATTGGTTTAACGGCAGACATTCCAAAATTCGATTTATACGATAAATCTAAACGTATTTATACCAGAGCCCGAATGCTCCCTACAACAAAAGTATCGGGAACAACGCTTAACAAAACCGTAGTCGCAGAAGGCTGTATAATTAGTGCTGCAAAAATTGAGAAATCGGTTATTGGTATTCGTTCCAGAATTGGAGACGAATCTACAATAATAAACACCTATATTATGGGTAACGACCATTACCAAACATTAGAAAACGTTACCAACCCCAATGTTAACTCAATAGGCATCGGGGCACGTTGTTTTATAAAAAATGCGATTTTAGATAAAAATTGCTGTATCGGTGACGATGTAAGAATTAATGGAGGTCCACACTTAGAACCAATCGAAACAGATTCTTATGCTATTAAAGATGGGATAGTAGTAATTAAAAAAGGAGCTGTAATCCCTAATGGCTTTGTAATATAATATATGGCACACGTAAAACCTTTTAGCTTATTTACAGAATTCGATATCGATCTTTTTAAAGCAGGAAAACATTATCGACTTTATGAAAAATTCGGATCACATATAACAACTAGAGAAGGCGTTGAAGGCACATATTTCGCAGTCTGGGCACCAAGCGCTAAATCGGTATCTGTAATTGGCGATTTTAACTTCTGGGTAGAAGGCGTACATCAATTAAATGTACGTTGGGACTCAAGTGGTATTTGGGAAGGTTTTATTCCTTTAATAGGAAAAGGCAATCTTTATAAATATAAGATTGAAAGCCACCATAACAATGTAACAACAGTAAAAGCTGATCCATATGCGAGGCGCTGCGAACATCCACCTAAAACGGCATCGATAATCTGGGACGATTCCTATGCCTGGAAAGATAAAGACTGGATGAAAAAGCGCAAGAAACACAATGCTATAGACGCGCCCTTTTCTGTTTACGAAGTGCATTTAGGATCCTGGAAAAGACATCTGGAAGAAAAGCGGTTTTTATCCTATTTCGAATTAGCCGATAGTTTGGTAAACTATGTAAAAGACATGAATTTTACACATGTAGAACTCATGCCTATTATGGAATATCCTTACGATCCATCTTGGGGATACCAGCTAACAGGCTATTTTGCACCAACATCCCGCTTCGGTTATCCCGAAGAGTTTAAGTATTTGATTGATAAACTACACCAAAACGATATTGGAATTATTTTAGATTGGGTACCATCACATTTTCCCGAAGACGCACACGGTCTTGGTTTTTTTGATGGTTCTAGCTTATACGAACACCCAGATAAAAGAAAAGGGTACCATCCAGATTGGAAAAGTTTAATCTTTAATTACGAACGCAACGAAGTTAGGTCTTTCCTAATAAGTAATGCCATTTTCTGGTTGGATCAATATCATGCAGACGGATTGCGCGTAGATGCAGTAGCATCTATGCTGTTTTTAGATTACTCCCGCGAAGATGGTGAATGGGAACCAAACATCCATGGAGGCAAAGAAAACCTAGCTGCTATTAGCTTTTTTAAAGAATTAAATAAGGAGGTTTACAAGTCTTTCCCAGATGTTCAAACCATTGCAGAAGAATCTACGGCATTTCCTATGGTGTCTAAACCAGTGTTCTCTGGCGGACTGGGTTTTGGAATGAAATGGATGATGGGTTGGATGCACGATACTTTAGAGTATTTTTCCAAAGATCCTATTTACAGAAAACACCATCAAAACGATATAACATTTAGTTTGGCATATGCCTTTACCGAAAACTTTATGCTTCCATTATCGCATGACGAAGTTGTTTATGGAAAGAACTCTATTTTAGGCAGAATGCCAGGCGATGAATGGCAGCGCTTTGCAAACCTTCGATTGCTTTACGGTTATATGTTCACTCACCCTGGAACCAAGTTATTGTTTATGGGTGGCGAATTTGGTCAATATAACGAATGGAATTTCGAGAAAAGCCTCGATTGGAACCTGCTGGAGTTTGAGCCACACAAAAATCTTCAAAACTATTATAAAGCATTAAACACACTATATAAAACAACTCCTGCGTTGTACGAAAACGGATTTAGCAACGAGGGGTTTGAATGGATTAGCTTCGACGACCATGAGAACTGCGTTATGTCTTACATAAGAAAAGGGTACGACGCTAAACATAACCTCATTGTTGTTTGTAATTTCACCCCAACAGTTAGGGAAAATTATAAAATTGGAATTCCAATAAAAGCAAAACTCAAAGAGATTTTTAATAGTGACGCTAAAGCGTTTGGAGGTAGCGATGTTTTAAACAATAAACAAATTATCACAAAAAAAGATCCTTGGAATGGTAGGGATTATTCAGCAGAAATAACACTAGCACCCCTGGCCATATCTGTATTTGAATTTAAATAGGGCGTATTCAATAGTAATTGCAGACCATACCGTTACATCTTGGATGCGAAAATGACAATCGTTTAAACTTCAGCATTTTAACACGCTTTATTTTGAGAAAACAACATCGAAAACACGCTAAATAACAATTTGTTTGAGGTTTCCTTAAATATCGACCTATTAATTTGCGTTTTATAAAATAATCTTGTTGTTTTTTTAATATAAACAACCCCTTTTTGCCTACTAAATTTAGTAATTTAGGCAATTATTAAACTGCGCTAACCGCTATGATTTTAAATACAGAATTAGAATATAAAGGAAACTTGTTTCCATCTAAAATAGTTTCATACGAAAAGAATCTGAACGTCCTCTCATTTACCACAGAGAACAATGTTATATTGGAAATTACCGTACGTCGAGATAGTGTTTTACGATTTAGATACAGTACAACAGGTAGTTTTGAAAATGACTTTTCTTATGCCATAACCAAATATGCAAGCAGGGGCTATAACCATCTTGAAGTTACCGAAAGTGACGATAATTACATTATAACTACGGCCAAACTTATTTGTCATGTTTCAAAAGCCGACTTACGAACCTCTATTTTCGATGCTAACGATAACGCTTTAATTTGTGAAGACGAACTCGGGTTTCATTGGGAAGAAAGTTATGAGCATGGCGGCGATATTGTAAAGATGTCCAAAACCTCTCAGCCAGGTGAAAGTTACTATGGTTTGGGCGATAAGCCTGTAGACAACAACCTTAAAGGAAAGCGTTTTGAAAATTGGGTAACAGATTCTTATGCCTATGGCAGGGATACCGACCCTATTTATAAAGCTATCCCGTTTTATACAGGATTACACCATAAAAAATCTTATGGAATCTTTTTTGATAACACATTCCGTTCGTTTTTTGATTTTTGTCAAGAACGTCGTAACATAACCAGTTTTTGGGCTCAAGGTGGCGAAATGAATTACTATTTCATCTATGGTCCCGAAATGTCTGATGTTGTTGCCAATTATACCGATTTAACAGGGAAACCCCACGAGTTACCAGCACTTTGGGCTTTAGGCTATCACCAATGTAAATGGAGTTATTATCCAGAATCGAACGTAAAAGAAATTACTGCGAAATTCAGGGAATTACAGATTCCTTGTGATGCCATTTATTTAGATATCGACTATATGCAAGGGTTTAGGTGCTTTACATGGAGTAAAGAACATTTTCCAGATCCTAAAAGAATGGTTGCTGAATTGGCAGACGATGGCTTTAAAACCATCGTTATTATAGATCCGGGTATTAAAATAGATATGGATTACTCGATATTTAAGGAAGGCCTCGAAAAAGATTATTTCTGTAAACGCGCAGACGGACCTTATATGAAAGGAAAAGTATGGCCAGGTGAATGCTACTTCCCCGATTTTACGAGACCAGAAGTAAGAGAATGGTGGTCTACTTTGTTTAAGGAACTTATTGAAGATATAGGTGTAAAAGGTGTTTGGAATGATATGAATGAGCCAGCTGTTATGGATGTTCCCGGTAAGACCTTCCCTGATGATGTAAGACACGATTACGATGGTAATCCGTGCAGCCATAGAAAAGCTCATAATATTTACGGTATGCAAATGGCTCGAGCAACTTATCAGGGTTTAAAAAAATTCTCGTATCCTAAAAGACCGTTTGTAATTACTAGAGCCGCATATTCTGGTACACAACGCTACACATCTAGTTGGACAGGTGATAATGTCGCTACCTGGGATCATTTAAATATAGCAAACCTACAGGCACAACGCATGTGTATGTCGGGGTTCTCGTTCATAGGATCGGATATTGGTGGATTTGCAGAACAACCTAATGGCGAATTGTATGCCCGTTGGATTCAATTGGGTATTTTCCACCCATTCTGTAGAACGCATTCTTCCGGAGATCATGGTGATCAAGAACCATGGGCTTTTGGAGATACAATAACCGACGTGGTAAGAAAGTTTATCGAATTAAGATATCAATTACTGCCATACTTATACACTGCTTTTTGGAGATATGCAGAAGAAGGTGTTCCGATTTTAAAATCGTTAGTGCTTTACGATCAAGAAGATTCTCAAACGCACTACAGAAATGATGAATTTATTTTTGGTGAAGAAATACTGGCATGCCCAATTACAGGACCTAACCAGAAAGGAAGACGCATGTATATTCCTAGAGGGAAATGGTATAATTTCTGGACGGATGAAGTAGTAATCGGAGGTCAGGAGTTATGGGTAGATGCAGATCTGGACAGTATGCCAATTTTTGTAAAAGAAGGCGCTATTATACCTAAATATCCTGTTCAGCAATATGTAGGTGAAAAGGTTATTGACGAATTATTATTGGATGTATATTACAAACTAGGTAAAGAAAACTCTACGGTTTATGAAGATGCTACAGATGGTTACGATTACATTAAGGGAAGATATAGTTTAAGAGACTTTAAATTGCTTGGTAAGGAAAACGAACTAATCATTCAACAGCATAAATCCGGTAAGTTTATAACAACGTATAAAACGTTTAAATTATGCTTACATGGTTTACCTTTTGAAATTTCTAAAGTTCAGGTTGATAATGAAGAAATTCTTTTTAAGGATATTAAGCTTAATGGTGATAACACGTTAGTTCTTAATAAAGAGTTTACAGAGCTTCATATTATGGCTTAAAAAATTGTCATTCAGAGCAGCTCGTGCTGAGCCTTTCTGCTTCGCTCAAGATAAACTAAAGTCGAAGCAAGCGAACCTATCTGCAGTAGGCAGGGAATCTCAATGCTGTTATACGCTAATTCAGATTCTTCGGTCGTTCCTCCCTCTGAATGACAATTTTAGATCTATTCCTCTTCTTTTATAGGCTCTCCCAAATAAACCAATTTATAGCCTTTTTCAACCCTATCAATAGCATTGTTATAAGAAGATATTATTTCTAAAACGCCATTCTTATCTTTAATAAATAGAGGTACCGTATCTGGTTCTTTATTTGCAATCGCAATTAAAGTTTTACAATGTGCCTTATCGTTAATTTTAATTTCATGAATTTTAGGATTTTTTCGAGCGGCCTCTGTAAGCACATTAAAGTCGTCTGTTTGAGAAAATAAACCTTCATTAGGAACATTATCAGGGCCATTCATTTCATCGGCCGTTATCAATCTAAACGACCCATTTTCGCCAAATTGTTTTCCAAACTTATCAATAGCATAATTATTGATATCTGCACTACCAGTTAGAGCCATTAAAAACCCCATATCGTTAAGTTCTATATTGTCATCTAAATCTTCAGAATATATATCGGTATTTATAGCTTCAAGTCCCAATTCTTGTGCCATCTGGATATTAGCCTGATTGCTGTCTATTAAAACCACATGTCTTTGGTTTTTCATTAAATATTGTCCTATTAATCTGGAAACCTGAGATGCTCCTAAAATTAAAATACCTTCCGATCTTTTTAGAAAAACACCAACTATTTTGGCAAACCCTCTAGCCGTGGTTGCATTAAGCAAAACAGTTCCAAGAACAATCATAAATACCAAAGGTGTTATATATTCGGCACCTTCAACACCCTGTTTCATTAACTTGCTTCCAAACAGCGAGGCAATACCGGCAGCCACTATACCCCGTGGACCAACCCAGCTTATAAATACCTTTTCGTTTGTTTTTAACTTAGATTTCGAAGTACTCAAAAACACTCCCAAAGGCCTAACAATAAAAACAACAGAAGCAAAAAGCAACGCTGTTTTCCAGCTAACAAGCAGCATTAAATCTTCAATATTAATATTTGCTGCCAATAGGATGAAAAGAATTGAAATTAATAAAACGCTCAGTGATTCCTTAAAATAAAGCAGTTCTTTTATGTTCTTTAATTTACTATTCCCTAAAACCATTCCCATAACAACAACTGCCAATAAACCCGATTCGTGTGCAAAGACTTCCGATTCAACAAAAACCAATAGTACCGTAGAAAGCGATACAACATTTAACAGATAATGCGGAACCAATTTTTTATTAATAACAAACGCCAAGGCATGGGCAAACGTAAAGCCAAAAGTAGTACCGAAAAGAATAATCTTTCCAAATTCAATTAAAGCTGTCTTAGTAAAACCGCTATCGCCTTCAACACTAATAAATTCGAATACGAGTACCGCTACCAAAGCCCCAATAGGATCTATTAAAATACCCTCCCATTTCAATACGGTCGACACATCTTTTTTAAGCGGAATATTTCTTAAAATAGGCGTGATTACTGTTGGTCCGGTAACAATTATTAATGCCGAAAACAAAAATGACAGCTCCCAGCTTAGTCCAAAAACGAAATGAGCCAATATCCCTGCTCCAAAAAAAGTAACTGCAGAACCTATTGTTATCAATTTAGTAATAACGGGACCTACATTATCTATTTCGGAACGCTTTAATGTTAATCCGCCTTCAAAAAGAATAATACTAATAGCCAGCGACACAAAGTAGAACAAACCTTCACCAGGAAACAGTCCTTTTTCTCCATTCCAAATAGGTTCTATCCATTTTGAACCATCGTCGCTTAAAAATTCGGCAGCAATAGGCCCGACCAACAAACCAATTAAGATTAATGGTAAAATAGCGGGAATCTTGAACTTCCATGCTACCCATTGTGCCAAAATACCTAATATTATAATACCTGCTAGCTCTAACATAAATTTTTATTTTGTTTAATACAAATTCAACAAAAACCAATTAAAAGTGCTACCAATAACCAACTAATATTGGGCAGCATATTTCTTAAATAATGTAAACTTCAATTAGGTTTCGGCCTTGCATAGACTCAATTCATTAACAGTCAGCAAAATACAAAAAACAGTGTGCCGAATTCACATTAATTAGATACTAATTTAAATAAAACAGATGATTTTTATGTTTTCAAAAAATGTTATCTTTCTGCTCTTGTAAAATAAATCTTAAATAATTGTCTTTACAACCATTTAAAAGTATTGGTATTGGCGTAGCCTTTTCTCCTAACTTGAAAGCAAATCTTTTTGAGGCTGCTAGATTATCCCTTTTCTTTAATTCCAAGTTAATTTTAATACATGTTGGAGAGGTATCTGATGATAAGGTAAAAATGCTTAAGGTGTTTTTAAAACCTTTCGAGAAGGACAATTTAAAGTATGAGGTTGTTTACAAACCGGGAGATCCGGTAAACGTTATTTTATCGACCACCGAAGAAAAAGATATCGATCTCCTTATCCTTGGAGCTTTACAGCGCGAGCGCTTTTTAAAGTACTATGTAGGGTCTATTGCCAGAAAAATTACACGTAAAGCAAAATGTTCTGTTTTACTATTAATAAAACCTTCGGTAGAGCGTGTAGCATGTGAACACATTGTTGTAAATGGTTTAGAAGACCCAAAAACCGAGCAGACCATAAAAGCAGCATATTATGTTGCCAGCCATCTCAGTGCAGAAAAAATCACTATTGTTGAAGAAATAAAACAAGAGCAGGTTTCTGTAAAGGTAGACGACGATAAATCCTTGCGTAAAGCTAATATTATTAAAGAGCGTATAAGACTTAGAGAAAACTCGAGAATTAAAGACATTATAGAACATATTCCAGAAAAATACACTAAAAGTATTGTTACCAAATTACAGCCTATTTTCGGTAAACAAGGATACTCCATTGGGCACTATGCCCAAATTTCAAGAGCCGACTTATTGGTGATGAATGCCCCAAGTAAAATGACATTTTGGGACCGTTTATTTCCGCATGATATCGAACATATTTTAACCGAATTACCAACAGACGTGCTAATCCTTCAATGAGTCCTAAAAAAAATAAAATAAAAGATTTTATTAGTGCATTACCCAAAAATATATTTTCGGGCTTTGTAGTTAGTCTTATTGCATTACCATTGGGCTTAGGGCTTGCTATGGCAAGTGATGCGCCACCTATTGCCGGAATTATCGCTGCAGTAATCGGCGGTATTCTTGTTTCTATATTGGGAGGAAGCCATGTAACGATTGCAGGACCCGGTAATGGTCTGGTAGGAGTGCTTTTAATAGCTATAACAACCTTGGGCATAGAAAGCGCATATGCAGCCATTGTGTGCTCCGGAATTTTAATCATGCTACTTGGGTTTTTCAGGATGGGGAAATTGGCAGATTTCTTTCCGTCTTCCGCTATTCAAGGCATGCTTGCTGCTATTGGTTTAATTATTCTTGGTAAGCAGTTTCATATTATGTTTGCTCATAAAATTTCGCGGGAAGAAACTTTAGATTATCTTTTTGAAATTCCGTTTACTATTAACGATGCACTGCATTATGAAAATAAAGGGTTAATATTCGCAGCATTAGCAGGTATTTTAAGCTTGGCTATTATGATGTTCTATTCCAAGGTAAGGAACAAGTACTTGCAACTCATCCCGGCGCCTATGTGGATTGTTATTTTATCCATTGGTTTTAGTTATTACTTCGAACTTGTTGTGCATGAGAACAACCCCATAGCAAAAGAATACATGATCTCCGGGATTCCAAATATTCAAACCATTATCGCGAATACCCATTTACCCGATTTTTCAAAGGTTGGTGGTTTTTCGTTTTGGTCTAGCGTACTCGCCATTACTTTAATTGCAAGTATTGAATCGCTTTTAAGTATTAAGGCGGTAGATAAACTCGATCCTGAAAAAAGACGATCTAATGTAAACAAGGATCTTAAGGCACTTGGTTTAGCCACCATAGGCAGTGGTTTTCTGGGCGGATTAAATGTGGTTACTGTTATCGCGCGAAGTTCTGTTAATGTTAATAATGGTGCTAGTAACAGGTCTTCTAATTTTTTCCATGCGGCCTTTTTAGTTATGTTTATTGTGTTGTTCAGTACTCAATTAACTCGCATTCCTTTACCCGCTTTAATGGCTATTTTGGTGTTTACGGGATACAAACTAGCGTCACCTAAAATTATTAGAAAAATATTCTTTATAGGTAAAGAACAACTCATTATATTTTTTACAACCCTTATTGTAACTCTAAAAATAGGGTTAATAACTGGCATTATAGCTGGGGTAGTTATTACTTTTATTATTCATATTGTTCTTAACAAAACGCTTTCGCTATTCCTTAGAAATGTTATGAAACCGAATGTTTTAATGTATCAGGAAGAAGGTCATGACAATTATTACATTAGTGTAAAGCATTTTTGCAGCTTTTTAAACTACTACAAGCTAAAAGAGAAGTTAGACGCTGTGCCGGAAGATAAAGAAGTTATCGTAGATTTTTCGATGTGCAGTTTTGTAGACCATACGGTTATGGAAAACATGCACAACTATCAGGAGTTATTTAAAAAGCGTGGTGGTCATTTTGATGTGATTGGTTTAGATATGCACGATACCGACTCTGAGCACCCTTTTGCTTTGCGTCGTTTACTGCCCGTGCCAAATATTATTAAAAATAACCTTACCAGACGCCAAACAAGTATGGAAGATCTGGCCGAGGATTATGATTTAATCTACACCTCCGAAAAACGTAAGGAGATAGATTTTTTAAATCACTTCTTGTTTTTCAATACTAAAAACATCAACCATATTTATAATCAATTGTCGTATAAAAACCATACGATAAACCTGTTCGATATAGAATTTTCCGAAGGGGAATTTATAGCCAAGGAAGTCGTTAGGTCTACCATGCTTCATATAAAATTAAATCAGGCCATTCCAGAATTTACATTGGATAGGGAAGGCTTTTTAGAAAAGGTATATTCGTTCGCTGGTTTTAAAGATATTCCTATTCAAAATCATTCTGATTTCTCTAAACGTTTTTATCTACTAGGGGACAACGAAGAAGCCATAACAGCTTTCTTCGACGACGACCTTGTTCATTTCTTTGAAAGTAATCCGTATTACCATATCGAATCTAACGGCGAATCTTTATTGATTTTTGGAAAAGAACGTTTGGCTAGTATTAAAGAGATTAAAGCCCTTTTCGACTTTGGAAAGCGTTTAAAAGAGGTTGTTGAGCATTGATATGTCATTCAGAACGCAGTGAAGAATCTCTTAAATCGAGTCTTTAAAAAACTATTCATCAATCTTATAACTTCAAAACACCCAAGTTTTAACAAAAGTGACTTAATTATTATACAATTCTATTTTATAAGATAATTCTGTCGTTAAATTAAATAAACTTCTTATGTTTAGACAGATGTAAGAAAAATAAATGCTACAAAGTGCTATAGTTTTACTTGAACGAAAACTCAACTAAAATAGATACGTGGTTAATAACAAGTAAAACTAATGAATCATCTAATTAGATATAATAGATTTTACATTTATGGTACTGCAATAATTTTGATGCTTTTTTGCGGAAATAAAGTTTACGATCTATGGAACGAACCTGTAACTAAATACTCTCACAATTTTACCATTGCTTTAATAACAGGAATAATTTCATCTATTATTCCTTTGCTATTTGGATTGAATTTAGGATCAAAACTGAAAAGCAAATTATTCCATTTAAAAATAAAGAATGTGTTAAGAAGTATATCAGAAAAAAGAAGTAATAACAAGATTGATAAAAATACAGCTCAAGAACTAGTAATTGATATAGTAAATGCATTCAGCGACGGAATTATTAATGAACCATGGTATCAGGAAGTTATTAAATACAATCAAAAACCAAATATGAAAGAAGTTGATTGTGGTGTTTGCGGTAAAGCAATTGAAATGATTGAGAATAAATGTAGCAACTGTAAACTAAATTGTTTTGCATGGGGCATAAAGCAATGAAAAAAAATTCTTCTTATAGGCTCTAATAAGATTTTAAACGATGCTACTGGCTTTTACTAGATAAGCCTGCACAGCACTCGTTAGTGAAAGATCGCTAGTCAAGATTTTCTATTTGGAATATAGCCGGGTAAGCTCCCATCAAGTAAAACAAATCATTGTAATAAATTATAGTTAATCAAAAATAAATACCCTGTAATGGGTATTGAAAAAAGAAAACTTATCAATTAATTTTATTTTAAAATATTCAAAATCAAAAAAATGAAAATAACAACAGCTATAGTATTTCTCTTGATGAGTTATAGTGTTTACTCGCAGAGCTCAGACAAAAACCACTGTTCAGAAAATCTAAAAATAACATTTTTAGATAAGAAAGATGCGGATTGGGAATTAAAAAACCACTCCATAGCTAATAAATATTTAAATATTGTAATCGATGATTCAAGAATATTATATCTCAATAACGATATAAAAGATGAATCTGAATTATTTGATGCTATACAAGAGATAGAAAAAGCTGTTACTTACAGGTTTAGAGTTGTTATAGGGATAAAAAACGATGTCCCATTTGAGGTCTTTACAGATCTCTTATGCTGGTTGAGTAAAATTAGAAGCGATCAAATTGGCGATATAGAAGTATATCATTTCGACTAACCTTCAACAAAAAACACATAACCGAGTAACGTTTATACAATAATACTAAATCATTAAAAACATTATGGATAAGTTTAATGAAGACCAAGAGTTTCTGTATCTAAAGATAAAATCTGAACTTACCGATTCCACAGATAAACGAGTAAGCGAACATCTTGATCGAGATAGAACATTAATAAAAAATACAATTACCACTGTTTCAAGAGTTTTCTTATGGGTGATAGCGTTATTTTCAGTTTTACTAACAATACTGGGAATAAAAACTTATTCAGACATTAAAAATGCGATAAATAAGACAGCAGAAACAAGCATTAGTAGAGAGTTAGCCAAAACAGATATTTTAAAAAAGTATGAGAACAAAGCAAAAATATTATATACCAACGCACTGACAGAATCTTATCTGTTAAAATTAGAAAAACTAAAGCACAATAGGTTTTCACGATTTGAATTAAAACCTGAACATTTAGAGCACTTTATTGACGTGATTGATCGACCTGATTTAGATATTGATACATTTAAAAGTATTATTTCAATCTTATCTGAGGCGAGATTTGAACCAAATGAGAAAGAGAGATTAATGGCCAAATTAAAAGTTATTCTTTCAAAGGATTTTATTTTTTATTCTTATAATACGGAAAAGCTCACGGCAATATTTACCAACTTACATAATATTGATTATGATGAGTTTAAAATCATAAACAGACACTATATAAAAGATTCAGAAGAAAATTTAGAAGTTAGAATTGCTGCAATAAATCACCTAAAAAAAACTTCCGACTATGAAGCAATTCCTTTACTCGAAGATTTGTCAAGTTCTAAAAATGAAGATATTCAAAAAGCTAGTTTAAATGCTCTCGCTTATTGTAATTGTAAGAATAAAAAAGTTCAGCATTACATAGCTAAAAAATTAACCGGAAAAATCAATCTTGATAAAGCAAGTGATTTGTTGAATATTGTAAATGAATCACTTTCAGGAATATATTCTTCAAATAAAAGGAAATCAATATTAGATGAAATAGATGAGGATACTTTGGAGTCTTGCTTGGAACAATCAAAAGAACTAGTGAAAAAATTGATTGACAAAGGAGTTATGTTTACATATTCAAAATTTGCTTTTTCAGATAGACCCCCCAGGCTCAGTATTTATTTAAAAAATCGAAAATCAATATTATCAAGTATCAATGGAGATTTATTTTTTAAGTATCACATTGAACAGAAATTGTTATCGGATGCAACGAATTCCTTAGAAACATTTTCAAAATACTTGAAAGGTCTTAATAGTATTAATTCTTTAGTAAGACGAGAGCAAGAAGCAAGAATAATCGCTACAATAAATAGTGATAAAATATTAAAATTAAATGACACAGAATTATCGAGTAAAGACATTAACGGAAATATTGTCATTGAACTAAATGATAACGATAAAGTTATGGCAAAATGGTGGGACTACTCTGATAAATTGATTGTCAAGGAAATAAAAGAACTTAATGCTCTTGAAGAGTTTCGTTTTATTTCAAGAGCATCGAGTTCCTTAAATGAACTTTGGTGGAAATGAAATGCGGTAAAACAAAATTAGAACTTTGTAGCATCTTAAGGTATATGTATTCGATTATCATTTTTTTAAAACAAAAAACTCGCTATCATCAGTTTTTAACTGATGATTTTATTCAAATATTTACCTTTAACCAACACCAACATAGTTAAAAAAAGGAAACTATGGCTGCTTCAATAGATAATTCTAAAATCAAAAAAACAAAGGTTCAAAACTCAAATTCTATTTCGAAAAAATCGATCGCAATTCCTCAAGAGGTTCAAAACTACATACACAATAATGTTAATAGTTCTAACTACAATTATGTTAGGCGTATAATAAACAAGCAGTGGGCAAACCATCCTGAAGCAAGGAAATGCTTTAATGAAGATTCACTCAAGGAAATGCGAAAAGGTAGAAACCCTTATGCCCCAATAAATGAAAGATTAGGTAGAAGGGTAAAAATGGAATATGACCATTATCGAGAGCAACAAGTAGAAGGGACAGACTCTTGCGATGTTTCAAATTTAAGGCTTGTATCCCCTTATATTCATGCTAAAAAGATTGGACTCAAATTTAATTTAAGTTCTGGGGTTTGGAAACTAAGGAAGAAATAATACTCACAAAATAGAAAAAATGAATAATACTCACTCATTCGTATTAGTTATAATATTTGTCATTCTTACCTATAACTTTTGGGATTTTGATATAAAATGGTATTGGGTAATACTTCTAAGTTATATTATAACCTCGTTACTTTTTGGTTTATTTGCAATGTTCAAAAATGCAAAAAATCCTCCCCTTCAAAGTTCTATATTTTGGATTGGTTTTGCTTGGCCTATTCATGTAGTTGGAGGATTTGCCAACATAAAAAGTGATCATGATAGAACAATAAATGATCATAGAAATTAAATCGATTATGACAAAGGTGTCTATAGACTTACTCTCAAAGTTTATGCTTAGAACTTTAACTATCACTTATTATAGCCCAAACCAACCTCAAAATCAAACAATTCCTTAGGATGAACATCTAAACCAATAGACAATTCCAGCAATGAAGATAACTGAATATTCCGTTTCCCTTTTTCAATTTTACTAATATCACTATAATCTATATTGCAACGAGTAGCTAATTGTCTAAAGCTTAATTTTTTAGATTCTCTAATTCTTTTTAAGTTTTTTCCAAATAAGACCTTAAAATTGTTCTTGTCTGTTTCGTTGTACATCATACCGATTTCAAAGCAATTTCAAAAGTTTTTTATAAAAACATGTGGGTAATATTACCTACTTACAATATTTTTACTACATTTGGTCTAGAAATATTAATTTTGCGATTCTTCAAATAAAATATTGAAGCATTCGCTTTGAATCTCGTATCAGAAAACTGGTAATTTTTATAGGAACGAGAAGATAAGTATGATGCTCACGTCTATGGACGTGGGCTCTCTTGTTGTTCCTCGGTATACCAGTACCTCTGATGCGATAAGTTGAGTTCCACGTCTTTTTGTTTCCATACATTATGGGCACTAGTGCTGAATTTGCATGTGCTGAACTTCCTGAATTAAATTCAGGATAAATGTTTCAGTATCTCAGCACCTATTAAACCTAACCTCAACTTACAATTTTTTAAGTGTCATTAAAACATTAATTAGTTCTATGGAAAAAACAGAGGTCAATACATCATCAGATAATTTTGCACTACCGCCCTACGATATTATAGTTACATTAATTGGATTGTTAAACAAATCCGGACTATCAGACAACGTTGTAAAACACTGTATAACGGGGCTAAAGGTTATTATTGTTATTCGCATTGATAAAGAAAATAATACCGGAACTGATGTTTTAACAAGAAAGGAGTTTGACGACTTTTACGAAAAACTCCCTTATGTATATTTTAACAACAGGGCATCCATTCCACCAATTATGATTATTGAAAATATTGACCAATGCATCAAAGCAGATAAGATTTTTCGTGTTGATAGTTAGAGCCTTAAAATATCTCAATTCATAGTATTTAAGGCTCTTTTTTACTTGTCATTCAGAACGAAGTCTTTTTTTCTTCAATAATTCAACTACAATAATCGCCAAAACACTAAAACCAAACAACGGAAAAACAACACCAAGCAAAACAATTAAAGCCATAACACCATAACCCACTTTAAACTTAGCTGGTACTTTTGGTGTGCCCCACTTTCCATCTGGTTTACGCTTTAAATACGATACTAATGCTGCTACTGATATAAAGGTTAGTAAAACGGCAACACAGATCATTAAAACCCAATTCCAGAGTCCGAATTGCCCTTGATGAAATGCCATAAACCACATACGTCCCCGCATTAAAATACCAACATCTTCCCAATTATGGTGTACTAACTGCTCTCCGGAATACTGATCGAAATGAAAACGCTTCTGTGCGCCCAAATCGAATGTGGTATTGTAAATACTATACACACCGATTTTATCTTTTGGCAAACCGAGGCTTACTTCGCCCTTTAAGTCCATTGACTTGGCAAGGGTTACCATATCATCCAAAGAAATGGGTTTACCTTCTGCATGCGATTTTAAACTCCGGGCATTCCAGGTTTTAGGGAAGCCTGTATTTGTAACCTTTTGTACCCATTTAAAACTATCGCCGAAAACATCGGTCCATGGCATACCACCTGCCAACGTCATGAGTAATAAAATGGATATCCAAAACCCGAAAACAGTATGTAAATCTCTAAACAAAATACGTTTTCCCTGCTTAAAACGAATTTTAAAAAATCCTTTTATTCCTTCCTTTTTCGCTGGCCAAAACACGTAAATACCAGTAATAATTAATACAAAAAGCCAACTAGCAACAAGCTCAACGATTTTTGTGCCGAATTTACCTAGCAGCAACTCGCCGTGTAGTTTTCTAACCTTATGCATATCGGTATCCTTAGGATTAATATTTCCGGTAATTTCACCCTTATAAGGATTTATAAACACACTTTTTTTATGACTAAACATGCCCGAAGTAAATGCTGTAGCTTGATTAGCTTCAGTTGGAATCACCATTGTAAAAGGTGGTTTGTGCAAATTCGGTTTAGCTAATTGCCATTGCTCTTGGTATGATATGGGTTCACCTTCAACCTTAACCGTTTTTATATGGGCTTGTCTTGGAGCTTCGTAACTATCTTTGAATAAATAGATACCACCTGTAATAGCCAATAAAATGACTATGGGCAAAGAAATAAGCCCTGCTATGAAGTGCCATTTCCAAAGCCATTGATTTAATTTATGATTTTTTTTAAACATGGTTTATAATTTAAAGTGGGGTTGATTGGTGTCATTCCTGCGGAGGCAGATTCGCTTGCTTCGACTTTAGTTTATCTTGAGCGAAGCCGAAAGGCTCAGCACGGGTCGCTCTGAATGACATCAAACAACCCCAAAATGATTAAAACTTATACCGCACCCCAAAGTGAAAAGCTCTCGGGTTTCCGATAACATAGCCGTTTTCTCTTCTAAACCTATTATAGCTCGCTCTGGCGGCATACAGATCGTCGAAAATGTTTAGAGCATGAGCCCAGAGTTCAAAACACTTTGCTTCATACGAAACCAAAGCATTAAACACATTATGTCCGTCGTAAACAGCCGTGCTAAACGTGCCATCGCCATTGTCAACCTGATTTTCAAAACTGGTATTATACTTTCCAACCAATTCGTGGGTAACGCTAAACAAAAGCCCTTTAATGGCTTGTGGTTTATAACTGATTTTAGAAGTTCCTAAAAGTTGTGGAGCTGTTTCTCTATCAGTATCAGAGTAATCGACACCTCTATCGAAAAAATCGATATATCTATGTTTTGCAAAACTTCCGTTATGGCTAATCGTTAAAGCTTCAATTGGCGAATATTTAATACCATATTCAATACCGTACGATCGTGTTTTCCCAACATTGGCATTAAAAAACTCGTCATTTTCATTGCGTAAAGTCACCAACGTATTCTTGCCTTCTAAAAGATAAAGTGCAACATCTGCTTTTAAGCGGCTCGATGCCCTAAAATAAGAGCCTATTTCAAAATTATCATAACTGCTCGGTTTTAAATCGAACACATCACCACCAACACCCACAAAACTGTTACGGTATAGGGTAGATGTTTGCGGTGGCGTAAACCCGTTAGAGTAATTAGCATAAAACCCCAGCTTCTCAGTTAGGTTATAGTTTGCCCCTAATTTTGGAGATACATTGTTATAGCTGTTTTTAGAATCTCTTGGCCCAGCAACTGCATCAACCAGGTTGTTATAATCATATTCAAAACCGTCGTATCGTAAAGCTGCTGTTACTTTTAACTTTTCAATAGGGTTAATTTCATATTGAAAATACCCCGCATAGTTTAAAATGCTGGCATCGTAATTAAGAATATAATCTCTGGAATTTAATGCATATCCTATGTTCTGTCCTGTTGTTGTATTAACAGTTACACCAATGGTTTCGGCTACGTAATCTTGCGGCGAATAATCTAAAGAAGATCCTATAATTAACGACGAATTCGCAAAATCGAAATCCACTTTATGCTGTATTAAACCAACAAGACTCGAAAATGAATTTTCATTGATTTCGCCACGACCAAGCCCTGTTAATTGTCCGCTATTTCTAAACTGCCTGATACGGTACGATGGGATTTGTCCCATAACATTTTTTCTGAAAATAAAATTGAACGCTGTTTTATTTTTGGCGTTCCAGATTTTATCTAATGTACTTCTAAACCTAAAAGAAAAAGCATCACGTTTGGTAAAGGTTTGATCGCTTTCGTAATTTCCTGCAGAATAATCCGATTCACTAATAGAGCCCGCCATATCCGATCTGTAATCGACAATATTGAACACGCTGGTCCAATTTAAAGAGGGTGCAATGTGGTATACATTTTTAAATGTTAACGCGAATTTTTCGTAATCGCTGTGTTGCACTGGGCCATCTTTACGTTGTGTATACTGCGTGCCAACATAAAACCCAACCTTATCGCTGGCATACTTAGATAATTCCAGATCGTAACGGGTTAACCCCATATCGTTAATTTGAAATCCGGCATATCCGGTAAAATCCCTGGTAGGTTTTTTAGTAATAAAGTTAAAACTTCCGCCAATGGCTTCACTTCCGTAAATGCTGGATGCTGGTCCTTTTAAAACCTCTAAACGCTCAAAAGCAACATCGTTCATTTCTAAAAGTGCATTATGATTAAAAACGGCTGTGGGTCTAATAGGTAAACCGTCTTCAACATATAAAAACAGCGATTTGGTAGATATTGGGGAACGTACCGCCATGAAATGCTGCTCATTGCTAGCTGCTCTAGAGGTAGACATTAAAACCCCCGGAACATCATTTACCAATTGGTCTATACCTAAGGCTTTGGTTTCTTCAATACTTTTTGCAGATATCACCGAAATGGAAGCCGAAACGTCTTTTCTTTGTTGTGTTTCGCGGCTTGCAGAAATAACGACCTCATCTAAAACTTCATCGTCGTAAGCAAGAACAATAATATTGTTGCCTTTAGAAAGTGTTTTTGTAACCGTTTTATGCCCAATAAACTTTACAATAACGGGCGTGTCTTCTTCTAATAAAATTGAAAAGGCACCATGACCATCTGTAACTATGGCATTTTGTAAATTACTTTGGGATTGAACTGTGGCTTGCACCAATGGTTGATTGTTAACATCAACAACTTTTCCGCTGTATTTGTTTTGCGCATATGCGCTTAGACTTGCAAACAATATTGCAAGTACTAGTATATTTTTCATTTGTAGTTTTATTAATATTTTGAATATTACACATAACCAACACACTTACGATTCATGAAATCGTACAGGTTATATGTAATAAGGTTTGATTTGATTATTCGTAATAGATCATACAGAGCTCGGTATGGCACTTCGAGTACCACGCCGTGAGCATGGTCTATCGAAAAGCCTCTTTGTCGAAAAACTGTTTGACAAATAAAGCAAGTTCAACATGACGCACAACCACTCAATACGATATCAAACGAATAATCTAACGATATAGATCATAACTATTTGCATCTGGTAAAACCAGACAACCGTATGTAAAATCTAAAAAGAAGTATTAAGCTTGTGGGGGAGGAATCAAAATATCCCTTACTGGCGTAGAAAACATATTATTATAATTCCAATTATGCTTAACTAAAGCAATGGGTTGTTCTAAAATAAAATGGGATTTGTTTTTATGTAAATAAACAGGAACAAAAGCTTCGAATATCGAACCTAAATATGAGTTGTCCTCTGTATTTTCAATCGGGTTTACTGTTAGTTGGCTTGCTAAATGACATTTACCATTACACTGCAATTCTGGCTTTTCTTTATTAACGCAATACGTTTCAATAATATAGTCGATATTTAACTGAAAATAAGCTACATAACCTATATTATAAGCAGGCCTTAAAACGAGAGAGAATAATAAAATATAGGCTAAAAACGATTTCAACAGAAATGTCAATTAAATTTAACGCCAAAATTAACACAAAACTTTTATCTCTCGTTAGTTATTTTTATAAAATTTTTCTTAATAAATTCTTAACAATTCGCGGTTTTTATTGCGATTTGTTTAATTTTACCTTCTATGAACTTATTTCCCATAAATGCCGGAAACCTTAAACTAGATGGTGGTGCTATGTTTGGTGTAGTACCTAAGTCTCTGTGGCAAAAAACAAATCCTGCCGATGCCAATAATATGATTGATATTGCAACCCGTTGTTTACTCATAGAAGACGGTAATAGACTGATATTGATAGATAATGGTATGGGTGACAAACAATCTGAAAAGTTTTTTAGCTATTATCATCTTTGGGGCAACCATACACTGGATGGTTCGCTTAAAGCACATGGGTTTCATCGCGATGATATTACCGATGTTTTTTTAACACATTTACATTTTGATCATTGTGGAGGCAGCGTGCAATGGAACACAAATAAAACAGGTTACGAACCCGCTTTTAAAAACGCCCATTTTTGGAGCAATAAGGACCATTGGTTGTGGGCAACACAACCAAACAGAAGGGAAAAAGCTTCCTTTTTAAAAGAAAACATTATCCCCTTGGAAGAAAGTGGACAGCTTAAATTTACATCACTTCCAGAAAATGATCTACAAAACAATTCCGAACTAGGTTTCGATATCTTTTTTGCTAGCGGACATACCGATAAGCAAATGATACCACTTGTTAAATACAAAGGCAAAACCATTGCTTTTATGGCAGATTTATTGCCTACCGCCGGACATTTACCTCTTCCCTACATTATGGGCTACGATACCAGACCCTTGCTAACTCTCAACGAAAAAGAAAAATTCCTTAACCTCGCCGCAGATAACAATTACTATTTGTTTTTAGAACATGATGCGAATAATGAAATTATTACGGTAAAGAAAACCGAAAAAGGTGTAAGACTAGATACCGTGTATACAACAGAAGAAATATTTAACTAAATAAATTTAAAGACGAAAATTACAAAAAAACGTAAAGACTATAAGTATGAGAACAATTAAGACAATAACAGCTTCTGCTTTTGCGGCGATATTAATTTCGGGGTGTGGTGGTACAGCAACAATCCTATCAACTCCAATCGAAAATATCGATAATACGCCATTAAAAGTTTCAGAATTAACCGAGGCAGAAAAGCACAACTGGGGGCATTTGGATTTAGTAAAAGATACCATTCCAGGAATGAGTGTTGACAAAGCTTACACTGAAATTATTAAAAACAAAAAAGGCAAAAAAGTTATTGTTGCTGTTATTGATTCGGGCATTGATATAGATCATGAAGATTTAGACGATGTATTATGGACTAACACGAAAGAGGTTCCAAATAATGGAAAGGATGATGATAATAATGGTTATGTTGATGATATCCATGGTTGGAACTTTTTAGGTGATGGATATGACGAACAATTAGAGTTTGTTAGAATTTTAGCCAAGGGAGATACCAGTCATCCAGATTATAACAGAGCACAAACCGAGTATGATAAAGAATATAATAAATACTCTGGTTATAAAGGAAACTACGACCAGATATACGAGCAAATAAAATCTGCAGATGAAGCTTTATCTAAGCACTTAGGTAAAAAAGATTATACTAAAGAAGAGGTTATTGCCATTAAAACAGAAGACCCTACTCTTAAACAGGCTAAACAAGTAGCTCAATATATGTTTAGCAATGGCATGGAATCTATGGCAGAGGCTAAAGAAGAAATCTCTAATGGCGTAAAAAGTATTAATGAACGATTAAATTACAACCTAAATAAAACATTTAAAGGACGTGTTACTGGTGACGATCCAGACGATCTGTCTGCCAAATCTTATGGTAACGGTAATGTAAAACCGGTTAAAAAATCTGAAAGTCATGGTACACACGTAGCAGGTATTATTGCGGCAGAACGCAATAACGGTAAAGGTGCCAACGGTGTAGCCAATAATGTGGCTATTATGAGTATAAGAGCGGTACCAAATGGAGATGAATATGATAAAGACGTTGCTCTAGCTATTAGATATGCTGTAGATAATGGTGCTAAAATTATAAACGGTAGTTTTGGTAAAAGCTTCTCACCACATAGTGATTGGGTACGCGATGCCATAGCATATGCAGGAAAAAAAGATGTGCTTTTTGTTCATGCTGCTGGAAACGATAGTAAAGATGTAGATACGGAACCTAATTTCCCAGATGACAACATAAATGGTGAAGAAGTTTCAGATACATACATAAGAGTAGGAGCACTGGCTCCAAAATACGGTTCTGGATTAGTTGCTGGTTTTTCTAACTACGGAAAGCAAAATGTAGATGTTTTTGCACCGGGTGCCAAAGTATATTCTACAACACCAGAAAACGAATACAAAACCAAAGGAGGTACGTCTATGGCTGCTCCAGCTGTTGCTGGTGTTGCTGCCTTAATTCGTTCTTACTATCCTAAATTAAGTGCCGCTCAGGTAAAACAAATCCTTATGGATTCTGGTTTAACTGTAAAAACAAAGGTAATTGTTGGTGGAAATACCGACGATGTAAGACCTTTTGCCGATTTAACTAAGTCGTCTAAAATGGTTAATGCATATAATGCATTAATTCTGGCGTCTAAAATGTCTAAGTAATATTTTTAACGAATATAAAAGAAGCTGCCTGACAGAGTAGAAATGTCACATCGAGCGCGCTCGAATAAGACACCAAAGTTCTTTTCAGGCAGCTTTCTTTTTTAAAACCTTTTATTTCACAATGAAACGATTCCTCATTTCTGTTTTAAGCATCAGTGTGTTTATGTCTTGTGGTGGTTCAAAAAACGTGACCACACAAAAAACACCTGAAAAAATTACTACACCACAAGCTAAAGCCGAACAATCTGTATCAAAAACCGCTTATTGGCAACAACATGTAGATTATAAAATGGAAATTGATATGGATGTAAACACCTATCAATACAAAGGAAATCAAACATTAGTGTATACCAATAACTCGCCAGATGTTTTAAACCGGGTATACTACCATTTATACTTTAACGCTTTTCAACCGGGAAGCGAAATGGATGTTCGTTCTCGTACTATAGCAGACCCAGATTCGAGGGTTGGTAGCAGAATTAGCAAATTAAAGCCTAACGAAATTGGTTTTATAAAAGTACACTCATTAAAACAAAATGGTACCGCCTTAAAACACGAAACCGTTGGTACTATTTTAGAAGTTGATCTGGCAAAACCTATACAACCGGGAGAAAGTGTAACATTTACTATGGTTTACGATGCTCAGGTTCCGTTACAAATACGTCGTTCAGGTAGAAATAATAGGGAAGGTGTAGCGCTTTCTATGCCACAATGGTATCCAAAAATGGCAGAATACGATTTTGAAGGATGGCACGCCGATCCTTATATTGGCCGTGAGTTTCATGGTGTTTGGGGAGATTTTGACGTAAAACTAACCATTGACGAAAATTATGTTGTTGGTGGTTCGGGTTACTTGCAAAATCCAAATGAATCAGCTAAAAACGGTAAAAAAACCTGGCACTTTGTAGCGCCTAAAGTACATGACTTTACATGGGCTGCAGACCCAGATTATATTCACGATACCATTCAGGTTCCGGACGGTCCACTATTACACTTCTACTATAAAAACACTTTAGCCGCCGATAAACTGGAAAACTGGAAAAAATTGCAACCTAAAACGGTAGAATTAATGCAATATTTTAGTAAGCGTATTGGTAAATACCCTT
Organism: Flavivirga eckloniae; assembly: GCF_002886045.1. Classification (NCBI taxonomy): domain Bacteria; kingdom Pseudomonadati; phylum Bacteroidota; class Flavobacteriia; order Flavobacteriales; family Flavobacteriaceae; genus Flavivirga; species Flavivirga eckloniae. Next base: position 3,020,278 of record NZ_CP025791.1, on the reverse strand, counting down.
ATAAGCAATACTCTGTTATTCAAGGAGGTGATGGTGGTATGGAATATGCCATGTGCACACTAATAACGGGTAACCGTAGTTTTGGAAGTTTATTTGGTGTTACAGCTCACGAAATGGCACATACTTGGTTTCAGTTTTTGTTAGCCACTAACGAAGCAAAGCATGAATGGATGGACGAAGGGTTTACGACTTATATAAGCGAATTAGCTGAAAATGATATTATGGGTCATAATAGAAAGAATCCTGTTGCCAGTGCTTATGGGAATTATATGTATTTAGCTAGTTCTGGTAAAGAACAACCACTTACAACCCATGCCGACCGTTATCATTCAAACATGGGGTATGGTATTTCTGCATACAGTAAAGGTGCTGTGTTTATGGCACAATTGGGTTATGTTATTGGCGAAGACAACCTAAAGAAAACCATAAAAAAATATTTTAACGATTTTGCTTTTAAACACCCAACACCTAACAGTATTATTAGGTCTGCAGAAAAAGTATCTGGTTTAGAACTAGACTGGTATTTAACAGATTTTGCACAAACAACCAATACTATTGATTACGGGGTGAAAAGTGTTGAAGACAAAACCATCACTTTAGAGCGCATAGGCTTAATGCCAATGCCTATAGATGTAACTGTAACTTATACAGATGATACTACTGAAGATTTTTATATCCCGCTGCAAATGATGCGAGGTGAAAAGCCAACCTCGGCTACTATAATAGCCGATTGGGCCTGGGCATACCCTGAGTATGCTTTCGAAGCTTCAAAAGCCGTTAAAAGTGTTCAAATTGACCCTAAAGGGATGATGGCGGATGTGGATAAAAAGAATAATAAGAAGTAGTTTTTACTCTTTTACATTTTGAAAAAAGTGTCTTTTCGTTTTGAATTATTAAGTTTATTTTGCGTATATAACATAGCTATGTCTTATCAATAGTCCTCTCCTAAATAATAAATTAAATGACAAATTATTATTTTAAAACATTGTGGGATAAATTCACTTCATATGTGTTTAGAAAAAAGTCACTTTATACTATATTATATGTGTTGATAATATTTTGTATTACTCAATTAGGTGCTATATCAACAGAAGAGGAAATTAATAAGCTTATTGAAAATGTAAAGAATAGTTATCCAAATAATTCATGGCAATATTACTCTGCTCAGTTATTTTCTATTTGGCTTTTAAAAGCTTGCGAATTAACTTTAAAAATCAACTTAGGACTGATTGTTTTTATAGGGTTTTTAATTCTTTTTTCATTTTATAAGAATCAACCCATTGTAAACAAATCAGATAATTTTAGTGGCAAAATCAATTATATAAATTTAATTATCCAACCAAAATTAGAAATAGGTATTAAAGAAATTTCGCTGATTTTGTTTATTTTATGTTCTACAGTTTTATTGCTTATACCTAGAGATAAAGTTAACAAATTAGTAGGAAGGGATAAAGTGTTTACTGAGAAAAGTCAATCATTTAAGGTATTAATACTTCCATTTCATCCAGATAAAAATTGTAATGTTGAGGATACAAATTATGAAAAAAAACTTCTTGAAAAATATAAAAGCTTAATAGATAAAAATTCTTTAAATATAAACTTTAATCTACTTCGACATAATGAGTGTGTTTATACCAATACTGAAGCTCAAAGAATAGCAAACTATCATAATGCCGACTTAATTATTTGGGGCGATTATGACGAAAGTTGTGACGGTCCTATTAAAGTTAGAATTAAATATTTACTTACTGATTTAAATAATCCTTATTTAGAAAATTCGAAGAAAATAGGTGATACTGACATGCAACAAATTAAGGAATTAGATGACTTAAAATCTGGAGAGTTAACAAGAGATATCGATGATATTATTTTTTCTATAGCCGGTATGTCTAAATTTAGTCAAAATGATTACAAGAACACTCTCAATTACCTTAAAAAAGTAACATATTTGGAAACTAATGGAAAACTTTTAGAATATTCCGGCATATGCCATAACAAAATGAATGAGTATGAGAAATCAATTAAAACACTCAACCAAGCATTAAAATTAGATTCAACAAATAGCAATGTATATTATTTATTAGGTAGAGCCTATAAAGGAAAGTATACCAATTTTAAACTATTGGGTAGAGAAGAAGGAAAAAGAGATAGTTTTTTAACCTTAGCAAAAGAATATTATCAAATTGCTTGCAAATTAAAAGACAATGTAAATAGTTATGATTTGATTGAACTTGCTAATATAAATGCAGATCTAGATTTATTTGAAGAAGCATTATCATTATTGAACGAAGCTATTCGGATAAATCCAAAAAACTGGTATTGCCATTATTCGATTGCAAATATTCTAAGCTCTAAAATGAGTAAATATCAAAGAAATTCTGATTCAGAAAAAATAAATGATCAAATAGAAAAAATAAAAGACCACTATCTTCAAGCTCTTTTTCTAAGGGAAGATAAGAAGGGTAAAGCGCATATATATTATAAAATATCCAATATTTATATTCATAGAGCTCCGCATTCAAACTTAAGTCTTAGTTTAGCATACGAATATATAAATAAAGCCATTTCAATCGATTCAAAAAACCCTACTTATTTTACTACCAGAGGGTCGATCTATAAACGAGGTAATTATTACCAAAAAGGCGAAAACATATATAATTCTTTAAGAGATTTTTCAACTGCAATACAATTAGATTCTAACAATTTCAGTGCTTATTGGGAAAGAGCATATTTTTATAAACACATGGATAATCTAACGCTAGCAATCGAGGATCTGAATAAATGTAATACCCTAGCCGAAAAAAAATTAAGTGTAATATCTCATACTACAATACTTGAAGAAAGAGCTAATTTATATTTTAAAAATGGTCAGTTTAAAAAGGCATTTATTGATATAAATAAAGTAATAAAAGAACGTGAATTAAATAAAGTAAAAGTTAATAAAATCTATAATTTGAACATGCGAATTAATATAGCTAAAGAACTAGGCGAATTTGATTTAGTTTCAGTTGATAGTATTAAAATAAATAAATTATTGGAGGAATTAAAAAAAGAGAATATAGTTTATTTAAATGAATAGGATTGCTGTTTTTTGTGGTTCCAGCTTTGGTAACGACTCCATTTTTGAAGTTAAGGCTAAACAACTAGGTAAGACATTAGCTAAAGAAAATATAGCATTGGTTTATGGTGGCGCTAAAGTTGGGCTCATGGGAGCCATTGCAGATGGAGCTCTAGAAGAAAATGGCAAAGTTGTTGGGGTTCTGCCAAACTTTTTAAAAGAAAAAGAGCTGGCTCACGAAGGGCTTAGCGAATTGATTTTAGTGGATACCATGCACGAAAGAAAAACCAAAATGAATGACTTATGCGATGGGGTTATTACATTACCGGGAGGATTCGGAACACTGGATGAGCTTTTTGAAATGTTAACCTGGGGGCAACTGGGGCTTCATAATAAACCCATTGGCATACTAAATATTAACGGTTATTACGATGCACTTATAAGCTTATTAGATACCATGGTAAAGAATGGGCTTTTAAAAGAAACTAATAAACAAATGGTTTTGGTAAGCGATAATATTGATGATTTACTTAACAAAATGAAACATTATAAAGCTCCTGATATTGGAAAATGGATTAGCAAAGAAAATATCTAAAAATTGACACTTTCAACAGGTCTTTTTATTCTCCTTTAAATAGATTTGGTTTTGTTAACGCGCATTAGTTTGTCAATACGTTTAAAGCTTCGGTTATAGATGTAACAAAATTAATTTGTTTTCCATTATTGCTTTGTTAAAACCTTGATAATATAAGTTTCCCAACAAATCAAAACCATCTTCGTTTTTCTATTCTCATTGTAGTTTAAAATTCAACGGACTCAATCACCTCATAGTTTTTCATTGTTAAGCTACTTGAATCTGTCAAGTTTGCAAAGTTCATTGCATTTTCGTCCTGCATAAATGTTTTTTGAACCCGCTCAACATCTTCTTTACTTTTCCAAACGAAAATATCCATGTAACCGTCTTCCGTTTTTAAAAATTGTCGACTAATCAAACCTGTACATTTAGAGCAGTAATTTTTGTTAAATGCTTTTGAAGCCAATAAAATTTCTTCGTGCGTTACATTTTCTGCTGCTTTGTAAGTCGTGATTTCTACTATCATTTTTGAATTATTTGTTTTAGTTGTACATGAACTGATAAATGCAAAAAGAATTATTACGATAATGAACTTAGAGATATTCGTTTTTTCCATTTATTCTGAATTATTATTGGCAAATCTACTTTGGCTTTTTTGAGTAGAACTATAAGATAGTTTAAGAAAATGACCTTTCAACGGCTATTTTCTTTCGTATCGTGCTTAAAAATTCAGGTGTTACACCAATGTATGAAGCAATTTGTACATTTGAAATGCGGTTTGATAAATTTGGATATCTTTTAAGAAAGTAGAGGTATCTTTCATGTGCTGTGGAACTTATATGCTGTAAAACTCTTTCTTGTTGCTCGATAAAGGCTTCCTCCGTCACAATCCTCATATTTCTATCAAAAAGAGGAGAGTTGTCATATAAATGAAAAAGGTCTTCTTTTTTTATTTGCAGAATGATAGAAGGCTCTATAGCCTGAATATAAAGTCCGCTAGGGATATTATTATATAAACTATTAAAATCGGTTAACCATTTACTGTTGGAAGCAAATTGAAGATTGTGTTGGTTTCCTTTTTTGTCAATGTGATACGTCTTTAAAATTCCTTTTACGACAAAAGTTAAGTGATTACAATGCTCTCCTTCTGTTAAGATGCTTTCCTTTCTCTTAAGTTTTCTTTCCGTTACACATTCATCTAGTATTTTAACCGTTGAACTTTCTATTGCCCAATAGTTTTCAAAATAATTTAGTAAATGTTCTATTTTAGAAGAGCTCAATTTTTTTAGGTTTTGTTAGTTACTTTTTAATTTTAACACTGGTGCGCCTTCTTTCCCCATCCTATCTATTAGGGATTCTCTCTAGTACTAATTCAATGTCTAAATTACTCATTTTTCTTTCAGAATATTTCCAAGCGCGACAACCTCTTGCTAAAGTCCTGGTAATCTATCTAGTATATATCTCAAAATCGTTACGAAGCATTGGAACAAAATGGTAACAGGCAAGATCATCATCTTGTATGAGGCCTAACACATCCACAAATGTAGAAAAAGGGTTAATTGTAGTTAAGGAGTTTTTGTATGGATAGTAGCGGATTTAATGCTAGTCATTTTTAAAAGTAATAGCGGCTCGAATTAAAACTCAAACCGCTATTATTTATGTGTTTATTGTGTGTCGTTATTGAACAAGTCAATTTTTAGAATGCGAATTGTAAACTTTTCCACTAATCTTCCATTGTCCGTCTTTTTTGTACAGAACAAAGAAGTCTGTAAATCGTAAACCATTCCAATCCAAAAACTCAACTTTTGCAGCAGCAGCTGGGCCTGAAATATCAATCCATGTTATATGGTGTTGTACATTCTCTGAAGGACCTCCTTCACTAACAGCACCGCCAAATTCATCTGCAGTCATATTATAAACTGTACCTTTGATTGAACCTAAAATATGGGCATGATCATAAAATGCAGATCTACTTAACTTACCGTCTCCCGTTAGTGCGCTTTTGATGTATGGTTCGAGTGCTTTTGTAACTTCTTTGATGTCGTTGAAGCTTTGTTTTTCGTCTTGAATATTCATTTTTGTTATATTTATTGAGTTACTTGTAAGAGAATTGCTCTCTTGAACTTGTTTTTTTTGAGCGTACGAATAAGAAATAGAAATGCACGCTACTAGTATTGTTAAAACTGAAATTCTCATCGTCATAGATTATTTATAAATTGAATTGATGGTCGGGTCTACATTCCAAATATCAACAACCATTTTCCATTTATTATTATCATTCTTTTTCCAAATTGTAACGCCTTTTTCAAATAGATTTACTGTTTTTCCGTCTTCACCATCAAAATTCACCAAAATTCTATCAACTGAATAACCTAAATCCCCGCTTTTAGACACAAAAACTTCTTGTGGTTCCCAAGTGATTTTAAAGCCAGGTAATGATTGAAATTCTTTTAAGGTTTTTCCAATCCCTTCGTGTCCCTTAATTACAGGCTTGTCTGGAGGCATCATCAAGGCTTCGTTATCAATGAAACTGAAAAACTCTTCAGGACTAGCAGCTTTTGCCCACTTACGATTTGCTTCCATTAAATTGGCTTCTTCCTGTTTCTTATGTTCTGCAGTTAACTCTACTTTTTTTTCAGCTTTTTGTCCATTTGCACAAGAAGCTAATAAGCAACTCGTTAACGCGATTAAAAATATTTTTTTCATTTTTATTGTATTTTAATTATTAAAGATTTGATGTTTTTGTAACATTATTACATGTGTTTACCAACACTTACTTTATAGATGTTCAATAAAATCTATATAGTTTTTTGAGCTAGTCTCAATGTCTTCCGTGGTTGGATTATGCTCTTCTCCATAAAAAGCATAAAGTGATTTGTAGTCTGATTTAACATACTTAAAGGTGGTTTCAAAAGGTCTGGTAAGCTCTTCAAGTGTATAGTCGTACCTACCAGATGCTTTATAATCTTCCTCTTTAATACCAGCAGTAACAGCTAATGCAATTTTTTTACCTGCAAGTTTGTACCCACTATTTTTACCGTAAGCCCATCCGTGAGCTAACACATCGTCTATCCATTTCTTTAAGAAAGGCGGACAATTAAACCAATAAAATGGGAACTGAAGTATGACTTTATCTACCGATTCTAATAATTGTTGTTCCTTTTGAACGTCTATTTCCAGACTCGGATAGGTTGCATGTAAATCGTGAACAATGACGTTATTTGGATATTTTTTAAGTTCTTGAATCCAGCGTTTGTTAATTTTAGAACTCTCTAGTTTAGGATGAGTTACTATCACCAATGTTTTTTCCATAAGCTTTTGTTTTTAAGGCACATCTGTTTAATTTTCAGGATGTGCCATTTGTTCTATAAAATTCTATAGTACAAAAGTATAGAGGGTAAACGTGTGGAAAATGGAGTAAAAGTCCGTAGATATGGATTATAGGTTCAAGCTGTGTTGAGTTGGCGATATTCGCTTGGAGAATCACCGATTTTCTTTTTGAAAATTCGTGTAAAATAAAGCGGGTCGTTAAACCCCACGCCGAAAGCAATTTCACTAACAGGCATTTCTGTGATTCTTAGAAGTTCTTTTGCTCTTTTTAATTTTTGGTCAGTGATATAATTATTAGGGGTGTCATTAAAGATCTTTTTAAACTCTCGTTTAAAGGAGGATAAACTTAGGTTGCACAACTTCGCTAACTCATCTAGACTTAAATTTGAATACCGGTGTAACTCGATTATATTTTTTATTTGAACGCTACGAGTTGAATATAAATCTGATATTAACTCTTGTATGGAGCATACGTTTTTTGATTGTATTAATAATAGAATGAGCTCTTTTATCTTTAATTCAAGTAAATCGTCATTTATCAAAAGTGGATTTTGAAAATAAAACTCCAGAGATTCGATAAATCTTGAAATAACCTCTTTGGATACAACTACCTCACTTTGTACATTACAGGTTTCTTCTACTATTATTTTAGGCAGCTCTTTTGAATATAGTTTTTTTAGTACCTCTGGATATAAATGAACAATTATTGCCTCAACTTCCTCATCATCGGTCTTTTTTAATAGATCTAAAAAATGATTGCCACATTTCAATAATACCGCTTCTTGACTGTTAACCTGAACATTTTGTTCTGCAGACATTAACTTGGGCGCTCTGTCTTTAAAGTATATGAAGCAACCACTGTTTTCGAAAATAGCTTCATATCTAAAAGGTGTCGCCATTTTTATCTTTTCGATAATGATTTTGTCCTTGTATTCAAATGTATGTCGTTCAAGAATCATTTAGGTTTATTTTTTTAATGGCAGTGTTTAGTTTAACGTGAGTTCGACGTAACCATAATATTATTATACTGAATGCCAGTGATTTAATTTAAGTGTCGGGTTGAGCCTTTCGACTCCGCTCAAGACAGGCTAAAGTCGAAACCTATTTAAAATCATAGGTTTTAATGACCTTTCGACTGCGCTCAAGGTGACAAGTAACATTTTTAGTGTATTTATCGTTAAAATTAGACTGCTTTTAAATCGAAAACTTACGTTAGTTTAGTAGCAGGAACAGATTAAAACATACTTGCTTTTCTGATAACAATATACTTAATTAAAACCAAAACGATTTGAGTTTGTACCCAAATCGCTAATGCTTTTATATGTTGTTGTGTGTTCGCTTTTCTTCCGTTTAATTTGGGGAATTTAAACCGAGTTTATTTCCTTCCGTATCTAAAAACAAAGCAAAAAAGCCACTTTCGTCTGCGTGAGCAGTTTTTGGGACAACGACTTTTCCTCCATTTTTTTCGACCTTATCAAGAATATGCTGAAGGTTATCTCCACCATTTAAATAAATGGTTACTCCATCTGTCGAAGGTTTGAGCCCTTCTTCTTTCATTATAACTCCTGTAACCGTTTGTCCTTCGTATGGAAATATGCCCATTTCCATCCCTGGCATTTCCATTTTCTCAATTTTAATGTCCAAAATTGCTTGATAAAAACTAACTGCTCGTGAAACATCTGTTGCTGGAATTTCAAAAAGGGAAATAAAACTTTTCATATTATTAATTATTTGCTCTTGGCTAGAATCTACTTTTTGTACTTCTGGTTTAGATTTATTTTTATTACTACAAGCCATAAGGATAAAGGCAAGCATTACAGAAGCACTTAGTACAATTCTTTTCATTTTCTCTGTTTAGATTAATGATACGAAATTAGATTATTCGTGAAGGTTGAAATTGTAAAAATGCGACACTCAATCTATTTGTAGAATAGAGCAGAAAGAGCCATATTTTCATTTCCTAAAAACTCCTTTGGATTAGTTCCCGTAAACTCCTTAAAGTCTTTAATAAAATGTGCTTGGTCATAATATTCGCTTTCGTAAGCGATACTGGTTAAGCTTTCTGTTTCTTTGTTAAGTAACATTTTTAATGCGGTTTGTAGTCGAATGACTTTGCCTAACTGTTTTGGGCTAACTCCGATTTGTTTCTTAAACTTTCTCTCAAGTTGTCTTCTTTTGGACAAGTCATCTTTAAGAATCGTTTTTATCGGTGCGTTTCCGTTTGTAGATAAAAGGGCGTTAACGGTTGATTTTACAATATAATCAACGGTTGATTTTTCGTTTAATCTTTCTAGCAGAAATCTTTCTATGATTTCTATTCGTTGTTTAACATCTTTCGCTTGAATTAGTTTTTGTTCTAGTTGCTTAGCGGCTTTTTCGTCAAACAATAATTCTAATGGCGTTTCTTTATTAGCTAAGTTTTTAATTGGTTCTGTTACAAAATTGGCAAATCCGTAAGGGTAAAATCGGATTGCGAATGTATTCACATATCCTGTTGGCTCAATATAAAATGGTTCTATGGTTTGTCCAAGTACCATGGCGCGAGGTTGCAGGATAAATTCATCTTCCGAAGTATATCGCTTTATATCATCACCAAGGATAAAAGCCATTTCAATACAGCCATCTGGTACAATTCGTTGTTTTTGCGAATCATTATCGGCAGGCACTTCTAAAGTCCAATAACAGCTAATGAGCGATTCTAAATCTGGATGAGGTTGAAATGTTTGATAATTCATTAATGATTTGTTGCGTGGTCAATCATCTAATTTAGCAAATAAAAATATAATAGAAAATTCGAAAGGGTTTTTATAAATAGGCTAGAACTAGCAATAAATTATATGGTATTGTCAGTAGTTTTTATTCCACTTTCTCAAATACGTTTACATTTCCTAAAGACAAATACTTAATTTTTCTACTGTTATTTTGTAAAAAACCCATAACCCTTTTTCCATCGTAACTTTTGAACAATAATGGTTCTACTTGATAAAATTTTCTACCAAAACCTGAAAGAGTATTATCTTTATTTGCAGTTAGTTCGTAAGTTTTTTGCTTGTCACTATCAAGGCATGTACTACAGGTGGACATCCATTTATAATTTCCAGTAAATTTGGAAACATCACTATTCATTCTTTTAGGATTTGGATTGATTACATCTTTAGTTCCAAAATGCTCTAAAACCTGAGATATAACTTTATTTCTTAAGTTCGTGTTTTCGTGATGATGAACGACAAATACTCCCAAATTAATTTCGGGAACTAGTGTTATGAACGAGCTATATCCCAGCATATCTCCTCCGTGATTATATGCTTTAAGACCAAATTGGTTTTTTTCATAAAAACCATATGCAAAACCATAAACTTCTGGATTTATAGAGAGTTGTTGGGTTTGCATTGATAAAGCTGTTTCTGGGTTTAAAATTTTATTCTTGTTGAATTCACCGAGATTAAGATGCATTTGCAGATACTTCCCCATATCTGCGGTAGTACTATTAATTGAGGAAGCAGGGTAAGTATGATACCACTCCCAGAGTTGCGGAATGTTGATGCCATTCATATATTCGTAACCTATTGATAAATTTTTTTCTTGATTTTTTGTTAATTCTATGCTTGTCATTGTCATTCCAAGTGGCTCCCAAATGTTCCTTTTCATATATTCTTCGAGAGTAAATCCACTAATATCCTCCACCAATAATCCAGCAAGTGCCATACCGAAAGTAGAATATGCCGGTACAATTCCGGGTTTTCTTAATCGTATCAATTTATCGTGAAGAAAATCTTCTAATGCTATTTGTTGACCTTTTTTATAAACTACTCTTCCTCTCAATTCATCAAATCCAGCACTATGTGTAAAAAGATGTGAAGCTGTTATCGGTTCATTATAAGTGGCTGGGACTTTTACTGATTTTAGATATTGATTTACATCTTTGTCTAAATCAATCAAGTTCCTATCTTCAAGTTGAAGAAGTGCTGTTACGGTAAATGTTTTTGTTATTGAGCCAATTCTGAAAATTGTAGAATCTGGGTTTACGGGTTTTGCATTTTTGCCTAGAGTAGCATATCCATAACCTTTTTTTAATAACGTTTTTCCATCTTTTACGATAATATATGAGGCTCCAGCGATATGCTCGGATTCCATTGTGTTTGTAATTAAAGAATCTAGTTTACTCTCTAAATCTTCGTTTGCATATTCTTTTTTTTGTGAAAATGCGATAGTCGTTATTAGTATATATATTAATAAAAGATAAATTTTCATTGTTTTGGTTTTAATGTAAGCAAAGATGAAGGTTTAGAATTCTTTTCTATTGTAAAATATTGCATTAAATAGCGAAGAAAGCATTTTGGAATTCCAATGGATTAACGCCAATGAATCGTTTGAAGTTTTTATAGAAATGTGAGTTGTCGTAAAATCCGCAGTCGATAGCAACATCAAATATTGGATTTCCATTTTTCAGCAATTCTTTACTTTGCTCAATTTTTTTTAGAAGAATAAAATTGTTAGGTGTTAAACCTGTTTCTTGCTTGAACAATCGTATGAATTTGTATTTACTCATTCCAAATTGCAAGGCAGTTTTGCTTAATGAAAAAGTATCAAAGAACGTGTTATTGATAAAATCTTGAAAAAGTTGTTTTGTTCCGTAGCTAAATTCTTTGTTGGATGAATATTTTGAAATTAACGAAGTTAATACCTGTTTTAGCCTCTTTTCAAAATGAATATCGCTTTTGTTTAAGTTAAGTGATAAAAAATAAAGTTCGCTAAATATATTCTGATCATCAATAATGTTGTCTTTAAAAAACACATCTTGATTATTGTTTAGTTTTTTAATTACATCTGGCGATACGTAAAATGTAAAAAATGAATTCCCAATATAATGGTCGCAAAGTGTAGCGTGAACTTGCTTTGCGTTAGTAATACAAATTGTTCCAACAGGTGCTTTTAAAAATCTATCGGTAAGTTTTGTATAAAAAGTATTTTTTAAAATTAACGAAATGTTGAATGTGTCGTGTGTGTGAAATGGGAAATCAAATGTACAGGATTTCGCATTCAACAATTCTAATCCATCAAGAATAGGAATTCGATAGTATTCATTTATATCTGTTTTGTTTTTCAAATTTTCTACTTGACGTGATGTTGATTCAAAATTGCTGTTAGCAATTAGTGTAAAATGCATTTTTACAACATGTTAGTCGCTTTTTTTATTATTCTCTTTTTCTAGAAAAATAAATTCTAGTTTTTCATTTATTCTTCTTTTTTGGAATTCAGAATAACCAAGTTTATTGTAAAGAGACAAGTTCCTTTTGCTTTTATATCCTGTAAACAATTCAAAACGTTGGGCAGAATCGAATTGAGATTCAATCTCTTTTATGAGTCGTTTCCCTAAACCATTATTTCGTAAATTTTTATCTACTATTAACCTTCCAATTTTACAAGTACCGTCTTCTAAATACCCGCGTACAGAACCAACAATTTTTCCTTCGTACTCAATCTTTAAAAACCTTTCCTTTTCATAATCAGATTTAATTGAATCCAGTGTTTGCGTTAACGGAGGGATTTCAAAATCATTATATAATTCTGCTTCTTCTAAGTAACAAGCCTTTTGCAATTCTAATATTTGTTCAAGATCTTCTTTTTTTGCTATTACTATTTTCATTGAGCCACTTACTTTAAATACTACTAACGTCTCTCGTATGTTGCATTTGCATCCCACAGGGTACATATACAATATACAAATTGTTAGCATTAGTTTTCTAATATTTCTAATTTCACTATTGAAGGAAGATAAGCTTTAACTGTTTCATAGTCGCCCGAACAACAAGGGAATGATGACATTTTCCACTCCCAAAATATTTTAAATGACTTGCCTAAATATTCTGGGCTATCATTTAATTCTTTTTTGTCAAAAAGTGATATGCTTCCAAAATCATTTTGTCCAAATCCAAAGTCATATATCCTCCCATCGGAGTCTTCAAAATCTATGTGATGATAGTCTCCAATGTAATTTCCTCTATAAGTAGCTATAAAAGGATTGGGAACGCCTTTCCATTGACCTCTTTCATATTCTATATTACTTTTTACTTCAGTCTCATAATTTTTTGGATACTCAACTATAAAATCATTGATACTCCATTCATTTATGTCTGACTCACTTTTTTTATTTATTAGATACCCATCGAAAACGTAACCAGTAACAATGGCATTTTTTTTAGTTACAAACACTTTAAGCCATTCTCCTTGTATTTTTTTTCCATTATCGGTAATTGATAATTTTATACCCGTTTTTTTTGCAACCTCAATTTTCTCTAAATAATTAAGCGCACCTATTTTTCGAGAATCCAAGTTCGGTTTTTCTCTAATATTTAAGCCATTTTTGGCGTTAACATATCTTATTTCTTGACCATAAGAGACGGTATTAAGAAATAAGATAATTAGGCATAATATTTTCATTGTCTTTAATTAATGCTAACGTTTGGCTAAACTGCATTTTAATACAGTTTAGGTTTTGTTATGTTTTTTGATTCGCTTTAACCTTTCAATTTGATCAATATTTGTAGCAGGATTAGCAAATGATTTTCGATATTTCTTTTCCCAGTCCTTACCGAAATGTTTGACAATCAAATTTTCGATTGATTTGTCTTTGATTCGGTAATTCAAATTCACAAGTTCTATAAACAGTAATGATTCAATGAATAGTTGGGGAATAAATTTCTCTGCAAATTCTGGTTCATTTTCAACCAAGTATAAACTCAATTCTTCTGTTATGTCTCTGTATTTTTTTATTGGATAATTTTCTTGATTTGAGTTTTTAACTTTTGATAAAGATTGATCAGGATATGTCCAATCATTATCTGACAGTACCAAAAGTCTATCTCCTGACCAACTTCTTAAATTCTTATTCAGGATTTTATGGTTTTCTCCTGGGAATTCACACATTAATAACTCTAAAGCATATAAGTGCAATTCCTCCTTAAAAACTTGTCTTCTGCGCAAATATCCTCCACTTAAGGCCGGATTGAAATACTCTTTTTTATCTGGATTCACAAAGAAATATCCTAATCCCATTTTTTACATTTATTGAATATACGGTTTTGTGTAAGCATCAGTAACGGGAAAATGCTCGAGTATTTTCCGCTGACGCTCCTAATTTAGCAAAATGGTTTGAATTTCCGATTGGGAAATTCAGCCGTTATTACGCTTACACCATGTTGTGCTTTCGTGCTTTTTATTTCGGCCATTTGGTTTAGTAGGCTATTTTCTATTCAATTGATTTAGAAAATGACTTTCTTTTAGTATGCTGTTCACAATAATTATTGCTATAACAAAAAGCGACACAATTCCAGAGATTAAGATGTAAGTATAAAAACCTTTGGAAAGCTCTTGTTCGAAATAAGGCAATAACCTTGTAAATCCGAATATATATATTGCAAAGCATATAGGTGTAATTATATAGTTCACTTTCGACCTTATTTTGTAATGTCTTTTTAGGTATTTTTTGAACGATAGATTGTCTAATGAAATTACCTGACTTTCCTTTCGATAAAGTGAAACGAATTCTAGTATGATACGAAAAGTAAGGCTGGAAATCATTAATACAAGACCTAAAGTAAAATTATTCCATTGATTACTGCTATAATAAATAGAATAGATTAGCAATGTTAGGACGGTTATTGACATAGCTGCTATTGCTATAAATTGCTTAGAGCGCTGTTTTTTAGCTTTTTTAATGATATGGTCAGGATTCGCGAGAGGTGGCACATTCTTTTGCCTGTTCCATGTTTGGGTTAACTTATCATTTTTCATTTGTAATACATTTTAAAAGTGATTTTCTAATTCTGCTTAATCGTGTTCTTAATGTACCGTGAGCTACTCCTAACGTTTCTGCAATTGTAGCTTGAGGAATTTCTTCTAGTTCTAGTAGAATAATTGCCTTATTATTTTGGGTAAGTTGATCGATACAATTATACATTTTTCTAATTTGTACTTCCTGTATTTCTTTTTCATTACCCATCGAATCTATTTCTAGTGTGTTTTCGTTAATTTGGGCATGCTTTTTTGATTTTCTCAAATCACCCAAACATATATTTACTGCTATTCTATAAACCCAAGTGCTTATGGATGACTTTGCTTGGAAAGAATTTCTATGCTTCCATACCTTTATAAAAGTTTCTTGTTGCCACTCTTTTGCCAAATCTTCGTCACCAGACGCATAACCCAAGCACAACCTGAAAACTTTATGAGCATATGTATTATATATTTGAGTGAATTCCTTTTCTATGTTCATCTAGTTTGATGCTAAAATTTGTTGGATTTGCTCTATGAACCATTTAGGTTTGTCGAACATTACGAAGTGTGCAGAATTGTCTGTAATTATAAAATCGTATTTTGTTAAATTGGCATATTGACTTTGGTAAGTTTGAGTAACCATTTCTTTTCCAAATGGTTTATCCGCTACGATTATTGTTACAGGTATAGAAATATTTTTTAGTTCTTCCCTTAAATCTAGTTTAAGATAATCGGTATATCCGTACACATAGGTTTTTCTATTGGCCATAATCATCCAGTCTTTTATTTTTTTTTGAGCTTCTAGATTTAGACTCATTCCTTGAGCCATACCTGTAGTCATCTGCTCAAAGTCAGTCTCATTCATTGACAACTGTTGGCTATTAAAAGGGCTGTCATATACTAGATTTTCAGGATTGAAATTTGGAATCATAATTGCGCCTACTGCTGGTAGTGCATCTACCAATATAATTTCCGATATCCTGCTGTTTTCCCTACTAGCAAGCCAGGTGGCTATGGTTCCTCCTAAACTATGTCCAATTACTGTCAAGTTTGTTAGTTGATTTTGTTCGATGTAGTTTTCGAGAGCTTCATTTACTTTTGGAAGCCAAGGAAAACCTATTGGTTTTTTCCCTCCAAAACCTGCAAGTGTAATAACATGACATTCATAGTTTTCCTCTAATTGATTAATTGTAGCACCCCAACTTTCGCCAGGTACTGTAAAGCCAGGAATTAGCATAACTGGGTTTCCCTTGCCTGTAACTTTTACATGAATTGGCTGGTTGTCCTCTTGTGCTTGAGTTGCCAAAGAAAAAAAGATTACTAAAAATAAAAAGATGTTTTTCATGATTTCTATAATTTAATTTTCACTTTAGATGCAGAAATCAAAAAATGTTACATCTGTATCGGTAATTTCTCTAATATTGGGTTTGGTTAGCTTGAAGCACAACGGTTTAGATATAGGTATTAGCATTCCGCAAGGGGCTATTGCTTATAGGTTTTGTTGGTGGTAGTATTTATTTTTATTTCATTTTCATTCAAAAAGGTCAATCCAAGCTCTACTTCTTTTCGAATCTCATCAAAGTCATTTTCCTTGTATTTATTTAAGAGCAAAAAATATTGGTTCTTTCTGATTTCAAATTTTTCAGGTTCTAAAGCCTTTGTTAAGATAAGCCCATTTATTATTCGCTTTTCAGGTCTTGAAGGAGGTAAATAATCGATAAATTCAGATGGATTTGTATTATAAATCTCGTTCAATTGGCTGTAGTTGCCAATTTTGGAAAAGGTCGAATCAATTCTTGGTTTTATCTCACGAAAAAACTCGTCCGCTAAGTTGTTTATAGACCTGTCTGTATAATCGTCTGCTTTATCATCATACAATGTACTTTCTGTCCAATGCAAGTTTTCGTGAATTGTCCAATTTGTCCAACCATAGTTTGGATGAGCTTTCTTAAAAGACTTTTCTAAATCCCTGAAAACTATTTTAATGAAGTATTGGACTGTCGATATATAACCGAATGTATTATTATAGGAAAGATTAATAACTCTTTTTCCATGTTCAAAGTCTTGAACAAACTCATGCTTTGACTTGAGATGTTTATACCCTTCTTTCTCAAGTCTGCTTAACAAGACCTTTTCAAACCTTTCACTTGGTTTAAGGTTTTTGTCAGTCTGTACGATATTTTTCTTTTTGCCAAATAGTCTCATTTTATTATTACCAACACCTCTTGTATGTAGTTTTTAATTAGTCCTCATCAGTTTTTTTACTATTGGAATGTCTGCAGGTGCTAATTTTTTATTGATTATTTGGTTTATATCTATCCATTCATATTTATCATGATCCGTAAGATTAAAATCTGCTTCAATAAATTTGCATTCATATGCAGTAAGTTCAATAGTGAAATTATCGTATTTATGAATGACTGTTGCGAAATGATTTAATACTTTTATAAACATTGAAATTTCTTCGTACAGTTCTCGTTTTAAAGCTGTTTCTGGGTTTTCGTTCAATTCTAACTTTCCTCCAGGGAATTCCCAATACCCACCTAATTGCTTATGAGGATTTCTTCTGCATAAGAATACTTTACCATTTTTGTAAATAATCCCACAAACCACTTTTATCATAGGCTTACTAGCTTTTCTCTGTGTCTTTTTAGATATTTCTTGTTTCCTTGGGTTAAGTTAGATATTTTTTCGGCCCCTGTAATTCCAAGTATAGAAAACTCTGTCTTATCCATTGAGTTGGATAATAAAATTTTGCCGTCATCGTCAAATGATATAAGGTGTCTATCAAAAAGGGCGTCATACGTTGGAGATAACAATAAACCATTATCAACATCTAATCTTTCATGATCGTTAGATTCTCTCCAAGGAACAATATGAGAGGCTATAAGAATTTCTTTAATAGACGCTCCATTAACGGCACATTTAAACTTCCACCTTCTTAATATTTGTTGTCTATATTCACCTTGACCTATTCTTGATGTCACTAAGCCTTCTCTAGTTGTTTGTTTAGGTGCATTATATTCAGCAGGATCTTCATTTACTTCATTTGTTGATTCATCGTAATCATCTAAATACACTTTTGCTAAATCAAATACAGTTTTTGTGATGTTTCTATTTGATTTATAGAGGTAGCCTTGGTTAGCTTTAATTTTAGGAGGGTTTCCTGTCTTATTAAGTGGTGAATATTTAGAAGGTAAATATTGTTTAATTTGGTTATAAACTATTTTAATATCCAAAGGCTTACTAAATAGGAAATACTTAGCATCAATCATATAGCCTTCGTTCTCCCATTCAACATCTACATTAAATTCTTTCGGTTGGGGTGCTAAAAAATATTTAGACTCTATAATGCAATATCCAATTAAATATCCTTTGTAATAATTTAAAACAATATCATTAGGCATAAGTTTAGTCATGTTGTCCCAATGAAAAACTGAATTTCCAGAACTATTATAGGTTGGAGCCCACAAATAACCTCCTTCTTTTTCTTCTTTATAAGTTTTTCCTTGGTTTACCCAATAATACATTTATTTCTTTTTGGTAATTACATACAACGATTGTGTAAATCAAATATAGAAAATATCTTTTGAGAGGTATGAAGTTTCTTCCAATAAATATGAGGATAAAAAGATTTATTAAAGTAAACTTATACCTGTGCTCGTTGCAAACAAACACTAGTAAGAGGGTTTATTTATATATCGCTCTTTTATTATTCTTAAATGATGAGTTCCGTGTCCAATAATTTGGAACCCTAGTGCCAATGGAGTTATTCGTACTTTAAAACAAACTCCTTCTTTGAGCATTTGAATTTCGTTGATAGAGCTGAATAAAATAATACTCGATTCTCTTACAATTTTAAATTCTGCCAGTAGACTTTCTAAGGTTCTATCGTTGCAATTGTTTACATATAGTTGTTCATCATATCCTGGTTGTATTGATTGGTCCCCTCTTGAAATGGCCAAGGCTCTGTATGACTGAATACGTTCATTATCTATTACGTGCTGAAGAATTTGTTTAGGTGTCCATTTATCAGGTTCGTATCTGTAATTTTCTTTAATCTGTAAATCATCTTTTATTAAAGAATAGTCATTTTTTGTATCAAGCAACCCCTGAATTAATTCTACATCCTCATCCACTTGATTTATATAACGATCAAAGAATTTTGGCATAAATTTTAAGTTCTTAATAGTCATGACAGTATCTTTAAGTTTTATATTTTATTACCCTTTGTTATTTGCCGCTCGTAAATGTTGGTAAGAATATATCTGTCATTATCGCAAAAGGCAATTTATCTTCTTGAGAATTGTATGCGCCTCCCGTAAAAACTGCAACCATATCCAATTCTGGAAGAACCATTATATATTGACCTCCGTTTCCTGTTGCTGCTTTAGAAATAAACATTTTCCCATTTACTTTAAATGGAATATTCCACCATAAATAACCGTAATCAATTCCTGTAATTTTTGTTTTTGGAGTAGTTGATTCTGTAATCCATTTTTCGGATACGATTTGTTCTTCATTCCACTTTCCATTGCTGAGTATTAATTGTCCAATTTTAGCCATATCTCTAGAAATCATATACAATCTCTTTCCTGAAGGAATAATTTCTTTCTTGGAAGTATGCCCCCATTTCATATTACTTATACCTAATGGATTGAACAAATATTTTTCAGCAAATTTGTCGATTGTCATACCCGAAGTTTGACTAATAATTTCGGTTGCTAAAACTTGTCCCATTGTACAATAATTTGAAACATCTCCAGGTTCATTAACCATTGGTAAATTTAAAAAGTATTGCAACCAGTTACTTTTGTTATATATTTTGTCTTCTTGTCCTTTTGATTTTTTATCCCAATCATTACAATCCAATCCAGTTGACATTGTTAATAAATGTTTGATTGTAATTTTCTTTTTTCTTTCATCTAGGTTTTTGGTTGGGGAAAGGTTTTTAAGGTATTTTGAAATAGGGTCGTTTACACTTTCAATAAACCCTTTGTCTATTGCAATTCCCATCAATATAGATGTTATGCTTTTTGTTGTAGAACGTAGGTCATGTTGTTTCTTTATTGAATTTTCGCCAAAATATTCCTCAATAATAATTTGGTTGTTTTTCACTAATAAAACACTATGAATTTTATTTGCTCTTGTTTGTAGTTGATTGAATAATTTAATAATAAGTTTGGAGTCAATGTTTTGAGATTGCAAATTGTTAGTTTTCCATCCATCTTCAATTCTTGTTGGCTGTGAATAGACATATGTGTTTTGAGCAAAACAACATGCTCCTGCGAATAAAATAAAAATTGTAAGTGTTGCTAGGTTTTTCATAGTAGTGGGAGCGGTTTGCGAAAAATGTGTTTTAGGACACCTTGTTATATGTTCGTTATTGCTTTTTATAATATTCGTTCAATTCCATTATAAATCGATTTCCTCTTTCTCTATCTGCTGTTATTAGCTCTCTAAAATTATCGGAATAATGATATTTTGTCGATAAGTCCTCGTGGTCTATATACACGATTGGGTATTCATTATTTTCTCTTTTTATGTTAGAGTCAAAACATAAAAGTCCGTAATCTTGGAAGTCGGCAAAATAGATAAGTCCTTTTTCAATTAATAACTCAGGTTCATAAAATTCAAAGAACCATTCCATAAATCCATCAAGATTTTTATCAGGCAGATGAGTTGGAAAGTTAACCGCAAAATCAGGAATGTCAAGTACATAAAAATGCTTGTGTTTTAAAAAATGTCGATAAGAAAGAGGTAACTCAATTCCAATTATTTCCTCAAGACGGTTTAAGTCCGAATCATCCAATACACTAGGAATTGGTTTCCAGCCTTTCCAGTCGTTATCAATTGGAATAGTAGGGTCAAACATTTCCGCTGGCATATCTGGATCTGGTCGAGACATTAAAATTCCCTCCTTTACCATTTTGTCTAAAGTACTATCAATAATGTTTTCCAACCATTTCATTCTAGTTCTGTTTTAATGTTGCACAACGGTTAGGATAAACTGCGTTTTAATACAATTTAGATTTCGTTGTAGGTAGTTTTATTTCTATTATCTCAACCTCTCCTGTACACCTAGCTCCTTCATGAAGCCACCACTTTCTTCCAATAGTCAAGTATTGCTCAATGGGCGTATGAAATAAAAATCGAACAGTTACAATTCTTTCCTCTCCAGGCATAATTAACTCTTGTCCTTCAAATTGAATATCACCAATCCAAGTGCCTTTTATTCTTTTATTTTCATATTCGAATACATGATTAGGTCTTAATCCACTAGTAAACCCAGTTTGTCTGCCACCTTCTGCAGTTGACCTCATCTTTAATTTGGCTTTAACTAGAATCAAATCGGGGGTCTCTTTGTAATCAATCTCCTCCCACGTTGCCTTCGAATATTTCTCGAATCCTCCAGTATCTTCAATTTTGGTAATTCCCGTTTCAATATTTCCACTCCAAATCAAATTCACATCAAGGTTAACTCTGATTTCTTTTCCGATTATTTCTTTTTTGATTAATAACATATTCAATTACCTACAATGATTATGTAAACATACCTCTATTACCTTTATACTTCTATATATCCTGATAAACGTAATAGAGCAAGATTTATCTTCAAAATATGTAAATCAAATATAGAAAATATCTTTCGGGAGAGGTGAAGTTTCTTCCAATAAATAAGAAAGATAAAAAGTGTTTATTAAAGTAGATTTATACCTGCACTCGTTGTATAACAAACGCTAGCGGAACTATCCGCTAATTTAATTGGTTTTCATATTCTTCTAACTTTTTCCATATGTCGATAAATTCTTTTACGCCTTCTTTGTTAAGGTTAGTATTTACAATTAGAATTTTACCTATTCTGGTCTTCGTATTAAAAAACATATATGTTGTCACTCCTGGATCTCCTCCGGTATGACCAATTTGGTCTTGAGCTGAAATTCCCATAAAAACGCCCATATTATATTCATCGTTATAGGCTCGATCATTTCTTTCTTCAAAGTGATCTTCTGTCAATTGTGGTTTGAACAGCTCTCCATAACTTTTTTTATTCAAGATTTTACCGTTACCATCAAAGCCAGCAATTAATTCGCAAAGATACTTTCCTAAATTGGATGATGATATAATTAACCCTCCGTCTGGATAAGTTACTAATTGATAAAAGGCTAATTCGGTTTTTTTATTTGCATAAAGTTTAGAGTGTTTTGAAATATTTATCTCCTTAAAACTCCAACCAGTATTTAACATATTTAATGGTTTAAAAATATGCTCATTTGTAAACTTACTAAATGACTCATCGGTTGCATTTTCCAAAATAAGAGCTGCTAAACCTGCTGCGATATTTGAATATTCAAACTTTTCTCCTGGTCTGTTCTTAAAAAAATTACTTTTCTTATACCATTTCCCATCCGCACTCAAAATCTTTTTTAGAAACGTACTTTGAGTCATCATGTCACTTGGTAAACGAAAATTGCGATTTACTTTAGTGCCTTCATTATCTTTTTCTTTTAAAACATATCCATATTTCTCGTAGCTTGAAGTGTCTTTAATACCAGAAGTATGTGTGGTTAATTGTCTTATTGTTATTACTTCGTTTGGAAAATATGGATTTATTACCTCAAACGGTAAATACTTGTTTATCGGGTCATCAAGTTTTAGTTTGTCAAGCTCTTGTGCTTTAAGCAATGCAACACCAATAAAAGTCTTTGAAATAGAGCCAATATTCTGAATAGTATTTTCTGTATATTCTAAGTTTTTCTGAATATCAGCGTGTCCAAAACCTTTTGTGAATAGTATATTAGTTTGGTCGACAATCGCAACCGAAAACCCATTAATATGACCTCGGACATGTATGTTCTCTAGTTCTTGAGTTAGTTTGTCTGATGTGGTGCTATTGATCTGACAAAAGCTGAAATGAAGTGAGGCACTCAATATTAGAGTAATAATCGTTTTTTTCATATTTCTATTTAAAACACTATTATTTATAGATCTTGTTCTCTGTTGGCCTAATACGATACATTCGTTTCCTCTCTAATTCTGTTTCCCCATCTACACATTTGCTCTAAAATTGGAATTAATTCTTTTCCAGAGTCGGTTAAATGATATTCAACATGTGGAGGTATGGTTTTAAAGTCTTTTCGAATAATTAGTCCTTCTTTTTCTAAATCTCGTAATCGCTGCGTTAACATTTTTTCAGAAATACCAGGAATATTTCGTTTCATTTGACCGTAACGATGCACTTCTTTGGCAAGATTCCAAAGGACATTTATTTTCCAACGCCCATTTAGCAGTTCTACTGCATAGGATAAACCACAAGACATTTCGAGTATTTTTTGATTTTCGTAATTGGTTGAATTTACTTTCCGCATAGTACGAACCTTTTTGTATGTACTTAACTTTTTTTATTGTTTAAATATATAAAATAGTTTTGTGTCATAATTAAAATCTTAAAGAAATCATTATGAAAATTAGAAATCTAAATTTAGCATTGATACTTACGGTTTTTTTTGCTCTAAACATTCAGGCTCAAAAAAAAGACTGTTCAAAAACATGTACTTATTCTGAAAAAGTAACCGAGGTAACATTTAAAAAAAACAAGGTTTATGAGTTTGCATATGCTACCATAATCCCTGAAGAAGCAACTTCTTTAAATGAGTATTTTGAGAAGGCAACAAAAATTGCGGCAGAATATGCAGGTAAACCATTTATTTCTTTTTCCGTTGTAAAATCTGAAAGCGAAAAATTCAACGTAAACTTAGTTGGTATTTTTGAATGGGATAGTCCGCAATCAAGACTTGATTTTTTAAAGGATAAACGTTACAAAAAAATAGTTCCATTACGAGATGCTGCCATTCAAGGCGACATGCATTTTGGATGGTTCAAAGTAAAGGAAGATACCCAAATAGCTTTTAACGCTAATAAGGTATATGAAATCGGTACTGCCAACCTTGTAGAAAATGGCGGTAAAATACTGCAAGAGTACAATAAAATAGCTGAACCAATAAAACGCAGTTATGGTGGAGATTATCCAGAGTTTAAAGCGATGTTTCAAAGTATAGATTCAAAAGGTCAAGCTACTTTCGAGCCACAAATGCAATTCATTGTAGAGTGGAGAAGTCTTGAGGACAAAGAAAAATTATTTTCCAATGAAGATTTTAAAACAAAAGCACTTCCTATACTGCTAAAAGCTATAGATACTTTTGAGCCTGTATTTGCAAAAATCAACATTCAACAAATTCAAAATTGATAGCTTAATGAGATTAAAAAATAAAGTAGCCGTCGTTACAGGCGGTAATAGTGGTATAGGTCTTGGTATTGCAAAAGAGTTTGACCAAGAAGGTGCTGTGGGAAGTATTGTTGGAAGAAACCTTAAAACCATTGAAACCGCTGTTGCTGCATTAAGAAACAACTTTATGGGTATACAAACCGATGTAACAAATATTGATCAACTAGAAAGCATTTTTTCTAGAACAACAGATAAGTATGGAAAAATTGACATTCTTGTGGTCAATGCTGGAGGTGCTATAGGTAATGGGTCTTTAGGTTCTTTGGAAAGCACTACTGAAGAAGATTTTGATAGAATGGTCGATTTGAACTTAAAAAGTGTCTTTTTTACGGTACAAAAGTCTTTACCATATCTAAACAATGGGGCATCTATAATTTTAGTTGCTTCCATTGCTACACAAAAGGCATTTGATGGTTTAACTGTATATAGTGCTGCGAAAGCTGGAGTACGTTCTTTTTCACGAACATTCTCCAGAGATTTGCTCAAAAAGAATATCAGAGTAAATACCATCAGTCCTGGAACGATTGATACGCCGCTATTTGGTAAATTAGGGTTGTCGAATGAAGTTGCTCTACAAGCAAAAGAGAATTTTGCAAGTCTTATTCCTGTAGAACGCATCGGCCAGCCTTCCGATATTGGAAAAGCCGCCGTTTATTTGGCATCTAGCGAATCGTCTTTTGTTATTGGGGAAGAAATTTCGATAGACGGTGGTGTGGTAAATTTTTAATAATGACTTAAAAGCCGTAGCAGAAAAAGTAATTTGCTTCGGCTTTTCTTATTTAGTGTGTTTATGTTTTTTTATGCTTGCAGAGAACAAGTCTTATTGATGTAATTCATGTCTTAACGATCGTTAGACGTTTCTTTTTAACTGCTATTGTGTAATATTTAAACTATATTTATTTTTATTAACCTCTAATAATAAATAAATTATGGTAATTAATACTCAGTACAAAAGATTCCTTTTACTTGCTATTGTTTGCTGCCTGTTGTCTGTAATTACAACACTAGGAATTCACTCAAGTCTGTTTGAATTAGGTGAATTGAGTTTTGATGAACGGATTAGAGTATTTGAAAATTCAAAATACATTACTAGTAAATTCTGGATTATTGCACATTGCTTATTTGTATTAATTGCCATGCTTGGTTTTTTATTGATTCAGTTTAAAAAGAGCCCTGGATTTACAATTGCTGGTTTTGTGTTTTTTGCGGTATTTTCATTCACGGAAATCTTTCGGCAAATGTTCGTTTTTTTCTACTTGAACAATCTCCGTAGATCTTATATCGAAACTAATGACTTTGCAATTCAAGAGATGATAAAAATTAACATGGAGCATGCTGGGTTAATTGGTTATGCTCTTTTTGGCTTGTTCATTGTGGCATTTGCCTTGGGAAATATCTGCTACGGAATTAGCCTCTTTGGTAGTACCAAGATAGATCGTATACTTGCTTACCTCTTATTAATTTGGGGATTTGGCAACTTAATTGCTTTTGGAAATGAATTTTGGCAATCTGAATTAATAGAACAATGTGTAGAATACTTTAGTATAATTTATCAACCCATAATGAGAGCATTGGTCGGCTTATGGATGTTTTATAAGCTTAAACAAATTATCGCTGATAAGACAGTCGTTAACCCTGTTTAAACCACCTTTCTGTTTTATACATCTTTGTTTTCGCAACACGTTCTCGGTTATTAAGTCTTAAGTGCGTTCTGGTAATTTGCTTGTTTCTGTAGCCCAGCAGATGAAAAAATGATTTAACAAAATATCTGGCTACCTTTAAGTTAACCTGTAAGACACCTCCTTTTCTGTTTAACCAAGAAACACCGGGTAAAGCAATTAATAAACTATCAAATTTTATACGCCTTAAAAGTGTTGATAGTTTTAAAAAAAACGGATGTATTCGTCTTATAATAAAAAACCCTTCGGCACCTTTAGTCTGGTACAAAGGCATAAATATACGCCCTTTATATTTTGCCTTTAATTCTTTGCGGTTGCTTACTGCAATTGGAACATCTTTATTAATAGCCTGAAAACTTTTAAAACCATTAATCATACTAAAGCTTTCAAAGGGTTGTATTTTATGAAGATAAACGACTTCAAAAACATCAACAATGTTAGTCGCTTGTTTTTGAAGTTGTTTGTAATAATTCGAAAAATCGGGTACTTGTTCTTTTTTTAATATACCAGCAAAAACTAAAGCTAAATGTATAAATGCCTTGTTGTTGGTAATAGAGCTTAAATCGTCATGCTGTCCAGACTCAAAGCCTAAGGATACATAACCCAATTCGTTTATATAACTTAACAACGGCCCGTTTAAATATTCTTCAATACCTAGTACAATAGGCACGGGGAAGTGCTTGGAAAATTTTCGGTTTATCAAGGCATCATTAATTGTTATAAAAGGCAATGTTTTACTAGATGTTGTATGTAAATCTATAAAATAGAACGGCGGTTTTTCGGTTTTTAAAATATGGTTTAAAACACTCGATAGCTCTAGTAGTTCCTTTTCTTCATCATTTAAAATCTCCTTGTTTTTAATAATTTGAATACGCGCTTTAGTCCAAAGTCTATTTAGGTCTTCTTCAAGATATCTCTGGTTTACTTTAAGTGCTTTTAAATTTCCCGTAACACCATAAACTGTTCCTTTAACCTTTAAAGGATCTATGGCTTGTAAAACATCTTTTAAAGCAAAAACCCCTGATGTTTCATTACCATGAATTCCACCAAAAAACACCATGGTTGGACCTGGTTTTGACCCCTCAATTTTACCAAGCAATCTTTTTACGGTTATGCTATTATTACATGCTTTACTGTATACATCTATCATCCATTAAAATCGTTTCTTGTAATTAGTCCTAATAATTTTTTATTTTTTATTACCGGAAGACTACCTATTTTATGATTGTCCATTATTCTTTTTGCTTCTTCTACAGGCACATACTCTTCCGTAGTAATAACATCTGTCTTCATTATTTTATTAACCGAATCGTCTAATCGTTTTGTTTTTTCTAAATATGACTTAACATCGTTCCAACTTATTAAACCAATCAATTCCCTATCGCCATTTATAACTGGCATATGATGAATGTTTTTCCATTTCATGATGTTTAAAACCAGTTCGACACTATCTTTTTTATCAACAGAAAAAATATCGGAACTCATAATATGCTTTACAACCTTTGGTTTTATAAAAGGAAAATCATTTTCTCCAAACAGTCTACCCCAAGTAGAAACCGGATAACCTTTTTCTTGCTTTTCGTACATTTTAGACGTTAATACTTGCATAGCCTCATAGCGTTTATGGTGTTTTAATAATCGCCTATAATTTCTAATAAGCCATTCTGAACCACTATGAGCTTGTATTCTGTTTTTTATAACCCTTAAATAACTCTCTGCGTCTTGTGGCGACACACCGGCACTATACAACCCTTTATAGGCCATAGGTAAAAGCTCATTCAATATTAAATCGTAACTGGAAATATAGCTGCCATTCCAAAAAAACTGGGTAGCCATACCATATCGAGCAGCATTAAAGAAATTCATTTTTATATCTTTAAAATCCCATTGCTTGTGTATGTTGTTATACTTTTTGGGTTTACCTAACATGACTCCAACCCAAAATGCCATATTTGCAATTTCATCTGTAATTGTTGGGCCAGCGGGAATATACCGGTTTTCAATTCTTAAGTTTGGTTTACCATTTGTTCTTCCATAGCAAACCCGATTCCAGGGATATACCGTACCATTATGCAGCCCCAAAGCTTTTAGCCCCGGAACTTCATTATTGTTTAACATATCCACACTATCCTTAATAAAATCTGTAGTTATAAAACTTCTAAACCTGGAAATATTATCTTTAAAAATATCGGTTATCGATCCCGTGTGCCATCTGCTGCCAAAACTAACCCGCGATTGTTTTTCGTTTAACAAATATGAATTAGCCCTGGTATCGACACTTTGCGTAAATAACGCTATTCGGGTTTCTCTCCAAAGCTCTTTACCAAACAACATTGGAGAATTAGTACAGGCACTTAAAACAGGTCCGGAAATGGCTTGTGCCCAATTGTAATTGTCTACAAAGGTTTTTGGACTTAGTTGTAAATGCATCTGAAAACTGGTATTGCAGCCTTCCAACATAACCGAATCATGCAATAAATTTAATTCATCGACTCCTTTAATATGGATATCGAAATTTTGCCGCCTGATGCCTTTTATAGCATCGTTCAATACAGAATAACGCTCAACATTGGTCATACTCTTCACGTTGGCATTATTAATAGAAAGTGATGGCAAAATGCCGGTTAGCACGATTTTAACACCTTTTTTAGAAGCTGCTTTTTTTGCTTTTTCCAGTAACATTTCTAGTTGCTTGTGCAATTGAGAAAAGCAAGTATTTCCAAGTTCTAAAACATCGAGATTTATCTCTAAATTAAAATTACTTATTTCTGTAGTAAAATGTTCATCATCAATATCTTTTAAAATTTCTAACGATTTACTTTCTGGTAAAAATTGATCGTTAACCAAACAAAACTCCTGTTCTGCACCTATTCTAAAAACATCTTTCTCTATCATACCTTTATCGATCATTAAATCAAGTGCTTTAATGTCGTTCAATAAATGGTGGATATAATTGGCTCTATCTTTTTTGGTCTTTAATTTTGTCACATTTAAATCGCCCATTTTTAATAGTTTAGTGTTTGTTAAAACCATTAAATTACTGCTATTCATCGAGTTTAAAAATGATTTTTATCATGCTTGATTGCTACGATCGTAGAGTTATTTCTATTTTTGTAATCTTATATAAATTTATGTCAGCATCGTATCCCAAAAAAGAAAAGCTAAAAAGCAAGAAGCTTATAGAGCAATTGTTTAAAGAAGGACGTTCTGTTTCTGCCTTTCCTTTGCGGTTAGTTTATCTTGAAACCCGTTTTGATGAGGACCTAATTGCCAAAACTGGTGTTTCTGTAAGTAAGCGAAATTTTAAAACTGCCGTGGATAGAAATCGTATAAAACGATTATTGCGAGAGGCTTACAGACTTAACAAAGCTGAGCATTTTAACAACATTACAACACAATATGCGTTTATGATTTTGTACATTGGCAAAGAAAAACCAACCTTTACTCAAGTAGAATCAAGAATGAAGCGTTTGTTCGAAAAATTTTCCAACAAAGTTTTACAATAATAACATATGCCCACTATGAAACATTTAATAAAAAAGAAAGTTATAATTCCTATTCTGGTTCTTACCGTATTTTTTACCAGTACGGCTTTTAAGAATGACTTTTTTGAAATAGCGAAACAAATAGAAATCTTTACAACGCTTTTTAAAGAAATCAACATGAATTATGTTGATGAAACCAACCCGGGAGATTTAATGGATACGGCTATAAAAAGTATGTTGGCAGACCTGGATCCGTATACCAATTTTATGAACGAGCAAGATGTTGAAGCTGCCAGGATTAATAATACCGGAGATTATACAGGTATAGGTGCCAGAGTAAAAACATTTAAAGATAAACTGGTTATTGTAGAGCCTTACAAAGACTACCCTGCAGATAAAGCGGGCTTAAAAGCTGGAGACGAAATTATTAAAGTTGGCAATATTTTAATAGAAACTTACAAGGAAGATGCTGGTAATTTATTAAAAGGGGCTTCAGATACGCCTGTAGAGGTTACTTATAAACGTCAGGGCAAAACGCATACAGCCACTATAAAAAGAGCCGAAGTAGAGATTAAAGCTGTTCCTCATTTTTCAATGGTTAACGATAAAACGGGATATATTGTTTTAAGTCGATTCAACAGCAAGGCACACGCCGAAACAAATTATGCATTACGCGATTTAAAGGCCCAGGGAGCAGAACGTATTATTTTGGATTTAAGAGGAAATCCGGGCGGATTGCTTAATGAGGCCATTAAAATTGTAAATCTATTTGTTCCTAAAGGGCAGTTGGTGGTGACTACAAAATCTAAAGTTGAAAAGTATAACAAAACTTACTATACAAAAAGCGAACCTATTGATACCGAAATACCTGTAGTGGTTTTAATCGACGGTAAAAGTGCATCGGCCAGCGAAATTGTATCGGGCTCGTTACAGGATTTAGACCGTGCTGTTATTGTGGGATCCAGAAGTTTTGGTAAAGGCCTAGTACAACGCCCTAAACAGCTAACTTATGGTACACAGATTAAAATAACGATTTCCAGATATTATACACCTTCTGGTAGATGTATTCAATCTTTAGATTACTGGAACAGAAATGAAAAAGGGGAGGCCGTTCGCGTAAAACAAGAAAATTACAACGAGTTTAAAACCAAAAATGGTCGTAAGGTTTTCGATGGAGGCGGTGTGTTTCCAGATGTTAGTTTTAACGCTTCTAAAAATTCGGCCATTACGAATGCCATAGTGAGTAGCGATTTAATATTTAACTATGCTACAGATTACTACTATAAACATAACTTGAATGATGTAGAAAGCTTAAAGCTTACAAATGCCGATTTTTCAAATTTTAAAAGCTATTTAAAAACCAATAATTTTTCTTTTAAAACAGATACGGAAAAAGCACTTTACAAAGCTTTTGAAACAGCTACCAATGAAGAATTAAACGATAATATTGAAAAAGATTTCAATACATTAATCGCGAATTTAGAGACATCAAAAACAAGTGTTATTGATGAAAACAAAGATTATTTATTAGAATTATTAACCGAAGACATAGTAAAAAGATACGTTTACAGAGAAGGGTTATATGAGTACTATAAAATAAATGATCCTAAAATTAAAAAAGCAACGGAAATACTTGGTAATCCATCTGTTTATGGTAATTATTTGAAGTAAGATTTGTTTTATTTATATATCAAAAAAAATTAAAAATAGTATATTTATACCTGTTCTATTATCCTACTATGAATAAATTATTGGTATTAGTATTTTTAACGCTTAATTGTACATTTGCTTTTTCTCAAAAGGAGTTAACGCACGAGGTTTACTTTGACACGGATAAATATAATCTTCCGCCAACAGAAGAAAACCGTTTACTGCTCTTTATTTCTACTTTAACAGATGTAGATATTGAATCCATTTCCATATTTGGGTTTTGTGATGATAGAGGTGCCGATACTTACAATCTAAAGCTTTCCCAACAAAGAGCCGATGCTATAAAAACCATTTTTTCAAGCAACGAAATTAGTGATGAATTAATCACTAATGTTGATGGAAAAGGGGAGATCTTGTTGAAGATTGTTGAAGAAAAAAACATTCTAAAAATAAGAGGTTTAAACCGAAAAGTAGAAATCATAGTAAAACCTATACCTCCTAAACCTGTTGTAAAAAAGCCTGTTGCTAAGGTTGTTAAAAAAGAAAAAAAGAAAGACACTCCTGAGATAATAAAAGGAGATGTTAAAGTTGGTGATAAAATAATTTTTAAAAATATTCTTTTTAAAACAGGATATAGTACCGTAACGCCAAGTTCTAAAAAAACACTGGAAGCTATAGCAAAAGCGCTTGTAGAACGTGAGGATATTTATTTCACGATTCAAGGGCATGTATGCTGCACACAATATAGTAGGGATGCTGTAGATAGAAAGACCAAAAAGCGTAATTTATCTGAGGCACGCGCGAAATATGTTTACGACTATTTTGCAAAAAAAGGCGTTGATAAACGACGTATGCGTCATTTAGGAATGCGCCGAAAGTTCCCGCTTGGTGGAGACCCCAAATACGATAGGCGGGTTGAAATATTAATAACCTATGTGGGTAAATAAAAAACACTTATGTTGTTTCCTTTTTGTTTTACTAAGTTCTATTGGTATTTCACAAACATTTATTCCCGACGATAATTTCGAACAAGCTTTAATAGATCTAGGTCACGATACTGGACCTTTAGATGATTTTGTGCCAACAGCAAATATAAACGGCCTTGCAGATTTAAATGTAAGCGGCTATAATATATCTAATCTCAACGGTATTCAAGATTTTTCAGCATTAACCCAATTGTTTTGCGATAATAATCTGTTAACTACTCTAGATGTTTCCCAGAATACAGCACTGCAAATTTTGTGGTGTCATAATAATCAGCTATCAAGTATTGATGTTTCACAAAACACTAGATTAACATCACTAAGATGTGAAAATAATACCATAACCAATTTAGATCTTACGCAAAATCCGTTTTTAAATGACCTTGCTTGCGAGAACAATCAAATAACGTCTATAAATGTTACTCAAAATACTAATTTGGATACATTTATATGTGGTAATAACTTATTAACCAATTTAGATATTTCCAATAACGCTAATTTAATTTCGTTACGTTGTGAAAATAACCAACTAACTGATTTAGATGCATCCAACAATAAACAATTAATCCGATTAAATTGTGCCTTTAATAACTTGGGAGAATTAGACTTATCGAATAACCCAAATGTTACGGAATTGGATTGTAGCAATAACAACTTATGCCGGTTGAATCTTAGGAATGGTAATAATGGTAATTTTAACACAGTAGATTTTAGATTTAATCCTGATCTAAACTGTGTTGTAGTCGATAATCCGTCGGGAAATCATTCAACCTGGAAACCTGTTTCGTTTTCAAATTACATTGAATCACAAAACGATTGTAGCAATTTTGTTAATGTAGATACCCTTGAAAATGTTATAACAGACACCTCTTATATTTTACCTATTCTTGTAAACGGAAACTACTTTACACAATCTGGCGGTAATGGCTCTCAACTTAATTCTGGTGATAGCATTTCAACCACACAAACCATCTATATTTACAACGAAACGGCTTGCGATAGTAATGAGTCTAGCTTTAATGTATTAATTATTGATGAATCTTATTACATACCTAAATACTTCACACCAAACAATGATGGTTATAACGACTTGTGGCAGGTTTTTGATCGTGACAATTCCATAAAAACGATAAACATTTTTAATAAACATGGAAAGCTTTTAAAATCGTTACCTCCAAATTCACAAGGTTGGAATGGCATTTTTAATGGCAAACTTTTAAGTACAGACGATTATTGGTATATTATAACTCTTAACTCTGGTGAAGTTATTAGGGGACATTTTACCTTGAAACGTTGATTATTTATTCTTTAATCATAGCGATATGCGGAATATCATCTTCCAGATATTCTTTACCAATAGCTGTAAAACCTAAATTAGTATAGAATTTTTTTAAGTACACCTGAGCAGATATTTTTATTAGCGTCGTATTAAGGTTTTCTTCAATAGCTTTAATAGAGGCAGTCATAATATCATATCCGTACTTATAAGCACGTTCTCTTTTAGCAACGACCACTCGACCTATACTAGACTCATTAAAATAATCTCCTGGCTTAAAAACGCGCGTATATGCCACCAATTCATTTGCTTTATAACCCAAAACATGAATTGCCTTTTGGTCTTTTCCGTCAATATCTTGATAAACACAATCCTGTTCCACCACAAAAACCTCACTCCGTAATTGTAGTAAATCGTATAATTCTTGCTTGCTTAGTTCTTCGAATGTTTTTATTTGTATGGTTAGCATGTTTATAAGTTATTTGTTCATTCAGAGCGACTCCTGCTGAGCGTAATTGAAGCAAGCAGAGGATCTCTTAAATTGAAACTACAATTATACAGATTGCCACATCACGCTAAAAAGCGTGATTCGCAATGACATCTCTATTAATAAGATTCCTGCCGCAGTTTATCTTGAGCGCCCTCCTGCCGGACGGACGGGCAGTCGAAAGGCAGGAATTCATCAATCCTGTACAATCACATCTTTAGCATCATCTTTACCAAACTCTGGTTGGATATTTACATGGTTAATATCGTATTTATTAAATACTAAATCCTCTATTTTATGCAAAATAACATCGAATTGGGATAACGTTATGTCGTTCTTAAAATCGATATGTGCTTCTAAATGAATTTCTTCTTCGTTTAATTGCCAAACATGAACATGGTGTACATTTTTAATACTTTCAAAAGCATTAATCTCTGCTACGATTTGTTTTATAGGAATATCATCTGGAGTAAATAGCATTAAAACTTTTGTTGAAGTCTTTAACAAATCGTAACCCATCCAGATTAAATAAAGTGCTATTGCAAATGTTAATACACTATCTACCCAATAAACCTGGTAATACTTCATTAAGAGGCCTCCTATAAGTACGGCAATACTTGCCATCATATCTGTTAATAAGTGCAGATAAGCACTTTTCATATTCATATTAGATTTCGAATCCTTTTTTAATAAAAGCACACTTAATCCATTAGCCACAATACCTAGAAGCGACAACCAAATAACTAAATTAGATTCTATTTCTTCCGGATTTTGAAATCTTTTAACGGCTTCAATTATTAACAAAATAGCAACTATTATTAAGGTAGATGCATTTATAAAAGCTGCTAAAATTTCCGCGCGTTTGTATCCAAATGTTCTATGAAAAGAGGCTTCTTTTTTCGCTAATTTGTTCGCCACATAACTTACTACTAAAGAAAGTACA
Organism: Flavivirga eckloniae; assembly: GCF_002886045.1. Taxonomy (NCBI): domain Bacteria; kingdom Pseudomonadati; phylum Bacteroidota; class Flavobacteriia; order Flavobacteriales; family Flavobacteriaceae; genus Flavivirga; species Flavivirga eckloniae. The sequence continues at coordinate 2,985,751 of NZ_CP025791.1, read as the reverse complement.
TCGCTAAAGTTATGCAAGGCATCACTTAACAATGCCAAACTACCAGAAACAATACCACCTATTACCTGAGCAGCAGTAATAAGGATATTTAATAATATGGAAATAAAAAGGTTACGTCCTTTTAAGTCGTGATGTGTATGGTGATGATTATGAGTATGTGAATGACCCATTTAACAAGATAACGGAATTTTATCTATTCTATTTTGATGTCTTCCCCCTTCAAATTCAGTATTTAAAAAAGTTTCTACCATTTGTAAGGCTTGAGGAATAGCTGTGTAGCGTGCTGGAATACATAAGATATTCGCATTATTATGTTGTCTTATAAGTTCCACAATTTCTTTGGTCCAACATAAACCGGCACGAACTTGTTGATACTTATTAGCAGTCATAGCAACACCATTAGCACTACCACAAATTAAAATACCAAAATCTACTTTTTTATTTTCAATATCTTGAGCTACCGGATGTACAAAATCTGGATAATCTACACTATCATTAGCATCTGTTCCGTAGTTATTAACAGTATATCCTTTATCCTCTAAGTATTCTTTAATTGCAAATTTATAATCTGTACCTGCGTGATCATTACCTATAGAAATTGTCATGATTTTATAATGTTGTTTTATAGGGTATAAAGGTACTAACTATATATTAAAAATTCTTAGTGTGTTTTACAAGACTTGTGATTGCTTTACTATTAGAATTAAGTACAAAGTCTTAATATTAACTAATTGATAAACAGATATATTCACATAATTTTAGAGCATATAAAAACTATAAAACCATTAAATATCAATACTTTACAATTGGTATTATATAATTTTGAATATTAAAACGTAATTAACAATGTGCGTTATTATATTCATTACTTGTTAATAAGTGTTCATTACTTTCTAAAAGAAAAATATTGTTAATCCATTTATTTTTCCAATCAAAAAGCAACATGACTTTACCAAAAATTTAATTCATTTTTTTTGGCAATTTTATCAGACTAAAATTAGCAGATGTGAACACTAAAATTAAAAATAGTTATAAGAAAAAGTAGTTAACTTCGATTGTTAACAAGTGTTCACATAAAATCAAAATTCATTAAAAATGAAGTTATTAAAATAATTTCTATTGTTAATAAACTATTAATAGAACGTAAATTAATTATTATCAAAATAAACTTTAAAAAAGTTATACCAGTTATTAACACACTATAATAACCACCATTTATTTTTTTAAATTTTAAAAGAAAATAGTATTATAATATATAATGTGGATAACTGTATTTTTTATCTGATTTGTCTTCTAAATTTTATTGATTACGAATTTGTTCTTATTATATTTTTAAGAAATTCTTTATTTTTTATCATAGCTTTAAAAGGTACACTGAATATATTATAGTATGCTATTCATTGCATTGATTTGGTAGTTTCGTAGAAGAATAAGGTTGCGTTTCTTAATGTTAAAACTTATGTTAATTTCGATAAAATGATTTTTTTATCTTTTGTTTATGTATAAACATATAGATATAGTTGTAACGGTTTCATGTTTTATATGTTTGTAATCCAAATCTTAAAATTTTAATAATTATGAAACAAAACCTTTTTTTAATTTTATTTATACCTTTCTTTTGTATTAGTCAGGAATCTATAGGAGAATTTAAAGGGGCATTAAACGATCGGTTAGGTCATCAAGTGTCTCTTTCTTCCAATGGTAGTATTGTTGCTATTAGCGCTATTAGGAATAGCTCTGGAAATGTAACTGTTTATGAAAAAACAGGAACAAATTGGATGCAACTAGATAGTAGTATTAATATTGTTGTTAATGATAATCAATCTGTTATTAGTACATCTCTCTCATCTAATGGTAATATTCTTGCTATAGGTGCACCCCACGGTGATGGCAATGGCACAGATTCTGGTGATGTACGTATTTATGAATACATATCTAATAGTTGGACAGAAATAGGAAATTTAGTTGGGGAAAAAGCTGGCGATGAATTTGGTTTTAGTGTTTCGCTTTCTTCCGATGGTTCTACGATTGCAATAGGTTCTACAAATAGTGAAGGTGGAAGCGATTTCGCTGGTCATGTATCGGTTTACCAAAATGTATCAGGAAGTTGGAATAAGTTGGGTAGTAACATAAATGGTGCAGCCGAGGGAGATGCCTCTGGTTGGAGCGTATCGCTTTCTTCCAATGGTTCTACCGTAGCTGTAGGCTCTCCTTATCATGATGGAAGTAATAGAAATTCCGGTCATGTTCGTGTTTTTGATTTTAATGGTAGTAACTGGCAACAGAAAGGAACAGATATTTTTAGTGATGGGCTTTTGGAAAGTGTGGCAGGTACAAGTGTATCGCTTTCTTCCAATGGTTCTATTGTTGCTGTTGGAGCTCCTTATTATAATAGTAATGGGGCTAATTCTGGTCGCGTACGTATTTATGAATATACATCTAGTACTTGGACACCGTTAGGATTACCTATTGATGGCGAAAGCGCTAATAGTTTTTTAGGTGCTAAAGTTTCTCTTTCTTCCGATGGTTCTACTTTAACTATAGGATCACCTGGTAATCCTGTTAATGGTTTTAATTCTGGTCAAGTTAGTATTTATAAAAATACATCTGGTACTTGGACAAAATTTGGAAACAGCTTGAATGGTAAAGCAAGCGGAGATCTTTTTGGATCTAGTTTGTCAATTTCTTCAGATGGTTCTACTCTTGTTATAGGTGCTCCAACAAATGCAGATAATGGTCCTAATTCTGGAGAAGTAAGAGTTTATGGTTTAGGTACTGTTTTATCGTCCGATACTTATCTAGTATCTAAATTTGGTATATCGCCAAATCCTGCCAATATACAAACTACCATTAAATTGCAAGATGGTATAGAATTGTATACTGTAACTATTTACAATAGTTTGGGTCAGTTTATACAAACCACAAAAGAAGAAATCATAGATACTTCTAGTTTATCTTCAGGTCTTTACTTTCTTGAATTAGTAACTAATAAAGGTAAAGCAACTAAGAAATTAATTATTGAATAAATTATAAATAATCTGAGTTTGTACTAACAAGAATCTTATTTAAGGTTAAACTCATTAAAATAGAAAAGTTTCCCCTATATTTTAATGTAAAGTATTGATATTTAATTAGATATATTTATTGTTATATCTAACTTAGATTAAATATATAAAAAAAAGAGCTTTATTAGAATAAAGCTCTTTTTTTTATATATGAGAAAAAACTTATTTTTTGTAATCCTCGTTTAAAGCGTCTAAAATAGTTTGTGTAAGATCGTTTTCATCTGTACCATATAAAACATTGGCTGCAGCATCACTTGTACCTAAAATATATGTGTAACCATTTTTCTTTCCATAATCCTTAACAAAATCTTTTACTCTTATTATCACAGAATCAATTTCTGCTTGAAAGGCTTGTTGAAACTGTTGACCTTCCATTTGTTTTTGTTGATCTAGTAGTTGTTTTTTCTGACCCAATTCCTGGTATCTTTCCTGAGCTTTTTTCTGAGACATTTTTTTAGCCTCTAATTGAAACTTCTGTACTTCTAAATCAAAAGCCTGGTCAATGCTATCGAATTTTTTTCTAAAGGCAACTTCTTTAGCTTGGAATTTAGTTTCTAAATCTTTTTTTTCTTGAAAATCATTTATAACAATTCCGTTGTCTATAAATCCTATTCTTTTTTCTTTTTGACAAGAAGTAAAAACAAATGCTACCAATAATACGTATGCTATATTTCTCATTTTAATATTTTTTAAAATCCGAACAAATGTAATAAAGTAAAGCTAAAAATGAAGTTAAATTATTTTGAATTTAGATTATAACGATTATTTATAGAATTTTAATTGTAAAATAATAATTATCTATTGAAAAAGAATCGATTTAAAGCGATTTAAGAGGCTTTTAAAAGCGTTGCTTGTATTTGGATGTTTCAGATATAGAACTGGTGAAATAGTTTGTTTAAATAAGTTTTAGCTATTTTTAAGGATGTAAATTAAGGAAGAAGACTCTTTTGTACTTATTGCTTTTAAATTTGAAATAAATCCAATCCAAAATCCTTTTATCGGATTCATTTTTCCATGCTTGTATTTTTCAGAAAGTAGACTTACATAAAATGCATCATAACGCATGGGTTTAGTTTTTATCAGCTTCATTGAAACTTTAGAAAATAATTTAGAAATTGATGTTTTATCAAAATGCCAAAGATGTCGAGGTACATCATAAGCAGCCCAAAATTCTTTATAATATTTTGCGTCGTACGATTTGTAATTAGGAACAGCTATTATTAAAGTACCATTTGGTTTTAATAATTTTTTAAAGATATTTATATGTTCATTTAAATTTGGTAAATGTTCTAGAACGTGCCATAGAGAAATAACATCGAAACTATTTGAATCAAATTTTTGAAGTTGTTCAATTTTATAAACTGAATTGTTTGTTTTTTTATTTGCTATTTTTCGAGCATCATCATTTGGTTCGATTCCAAAAATATTCCAATTATTTTGTTTTGCAATTTGTAAAAAATCACCAGTTCCGCATCCAATATCTAACAGGTTTTTTTCTTCTGATGAAAAAGAATTAATCAAATTCAATTTCTTTTTCAATGAAATTTTTCTGATCACATGATATACTTTTTCAAACAAATTTCGTTTTGAATCTGTATGAGAAATATAGTCTTCACTTTTATAATAATCCGGTAATTTTTCTAAAGAAGGTTGCGGTGAAGTTTCAAGAAAACCATATTCAGAATTTATAATGAGCTTAAATTTTTCACCAGAAACGGAATGATCTTTTACTTTAAAATTATTTAAATTTTGTTTCATTTAAAATAGATTCGAAATTTATTAGAATGAAATATTTGAAATTTTATATAAGTGTTCCACGTGGAACATATGAAAACTATCTACCCATATAAACTAATAAAACAGAAATATCATTTGGAGATACACCACTAATTCGTGATGCTTGAGATACGGTTGTGGGTTGTATTTTTTTGAGTTTTTCCCTTGCTTCAAAACTCATCGATTTGATTTGTGAGTAATCAAAATTCTCTGGAATTTTTACATACTCTAACCTACTTAATTTATCTGCATTGTTTTTTTCTTTGGCTATATATCCAGAATACTTAACTTGAATTTCGGTCTGTTCAATAACCTCATTGTCTAAATTATTATCTTGAATATATTGTTCTACAGCTTTAAATTTTCTAACATCGTCTATAGTAATTTTTGGTCTGGAAAAGATCTTAAACATCTTATCAGATTGTTTAACTGGTGATGATCCTTTAGCTTCTAAAACAGGATTTGCCTCTTCTGGTTTTACACTTGTTTTGGTAAAGAACTCTACGAACTTTTCTGCATCATTGTGTTTTTGCTCCATACGCTTTAAACGTTCTTCACTAGCCAACCCTAATTCAAAACCTTTAGGAGTTAATCTTAAATCGGCATTATCCTGGCGCAACAATGTTCTATATTCAGCCCTTGATGTAAACATTCTATATGGCTCTTCTGTGCCTTTAGTAATTAGATCATCTATTAAAACACCTATATAAGCTTCATCCCTTTTAAGAGTAAAAGGGTCTTTTTTGTTTACTTTTAAACTAGCATTTATACCTGCCATTAATCCTTGAGAAGCTGCTTCTTCATAACCTGTAGTTCCATTAATTTGACCTGCAAAATACAATCCCTCTACAAGCTTCGTTTCTAAAGTATGCTTTAATTGAGTAGGTGGAAAATAGTCATATTCGATAGCGTATCCAGGTCTAAAAAACTTCACGTTTTCAAAACCAATTACAGATCGCAATGCTTTAAATTGGACATCTTCTGGTAGCGAAGTAGAGAACCCATTTACATAAACTTCGCATGTATTCCATCCTTCAGGTTCAATAAATAATTGATGTCTATCTTTATCTGCAAATCGATTTATCTTATCTTCTATAGAAGGACAATAGCGAGGGCCTAAACTTTTAATTCTACCATTAAACATTGGAGACCTATCGAAGCCTTCACGAAGTAAATCATGAACCTCAGAACTGGTATAAGTCATGTAACAAGAACGCTGTTCTTTAAGTGGTTTTGTGATATCTAAATAAGAGAACTTTTCAGGATTATCATCACCAGGTTGTTCTACCATTTTAGAGAAATCTAAACTACGTCCATCTACTCTTGGAGGTGTTCCTGTTTTCATTCTTCCAGAATCGAAACCTAAACTTACGAGTTGTTCCGTAATTCCAGTTGCAGCTTTTTCCCCTGCTCTACCACCACCAAAATTCTTGTCTCCAATATGAATTAATCCATTTAAAAAAGTACCGTTTGTTAGCACCACAGACTTGGCTTTTATTTCAACACCAAGTGATGTTTTTACACCAGTTACTTTTCCTTTTTCTATAATTAAACCAGATACCATTTCCTGATAGAAATCAAGATTTGGAGTACGCTCTAAAAGTAACCTCCAGTCTTCTGCAAAACGCATTCTATCACTCTGCACTCTCGGACTCCACATGGCAGGTCCTTTAGATTTGTTGAGCATTTTAAATTGTATAGCAGAAGTATCAGAAACAATTCCACTATAACCACCAAGGGCATCAATCTCTCGTACAATTTGTCCTTTAGCAATTCCACCCATAGCAGGATTGCAAGACATCTGTGCAATGTTTTGTAGGTTCATGGTAACAAGCAATGTTTTGCTACCCATATTTGCGGCAGCCGCAGCAGCTTCGCTTCCTGCATGCCCTGCACCAACAACTATAACATCATACACTTCGTTAAACATAAGTTTTGTGTTTTAAAAATATAAGTGTTCCACGTGGAACATATCAAATAATTTGAGTGTGCAAATATACGCCCTTTCTTTAAAACGTATATTTTGCTATTTTGAATATGGTATTTTTAAATCCTATTACACCTATGGTTTTAATATGTAATTAAATTTATATAGGCTAATTTGTGGTCTGGTAGGTGCGATAAATTTAAGTAGAATCTTTAAAAGAATAGCTTCAGAAAGTTTGTTTTTAAATTAAACCAATTGCTCCAAATAATGGTTTTCTTTTTCTCGCATTAACTTGGCTTCCGAGTCCGATTTATCTTTGTAACCACAATAATGAAGTATACCATGAATAATAACCCGGTGTAATTCTTCTTTAAAAGGAACAGAGAAATCCTTAGCATTGTCTTCTACCCTTTCAACAGAAATAAAGATATCTCCCTGGATGAGTTTTCCAACAGAATAATCAAAACTAATAATATCTGTTAGTGTATCATGATTAAGAAATTCTACATTTAGTTTATGAAGGTATTCATCATTACAAAACACATAATTTATTTCCTCTAATTTATACCCTTCTTCAGATATTGTATCTAAAATCCAGTTGGAAATTACCTTTTCATCTTTTAAAGAAAATTCGGTTTCGTAATTGAAGTTAATCATTATTCTGCTTAAAATATTCTTGCACTTTCTTTTTATAAACTTGTTGCAAAGGTAAAGCTTGTCGGTTTAATATTTCTGTAGTTTTAAAATATTGTTTAGCTGTTGGAATTTGATTGTTTGTTTTATTATTGAAATTATTTTTATTCGTTTTAGATTCTCTTTTATCATCTTCGCCTTGCTGAAAAGTAGCATTCTCCATTTTTAATAATTGATGCTTTAACTGGAGCATTTTTTGAAGTGTTTGATTCGTGAATCCTTTGTTCAATAAATCCAATTCAATATCTTCCATTTTTCTTAGCAACGCATCTCCATTACCTCCTTTTCCTTCTTTGGCTAATTTTTTTTCCAGAGCTTTTCGAAGCTGTTGTTGTTGTTGGTATATTTCGTATAACAATCCATTTAAATCCTCGTTGGTTCCTTCACCTTCTCCTCCGTTTTGTTTTCCATCTTTTCCTTTTCCTTCCTTCCCTTCTTTATCTCCTTGTTCGCCTTTGTCTCCTTCTTTTTTATCTCCTTTCTCACCTTCCTTTTCTCCTTTACCCTCTTGTTTGGGTTGTCCTTGTTCGCCTTTTTTCATACCCTCCTTCATCATTTTATTAAGTTCTTCTTGGCTCATAATAATATCTGGTAATTGCATATCGCCATCTCCTCCTTTTCCTGGAGACATACTTAAATTCTCCTGCATATTGTCCAGAACATCACTTAAAAAGTTAGCTAAGTTATTTGCTGCCGTTACAGCAAATTGTTGACTAGAGATACCTTGATATAATCTATTCTCGGCTAATTGATCTAGAGATTTATCTATGTTATAATAAACCTCCGTAATTTCTTTATTTACTTTTTCTGATATTTTTGGCTGACGTAGCGATAAGGCAAACAAGCTATCGTCTATATGCTCAAAATGTTCTTTTAAATTATTTTGTTTACGTAAATACGAAGCAAACTTATTATGATTAGCATCTATGTTTTTAAACTTTTTCATGACGTCTTCCTGATCGAAAGAAAACAATACAAGATTATCTAAAATTTGTCTGAGCATTTCAACATCTTCTTGCATTTGTTCACCACCACCTGCTTGCATAGAACTTTGCATTTGCTGGCTCATTTTTTTCATTTTCTGAGCTGCTTTTTTCTGACTCTTTTGTGCGTTCTTTAAATTTTCGTTCTTCTTTTGTTGCTCTTCTTGATTCTCCTTCTTTTCCTCAGAAGGTTGTTCTCCTTCTTTTTTTTCTAATTCCTCTGAAGCATTTTTTTGTTCTTTTTTAATTTCATTTTCCTCTAATTTGTCTTGAGGAATATCAATTGGTTTTTTTAAAGCCTTACTATCCTTTTTTAGCTCTTCTAATTGTTTTGTAAATTCTTCAAATTCTTTATTGAGTTCTTCTTGCTTTTCTTTGGTATTTTCCTGCTCAGATTTATTAGATAGTTCTTCTTGTTCCTCGGCAAGTTTTTTTAAATCATCCTTAAGTTTTTCTAATTTCTTTTCTACATAAAAGCGCTTTGTTAATTCCAGTAGCTGTTCCAAGCTTCGTTTTTTATTTTTATTCTGCTTGGCAAGCTCTTCCATTTTTTGAGTGAGCTCCTCTTCTTTATTTATTTTTTCTAGAAGTTCTTTTAACTCATCTAGAATCTTTTCATCTTTTTTGAGTTGCTCCTCGTTTTCTTCTAAACGCTTTTTTAAGTCCTCTTTAAACTGATCTTCTTTTAAATTATCCTTTTGAAATTCTTCCAAATTATCCTTTAACTTTTTGTTGAAGTTTTTCATCATTTCGTCCTGTTGTTTCTGACGTTTAAAAAATGACTCTAACTTTTTCTTATCGTTAAAATTTAATGTGGATTTTTCTTTTTGTGTTTTGGTAAGCTCTTCTAATTTTTTGTCCTGCTCATCAAATTTTTCTAAAGATTTATTTAAATCTTTAATGGTTTCATTTTGTTCTTGTAAATTCTTTTGAGCCTCTTCTTCCTTGGTTCTTTTTCTATATGAAAAGATATTACTTTTAACAGATTTATATTTATTAACGGCATCATTATCGAATACCTGAAAATATAATTCATAAGGAATCCCCTCTTTAATATTCAAGTTATTGGGAAAAGCACTAATAAAGTCGGCTATGTTCGAATTAGAAACAGGAATCTTTTCAAACTTCTTGTCTTTTTCATTATCCGAAGGATAGTAAACGAGCTGTAATTTACTAAAGCCATAATCGTCGCTCACCTGACCATAAAAATAAAGTGTTTGTAAATCCAAGCTATCCGTTTCTACTTTTAAATTAATTTCCGGATATTCATCTTTAACCACACCAATGCTGAACGCTAAATTTTCGTAATTTTTAAGGTTTTTATTACTAGTACTTAAGCTGTAATCTAAATTTTTATAAACACGCTTAGAAGCTTCAAAAGCTCCTGGTTCGTCAGAAGAAAAACTAATCGTATCGTTGGCGTACAAATACACCTGCTCGGTCGCTTTGGTTTTTAATTGCCAAACAATATTTGTGCCTTCAGGTACCAAGGCATTCCCGGTACTTTTTAAAGTTTCATCTTTCTTTTTGGTATAATTAGGATAATCAAGAACCATTTCGAAGCTCAATAAAGATGGTACCTCAACAACTTTAATGTCATAAGGTTTAGATCTTACGTCATTAGCCGATAGCTCAAAAGTTACATCCGATTTAAGTTGCGAAAACACATATTCAAACTCACCTATTCCCTTTTGTTGTAAAAAATAGGTTTCGTCGTTATACGTTATTTGTGCACTTTCTGGGGTGAGTTCCCCTGCCGTTTTCACGATTAATTTGAAATCGTTGTTCTCTATAGCTTTTAAATTGTCGTTTACTACAAAAAATTGAAACGGTGCTGGCGGCTCGTAAGCAGTCTTGTAATGAACCACACGTTCGTAACTATCGCTAAACCAACTAAAATTACCAGTTAAAAAGGTGAGTAATAAAATTACTACAGGAATAGCAGCGTATTTTAAATAACCTAGATTCTTTTTTAAATTAATAGCCAATTTAAAAGGAACCGGACTAAGTTCTAAAGATTTCTGTTCGATGCCCGCTAAAAGTAATTCAGACTGCGATTTATTTTGGTGTAGTTGAAGAACGTTTAGTAACTTATCATTCACCTCAGGGAAATGTTGCCCGATAATTCTCGACGCATCTTCGTAATTAATTCCTTTTTGAAGTTTGAATAATTTAGCTAAAGGAATGGCTATAAACTTAATAATAAGCGCCAATTCTACTGCTATGAACAACCAAAACAAAACCGTTCTAGCCAATGTGCTTAGCCATAGAATATGTTCAATAAATAATGTGAATAAAAAATATAACAAGCCAATAGCAAAGAATAAAATAGAGCCTTTAAGCAATTCATTGGTATAATAGCGCTTAATAAAGGCTTCTAATTTGTTCTGTATGTTTTTAAAATTACTATCCATAAGTATAGTCTTAATATATGTCGAGAATTATAAATTTAATAGAAAATATCTGAAAAGTCTTAGTAATTCGATTTGTCAGGTTAAGTACTTTAGCTTTAATGAAACTAAAATCATAAAGATTGCTACATTTTTACTAAGCTACAGACTGTAGTTGTATCTTCCTGCCTATCTCAGACAGGCTTTGCAATGACGTTTTTCAGACATCTTCATATTTAATAACTTACTAAACTACAATTTTATTTAGTACAGAGTTTATAATTAAGTGTTAATTGTATCTTTGCAAACAAATTTCTGAAACAACTTCGGAACAACAATTTTAATCGACACTTAAACCATTTTTAATTACAAAACATGACCAAAAACGTTCGCGTGCGTTTTGCACCAAGCCCAACAGGACCTTTACACATAGGAGGCGTACGTACGGCTTTATTCAACTATTTATTTGCAAAAAAATACAACGGAACTTTTGTTCTTAGAATTGAAGATACCGACCAAACAAGATATGTTGAAGGTGCCGAAAAGTATATCATAGATGCGCTTAACTGGTGTGATATGGCTTATGATGAGGGCCCGGGTAAGAATGAAACATTTGGACCTTACAGACAAAGCGAACGTAAGCACTTATACAAGCAATATGCCGATGAGTTAATAGCATCTGGTAATGCATACTATGCTTTCGATACTGCTGAAACATTGGATTTTCACAGAAAAGACCATGAAACAAAAGGGAAAACGTTTATTTACAACTGGCATAATCGTTTAAAATTGAGTAATTCTTTATCGCTTAGTGAGGAAGAAGTAAAAGCAAAATTAGATGCTGGAGAAGATTACGTGATTCGATTTAAATCTCCTCAAGATGAAACACTACACTTAACAGATATTATTCGTGGTGATATAAAAATTGATACTAATATATTAGATGATAAGGTATTGTTTAAAAGCGATGGTATGCCAACGTATCATTTAGCGAATATTGTAGACGACCATTTAATGGAAATAACTCACGTTATTCGTGGTGAAGAATGGCTACCGTCTTTGGCTCTACATTATCAATTATATAAAGCCTTTGGATGGGATGCTCCGGAGTTTGCTCATTTACCTTTAATTTTAAAGCCAACAGGAAAAGGAAAGCTAAGCAAGCGCGATGGTGATAAATTAGGGTTCCCGGTATTTCCTTTAGAATGGACAGATCCTAAAACTAAAGACGTTTCCAGAGGTTATAAAGAAGATGGCTATTTTCCGGAAGCCATGGTAAACTTCCTAGCATTTTTAGGATGGAATCCAGGAACGGAACAAGAAATTTTTAGCATGGATGCCCTTATTGAAGCTTTCGATTTAAGTCGTGTTAATAAATCGGGTGCCCGTTTCGATCCTGATAAAACAAAGTGGTTTAATCATCACTACATGCAAGAACAAAATAATGATGATTTGGCTGAATTATTTAAACCGATTGTAGATGAAAAAGTAAATGAGATCGATATAAACTACATAGCTTTAGTCATTGGTTTAATAAAAGAACGTGCCACTTTTGTTTCCGATCTTTGGGGATTAAGCCATTTCTTTTTTCAAGCACCGAATAGTTACGATGAAAAAGCATCGAAAAAAGCTTTTAAAGAAGGAACAAAAGAACTTATGCAGGAATTGGTTTCTATAATTAATGGCATTGAGGATTTTTCTGTAGAAAACCTTCAAACCAAAATTAAAGGATGGATTACAGATAACGAAATAGGTTTTGGTAAGGTAATGATGCCTTTACGTTTAGCATTAGTAGGCGCTTTACAAGGCCCTGATGTGTTTGATATTATGTTTATGATTGGAGAAAAGGAAAGTATTAAGCGTATAGAAACGGCTATTGCTTCTTTATAATACGATTAGTTTAAATAAATTCTAAACTAAAAATTGTCTCATCGAGGGTAATCGAGATGTCTTAAATACCAAGACATTAAAAAGTTCTCGACCGCGTTCGAACGGACATATAGTATATTTTGTACTAACACTTTTTTTATTTATGAAACTTAAAAGAAAGCATTTTTTTATTTTTCTAATGATCTGTATACTTTCATGTACAAAAGCAGATAAAGCCATGTACCCGCTTCACGAAAAAAAAGTTCTAATTCTTGGAAATAGCATTACTCAAGATGGGAAGTACGTTGATTTTTTAGAATATTATTTACGTAAAAATCATCCAGAAAAACCTTTGGATATTATAAGTATCGGGCTATCCAGCGAAACAGTTTCAGGAAATTCAGAACCAGCTCATGAATTTCCAAGACCAAATATTCATACGCGCTTAAATGATGCATTGCAAGCTGTAAAACCAGAATTGGTAATAGCTTGTTATGGTATGAACGATGGTATTTTTTCTGCAAACAATAGGGAACGTTTTAATGCTTATAAAGAAGGCATTTATGAGCTTAAAAGAAAAATAGAAAAGCAAGGAGCTACGCTAATTCTTTTAACACCTACTATTTTCGACCCTACTCCTATAAAAGATATTGTAAATAAAAGTGAAGATGTTGTGGGTTACAAACACCCATATTACAAATACAATGATGTTTTAAAAAGCTATGCAAACTGGCTACTTGGTTTTAAAGATATACAGGTTATAAATTTACATAAATACCTAAATGCTAATTTAGCAGAAATGAAAGCGCATAAAGGTGATGCTTCTTTTCTTCCAGATGGTATCCATCCGAATCAGACCGGTCACTTTTTAATGGCAAAAAAGATATTGAACGATTTATATCCAAAAATTCAAATTGACGATCCTGTTACCGAAATAGAGAAGCTTAAAAACGATCCATTGTTTTTATTATCCAGCAAACGCAGACAAATAAGATCCGAAGGTTGGCTTAATTATATTGGTTATAAAAGAGAAGCAGTTGTAAAATCTAACGAAATATCTGCAACACAAGAACAGGTGAAAAAATTAGATGATGAGATTTTTAAAACACAGCTAAACAAGTAATCTAATAATATGTTGTCATTCCTGTGAAAACAGGAATCCTCATAGAATTGTCGAGTTCAATGGATAAGATTCCTGAGAGGGCAGGAATAACAATTTATTAAAACGAGAACATAGCACTAAGAACTATCATAGATTGGTTTCCTTTAAAGCTTGTACTTCCTCCAGTAGTATCTAAGTTTTGCTTTTCAAGCTTTTTCAACATATTGGTAAAACCGTAAATATATTGCGCTTTTAGTTTTAAGTTTTTAATACCCGCAGAGGCACCTATAGCACCGTTCACATTAAATCGCGAGATATTTGCAATATCTTCGGCAGTTATGTTTTCGTAGTTATTAATATAATAGCCTTTTTGTTCTTTATCTTTAAGCTCTAACTTACTGTTATATTGTACCATTGGGCCTAAATCTATGGTAAAATGATATGGAATAATCTTTATATGCCCTAGAAAAGCTAATTGAGCTGCAAACACTTTGTATTCAACAAAAGTTTCTTCGGTACTTGCCATTGTAGGTCTTCCGGAAATTTCAACAATACTTTCAGATAATTGCATACCATAACTTAAATCGTAAGGCTTGTGGGCCAGATCTACTGTTGCGGTTAATCCGCCTAAAAAACCATTGCCTTGCTTAGTAATAAAATTGTCGGTAATAATGTTAAATTTGGTAAGTCCTCCGGTGATTCCAATACCGTTGTTAATTCTGTAGTATCCTTTTTGTGCAAAAATGGGTGTAACAAAAATAGCAGTAACTGCTACTAATAAAATAAGTTGTTTTTTCATGATAATTTCGGGATAAATGACCAAATATAACTTAAATTAGTAACTCAGTATTTTCTAACAATTTATACAACTTATTATGAATTTTTTTCTTATAATACCTGTGGCTATTTTCAGCCTTTTACTTCTATTTTCATTCATTTTTACTGTTAAACAACAAACCGCTGCTATAGTAGAGCGTTTTGGAAAATTTGTAGCTATTCGTCATGCCGGACTAAGGTTTAAAATCCCTTTTATAGATAGGGTTGTTGGTCGGTTAAGTTTGAAAATTCAACAGCTCGACGTTATAATAGAAACCAAAACACTTGATGATGTATTTGTACGCCTTAAAGTTTCTGTTCAGTACAAAGTAATACGAGAAAAAGTGTTTGATGCTTTTTATAAACTAGACTACCCGCACGATCAAATTACATCGTACGTATTTGACGTAGTTCGTGCCGAGGTACCAAAAATGAAATTGGATGATGTTTTCGTTAAAAAAGACGATATTGCCATAGCTGTTAAAGCCGAATTAAATGATGCCATGATAGAATATGGTTACGATATTATTAAAACACTGGTAACAGATATCGATCCAGATGGGCAGGTAAAGGAAGCAATGAATAGAATTAATGCCTCAGAACGTGAAAAAATTGCGGCACAGTTCGAAGGTGATGCACAACGTATTTTAATTGTTGAAAAAGCAAAAGCCGAAGCAGAGAGCAAGCGTTTACAAGGACAAGGTATTGCAGACCAGCGTCGCGAAATTGCACGTGGTTTAGAAGAATCTGTAGAAGTATTAAATAGAGTTGGAATAAATAGCCAGGAAGCTTCTGCGCTTATTGTTGTAACACAACATTACGATACGTTACAATCTTTAGGAGAAGAGACCAATAGTAATTTGATTTTATTACCTAATGCTCCTCAAGCCGGAAGCAATATGTTAAACGACATGGTAGCTAGTTTTGCAGCAAGCAATCAAATTGGTGAAGCTATGAAGAATGCCAAAAAAGATAAGAATGAATAAAATAAAATTAACCTTTTTAATGCTGTTACTATGTTGTAGCAGCATTTCTTTTGCGCAAACAAATGAAGAATTAAAAGCATCGGCATTAAGAGATGCTAAAATAGCTTCTCAGGCAACTCTCAAAATGGACTTTGATAAGGTTTTAGACTATACGCACCCAAATGCTTTAAAAATAATGGGAGGTAAAGAAAAAGCTATGGAATTAATAGAGACAACATTTAGCACGATGAAAGAAAATGGATTTGTTTTTGAAAAGGCAGATGTTTTGGGTGTTTCGGAAATCGTTTTTGAGGATAATGAATACAGATGTTATATCGAAAATTTTAATCAAATGGTGTTCAATGGTATGCGAATAAAATCTAAAAGTTATTTATTGGGAATTTATAATAGCGAAGCAAATTTTTGGTATTTTGTTGAAGCTAAAGAATTAAAAAATAAAGCTATGATGGACAAAGTATTCCCAAATTTTAAAACAAGTTTAAAAATACCCGAGGACAGTACTACAAGCGAAAAAATTTGATATATAAAAAGTTTAAAATAAACTGTTGAATGGAATATAAAACGTCTTCATAATAGAAGAGCCAAAAACATCTCAATTCGAGATGTTTTTTTATTATAGACCCGTCAGGTTTTTAAAACCTGACGGGTCTCATCAGTTTGATATATTTTGTTTTAATCTCTAACAATCTTGAAAACTCCTTTGGCTTCATTTGCTGTAATTGCAGATAGCAAAGGTTCTCATTTGGATATGTAATTGATTATAAATTTTAATGTATAGAATTAAGGTTAAATACATTTCATACCCTTTTTCAATCTATAACTTTTTGAATTCAGTCTTTTTATTTTCTTTTATCTCAGGTTCCTTTTTATTTAAACGACTTGGAAATGTTAAACCTGTACTGGCAAACGTGGTTCCGAAATTTACATTAGCATAATACACTTGGCTTACAGCATCTTTAACCTGTTCATCGGACAGTTCTTTAAGCGGATGAATAAACACCGACCATATGACGCCATCTGAAACAGCATATTTAACATCTAACGCCGTGTGGAAGTTAGCAACCAAAGCAGCCTTAATTAAGTCGTCGGTTAAACTGCCTGAGTCGGCAATGGGAGAAATAATGCGCATTCTGTTGTGGTTCGTGTCTGTAATAGACATTATCGGAACTTCCCTAATAAAAAACTGCCAGGCACCATTATTTCCTTGAATGGAATCACTAACGGTGGTATAGATTTCATGAAGCGTGTCGTTGTTCATGTTTTGGGAGAAACCATAAATGGGAAGAACTAATAAAAGGAAAAGCCATTTTTTCATAATAGATATGTTTTACAAGTGAGTCGAAAAAATATGTAAATACTTAATCGATTTGTTTAAAAGGGTGGCGTTCTTTCCAGTCCTGTTTGGGGTTCATTAAACGAAATATTTGCTTTAAAAGCCCATTAACAAAATTATTAGTATGTTTCATGTATACAGCCATAGCTTCAGGTCTAGCACCTACAGAGCTTTTAATTTCCATAGCTGTTCTTGCATAAACAATGGCAGAGAATGCATTATCAATACCATAATTTGCCATTCTGTACAACATATTTAAATAAAGCTGATTGGCATATTGATGCTCGCTATCGTAACCTAAAAAATAAGTTTCTAAGTCTTTATTGTTTAATATTAGCGTAAAAAATCCAACTAACCTATTGTTTAAGTAATATCCAAAAACTTTAAAGTTTTCTTTTAAATGAAACTTTAAACTATAAAAATGATTTTCTGGTAACAGGAATGTGTTAAACTTAGCATTGTTAGAAACATTTAAATATAAACCATGCAATTTGGTCGCATTGTTTTTAATGGCTTCCAAGTCTAATTCATGGCATGTAATGGTTCCTAATTTCTTTTTTGCCCGTTTATAACGCCCACGGTATTTTTTAGTCTTATTGGCAATATAATTGTCAAAAACCTTCCACTCCGGTCGTATTTTCATAATCATATTGGGCTGTACCGAAACTTTGTATAGTTTGTGCGAGTTAAAGAAAGATTTCTCGGTGTGTATACCATCATTGAGAAAATAGTCTTTAAACATAATGGCACGAATCTTTTTGTTCTGCTTTTCCTTGATTTCCTTTTTAATGTTTTCTAAAGCACTAAAAACAGATTCCAAATATGCAGATTGAGAAATGTCCTCTCTATTAAAAAACACCCCATGCTGCCCCGTATGTGTTAAATTACCAACAACTAGAATGTTTCCCTTTAAAATTTTTGAAACAATATCTTTAAAAAACTCCCTTATGCAAGAAACCTGGGTTTTCCTAAACATGTCCTTTAAATACAATTGCACACGCTGAACAATGGCAACGCCAACTAAACGATCTTCATTAAAAACACCAACATAGAAAAGCCTAATGTTATTGGGAGAAGCTTCCTCTAAAGCTTTTAAATAATGTGCCTGCAAAAAGATATCATGCTTAACCAAAGCACTCCAACCTATAGGAAGGTTGTTCGCAGAATAATAGATTTTAGATGTTATATTCAATAGGAAATTAAAAAGACTGAAAACTACAATTTTCAGTCTTTAAATATGTTAAAACTTTACAAAATGATTATTTCCATCCGCATATAATAGCACCCATAACACCTAAAGTAACAATCCAATAGCCACTATTAATAAAAATGTATTTGGCTCCTTTTCGTTCGAATAAAGCATTTGTACCTATAATTGGGAGTGCAATAAAAACACCGGTTAGAACACCATGCAAAGCACCATGTTTAAAAGTTCTGAAAGCATCTCCATAATCATTCATTATGGCTTCGTAAGATGGTAATGCAGTTGACGGATCACCGCCAACTAAACTAAAAACACCCATTTGATGAATAACAATACCGGGAAGAGCGGTTGCTAATAAGAAAGCAAAGAATAGAGCTAAACCAAAAATCTTAGCCATATTTCCACCTTTTACCTGCTCGTCCGTCATACCTGCTGCTTGCATCCAAGCATTTCCAAATACTTTTGGGTTGTACCAAATAAATCCGACAACTAATGCCGAAACTGCAGCAACAATAATTGCTGGGAAGTTGAATAAATCCATAATAATTTTAGTTACAGTTAGAACATAAATATATGTAAAATAATAACATCAATATTATTATTTAAAGATTTATAAACTTTGGTAGCTGTTTTAAATTGCCTCAGCCTCAGTAACTAACAACTCATTTTTATCCTCAAGAGCCTTAGCGATAAAGCTATTTATGGCATCATTTTTAGCTTGTCCGTTTTCAATTAAAACACCTAAAGAAATCGCTACGGCAATTCTAGTCCCTACTTTTTTAGCAGCTGTATTAAACAAAGGTTCTAGTTCTTCGTAAGTAACATTTTTAGCGAGTTCCTTAATTTCTGCTTTTACTTTTTGTTGTTTTACTTCTGGTAAATTCGTGTATTTTTTTCCCAGTTGCTGAATCACATCAATGGCTTTTCGTTTAGGCTGGGGTTTGTTATTCTGCTTATTTTGATTGGGTTTGTTTTGATTCTGCTTCGCCTGACTTTGTTTCGCCCAAGAATCACGCAACCCTACAGTTTTATTAAAGACCAGTTTTTCTGGAGTAGCATCATCGTCCACATTAAAATAACCCAAACGCTGAAACTGAAATCTCTCTCCTATTTTAGCATCCTTTAAACTTGGCTCAATAAAGGCTTCGATAGTTTTTAAGGAATTTGGATTTATAAAATCCATGAAATCCTTGTCTTGATGACTATCTGGTGCTTCATCCATAAACAAGCGATCGTATTCTCTAACTTCTGCTTTTATGGCATGATTAATAGATACCCAATGCAAGGTTCCTTTTACTTTTTTAGATGTATCTTTAGAATAGGTACACTGTACTTCTGTAATGTTTCCATTAGCATCTTTTACAACACTTTCGGCTTTAATGATATAGGCATTTTTAAGACGAACCTCACCGCCTAGTTTTAATCTGAAAAACTTATTTCCGGCTTCCTCCTTAAAGTCTTCTTTTTCAATATATAATTCGCGAGAAAAAGGTACTTTTCTAAATCCGGCACTTTCGTCTTCCTGATTATTCTCTGCTTCTAGCCATTCTACGCCATCATCTGGATAATTTGTAATGACCAATTTTAAAGGGTTTAAAACTGCCATAACCCGTGGAGCGGTTTTGTTTAAGTCTTCACGAATACAAAACTCTAAAAGCGATACATCAATAACATTATCGCGTTTTGCAACACCTGCAGTTTCAACAAATTTTCTAAGAGCACTTGGCGTGTACCCGCGTCGACGTAGTCCAGATATTGTTGGCATGCGCGGGTCGTCCCATCCGTTTACTATACCATCGTTAACCAATTGGAGCAACTTACGCTTACTCATAATGGTGTAACTTAAATTTAAACGTGCAAATTCACGTTGCTTAGGCCTTATAAGGTCTGGGTCTACAACCTGATCCAGAAACCAATCGTAAAGCTCTCTATGAGGCTTAAACTCTAAAGAGCATAACGAATGTGATATTTGTTCTATATAATCGCTTTCACCATGTGTCCAGTCGTACATTGGGTAAATACACCAATCGTTTCCTGTTCTATGATGATCCTTTTTTAAAATACGGTACATGATAGGGTCGCGCATAAGCATATTTGGATGCTGCATATCTATTTTAGCACGGAGTATGTGAGACCCTTCATCGAACTCACCATTTTTCATGCGTTCGAATAATTCTAAATTTTCGGCAACGCTCCTATTTCTGTACGGACCATCTACTCCCGGTTGTGTTGGAGTACCTTTTTGTTCTGCCATGGCTTCGCTAGATTGCGAATCTACATAGGCTTTCCCTTCTTTTATAAAAAGAATGGCCCAATCGTAAAGTTGTTGAAAATAATCTGAAGAAAATAATTCCTTATCCCATTTATAACCTAACCAAGCCACATCTTGTTTAATGGCATCAACATATTCTTGTTCCTCTTTGGCGGGGTTTGTGTCGTCGAAACGTAAGTTAACAGGCGCATTGTATTTTTCACCTAAACCAAAACTAATACCTATAGCTTTTGTATGGCCAATATGCAAATAACCATTAGGTTCTGGCGGAAACCTGAAACGTAAATTATTTCTAGACATTCCATTAGATAAGTCTTCTTCTATAATTTGCTCGATGAAATTGAGCGATTTTTTTTCTTCAGACATTTTTTCTGATTTATTCAACTAAATAAGCCTCAAAATTACGGAAATTCGAGTTATTTTAGCCCAATACTAAAAACATTCCTAAGTGTTCTGTATAAACGGTTTGTTTTTTACTTTATCATTGTTGGAAAACGTTATCATAACTAAGGTTATCGATTAGATTTTTTACCTGAACAAGTCAAAAAATAATTCCATTTCTTGATCAACTATTTGGATGTATTTTTAGTATGATAGGTTTAAGAAGCGTAACAAATTTTAATTAGTAGTGACTTATTTACTAAATGTTATTAATTAAAACGATTTAAAATGAGAAATGTAAATTACAGTTGCCCAAAATGCCATAATTCTGAATATGAAGTAAGCGAAATGAGAGCAACTGGTGGAACTTTATCCAAAATTTTTGATGTCCAAAATAAAAAATTTACTTCTGTAACTTGTACACGCTGTACTTATACCGAGTTTTATAAAGCTAAAACTAGTGCAATAAGTAATATTTTTGATTTATTTACAAATTAATGGGAATTATAAAAGTTGAGAACATTCGCATATTTGCTTACCATGGATGTTTAAAAGAAGAAACCAAAATCGGCAGTGACTACCTTGTCGATTTAGAAGTTGAGGCAGATTTACAAACCTCTGCAAAAACAGATAGGTTATCTGATACGGTTGACTATGTGTTTTTAAACAGGATTATTAAGGAAGAAATGGGTATTCCTGCTTATTTATTGGAAACTGTTGCCAGAAGGATACTTGATCGAATTTTTAATGAGGACAAACTTGTACAAAAAGCCACGGTCTGTGTAAGTAAATTAAATCCGCCAATCGGCGGTGATGTTGATCGGGTAACGATAAAAATGACCGATGAACGTAAAAATTAATATAAAATAATATAAAGTAAGGAAAACTTATATTTTTTTTTACATTTGTACTCCGTAACGGCGTCGTGGCCGAGTGGCTAGGCAGAGGTCTGCAAAACCTTTTACAGCGGTTCGAATCCGCTCGACGCCTCAAAAAAAGCTTCCAGATTATTCTGGAAGCTTTTCTTTTATAGGGTTTATTTGTTCTAACTTTTCTTTATTTTTTTCGTAAGCTTCAGGAAACAAACCTTGAACAAATAATAAAATTCCAAAGCCTAAAATAACAACTGCTATTACTTTTTTGGTTTTAAAAATAAGTCGAGGAGTTAATTTAGCTTTCAATCTTTTAGCGATTACAATTTTAACGAGGTCTGTAACAAAATAAGATACAACCATAGTGACTACAAAAACAATATCACCGTTTTCAGATTTTGTTAATGAATCCCCTAATACCATAAATCCCAACCAGCCTATTAAAACCCCAATATTTATAAAATTAAGAAGGAAACCTTTTATAAAAAGTTTCCCGTAGTCTTTTTGAATTTCAACCTTATGATATTCCTTTACGATAGCCCTAAAGGATTTTGAGGTTTTTATAAAAGAGATGATACCATAGATGGTTAGTAACATGCCACCGAATATTAAAAAGTTGGGGTCGCTGCTTATTTTCCCTCTAAAATTATTGGTACTGTAAAATGCTACAACTATAAAAATAACATCAGCAAATAACACACCAAGATCGAATGTTAAAGCACTTCTAAAACCTTTTGTGGCACTTGTTTCCAAAAGCACAAAAAATACCGGGCCTATTGTAAAGGCTAGTATTACCCCAAAGGGAATGGCGGTTAAAATATCGTCAAACATAACTTAAGCGAAGGTTTACACAAAGTAAAGAAATATTTCGCAACAAATATAAGGTAGTCAACTACAAATAAAAAGCGTGTGATAAGAACATCACACGCTTTCAACAAACTAAATTAATTACGAAACTATTTCTTAACTAATTTAAGGCTACTAGTTCTATTAAGGGTTTTTTTGTGTAAAATACAATCCTGACTTCAAAATAGAGCCATCAATTGATACTACATTTAATTCAGGAGCTGATGCTAGTATTTTTTACCAATACATCAAAAACCAGTATTGAAACTACTTACAGGTATTTAAGGTAAACGATACTTAAAAACGCTGATTTATATTTACTTATGCGTAAATATTTATATCATTTCAGAGCCAGAGATTTCCTGTAGAACTTTGGTACTTCATCTTTATCCCATACACCCCAAAATGCACCAACGTCTCCTTCGTCTCCTACTTTCCATGATTCGTCAAAAGACGAAAAATAAAAAATATCAATATTATCTTGTTTGGACCATTGTTGTGCATTGATGAAGTATTTCATAGCATTTTCATAAGAGGGCAAGGCGCCGTTTAGACCTTCTCCTTCACTTGGCCATCCTGTTTCGGATATAATAACTTTTTTTCCATTGGCTGCTTTAAGTGCTTGGTTAAACATGTCCTTCATGTAAATTAATGCGTATTCATTACTACAACCCTCCCAGTAAGGATAACAATTGGCCAGGATAATATCGCAGGCTTCTGTTATATTTGGTCTTTGCGTAAATTCATAATAGGCATCAACATAACCAACAGGAATATTGGAAATTTTTTCCTTTACCTCGTATATAAATGTTAAAAGCTCTTCTTCGGTTAGGTCACCTCTATACATTACCTCGTTTCCAACGGCTGCAATATCTACATAGCCTTGTTTGGCTAACTCAATAAGACCTGCTATTTCTTTGCGGTTAATATCCGCATCATTTCCCAACCAAGCACCTACCAAGGTTTTAATGCCAAACTCTTTAGCGATAACAGGAATTAATTCATTACCATCTGTGCAGGAAAACGACCGTATCCATTTGGTATATGGCTTTATAATTTTCATTCGGCGTCTAATTTGTCCTTCGGTAATTTGATCACCTGGTTTTTGACCTTCTTCATAAGGGCTAAAACACAACCCATGCATACCATTTTTTAGTATTCTTTTAAATATATTTTCTAAGCCTTTGGTTGTTCTATTATTAAGTTCAGCTCCAGTTAAGGCCATTATTTTATCTGCTCTGTACGACATAACTTCTAATTTTTAAAGTTCACCTCTTCGTTTTACTAATTCTGCTTTAATTTCTTTAGCTCTTGATTCACTAAGACTATATTTCCACATCACCCAAATAGCTAGGGCTGCAGTAAGTGAGGGAATTACAATATCAGCTACTCTAAGCCTATTCATTGTCTCTAAGGTTTGCTCGGTAACATTCGGATCGAAGCCTACGATCTTTAAAATCAATCCGCCTAAAACGAGTGCAATGGCTTGTCCTAATTTGACCATCCACCAATAAATTGCGCCAAAAGTACCTTCCTTACGTGGCATACCGTTTTTTAGTTCATCTAAATCGCAAACATCTGCCGTCATAGACATCATTAAGGTAAACAGGCCTCCCATTCCGAACGCAAATAATGGAATAGGTAAAAATATTAACCAAGGTATTTCACTTCCTGGGTCTATGCTAAACCAAGACATACCAATTTTATCTAGCATTGGATTTAAAGACTCGAACAATGCACCAACACCAGAATTTAACCCTTTACCTAATCCCGTTTCATTAAACTTGTTGTTTAATTCTTTATCGAACCCCCACCACTTTAACAAGTAGCCTGCAATCGATAAAACCGTGGAAATTATGAAAGCTTTTTTCTTTCCCCATTTATTAGCCATTTTTGAAATAATGGGTATCACAATAAAGGCGGTAATTATGGCATTAATCGTATTAAACCAAGCGGGCCAAGTACCTGCCATTTCATAGCTGCCATTATACATGTAAAATACAATAATGAATACACCAAATGCCGCCACAAGTTGAAATCCGTTAAAGACTAAAAAGGTAGCTCCGCATAATTTCATAAATGGTTTGTTCTTGGACACTTGAGCTATGCCTTTAAACAATTCTTTCATATTGGATGCAAGTGTCTTAAAATTAATTTCTTTTCTGTTCTCCATGTGTGCAGAGTCGATACCTTTACAAAACAGAGAAGGCAGAATTCCAAAAACCACACACATCGCACCAACAATAAGGGCCATAGTTCGCACACCTTCGGTTTGTGTATTAAATGTGTTCGAATCTGGTATAATAACATATAACCAAGGAACAATCATCCAGGCAATTTGTCCCATTGTATTCGAAAATGCCATTAAACGTGTACGCTCATTATAGTCTGAAGTCATTTCATAACCCAAACCTACCAGAGGCGTGGCAAACATGGTGTTTCCTACAAGGAATAGAATTTGAAGAACCATAACATGCCAAATAATATACGTTTGCGAAGCATTGTCGTCAATCTGCCACATTAAAAAGAAAAGTATACCGCTTATTATCGCTCCTAAAAAGATGTAAGGTCGTCGCCGTCCCCATTTAGATTTCGTATTGTCTGATATAAAACCCATTATAGGATCTGTAATAGCATCAAATATTCTTGGTAAACCTCCCAAAAGTCCAGCCCATAAGGGGTCTACACCCCAAGCGGTAAGTAAGAAGAATTGAATAAAAACACCTAAAGTTCCAGGTAAAATGTTTAGTATAAAATGTCCAGCACCAAAGGCTGCTTTTTGACCTATAGGAACTCTATCTTTTACTGTAGTTTTAATATTCGACATAATCTTTTTGTTTAGTTAGTTAAACTTCTTTTATGCTTTAGGAATTACAACAGTTTGAATCGCCTTGGCGTCTATTGCAAAATCCACAGTTTTACCGTTCACAGACAGGTTAATGTTTTTTGGAACTTCTGTTTCATTGAAAATCACCACAGTTGTAGTGTCGTCAGGGTTTATGGCCGCTGTTACCATGAGGGTATCGTCTGAATTTTCATGACCAATTATTTTTGCTTCAGGTCTAATGTATTTACTAAAGTGAGCCATGATATAATAAATCGGTGTGAAGTAGACTTCATCTGCATCAGGATCAACAATAACAGGTGCAACGCACCAGTTTTTGAACCAATTAGGGCCTCCCTGCCTATCTAAGACCATATTCCAGTCTACCCACCCATCAACCCAGTTATTTAAGCACCCGATGATGTCTCTCGCATATCGGTTTACGGGTGCATACTTAGGATGAAGATATTTTTCGGCTTCGGAGGCCCAATCCCACCCCCAATCTGTTGCTTCTTTACTCCAATACCAGGCATCGTCTTGCCACTTAGGTATTTCAGAATCCACACATCCTTCGGTTTCTATCAGGTATTTGTCTGGGGCTTTATAGTGTGCATATTGGAGTGCTTCTGGGAAATAATCATAAGTGCTTTCATACCAATGTATAGCCGTACCATCAAAATATTTTGATGATGCTTCGTCGCGATACATTTCATCAACCCATTCTTTTAAACCTGCTCTGTTTTGATCGTAACCTAAAATAATTTTATCGCCATACCCGTCATTTTCTAATTTTGGCCCTAAGTGAAACTGAACAAAATCGGTCATTTCCTTTGGAGAAAAATGCATGCTTTCCCAGTTATTACCATTTCCATGAGGTTCATTTTCAACGGTAAACCCCCAAATGTCGATACCCTCTGCTTTATAAGCATCTAAGTATTTGGAAAAGAACAAAGCCCAGGTATCGTAATATTCCGGGAGCAGTTTGCCTCCTACCCAATGGTTGTTATCTTTCATCCAGGGTGCTGCGGTCCATGGCGATGCGAATATTTTGAAACCGTCTTCTGATATGGCTATGGCATCTTTTATCATTGGAATTAAATCGTCCCTATCTTCCTCGATGGTGAAGTGTTCTAGGTTTTTATCTCCTTCTACAGGCGAGTACGAATAGTTGGTTAACGAGAAATCGCATGAGTTCATGTGTGTTCTCGTTAAGGAATATCTAGCGCCTTCTTTAGCAAAATAGGCTCTCAAAATTGTATCGCGATTCTTTTTACTTAACTTGTTTAATAGGTAAGCCGAAGACTCGGTAAAAGCACCTCCAAAACCTGTGATGGTTTGAAAAGTTTGTTCTGGAGTTAGTTTGATGGTTACTTTCGTATCAGAGTCAAGGAACTCAGTAATTTTAGTTAGTTGATTTCCTTTGGCGGAAGTTTCGAAAACTTCGACCCGTAGTTTATTTTCTGTATTGATACAACTCATCATCGTGAATAAAAGACAGTAGAAATAATATGTTAAAAGTTTCATGTTCATTATTTAAAAACTAATGTGTTGTACTAAATTCTGCATGAGTTGGCGGGACCAAAACTTCCTGCATTAACGCTTCTTTGTCTCCATTGTAGGTTTTTGTTATTGGGTTACCATCTCTTGTCAATCCATCAAAAAGGCCTCTGTCAACCATATCCCATAGGGCATATTTTGCCTGACCTTTTAAGTTTATAAGACCAAAATGGTTTTCTGATCCTAGTTTGTTTGCAGCATCTTTCCACTGCTCATCAAATGCTTCAAAGTAGAAGCAGGAAATGTTTGCCTTATTGGTCCAGTTTCGTATTAATTCGTGGTAACGTCCAGACTTATATTCATCTGTAGCTCTCGATCCGTTTTTGCCGTAATGCCCGTTAGAGGTTGTTGACCAACCTGTTTCTCCTATATGAATAGGCTTATTTACACCCAAGCTTTTCATGTAGTTGGTAACACTATCGTATTGTTTTTTTGCGAAGGCAAGAGCTCGCTGCATAGCAGATTCTATTTTTTCGCTATCTGTAAGGTCTATTTCGTTTTCTGGGGATAACCAAAATTCCGGATTATAATGAGAATTATGCATCGGATAGGTATGCATAGAAATATAATCGACTGCATTGATTAGTTTTTCCAGGTCTTTAGTATGATAACTGGCATCTCCACCACCCCAGGAGGAAAAATCATCGGAGCTGGTAATCCATAACGATTGGGGAAGTTCTCCGGCTTTTTTTAATTCTTGTAAATGGTTTACCCATTTTAGTATCATATTGGGGCGAACAAAATAGCTTGCTGCCCAGTTTACCATGGCTTCATTCCCAACGGCTATTATTTTTATAATGTCTGGGTATGTCTTTGCCAGAGACACCGCTCTTTCAATTTCTGCGGCGTTGTTTTCACTCTCAACGTCATGATTAGGCGCTTTGTCTGTCCATGCATTTTGGCAATCAATCCATGCACCTAGCATAACGTACATTTCAAAAGTAGGATCTTCGTTTTTTAATTCACTAATGGCTTTTAGTATGTTAGGGGCTTGCTGCAGTTGTACATTGTAAGTACGTAATATTTTAATACCCATAGCAGCCAATATTTTCATATCTTCTTTTAACTGTGGGATGGTTGGTTGGATATCTCGTGATACCTGCCTATAACCACCATATGAAATGGCTAAGTATTTGGGGTTACCTAAAATATCTGCTGCAGTTATATGTTTTTCTTCAATCACTTTTTCACTTGCTTTTTTAGACTTATTTGCACATCCAATTGTTGCAATTAAAATGGTTAGTAATAGGAGTTTTTTTAAATTCGTTTTCATCTGCTTGCTTTTATCTTTTTAGCAATACATTTATCTGGCTTATTTGCCCTTTTCTTTGAAATATTGATTCTGAAATTTTTGAATCAAGACTTAAATTATCAAAGTTCAATTGTCTGTCATTATTAAAAATTACGTTTAAGCTATTTTTATCTGAAAGCTTATATATAATTAGCACTTGGCAATAAGTAAAGCAAAGTGTATTTGGGTCTAATAGTATTTCCCATTCCTCTTTTTTAACATCACTGTATCTGAAAACTTTAGGGGTTTTTAAAAACTCTTCTTTACGTAGTAAACAAGGATTGAATGTGATACATCCATTTTTTACAAAAACACCCAGTTCGCCAATTCTACTTAGAATATCTTCTTTTACCTGACCTGTCATTCCAGGTTGTTGCGCACCTTTGGTTGCTGGTGTATGAGAATAAGGGTCGGTTGGAAAAGCTCCGTAAAGTTCGGGTGATTTATGTACACCTATACCTGCATTTATTTCATAATAATGATCTAAAAGCTTCCCAATAAGCTTTTCATTTTTATTCGTGTTTACTGCTAATAAACAATTTTCTTGAACGGCTAATAGTAATTTGGAAACCATATGCCAATAAATGGATCCTAAGCCTTCATAGCCAAAGAATGTTCCTGAGCGCCCTGTGAATGATTTATGATCGAAGATGTCTTCGAAAGTTTCTAATAATAGTTCGGTATCTTTCTTTATAAGGGATTTATAAGCGTCTTTAGAAAGCGTTGTTAAGGCCTCTTGTAAGCTATTGGCATTGTTAAAATTACCATTAAAATGGTAGTTCCCTAAAACATCCTTTTCAATAATATGAGTATTACCGTCTTTTATTAATTGTTTTAATAAGTCGGATTGTTCTACTTTATCAGAAGGGATATTATTCTTCTTATCAAATCGGGGTAATTCTTTGTCCGGATATAATATATAACTGTATTGATCGGCTCTAAAGAGTGAACTATTTTTTAAACCATCAAGCAGTGCTAATGCGTCTTTTGGTGCCAGGTAACCGGAACTTAAAGCAGCCACTTGACCCTCTAGCATTTCTGGCAGATAGGATATGGATACTTCTTTTTTATTTTCGACTGTCATTAAGTTATATGCGTGGTACATATTATCAGGTCGTTTGTTGGCATCAATGGTATGTTGTAAATAATCTTTGGTGGTTTTTATAAAACTTAAAAGCGCGGTTTTGGTTATTACAGATTTATTGTTGTTAAAACCGTTATTATAAATGGTTGTTCTGTACTTACTTCCTGCAGAACCCAGCCCATCTAAAACCGTTTTTCTGTTTTTATCTGATATTTTTCCCGAAAGAATATGCTTGTTTTCTTCAAGTATTGAAGCAGTTTCATCCAAAAATTGTTTAAGTTCTTCAGAGATTTTAATTTGTTTTGTTTCAGATGTATTGATAACCTTTTCTAGGAAATTAAAAAAGCGATTTAAATAGTACAGGGTAACCATGGACACACCATTACCTACTAATGCGTTGTTGGCATCGTTCCACTCTGGACGTTGTGTGTTTAACCAAATGCCGCCTTCTGGGATAAAATTAGATACCTTGGCCAGTACTGTGGCTAAAAGCTTTTCAATTAGGTTAACTTTATAGATGGCATTGTTTTTATCTTGTAGTAAAGTGCCATCTGCACCTATTTTTTGTTTTGCTTCATTGATTTTTGCATCTAGATCATGATCAAAATCAATAGTATCTTTAGGATTAGAAAGTATGTCTTCGTAACTTTTTATTTTATAAGGTACATTGGCGTATACAAATATATCTTGATCGAAACGGGCTTCGAGTTTACCGGGATAATGGTTTTCTATAAATTCTAAAAACTTCAACAGGTAAATAATTTGATGATCGCCCCAGTAGCCTATATACGACCACGGATCGTTCTCCTCAATAACTTCCCAATCGAAACCATCTTTTGTAACACGATATGGATTATAGCCTTCAAATGTAGTGGCATTTAAAAACTTATGAATCATACTTTCTATAAACTCCGGATATGAATATGCTAGAGCTTCCCAGTTTTGAAAAATATCTCGCCAGTTACCTTCGTAGTCCAAAATTTTAGAGCCATCTATTTCGCTATGTGTATTTATTGAAAACTTATTCCAAGGTCTACTTGGGTCTCCATGCCTTCTACTGAATTTTAGAGGTAAATATTCAAAACTAAGTCGTTTAAAAATAGCATCAACATCCTGTTCTGCAAGGTCTTTTAAATAGTTAAGTGTGAATGTTTCGGGTAAGTTTTTTAGTTGGCTGTTCTTTTTACTAAAGAATTGCTTATTGGCGTTTGCTATGTATTTAATAAAGTCTGGTTTTTCAATGTTATAGTCATCATCAAAAATACCGCCTCGCATAATGTTAAACAGCGTGTTGGAAAAATGCCTGTTGTTTATTAAAGGGTCTGCTGTTAGTTGTAAACCATCTGAAGCCCCTGTTAATTCTATCAAACGTTTTGTTCCAGTATCGATAGTATCATTTACAATGTCTGAAATATATGCATGGTTTTTAATAGTTTCTGATATTTCAACCACTCCAGATATTGTTTGATTTACATTGGCAACAAACATCCAGTTTTTCTCCGAATTTGCTTTTAAATCTATATTCGATGATACAAAATAGGCTCCTTTTTCGGCTTTTACATCAACTTCTTGTTTTAAGGGTTTTTTGCTCCTAAAGTTATCAAGTTGTGTTGATGAGATTAAATAAAGTGGGTTTTCAAAACCAGCCGACCAAACGATATTTGCTTTTAAAGCTTCACTAGGTTCTGCTTTGTCAACAATTATGGCACTTAATGTATATACACCTAGACCAGAATCGGGCAATAGCTCGTTTTTTTTGTAGGCGTCTACTAAATTACTTCTACTATTTTGTAAATCTGAAGTAACTCCAGTAGGCAATATGTTTTGTAAACCATCTAAAACAGTAATACGAATCTTAGAAGATGTATTGTTTATTAATGTTGACTTTTTTACAAAACCGAATTCATTACTAGAATTCCATTGATACCTGAATGTTAAGCCCAAATCAACATTAATTTCCTCAAAAATCACTTTATTCCCATAGGTGTTTTTATATATATTTCTTGATATGTTGTAAACACCCATTTGGCGTATTGAGAAAGGTTCCCAGATGTGGATTTTCTCATTTGAATGGATTTGAAATATGGTTTTACTTCCCGTAATGTCTGCCGACTCGGTTATTTTATCGTCTGTGTAATACGGAAACAATGAAGACTCGGCGTTTTTTCTTCCAGCAGATACTCCGCCATTACTCGATATGAACATCCAATGATTTGAATCACTTACTATGCTCATAAAGAAAGGACGCATGGCATCACTATTGGTAATCTTGTAATAGATCTCATTTTCAAAATCTACTAAATCTCCTTTTATGGTATTCATAGTATTTGAAATTTTAGGCTCATCTTTAAAAACTGTATTATTCATTTAGCTTTTTTAAAGTTTATTTTAATAAAAAGGCTAGCTAGTTGATTGAATTTGTGCTAGCCTTTTCTTTACGTTGTAATTATTATTGAACTAATCTTATTCAAGTCTTATATCATCAAAATAGTAGGTTTCTTCAGAATCTGTAAGCGTACCATCTGTACCATCTGGATTATCTGGTTTTATAACCAGTTGATTAAGTCCTGTGTTATTACCTGGGATTCCTGTAAATACTACTTCGATCTCTGTCCAGGTATTAGCTTCTGTTATGGTTCTATATTGTGGTCCAGGGTTTCCAGAACTAGGAGGTTGAGGATTGGTATTTACCTCAAATTTCATGACAACATTCGCTTTGGTTGAATACACTTTAAACTTGAATGTTTTAGTAGCATCAAAATTACTAGGGAATGGGTTTTGGAAACCAGCCCATCTATTTGTTCCGTTAGCTTTAACGACTTTCAATACATTATCTGAAGTATTTATTCCTGTTTTTGCTGGATTTGCCGAAAGCTCTGTTGTAATACTTCCATCATTAGCAAAGGTGCTGATGAAAGACTCGCAGCTTTCAAAATTTACTGGGAATGCTGTTGCCGCTACAGGTGAACCTGAACAACCTCCTGTACCACCAGTTGATCCTGATTTATAGAAATACAGGTTATCCATGAAAACCACAGCCGGATTAACGCCTTTTTGCGCATCAATTTTGAACTGTAATATTTTAGTAAAATCAACCCCTGTAAAATCAGTTACTGGAATGTCGTAACTCTTCCATTCACCTTGTGTTAAATTTGGTAAGCCGACTAATAATTCGTTTGGAGGGCTTATCGGGGTTATTTCTAAAACGGTGGCATCTGGCGTCCAAATATCGACATGTAAAAATTCCATATCGGAGAAATCGGTATCTCCTGCCAACTGCATGCCTATAAACTTTACATTACTATACTTTATGGCATCGTTACCTTGAATAGCTACAGTTTCAGAAACTAAATCGCCTTGCCAGTTGGTATCTAAATTAGTACCTGCTATGTCTGTGTAAGTATCGCTGAATACAGATTTTACATTTGCAGCATCCTGAGTTGGTGTTGGTGCTGCCATGGTTGGCTCTGTAGGTGCTGGTCCTGATTTATAGAAATACAGGTTGTCCATGTACACCACAGCTGGATTAACGCCTTTTTGCGCATCAATTTTGAACTGTAATATTTTAGTAAAATCAACCCCTGTAAAATCAGTTACCGGAATGTCGTAACTCTTCCATTCACCTTGTGTTAAACTTGGTAAGCCGACTAATAATTCGTTTGGAGGGCTTATCGGGGTTATTTCTAGAACGGTGGCATCCGGCGTCCAAATATCGACATGTAAAAATTCCATATCAGAGAAATCGGTATCTCCTGCCAATTGCATTCCAATGAATTTTACATTCCTATATTTTATGGCATCGTTACCTTGAATAGCTACAGTTTCAGAAACTAAATCACCTTGCCAATTGGTATCTAAATTAGTACCTGCTATATCGGTATATGTATCACTAAATACAGATTTTACATTTGCTGCATCTTGGGTTGGTGTTGGAGCAGCCATGGTTGGTTCTGTGCCACCACCAGTTGATCCTGATTTATAGAAATACAGGTTGTCCATATAAACCACAGCCGGATTCACACCTTTTTGTGCATCAATTTTGAACTGTAATATTTTAGTAAAATCAACCCCTGTAAAATCAGTTACCGGAATGTCGTAACTCTTCCATTCACCTTGTGTTAAACTTGGTAAGCCGACTAATAATTCGTTTGGAGGGCTTATTGGCGTTATTTCTAATACCGTAGCATCCGGCGTCCAAATATCGACATGTAAAAATTCCATATCAGAGAAATCAGTATCTCCTGCCAATTGCATGCCTATGAATTTTACATTGCTATATTTTATGGCATTATTACCTTGAATAGATACTGTTTCGGAAACTAAATCACCTTGCCAGTTGGTATCTAAGTTAGTACCCGCTATATCGGTATATGCATCACTAAATACAGATTTAACATTCGCAGCATCCTGAGTTGGTGTTGGAGCTGCCATTGATGGTTCTGTAGATGTACCACCTCCGTCACCAAAGGAAATATCATCAAAATAATAAGTTTCTTCAGAATCTGTTAAGGTACCGTCTGTACCATCTGGATTATCTGGTTTTATAACCAATTGATTAAGACCTGTATTATTACCAGGTATTCCTGTAAACATTACTTCTACTTCAGTCCAAGTGTTAGCATCTGTTATAGTTGCATATTGAGGTCCGGGGTTTCCAGAGCCAGCAGGTTGAGGGTTGCTATTTACCTCAAATTTCATAACAGCATTAGCTTT
Organism: Flavivirga eckloniae; assembly: GCF_002886045.1. Taxonomy (NCBI): domain Bacteria; kingdom Pseudomonadati; phylum Bacteroidota; class Flavobacteriia; order Flavobacteriales; family Flavobacteriaceae; genus Flavivirga; species Flavivirga eckloniae. The sequence goes on along the minus strand of NZ_CP025791.1, from coordinate 2,951,767 downwards.
AGATGAGTATACCTTTACCTTAAGTGTTTTTGTAGCATCAAAATTTTCAGGAAATGCATTTTGAAATCCAGCCCATCTATTAGTTCCGTTAGCTTTAACGACTTTTAATACATTATCTGAAGTGTTTACACCTGTTTTATCTGGGTTGCCCGAAAGCTCAGTGGTAATACTTCCATCGTTTGCAAATGAGTCTATAAAAGATTCGCATGCTTCAAAATCTACAGGGAATGCGGTTGCGGCAACAGGTGTATCTGTACATGCCCCACCAGTAGTATCTGTTTCAACTTGCTCTAAATTATCGAAGTAAAAAGTTCCTGAGGCTGTACCCGGACCATCTACAAAAATTACGAGTTTAGGATATGTTCCCGAGTCGGAGAAGTTAAAAGATAATTCTTCCCATCCTGTACCGCCATGATTAACCGTAACTTCGACAAAATCATTTTCTGAAATTTCAAGTTTAAGCAGTACGCTTATTGGAGCGTCTGACCAAAAATCCATTTTTATGGTTTTTTCTGTAGATAGGTCTATTGAAGTTCCTAACTCGAAAGCAATACCTTCAAAAGTAGCTCCGCTATTGGTTAATGCTCCAACTTTTGAAGCATCAGTGTTTGACCCTGAAGGGTCGGGGTTATCTACTATTGCAAAAGAAGCGCCACTAAAAGGATCACCACCATAATTTACATTGTTCGAATCGAATGAAATTGGAAACGCAACGGCTTCTGGAATCGATATTTCAATGTTATCTTCAAATGTATCAGATGCTCCTGCAACATTCAGGGCTTTAAGTGTAATAGTGTAAGTACCATTGGTGTAAACTTTTACTGGATTAATAAGAGTAGATGTGTCATCATCTCCAAAATTCCATTCATAGGTATTTGCGTTTTCTGATATATTGATAAAGGTTACGGTTCCCGTATTCATATCAACAGTATAACTAAAACCAGCTTCAACTCTTGGTAATACGGCATCATCATCTTCACATGCATTGAAGGATAATGCCAATATCAAAATGGATATATATTTAAATGTTTTTGTTATAGTTTTCATTGTTTTTTATTTTGAGTTAGTTAGTTTCTTCTATTATAAACACGTACATAGTCTACCAACATAGTTTGAGGGAATACGGTTTCTGCATTTGGTGCACCTGGTAATTGGCCTCCAACGGCTACGTTTAATATAATGTAGAAAGGGCCTCGATTAAACACCCATTCTCCGGGAACATCATCTGGAGTTATCTGATTGTATAATATATCATCTACATAGTAATTGATATAATCTGGTCCCCATTCTATTCCGAAAATGTGAAATCCAGTATCAAACCTATCGTTCTCTAATTGATAAGGCTTACCTATAGATTGACCTCCTGAATAACCTGGACCATGAACGGTACCAAACATTATAGTTGGTTCACTTCCAACATATTCCATAATATCAATTTCTCCAATTTGTGGCCATACTTCTGTACCATTAGAATCGTCACCTAACAACCAAAATGCTGGCCAAAGCCCTTTTCCATAAGGCAACCTGATACGAGCTTCAAAACGCCCATAGGTTTGTTCAAACTTTCCTTTAGTTAACAATCTTGCTGAGGTATAAGAAGCACCATTAAAGGCCTCTTCTTTAGCTGTTATTATCAATACGCCATTCTGTACGGTTACATTTTCTGAACGATCTGTATAATATTGTAACTCGTTATTACCCCAACCGTTTTGTCCTGTACCAATATCAAACCCCCAAATTGTTGAGTTAGGAGCACCATCGGTATCAAACTCATCTGCCATAACGAGCTCTGTGAACGTAGCTACAGTTTGTGTTTCATCAGTTTCACAGCTGGATATCACAAAAAAGGAAATCATCAAGAAGGACATCAAGAACAGTGTTTTTGTTCTCATTTTATATGTATGCTTTTTATTCATCTTATTTCTTTTTAAAATTTATGTTACCTAGCTTATTCTGTGTAGAAGTAAATGTTGTCCAATATGAAATCAGGGCCACCTGCTAATATAAGAGCACCTAAATTATTTTTTTGAGTAGCTATATCACCGCCTAGTGGAATATCGAAAGATGTCCAGACACCTTGAGTTAAACCTGAAACAGTAAACCTGAAATCTTTATCGTCTCCATCGGGAGCGCCATTGAAAACATTTGTTTCTAGTTCTCCATTTCCACCAATATCTCGTATTTGTATTTCAAAATTAGTATCTGATTGTTGCGTATAAACATCAACATGAAGATGAGTTAGTGCTGATGCGTCTACAGTATTGTTAAAAATGATACCAGTAAAATTGTTATTGGTATAGATTTGAACATTATTACCATTTGAAGTTGCTTCTGTAGTTTGTGTGGTCGAACCTCCAAAACCTGGATTAAAATTACTTTCAGTTTCTGTTGCGTATGTATCACTATAAATAGATTTAACATTAGCCTCTGGTCTTGTTGGTTCTGGGGAATCTGGTAAATCACCACTCGATGTTATTTTCAAAGAACCCTTAGCAGCTACACCTGCTAAAACAGCCGTTATGACTGTTGTGCCTTGATTAAGAATAGTAACCAACCCTTTTTCATTTACCGAAGCGATATTTGGTGTTGATGAAGAAAAGGAGAAATATGCTGGTGTGGTATTTACTGTTACATTGCTTCCATTGACATTAAACGTTTGTGTAAGACCACTAGCTGCCAAGTCTATTTCACTGCCATTAAAAGATTGTTGCTCAACATCCTGACCGCCTAAAATAAAAGGTTGTGATTGAGCAACAGTTCCTAGTTTTTCAAACTTAACCTCATCTATCCAAAAAGTGTATCCTACTTCGCTACCTACTGGACCTATACCTCCTGCAGAGTATCTTAACATGCCACGTTCTTGAATCAACTTAGACGGGTCTGGGATAGGAATAATATATTTTATCCAATTTGTTGTTAAGTCTATATTTGTTCTGGTAACGATATGTTTATTTTCACCAAAATCTTCGCCAAACCCCACTTCTCCTATCGTAACAGCCTGAGAAGCCTTTGCCCAAAACGTTAAGGCATCAAAACCTGATAAATCTCTACCAGAGCCTTCCCCATCGATTCTAAAGATGGCTCCAGCATAATTTCCATTAGGATCGTTTGCATTTGGCACATCAAAACGCATAGATGCAGTACCTTCATAGCTTACCTCATTATCTACTGACCAGGCTGTGGCTTTTGATCCGATATAAGGAAAATAAAAATTAGTACCTAAACCAACAGGGGCGTCCGTAAAAACTTCTGCTGTGTTTGGGAATGTTGCAAATACGGCTTCATCAGACAATTCTCTTTCGCAGCTTACTAAAATTGTAAAAATGAATCCTAAAAGGCAGATCATTTTTGTATATGTAAATTTTATATTTTTCATCTTAGTTTTATTTTATTTACCAATATTGATGTGTATATATGTTCTGATTTCCCACTCATTTCCATCATCAAATCCAACAGGGCTAATTGGCGGTATAGCTGGAAACGTGTTTGGAGGAACAGCAATAGGTGAATATCTAGGTGAGTTTTCATTTAAGGAACGCCAAGTACCACGGACACCTATTTTAGTATCTGGAAGAATAAACCAATCAGGCTTACCTATGGACGTAGAAATATCGATCATGTTTTGTACAGGGAAAGTCAAGTTGAAATCACGATGGTAATCAAAAGGCCCCCAATCGTTAACTTTGAAACCGTATTCTATTTTCCACTTTTTGTATATCATTTTGATGTTACCACCAAAGCGTTCTATAGTTCTGTCACTATCACCATTTGCCTGAGCGTTGCCTCCATAAAGATTTCCAATGATCCCTAAGTCTGGACTTACTTTAGAAACAACACGAGAACTTAATTCCCAGAGGTCTTGTGCTGGCGCAGCCTGCGGAAAAGCAAAAAAGGTACGATTTGCTAAAAACCCAATATGCGCATCTTGTGATGTTGGCTGATGTCTAAATACAAAACCTAAGTTAAAAGCCAATTTTGCATCTTCCGCCCGATCATTGTCCCACTCATAAAACCAGGATCCAGGTGTTGGATCGAAGGTTAAGAGTAATTCTCCTGCTGTGGTTTCTCTGTTACCTCTTACAGCGAATGGATCATCAATAAAGTTTCTTAATCTTCCTGGTGCGGTTACATCATTAGGCATAGGATCTACTAAAGGTTTTTGCCAAAGGAAATTTGGTGCTATTTGCCAATCTCCAATGCTGTATGTGAAACCAGAAAGTATGTTGGTTTGATTGCCACTTCCAGAATCTTTAAGTTTCCAACCTGTAAATGTTCTTGTAGCATCTGCGCCTCCATTGGCAACCAATCCCATATATGCCGCTTGTGCATAGAAATTAAATCGTCCTTTTTCATAGGTTATTTTGGCTTTCCCGCCCCAGTTATCATCTGAGTTGATTTTATCTTGATATACTACATAGTTTCCAGATTCACCTGTTACATCTTGAAATGTACTACCGTTAAGAGGACTTCCTCCCCAGATACCTCCTAATGAAATACCAAAGGCTCCAAAGTCTCTTTCTAAAACTATGGTCGCACGTTCTGTGGGCCAAGGTGGAATAACACCACTTTGTACCTGATTAGCATTTAAAAATCGTAGTCCATTATCGTCAAATTCTAGGCTCGTATCTAAATCTCTATGATAAATACCAGTAATATCCCAATGCTTAAAATGAGTTCTGTATTTTAATAATATCGTTGGATTTGCTCCCCACCATAATTGTGGTCCAAAAGCTGCTTTTAGTCCTTTTAAGGCTTTTTTACCATCTACTTCTACACCTAGAATTTCTCCGTTGTATATGTCTAGGTTAGGGCCGTAATTAGCTTCTGGGTATAAGCCAAAGAAATCGCCTTCATACCCCCAGTGGTAGTGGCCGGTTCTGTAAAACCCTCTTACATCTGCCACTTTAGAGTTCCATTCAAACTCAGCATTGTACACCCTCACTCTATTGTTATCTGTAATAATAACTTCTTCGCCGTTTGTATTGATAACTTTAACTGGTCTACCTACGTTCTCGTAAAATATCTCATTAATAGGGTTTTGTGCTACATTACCAAGAATATTGAAATTAACTTCTGCACGCATGTTTGAGGTTGGATTCCCTTCAACACCAACATAATAAGATTGCATGTGGTCAAAACCAAGCTGATTAGGAAATGCTGCTTCATCTGGATTTGCAGTCTCTGGGGTTGTTAATAAAGTACCTCCTGTACTAAATGTGGTAAACTCAGCGCGTAAATTGCTTAATCTTACTTTACCAGCGCTAGTTGCTCCAAGTGCGGCTTTATCGCCTCTTGCCCTAAGTACAGCGTCCATTAGCTCTATATTGTTGAAATAATTATCAACAAAATCTGAGGTTACATCTTTGGCATAAGGATCTAGGCTATGTGCTTCTTTTAAGGCGTAGTATGCTGCTCTTGGGTATAAACTGTAAAGTCCTCTTTCGTTTGTTGGTCCTTTGGCACAAATACCAAACCACTCTTCGTTCATATTGTTTTCTCCTGGATCTAAATCTAAGTAGTAGCCTCCGTTTGACCAGGATGCGTTAGTATCGTGAATATCAAGGTTTTTAGTTTGACCAAATTTCCACCATCCGTCGCTAAACTGAAAGGTAAAACCTCCTATCGAATTTCCTGATTTTCCTAACCCAGCAGCATTTTGGTAGATCTCTTTCCAGTTTTCTACCATAAAAAATGCTTGCATCTTTTGGTCCTCTTGATTGGTTTTGGCATTAAATGCATCGCATCCGAATTCGGTAAACATGATGGGTTTGTTCAATTCTTTTTTAACGCGTTCGAAAGCGTCTCCAAAAGATTTACCTCGATACATGTTTACGCCATAAATATCTACGTCTTTACATTCTTCTGCTATAATATCTGCAAACAATAAATCTCCGTTACAAATGGCCACTGGATGCGATGCATCAATGGACTTCATTTTAAGCACGGCATCATTCATTAGCTTATACATGGGTCTTCCCCGCTTTTCGCCGACTTCCCGCTTCTTATCTTCTTCATCTGGAAAATCTTCGGTTTCGGCTCCTGCCCAGAACAAACCATAGTTGTTTTCGTTTCCTAAGAGGAACAGTAACATTCCCGGTGTGTTTCTGTAGGTTTCTGCCATCTGAGAGACTTCAGATATTAATAGTTTCTGTGTTGCTGGGTCTCTGTAATCTGTTACTGCTACCCAGGCTCCGTTTATTGTTAACCCATATCTACCAAAGGAATGGTTGAGCATGGTATAGATTCCATAGTTTTCGTAGATGTATTGAATCCATTTAGGTTGTACGCCTGTATACTGCCTAATAACATTTACGCCCATGTTTTTTAGCAGTCCCATTTCGGCGTCTAATGCTGCTTTAATAACATCATCGGATTGTTTCCATAGACTGTAATTGTAATTGGTACCTATTGGGAAATAATCCCAATTCATACCATTAATCATGAAATCTTTTCCATTCACAACTAATTTCATGCCCTCCTCATTACTTACAACGGACACCTTTTGAGACTGCGCAAGTGTAGTTATTGCAAATAAGAAAAGTACTAATCTTAAAAGAACGTTTTTCATAGTTTTGTTTAATTATTTAGTTAGTCTATTTTATATTCAGAAATACTTTATTGTATTGTTCCTGCTTTCAATGAGTTGTATTATAAATTGATTAGGAATTTTATAAATACCAGAAAAGGGACTTTATGGTTTGAAGTAAAATTACCTGTATTAATTACGAAATCCATAAAAAAGACCTCAACAAAAAGCATACATTATAAAAAAATCGAGTTTTATTACTAAAACCTCAATGTTTTTAAGCTTTTGTTAGGGGTCTTCTTACAATCACATAAGTTTTAAAAAGTAAGAAAAAACGCAAATGTTGTGGTGTTGTATAGGTAAAAAAAACAAATGTTGTGTGTTTATATTTCCAAAATATAGTCCGTTAAGCTTGATTCGTGCGGTAAATTCATCTTTTTTCGCAATCTGTAACGTTTTACTTCTACGCTTCTGGATGAAATGTTAAGTAATGGGGCAATTTCTTTTGACGATAGATTGAGCCTTAAATAAGCACATAATCTTAAATCGTTTGAAGTAAGCGCAGGGTGTTCTTGTTTTATCTTTTTAAGAAAGTCTTTATCGGCATTATTAAAGGCTTCTTCAAAAACATGCCAGTCGTCTGTATTATTTATATTCCTGTCAATTATTTTAATAACATGTTTTATCTTATTAATGTCATCAATATTTTTTAATTCCTTTTTTATACTATTTAAAAACTCGTTCTTTTTAATTAAGCTCATGGTTGAAATACCTAGCTCACGATTTTTGTTATCTATATCCTGTCTTAATTTTTCGTTATTAAAACGCATAAACTGCTGTTTGTTTTCCAACTCTTTTAGCTCCAGTTCGCGTGTGGTTTTTTGTAATAATGCTTCTCTTTGTTTTCTGTAGTAGCGTTTATAAATATTGTGCATTATTAATGAAAACAATAAAACTAAAACCACATATGTAACTATCATGGCATTTGAAAGGTACCAGGGTCTTTCAATATTAAAGCTATAAGATGCTATATTTTTAGACATGGTATTGCCTATTCGGGCTCTAACATTAAATATGTAATCGCCATGAGGTAGGTTTTCAAATAGTGTATTAGATTTGAAAGACCAATTGCTCCAATTTGGATACATGCCTACTAATTGGTACTGATATTCTGTATCGAGATATTTGTCATATTCTTGAACACTAAACAAGAATTCCAGATTATTGTCTTGGTTTATAAAGCTTCTGTTTCCATTTTTGTTTACAATTTCGGGGCTTGTAACTATACTGTGTTTTGTTATGGTATTAATTGAAATATCGTAAGATTTATGGGATACTTTGTCTAAATCTATAATAACGAACCCTGTTGAGGTTCCTATTAAATACCTTTGATTATCGAGATAGGAGATGTTTTCGTAACCTGTTAACCCTCGAGGCAATACCTTGGAAAAAGGGATTTTATTGACCTTTGGGGTATTACTTAATTTTCCCGGAGTTATATAGCTTAAGTTTGTTTTAGAAAAGCACCATAGGGTATTGGGTATTTTATTAAATTCTAGTCTTCCAGAGGTATAATCTTGTTTTGTAAACAGGGTACTTAAAACAGTGTCTTTTAAAAACTTATTGGCTTTGGTATTGTACTTTAACACGCCCTCTTTATGTGTATACAATAAATTGTTATTATACTTAATAATGCTAGAGTTTGGTTCTTTACCAAGGTCTGGATCCTTCTTGATTTCTAATACTTTTGTAAAATTTTGGTCTACATTAATTTTAAAAACACCTTTGTATTCGTGACTAACAAAAATGTGATCGTTATAGATTTCAAAGAATTTACTTGAGAGGTCAAACCCTTCTATTTTGTTTCTAAATACCCAACTGTTATTAACTTTTTGAAGCATGTAGAGTCCATCGTAATTGCCTTGTATTAGTAAGTCTGTTTTACCGTGTATTGGTTTTATATTCCAGGTACCGTGTTGTATGCCTTTAATTTTTTCTCCTGTATCGTTATTTATAATGGATGTTCCTGTATCATGACCACAAAACAATGTATTATCTATTATGGTTAGAGACCAAACGGCTTCCTGGATAGTTTCAATAAGTTTAAAGTCGTCATTTTTTCCCAAGGGCTTATAAAAGAGTCCTTGATTTGTACCTAAATATAAATTGTTATTAAAAACCGCAGAGGTGTATACTGTTCCTATTTTTCCTTCTTCATCGGTATAAATACTAAATGGCGATTTAATATTTACGCAATTAATCCCATTTTCTAAAGCTAGCCAGATGTTATTTTCGGCATCTTCGAAAACAGAATGAACGGTATTGTTACTTAATCCATGGTTGGTATCTATATTATAATCGATAGTACCATTTGCAGTTAAATGCAAAATACCGTTAGATCGAGTTCCTAATATAAAGCTATTGTCTTTTAATTGAATACTACGAAATACACTTACTTCCGATAATTTCTGGTTGGCAGGGATATTCCATTTAGATAGGTTTCCGTTATTAAAAATATAAAATCCATTATTTTCTGTTTCTATTAATAGATTGTCATTTTTATTAAAAATGTTAACTAGCCTGTTTTCTTTAAGAATAGGGTTGTTAGAAACTAGTTTTGATTCGCCTTTTTCAATCTTGTAAATACCATCTTTTGTTTTTTGATAATAGATTGTTCCATTAACTTTAAACATTTTGTAGATAATGGTTTCTGAGTCAATGATGCTATAGGAGCCACTTGTTTTGTTGTAAATATATATTCGCTTTAGGGACTGAAATAGTATGTATTCATCTATACTTATAATGTTCCAGAATTCTTCGTCTTCTAAAAAATCTACGTTTAGTTTTTTAGAAAGTGAGGTATAATATAGTAACCCGAATTCGTTTCTTTGCCAATATCCGAACTCTCTATTGGCACCGGTGTATATTAAATTGTCTATAACGTTTACAGATCGTATAATCGTTTCGTTAGGTGATAGGTATAATTGCCAATTGGCGCCATTAAATTCAAGCAACCCTTTATTATTAGCTACATAGATATAATTTTCTTTGGACTGGGAAATGGACCAATTTTGAATTTCGGCACCGTAATCTTTTGGCGAAAAAACTTCAATAGGAGGGTGTTCTTGAGCATATAAAAGGCTATATACGCAAAAGAATGTATTAAAAAACAGAAAGCTATATCGTTTCAATTAATCTTAGTTGTTGTATTACTAAGATAGTAAAAATTAGAGTTGTAGGAGATATTGTATGGGTAAGATGAAATGTGAATTAACAAAAAAGCCCGCTTCAAGAGCGGGCTTTTGTTAAAAAAATAAATATGTCTAGTCCATACGTTTTATTCTGCCTCCGAATACTCTACTTTCATCTATACGTTCTGGTTTACCATAAATATACACATCGCCCCCTGCTCTTATTTTAGCATTAACTAACTTTTGGGAACGAACGTGTGCTTCTCCTGCAATTCGTACAGAAACGTCTGTATATTCTGTTTTAAGATCTTCTCCCTGGTAAATACCACCTGTATAAATAGATACATCTTGATGCTTGGCAATTCCTGAAGCGTGAATGGTAGCTCCTGTAACGGATCTGATATTGGCATAATTTACATCCAGCTTTACATTTATACGGCCACCTTCTTGAGCATTTAAATCTATTTCGAATTGTTTAATGATATCGTCTGAATGAACTTTTGCTCCTTCGTTAACATCAATTACGTCTACATTTGTATAGTATAATTGTATTTTTGTTTTATCGCCATCAAAAGCTTCTTCAAGCTTCATTTTAATTTTTAGTGTTCCATTTTTATTGTTTACAAGAACATCTCTATTGTTTTCTCCTGAGATAACAATTCTATTTTCATCAGATTTAATGAGTTCAACTTTCATCAAATCGAATACTTTTAAGGTTGTAAATTCCCCAATAGATTTTTTTATCGGCTTTTGTGCTACGGCTATTGTAGAAACTAATATTGTTAATATGATTATTAAGCGTTTCATGTGTAATAATTTTATGTTTTTTGATTTAAACGTAAAGTTATCAATAATTATTCCTTTTTTTAAATTAAATAATTTTTACAGCTGTTCCTGTAATGGATACTATGATTAAACCTGTAGTTGGATTTGTTTCTATATCTACTATAATCCCAACAATAGCATTTGCTTTTAAATTAATAGCATTTTCCTTAAGCTTTTGAAAGGCTTCTTCTTTTGTTTCGTTGACTTTTTTCTCGTACGACCGGTAATATTTAGTCATGTTAAAAGAAAAAGTGGTTTTGGGCATGCTTGTATTAACACCTGTAACGATGCCCAAGTAGTCTTGTATGGTGTGCCCTTCTATTGAATGTGTTGTTGTTAAAATCATGACTTTATTTTTATTGTTAGTTGCATGGCTATAACAATTGTTACAAGGCTATTCTGTTTCGTTTTTCCCTATTAGGTTGAAATCCAGATGTTTTTTAACTAAATCTGCGTTTTTAACTTTTACGATAACTTCGTCACCAAGTTGATACATCATTTTAGTATTTCTTCCAACCATAGCGTATAGATCTTGGTCGAACGCATAGTGATCGTCTGTCATATCACGTACGCTTACCATGCCTTCACATTTGTTGGAAATAATTTCAACATAAATACCCCAATCGGTTACTCCAGAAATAACACCTAAAAACGTTTCGTCTTTATGGTCTTGCATAAATTTAATTTGCATGTATTTTATGGAATCCCGTTCTGCTTTGGCTGCAAGATTCTCCATGGCACTTGAATGGCTGCACTTATCTTCGTAAACTTCTTCGTTTACAGATTTACCACCATCTAAATAGTGTTGTAATAAACGGTGTGCCATAACATCTGGATAACGACGAATGGGCGATGTAAAATGACTGTAATAATCGAACGCCAAACCATAATGTCCAATGTTATTTGTGGTATATTCGGCTTTACTCATACTTCTAATGGCTAGTGTATCTACGAGGTTTTGCTCTTTTTTACCGTTTACTTCTTTAAGTAGATTGTTTAGAGACGCCGATGTGGTTTTTCTGTCTTTAAAATTAAGTTTGTAACCAAATTTAGAAACAACACCTTGTAATCCTGCTAATTTGCTATCGTCTGGTTCGTCGTGTACTCGATATACAAAAGTTTTTTTAGGATCTTTTTTACCAATAAATTCGGATACTTTTCGATTTGCCAAAAGCATAAATTCCTCAATAAGTTTATTGGCATCTTTGCTCGTTTTAAAGAATACACCAACTGGATTATTCTTTTCATCTAAGTTGAATTTTACTTCTACTTTGTCGAAGGAAATGGCGCCAGACCTCATACGCTTTTTACGCATAATTTTAGCCAGTTCATCCATTTTTAAAATGGCTTGCGCTATTTCTTTAGGTGTTTGATATTCTTTACCTGTAAGTGATACTTCTTTTGGTATGGTATTATTAATTTCGTTAATGTTGTGGATTCCTGCCTTCGCAGGAATGACAAGCCCTATATTATTTTCTATAATAGCCTGGGCTTCTTCGTAAGCATATCGTGCATCACTATAGGTTACGGTACGGCCAAACCATTCGTTTTTAATTTCGCATTTATCATTTATTTGAAACACAGCAGAAAAGGTGTACTTTTCTTCATGCGGACGTAATGAACAGGCTTTATTTGATAGCACTTCGGGAAGCATAGGCACAACTCTGTCTACTAAATAAATGGATGTGGCACGCTCGTAAGCTTCATCGTCTAAAACAGTGCCTTCCTGTAAATAATGAGATACGTCTGCAATATGAATTCCTATTTCGTATAATCCGTTATCCAGAACTTCAAAAGATAAAGCATCATCAAAATCTTTGGCATCTTTAGGATCGATCGTAAAGGTTAAATCTTTACGCATGTCTCTACGTTTAGCAATTTCTTCCGGAGTAATAGAGGTGTCTAATTTATTGGCAAATGCTTCTACTTCGTGTGGAAATTCGTGTGGTAACCCGTATTCTGCAAGAATAGAATGGATTTCGGTATTATGATCTCCGGGTTTACCAAGAACTTGGATTACTTTTCCGTATGGCGAATCGGCATTTTCTGGCCAATCTTCAAGTTTTACTAATACTTTATCTCCGTCTTCTGCTTTAAAGGCTTTGTTAATAGGAATAAAAATATCCTTATACATTTTTGAGCTATCTGCAATTACAAATGCGTAGTTGCTATGTATTTGAATAACACCAACATACTCACTTTTGTCGCGTTTTATAATGTTGGTTATCTCTCCTTCTAATTTTCCTCTTTTTCTACGTTTATAAACATAGAATTCTACTTCGTCGCCATCCAATGCTCTATTTATATTATTGGATGCTATAAAAACATCATCATCAAAGTCTTCACAAATAATGTAGCCAGATCCTTTGGCCGATAAATCTAAAATACCAGTATGGTATTCTGTATTAACTACTGCTTTAAACTTGCCTCTATCTACTTGTATAATCTCTTGTTTGGCAGCAAGTTTGGCTAAGGTTTTTATAATTTGATTTCTGCTACTGGCATCATTAACACCTAGTTTCGCAGCAATTTGTTTATAGTTGAATGATTGGTTTCTATCTTTTTTTAAAATACTTAGAATGGTATTTGTTAAGTTGGAAATTCCTTTCTTCGATTTCCTTTTTTTCTTTCTTGTCATTTATAATTTAATTCATAATCGTTTCCTATAAGGTATATAGGAGTTAATAGTTTTAAACTTAATTAATTGGTGAAGATTTTGCATTAAGTTTTGTGCAAAGTTACATTTAATATTTTTAATGGTATTTTTTTAATGTTAAGCTATAAAAAAAGAAAAGGTTTCTGTATAAATAGAAACCTTTTCCGAAATGTAATTTTGTTTTATGTCGTATTCTCTATTCTTTGAGAAACTTTATAGTATTTCTATTTTTAAACTGTATAAAATACATTCCGCTGGAAAGGTTTTTAATATCTGTTTTTTGTTTGGCAGAGATAACTCCTGTATTTACTTTATCACCCAAGCAATTATATATGGTATAGTTTTCTGCTCTGTTTAATCCTGAAATTTGAATAAAATCCGAAGCGGGATTTGGAGACAATTTTAAATTCGGTAAATCAATAAGTTTGCCTGTTGATAACGTGTTTAAATCGAATTTATAAATTTTCCTTGTGCCGTTATCTGAAATATAAAGGTCATTTCCATTAATAGCTAACCCTAACGGACGATCAAGCCCGTTTACTATTTCTATAGCCGTTGGATTTGTTTCAGTAATATTTATCTTAGAAATTATGCCATCGCCACTTTCGGCAACATACAGATTATTTCCATCTAGTATCATCGCGGAGGGCATATTCAATCCTATTATAACATCTGTAACCATTGGTGTTGGAGAGTTAAGGTTTGTTTTAAAAATCCTGTTTCCTCCTTCTGCAACATACAAGTCGTCTCCAATAATTATCATACTACTAGGATTGCTTAAACTGGTTATAACCTCTGTAACTATAGGTGTTGTTGCGGTAATATCTATTTGGGAAATTTTATCTCTTTCAGCTATATATAGATCATTCCCGTTAAGAACCAAACTAGACGGATAATTTAATCCAGTAACAACATCTGTGGCTACAATTGGTGTTGTCGCGGTAATATTTATTTTAGAGATTTTTCTTCCTTGAGTAAAATACATTTCATTCCCATGGAGCACCATTTCAAAAGGAGCAACCAGACGTGTGGTAACATTTGTTTTCGATGGCGATGTATCAGTAGTATTTATTTTAGAAATACCGAGCCCTTCTGCAATATATAGGTCATTTCCATTAAGTAAAATTCCAGCAGGGCCATTTAATCCATCAATAACATCGGTAACCTGTGCTATAAGTTTAACAGAACTTAAAACTAAAAAGGCTATAAGAAAGTAGGTTTTTTTCATGATAGTTTGAGATTTTGAGGGCAAAAAGGGCTTTATATTGTTGTAATTTATTCTATTATTAATTTTTTAGTGGCTTCGCCTTTATTTGTTGTGATTTTTACATAGTAAAGTCCAGAGGACAGTTGGGATGTATTTATAACATCTTTTTGGGTAGATTCTATAAACTGACCCAGATTATTATAGATTGCAACTTTTTTTAAGGTTAATCCTTTGTTTAATTTAATGGTTGTTTGGTAGGTTGAAGGATTGGGAAACATACTAAATTGGGACAGAGCGAAGCTATCTGATGATAGTACGGGACTTAAGTCATAAATATCTACATGACCTAATGCTCCAATAGCAATAAAAGAACCATCATCGGAAAGTGATACACTTAAACCTAATACACTATTAGGTGTTTTGCCTTCGATGCCATCACCTATTTTTTGCCAGTTCCCAGAAATGTTTTTATAAATTCTTACCTGGCCAGAATCATTTCCGTTCTCATTATTACTTGGGGCACCAATAGCAACAATATCACCATTGGCAGAAAGCGATACACTTGTACCGGCTTCTTCACTGGAAGCTTCTCCATCAATAACATTTCCTATCAGCGTCCATGTGCCCGAAATATTTTCAAAAACTTTCACATAACCCTTCGAACCTATAGAAGTTGCCCCAATAGCAACAATATCACCATCTTTGGAAAGTGATACGCTAGCACCTAAATAATCAGAGTTTGCTACACCGTCAATATCTAAACCAATTTGTATCCAATCTTTTGATGATAAGTTATATTCATAAACTTTTACGCTCCCAATACTAAGTTTGGGATCTGAAAGACTGCCATTATTATAAGGAGCACCAATAGCTATTACGTTCCCATTAGAAGAGAGTGATATGCTGTGACCTAAGTTATCAACATATTCTTCACCATAGATACCATTGCCTAACAGCTCCCAGTTTTTTGATGTTGTATTATAATTATAAACTTGTACTTGTCCTGTTTTATGACCATTGTTGTTTTTACCAGAAGGCTCTCCGATGGCAACAATAGAACCATCATATGAAAGCGATACACTAGCGCCAAATTCACTATTTAAAAGAGTTCCATCAATATTATTACCCATCTTTGTCCAAGTGCCGGACTCATTTTTATAAATACTTACATAACCTAAACTCGTAGCATCTTTATTTTTGTTTGGTGCTCCAATAGCTACTGTGGAGTTATCTTTGGAAATGGAAACACTGTAACCTAATCGATTTTCAGCTGCTATACCTTCAATATCATTGCCCATCTTCACCCATCCAGTTGACGTTTTTTGATAAATCTGGACATGACCGGAATTATTACCATTAGTATTATTAAATGGATTACCTATAGCGACTATAGAACCGTTAGAAGAGAGTGATACACTATGTCCTGCGCTACTAATTTCAGTACCGATGGGTGTTTGACTTAAACAAAAAAAAGGAATGAGAAAAATTAAGTGTAAAATTTGTTTCATAGTGTTGGGAGGCATAATACAAGGATTTGATACAGAAACTGAATGTATGTTTTTATATACAAAAATCTGAAAACCTAATTTGTTTTTCATTGACTTAGATCAAGAACGTACAGTAATGTTTTTTCTAATTCTGCTAACTGTTTCGGCACTTATACTTAAATAGGAAGCGATTTCGTATTGTGGCATTTCATTAACAACTCTTTTATTTGAATAAAGTAATTTTAAATATCTTTCTTCTGCGCTTAAAAGTCTTAGATCATCAAATCTTTGTTGCATGGAAATGTATAGCCGTTCAATAACTTTTCTTCTTATTTGATCAATAAACTGGTGTTTATTAGATAATTCCTCAAACTTTTTCCATTTGATCACATATATAGTACAGTTTTCAATACAAACAATGTATTTGTTCGAAGCTTTTTTTGTTAAGTGACTATAACAGTTTGATACGAATTGATTTTCAAAAATGAAATCATCGATAAGCTCTTTTTTATCCCCAATAGAGATGCTTTTTAAAGCGCCTTTTTTAACAAATCCAATTTTATTGCAAATGCTTAGGTTCTTTATAAATACCTCGCCTTTGCGATATTCTTTTTTATCGAATGAGGATGAAATTATTTGAGCTTCTCTTAGTGTTATTTTAAACGTGTCTATTAAAAATTTAGTCATCTTAATTAATTTCTAATTTGTTGATAACTAAGTTTTTGTTTTTTTAAAACTTGTACATTACAAGTATGTAGTAGGTTTGTTTTACCGCCAATCGTTTCGATATTTTTACCTATTTGTGTTTTGCTATTATTAAGTAAGAGAGAGAGAGAAATTAAGAGTAAATCTTTTTTCATGATATTGGGGTATTAAAATGGATTGTAAGTATGTAACGATTGTAGTTTGTAAAACCCTCTAATTTTTTTAGATGATTAGAAATTAGTTTTAAATAATACGATTGAAGTGTGTTACGATATTTTTATCGTCATCGTTAATTAGCGTTTGACTTAGACCATGAAGAACCATAAAAAATGGGTTAAGTTTTATAGCATTTTTTTGAAGATTTTAAAGGGCTATTTAGTTGATTTTAAGTCAATATATATGAAATAAAACGTTGTTTTTATTACGAGTGTTTTTAAAAAACTAAGATATTTTTAAATAAGTATTAATTGCCAATAGTAACATTTTATACCTCTATTTAATTCATCTTTTGTAGAAATAGTTGCAATATAGTTGCCAGAAGGTAATTCATGAGTAGCGTCTGTATAGACTTTTCCTGTAGAATCAATTTTAAACCCTTTTGGAGGGTTTGGAAAGTTTGTCCCGTCTTTAGTAATCTTTTTGATGGTATGTAATGGTTTTGCTGCTGAGATTAATCTAAAAAGGACCTCCATATTTTCATTAGTTTAAAGCAGGAAAGCTGCTTTTTTGTACAGGAGGGGCATAATTTATTTTCCTGTCGGTAAAGCAAACTTTCCTAGTTTAAGGTATTTGGTTATAATTTAAAAAGCTTAATCGATAACCACTTTTAATGTTGTTGTTTTAACCACGTCGTTATCTAGTTTGTCTTTTGCTGTAACGGTTACAACGTAAGTGGCTTTTTCTAATTTATGTTCTGTTTCGGCATAAACTTCCCCTTTTGAAGCATCAATCTTAAATCCTTTTCCTTCTCCAGGATTTGTAAAATCTTTTTCATCTTTAGTTATTTTACTAATTGTAAAAGTCGCTTGTGCCTTGGTTGGAGTTATTTTAACTGCCGAACTCTTAAAATCTTTTTTAAGTTTTCCTGTAATGTTGTTTGGGTCATAGACAATGGAAGTTAGTTTTTCTAAATCGCTAATAATAACTTTTATAGTTGTTGTTTTTACGTTTTTACTATCCGACGCATCTTTTGCAGACACGGTTACAACGTAAACACCATTTCCTAATTTATGATCTTTATCGGCAAAAACTTTTCCGTTAGCATCGATCTGAAACCCTTCTTTTTTACCTGGATTTGTAAACTTCTCCCCGTCTTTTTTTATGTCTTTAATTGTAAAAGTAGCTTTGGCTTTATCAGGAGTTATTTCAATTGCCGAGCTCTTAAAAGCAATTTTAGGTTTACTTGTTATACTGTTTGGGTTATACTTAACCGCAGTTAATTTTGGAGATTTAATAACAGGGTCGTCATCTTTATCGCATGCAACCAATACAGTGGCAAACAAAAAAAGTACAGGTAATAATTTTAATAAATTTTTCATGTTTTCAATTTTTTTAATGATTTTTATTGTTCCTAGAACAGGAAGCTAGATTTTTACCCTACTATTTTGTTCAAATAAAAATGAATACATGAATGCAAGTGTTTTTTTATTTAGGTGCTTATTTACGAAGTTTAAACAAATAAAACATCTTGTGCCAAAATTGATAATACTATCGCAAGTGAATCATTGGGCAGTTAACATGGTGTTCTTAAAATTTTACAAAATTTGACACTTTATTTTCTGTTTTAACGTTTCTTATTAAAAGAAAAGTTAAAAAAACTAATTCCCTTTTCAGTTGTTAAATAATCTTTAGATTTGAACAAAAAATTGTAACTATTGATTTACTGATGAGTAAGGAAACACGATCCGTTTGTGAAGAAAAAACATATGAGTCGATTTTTAATGAGCATTCGGAAACTTTACGAAACTTTATTTATTACAAGTGCGGTGATATAGAACAGGCCGAAGATATTGTTCAAGAATCATTTGTAAAGCTTTGGAGTAATTGCGCAAAGGTTATTTTTGAAAAAGCAAAATCGTATTTGTATACCGTAGCAAAAAATATTTTTTTTAATGAAGTAGCTCATAAAAAAGTGGTATTACAACATCAAGTTCATTTAGTATCGGATCGGACAAACGAGACCCCTGAGTTTTTGCTTGAAGAACAGGAATTTATGGGAAAATTAAAAAAGGCATTAGCCGATTTACCTGAAAAACAGCGCGAA
The DNA here is from genome assembly GCF_002886045.1 of Flavivirga eckloniae. Lineage (NCBI taxonomy): Bacteria > Pseudomonadati > Bacteroidota > Flavobacteriia > Flavobacteriales > Flavobacteriaceae > Flavivirga > Flavivirga eckloniae. The sequence continues at coordinate 2,932,907 of NZ_CP025791.1, read as the reverse complement.
GTTTTTTTACTTAGTAGAATTGATAAAAAAAAGTATTCTGAAATATCGGATATTGTTGGAATTTCTGTAAAAGCTGTAGAAAAGCGTATGAGTCAAGCCTTAATAATGTTAAGAGACCGTATAGGAGATATTTAAAAGTAGGGTAAAGAAAAAGATAACTGTTTTAACTATATAACCAAAAACTAAAAAAATGGGGAAATTTTTTTTAGACGATACTTTTTTAGCACGATGGGTTTCGGGTGATCTTTCTGCCGAAGAGTTAGAAGCGTTTAAAAAATCGAGCGACTATAATAAATTTAATAAAATTAATGAAGCCGCTGAAAAATTAAAAGCACCAACATATAATAAACAGGATGTTTTTAGTAAGTTACAAGAACGTTTAGAGGTAGAAAAAGCAAATAAGAAGACAGAAAAACATATTATGCCTAAATGGGTATATGGCGCAGCAGCAATATTGGTAATAGTGTTTGGGATATTTTACTTTTTAAATTTAAAATCTCATTATAAAACAGGGTTTGGTGAACAGTTAGCCATTACGCTTCCAGATAATTCCAAGGTACAGCTTAATGCCAATTCGCAGGTTGATTTTAATTCAAAACTGTGGAGCAACAATAGAGAAGTAAAACTTGTAGGAGAAGCTTTTTTCGATGTGGAAAAAGGAAGCACCTTTAAGGTATGTACAGACATAGGAGTTGTTGAGGTTCTGGGCACAGAATTTAATGTGATAGCAAGACCAAATTTCTTTGAAATTCAATGTTACGAAGGACGCGTAAAAGTTAAGGGTATTGATGTAAATGAAGCCGCCGTGCTTACAGAAGGAAAAGCGTTTAGAATAGTAAATGGTACTATTGAAGAGTGGACGTTTAGTAATAAGAATGCATCATGGCTTTTAGGAGAAAGTACTTTTACGAATACACCATTATTTCAAGTTATTAAAACTTTTGAAAACCAGTTTAATGTAACTTTTAATGCTTCTAAAATTGACATCAATCAAAAGTTTACAGGAGGATTTACTCATAAAAATTTAAAGTTAGCCCTAACTACCGTTTTTGAGACTATGAATATTTCCTACGTTATTAAAGACAAAAACAAAATAATGCTCGTTAATAAAGGGCATTAAAAAGTAAGATCTTTAGAAAAACTAAGGATCGATTTAATTATGTATATGGTTAGTAGTAAATGAAGTTAATATTAACTGTTTTTATTATTATTTGTTCGTTATTACAAGCGTTCTCTCAAAAAAGAGCTTCATTTTTATACAGTAATACACCTTTAAATTACGTTATAGTCGAACTTGAAAAAGAGTTTAATATTAAACTGTCTTTCAACTCCAAATTAGTTGAAAACCAATCAGTAACTTTTCAAGGTAAAGGTGTGCTTTTAGATGATGTGTTGCAGTTTATAGAAGAGCAAACCGGTATTAAGTTTTTTAAAGTATCGGAGCGTTATTATATTCTTAAGCAAAAAAATCCAAGAGACTTAACAACGACCCAACGGCTTAATGAGGTTGTTATTAACGAGTATTTCACCTCTGGAATTAGCAAAAAATTAAACGGATCTATCACATTAACACCAAGTAGTTTGGGAATTCTACCGGGATTAACCGAGCCGGATGTGTTGCAAAGTTTACAGTTGCTACCGGGAATACAAAGCCCGTCGGAAACAGCATCGGGACTATACGTAAGAGGGGGTACTCCCGATCAAAATCTAATTCTTTGGGATGGCATAAAAATGTATCACTCAGGTCATTTTTTTGGTATGATTTCATCCTTTAATCCGTATATAACCGAAAATGTGAAGTTTTATACTGGTGGAACAAAAGCCAGGTATGGCAGCAAGATTTCTAGCGTGATAGATATTACATCATCGAATAAAATTCCTAAAAAAGTTGAGGGCGGTTTTGGTTTTAATATGATGCATTCAGACTTGTATATAAAAATTCCTGTAGCCAAAAAAATAGCATTGATTGCTTCTGCAAGACGATCGTTTACAGACTTTTTTGAATCAATTACATTTAAGAATATATCTAAGAGGGTTTTTCAAAACACAAAAATTACTGATGGTAAGAGATCTACTCAAGGGTATCAGGTCAATCACCTTATTGAACGCTTTTATTTTTCAGACTATACCATAAAAGGCATTATAAAGCCAAATGATAATAATGAGATTGTAGTTAGTAACCTATATACGAGAAACGAATTGGATAATGAATTTTCAAGCCTATTAAACGTATTTATAAGTGATAATATAGATATAAATAATAGAGGAACCAGTTTTTCGTGGAATCATAAATACAGCAAGACGTTTTCGCATGCCTTTCGGTCGTATTATTCGAATTTTGATTTAGAATATAATGGTTCAACTTATGAAGGACAAGTAGGGGTGATAAGTTATGATACAACAAAAAAGAATGCAGTTCGTGATATTGGAATGTCTTTCGACACCAATTGGGAAATCAACAAGAAAAATGAGTTGGGGATTGGTTATCAATTTACATCAAATGAAATAGGTTATGAATTAGGTTATAGAGATTTAACACCAACTGGTGAGTTTGAAATAGAATCGATAGGAAATACAAACTTAAATAACAATCATGCTTTTTATGCAGATTACCAATATAAAAATGATGATAAACTAATTATTAATACGGGGCTAAGAACCAATTACATGTCTGCTTTCAAGAGGCTTTATTTTGAGCCAAGGTTACATTTGGATTTTAAAATAGCACCGCATTTAAGATTTAAATCTTCATTGGAAAAGTTACATCAGGAGGTAAGCCAAATAGTGGAATTTCAGACAAAAGATTTTGGATTGGAAAATCAAGTTTGGGTCTTATCAAATAGAAAAGACATTCCAGTATTAAAAAGTTTTCAAATAACAAGTGGGTTTTCGTTTAGTAAAAAGGGGTGGAATGTTGATGTAGATGGTTATGCAAAAAGAGTAGATGGTTTAACATCGTTAACGAAAGGGTTTGAAAATGAGGAAAATAAACATTTTTTTAAAGGTAAAAGTGATGTTCTGGGTTTGGATGTATTAGTAAAAAAGAAGATAGACAATTATAGAACTTGTTTAAGCTATTCCATTACAGATAATCAATTTACTTTTGAAGGAATTAATGGAGGAGCACCATTTCCGGGAAATTTTGATATAAGACACAATTTTACATGGACGCATTCGTATTTATGGAATAATTTTAACTTTTCTTTAGGCTGGAATTTAAGAACCGGAACACCATATACAAAAGCTATAAGTTTTCTTGAGGAGAACAACAATATAGAAATCGATTATTCTAAAACAAATGCGTATCGTTTACCTAATTATAGCAGATTGGATTTCTCAACCACATATAAATTCAACTTTTCCAAAAATGAAAAATGGCGAGCTAAATTAGGACTGTCTGTATTAAACATTACAGGTAGAAAAAACTTCTTAGGTAAATCTTATAAAACAATTAACTTCACAGCTAATGGAGAAAAATTTAGTGTATTTCAAGAAATTAATAAATCCTCATTAGGTATTATTCCAAACCTTTCGTTTAGATTAGAATTTTAAAAATCTAAGAATTGTATCACTAGGGCTTCTTGTGGAGTAATCTCGTAAGTTTGATCGATAAATCGGTTAAAATAATTTTAGAATTCCCATTACGTTCAATATGATAAATAGCATCTTGAAGTTCGTCGCTAATTTCTAAAATATTGTTGCCATGTATAAAAGGCGCAAAGTTTTCCAACTTAAATTTTGGTGTTTTAGGCTCTAAATAAACTAAATCTGTGGCGTTATAGTTTAATAACAATGCCTGCCTAAAAAAATCTAAACAAAAATGTAAAAATTGCTTTTGTGTTTCCCGCCCGGTTTTGGCTATATCTTCGCTCCAGGAAATAAGATCGTGTATAGCTGTTTTATTGCCCTTGGCTTTAAAAGCACTTCGAATCCAGAAAACAAACCATTCTTCAAATTGTAGATCTTCAGAATCCTGATAAACTAAATCGCAAGCCTTATTATAATTTCCGTTAGATTGATGTGCAATTTTAGTGGCAACAGCAATATCCAGACTATAGCTTTTAACTAAGGCATCCTTTATAACATCTTCTGCCAAAGGCGGAAAATGCAATATCTGGCAACGCGATCTAATAGTATTAATTATTTGTTCTTCATCTTCAGCAATAAGAATAAAAACAGTTTTATTTGGAGGTTCTTCTATAAGTTTTAAAAGCTTATTTGCACAGGCAATATTCATCTTTTCTGCCATCCATATAAGCATCACCTTATAGCCTCCTTCGTAAGATTTTAAAGTTAGGGATTTTACAATGTCGTGTGCTTCATCAACACCTATTTGCCCTTGCTTATTATCAACACCAAGTAATTTGTACCAGTCAAAAAGATTTCCGTAGGGCTGTTCTTTTAATAATTGACGCCACTCTTCAAGATAATTACTAGAAACCGGATGGCTTTTTGCCTTATCGCTAGTAGTTACCGGAAAAGCAAAATGCAAATCGGGATGCGATATATTTTTAAACTTTAAGTTACAAGCTTCATTTCCGGTTGTATTTTCTCCGCCGGTATTCGAGCATAAGATGTATCGAGCGTATGCTATAGCCATAGGTAACGTACCAGAACCCTCGTTACCAACAAATAGTTGTGCATGCGGAATTCTACCATTATCAACACTTTGTGTTAAATGATTTTTAATATGATCCTGACCTAAAACATCTTCGAAAAGCATGAAACAAACCTACACATTTTTTATTACATGTTAAAGCTCAAAAACCATAAGAACGATCGATAATTTTGTCACCTCTAAAAACGAATTTAACTATGGGTAATGTTTTAACATTAAGTTGTAACAAACACAAAATAAATCAACTTATTTTTATACATTGAACGATCGTAATCAACTAATAATGACTCAAAACGCTATTCTTTTTATTCCAGATATTTCAGGCTTTACAGAGTTTGTGCATCACACAGATATAAGCCATAGCAGACACATCGTTTCGGAGTTACTGGAGTTGTTAATCGATACGAATACAATGGGTCTGGAATTAGCAGAGATTGAAGGAGATGCTCTTTTTATGTATAAGGTCGATAATAAGGTTGATGTTTCAACTCTCGAAAAGCAGATTGAAGCGATGTATTTAGCGTTTCATACACATCTTAAACAATATGAATACCAACGTATTTGTCATTGTGGCGCTTGTTCTTCTGCGTATAATTTAAAAATTAAGTTTGTTGTACATTATGGAGAAATTGAATTTATAAAAGTTAAAGATTCAAAGAAACCCTATGGAAGTACTGTAATACAAGTCCATCGCTTGCTCAAAAATGATGTACCTATAGATGAGTATGCCATTTTTACGGAACATGTTCAACCTTTAAATGGGGAAAATAAGTTAATTGCAGAATACGATTTTGGCAATATTGCTTATACGTATAACCCGTTATCGCATATAAAAGAGAAGCTTCCGGAAGTAGAACCAATTCCGAAAGATGTTCCTAAACATAAATTATTTGACCAAACCGAATTAGTAAAGATTCCTGCATTAGAGCTTTATGAAGTGATAAGTAATTTTGATTATAGGTTACTCTGGACAAAAGGAATCGATAAATTAGAATACGACAAAAATAAAGTTAACCGTGTAGGACAAAAACATAAGTGTTTAGTAAATAAAAATGAGGAAGTAGAACAAACCACAGTTACAAAAACCGTAAACACAAACCAATTGGTTTATGGGGAATCTACAACCAAAGTACCATTTACAAAACGCATGAATAATTATTTCGTTCTTGAAGAAATGGAAAATGGATATACAAAGTTACGTATTGAAGTTTTTGCAGATTTTAAACCTTTAGGGATAGTTATGAAACCTTTGATGAAAAAGAACATAAAAAAGATTATTTCAGAAAATATAAACGAGCTTATTCTTCTAATTAACTCAGGTTTTTCTACAAAAAAGTGAGGAAATAATCAATTTGATAAAAATCTTTATAAGCTATATCGTTTTCGTTAAAAAACAGGTTTTATAGCTGTTTTTAATTAGTTACTTTTGTGTGTCAATTAATTAAAAATACATATCGATAAATCATTCGCAGTCAGTAATTATATCATATAGGAAACGATTAACGAATATTATATGCGGTACTGAGCTCGATAGAATTATAACAATATAAAAAACAATTAAAAAGAACAAAATGAAGACGCTTAACGATTTTAATTTTGAAAATAAAAAAGCATTAATTCGCGTAGATTTTAATGTGCCTTTAAATGAAAATTTTGAAGTGACAGATGCTACAAGAATTGTATCTGCGAAACCAACTATAGTTAAAATTTTAGAAGATGGGGGAAGCTGCATTCTAATGTCGCATTTAGGACGACCTAAAGGTTTTCAAGATGAGTTTTCTTTAGGACATATTGTAGAAAAAGTTGAGGACGTTTTAGGTGTTGAGGTAAAATTTGTTAAAGATTGTGTAGGTCCAGAAGTTGAAGCTGCGGCAGCAAGCTTAGAGCCAGGACAGATTTTGTTATTAGAGAACTTACGTTATTATAAAGAAGAAACAGCTGGAGATAAAGGTTTTGCTGAAAAACTATCTAAATTAGGAGATATTTATGTAAACGATGCTTTTGGTACAGCACATAGAGCACATGCTTCTACAACCATAGTTGCAGAATTCTTCCCAGAAAACAAATGTTTTGGAAGCTTATTAGCTAAAGAAATAGAGAGTATTGAAAAAGTGATGACATCTGGAGACAAACCAGTTTTGGCCATACTTGGAGGTGCTAAAGTATCATCTAAAATTACAATTATAGAAAACATCTTAGACAAAGTAGATCACCTAATCATTGGTGGAGGTATGTCGTTTACTTTTGTTAAAGCTTTAGGCGGAAAGATCGGTAATTCTATTTGCGAAGATGATAAGATGCCATTAGCTTTAGATATCTTAAAGCAAGCAGAAGAAAAAAATGTAAAAGTACATATTCCTGTAGACGTAATTGCTGCAGACGATTTTAGTAATGACGCCAATACTCAAACTTTAGATATAAACGAAATTCCTGAAGGTTGGGAAGGTGTAGATGCAGGACCAAAATCGAGAACACAATTTCATGAGGTTGTGATGCAGTCCAAAACAATACTTTGGAATGGTCCGCTAGGCGTTTTCGAAATGGAAAATTTTGCTGGAGGTACTATAGAATTAGGAAACTCTATTGCAGAAGCTACTAAAAATGGAACATTTTCATTAGTTGGAGGTGGAGATTCTGTAGCAGCAGTAAAACAATTCGGATTCGAAGATAAAGTAAGTTATGTAAGTACAGGTGGTGGAGCTATGCTTGAAAGCTTAGAAGGTAAAACGTTACCTGGAATAGCTGCCATCTTAGAATAATTTCTAAGTTAAATTGACATAAGCTTTCAAATTAGCTTAAAAAATACGAATTTAGCCATAGTATCGTTCAATGTTTAACTGAATAGATTTTATGGCTTTTCGTTTTATTACAACTATTTTTTTTCTATGTATAGGGACTTGTTTATCTCAGGCTCAAGATGCTGTTTCTTCACAAAAAAAACAGACTAAAGATTCTCTGATTGACGGTAAATCCCGTACAGTTAAATCTATAGCGGCAGTAACAGATAGCACTTCAATAAAAAACCTAGAAGATAATGCTCTTGCTGCGAAGTTAGACGAGAAATGGTTTGAAGAACTGTACAATAATGCTTTGTACGATACCATATATAAATCTGTTACAGAATTAACTTTCGAAGAAGTTGATTATCCCGAACTTCCCACCGATACGTTAAAAGCTCGTTTAAAAGAATTAGATGCCAGAACTCCTTTTAATGTAGAATATAACCCTGCGTTGGAAAATGTTATAAAGTCCTATTTAAAGCACAGGAGAAAATCCATTCAAAAACTAATTACCTTAAGTGCCTTTTATTTTCCTATGTTCGAGCGTGAGCTTGATAACCACAATATTCCATTAGAAATAAAATATTTGGCTATTGTAGAATCGGCACTAAAACCCAGAGCAAAATCAAGAGTTGGTGCTACAGGTTTATGGCAGTTCATGTTTAGTACTGGTAAAATGTACGGGTTAGATGTAAGTAGTTATGTAGATGAACGTAGCGATCCTCTTAAATCTACAGAAGCAGCCTCAAAATATCTGGCTAAGCTTTATGAAATCTTCGGAGATTGGGATTTGGCTTTGGCAGCATATAATTCAGGCCCCGGAAATGTTACAAAAGCAATTAGGCGTTCCGGTGGTTACCAAAATTATTGGAATATCAGGCATAACTTACCACGGGAAACAGCAGGATATCTTCCGGCATTTTTAGCCAATATGTATATTTTTGAATACGCAAAGGAGCATGGCTTTAAACATTATAAACCAGAAAAAGCCTATTTTGAAACAGATACCGTTAGGGTAAAGCATATGATTACTCTCGATCAGGTTTCGGAAGTTACAGGCACTCCTATTGAAGAGCTTCAATTTTTAAACCCATCTTATAAACTGGACATCATTCCAATTATTAAAGGAGAAAATTATGTTTTGAGACTCCCTATCGACGTTATAGGAGATTTTGTAAATAATGAAGAAAAAATTTATGCATTTGCAAAAGCCGAATTTGATAAACGGGAAAAACCATTACCTAAATTTTTTAATGCAAACGATAGGATACGATATAGAGTAAGGTCTGGTGATTATTTAGGTAAAATTTCCAGAAGGTATGGAGTTAGGGTAAGCGATATAAAAAAATGGAATGGTTTACGAAGCAATAATCTAAGTATAGGGCAGCGTTTAACTATTTATCCAAGAAAACCATACGTAGCCCCACCAACTTCTACAAAAAAGCCAACAGCTACTAAACCAAAACCGATTACCGGCGAGGTAATTACTTATGTTGTTGAAAATGGAGACTCCTTATGGAGTATCTCACAAAAATTTCCTGGAGTTTCCGTTCAAAATATTAAAGATTGGAACGGTATTAGTGGTAACAAATTAAAACCAGGAATGAAACTTAAAATATCTAAGGGTTAGTCCTAAAACCAAAAAAACTATTATGAGACATATTCTTTTTTTAGTATCCATATTATTTGTTATTTCTTGTGGAGATAAAAAACCTTCAGAAGGGAAATTTCTTTTAGATTCTTCTGGAAACATAAACAACGTTTCTGTTGTTGTTGATAATCAATTGTGGAAGGGAAGCGTTGGAGAAGCCATGAGAAAGGTGCTTGCCAAGCCAATTTATGGGTTGCCGCAAGATGAACCTACATTTACAATTAGTCAAATACCACCACCTGTTTTTTCTGGTTTTGTAACAAAAAATAGAACAATTTTAAAGGTTGAACCTAATAAAGAAGCAGGCATTAAGATTTTAGAAGATGTTTATGCCAAGCCTCAGAAAGTTATAGTCGTTTCGGGTAAAACAAAACAAGATATTATAGATTTAATTACCGAAAACGAAGCAAAAATAATTGAAACCTTTAGGAATACAGAGATTGCCGAAAGACAACGTCAAATGGCAAAGTCGCCTCATAAATTTAAATCTATTCAAGAAAAACTAGGTTTGAGTATTAAGTTTCAGTCGATATACAGAATTGCAAAGGAAACAGACAATTTTTTTTGGATTCGTAAAGACATTACAACAGGAACAACCAATTTAATAATTTATGAACTGCCTTATAATGCTATTAAAAGAAATGATAGTGTTGTAAATCAAATAATAAGAATTAGAGATTCTATTGGAAAAGTTCATATTGAAGGCCCTGTAGAAGGTTCCTATTTGGTTACCGAAAATGCCTACACCCCTTTTCATGGAGAAACAATTTTAAATAACAAACCAACTTTAGAAACTAAAGGTATTTGGGATATAAAAAATGCGTTTATGGGAGGTCCATTTATTAATTATGCTATTGAAGATAAAACAAATAACAGATGGGTGGTTATAGAAGGTTTTGCTTTTGCGCCATCGGTAGAGAAACGTAATTACATGTTGGAGCTAGAAGCTATTATTAAATCTGTTAAAATTGATTAATTACATATAGAACAGATATATTCATATAAAAAAATCCGAAGCTATTAACTTCGGATTTTTTTTATTTCAAGTAAAATGATTATTCTTTTTTATCTTCGGCAGGTTGCTCTTCTTCTTTACTAGCATCCTTAAACTCTTTAATACCACTACCTAATCCACGCATTAATTCTGGTATTTTTTTTCCACCAAATAATAATACTACAGCAACTACAATTAGTGCTATTTGCCAAGGTCCAATTGCTAACGGTAACATATATAAGCTCATAATATTAAATTTATAATGCAAAGTTAATAATTAATGTTTAATAATAGCGTTTTAAACATAACTTTAGCATAAAGACAAAGGTGTCTTGTTATAATTTTATTTAATTTTGCCTTTAAATGGAAGAAAATAAGAAACCTAAAAAAATAAAGCGGAAATTACTAGATAAGTACCGATTAGTAATACTTAATGAAAACACCTTCGAAGAGCGATTGTCGTTTAAATTAACACGATTAAATGTTTTTGTTTTAGGCTCTTTGATTGCTGCTTTATTGATAGCCTTTACATACATATTAATAGCCTTTACGCCATTAAGGGAATACATTCCGGGGTATTCATCAACTGCATTAAAAAAACAAGCTACAGAATTAAATTACAAAACAGATTCCTTGCAACGTGTTATAGCAATGAATGAATTGTATTATTCTTCAATAAAGAAAGTTTTAAAAGGAGATGTAAGCGCTAGTAGTTTTAACAAAGATTCTATAATAGAAGCCGTTAGAACTGAAGCTAGTGAAGTTGATTTGGCACCTATAGTAGAAGATTCCATTTTAAGAGAAAAAGTAGATAAAGAAGACAAATATAATTTGTTCGAATCTGCAACTTCTTCGACTAATTTTGTGTTATTCCCGCCAGTTAATGGAACCATAAGTGAACCATACAATTTAAAAGAAAAACATTATGCCGTAGATATAGTAGTAGCTAAAGATACTCCAATAAAGGCAACTGCAGATGGTATAGTAATTTTTGCAGAATGGACAGTTAGCACGGGGTATGTTATCATTATAGAACATAGCTATGGGTTAATCTCTGTTTATAAACACAATGCTGCATTAACAAAAAGACAGGGTGATTTGGTTAAAGCAGGTGAGGTTATTGCTACTGCGGGAAATACAGGAGAGTTATCTACGGGACCTCATTTACATTTTGAGCTATGGAATGATGGTTATCCAATTAATCCAACAAACTTTATAGATTTTAAATAATAGATGATATCATTAAAATCAGCTCTCGCAAAACCATTTGCAAAGCGTATTTATAAAAGCATTCAAAAATGGGCTAATAAGCCTGTTGAAACTCAGGAAAAAGTGTTTCAAAATTTAATCTCTAAAGCCGCTGGTACCGAGTTTGGAAAAGATCATGATTTTACAAATATAAAATCGCATAAAGACTTTATAGAAAGAGTTCCGATTAGAGATTATGAAGCACTTAGGCCATACGTAGAGAAAGTAGTAGCAGGAGAAGAAAATATTCTTTGGAAAGGAAAACCTATTTATTTTGCTAAAACATCGGGAACCACTTCGGGGTCAAAATACATTCCTATTACAAAAGAGAGTATGCCTACTCACGTTGAGGCTGCTCGAAATGCTATTTTAATGTATATTCATGAAACGGGGAATAGCAAGTTTGTTGATGGAAAAATGATTTTTCTACAAGGAAGTCCAATTCTAAACGAACAAAATGGGATTCAGTTAGGCCGACTTTCTGGCATTGTGGCACATTATGTTCCCAAATACCTTCAAAAAAACAGATTGCCTTCTTGGGAGACAAATTGTATTGAAGATTGGGAAACAAAAGTAGATGCTATTGTTGAAGAAACATTGCCTGAAAACATGACTATTATTTCTGGAATTCCTTCATGGGTACAGATGTATTTTGAAAAGCTACAGCAAAGAACAGGCAAAAAAGTTGGTGAGATTTTCAAAAATTTCAATTTATTCATCTTTGGAGGTGTTAATTATGAGCCTTACAGAGCAAAATTTGAAAACCTGATTGGAAGACCTGTAGACAGTATTGAATTGTACCCTGCAAGTGAAGGCTTTTTTGCATTTCAGGATAAACAAAAAGAGAAGGGGATGTTACTTCAGTTAAAATCTGGAATCTTTTATGAATTTGTAAAGGCAGACGAATTCTTTGAAGACAATCCTAAAAGAATCACTATAAAAGATGTTGAAATTGGTATAAATTATGTGATTATTATTTCTACCAATGCAGGGCTTTGGGCTTATAATATTGGCGATACTGTTCAGTTTACATCAACCAAGCCCTATAGAGTTATTGTTTCCGGACGTATAAAACATTTTATTTCGGCTTTTGGCGAACATGTTATAGGTAAAGAGGTAGAACAAGCGATGCAAGAAGCCCTTTTAAATTCAAATACCAGTGTATCTGAGTTTACAGTAGCACCTCAGATAAACCCAGAAGAAGGTTTACCATACCACGAATGGCTTGTAGAGTTTGAAAACGAACCTGAGGATATTTTAGATTTGGCTAAAAAAATTGATGAATCACTTCAAAAGCAAAACTCCTATTATTTTGATTTAATAGAGGGCAAAGTATTAAGGTCACTTAAAATAACTAAAGTTAAAAAAGGAGGGTTTCAAGATTATATGAAGTCTATTGGGAAACTGGGTGGACAAAATAAATTACCAAGGTTATCGAACGATAGGGAAATAGTTGATAAAATCCTTTATAAAGATTAAGCCAAATAGTACTATATTTGGGGAATTAAAAAGACAAATGAGTAATATAAAACATCATGCTAGAACGAGAGCTCAAGAGAGTTCGAATGCCATTGAGAGGATGTATATTACTATGCGCCATTTATTTAACAGAGGCTTTTACAAGCCTATGGGTGTTTCTGGTGAAACTTTACGGCAGTCTTTGTTGCAGTTACGTCCCGAAATATATGGTTCTATAGGAGAAGAAAAAGCCGAATTAGAGGGGTTACTTTATGTCATAGATAGGCTTCCTATTGGAATTGAAGAATGTACATTTATTAATTTAACAAGTGATGAAGGCTATGGAAACTCTCATTTCAAGCCTATAATTCCAGAAAAAAGACGCCGTAATTGCTATAGAATAGATGCCGAACAAATGAATATTGAGATTACCCGAGGACGATCGGAAATCTATGATATTTTAACACACCTTACATTTCTTTTTATAGAATCTCATAAAATAAGTAATCGCGTTTTAATTGATGAGGAAGGAGCAACGACAAGAGATTGGATAAAGTTGGAAAAAGCGGTTTTATCAAAAAAGAAGCTAACTCAGGAAGAGCGCGAAGTTGCTATAACTCATGTCGCTAATATTTTAGGAAGAACTTTTAATGAGTTAAGAACGGTTTACGGCGAGTTTGCTACACCGCTACAACCAGAAAGGTTGCTTCATATTGTGTATTGGCTAGGAAAATTAGCCATAGAGGAACAGGTACATAATAATAAAAGAACAGTAACATTTAGTCCTGTATTAAGAGAACGTATTGGTCATCACATACATGGAGAAATTTGGGCGGATTCAATAAAAGAAGTATTATTTAAAAACGAATTATTAGAAAGGCCTATACATATAATAAGTGCCAATATGCATAGTGTTATGAATACACTTTTTGCATCAAATGCATTAAAATCGGTGACATCTAAAAAGGATATTTTTGAAGTATACGAGTCTTTAAGCAAAAATGAAAATGAAGGACTTCGAAATAAAGTAAATAAAGAAGCGTTACAACGGGGGATGTTTTATATTAAAGATACATCTGGAACCAATATTGATGTGCAAATTTTTGATACTAGTAAAATAGATATCTCTAAAATAGATATAAGCGTTAACGAAGCCCTATTAAAACAAACCAAACCTGTTATATTAGTCATGGATTATGCTTTTGGAGAACAAGCGTATGAAACCATTGACGAGCTATTGAAACCATATAATAATAACGACAAGAAGACTTATTTAAATGTGGAATCGGTATCGATTATGGGTAAAGCGGGCATTTTAGAAGGAGGTAAAGGTGATATTATGATACCTTCGGCACATATTTTTGAAGGCACAGCTGATAATTACCCTTTTACAAATGAACTTAAGAAGGAAGATTTAGAAGGACAAGGAGTCGATATTTATGAAGGATCTATGATTACTGTTTTAGGAACATCGTTGCAAAACAAGGATATTTTAAAGTTCTTTTACAATTCAACATGGCAAGTAATAGGATTAGAAATGGAGGGTGCTCACTATCAAAAAGCGATTCAGGCAGCTTCGAAAGTTAGAGGAAGTATCAGCTCTGGTGTAAAAGTAAGGTATGCTTATTATGCTAGCGATAACCCTTTAGAAACAGGAGCAACGCTTGCGTCTGGAGGCCTAGGGACTTCTGGAGTAAGACCAACATATTTAATAACAAGAACCATATTAAAACAAATACTTAATTAATACATATAGTTATGAGTAAAGATTTGCCACAACCACAGCAATCTGAAGAAGTAGATTTAGGACAACTTTTTAAGTTAATAGGGAATGCTTTTAGTAACCTATTTCGTTTTATAGGGAGTATTTTCAACAAGCTTTTTTTAGCATTTGTTTGGTTAGTGTTTTTTGTAAAGAAGCATGCTGTAAAACTTGCAATTGCAGGAGTAGTTGGAATTGTTTTGGGAATCGTATTGGAAAAAACCTCTGAACCAGTCTATAAGTCTTCTATTACTGTAAAGCAGAACTACGAGACGGGGGAAAATTTATATAATACAATTAGCTATTATAAAGATTTAATAAAGCAAGAAGATATAAGCACTTTGAAAAGTGTTTTGGGTGTTAAAGAAGAAGAGGCAGCATCCATTTTAAATTTTGAAATAGAACCTCTTATTAGTGAAAATGAAAAGCTTCAAGAATTCGATACATATCTTAAAACACTTGATACTTCATTAACGAAAACAGTAGATTATAAGACCTTTTTGAAAAACTCGAAAGAACACAATCACCAATACCAACAAATTACTATTAAAGCAAAAGAGAGGAATAATTTCAAAACGGTATTTCGTAAAATTATTGCAAGTATTGATTCCAATACATATTTTAAACGAGAACAAGAAAAAGATTTAAGAGAATTAAAAGAACAGGCTTCAGCAATTTCTAAAGCATTAGTTAAGTCAGATACATTATTAGCTGTTTACCAAAAAGCAATAGTAAAGTCGGCAGAGAACAATAATGATTCTCAAGCCCAAATTACCATAGCTAATAAAGGAAATCAAAGCTCTACCAAAGAGTTCGAGCTTTATAATAAAGATTTAGAACTAAGGCAAGAATTAGTTGAAATTGAAAGAGAAATAGCTAATAAGGAACATATCATTGAAATCACATCTAGTAAACAAGATAGTGGAACAATAGATGATAAAAAAGAGCTTTTTGGTAATATGATAAGTCCAAAGTTATACTATGCGATTATTTTAGTGGGACTTACTTTTATAACATTACTATGTTTACGAATTGTTAATTTTCTAGAGCGCTATAAAGATAAAATATAGGTAAAATGACGATTTTAATAACTGGAGGGGCAGGATTTATAGGATCTAATTTCATTGCATACTTTCTCAAAAAATATCCTCTTGTTAAAATAATAAATATAGATAAGCTTACTTATGCAGGAGAATTGTCTAATTTGAGTGAAATAGAAAATAATGATAGTTGTAAGTTTATCAAAGGAGATATTTGCGATAGGCCCTTAATAGAAGATTTATTTAAAAAATATAACTTCAATAATGTTATTCATTTTGCAGCCGAATCACATGTAGATAATTCTATAAAAGCCCCAAATGAGTTTATAAATACTAATGTTTTAGGCACGTTTAATTTAATCGATGTTGCTAAAAACCATTGGATGCAAGCTCCAAACGTAATTAGAAGAGGCTATGAATCATCTAGATTTCACCATATTTCTACAGATGAGGTGTATGGTTCTTTAGGAAATATAGGTTTATTTACGGAACAAACACCTTATGCTCCCAACAGTCCTTATAGTGCGTCAAAAGCGTCTTCAGATTTTATTGTTAGAAGTTATTTTCATACTTATGGAATGAATGTTGTTACAACAAATTGCTCTAATAATTATGGACCGAAACAGCATGATGAAAAATTAATTCCTACTATTATAAGAAAAGCATTGAAAGGCGAAAGGGTTCCTATTTATGGAGACGGAAAAAATATTAGAGATTGGTTATATGTATTAGACCATTGTAAAGGAATAGATTTAGCTTTTAGTAAAGGAGTTTCGGGTGAAACATATAATATAGGAGGTGAAAATGAACGAGATAATTTATATATTGCCAATACAATTTGTGATATTTTAGATGAAAAATTTCCGAAAGATAAGTCGTATAAAGACCAGGTTGTATTTGTTAAAGATAGACCTGGACATGATTTTAGATATGCCATAGATGCCACTAAAATTAAAAAAGAATTAGGTTGGAAGGCAGAAGAAAATTTTGAAACAGGAATAAGAAAGACGATTGATTGGTATATTAAAAAATATAAAAGATAAATGAAAGGAATTATTTTAGCAGGAGGATCTGGTACACGTTTGCATCCACTTACTAAAGTGGTGAGTAAACAGCTTATGCCTGTTTATGATAAACCAATGATTTACTATCCTTTAACGACATTGATGTCGGCTGGAATAAATGAGATTTTAATTATTTCGACAGCAAAAGATACTCCTAGGTTTAAAGATTTATTAGGAGATGGTGATGATTATGGTTGCAGTTTTCATTATGCTGTACAGGAAGCTCCAAATGGCTTAGCAGAAGCATTCTTAATTGGAGAAGATTTTATCGGAAAAGATAGTGCTGCATTAATTTTAGGAGATAATATTTTTTATGGTTCAGGATTAGAGCAAATTTTAAAAGCCAATACGAATCCTGAAGGAGGAGTCATTTTTGCATATCATGTTTTAGACCCTAAACGTTATGGAGTAGTAGAATTTGACCAAAGTAACAAAGCGATTTCTATTGAAGAGAAACCTAAACAACCTAAGTCTAATTTTGCAGTTCCAGGAATTTATTTTTATGATAATAAAGTGATTGATGTTGCAAAAAATATTAAGCCAAGTAAAAGAGGGGAATTAGAAATAACAGATATTAATAAAGCTTATTTGGAAAAAGGAGAACTTAGTGTGGAAATCCTGGATAAAGGTATCGCCTGGCTAGATACAGGGACTTTTAATTCACTAATGCAAGCCTCTCAATTTGTACAGGTAATTGAAGAAAGACAAGGACTAAAAATAGGTTGTATTGAAGAAATAGCCTATAAAATGGGATATATAGATAAATCTCAACTTAATAGACTAGCAAAACCATTACTTAAAAGTGGTTATGGTGAATACTTACAACATTTAGTATAGAGATGATCGTTGAAGAAACATATTTAAAAGGGTGTTTTGTTTTAAAGCCTAAAGTTTTTGAAGACAAAAGAGGCTTTTTTCTTGAAAGTTTTAATAAAAAAAAATTTGAGAAAGAAACAGGGGTTACTACTAATTTTGTACAGGATAATCAATCAAAATCTTCAAAAGGAGTTTTAAGGGGATTACATTTTCAAACCAGTGAATATGCTCAAGCCAAGTTAATACATGTTATAAGAGGAAAAGTACTTGACATTTGCGTAGATATTAGAAAAGAGTCTTCAACTTTTGGTAAACATTTTTCTATCGTTTTGGATGATATAGAGCATAAACAAGTATATATTCCGAAGGGGTTTGCCCATGGTTTTTTAACACTGGAAGACGATACTATTTTTTCTTATAAATGTGATAATTTCTATAACAAAGAATCAGAATCAGGTATTTTATATAATGATAAAGATTTAGGTATAGAATGGAACTACCCCTTAGAAAAACTTATAATATCAGAAAAAGATAAGCAATTATCTTCATTTAAAGATTTTGAAGATGGGTGTTAAAGTTTTAGTTACAGGTGCTAATGGACAATTAGGCAAGACAATTAAAGAATTATATTCTGATAATGAGAAAGGTCTTGATTTTGTTTTTGTGTCAAAAACTGAATTGGATATTACTAAAGCGAAAGAATTAAGCTCATTTTTTAATAATAAGAATTTTGATTATTGTTTAAATTGTGCGGCTTATACAAATGTTGAACAGGCAGAAAAAATATCGAAAATCGCTTATGAAGTAAATGCGGAAGGCGTTAAAAATATGGCTGAAATATGCAAAAAAAAAGATATCATTTTAATTCATATTTCAACTGATTATGTGTTTGACGGTGAAAAAGCGGGGCCTTATACTATTCAAGATACTCCTAATCCTATAAACGAATATGGTAAATCGAAATTGCAAGGAGAAAAATATATTAATAACATTTTAAAAAAACATTTTATAATTAGAACATCATGGTTGTACAGTAAAAAGTATGGTCATAATTTTTATCGAATTATTTTAAATAAAGCTAAAACAGAAAGAGAGCTTTTTGTTACTGATGAACAAGTAGGTTGCCCGACAGAAACAATAACATTGTCCAAATTTATTGTTGATATTATTGATAGTAAAAACAGCAATTTTGGAACTCATCATTTTTCTGATGATGAGTCAATGACGTGGTATAGTTTTGCAGAACAAATTTTACGGGAGAATAATATTTCTGACAAAGTAAATCTTGTTAGGATAAAGAATTGTCGTACTTTTGCAGCACGACCAAAAAATAGTGTTTTAGCCAAATCTATATAAATGAAAAAGAAAAACTTAATTGTTTTTGGAACTAGACCAGAGGCTATAAAAATGGCTCCCTTAGTAAAAGAATTTTTAAAACATGAACATCATTTTGAAACGAAAGTTTGCATAACTGCACAACATAGAGAAATGTTGGATCAGGTTCTGGAGTTTTTTGAAATCACACCTGATTATGATTTGGATTTAATGAAACCAGATCAGAATTTATATTCTCTGACAGCTGAGATAATAACAAATCTAAAGCCAGTTTTAGAAGGTTTTAAGCCAGACTATGTATATGTGCATGGAGACACTACAACGACTATGGCAGCTAGTATAGCAGCCTTTTATTCTGGAGCTAAAGTGTGCCATATCGAGGCTGGGTTGAGAACCTTTAATAAATGGTCTCCTTTTCCAGAAGAAATTAATAGAAGTATTACGGGAAGAATTTCAGATTTTCATTTTTCTCCTACAGAAACATCTCGAAAGAATTTACAGAAAGAAAATGTCAATGATAAAGACATTATAGTTACAGGAAATACAGTAATAGATGCACTTCATTTTAGCACTGCTAAAGTACAATCTGAAAATTTTGTAGATCAAGAGATTGAAAAATTAAAACCATTAATCAAAGAAGGTAAAAGGTTGGTTTTAGTAACAGGTCACCGTAGAGAAAATCATGGACAAGGATTTATAAATATTTGTAGTGCACTGAAACAGATAGCGATTGAAAACTCTGGCACTCAAATTATTTATCCTGTACATTTAAATCCAAACGTTCAGAAACCTGTGTATGAATTACTAGGAGATATTGATAATGTAAAACTTATAAGCCCCTTGTCTTATCCTGCATTTGTATGGTTAATGAATCAGTCATATATTATTATAACCGATAGTGGAGGTGTACAGGAAGAAGCACCTAGTTTAGGAAAACCAGTATTAGTCATGCGTGATACTACGGAAAGGCCTGAAGCTGTTGATGCAGGAACAGTTCTGTTAGTGGGTATAGATATTAAAAAAATTGTATTAGAAACAGAAAGATTATTGAACGATGATGATGCCTATGCCCAAATGGGCAAGTTACATAACCCTTATGGAAACGGATTGGCTTGTGAAAAGATAGTTAATTTTATTTCAAATTTATAAATAATGAGCAGAACACCAGAAGTTGTGATGGTAGGGTTGGGGTATATAGGTCTTCCAACGGCAGCATTAATAGCGAAAAATAAGACCGTTGTTCACGGAGTCGATATTAACCCTAAAGTTGTAGAAACTATCAATAAGGGGGAAATACACATTGTAGAGCCTGAATTAGATATAGCAGTTGCTAATGCAGTAAAAGAAGGCTATCTAAGAGCTTCAATCATGCCTGTCGAAGTAAATGCATATCTTATAGTTGTCCCTACACCTTTTAAAGGGAAAAACGAACCAGATATATCATTTGTAGAAGCAGCAACAAAAGCTGTTATTCCGTTCTTAAAAGAAGACGATTTATATATAATTGAGTCGACGTCACCTATTGGAACTACGGAAAAGATGATGAGTTTAATATATTCGGAAAGACCCGAATTGCAAGGAAAGCTTAGTATAGCCTATTGTCCTGAGCGTGTTCTTCCGGGAAATGTCATGTATGAATTGGTTCATAATGATAGAGTGATTGGAGGAATAGATGAAAAATCTACTGATAAAGCTGTTGAATTTTATAGCAAATTTATTGAAGGAGCGTTGCACAAAACAAATGCAAGAACGGCAGAAATGTGCAAATTAGTTGAAAATTCATCGCGTGATGTACAGATTGCATTTGCTAATGAATTATCGCTTATTTGCGATAAGGCAGATATAAATGTTTGGGAACTTATTCAGTTGGCAAATAGGCATCCTAGAGTAAATATTTTACAACCGGGTTGTGGTGTTGGGGGACATTGCATTGCCGTTGATCCATATTTCATTGTTGCCGATTATCCGATGGAGTCTAAAATTATTGGTAAGGCTCGTGAGATTAATAATTACAAATCTTTTTGGTGTGCTGAAAAAGTACAAACGGCTAAATTGGAATTTGAATTAAAACATGGTAGAAAACCAGGTATAGCTATTATGGGACTTGCATTTAAGCCTAATATTGATGATTTACGTGAATCGCCTGCAAAATATATAGCTCAAAAAGTACTTCAAAATGCTAACAACGAAGAATACTATATTGTAGAACCGAATATTGAAGCTCACAAGGTTTTTAAATTAACAAATTACCTTAAAGCCTATGAAAAAGCTGATATTATAGTTTTTTTAGTCGCTCACAAGCAGTTTAAAGAATTGAAGGAGGTATCCAAAGATAAAGTAGTGTTAGATTTTTGCGGTGTTTTAAGTTGAAAAATAAAAAAGTTGATTTATGAATTTAAAATAAATATAATTGAATAGACTTTTACTTTTGTTTTTAAAGCTTAAAAAAAAAGGTTTTTTTCATCTTATAATTTCTAATTATTCTGTACAATTTATTGTTTTTGGCTCTCATTTATTGGTTGCTAAAATAATGACGCCGTCGGATGTCGGAATCATTAAAACGATAGAGACATTTATTAATATGGCAATTGTTTTAGGGGGAGGGGGAGCTATTTTTGCTCTTTTAAAAATTATACCCGAGAATAAAGATAAAGAATTAAGAAACTATTCATTACGTTTTGCGATTAAATATGTTGTAGTTTTTTCAATTACAATATTCATTGCTTTCAACCTGTTGGCATACTTTGAGGTAATTTCTAAAAACAGGGAATTGGTTTTTTGGTTTTACCAATATTCATTTATTATTGTTCCTTCGGTTGTTGTCATGCTTTTAATTAGGTATTATCAAGCAATCGATTTGTTTAAAAGAATAAGCGGCGTGATTTTAGTTTTAAAATTTAGTTCTGCATTATTTGTACTAACACTAACATATTTTTTCTTTATCAGGGGGTATGTCCTATCAATGGTAATTACTACAATTATAGTTATGTTAAGCTTGATATATGATATAAGAAAAACAATATTTATTTCACACATTTCAAAGGATTACATTGAAATAAAGAAAAGAATAATTGCCTTATCTAAGACAGCTTTTTTTGCACAAATAATTGATCAGTTTAAACTTCATTCAGGCTTCTTTATAGCAAACTATGTGTTATTTGATCGCATAATGTTTGGTCATTATGCATTTGCACTTATAATTATTCAAGGGTTAAATATTGTATCAACAAGTGTTCAACAATTTATAATTCCTAAAATGTCAGAAGTATCAAGTGATATTCCCTTGTTCTTTGATAAGTTGAGTAAATTTGAACTAAAATTTATATTAATTTCAACCTTGATTTTTGCAGTGACACAATTAGTATTTCCAATTTGTATAGGAATGGTATTTGGAAGCAAGTATAATGAGTCCATTCTTTTATTAAGAATAATGTTGATAGGATGGTATATTCAGAGTTTTTATGCCCTAAAAGGGATTTACTTTCTTAGTTTGGGAAAAATGAAATATGTGTCGTATGCGTCTTTTTTAATTTTTTTAATTTCTGTACCTTTAATGTATTGGTTAAACGTTAGATTTGAGGCAAAAGGAGCTGCTTTTGCATATGTTTTACAGAATGTTATAAGCTATCTGGTTTTAAGTTTTTTTGTTAAGAATCTTTATAAAACTTATAGAAGACATACTATAGATTAATGGGAAATAATTATGGGAGGAGTATTGAAGAGAATAATATCACCAACAAAGATTTTTAAGAATTGGATTATATTACTTCCCTTTTTTCTAATTTTTATTTCGGAAATACTACAAATTTCTGAAAAAGGAACTTCTAGTATTGTTAAAATTTGTGCTGTAATTTATATGTTTACATATGCAGTATTGTACAAAAAATATCATAATAATTTTTTATTTTTACTTTTATTTTTTATTCCCTTTTTTGTCTATGCTATTATTCTTTCTTTTAGTATTGAAGCAGCACTAACCGAAGCTGTAAGATATCTGTTTCCTATAGCCGTATTATTTTACAGTTTTTCAATACGATCTCATTTTAACCTTTTAATAAAAGTTTTTATTGTTTTTGTGATTATAAACGACTTATATCAGATTATTAATTACATTAATTGGATAAAAGGAGTGGACCAATGGTTTTATTTATACCTACCTAATGGCGAAAGAAGATATAATGCATCTTCTGGAATAATAAGAGCTACAGGGATTGTTGCTTTTTTTGGGTTATTTGGATTTATTAATTTAATGGCTTTTTTCATAACTAGGAAATTTTATGAGGGAAAAAGAAAATCAACACTTCTTTTTTTATTCATTCTTTTTATGTTTCTAAGTTTTTCTTATAAGACTCTCGGTACATTTTTTGTCCTATTATTTTTAGAATACAAGAATAAGTTAAAACTAATTTTGACTATTTTGACTGGATTTATAGTTGCTATTATTGCCATTCCAAATACAATAGTTAGTATGGGAGAGAGTTTTTCTTATAGAATTAAAGAATACGTTACAGAAGGCAATTCTGCAAGAGCAGAATCGTATAGAGTTATGTTTTCAGATTTTTCAGATTTCAATCTATTTGGTAGAGGTGTAGGGTCTTTTGGAGGACCATCATCAGTTTCTTATAACTCTCCGGTATATCAAGAGGTTAATTTTAATTGGTATGTTACTACTAATTTGGCTACTACCGACACATATTATCCACATTTATTTGTAGAGACAGGTATAATTGGAGGGCTTTTATATATTTTTATTTTGTTATCTCCTATGTTACTAAAATGGAAAACAGATAAATTTAAAATTGTCTTTATAATATATTTTGCATTGTTTATTGATTCTTTATTTTCATATTCTTTAAACAACATCGCATTTTTAGCTGTATCATTGACTTTTATTTATCCTATTTATTATATGAATGATGATAATAAAGTAGTTAATTTGTTCAATAAAGAGGTTGTATTATGATGATGCCTGGAAAAAAAGTTTTTAGAATAACATGGTTAATTATATTAATTTTCTTGTTGGGAGACTTTATTTTGAAGGCAGATAAAACATTTCTTTCTCTCAATTATTTGTGGGAAGATATGATTTTAATTGAAACCTATGAGAATATTGAAATCGACTCAATATCAACAGATTATTTAAAAATAAAGCTCTCAAGTGAAGGGATAAATGTAAATCATACATTTGCGTTAAATGACAATGAGCCACATTATTTTAGAGCGACAAGCATAAAAAAGAAAGATTCAATAATTATTTTTTCAGGTATAAAGTGGCTGAATGGACATCCTGAATCAGTTAAAAGAACAATATTTCAAATTGTAGATTTACCGATAAAACAAACCGGAAGTGTTACTGTAACAACAATTGGAGATTCTCAAATGCTTTGGAGAGCTGGAAGAGAATTTAGAAAAAACCTTTCGTTAAAAAGTAAGGATATTGTTTTTAAGGGTAAAGAAAGGGATGTTTATGGTTATGCATCAGAAGCAAAAACGTTCAATACAATTAAAAAAGTAATTAAGAGTGTATATAATATTGAAGATACGCAAAATTATATTTTATTTATTGGAGCTCATGATAGGAAAAATGACAAAGTAACTCTAAATCAAGGAATCTGTCAGATATACGAAATACTCTCCTCTCGAAAATCCACTCAAAAGATAATAGTAATTACACTACCTCCATCTTCAAACGATACTTTAGAGGCTTACAACAAGTCTTTTAATAGTATTCTAAAAAAATGCTCTCATCATTATGAATCTGTTTTTATTATTGATTTGTATGAATATTTGTTAGATAAGCAAGGATATTTACAAGAAGATGGTGTACATCTCAATGAATATGGACATAAGTTACTTTCTAAACTTATCTTAGAAACATTATAATGAAAGCATTAAAAGAACACTTTTTTTATTGGAGTTTAACTTTGGTACTCATTACATTGCCGTTTCCAAAATATAGCCTAAACTCTATAGCTATAATTCTATGTTTTACTTCGTGGTTGTTTTGTGTACCCTTTAATGAAAAAATATATTATTTAAAAAAACGAAGGTATCTTTTTTTCTTACTAAGTTCTTTCTTTTGGTTATCACTAATAGGTTTATTGTATACGAGTAATATGGAAGAAGGATTAAAAAACGTTAAGCAGAACCTACCTTTTTTAATATTCCCTCTTGTATTCTCATCAATAAAACTTGAAGAAAAGAATAGTTCAATCATATTAAAATATTTCAGCTTTTCAGTTTTAATCGCTGCTTTTTTTGCGCTTTCCAAAGCTTTATTTTTTAAAATAAATAATATTGGAAATTATTTCTTTTTTGATCAGTTAGCTATAATTCTGGACAAGCATACAACGTATTTTGCGCTTTTTGTAATAGTTACTATTATATACTTTTTGTACGAGGCAACAAAATTATCTTGGAAAAAGAAGATGCTAATTTTATTGTTACTTGCTTTTTCTCTATTAGTGTTATATATGTTAAGTACAAG
This sequence comes from Flavivirga eckloniae, assembly GCF_002886045.1. Classification (NCBI taxonomy): domain Bacteria; kingdom Pseudomonadati; phylum Bacteroidota; class Flavobacteriia; order Flavobacteriales; family Flavobacteriaceae; genus Flavivirga; species Flavivirga eckloniae. Next base: position 2,907,654 of record NZ_CP025791.1, on the reverse strand, counting down.
AATTAGTGTTCTAGGATTAATAGCTGTGCTTTTAATTTATTCATTTCAATTTCAAACAAACAAAAAATCACCCATAAGATCCATAATTCTTATGTTAACTTGTTTATCACTTTTATTTGTATACTTAACGCCAAATTTTCAAAAAAGATTTAATTCTAAATCCCCGGATGGGATTGATATTTCAGATATGGGATCAAGAGTAACTCATTGGAAAGGTGTTGTGAATCGAATTGGAAACGAAAATGTGGTTTTTGGTTCTGGTACTGGAGATGGCCATGATGGTCTTTATGAAGAATATTTGAAACTAGATTTTAAAACAGGATATTCATATAAGTATAATGCACATAATCAATATTTAGAAGTCATCTTATTTTTTGGATTTATAGGATTACTTTTATTTCTGTTTATTTTGTATGTAATTTTAAGAAAGTGTATTAAAAAAAGAGATTATGTAAGCTTTTCTGTTATTTGTGTTTTTATGATATTTATGATAACTGAATCGATTTTAGAGCGTCATAGTGGGATAGTACTTTTTTCATTTTTAATATCGATGATCGCTGTAAAAAACAATAAGATAATTAAAAGAGTATTTAAGTGAAGAAGAAATGTTTACAAATAGGTCCTTATACAGCAATTGGAGGTGTAAGTATTCATATTAAAAGGTTATCAAATTTATTGAAAGACTGTTGTGAGTTTTCCTTTATAGATGAGTCTCCTCGAGTGAATCAGCAAGAAAAAGTTTTTAATATAAGAAGCAAAAATATCTTAGAATATTTGCGGTTGATTAGAAATGCTGAAATTATTCATATCCATACAGGCATATGGTGGCTTAGATGCTGTCATATAATTGTTGGTTTTTTCTTTCGAAAGAAAGTGATAGTTACTATTCATTCTTTGAGTAATCTTAATAACAGTTTTTCTGTGTTAATTACTAAGTTGTTTTTATATTTGGTGGAAAAAACAATTACTGTGAGTGACGAAGTAGCTAAAAAGGTTAATGCTGATACTAGGTATGTTGTGCATGCTTTTTTACCTCCAATTCTTGAAGAAGAGCCTGATTTACCTCAAGAAGTCATAAGTCTTATTGAAAACAATAAGCAAAAAAAAATAATTTGTAGTAATGCCTTTAAGTTAGTTCTTCATAACAATGAAGATTTGTACGGATTAGATTTAATGATAGATGTTGCTAGGTTAATAAAAGAAGAAAATAAGGATTATAAAATTATTTTTGTTATTGCATCTAAAAATGAGAAATTAAATTTAATTGGGGCTTATTCTGAGATAATTAAAAATGAAAACCTGGAAAACTATATTACATTGATAACATATTCAATATCTTTTGTTAAGTTGATGACTGAGAGTGATTTAGTTGTAAGAGCAACTAATACAGATGGAGATGCTTTGACAGTGAGAGAAGCTTTATATTTAAACAGAAAAATAATTGCTTCAGATATATGTAAACGTCCAGAGGCGACAATTTTGTTTAAAAATAGAGATAGCAAAGATTTGTATAGGAAAATAAAGAATATTTTGGAATCTAAAGAAGTTAAAAGAAATAATATCAATAACTTAAATGGTAATGATTCAGCGTTTTATGAGAATTATTTTAATTTAATTCTATCACCTTAATTGAACCTGTTGTATACATTCGAATAAAAAAAATCACGTTTTAGATGTCCCACAAAAACAAAAATCATATAATTTTAGATTTGGATCATACGCTTTATAACTATGATATTGCTCATAATTTAGCTATGGAACAAGTAATCTCTTTTTTAAAAGAGAAAAGTAATTTATCTAAAGAAATAGTTTTAAAGGCTTTCAATACTTCTAGAAAACGCACACATTTAGACTTGTTGAATACGGCTTCATCTCATAATCGATTGCTGTATTTTCAAAAAACCTTTGAAAGTTTAGAAATGAATTCGATAGATAACACATTACCATGTTATGAGTTGTACTGGGGGACTTTTTTGGATAACATGACGCTTTTTGAGGGGGTTTCAGAGTTATTTGACAAATTAAAGTCTCAAAATAGAAAGATATGTATTTTGACCGATTTGACGGCTCACATCCAATTTCGTAAAATCAATAAATTGGGATTAGAAAATCACATTGACTTTATAGTGTCCAGTGAGGAGGCTGGAAAAGAAAAGCCTCATCCAATAATGTTTTACAAGGCTCTTGATAAACTAAAATGCACAAAAGAGGAATCGGTAATGATAGGAGACAATTGGGATAAAGATATTTTGGGTGCTTATAACTTTGGAATTGAAGGTATATGGATAAATCATAAAAATGAGAATAAAGAGCTCCCTTTAGGGGCAATTGCTGTTTCTAATTTTAAGGAGATAATAAATATTTTATAATGAAAGAAGAATTAGAAAAATTTATAGCAATGTCCAATTACGCAGGAGAAAGATACGATCTTATTCAAGCAGGGGGAGGTAATACATCGGTAAAATTAGATAATGGTGAAATGATTATTAAGGCTTCTGGTTTTTTATTGTCAGAAGTAGATGAGAATACGGGATATGCTTTGGTCGATAACGCAAAAATTTTGAATATTATTGAAGATCCAAAGATTATTAATATTACGAATAAACGTTTAAGAGATCAAAAAGGGGCGGAAGCTGTAAATAATGCTAAAACAGTAAAAGGACCTAGGCCGTCCATAGAAACATATTTACATGCAATACTGTGCAAGTATACATTGCATGTCCATGCCATTGCTGTGAATATGTTAACTTCGGTTAAGAATTGGAAATTATTATTAGAAAATATAGCTCCAGATATTTTATTTGTGAATTATGAGACTCCGGGAATCGATTTAGCGATCGAAATGAAAAAGGAAATAACTCTTTATGAAAACAGGTGTAATTGCAAACCATCTATAATTTGCCTTCAAAATCATGGTTTAATAATCACATCAGATGATTTTGAAAGTATTCAAGAATTGACAGAAAACTTTATAAGTAAAGTAGAGATTTTTCTAAAGATCGATTTTTCACGTTACAAGATAACAAACTTCTTATCAAAAGAGATCAATAAATACTCTAAAGAAGTTTTGACGACATATTTATCAGAAGATGAATATATCAACAACGTTTTAAAAACTGCCAAAGAACTGTTTTTTAAGAAGCCATTTTGTCCTGATGGCTATGTGTTTTGTGGGTATAAAGCTTTAGAATACAAAGGAAGTAATAGTATTTTGGAGTATATAAATGAATATAAGCAATTGCCAAAACTTATTGTTTTTAACTCGTTCCTTTATATTGTATCTAAGGATTTGAAAAAAGCAAAAATGATTGAAGATGTGTGTAAAAACAATCTTATGATACTTCAGGAAACCAAAGAAGACATTGTCTTTTTAGATAATAGTGAGATTTCATATTTAGGGAATTGGGAGGCAGAAAAATACAGACAAAACTTATAAGAAATGAAGATAATAGTGCCAATGTCGGGAATGGGGCAACGATTTGTGAATGCTGGTTACAAAGATGTTAAACCTTTGATTAAAATTAATGGATCACCTATTATAGAGCATGTGGTTAATATGTTTCCTGGAGAGGAAGATTTCATATTTATATGTAATAGTAAACATTTGCAGGAAACAAACATGCGAACTGTCTTGAATAAAATAGCACCAAAAGGTGTTGTGGTTGAGATATCTCCTCATAAAAAAGGCCCGGTATATGCTGTGCAACAAGTACAAGAATTGATAAATGATGAGGAAGAAATTATTGTGAATTATTGTGATTTTGCATGTTATTGGGACTTTCAAGATTTCTTGTCGCATACCCGAAATAGAAGTGCAGATGGTGCAGTTCCTGCCTATAAGGGATTTCATCCACATATGTTAGGCACCACAAATTATGCTTTTATGCGAGATGATAAACAATGGATGTTAGAAATTAAGGAAAAGGAACCTTTTACAGATAATCGTATGGAAGAATACGCATCTATGGGTACTTATTATTTTAAGAAAGGAGCTTATGTAAAAAAGTATTTCAAACAACTTATAGATGAAGATATTAATCTTAATGGAGAATATTATGTTAGTTTAATTTATAATCTTTTAGTTAACGACAAACTGTCTGTATCAATTTATGAAATTCAACACATGCTTCAATGGGGAACTCCACAAGATGTGAAAGAATACAAAGGTTTTTCTGATTATTTTGAAGAAATTATTGAAGAACGTACAAAACCTAAATCTGAAAACGGTTCAATTAATATGATTCCTTTAGCAGGAAAAGGAAGTAGATTTGTTAATGAGGGATACAAAAACCCAAAGCCTTTAATTGATGTTTCTGGGAAGCCTATGATTATTCAGGCATCCAATTATCTACCTATCGCAAATAACCATATTTTTATTTGCTTAGAAGACCACTTAAAGGACTACCCTTTAACTCAAGAAATAAAAAAAGAATTTCCTGAGTCAAAAATAATCTCTTTAAATGAAGTTACTGAAGGGCAGGCTTGTACTTGCGAATTGGGGTTAAAGGGTGAAGATCTAGAAAAACCTTTATTAATAGCCGCTTGCGATAATGGTATGTTATGGAATGAAAAAAAGTATGAAACATTACTTAAGAATAAATCTGTGGATGCTATCATATGGTCATTTAGAGATCACCCATCAAGCGAGAGAAACCCTGAAATGTACGGTTGGATAAAAACCGAAGGTGATAAAGTTACTGGTGTTAGCGTTAAAAAAGCTATTAGCGAAACCCCTCGAAAAGATCATGCAATTGTAGGCACATTCTATTTTAGAAAAGGTTTGCATTTTCAGAATGCACTAAATAAGATGTATGAAAAAAACACTAGAGTAAACGGAGAGTTTTATGTAGATAGCTGTATAGAAGAATTAGTAAATATGGGACTTAATGTAAAAGTATTTGAAATAGACAATTATATTTGCTGGGGAACACCAAACGATTATAAAACGTATAAGTATTGGCAGAGCTTTTTTCATAAAGTGGATTGGCATTCGTATAGATTGGAAAAAGATATTACTATGAATAAAAAAGCAATTTCGGTAATTGAAAAAGAGTATTCTAGTTTTGACCAAGAATGGGAATAATAAAGTTTGATCCAAAAATAAAAAAACAATTGCTAAGATTCGTATGCGTAGGTGTTTTGGCTGTTTTTGTAGATTTTATAGTTTATTTTATGTTTGTCGAACTTACAGATATAAAATATGCTGTTGCAAAATTTATTTCATTTTTTTCTGGAACAATAGTTTCTTATCTAATTAATAAATTATGGACTTTTGAACAAAAACAGAGATCACCGAAGCAGTTTTGGATGTTTATGATATTATACATAATTACTTTGGGCGTTAATGTTACGGTAAATACTATGGTTTTAAGTATTTTAAAAAACACCTTGTTAGCCTTTTTATGTGCTACGGGAACGAGTACTATTTTAAATTTTATGGGTCAAAAATATTGGGTTTTTAAAGAAAATTAGTTATGAAATTATCAATAGTGGTACCTTGTTACAATGAATCAAAAAATATCCAATTAATACTTTCTAGGTTTAATGATGTCATTGATAGAAGTGATATTGAAGTTATTTTAGTAAATAATGGGTCGACCGATGATAGTACAAATGTTTTTGAAAGATTATTACCAAATTATTCTTTTGCTAAACTTGTAAAAGTTGAAAAAAATATTGGATATGGTTTTGGGGTTATATCTGGCTTACATGAGGCGAAGGGAGAATATATAGGATGGACACATGCCGATATGCAAACTGACCCTAAGGACGTTATTAAAGCTATAGAGATTATTGAAAATCAGGACAAAAAACAGGTATACATAAAAGGAAACCGAAAAGGGAGACCGTTTTTGGATCAGTTTTTTACTTCAGGAATGAGCTTTTTCGAAACCATATATATGGGAAAAAAACTCTGGGATATTAATGCACAACCTAACATTTTTCACAGAACATTTTTTAAACAATGGGAAAATGCGCCAAATGATTTTTCCTTAGACCTCTATGCGCTATATTACGCCAAAAAACTAAAAATTAAAATCATAAGGTTTGATGTTTTATTTCCAGAGAGAATCCACGGATCATCCTCTTGGAACACGGGTATAAAATCTAAGTGGAAATTTATTAAAAGAACATTTGATTTTAGTTTTAAATTGAAAAAAAGCTTAAAATGATAGAATATATTGCTCATAGAATTAATACCATCAAAGAGCTAAATGAGTTACCAGAAAGTTTTGGTGTAGAAATTGACTTAAGAGATGATTTAAATGGCAATATATATATAAGCCATGATCCTTTTGTCTCTGGAGAGTTATTTGAACGATACTTAAAGGCTTATAAACACGGAACAATGATTCTAAACGTTAAAAGTGAACGTATAGAAGGAGAAATATTATGTTTACTTAAAAAATATAATATTCAGAAATATTTTTTTTTAGATAGCTCTTTTCCAATGATTTATTTATTATCAAAAAAAGGAGAAGAGAATATAGCTATCAGGTTTTCTGAATTTGAAGGACTCGATACTGTAAGAGCCATGCAAGGAAAAGTAAAATGGATTTGGGTAGATTGCTTTACTAAATTACCACTCAATTTTAAGATTTTTAAAGAGCTTAAATCTATGGGTTATAAGTTGTGTTTAGTATCGCCAGAATTGCAAGGTAGAGAAAGTGATATCTTAACTTATAAAGACTATTTAAAACGAGAAAGAATAACCTTCGATGCAATTTGCACCAAATACAAAAATGTTGTAAAATGGGAAGTATAATAGGTTATAAAAAAAAAGTTCTTTATGATCAATTAGGAAAATATAAACTTACTATTTTAAAACACAGATTATTTGTAATCGGGTTGATTATTAAATTAGTAGCACCTTTTTTCTTTATAGGTGATTTGTTAAAAAACAAGTTTATACCTTTTGTAAATTATTTTTCCAGTACAGGGTTTAGTAATCCTTATGAGCATTTTTTCAATTTAGAAAAATTCGATTTTTTCCCCTACCCTGCATTAATGCTATATATACAAAGTACATATAGCTTCTTTTTTCAAGATTCCATAGTGCTACAGTCTTTTTTATTCAGAGTGCCCCTATTGCTTGCAGATATAACTGTTTTAGTTGTTTTAAGTAGGTTTTTAAAAAAAGCAGACAATAAACTTTTGTTACTATATTGGTGTTCACCAGTATTATTTTATATTAATTATTTGCATGGGCAGTTCGATGTTCTTCCTATAATGTTTTTATTTGTTTCCTTTTTCTTTTTATTTAAGAAAAAGTTTATTATGGCAAGTGTGCTATTGGGATTGGGTTTAGCAACTAAGACTAATTTATTAATAGCATTGCCTTTCTTTTTTATTTACTTATGGAAGTTTAATAATCCTAACAGAAAAATACAGAGTGTATCCATTGCTTTCTTTTTGGTTTTTGGTGCTTTTTTTCTCTTAAATATTAATTATTTATTTGATGAGGAATTTATTACACTTGTGTTTAAAAATAAAGAACAGATTAAATTATTAGATTTTAAGATCGGTTTCGGTAAACTGTTTTTCTACGTAGTTCCAGCAATTTATGTGCTATTATTAGCAAAAGTTATTAGATATAAGCAATTAAGTAAAGATCTTTTTATGATGTTTATTGGATTCGCTTTTTGCTCTTTACTCCTCTTTATTCCGCCTAAGCCTGGGTGGTATTTTTGGATAATTCCTTTCTTAATTTATTTCTATATTAAAGAAAGTAAATTAAGTATTTTTCCTCTTTTGGCTCTTCAGATCTTTTATCTTATTTATTTTGCAATTATACCCGATTCAGATTTCGCAAACCTTTATATTTTAAGCAAAGATAATACTTCCTTATATACTGTTTTAGAGTATTATGATCTCAATGCAGATATGCTTATTAATATCGTTTTTACAGGATTACAAGTATTACTGTTTATTAATATATTTTGGATATATAGAATAGGAATTACTAAAAATGTAAAAGCAAAAATTAAAAATGCTCCTTGCTTGATAGGTATTGGTGGAGATTCTGGAGTTGGAAAAAGTACTTTAACCGCGTCCATACAAAATCTATTTGCAAAAGATAATATGACTATTTTAAGAGGAGATGACATGCATAAATGGGAAAGAGGTCACGCCATGTGGGAAACTCATACACATTTGTCTCCAAAAGCCAATAACCTTCATGAAGAAATCAATCAATTAAAAGCCTTAAAAGAAGGAAAGAAAATATTAAGGAGGCATTACGACCATAATACTGGGACATTTACCAAGCCTCTCACTATATATCCAAACAAAGTTATCTTATTTGAAGGCTTACACCCTTTTTATATTTTGGCTAAACGAGAATTATTTGACATTAAAATTTTTGTAAGCCCTACTGAAGATTTAAGGCTTCATTGGAAGATAAATAGGGATATGAAGAAAAGAGGGTATTCAAAAGAAGAAGTAATAAGTCAATTAGAATTTAGAAGAGAAGATTCTGTAAAATATATACAATCACAATCACAACACGCAGATATTAAGATATCGTATTATCCAGTTAATAATAATTTCGAGGTTGGTAATGGTGAGGAAGTAGATATTGGACTCATGATAAGTTGTGACACAAGTATTGATTTAAACTTTTTTTGTGAAAAATTCAATAGTATTAATGCCATTCAGGTAAAACATTTTTATGATACTGATTCTCAGCGTTTAGAAGTGGAGGGTAAGATTACCTTATCAGAGGTAGAAAAAACAGCTTATGTTATAGTAGATAATGCAGAAGATTTTATTGAAGATCCAATATGGGAAGATAATTATAAAGGCTTTTTACAAACCTTTTTGTTATACTATATAAAAAAGAAAATTTCTAATTGATAAAAGGTTTTTGAAATATGAAAAATATATTATTGAATTTAACTAAGAATAATAATATAAGGTTTTCGATTATATTACTTGTTGCTTTGTTTTTATTGGTAGGAGTAAGAAAGAATTATTTGGATAATAATTTGACTCGTTATCATGATGATGAATATCATACGGTTTTGTTAGCAATTAAATCTATAAAGACGGGACATGTGGATAATTTTAGAGCTTTGGAAGGCGGGCGTTGGATGTATCGTCTTTTTTACCCTGGAGCCCTAATAAAGATGTCTCAAAAAATGGGAGGAAATACAGCTATTTCTGGTTGGTCTAGAGTTGGACATAAATATATCTTAGAAAATTATTTAAATAAAGATATAAGTGCTCACGAGGTTAAACAAAGGCTTGAGAAAGATCCTAATCTTAGGGATTTTTTTTACTATTTGCGACTACAAAGTATATTATTCGTATTTGTATGCATGATACCTTTGCTTTTTTATTGTTATAAACATAAGTATTACTTCGCTTTGGTTTTTTTAATAGTTTTTCCAAGTCTGAATTCACAACTAAGTAATGAACAGGGGTATGCTTATATAGAACCTCTCCTACTTGGTTTTATAAGCATAGTCATTTCCCTATTTTTGTATTTGTTTCAAAAAAGAAAAATTTCTTCTTTTATGATGATATTTATAGGCTTTGTTAGCGCTTTTATCATTTCAGTAAAGTTTTCTTCTTTGTTTTTCGTATTGTTACTTTGTGCTGTACCATTTCTTAATAAAGAGGATAAGTTTTCTTTTGAAGTTCTTTTAAAAAAGATTCTTACTATAACAGTTTCTTTTATTGTTTTTTTTATATTGATAAATTGGTATGGTTTTTTTGGTTCTTTTAATGAAATGTTACATGATTTTGTTTCTAATTTTTGGAATTATAGTAATGGACAACGTTTAGAGGCAGGTAATAAGAGTACAACAGGGCTGTTATATAATTTCTATCGAACAGTTACTAATTTAAGAGCGTTAATGGGTTACGCTATTTATTTAGTTCCACTTATAGTATACTTTGGTTTTAAATATGCTTCAAAAGAACAGAGAGTAAAGTATGGGATTATTTTATTTGTATTACTATTATCTTTATTTGGTTTAATGAAACAGGTAGAATTTTTAGAAAGAAACCTTGTTCCTTTTTATATCCCATTTTTGTTTTTGGTAGGTTCTTTATTATCTATTGTTTTTCATGCATTTCAAAAGAAAAAGGACTTTAAATATTTAAAAGCATCTTATTATATAGGTGTAGTGATAATTTTGGTCCTATATACTCCAGAGATTTATGGGCAAAAGAATTATTTGTTCCCTAATAAGATATCCAATATTCATAAGGCAATTCATAGGGTGCCCGATTTAGAAAAAAGAAATATGGGCTATATTAATATAAATAAATCGATCTTGGATAATTATTCTAATTTACAAACAAATATATCTTCTGATATCTATTTTGTAAAAGCTAATTATAAAGAGAAGATAATGACTTTTACAGAAAGATTATCATATAACGATGTCATTTTGGTGGATAGGCGGTGTGATAATTATTATCAGTTTAGTAATTTTATTTTACCAACATATTATGACACTAACGAACAATATGGAGATTATTTTGTTTTTTATAATAAAAACCTAAAAGTTGACAATTCACAAACATTATATAAGGAAAAAGTTGTGTTGGCCAATCAATTGGTTTTAGAACAGATAAAAATAAAGAGATTAAATAGTAAAGGTTACGAGTTATCAATAATACTTGAAGAGTTTTCGAATTTAGAATTATTAAAAAATAAATATATATATTTCCATGCTTACAGTTATAAGGAAGATGTGAAATTTTTACCTTCTGATAGAATTGAACATGGTTTTGAAAATTTTGATTTGTCAGAGTTTAATATTAGTAAAGAATTTGGAAAACCCGTAATTAAGAAAATATTTATGCCAAAATTAGAAAAATATGAGTCTTTTAGATTTGGTTTAGTAGACATAAAGAAAGGAAAGAAATTATTAAAAAAGCTTTCGATAGAAAGAATAAAATTATAAAGAAATGAAACAAGTTATACAAAATTTTAAAACAGGAGAACTTTATGTCGATCAGGTTCCAAAACCTTCAATTTCTAATAATATGGTGTTGGTAGAGAATAAATTTTCCTTAATTAGTGCAGGAACAGAAAGGGGAACTGTAAAAGTTGGAAAAGCGAGTCTTATAGGAAAAGCTAAACAACGACCAGACTTAGTGGCTCAAGTACTTCAAAATATTAAAAAAGAGGGACTAAAAGCTACTATTGATAAAGTTAAGACTAAGTTGGATTCCTTAAAAGCACTAGGGTATAGTACTTCTGGGGTAGTTCTAACCTCATTGGATAGTGAAAGTAAGTTTAGACCTGGGGATCGAGTTGCATGCGCTGGTCAAGATTATGCATCTCATTCTGAGATTGTTGGGGTGCCCCAAAACCTTGTGGCAAAAATACCAGATAACGTATCCTTTAAGGAAGCTAGTTTTACAACATTAGGCGCAATTGCTTTACAAGGAGTACGACAAGCAGAACCAAGGCTGGGAGACAAGGTATGTGTTATAGGTTTAGGATTGCTTGGACAGCTTACTGTCCAATTGTTACGAGCAAACGGATGTCAGGTTTATGGAATAGACTTATCTAAAAATTTGGTTGACCTAGCAATAGGAAGTGGTGCGGAAGAGGCTCTTTTAAGAAATGATCCTAACTTGCTTACGTCAATAGATAGTTTTACTGAAGGACATGGTTTTGATAGTGTTATTATTACCGCAGCTGCACCTTCTAATGATCCTATTGAACTTTCTGCTATTATTAGTAGAAAAAAGGGAAAAGTTGTTGTTGTAGGAGCTGTAAAAATGGATATACCAAGAGATCCTGATTTTTATCGCAAAGAGTTAGAATTGAAAATGTCATGTTCTTATGGGCCTGGCCGTTATGATACAAAATACGAAGAAGATGGTGAAGATTATCCTTATGCTTATGTTCGATATACTGAACAAAGAAATATGGAGACTTTTTTAAGTTTAATTTCTCAAGGAGCTATTAAACTAGAGAATCTTATTACACATGTTTTCAATATAGATGAAGCTGAGAAAGCATATGACATTGTGCTAGGTAAAACTGAAGAACCTCACATTGGGATTTTATTAAAGTATAGTGATAATGAAGACAAAGAAAGTAGTTTAGTTTCTTTAAATTCAAGTTCAAGTATTAGCGATATTAATGTTGGATTTATAGGAGCAGGGAGTTTTGCGCAAAGTTATTTAATTCCTCATGTAAAAAAACAAGGGGCTTCTTTAGACACAGTAGTCACAACTAAAGGGATTTCAGCAAAAAATGTAGGTTCGAAATTTGAATTTGACAAAGCATCCTCTGATGCTAAAGATGTTTTAGATAATTCAAAAATAAATACTGTTTTTATTGCAACACCACACAATTCACATAGTTCTTATGTTATAGAAGCTTTAAAGGCAGGGAAGCACGTCTTTGTAGAAAAACCTTTAGCCATGAATTTAGATGAATTAGAAAAAGTTAAGGAGGTTTACTTAAACAGTGAATCGAAATTAATGGTAGGTTTTAATAGAAGGTTTTCTTTAATTGCAGAAAAAATCAATGAAACTTTCTCTAAAAATAGTGAGGCTAAGGTTATTAATATTAGAATAAATGCTGGTTTTTTACCCAAAGAGCATTGGACACAGAATCCAAACATTGGAGGAGGTCGAGTAATAGGGGAAATGTGCCATTTTATTGATTTAATGCAATTTTTTACTTCATCAAAGCCAATTAAAGTATATGCTGCATGTATTAAAACAGAAAATACTAAATTGACTCCCGAAGATAATATCTCAATAACTGTTTCTTTTGAAGATGGCTCAATTGGAAACTTATTGTACTTAGGAAATGGAGATAAATCTTTGCCAAAAGAATTAGTGGAGGTATTCTCTGGTGGTAAAATTGGAAGAATCCATGATTTTAGGAGTGGTGAAATACATGAATCTAATAAAATATCAAAGTTAAAAATCGATGGAAAGGGTCACAAACAAGAGGTAGAAGCCTTTATAGATTCCTTAAAGTCAAATAAAGATTCTCCTATTCCTTTTGAATCGATTTATTTGACAACATTAACCACATTTAAGATTTTGGATAGTATTGCTACGGGTCTGCCTCAAGAAATTTAGGGTTAATTATATTAATTTTTTGATTTTTCATTCGTATTTTTCCCTTATTTTTGTTTTCGAATATTAACACTTTGCTGGCATATTTTAATGAATATTGATAAAAGCTTTCTTAAATTAAAAATTTATTGTGAAGAAAGTAATTTTAAAGGTTGGGATCCATATGACGGGCTTAATAGTTGGTTAATTCAAAAAACTTTTTTTGGTAAATCAAGATTTTTTAGGCTAGCTTGGATTCAATTTTTCAAACGAAGCCCTTTAAACTTTAGAAAATTATTAGGAATAGAAAAAGCTTACAATCCTAAAGGCTTAGGGCTTTTTTTAATTGGTTATTGCAATCTTTACAAAATTAAAAAGAGTCCAGAATATTTAGAAAAGATTAATTTTCTTACGAGTAAAATTCTAGAACTAAAAACTAAGGGATACTCGGGTGCATGTTGGGGTTATAATTTTGATTGGCAAGCACGTGCTTTTTTTCAACCAAAGTATACGCCAACTGTGGTTGCAACTTCTTTTATTGTTGAAGCATTATTAGAAGCATACCAAATAACCAAAGAAAAAGTATTATTAGATACGGCCATAAGCAGTACAGAGTTCATACTAAATGACTTAAATAAATCATTTGATGCAGATAAAGATTATACATTGTCTTATTCTCCATTAGATAATACTCAAGTATATAATGCGGGTTTATTAGGAGCAAAGCTCTTGTGTTTTGTTTATAAATATAATGGGAATAAATTATTATTAAATGAGGCAAAAAAAATTGTTTCATACGTATGTAAAAGGCAACAAGAAAATGGAGCGTGGTCCTATGGAACATTACCTTTTCATGCTTGGATAGATAATTTTCATACAGGTTATAATTTAGAATGCATAAATACTTATCAGCAAACCTCCAAAGATTATTCATTTAAGAATTATATTGATAAAGGGTTAAAGTATTATTTAGAAACGTTTTTCACTAGTGATGGTGTTTCAAAATATTATAATGATAAAACTTATCCTATAGATATACATGCCCCAGCTCAATTCATTGTGACATTGAAGAAACTAAATATTTTATCTAAGGAAAAGACTATGGCTGATAAGGTCTTGGATTGGACAGTAGAAAACATGCAATCTTCTAAAGGGTATTTTTATTATCAAAAAAGAAAAACTGCAACATCAAAAATTCCATATATTCGTTGGGCTCAATCATGGATGTTTTATGCATTTAGTTATTATTTTTTAGAGTTTAAAAAAGAAAATGAAAAAGATTAATATCTTAAATACTTCAATTCATAACCTTTCGATGGAAGAAACACTTCAATCTATCGAATTTGCAATTGAAAATAATCGACAGTTACATCACGTAGTTGTAAACGCTGGTAAAATTGTAGCAATGCAATCTGATCTTCGACTAAGACAGAGTGTGAACGAATGTGACTTAATTAATGCTGATGGACAGGCTGTAGTATGGGCGTCAAAGATTTTGAAGAAACCATTACAAGAACGTGTTGCAGGAATTGATCTAATGATTAATTTAGTAGAACTAGCTAATAAAAAGAATTACAAAATTTTCTTTTTTGGAGCCAAAGAAAGCATTGTGAAAGAAGTTGTTAATGATTATTCGAATCAATATTCCCCTGATATTATTGCAGGTTATAGAAATGGATATTTTAAAAAAGAAGAAGAAAAAGAAATAGCCAATCAAATAGTTAATAGTGGAGCAAACATTTTATTCGTAGCAATTAGCTCTCCAACTAAGGAGAATTTTTTATATGAAAACAGGGAGGTTTTAAAAAAAGTAAACTTTGTAATGGGTGTTGGTGGGAGTTTTGATGTCGTTGCAGGACTCGTTAAACGAGCGCCATTGTGGATGCAAAAATATGGATTAGAATGGTTCTATAGGTTTATTCAAGAACCGAAGCGTATGTGGAAGCGTTATTTAGTAGGAAATGCGAAGTTTATTTTATTAGTTTTTAAGGAGAGATTTTTAAAAGGATCAAAGGTGTAATTGTAAATATACCTTCCTATTTTTACTTAAAAAATCTTATTTATGAATATAAAAAGAATTTGTTGTATTGGTGCAGGCTATGTAGGGGGACCAACAATGACTGTCATTGCTCAAAAATGCCCACATATAAAATTAACAGTAGTTGATATTAATGAGTCTAGAATAGCTGCTTGGAATTCTAAAGATCTAAATAAGCTGCCTATATTTGAACCAGGATTAGATAAAATTGTAGAAGAAGTTAGAGGAAGAAATCTTTTTTTCTCTACAGACATTGATGAAGCTATTAATGAAGCAGACATGATTTTTATATCTGTGAATACACCTACAAAAAATTACGGAAAAGGTAAAGGAATGGCTTCAGATTTAAAGTATATAGAATTATGTGCACGTCAAATAGCTAAAGTTTCTAGGCAAAATAAAATAGTAGTAGAGAAATCTACACTACCAGTTCGGACAGCTTCGGCTATAAAAAGTATTTTAGATAACACTGGTAACGGTGTTCATTTTCAAATATTATCAAACCCAGAGTTTTTAGCTGAAGGAACTGCTATTCAAGATTTATTAAAACCAGACAGAGTATTAATTGGAGGAGATGCTTCGACCAAAGAGGGAGAGGTTGCCATTCAAGCTTTAATAGACGTATATTTAAATTGGGTTCCTAAAGAACAAATATTAACTACCAATGTTTGGTCCTCAGAACTCTCTAAACTTACAGCAAATGCCTTTTTAGCCCAACGTGTATCTTCTATAAATGCTATGTCTGAAATATGTGAAAAAACTGGAGCTGATATACGGGAGGTTTCGAAAGCTATTGGAATGGATTCTAGAATAGGTTCTAAGTTTTTAAATGCTTCAGTTGGTTTTGGAGGGTCTTGTTTTCAAAAAGACATATTAAATTTAGTTTATATAGCTAAGAGTTATGGATTAAATGAAGTTGCAGATTATTGGGAGCAAGTTGTTATTATGAATGAACATCAAAAAAAACGTTTTTCAGATAATATAGTAAGTACTTTATATAATACGGTTTCTGGAAAAAAAATAACATTTTTAGGATGGGCCTTCAAAAAAAATACGAATGATACTCGAGAATCTGCAGCCATTAGGGTTGCTGATGATTTATTAAATGAAAGAGCTGAAATATCTGTTTATGACCCTAAAGTTACTGAAGAAAGAATATATGAAGATTTAAATTACTTGGGCACGCGTTCTTCAATTGAGAATAAAAGATTATTGACTATAAATAAAGATCCGTATAGAGCTTGTAAAAATTCTCATGCTATTGCTATTTTAACTGAATGGGATGAATTTAAAAATTATGATTGGAAAAACATCTATAAAAATATGGAAAAGCCTGCTTTTGTTTTTGATGGAAGAGGTCTTTTAAACAAAGAGGAATTGGAAATAATAGGGTTTATTTATTATAATATAGGAACAGGGAATTAAATCATTATGAAAAAAATCCTAATTACAGGAGCAGCAGGTTTTTTAGGATCACATTTATGCGATCGATTTATAAACGAAGGTTATTATGTTATTGGAATGGATAATTTTATTACTGGAGATAAAAAGAACCTGTTTCATTTAGAAGAAAATTTGTGTTTTGAATTTATAGAACATGATGTGACAGAATTTATTAATATCGAAGGGGATTTAGATTATATTTTGCATTTTGCTTCACCGGCGAGCCCTATAGATTATTTAAAGATTCCAATTCAGACGTTAAAAGTAGGTTCTTTAGGTACTCATAATCTTTTAGGTTTAGCTAAAGCCAAAAAGGCAAGAATTCTCATTGCTTCAACATCTGAAGTGTATGGAGACCCTTTAGTTCATCCACAAACAGAAAACTATTATGGCAATGTCAATACCATTGGTCCAAGGGGAGTTTATGACGAAGCTAAACGATTTCAAGAATCTATAACTATGGCATATCATAGATTTCATGGGTTAGAAACACGTATTGCTCGCATATTTAACACTTATGGTCCTAGAATGCGTCTTAATGATGGTAGGGTTATCCCTGCATTTATAGGGCAGGCATTGCGTGGTGAAGATTTAACTATATTTGGGGATGGTTCTCAAACAAGATCCTTTTGTTATGTTGATGATCAGGTTGAAGGAATATATAAATTACTATTAAGCAGTTACGGTTTACCGGTAAATATTGGTAACCCCCATGAGATTACTATTAAAGAATTTGCAGAAGAGGTTATTAAGCTTACAGGAACTACTCAAAATATAGTATATAAAGAATTACCGCAAGATGATCCATTACAAAGGCAGCCAGATATATCTTTAGCTAAAAAACAATTAAACTGGGAGCCAAAAATTAACAGGGAAGAAGGCATGGCAAGAACTTATGAATACTTTAAGACATTATCAAAAGAAGAATTATTCAAAAGTGAACATAAAGACTTTAAAAATCATATAAAAAAGTAAAGTGGGGTATAAGCAAGGTAGATATTCGAATTTAATGAAGCCATTATTTGGTATCATTGATTTATGTATAATAAACGGTACTGTTTTTTTGTTTAAAATAAACTTATTAAATGCATACATATTTTGTGCCTATCTATCTCTTTTGTGGATTATTATTTCCCTTATTAATCATTTTTATGAAGTTCAGCGGCATACTAGAGTAATCCAAATTATACCGCTTTTATTTAGGCAGCTTGTTTTTTATTCAATTGCTCTCTATGCTTTTATTGGGTTTTTTAAACAACCAGGAATAAGTAGACTAGCTTTAGGAAATTACTTATTAACAACATTACTATTTATATCTGTATTTAAGATATTAACATTTTTCTTACTCAAGAAATATAGATCTGTTTTAAGTGGTAATATAAGAGATGTAATTGTTATTGGAAAAAATGAAAAAACCAGACAATTGATCAACACGTTCAATTCCCGGCTTGATTTTGGATATAAATTTAAAGCACAATTTAGTGTTAACGAAAATGATTTTTCTTTAGAAAAGTGCTTTAAATACATTATAGATAATGATATTGATGAAATATATTTTTCTATAGCAGAGTTGTCAAATAAGCAAATTAATAGGCTTATAGATTTTGCAGATAATAATTTAAGAGAATTAAAGTTTATTCCAGACAATAAGGATATCTTCACTAGAAAAATGAAGTATGAATATTATGATTATATTCCTATCTTATCATTAAGGGCTATTCCTCTTCAAGACTCTTTGAATAAATATTTGAAACGTCTATTTGATATTTTATTTTCATCATTTATTATAATTTTTGTTTTATCATGGTTAACTCCGTTATTGGCGATATTAATAAAGTTGGAATCTAAAGGTCCTGTATTTTTTAAACAATCAAGGAATGGATTTAATTATGAGGAGTTTGATTGTTATAAATTTAGATCTATGAGACCGAATGAAAAGGCACATTTACATCAGGCAACTAAAGGTGATCAACGAGTTACCAAAGTAGGGTCATTTATTCGCAAAACGAGTATAGATGAATTACCTCAATTTTTTAATGTATTGTTTGGAAATATGTCTGTGGTAGGTCCTCGTCCACATATGGTGAGTCATACAAATATGTATGCACAGAGAGTTGATAAGTTTATGGTACGTCATTTTGTGAAACCTGGTATAACCGGATTGGCTCAGGTTAGTGGGTTTAGAGGAGAAATAGAAATGGAAAAAGATATTATTAACCGAGTAAAATATGATATTTTTTATATTGAAAACTGGTCTCTGTTATTAGACTTAAAAATTATTATACAAACATTTTTAAATGCGCTAAAAGGGGAAGAAAAAGCGTATTAAATTTCATGAATAAATGATTGAAGTTGGGTTTGGAAATCAAAATGTTTTATAGCTGATGCTTTAATTTTTTCTTTGAATTCTATGTTTAATTCATTTGGGTTAATTTTAGAAATCACCTCATTTAATTTCGAATAGTTACTTGCCTCAGTTATCCAACCTAAGTTATATTGTTCAATTAGTTCTTCTCCTTCTCCGCCTCCAAAATAGACCATAGGTAAGCCTAATCTGGCGTATTCAAATATTTTTGAAGGCACGGACCCGTAAATTCTATTTAGTAGCGGAATAATGGCTAAATCATATCCTATGAGGGCTTCATGTAACTTGTCTCTTGATACCTCGCCGTGATATATGATATCTAATTCTGAATTGTTGGAAATAAGCGTTTCAATCTTAGACCTTTCCGCACCATTCCCGTAAATATGGAATTGTACATTAGTATAATCAAGTTCGTTACATAGTTTATAGATTCCCTGTGCTATACCTAGTAAGCCAGCATACACAATTCGTAATTTTCCTTTTGAAATTGTTCTTTCAGAAATTTTAGGAGTGACAAAATCTGGATAATTACGATATAAAAAAGTATCCTTATCAGGAAACAAAGATGTTACATGACTTAAAATTTCATTGCTTTGTCCTAGAACGGAATTGGCATGTTTATAATTGAATCTTTCGATTTTTTCTAACAGCTTATAGCTGAAATTCTTTTTGAAAGCCCCTAATTCCAATCCAGCAATAGGCCATAAGTCGCTTACATTTAATATGAGCTTACGTTTTTTAGATCGTAAAAAGAATACAGATGTAAAAGCAACTAACAACGGAGGAGATTGTACAATAACGGTTTTCGGAATTTTACTCCACATAAAGAACCAGAATAAACTAAAGCTATAAGACAACATAGCTATTAAACGCAAAAGCTTGTTCTTAGAATTACTGGCATAAATCCATAGGCGATGAACGTTAATATTATTTTCTGTAGAAGAGTGTTTGAAGTTTCCTTTATAAGTTTTGAATATTTTTCCAGTTGGATAATTAGGTAAAGGTGTTAAAATAGATACTTTAAAATTATGTTTTTGGAGCCCATCTGCCAAATGAAAAATCCGATTGGAAGCGGCCCCGGTCTCAGGAGGAAAATAATTGGTTATGATTAGAATATCCCTCATTATAACTCATCATTAAATGATAAAGATTCTTTCCTTTTAATAGCTTCAATAATAGGAGCAATTTTCATAAAGTTAGGTCTGGCTCCGGCAATTATAGTAATGTTCATTCTCTTGACTGTATTAATGACGAAAACTGCTTCAATTTACCACTTTTCGAACGTTTTAAATACATTTGTCTTTCAAACAGAATAGTAAGTCCGTTTTCAAGATAATGCTCCATTTCGTCTTTTATCATCTTTATTTTGTTTGGAGAAATAATATTGTCGCTAACATAGTGAATTTTAAAAGTATCGAGTTCGAGTTGTTCAATAACAAACTCTTTAACGTTACCATCGTTTTCAATAATACTTTTTGTAACGTAATAAAACGTTAATCCGGCTGCTTTTTTCCCGCTAGGTAAAATGGCAATATCATTTGTTCTACCTATTAATTTTTCTAGAATTGGCTTTTTGAGTGTGCTTTTTTTTGAAAGAACACCTACATCTCCAATATCGTATCGTATAAATGGTTGTGAGCTGTTATATAATGATGTGATGACTAAACGCCCTGCTTCTCCATTAGGTAAAACATTGTTGTGTTCATCTAAAATTTCTACAAAAAGTGTTTCACTATTCACAACCCATTCACCTTTCGTGTTTTCAAAAGCAATTAAATCTAATTCCGAGGCGCCATATTCATTAATTATGGGTACTCCAAATTGTTTTTCCATAAGCTGTTTGTCATCTTTAAAAAGCATTTCAGATGTTACGACACAAGCTTTTAAAGTAGGACAAACGGTTTTAAGTATGATGTTTTTATTCTGAAGATATTTTGCAAATTGAACGATAGGGCTTGTGTAGCCATTCATATAAGCAAAAGGTTTCTTTTTAAAATCCATTAACCAATTTTCAAGGGCTTTATCATTTAAATCAAACACATTAAACCGGTATCTGTTACTAATAAGATCTTTAAGTTTTTCGGTGTAATAACCTTTCTTGTCAAGAGGTATGCCGTAAAAACGTGCTTGTTTGGTGGTATTAAAATTTAGGTTAAACCAAGAGAACCGATCCATGATAACACTCCAGGTTAACGCATGTGTAAATTTGTCTTTGGAAAAAATAAAGGGATGACCTGAGGCTCCAGATGTTTTATCAATATAAATATCGTTTGTAGAAAACCCATCAGATAAAAGCGTTTCTAAAGGTTGTTGCAAATCTTTTTTCGTCATAATTGGAACAGAACTCCAATTTAATGGATCTGCATGTTTTGCAAACGATTTGTAAAATGAATTATGCTTTAAATGATAAGTAACAATCTCTTGCTTTTTAGTTTCAATATATGTGTTAAACTCGGTATCATTTCTCTTTTGAATGGCCTTCAAAGCGATTTGAGCTTTTCGTATAGGAAAGCCTTTAAGTTTTAAAGAAAGATTGAAAAAATCCAATAAAATGATATTTGTAAATGACTAAAAAACAAATCTAAAGATAAATCCTATTTTTTGAATGATTATAAGAAAAAAACATTGATGAATTCATGGCTAAACCTAAAAAGCCATTATTTTTGCATTCGAGAAAATGACAAAGGTTTTTAAAAAGTTTACAAGTTGTTATTCTGAGGAGCACTAAAAGTGCGACGAGAGAATCTGTTTAATTTTAGTTTATAATTTAAACAGATTACCGCAGTCCTAATGTCCTTCGCAATGACAACCTTTAAAAGCCTTCAATAAAAAATGATCATTCTCACGTTAATGGGATTTTAAAAAAACAAATACAATGAACATCTTAATTCTTGGTTCTGGAGGAAGAGAACATACATTCGCTTGGAAAATTGCTCAAAGTGATAAATGCAGCCAATTATTTGTTGCTCCGGGAAATTCTGGAACAGCTGAAATTGCAACTAACGTAAATATTGGAGTGAATGACTTTGAAGCTATTAAGGAGCTTGTTTTAAAGGAAGGTGTTGATATGGTTGTTGTAGGACCAGAAGACCCGTTGGTTAATGGTGTTCATGACTATTTTTTAAACGACGAGGCTATTAAACACGTGTCTGTTATTGGACCTCAAAAAGTAGCTGCAGAATTAGAAGGAAGTAAAGAGTTTGCCAAGGAGTTTTTGTACAGGCATAATATTCCGACTGCAGCATACGAAAGTTTTACAAAAGAAACAGTTGAAAAGGGATATGCCTTTTTAGAAACTTTAAAAGCCCCGTATGTTTTAAAAGCAGATGGATTGGCAGCTGGGAAAGGTGTTGTTATTCTTAATGACCTTGAGGAAGCTAAATCCGAATTAAAGAGTATGTTGGTTGATGCCAAATTTGGACAGGCAAGTACAAAAGTAGTTATTGAAGAGTTTTTAGATGGTATTGAATTAAGCTGTTTTGTATTAACAGATGGCACAAACTATAAAATCTTGCCAACGGCAAAAGATTATAAACGTATTGGCGAAGGGGATACAGGGTTAAATACAGGTGGTATGGGAGCGATTTCTCCAGTGCCTTTTGCAACGGATGAATTCCTTAGTAAAATTGAAGAACGTATTGTAAAGCCAACTATTGAAGGCTTTAAAAAAGATAATTTACCTTATGTGGGATTTGTATTTATTGGACTTATTAAAGTTGGAGACGACCCAAAAGTTATTGAATACAACGTACGTATGGGAGATCCAGAAACTGAAGTGGTATTTCCAAGACTGAAAAATGATTTGGTAGAGATACTGGAAGCTATGGCCAATGGTACATTAGATAGCATTGATATTAAAATAGATGAACGTGCAGCTACTACTATTATGTTGGTATCTGGAGGCTACCCAGAGGCTTACGAAAAAGGAAAAGAAATTACAGGAATAGAAAACATTCAAGATTCTATACCTTTTCATGCTGGAGCTATTTTGAATAATGGTAAAGTAGTCACCTCTGGTGGACGTGTTATGGCTATTACATCATATGGAGACACATACCAAGAGGCCATAAAAAAATCTTACCAAAATATAGAAAAACTACATTTTGATAAGATGAATTATCGTAAGGATATAGGTTTTGATTTAAACTAAATTTATAATAAAAGTAGTTTTACAAAAACGAGTGAGAAGAAACGCTTTTGTCTTCTTCGTTGTTGTCGTTAAATATTTTAAGTTGCTTCATCCAATAGGCTGTGGCAACAAAACCTATAATAAGAAAAATCCAAGAAACTATATTCGCTAAGAACCAGTTATCTAGTTCAAGAGCTCTTAAGGCATCATATGGTGCAAAAAGAACATTAACAAATAAATCCTCTATAGCGTAAAAGAAATCTTTCATGTAGTTATATTTATTGTTTTCTAACCATTTTATAGTTAGTATATTTACGTAGCAAAAATACAAAAAGAGTTAATGATTACAAGCATTTTTAGTAAATCTAAATCAATAAATTTCATCATTGTTTTTTTAATAGCGCTTTTGGCTTTTATAGTTGCCAGAGTAAATTTAACAGGTGAACCAATAACAATGGTGTTCATATTATGGCAAATAGCCTTACTTTTTGTTTGTTATATGTCTATTCTGCTTTTAAACTTTATTGCTAGCAAGAATAGCTTAACATTGAACAATAGTTATGAAATTTTACTATTCAGTCTGTTTTTGTTATTGATTGCTCCTACCACTAGTAGTACAGATATCATCCTTTCTAATTTTTTCATTTTGCTAGCGTTGAGGCGCATTATGAGTATTCGATCTCAAAAAAATGTAAAAAAGAAATTATTCGATGCTGCTTTTTGGATAGCGATTGCATCGTTATTTTATTTTTGGACTATTCTGTTTTTTGCCTTAATACTAATCACCCTAGTACTATATTCAGATAATAAGTTAAGACATTGGATTGTGCCTTTTTTAGGTGTTATTACTGTTTTTGTAATTGCCATAAGTATCTCTATAGTTCTATATGATGGTTTTTTTGAAATACTCGATATCTTACCAGGGATTAGTTATGATTTTAGTAACTATAATTCTATAAAGTATATGGTTGCTATTACATTGTTAATGTCTTTTGGCATATGGTCATCTATATTTTATTTAAGAAATATTAAAAAGAAAAAGAAAGATTTTAGAGCATCTTTTAAAATTGTTATTGTGGCAGCTATAATAGCTTTTTTAATAGTGCTTCATGCACCCCAAAAAAACGGAAGCGAATTTTTATTTATGTTCGCACCCGCAGCAATAATCATAACAAACTATATTGAGATTATTCAGGAAAAATGGTTTAAAGAGGTATTTATCTTCTTGCTTCTTATAGTGCCATTTATAACCTTATTGTTGTAACTTTTCACCAAAGGCTAAATCGCCTGCATCACCAAGCCCGGGAATAATATAGCCTTTATCGTTTAGTTTGTCGTCAATGGCAGCTATCCATAGATGTGTGCTACTATCAAAATTGTTTTTAACAAAGTCAACACCTTCTTGAGCTCCTATAACACTTATTAAATGAACTTCTTTTGGAGTTCCAAACGGTTTTAAAGCTTCAAAAGTTGCTACCATCGATTGTCCGGTAGCAAGCATTGGATCCGCCAGAATAAGTGTTTTGTTTTCCAAATTAGGACAGGCTAAATATTCAACAATAATTTCAAAACTTTCAGGGTGGTGTTTATGATGTCTGTAAGCCGAAATAAAGGCATTCTCAGCTGTGTCGAAGTAGTTTAAAAGTCCGTTGTGCAAAGGGACACCAGCTCTTAAAACGGAGCACAATACAATATCATTGTTTAATAAATCAATCTTACAATTACCTAAAGGAGTTTCTGTGGTTGAAGCAACATAATTTAGGGACTTACTCATTTCATAACCCAAGATTTCACCTATACGTTCAATATTTCTTCGAAAGCGCATACTATCTTTTTGAATAGTAACATTTCTAATTTCTGAGATGAACGTGTTTAGTATGGAATTCTCTTTAGATATATTGTGAATATGCATGCGGCTATATGTCTTTTTGAGTAGTAAAGTTAACTAAATATAAAGTATATTTGCACTTTAAAATTAAGACAACATGTTTACAGAAAAAGCTAACAAAATATTTCAAGATGTTATTGAAAAATATCATGAAATAAATACAGTAGATCAACCTTTTGAAAATGCTTATGATAAGAGCAATTTATTAGAGCATTTGTTGTACAGGAAATGCTGGATTGATACTGTACAGTGGCATTATGAAGATATTATTAGAGATCCTCAAATTGATCCTGTAGCTGCTTTAACATTGAAGCGTCAAATAGATGCTTCTAATCAGGACAGAACAGATATGGTTGAATACATTGATAGCTATTTTCTTGAAAAGTATAACGGTGTTGAGGCTAAAGCAGACGCTACAATTAACACAGAAAGCCCAGCTTGGGGAGTAGATAGGTTATCTATTTTAGCATTGAAGATTTACCACATGAATGAAGAAGCGACTAGAACAGATGCTTCTGATGGCCATAGAGCAGCTTGCCAGAAAAAATTGGATGTTTTGTTAGAGCAACGTGTAGACTTGTCTACGGCTATTGATACATTACTTAGTGATATTGAAAAGGGTGATAAGTACATGAAAGTTTACAAGCAAATGAAAATGTACAATGATGATGAGCTAAACCCAGTATTAAGAGGGCAAAAATAAGACTTTGTCATCCTGAGCTTTTTTCAGGATCTCATCACTTTTGTTGAGTGAGATGCCAAAACAATTAAAACATATTTTAGTAATACGTCTTTCCGCTATGGGAGATGTAGCAATGACCGTTCCTGTACTTAGGGCATTCAGTCAGAAACACCCTGAGGTAAAGGTTACTGTGCTTACTCGTGCCTTTTTTGCACCTTTTTTTCGAGACTTAAAAAACATTACTGTTTTTCCGGCAGAGGTTAAAGGGAAACATAAAGGTGTTCTTGGGCTTTATAAGCTTTATAAAGCGTTAAAACGACTAGAAATTGATGCTGTTGCAGATATGCATAATGTGTTACGAAGTAATATTCTGAAGGTTTTTTTCACTGGAAAACGATTTATTCAAATAGATAAAGGGAGGGCCGAAAAGAAAGCTTTAATCTCTGGGGAAAACTTTGAGCAATTAAAAACCACGCACCAGCGGTATGTTGATGTGTTGGAAGCTTTAGGCTTTAGGTTGGATTTATCTAATCCAACTTTTCCAAATAAATCAACTTTAAATAAAAAGCTTCAAACGCTTGTAGGTACTGATTCTAAAAAAATAATCGGTATTGCTCCTTTTGCTGCTCATGAAGGTAAAATGTATCCTTTAGATTTAATGAAAGAAGTTATTTCAATGCTTTCAAAAGAATATAAGGTTGTTTTATTTGGGGGCGGTACAAAAGAGGTAGCCATTTTAAACGATTTTGAAGAAGGTTTAGAGGGCGTAAAGAGTCTTGCAGGTAAATTATCACTTGATGAAGAATTAGATGTGATTTCTAACCTAGAAATCATGGTTTCGATGGATTCTGGTAATGCGCATATAGCTGCTATGTTAGGGGTGAAGGTTGTTACTATTTGGGGTGTTACCCATCCTTTTTCTGGATTTGCACCATTTAATCAGCCAAGTGATTATGCTTTACTATCAAATAGAGACCAGTATCCGGAAATCCCCACATCTATTTATGGTAATAAGTACCCGGAAGATTATAAAGAGGCATTAGGAAGTATTTCTCCGAAAGAAATCATTGAAAAAATTAGAGACATTATATAAAGTTGATGTGATTTTTTCAGAGAAAAAATCAGTGTTAAGTGTTTGTCATTCAGAGCGTAGCGAAGAATCTCTATTTTAACGCAGAAACTGATGCAATTTTACATTTGTCCAGATTCTTCGCTACGCTCTGAATGACAAAATACTGTTTGAAATGCATGTGCATGTAGATAATTGATTTACAATGCGTAATTGCGTCTGACTTTCGTTATTTATCAAATTGAGTTTCGCCCATTTTCTCTTCAGTTTTCATTTTTTTAATGTACTGACTAGGCAAAACCCCGAATTGTTTTTTAAAGCATTTTGAGAAGTAAGATGCTGTGTTAAAACCGGTCATATACATAATCTCTTTTACAGATAAATCACTTGTTTCTAAAAGCTGTAGAGCGCGTTTTAAACGAATGTTTCTAATGAATTCTCCAGAAGACAAACCTGTTAGTTCTTTAAACTTCATAAAAATGTTTGAACGGCTAAAATTCATTTCTTTAACCAGAACTTTAACATTAAACTCTGTATTCATCATGTGTTTTTCTATAATCTCAATAGCTTGTTGTAAAAACTTTTCGTCTGCAGATGTTACTGCTACATCTTTAGGTTGCGATATTATTTTTCTGTTAAATTGTTTTCTTAATTGTTCACGGTGTTCTAGAATATTAGAGAGTTTAAGTTTTAATAAATCGATATTAAAAGGTTTTCTAATATAGTCGTCTGCACCGTTTGTAAAGCCTTCTACCTCATTTTCTTCTGATGCTTTTGCAGTAATCATTACAACTGGAATATGACTGGTTTCTTGTTTCGTTTTAAGTTGTTTACAGAACTCAAACCCATCCATTACAGGCATAAAAATATCTGTAAGTATAATGTTAGGTTGCAAATATTTTGCAGCTTCTAAACCTTCTTTCCCATTTTCGGCATGATATATATTGTATTGTTCGCTTAAGGTTTGGGAAATAAAATCCCTTATTTCGCTATGGTCATCTACAACTAAAAGTATTGGTAATTTCGACCTTCTTTTTGAGAATATTTTATCAATAATTTCGTCGTTTACATCTCTTTTATAGCTGCTAGTATTCTTAGGCATCATAAACCCGAGTGTTTTATCCTCAGATTCAAAACTTATATTGGGAATGTATAAATAATCCTCTTTGTTTAATGGAAGCTTAAATGTAAAAGTACTTCCTTCGTTGTGCTTACTTTCAACATCTAAGAATCCTTGGTGTAATTCTGCTAATTTTTTAGCATAGGAAAGCCCAATACCTGCACCTTCGGAACCTTGCTTTTTGGTTGGTCTTTTATCCACATAAAAACGATCAAAAATATGTTTGATTTTATCTGGCTTAATACCAGGACCTGAATCTTTTACTTTAATAACTAAATAATCCTTTAATACAGAATCATTGATTTGGTTTTCTTTTACTTTAGAAATTTCAATGATAATGATCCCATTGTCTGGCGTAAATTTTATGGCATTAGATAATAAATTATTTAATATTTTTTCAACGGCATTTGGATCGAACCAGGTTGTTATGTCGTCATCAGAATTCAATATTTCAACAGTTATATGACGTTTTTTACAATGAAATTGAAAAGGCTCAATAAGTTCGTTTATAAATTCAACGATATTGCTCTTGTATAGCGTTAGCATCATTTTACCTTTATCCATTTTTCTAAAACCGAGCAATTGATTAACTAAGCGCAATAATGAATCTGTATTTTTTTGCATTAAGTTAAATTGTTGCAAAACGTTTTTTTTATCTAATCTATCATACGATTGTTGTAGATATTCTAAAGGTCCTTTTATTAGTGTTAAAGGTGTACGGATTTCATGCGATATGTTGGTGAAGAATTCTATTTTAAGTTGTTGTAATTCTTCATTTTTTTCTTTTTCAAAATGCTCTAATTCCAATTGGTGTTTCTTGGTAGTATTTATTATTGTGTATTTTCTAAAGGCGATCAACAGACCAATAAGAATTAAGGAATAGACAAAATATGCTATATTAGAGAGCCAGAAGGGCGGGCTAATATATATTTTTACTTGAGAAGGTGTATTGTCCCATAAGCCATCATTATTTGTTGCTTTTACATAAAAGGTATAAGATCCGGGTTCCAAATTTGTATAGGATGCAAATCGTTTATTAGAAGGGGTTTGTTCCCAATCTTCATCAAAGCCTTCTAATTTATAAGCAAATTGATTTTTTTGGGAAGCAGCATAGTGTAAAGCCGCAAATTCGAAAGAGATATTGTTTTCAAAGTATTTTAGATTAATCTCTTGTGTTTTGCTTATGGTTTTTTTTAATATAACACGATTATTAATTTTTTCTCGAACAGATACAGATTCATTGGAGATTAGAAAATCAGTTATCATGGTCTCTGGTTCAAATGTGTTTTCAATTAGGTTTTTCGGAAAAAAAACATTGAAACCATTAATGCCACCAAAAAGCATTTCTCCATTTTTTCTTTTTAAAGAGGCTAATTCTTGAAATTCATTATTTTGAAGACCGTCATTAACATTGTGATTTTTAAAAGTATTTAATTCAGGATCAAATTTAGAGAGCCCTTTATTTGTTGATATCCATAGATTTCCGACTTCATCTTCTAAAATACTCTTTATAATTTTATTAGGTAATCCATCTTTTTGCGAATATCTTTTAAACTTAAGGGAATTGTTTCCAGGTTGAGGAATAACTTTATTGAGACCACCACCAAAGGTTCCTATCCATATATCCCCCTTATTGCTTTCATAAATTGGTAAAATATAATTATGACTTAACGAGGTTGTGTCTCCAGGAATATTTTTGTAGACTTCAAACTTAGGATGCTTTTTTGCGACTTCTTTTTTTGAAAGCCAACTTAAACCATCTCCAGTGCCAAACCAAATATTACCTTTACTGTCTTCAAAAATATCTCGTATAATGTCGTTTGAAATACTCTTTGGATTATTTTGATCGAAAGAGAAGTTATCCTTCACATAAGTTCCCTCCTTTTGTTTTGGAGACCACCTATAAACACCACTATTATAGGTCCCTATCCATAAAACACCACTGCTATCAAATAAAAGGGAAAATACACTAGTGTTAATACCTGGAATTAATGCAATGTCGTTTTCTTCTATTTTATTAGGATTGGTAATATCTAATTCGAATAATCCGGCATTTTCTCCTCCAAATAAGAGGAATTTTTTAGCGCCTCTTTTTATTTCTGTTATAGTAAATACTTTTGGAATAGAGTTGAAGTTTATAATCTCCTTGTAGTCACTGTTCTTTTTAATCATATTTAAACCTCCGCCTTCGGTTCCAACCCAAGTGTTTCCATGGCTATCTTCAAAAAAAGCTTTTACATTATCATGACTTAAACTATTTTGGTTTAGGTCCTTTCTAATATGTTTAAATTGCTTTCTTTCCAGATCGGTTTTGTTTACACCGCCCCCTTTTGTTCCTACCCAAATAATTCCTGTGCGGTCTTTGTATAAAGAAGAGATATTATTTTTACTAATACTATTGGGATTTCTGGGGTCGTAAGTAAATCGTTTTGATAGCTTTGGGAATTCTAAATTAGGATTTCTTTTTAGATATAATAGTCCATTTTCGCTACCAACCCACATGTTATTATTATTGTCTATTATAAAAGAATTAACAACCTCTTCAATAACCTTTTTTATTACCAGCGAATCTCTATCCTGAGTTTGGTAATAAAGACCTTCATCTGTAGCTAGAATTAATCTTGCATCATTATCTTCTCCAATAAAGCGGACGGAGTTATTAGGTAGATTAAGGTCTTTGTTAACATGGCGAAAATACATGTCTCCATTGGGTTCTCTTGAAAGTTTATAAAGACCACGAAAACCACCAGTCCATAATTGTCCTTTACTATCTTCGAAGATGGTATTCACGGCTTGAATATTGGGGCCTCCTACTATATAAGGCTCTCTTTGAGCTTTAAAACGTTGAAATTCGACCGAATCTTTGCTTTTTTCTAGATCGAGCATATTTACGCCATTGGTTGTCCCTATCCATAGTCTATTTTCTCTATCTCTATAAATTGTAGCTAGATAATTGCTATTTAAGCTCTTTGTGTTGTCTTTTTCATATTTATATGTTGTAAACTTTTCTGTAGATCTATCAAAGAACATGAGACCACCGCCGGTTGTAGCTATCCAAAAGTTTCCATCTTTATCTTCTTCAATATCATATATTAAGTTACTAGTAATACTTCCTGGTTTATTAAGCTCCAGATTGAAGACTTTAAATGAATACCCGTCATATTTATTTAAACCATCGTGTGTAGCAAACCACATAAAACCGTCTTTATCTTGATGAATTTGGTTAATATCACTTTGAGATAAGCCGTTATCTGTTGTAATACGTTCAAAATATCCTAGATTTTGGGAGGTGCTTATTCTTGGCAAGAACAAACAAAACACAAAAAGGAACATTCCAAGCAATTTTTTCGCCCAGAAAATTCTAACTACTAGTTTTACGTTTCTTATAATCATTAGTTAATCTAATTTTTATTTAGAACCAATAATTTTAAGGCATGGTTGTTAGGGGCTATTAGGAATGCTGGAGTCTTGTTTTTTCCTAAATGGATTGGTTTAATTTCTTTGATTTCTCCATCAACGAACAACCCGGTATTTTCTGAACTTAATACAGAGAAGCCATCTGCGCTTCCTTGTAAAACGCTTGTTAAGCTAGCATCATTGCGTGGGGTCTCAACTTCTGCTCCGTATAAGTTACCTCCAATTAATAAATCTGGGAATTCGTCACCATTATAGTCAAGACTGACAAATTTGTTTATTGATGAGAATTGGGAGCGATTAGGCAATTTAATAAAATTAAAGGTACCATCCCCATTATTTTTTATTAAATGGTGTGCAAAGGTATTCGCAGAATAGCTTAAAGATCCTTTTAGCATGCCTTCTCCGTAAATATCAATTAAGTCCGCATTGGCAAAAGATTCAAAAGTTTCAAACCTCTTTTTAATAGCTGGTATTTGTTGCGATGAACATTCTCTACCTCTTAAAGGTAGTTTTTTTCCATTTTTTTCATAGCTTAAAACGATGTCTGATGATCCATTTTCATCAAAATCATTAGCATAAACCTGAAAGGGTTCCTTTTTACTTGCTTTGTACTTGTAGTTTAACCCTAGGTTTCCTGCTAAGTAATCCATGTCGCCATCGTTATCTACATCAAGCTTTTCAATACTATACCACCACCCGGTATAGTTTCCAGAACCGAGTTTTTTCGTCTCTTCTACAAATTTTGCCCCCATATTCTTAAAGAACCTTATTGGCATCCATTCTCCGGTAACGATTAAATCTAATTTACCATCCTTATTATAATCATCCCATATAGCGCTGGTAACTAAACCGGCTTTATTTAAATCTGGAGCCAAATCTAAGGTTACATTTGTAAACTTTAAATCGGTATCTTTTCCACCGTCATTTCTTAAAATATAGCTTTGTGCAGGATAAGGGTATTTTCCAGGCGTTATTCTACCGCCTACAAATAAATCTAAGTCGCCGTCTTTATCATAATCTCCTGCAATTACATTTTGTCCACTTGCAGTAATCTCGGGTAATGTACTTTCTGTTTTAATAAAACCATTGGCGGTATTGATATATAATCTGTCTTGATACTCGGTGTGCGGTTTACTCTTGTCATTACCTCCATTTACAACATACAAATCCAAATCATTATCATTATCTGCATCAAACAATAAAGCACCAGTGTCTTCATACTGTGCATCTTCATTCCAAGGACCTTCGGTTAGTTGGAATGTGTTATCGTTATTTTGAATATATAATGCGCCAGAACTACCAGAAGCATTACCAATAAAAAAGTCCTCTAATCCATCTCCATTTACATCACCAACAGCAAGAGCAGAACCTGAGTTGGAATATCTGTGGGGAAGTAAAGGTTCGAATTCAAAATCATTATAAAAGTTCTCTTTATGGGAAAAATTAATGCCAGATGAATCAGTTATATCTTTAAAATGGCTTTTTGAAATAGCCTCTTTTTGTGTTGAATGGCTATCTTTAAAATCGATTTCTAGTAATTGATTTGGTTTAATCTTTTCTAAGACCTGCTCATTTCCGTTTGGCCATGTGATTTTTAATTCTTCTATAATTTTTGATGCTCCAATACCAAAATGAAAAATAGGCTCTATACTGGATTGATAACCTCTTGTAGTAGTGAGTTCCTGAGTTTGTTCAAAACTACTGGTCTTTACTTTAACTTTAGCACCAAAACCAAAAGGGTTTTTGGTAGATCCATTAAGTTTAATTTTTAAATAATTGTTCTTGGATTTTTGAGTTTCATTGGTGTAAATCGATGCATGATCATCCATGTTATTTATAACAAGGTCGAGATCCCCGTCATTATCTAAATCTACAGAAGTAAACCCATTTGAGAACCCTTTTTTGTTTAATTGCCAATCTTTTGTAACTTTAGTAAAGGTGAAATCACCATTGTTTTTGTACGCATAGTTTGCAATAGGTGTACTGGGTAATTTTGTGTAATCTAAATCTTTTTTGAGGCCAAAAAGCCTTTGGTTTTTATATTCCTCGTTAACATCATTGTTATTAACATCGCGTTTTACACCATTAGTAATAAATACATCTTTCCAACCATCGTTATCGAAATCGGCAAATAAAGCCCCCCAGCTCCAATCTGTAGTTGCCATTCCGGCAAATCTCGAAATATCACTGAGCATTGGAAGTTTTTCATTGTTTATGCCATTATTGAGTTGCAATGAGTTTTGCATGTATTGATGATTAAAACCTAAATCAACAGCTTCATAAAAGGTTTTTGGGTTCATACTAGCCATATTGGTTTTAGATCGGCTGTAATCTTCTGCGGTCATGTCTACCTGTAATACATCAATAAGACCATCATTATTAAAATCGGAAGCATCTATGCCCATTCCAAACATAGAGGTATGCCTGGCAGCTTTATTAGATACTTCGTTAAATGTACCGTCACCATTGTTAAGATATAAGTAATCGGGTACATTAAAATCGTTTGAGAGATAAAGGTCTTTAAACCCATCATTATTAAAATCGGAGGCAACAATGCCTAAAGTAAGTCCGAAGCGTTGTACTCCCGCAGCAGTAGTTACATCTGTAAATGTACCATCGCCATTATTTTTATATAAATGCCCAGAGTCTTCAAACCTATTGTTATCCATTTTTCTTTTGTAATACATATTTCCCATACTCACTAATACTATGGGGTAATTTGCAACAAATAGGTCTAAGAATCCGTCGTTATTATAATCGAAAAAAGTTGATTGTATTGATTTGCTTTTGTCAGCAATACCATAAGATTCCGCTTGTTCTGAGAATGTATTATCCCCATTATTTATAAATAGCTGATTTGCAAAGTTTCCGGATTTTCCAGATACACTTAGATAAATGTCTAAAAATCCATCATTGTTTACATCTGCCATGGTGGTTCCGGAATACCACCTAGAATCCCCGCTTACACCAGCAGATTCTGTAATGTCTTCAAATTTGAGGTTTCCTTTGTTTAAGTAGAGTTTATTAGGAACCAGGTTACCGGTAAAATATAGGTCTGGTAAGCCATCATTATTGATGTCTCCAGATGACACACCACTTCCTAAATAAAGAAAAGGAAAGTCAAAATAATTTAGTGTATCGTTTTCAATAATATTATTGGAAAAAGTAACTCCTGAAGATTTGGGAAGTAACTCTTTAAAATGTGTAGGATCAGAATTTGTGGATTCTTTTTTACAAGAATAAATACTGATAGAAATTACTATGAGAAGAAATGTTTTTTTCATAAAGAAATAGATATAAAAGGAATCATTTTTTAAAATGATTCCTTTTATTAAAAACCAACTAACTCTATTAACAATTAATACCCTTCGTTTTGATCCCAACTTGGGTTTCTAACGATATCATTTTCTGGAATCGCAATGTATTCTCTTCCAGGTTTATAGGCATCGGTTCTAGCACTTTCTGATTTGAAATCAGGGTTATCTACAATTCTAGATTTAACTCTACCCCATCTTAATAAATCAAAGTATCTAGTACGCTCAAATGTTAATTCTTTTATACGTTCATCTTCTATGTCTTGCATTGTAATGGAAGCGTGAGGAGGCATATCAACTCTAGCTCGTACTTGATTAATGGCATCTAACGCTGCTGCAGTAGAACCGTTAAGCATAAATTCTGCTTCTGCAAACATTAATAATACATCTGCGTATCTTAAAATTCTTAAGTTGTTACCTGCACCGTGCCATCCGCCGTCAAGAGAATGTTCTCTACCATTAAACTCCCAATCTTGCCATTTGTTTCCAAAAATATTGGTTCCAGCAGCAGAATATGCCTCTTCATACGTTGCATTTTCGTAAGATCTTGAAGCCAGTACTTTACCTTCATAAGTCGTTGTTTCACTTGAGTTCCAAAAGAAGGTTGTAAAAGTTCTAGGGTCAATTTCTCCATTTATAGTTTGCTCATCTAAAAACAAATCTAAAGCCCATTGATTTACTCGCATTCCGTTTTGACCTGTAAAGGCTGTAGGAGCTAAATCTGGTTGGTACCCGGAACCTTTTCCTGAATTATCTCTATCTGCTCCCCATCCGGTATTACCATCAGAAACCATTTGAATTTCGAATAGTGATTCTGCATTGTTTTCAAACTCTTCGGTAAAATTAGCGGCATAGTCGTCCATAAGAGAATAAGCTCCTCCCATTACTTTAGCAAACTCTGCTTTAGCCTCTGCATGTTTTTGTTGGTACAAATATGCTTTACCTAATATACCTGTAGCTGAGCCAGATGTAACACGTCCTTTCTGATCTGCCGGCCATGATGCTGGCAATAAGTTTTGGGCATTTTGTAAGTCAGACTCTATTTGTGCCCATACATCATTAGGATCTGCTTGAGGAATTGCTGTAGGGTCATCTATTTCCGATATTGGTAATGTAATTATTGGTATATTTCTCCAGCTATTTAAAAGATTGAAGTAATTAAAAGCTCTAATAAAATAGGCTTCACCAATAATATTATCCCTCAATGTAGTATCCATATCTTCTATGTTTGGTACATGGAAGATCACTTCATTTGCTCTGGCTACACCTTGAAACATGGCTTGCCATACCCAGAATGTAGCATTACTATCGGAAGTACCACTAAAGTATCCTACAGCTGTTCTTTCTGAGGTATTAAATCCGTTAATAACATCGTCTCTATAGTCGGACGTAAAAACCTCAAATCTGGTATAATACCAAATATGAGTAAATGGTGCATAAGCTCCGTAAATACCCTTAGTGGCATCCGTTTCATTTTGCCAGAAGGAGGTTGGAGTTATTGAATTTGGGTTTACCTGGTTGAGTTTGTCTTCCGAACAGTTCAAATTCATTAAACAAACAGCAAGTAAGACAAACACAATTTTAAATGAATTCTTTAATTTTTTCATGTTTTTCATATTTTATTTTTTAAAAAGAAACTTGTAAACCAAGTTGAAAAGTTCTTGGTGTAGGATAAGACCCTTCATCTACACCTCTATTAAATAAGGTCGTGCTGTTGGTTAAAATGTCCTGATCTTGACCAGCCCCTCTGTTGTTTCTTCCTACCTCTGGGTAGTACCCTGTATAGTCTGTAATAGTAAATAGATTAATTGCAGACAAATAGAATCTGATTTTCTCTAATTTTATTTTGTCCAGAATAGAACTTGGAATTGAATATCCTATTTGAGCATTTCTTAAACGGAAATAGGCTCCGTTTTCTAAATAAAATGTTGACATTCTACGGTTGAATCCAGGATCAGATTGTGTGTTTCTAGGAATACTTGTATTGGTGTTCGAAGGTGTCCAGGCATTTAATGCATCGGCAAGGTAATTACCGTCTGTATCGAAATAACCTCTGTACTTAGTACCGTTTAAAATAGTATTACCTGAAACACCGTTAAAGAATAAGCTTAAATCGAAGTTTTTGTACTCTGCTGTCAAGTTGATTCCATATTCAAAATCTGGAGCAGGATTTCCTAAATACGTTTGGTCGTTTTCATCAATCATACCATCAGGACCACTTCCGTCTGGACCACCTATATCTTTAAATTTTAAATCACCCGCTCTTGGGTTTCCAGGCTGATCGTTAGCTGCTGTAGCTTCTGCATCTGTTTGGTAAATACCATCAAGTACATAGCCATAAAAAGAACCTACAGGCTGTCCTACATCAGTTCGTGTACTAAATATTGTATTAGAGGTAAAAGAACCTTGATTAATTGGTGACCCACCACCTAGCGAAGTCACTTCATTATTTAAAATAGAGAAATTACCTGTTGCGCTAAAAGATAAATCGCCTATTTGGTCACGATAAGTTGCCAAAAATTCAAACCCTTTATTCTCTATGTTTCCTACATTTCTTGGAACATCATTCCCTGTTCCTGTAATAAATGAAAGCGGAATGGCAAGAAGAATATCTTCAGATTCTTTAATGAAATAGTCCATAGTAACATTTAACTTATTGCTTAAAGCACTAAATTCCAGACCAATATTTGTGGTTTTTGTAGTTTCCCACGTTATAAATGGATTCACACTATTTGTTATGGCATATCCATTAACTCTATCTTGGCCATCACCTACTACATAATCACTAAATAGATTTAGAACAGCATCTGTTTGATAAAAAGCCACATTATTTGAACCTACTTCACCATAACCTGCTCTAAGTTTAATGTTTTTTAAAGCATCAAAGTCTTCCATAAACGGTTCGTTACTAATATTCCAACCTATTGCGGCAGAAGGGAAATTACCCCATCTTAAACCATCTTTAAACAGAGAAGAACCATCTCTACGTATTGATGCTGTTAAGATATACCTGTTATC
Organism: Flavivirga eckloniae; assembly: GCF_002886045.1. Taxonomy (NCBI): domain Bacteria; kingdom Pseudomonadati; phylum Bacteroidota; class Flavobacteriia; order Flavobacteriales; family Flavobacteriaceae; genus Flavivirga; species Flavivirga eckloniae. Next base: position 2,870,127 of record NZ_CP025791.1, on the reverse strand, counting down.
GAAAGTATAATTAAGTCTACCGAAATACGATTGAATAACAGAAGTGGCTTCCTGAGAGATGGCACTTTGTACTTCACCTGCAGAAACAACACGTACGTCATTATTCGGGAAGTTTATAGAGGTAGCACCTAACGTTCTTATTTTATTTACCTGCTCGGTAGTACCTCCTATAAGATCGACAGTATGCTTACCAAAAGTCTTATTGTAATTTAGAGTGTGCTCAATTAAGGTTGATAAGAAAACTGTGTTTCTTTCCGTTAATTCAGAATTTGCTCTTGTAGTACCATCGTAAATTACTTGTTCGTCTGGACTGAATCTGTAGTTGTTATCTGTATATGATTCTATTCCTGCATTTAGTTTATAAGTTAGGCCATCAAAGATTTCAAAAGAACCTGTTACATTCCCTAATACAGTATTTCTTGTAACTGTTCTATCTTCAAGTGCAGCTAGTGCTAATTCGTTAGCCAAAGTACCAGGACCATAAAAACCGGCAGGAGTGCCGCTAATACCTCTGGCTTCCAGGTCGCTTGCGCTCCATTCACCTGCATCATTTCGCAGTCTTATGGTTGGAATGAGGTTTCTTTCCCTGTTAAAGAACGGGTTCGGGTTATTAACTGTTCTTGTTAATCCTATAGTACTCTCTAGTTTAAATCTTCCTTTGGTAAAACTTCCGTTGGCTCTAGCGGTAGTTCTTTCAAAATCGGAAAATTTCACGACTCCTTCCTGAAAATAGTGATTAAGAGACAAGCCAAAAAGAGTGTTTTCTCCACCACCAGAAATACTTAGATTAGTATTCTGAACAGAAGCTGTTCTTAAGGATTCACCATATAAATCACTGCTGTAGTTTGGGTCAAACTGAGTGTCGTTAGCAGGGAATCTTGCAGTACCATCGTTGTCATTAGCTTCATTTACAATATCTGCATATTGTCTTGCGTTAGCCCAATCGAAAGTATTAATAACTTTTTGCACACCATAGCTTGTGTCTAAATTAATACTAACTTTTCCTTTAGTTCCTTTTTTGGTAGTGATTATAACAACACCATTTGCTGCTCGAGAACCATAAATGGCTAATGCAGAAGCATCTTTTAAAACAGAGATGGTATCTATATCTCCCGGGTTAACGGTATTCATATTACCTGTTATCATACCGTCAATTACAAATAAGGGGCCAATATCTGTAAATGTAGATGTACCTCTAATAGTAATGTTAGCAGAAGCTCCCGGTGAACCACCTGAAGATTGTACGCTAACCCCTGCCATTCTACCTTGCAAGGCTTGAGAAGCATCTGTGAAGGTAAAGTTGTCGATGTCTTTACCGCTGACTGATGCAACAGCTCCAGTAAGGTCACTTTTCTTTTGGGAACCGTAACCAACAATTACAATTTCTTCTAATTGACTAGCGTCCTCAACTAAGATAACATCAATTTTACTTCTTCCTCCCACAGGAACTTCTTGGGTAACATACCCCAAATAGCTAACAACTATTGTTTCGTTGTTTGCTGCTGAAATAGAAAAGAGTCCATCAAAATCTGTTTGAGAACCAATACTTGTCCCCTTAACTATTACATTGGCACCTGCTAATGGCTGGTTAGACTCATCTTTTACAGTACCAGTAATAGTGTTTTGAGAGTGTCCAACGGATATTCCTGCTAACCAAACCATGGTTAACATAAAAATGCGATGTTGGCATTTTTGCTTAAGTAGTTTTAATAATTTCATACACGTTTAAGTTTAATTTTAATTAGTTATGAAAACTACCTAAACAATAATTTGAACCATGATCCAAATGAACAAATCCTTATAACTAGAGAACAAAACAATAGTAGTAAAAATCCTACACAAATAAAAAAGAAAATAAATTAATCTCTTTGTTTATAATCGATTAGCGGGCTGCTGCTGCTGTTTGTCGGCTATATCAAATGATCATTTATAGCTATAAATGAAGAAAAATTCAAACAAAATCGTAAGAATTTAAAACGTTTTTGTTTGGGATAAAATTAACAGATAGTTGATGTTTTAAACATCATCGAAGTCTATAATAAGAGTTGGTGAAGTGGGGTGTGCCTGGCACGTTAAGATTAAGCCTTCTGCAACTTCGTTTTCGGTTAGAATATTATTTTGCCTCATAGTTGCTTCGCCTTCTTTTATGCGGGCCAAACAACTACTGCAAATACCACCTTGACAAGAATAAGGAGCATCAATATCTTCATCTAAAGCAGCTTCAAGAACAGTTTGCTTTTGAGACATTTCGAATGTAGATTCCTCATCGTCAACAGTAACCGTTACTTTGGTTTTTCCATTTGGAACAATGTCTTCTTGTATTTCTGCAGGCTTAGCAGCTTTAAAAAGTTCGAAATGTATACGGTTTTCATCAATACCATGATCTGTTAAAACGTCTTTAACTGTATGGATCATGGCTTCTGGTCCGCAAAGGTAAAAAGCATCAACATCTATGTGTTTATGCTCATTTTTCATAACATAATTAACCGTGCTTTTTTCAATACGACCAAAAATGGCATCTTCTTTGTCTTGTTGGCTAAATACAAATTGTATAGAAAAACGGTCTTTATATTCGTGTTGAAGTTCCAATAGCTCGTTTAAAAACATAGTGTCTTGGGTAGTTTTGTTTCCGTAAACCAATATAACTTTGCTATAAACTTCTTCTTCTAAGGCGCATTTTATTATACTTAAAACGGGTGTAATACCACTGCCAGCGGCAAACGCAGCAATGTTTTTTGTTTTAGAATCGTTTGGTTCGAAAACAAAACGTCCTTTTGGAGGTGCAACTTCCAGAATATCTCCCACTTGTAATTGGTTGTTGGCATAAGATGAAAAAGTACCGTCTTTTACGGCTTTAACGGCTACCTTTAATTCGCCACTTTTTGGTGAAACACATAAGGAATAATCTCTTCTTACATCATGTCCTTCAATTACAGTTTTTAGGGTTACGTATTGCCCTGCCTTAAAAATAAAGGTGTCTTTTAAGTTTTCAGGAACACTAAAAGTAATGCTTATCGATTCGTTAGTTTCTCTATTTATTGAAGCAACTGCAAGTTTGTGGAATGATGACATGTATAAATTTTTGACAAAAATAGTAAAGTTGGTTTGCAAATTTTAACTTTGACTGTAACAAATCCACTAAAATTTTTACAAATACGTAGAACTTATAAATGTTAACTAAAAATTTTTAAAAAATGAAGAAAATCTTATTTGTGTGTATGCTTATATTAACAGTTACTGTTAAAGCTCAGGATAGTAATACGGAATTTAAAAATGTAACAGTTGAATTTATAAAACTTACAGGAGCAGGAGCTGCATTTGATAGTGCCATCGATTTAATTGGAAATAGTGTTTCAGAAGCCAACAAAGAAGCTTACTTGAAAGAAGCCAAAGGTACCTTAGAGGGCTTATACGCTAAAATGGCCGAGCTTTATATGGCAGAATTTACCCTAAATGAAATTAAAGAATTAGTTGCTTTTTATAACACAGACTTAGGAAAGAAATTGGCTGAAAAGCAATTGGACTTAACTCAAAAAGCAATGAGTTATGGGCAAACCTGGGGCATGAAAATACAGGGAATAGCCCAAAAGTATAATTAACCAAAACTATGATAAAAAACTTTTTAAAGTTAGAGTGGAAGTCTTTTTTAAGATCTGCCAGCTTTGGTAAAAGTGTGGCTGCAAAAATATTAATGGGTTTTTTCGCTCTGTACTTTATAGTTATGTCTTTAGGTATGGGGTTGCTCATGTATCATGGGCTTAAAAAAACATTTCCAGATCAAGACCCATTGGTTATTGTAAACAATAATCTTTTTTACTGGATTATAGCCGACTTAATGTTTAGGTTTTTCTTTCAAAAATTGCCAGTAATAAGTGTAAAGCCGTTACTTACATTACCAATAAAAAGGAACAAAATTGTTAATTATGTTTTAGGGAAATCGGTAGTGTCTTTTTTTAATTACTTGCCCCTTTTCGCTATTATACCATTTGGAACAACTTTAATTGTAAACGGTTATCCGCTAAATTCTGTATTGATCTGGATGTTAGCACTTACTTTAGTGTCGTTATGTGTTAATTTCTTGAACTTTATTATTGAGAGTTTTTCGGCAGAGAAAGAACTTTCTTTTTTACCAATAATAGCTTTAACCGGAGGGTTGTTTGTATTAAACTATTTTAATGTTGTTTCTTTTACCGAAATAGTTGCATATGGGTTTAATGCTGTTTACGAAACACCTGTTTTAATTGGTATTCTAATACTTGTCTTAATATGCTTATATCTCTTTAACTTTAAAATTTTAAAGCAAACACTATTTTTAGATAGTGGTTTAAAAAAGGAAGTGAAAGAAGTTAATACCTCTAATCTTGAATGGACAAATAACTTTGGGAGTATAGCTCCTTTTATGCAATTGGATTTAAAATTATTATGGCGAAATAAGCGTACTAAATCTTCTATTTGGATATTGTTAATAGGCCTGTTTTATGGCTTGATTATTTACCCACAACCTATGTATCAAGATAAGCCATGGTTTTTTGCTTTTGTTGGTGTTTTTGTAACGGGAATCTTCTTAATCAATTTCGGGCAATTTATCCCAGCCTGGGATAGTGGTTATTATAAACTGCTTATGAGTCAAAATATTAAATACGAGCAATACTTAAAATCGAAATTTACACTAATGGCTTTTAGCGTTATTATACTATTCGTATTAAGTATTCCGTATGTTTATTTTGGATGGAAAATATTATTAGCCCATTTTGCAGCAGCTATTTATAATGTAGGTGTTAATACCCATGTTATTCTATATGGGGGATCTTTTAATCGTAAAAAAATTAATCTGGATCAAAAAGCAGCTTTTAATTACCAAGGTACAGGTGCGGTACAATGGCTTATTGGGATTCCCTTATTTTTAATTCCTATGATAATATTTGCACTGTTTAATTTTCTGGTGAGTTTTGAAGTAGCTTGTTTAGTATTGGCAACACTTGGGGTTATAGGAGTTGTTTTTCATCAAAAGTTAATGAAAGCAATTACCAAAAAGTATATGGAATCGAAATACAAAATGATTAACGCTTTCGATCAAAACAATTAACAAAAAGAATTATGATAACAACTTCAAATTTATCGAAGAAATATAGTGGAAATGAGGTTTTAAATATAGAATCGTTAGACATTCCAAAAGGACAAAGTTTTGGTTTAGTTGGAAACAATGGAGCAGGGAAAACGACTTATTTTAGCTTGCTTTTGGATTTAATAAAACCATCTACAGGATTTATAAAGAGTCATGATATACAGGTAAACGAAAGTGAAGATTGGAAACCGTTTACTTCGGCCTTTATAGATGAAAGCTTTTTAATAGGCTATTTAACGGCAGAAGAATACTTTTACTTCATAGGAGAATTGCGAGGGCAGAATAAAGCGGATGTTGATAAACTGGTAGCTCAATTTGAAGACTTTTTCCATGGTGAAATACTTGGTCAAAAAAAGTATTTACGTGATTTAAGTAAAGGAAATCAGAAAAAAGCAGGTATAGTAGCTGCATTAATAGGAAACCCCGAAGTTGTTGTTTTAGATGAGCCTTTTGCTAATTTAGATCCTACTACTCAAATTCGACTTAAAGGTATTATTAAGAATTTAGCCGAAAAACAAGGTACTACCGTTTTAATTTCTAGTCATGATTTAATGCATATAACAGATGTTTGTGAACGTATTGTGGTTCTTGAAAAAGGTGAAGTTGTAAAAGATATAAAAACCAGTGAAGCCACTTTAAAAGAGTTGGAAGAGCATTTTGCTTCTTAGTATTCAGTATTCAGTATTCAGTGCTCAGTGCTCAGTGCTCAGTGCTCAGTGTTCAGTGAGCAGTTTGCAGTTTCAACCTCACTAATAGCGTGATGCTCCAGTTTTTTGCTAATGCAAAACTTGGCGTGTTAGCGCCTTCGCGAGAATTTATTATATTAGTATTCTGTAAAAAGTTTTCCATTGTACTTCCAAAAAGGCTCTCAGCAGTTCTATAATTCAATGTATAACACGCATTTGCAAGAAAATATCCGCAAAAATAAAAAGGTCATTATCTATTATTAAAATTACCGTCATACTTTTAGTTTAAAAATGATTGATTTTATAGGTTAATCAAAAAAGATGTTTATTTTTACCTACTTACATAATATAAGTAAGAGTTTACAGTTATTTATTTAGACTAAAAATACCAGCATTGAAAAGACCTTCTAAAGCGATATTAATAATTCTAAGTTTTACTTTATTGGTTGCAAGTTGCTCCAGAAAAAAGGACAAATTTATCAACCGAAACGTTCATGCCGTTACGACAGAGTTTAATACGCTTTATAATGGCTATATTGCTTTAGAGGAAGGAAGGCAAAGTCTTATAGATGGATATACCGATGATTACTGGGATGTCTTACCTATAGAGCGCATGCAAATATTCGATGAGGTTGTGCTTCCGGGTCAGTCTAAAAACGAAAGTTTCACTAAAGCAGAAGAGAAAGCTGTAAAAGCGATTCAGAAGCATAGTATGAATATTGATGGGAAAGAAAAAAACCCACAAATGGATGAAGCTTACCTGTTATTAGGAAAATCCAGATATTTCGATCAGCGTTTTATACCAGCCTTAGAAGCGTTCAATTATATTCTTTACAAATATCCAGCAAGCGATAAGATAAATCAAGCAAAAGTTTGGCGTGAGAAAACCAACATTCGTTTAGATAATGACGATCTGGCTATTGTAAATCTAAAACGTCTTTTATTCCAAGAGGACTTAGAGGGACAAGATTTGGCAGATGCTACATCTATGTTGGCTCAAGCATTTTTAAACACAAAATATATTGATAGCGCGATAACGCAATTGGAAATAGCATCTAATGCTACTAAAAGTAATGATGAACGCGGACGTTACCGTTTTATACAAGGACAATTATATAATAAATTAGGTAAAAAAGATAGTGCTAACATGGTATTCGATAAGGTTATTGAACTTAACCGAAAAACACCTAGGATTTATATGATAAGTGCTCATATTGAAAAAATTAAAAATTTCGATTACGAGAATGGTAACAAATTAGAGATTACAGAATTACTGACCGAACTTGAGGAAAATAGAGAAAACAGGCCTTTTTTAGATAAAATTTATCACCAAATAGCATCTTACAATTTAAACAATGGTTCAGATACTCTGGCAACCATTTATTACAACAAATCGTTACGCACGAATTCTAGAGATAAAAAGCTAAAAGCAAGGAATTACGAAATTCTTGGAAATATGAATTTTGATAAGTCCCTTTATAAAGACGCAGGAGCTTATTACGATAGTACCATGGCAAATCTGGTATTAAACTCGAAGCCATACCGTGTTATTAAACGCAAACGTGATAACCTTGAAGATGTTATTCATTACGAAGGCATAGCAAAAGTTAACGATAGTGTTTTAAGACTTGTAAATTTATCAGAAGCAGATAGAGTGTCGTATTTTGAGTCACTCATCGAGAAGCTAAAAATTAAAGCCGAAGAAGAAGAGGAAAAAAGGAAACGAGAAGAAGCGGCAAAACGTAATTCAGGATTAGCAACAGTCAATAACCAAATAGGAAGTAAAAAATCTCAAGGAGGTGTAAATCAAGAAGCCATATTTTATTTTTATAACCCCACCACCGTAGCATTTGGCAAAAACGAATTTGTAAAAGTTTGGGGCGATAGAGTGTTAGAAGATGATTGGAGATGGTCTAGTAAAGTAAATTCCGGAGTAATTGGCAGCGATGTAAATGATAACCCTTTGGTTACAGCCTCTGAAGAGGAATTATATGATCCTCAATTTTACATATCAAAAATCCCTACAGAAGCAAAAGAAATAGATAGTATCTCTAAAGAGCGTAACTATGCATATTATCAGTTAGGCTTGATTTATAAAGAAAAGTTTAGAGAATACGAATTAGCTAAAAGCAAATTTCAAGACCTGCTTAAAAGCAATCCCGAAGAGCGATTTATATTACCGTCTAAATACAATCTGTACAAGATTTATGAAGCCTTGGGCGAAAGCGATGAGGCAACAATAGCTAAGAATGAGATTATTGACAAATATCCTAATTCCAGATATGCGACTATTTTAAGTAATCCAGAGCAGGCATCAGATCGAGATGAAAATAGCCCGGAAAGTTTATACGAAGCGCTTTATGTAAAACATGAAAATCAGGAATATGCAGAGGTGATTTCTAAATGCGAAGAGTATATAAACCTTTTCGATGGTGATGCTATTGTGCCAAAATTTGAATTGTTAAAAGCTACGGCCATAGGAAGGTTGCATGGTTACGAAGCTTATAGTAAGGCTATTAATTACGTAGGTGTTACCTATGCTAATACAGAAGAAGGTATACAGGCGCAAAATATTGAAGCCAATATTTTATCTAAACTTACAAATAAGGATTTTATATTGGACGAAGATATAACTACCGATTATAAAATCTTTTATAAGTTTGAAAATCCAGATATGGAAGAGTTACAAGGCTTTAAAAAGACTTTAGATGAAGTTTTGGAAAATATAAAATATTATGACCTAAAATCTTCAATCGATGTGTACAACTCAAATACAGTTTTGGTGGTTGTACACGATTTAAAAAATGCTGAAGTAGCAAAAGCATTCGATCAGTTAATTGAAGAAGAAGATGAACAAAAAATAAAAGAACCATATTTTGCAATAGCATCTGCAAACTATCAAATTGTTCAGATTCATAAAAACCTTGATGCGTATTTGAATAAAGACAACCATTAATAATTAATAGCAATATGTTCTCTGATAATAAAAAAGAAAAACAAATGGTAGAAGGAAAACCAAGTCAAAACATTGTATCTCAAGGCACCAAAATGGTTGGTGACTTAACTAGTGAAGGCGATTTTAGAATCGACGGAATAATAGAAGGAAATATTAAAACTTCAGGAAAAGTAGTTGTTGGTAAAACAGGTTTCGTTAAAGGAACTTTAAACGGAACAGATGCCTATTTTGAAGGTAAGTTTTCTGGAAAATTAGAGCTTTCAGGTACATTAACATTAAAAACATCTGCTTATGTTGAAGGCGAAGTAGTTGCTGGTAAATTAGCTGTAGAGCCTGGAGCTACTTTTAACGTAACTTGCGTTATGAAAGGCACCGTAAAAGAAATGAATAAAGGTGGACAACAACAAAAAAGACCAGAAGCCGAAAAAACAGCTTAAAAATGCTGCCATCCTTACAGGAATAGGTTTGCAAATGGGTATTACTATTTACCTGTTTGTTCTTCTGGGTAAGTGGCTTGATACAAATTATAATGATGGTGAGAAGCTATACATTATAATTATGACCCTTTTAGGGGTTGCCATTTCGTTGTACGCAGTTCTTAAACAGGTCAATAGAATTAAATATTGATGAGTAACCCGTTTTTTAATTTTACAGTAAAAGCCAATATCGTTTTTATAGCAATTTTTGGTGTTCACTTAGGAGTATTACGTCTTTTAGACCTTCCGCTTTTCGAAAATAAAATCGTATTATCTTATGTAGTAAACCTCGTTTTAATCATAGTGATTTTTGGGGTGCTTTATCTACTTAGAAAAAAATATAAAAGCCAGTTAGGGTTTTTATTTTTAGCAGGAAGTGTGTTAAAATTTGCAGTCTTTTTTGTGGTGTTTTATCCTTTATATAAATTAGATGGTACAATCTCTAAACTAGAGTTTGCATCCTTTTTTGTGCCCTATGCTTTCGGTTTAATTTTAGAATCTGTAAGTTTAAGTAAATGGTTGAATAAACTGGAGTAAAGACTATAACCTTTTCGTTATAACGATGCTTTAAAATAAAAGAGCAAAATTATTTTTGTTTTTGATTTAAAAACATACCTTTGCACCGATTTTTAAGCCACTATTATTTAGAGTGATATGCGAAGAAAAATATCTTTAAAACCAATTACATTATTACTGCTTTTAGTAACCTTTACTTCTTTTGGTAAAGAACAAGAAGGTCACGGTGAACAAAAAACCGATAAGAAAACAGAAATAAAGGAATATATTCAGCACCATTTACAAGATTCTTACGATTTTGGTTTGTATTCCTATACAACCGATGAAGGAGAACATAAACACATCGGATTTCCGTTACCAGTTATTTTATGGGATAATGGATTAAAGGTTTTTTCTTCTTCTAAATTCCATCATGGTGAAACAGTTGCCGAAGTAGACGGTAATTTTTACAAACAACATCACGGAAAAATATATAAAGTAGATGGCGCTAATGGAGAAATCGTTTTAGACGATCAACACCATGCCACGAATGAAAAGCCATTGGATTTTTCATTCACGAAAAACGTATTCATGATTTTTGTGGTATTCTTAATCATGTTCTTTATGTTTAGCAGAATGGCTAAAGCATATAAAAAGAATAATGGTATGCCAAAAGGAATGGGGCGTTTATTAGAGCCTATCGTGCTTTATATTCGTGATGATATTGCACGTCCAAACATTGGAGAAAAGCATTATAAGAAATACATGAGTTATTTGTTAACGGTCTTTTTCTTTATTTGGATTGTTAATCTGTTCGGTTTAACACCGCTAGGAGTTAATGTAACGAACAATATAGCCGTAACATTTTGTTTAGCTATCGTTACGTATTTAATCACGACATTTTCAGGAAAGAAAGATTACTGGAAACACATCTTTTGGATGCCAGGCGTGCCAGTACCAATGAAAATTATACTAGCTCCAATAGAATTATTGGGAACTATAATAAAACCATTCTCATTAATGATTCGTTTGTATGCAAATATTACAGCAGGGCATATCGTATTAATGAGTTTAATTGGAATGATGTTTATTTTTAAGAACTGGCTTGGTAGTCCATTGTCATTCTTACTAGCATTTGTATTGGGTATATTAGAACTGTTAGTAGCAGCACTACAAGCCTATATATTTACAATGCTATCCGCTTTATATTTTGGAGCAGCTGTTGAAGAGCACGATCATCATTAATTAAGTTGGTAGTGTTTGAGCGTTTCGCACAAATTGTTGACGAAATGTGGTTACCGAGTGTAGCCGAATTAAAATTGAATGTTTAATTTTTAATTATATATATATTATGGAAATTCCAGCTATCGTAGGAGCAGGTTTAGTAGTAATTGGAGCAGGAATCGGGATCGGAAGGATCGGTGGTTCAGCTATGGAAGCAATTGCACGTCAACCAGAAGCTACAGGAAAAATTCAAACGGCTATGCTTATTGCTGCAGCCTTAATTGAAGGTATTGGATTTGCTGCGTTATTCGCAGTATAATTATCAAAATCAAAAAAGAAACAGTTATAACGGTTGGTTATAACTGTTCTTTTAAAATTAAACAGAAGTTATTTTTTAGAAATATATATAAACTATTATGGAAAAGTTACTTGATCAGTTTTCATTAGGACTGTTTTTTTGGATGGCAATTCTTTTCGTTGCATTAATTTTCTTATTGAGAAAATTTGCATGGAAACCTATTTTAGATGCTGTAAATGATAGAGAAGAAGGAATTAAAAATGCATTGGATTCTGCTGAAAAGGCAAAATTAGAAATGGAAAACCTTCAAGCTGATAATCAAAAATTATTAAAAGAAGCCAGAGCTGAAAGAGAGGCTATGTTAAAGGAAGCACGTGATATCAAGAATAAAATGATTGAAGATGCTAAAGGAGAAGCTCAAGATCAAGCTAATAAAATGATTCAACAAGCACAAGCAGCTATCGAAAGCGAGAAGAAAGCAGCAATGGCTGAGCTTAAAAATCACATGGCAGATTTATCTTTAAATATTGCTGAGAAAGTAGTGCGTAATGAATTATCTAACAAAGACAAGCAATTAGAGTTGGTTGAAACTATGTTAGGTGAAAAATCATTAACAGGAGTATAATGGCAGGAACAAGAGCAGCAATACGTTACGCAAAAGCAGTATTAAGTTTAGCATCAGATCAAAAATCGGCAGAAGCCGTAAATAATGATATGAAGCTAATAGCTAATACTATTGCAGAAAGCAAAGACTTAAGCGAGACGCTTCAAAGTCCTGTGATTAGTCCTTCAGTAAAAAAAGCAGTTGTATTAGAGGTTTTTAAAAAATCAGATAAAACAACTCTAAGCTTAGTAGATATTTTAATCAGTAATAACAGAATTGATATTTTAGGGCATGTAGCGTTAAAATATAATCAGTTATTTGATCAATCGAAAGGTATAGAGCTAGCAACAGTTACAACAGCCGTTGCATTAACAGCAGATTTAGAGAAAAAAGTTCTGGTAAAAGCCAAAGAACTTACAGGTAAAAATGTTGAGATAGAAAACATTGTAGATGAAAGCATTTTAGGTGGTTTCATTTTACGTATAGGAGATATTCAATACGACGCAAGTATTGCAAATCAACTTAACAAATTAAAAAGAGAATTTACATTAAATTAAACTTGCCCAGAGCTTGTCGAAGGGTAGAAATAAATAACTAAGATGGCAGAAGTAAAACCAGCTGAAATATCAGCAATCTTAAAACAACAACTTTCAGGTTTTGAAGCAGGCGCTTCATTAGATGAGGTAGGAACAGTATTAACAGTAGGTGATGGTATTGTACGTGCTTACGGATTAGCTAACGCTCAATATGGTGAGTTAGTAGAGTTCGATGGTGGATTAGAAGGTATTGTACTTAACCTTGAAGAAGATAATGTAGGTATTGTATTATTAGGTGCTTCTGTAGGAGTTAGAGAAGGATCTACTGTAAAGCGTACAGGACGTATCGCTTCTATTAATGTTGGAGAAGGTATTGTTGGACGTGTTGTAGATACTTTAGGAAATCCAATTGATGGTAAAGGACCTATCTCTGGAGAGACTTACGAAATGCCTCTAGAGCGTAAAGCTCCTGGTGTTATTTTCCGTGAGCCAGTAACAGAACCATTACAAACAGGTATTAAATCTATCGATGCGATGATTCCTGTAGGTCGTGGACAACGTGAGTTGGTTATTGGTGATCGTCAAACTGGTAAAACAACAGTTTGTATTGATACCATCTTAAATCAAAAAGAATTTTACGATGCAGGTGAGCCTGTATACTGTATATATGTTGCCGTAGGTCAAAAAGCATCTACAGTAGCAAACATTGCTAAAACATTAGAAGATAAAGGAGCTCTTGCTTACACTACTATTGTTGCAGCAAACGCATCAGATCCTGCTCCAATGCAGGTATACGCTCCAATGGCAGGTGCTGCAATTGGTGAGTATTTTAGAGATACTGGTCGTCCAGCTTTAATCATTTATGATGATTTATCTAAACAAGCGGTAGCATACCGTGAGGTATCTTTATTATTACGTCGTCCACCAGGACGTGAGGCGTATCCAGGTGACGTTTTCTACTTACACTCAAGATTATTAGAGCGTTCTGCTAAGGTGATCAACGATGATAGTATTGCTAAAGATATGAACGATCTTCCTGAGTCATTAAAACCGATAGTAAAAGGTGGAGGTTCTTTAACAGCACTACCGATTATTGAAACACAAGCAGGTGACGTATCGGCATATATTCCAACAAACGTAATTTCTATTACAGACGGACAAATATTCTTAGAGTCAGATTTATTTAACTCTGGTGTACGTCCTGCAATTAACGTAGGTATTTCAGTATCGCGTGTTGGTGGTAATGCACAGATTAAATCAATGAAGAAAGTAGCAGGTACGTTAAAGTTAGACCAAGCACAGTTCCGTGAACTAGAAGCATTCGCTAAGTTTGGTTCCGATCTAGATGCAGCAACTTTAAACGTAATTGAAAAAGGTAAACGTAACGTTGAGATCTTAAAACAAGCTCAAAACGATCCTTTTACTGTTGAAGATCAAGTTGCTATTATTTATGCAGGATCTAAAAACTTGTTAAAAGATGTTCCTGTAGAGAAAGTAAAAGAATTCGAAAGAGATTTCATTGAATTCTTAAACGCTAAGCATAGAGGTATTTTAGATACTTTAAAGTCAGGAAAATTAACTGATGAAGTTACAGATACATTAGCTGCTGTAGCAAAGGATTTATCAGGTAAATACAATTAAACCCCTCCCGCCCTCCTCAAAAGGGAGGAGTAATCAGGAGGATCTAAAATATTAAGTACAATTAATAAAAATCCCTTCCCTTTGGGGAGGTTAGGTGGGGCCAATGGCAAACTTAAAAGAAATACGTAACAGAATATCATCGGTATCTTCAACGATGCAGATTACCAGTGCCATGAAAATGGTATCTGCTGCAAAGTTAAAGAAGGCCCAAGATGCTATTACGGCAATGCGTCCTTATGCAGATAAGTTAACAGAGCTTTTACAAAGCTTGAGTGCAACTTTAGATGCAGATTCAGGAAGTAAATTTGCAACGCAGCGTGAAGTTAAAAACGTATTAATTGTTCCTATTACCTCTAACAGAGGTTTATGTGGTGCTTTTAATTCGAACATTATTAAGGAAACACAAAATTTAATTGATAATGTTTATGCAGATAAAAATGTATCTATTGTAGCAATAGGAAAGAAAACTAATGATGCTTTTGTTAAACAAGACAGAGTAATTGCTAATAAAAGTGACGTTTTTGACGATTTAACCTTCGATAATGTTGCAGCAATTGCCGAGCTATTAATGGATAAATTTGTTTCGGGTGAGTTTGATAAAATCGAAATCATTTACAATAAGTTTAAAAATGCAGCCACTCAAATTGTAATGACCGAGCAGTTTTTACCAATTGTTCCTGTTGAAGGTGATACGAATAGTAATGCAGATTACATTTTTGAGCCAGCTAAGGCAGAGATTGTTGAGCAGCTAATACCAAAATCCTTAAAAACACAATTATACAAAGGCGTTAGAGATTCATTTGCAAGTGAGCACGGTGCTCGTATGACTGCGATGCATAAAGCTACAGATAACGCAACAGAGTTGAGAGATCAACTTAAATTAACATATAATAAGGCACGTCAGGCAGCTATTACTAACGAAATCCTTGAGATCGTTGGAGGTGCTGAGGCTTTAAATAATTAAAAAGACAACGTTTGACCCTCGAGCAATCGAAGGGTTTTAATAAAAAGCCTCTCAAGTTTTGCGAGGCTTTTTTTATGGCATCAATTTTGAAATCATATATTTATAACTATTATTGCCTAGTTAAATTTAATAATAGTAACCGTTAGAAGCAATCTAGTCTTTGTTCTTAAGTTATAATAACAAAGCAGTCTTACGTCTTTTGTAAAATTAAACTTTAAAAAATAAACCATTGAAGAATATATTGAACTCATTATTGTTTTTGTTAATCGTTATAGGTTTTTCACAATGTGCAAGCACTCAAAAGTTAGAAGATAAATTACCTTTAGAAATAGATAATGTATACTACCAACATTGGACTTCTGGAGTAGAAGGTGGAGGTTCAGGCTACAATCTCTTCATTCCAATAAAATCAAACCCTAATGATATTATGTTGGATAGTCTTTATTTTAAAGAGCAGCAAGTAAAGTTGGAACTTAAGGGAGAGACTGTTTTTGTAGGGCGCTTTAAATCTGAAGCTAACAAAAAACAAGATATTATTATGAGTAGTAATCGATTGGAGGAATATAAAAATGAAGTTCCTAAACTCACTAAAAAGATGCCTTTCGAATTAAACGATACAGAATGCGTTGTTACATATAAAAAAGGTAATAAGACCAAGTATCACAAAATTCCTAATATTACCCAAAAAGCATCGGAAAAGCGTCTTAATATGCCATTTAATAAGCAATAACTTATCTTTTGGTTTACATGAGCTAAAAACGTATTTTTAGCAGATTAAAAAAACCAGGCATTGAGCGCACTTAAATCATTATTTAAGCAAACATTTATTTACGGATTAGCAACTGTGCTTCCCAGAATGTTGAGCTTTTTATTAGTGCCGCTTTATACTTCAGAAGGCGTGTTGTCTTCCGTGGCAGAGTATGGAGAAGTATCAGTTATCTTTTCATACTTTGTATTATTCAATGTTGTTTTAGCCTATGGTATGGAAACCGCCTTTTTTAGATTCTTCAATAAAGAGGGTGATAAAAGTAGTGTATTAGGCACCTCAACAATTTCTTTAATAACCTCATCCGTTGGCTTTTTTGCATTGGCTTTAATTTGTCAAAATCAAATAGCATCATTTATAGATATTGATGTAAAATATATTAATCTGGTTATATGGATTTTGTTGTTGGACGCTCTGGTTATTGTTCCTTTTGCATGGCTAAGAGCAACGCAAAGACCTATGCGTTATGCAATAATTAAAATTTTAAATGTAGTCATTAACCTAGGGTTGAATCTATTCTTCTTACTGGCATTAAAAGACCTAGCAGATAGTGATTCAATATTTAAAAGTATTTACAGACCAAACTTTGAAATCAGTTATATTTTTATAGCCAATTTAGGGGCAAGTGCAGTAACCCTAATACTCATGCTTCCTTTTTATGCTAAGATTAAGTATGTATTCAATTCGGAACTATGGAAAAAAATGATGCGCTATGCGCTCCCTGTTTTAATTGCAGGAATTGCCTTTTCGATTAACGAAACCTTCGATCGTATTTTATTAGATTATCTGCTTCCCGAAGATATAGCTAAAACCCATATAGGTATGTATTCAGCCTGCTATAAGCTGGCTTTATTTATGACCTTGTTCGCTACGGCTTATAGGCTTGGTATTGAACCTTTCTTTTTTAGTCATGCCAACACCGAAAACCCTCAAAAGAATTATGCCAAAATACTAGAGTTTTTCGTGGCATTTGGGGCTATTATTTTACTTGGCGTAGTTGTTTTTGTAGATGTTTTAAAACCAATTATTGTAAGAAGTGAAGCTTATTGGGAAGCCATATGGGTTGTTCCAATTATTTTGTTGGCTAATTTCTGTTTAGGTATTTATCATAATTTATCTGTTTGGTATAAGATAACCGACAGAACAAAATTTGGAGCCTACATTTCAATTATTGGAGCAGTAGTAACTCTAGTCATCAATTTTCTATTTATTAAGAGCTATAGTTACAAAGCATCGGCTGTAGCCACGCTTGTCGCTTATGCAACAATGATGTTATTGTCTTACTATTTTGGAAGAAAGTATTATCCCATTCCTTACAACCTTAGAAAAATTGGACTTTATCTAGTACTTTCAGTAGGGTTATCATGGCTGTCATTCTATCAATTTAGAGGCAATTATATAATGGGTATATCAATGTTAATTGTATTTTTGGGCTTTGTTTATATTTCCGAAAGAAATCAAATAAAACAATTATTAAAACGATAACATGCAAATTAAAATAATAAACAAATCAAGTCATAACTTGCCACATTATGAGACCATAGCGTCGGCCGGGATGGATTTAAGAGCAAATATTACAGAACCAATTACGTTAAAGCCTTTAGAGCGTACCATAGTTAAAACAGGTTTGTTTATAGAGCTTCCTATTGGGTTTGAAGCTCAAGTACGCCCACGTAGCGGACTGGCAGCAAAAAAGGGAATTACAGTTTTAAATGCTCCGGGAACAGTGGATGCCGATTATAGAGGCGAAATTGGCGTGATTCTGGTGAATCTTTCAAACGAAGATTTTACTATTGAAGATGGCGAACGTGTTGCACAATTGGTTATAGCTAAGCACGAACGCGCTGAATGGATTGCTGTTGAAGAATTATCTGAAACGTCTAGAGGTGAAGGTGGTTTTGGTAGTACGGGAGTGAAGTGATTGACGAATTACGATTAACGATTTTTGAATAAAAAGAAGTTGTATTAAACCGTATAAACAACTTTACAAATAAACGAATCAACTTTAAAAATGAAAATAATAGTACCAATGGCAGGGCGAGGCTCTCGTTTACGTCCGCACAGTTTAACAGTTCCAAAACCATTAATTCCGGTAGCAGGGCAACCCATAGTTCATAGATTAGTAAAAGATATTGCCAAAGTTTTAAAGCAACCTATAGAAGAAATAGCGTTTGTTTTAGGAGATCCAGCTTGGTTTGGTGACGATGTGGTGTCTAGTTTACAAGATTTAGCAAAAAGTTTGGGAGCTAAAGCTTCTATCTACCGTCAAGATCAACCACTGGGAACGGGTCATGCCATTATGTGTGCAAAACCATCTCTGTCTGGACCTGCTGTAATAGCATATGCAGATACATTAATTAGAGCTGAATTTGATTTAGACCCAATGGCAGATAGTGTTATTTGGACAAAACAAGTTGAAAACCCAGAAGCTTACGGTGTTGTTAAATTAAATGAAAACCAAGAGATTGTAGAGCTTGTTGAAAAACCAGAGACCTTTGTAAGCGATCAAGCCGTTATCGGAATTTATTATTTTAAAGATGTAGCTGTTTTAAAAGGCAAGCTACAAGAAATACTAGATGAAAATGTTATGAACGGAGGCGAATACCAAATTAATGACGGTATTAAGCGTATGATGGCAGAAGGGAAAGTTTTTAAAACGGGAACAGTTGATGAATGGATGGATTGTGGTAATAAAGCCATAACCATTGAAACTAATGAAAGGATGTTAGGCTTTTTAAAAGCAGATGGACAAGAGCAATTAGTTTCGGCTTCGGCAAAACTGGATAATTCAACAATTATAGAGCCTTGTTTTATTGGTGAAAATGTTGTTCTTAAAGATAGTACCATTGGCCCACATGTGTCTATAGGAAATAATACAGTTATTGAAAATTCAAGTGTTAAGAATAGCTTAATTCAAACAAATACAACAATTAAAAACGCTAATTTAGATGACGCTATGATTGGTAATCATGTTAAATATGATGGAAATTACACGTCGGTTAGTATTGGTGACTATTCAGTATTAGAATAATTCATGCATTCCCCTCGCAGAAGGGAATCCCATTAGTTAATTTTCGGAATAACTTTTGTTATTTCATCTATATAATACTTTTTTGAAACCAATTGGTCATGTCGAACAGAGTGAGACATCACATAATAAAATGAAAAATAAAATCTACATACTATTTTTAATCTTTGGAATGTTACTATATCCACAGTTAAACTATGCCCAAGTAGATTTTAATAAAAAACCGGACGACGACCTTGGCAATGTAGAAGACAAGTTTCAGGAACTTTTTTACGAAGCCTTAAAACAAAAAGGTATTGAAAATTACGACAGATCGGTTGAAGCGCTTCTTAAATGTATAGAATTAGATAATTCTGTACCAGTTCTATATTTCGAATTAGGAAAAAACTATTACAAGCTTAAAAATTTTAATGCTGCAGAAGAAGCCTTAAAAAAGGCAGTTAGTAAAGACCCAGACAACGAGTGGTTTTTAGATGCCTTGTACGGATTCTATACTTCGCAAAACGAAATCGGTAAAGCCTTAAAAACGGTTAAGCAACTTGTTAAGTACCATCCTGACTATAAAGAGGATTTAGCATCACTTTACCTAAGAGCTGAAGAGTATGATGAAGCTTTAAAGCTTTTAGACGAATTAGATTCAAAATTTGGAATTTCGAAAGCTCGTGACAGGATGCGTAACCAAATTTATGAAGAAACTGGGCGAAAAAATGACCAAATAAAGAATCTTGAAGAACGGGTGGAGAGTCATCCTGACAAAGAATCTAATTATTTAGCCCTGATTTTCCGCTATAGCGAAAACAACGAAAAGGAAAAAGCATTTCAAACCGCTAAGGAACTTCTAAAAATCAATCCGAATTCGCAACTAGTACATTTAGCTTTGTATAAGTTTTATTTAGATGATAACAATGCTGAAAAAGCTATCGAGTCGATGAAAATTGTTGTTAACAGTAACGAGATAAAACCAGATACCAAACTTAAAGTATTAACAGATTTTGTAAAGTTTGTTGGTAATAACCCGCAATACGAAGCAGATCTGGTAGAAGCTACAGCGATGGTTAGCAGCAATAATAATAGTAAAACGCTCATCGAATTAGGACAGTACTATTTAGCAAAGAAGAATAAAGAAAAGGCGTTAGAATATTTTGAGGCTGCATTAAAATTAGAAACAAATAATTTTGGGGTATTACGTAATGTACTGTTGTTATATATAGATTTACAGAAGTATAATTTGGCAGAAGAAAAAAGTAACGAAGCGTTTCAAAAGTATCCAGCCCAACCTATTTTCTATTTAATAAATGGTGTTGCGTTAAATCAATTAAATCAACCAAAAAAGGCAATTGAAGCTTTAGAAATGGGACTAGATTATATTATTGATGATACCAAGATGGAAGCAGATTTTTACAACCAGCTAAGTAAGGCATATACCCTATTAAACAATACCACTAAAGCAAAAACGTTTAGTGATAAAGCAAAACAATTAGAAAGTTCGAATTAATGAAAATACGCTCTCAACTTACTTTAGTCTTTTTAATACTATTGGTATGTAATTGCAAGTCATCAAAAACAATAGTAGAAGGTGAAGCCAACTATAAACTTTCTACAAAGCAATTAATAAAGGAAAATGCGAAAAAAGCACCAGACTTTAAAACACTTAAGTCTACGCTTAAAATAACCTATACACAAAGAGGAGACTCACAAACACATTCGGTAAGTTTTAGAGCTAAAAAGAATGAAGCCTTATGGATTAGCGCTACTTTTTCGATAGTAAAAGCCCTAGTTACACCAGAAAAAGTTAGTTTTTATAATAAACTGGACAACACCTATTTTGATGGTGATTATAAGTATTTAAGTGATTTGCTGGGTACTGAATTGGATTTTCAAAAAGTTCAAAATCTATTGCTGGGAGAAACAATATTTAATTTAAAAGATGGTACCTATAAAGGGTCTGTTAATGATGGTTCATATGTTCTTCAACCAAAGAGACAACGTGAGCTTTTCGAGATATTCTTTTTATTGGATCCGTCGCATTTTAAAGTTAAGTCGCAACAAATATCGCAGCCAAAGGAGTTTAGGCATTTACAGATCGATTACTTATCGTATCAGGATGTTGAAAAACAGTTTCTGCCACAAAAAATAAAAGTGATTGCAGTGGAGGCTAACCAAGAAACTATTATAAATTTAGAGTTTAAAAACATTACTTTAAATGAGGATTTACGATTTCCTTTTAAGATACCCTCTGGTTTTAAAGAAATAAAACTTTAATGCTAAATATAACATTTTCATACAGGGCAGTTTTTTTTCTAGCTCTTTTGCTATGTAGTTCTTTTGTGTTTTCCCAGAATAACAAGCAAAAGGAGTTGGAAACCCGACGAAAGGAATTACGCAGGGAAATACAGAGAATAAATGAATTGCGTGCCGAAAACAAGTCAAAGGAAAAATCGCAGATATCGTTAATAGAAGATTTCAATCATAAGATAAATGTTTTATCTAACTTGATTAAAGTTACCAATCAGCAAGCAAATTTACTAACCCGCAAAATTAATTCGAACCAAAAGAAAATCTCAACTTTAAGAAGCGAATTAAGCCAATTAAAGGAAGATTATGCTGCCATGGTAGTCAAGTCTTATAAAAGCAAGAACAAGCAAAGCAGGATCATGTTTTTGCTGTCTTCAGACGATTTTAAGCAAGCCTATAAGCGGTTACAGTATATAAAACAGTATTCAGATCATCAAAAACAACAAGGAGAAACCATAAAGTCTAAGGCACTGGAATTACAGGATATTAATAAAGACCTGCAAAATCAAAAAGAAGACAAAAAACGGTTAATCGCAGAGAACAGGGAGATTCAGAAATCTTTGGAATCTGAGCGTAAAGAGCATGAGGCTCTTATGAAGACCATTAAAAGAAACTTATCATTATATGCTTCTCAAATAAGAAAGAAACAGCGAGAAGCCGATAGAATTGATAGAGAGATAGACCGTATTATTAAAGCTGCTATTGCAAAATCCAATAAAAAAGCGGGTAAAGTAACAAGTACAAAAAGTTTTGCGCTTACGGCTGAAGAAAAAGTTTTAGCATCTAATTTTGTAGCGAACAAAGGTAAATTACCCTGGCCGGTTGAAAGAGGGGTAGTAAGATTAGGTTACGGTACACAGCGTCATCCCATTGATAAATCTTTAACAATAAAAAGTAATGGAGTACGAATTGCCACCCAAAAAGGGGCTAAAGTAAGAGCTGTTTTTGATGGTGAGGTGAGCGAAATACTTAAAATGAAAAACGTAAATCCCATCGTAATGATTCGCCATGGAAATTATTTAACATTATACAGAAACCTATCCAATGTTTATGTTAAAAAAGGAGATAAAGTATCCACCAAACAAGTTATAGGAGAGGTTTTTACAAACCCTTCTAACGGCGAAACCATTTTAAGATTTACAATATCTAAAGGAACAAAAACAGAAAATCCAGCTTCTTGGATTTATAAAATGTGATACCTTAAGGTAGAACGTTACATGTGTTTTTATTTTGCTTAAAACTACCCACCAGTTATAAACCATTATATTAAAAATTGCCAGTTTAATATAAGTTTAAGAGTATTCGTTTTTAGATTTAATGATGAATTAGTTTTGTAATCGTAGAGATTAGGTAAACCAAATTCATCTCTTACAATAAAGGATAAATAATTCTTATTGCCTAAATTAAATCTATATCCAAATCCGATTAAAAAACCATAGTCGTATTTTTTTATTCTCGGTTTAGAGAAATAAGCTCCTTTTTCTCCAGTATCTTGTCTTGTAGTTACATGTTCCAGATTAAGAAAATAATTGTAAAATATACCAGCATCTGCTAATATGTTATTACGTTTTCCAATATTATACCTAAGGTTAAGAGGTATATTAAGATAGTTAAATATCGTTTTAGTATCTACAAAAAAATAATCGCCATTTAAATTTATTGTTCTGAAGTTTTCGAATTTCATTATTTTATTATCGTAGTTAATGTTTGATAATAATGACCATTTTTCACTTATAATGTATTCAACGGAAAGTCCAAAAGAATAACTTGTTACTGGACTATATTTGTCATAAACAGAGCCGTTAAAATCAGATAGATTTGCCCCTAAATTTAGTCCGATTTTAAATTTTTTGCCACTATAGTCCTGGGAAAAGGATAGGGTTGTTAAGAACATTAGAAATAGGATGGTAAATTTTGAGTATTTCATTTTTAACTTATTGAGAATCAATTTTTGTTTTCTGCAAGTATAATCTAATAGACCAAATTATAAGGACTTTGTGGGGCGATTTCCAGTGTATGCTATTGTGTTTTTAATTTGTTTATCCAAGATGCAACAATTTCCGATACTATTTTACCAGATGTTTTATGTAAATGATTGCCGTCTGTATAATTAAAATCAGAGTTCCTGTTTGTTAAATCTAAATAGCCACGGGTTAAAGAAACAACTTCTTTTATGTCGTTATCAAAATTAGGCATTAGCTCATTTTCTATCTGCATGATTTTTGGATGAATAGGTAGCCTTACTAAATATACTTCTCCATGTTTTTTTAGGAAAGTAATAGTCTGTTTTAAATAATTAAATCTGGTTTTCGAGAATTGTGCTATAGGCAACATACTTTCTCTGTACATTTTCTCTTTATTTTCTATGTTTAAAATATCAATCGAATCTAAACTAATATTTACTTCAAGCCATCCATCTTTATGCAAAAACATTTTTGATTTTTTGTGCCATATTAAATTATAGTAGTTTTTATTCCAGTTATTTAGTAAATAAACAACATTAGGGTTCATATTAACGATTGGTGTGTTTTCTAGCTCTAGTTTTAATTCTCTAAAAGATGAAGAGTCATTTGGGGTTTTTGTAAAACTGGACAAACTCCAAGGATCTACAGTAACTATGAATGTGCCGTTTTTTGCATGTGAATTAACCTTTTTCTTGATGCTATTTAAGTAAGTAGGTCCAAAAGGACTATGTGCCATGGTAAAGGAATAATTTGAAATATTTTCGTTTAAGGTAGCATTAAATACTTTTGGTTGTAACCCTTGCGCTGCTCTTGAAGTACCTAGAATTAATGAATTTTGCTTTGGAGTAGTAAACCTAATATAAAAAGGATCTGAGTATCCATCTGCCTTTAAACAGATCCACAGGAATATGATTAAAGTAATAGAAGAGAATATTAGAGATTTAATGATGAATTTATTCATGATAAATTAGAATTGGAAGTATATAAACTCTTCAGCTTTGCCTCCGCTAAACATTAGTATCGTAGTAGCTAATATAAGGTATAAAGGATATCTAATAGCTCTAGGGTATCGCATGTTTAAGTTTCCTAAGGCAAATTCTTCATGGCGTCCTAACCATTCAAAAACTATAAAGAATAGCGTTGTGAAAAATAAGATTTTAGGTCTGATTTCTGGAATTGAAAAAAGAGAGCTAGAAAATATTTCTGAAAAAATATTGAACGCATGTGTTATGTTTTCGGCTCTAAAAAAAATCCAAGCTAAAACCGTTAACCCAAATGTAATTAGCATGAAGAATAACTCTTTGATACTTGGTAAATATTTACCTTGAGCTACAATATCTAAATTATTTCTGTTGTTATTTGTTAAAATAATGGGTAAAAAATATAGAGCATTTAAAGTACCCCAGATTATAAATGTCCAATTCGCTCCGTGCCAAAACCCACTTACAATAAAAATGATAAATACATTCCTGATTGTATTCCACGATCCTCCCCGACTACCGCCCAAAGGAATATAAAGGTAATCTCTAAACCAGGTGGAAAGTGATATATGCCAACGTCTCCAAAACTCTGCAATATCTCTCGAAAAGTATGGAAAAGCAAAATTTTGCTTTAAGTTAAACCCAAATAGGCGTGAAGTACCTATGGCTATATCTGAATAGCCCGAAAAATCGCCATAAATTTGAAACGCAAAAAATACGGCTCCAAGAACCAGTGTGCTACCAGAATATTGAGAAGAACTGTTGAAAATTATATTAGCGTATTGAGCACATGTGTCGGCAATTACTATTTTTTTAAATAAACCCCAAAGTATCTGTTGCATACCATCGACTGCTTTCGAGTAGTCGAATTTTCGCTTTTTATAGAATTGAGGTAGTAAATTTGTGGCTCGTTCAATTGGTCCAGCAACTAATTGAGGAAAGAAACTAACAAATGCTGAGAATGAAATAAAATCTCTAGTTGGTTCAAGTTTTCTTTTGTAAACATCTATTGAATAACTTAAGGTTTGAAACGTATAAAAACTAATCCCAACTGGTAAAATAATGTTTAAAGAGCTTGTTTTTATTTCTGTTCCAAAAAGTGAAAATGCTGTCACAAAATTATCAAGGAAGAAATTATAATACTTAAAAAAACCTAAAAACCCAAGATTTACTAAAATACTTACCCAAAGAAGCGTTTTTCTTTTGGTTGGATTTTCTTGTTTTGATAAACTAACACCAACGGAATAATCTATTATAGTGCTAAAAAGTATTAAAGCTAAAAATCGCCAATCCCACCAGCCATAAAAGGTATAACTTGCTACTACGATTAATAAGTTTTGTAGTTTTAAGTTCTTGTTAGTTACAAACCAATAAAGAATAAAAATGATGGGTAAGAATATAGCAAAGTCTATAGAGTTAAAAAGCATTCTTTTATTCTGGTTTTTTGATATCTAATTTTTTCATAACCTCTTGTTATCTAAATCACATAACCTCCATAAAGGAGTGTTTATTTTTATGTAAAAATCAAATATAAGATAAAGAGGTGTAACTTCAGATCAATTAAAAAATCAGAATAAAAGGATATATTTATAAAATAAGGCAGGGATTTTTGTTTTCTGTATTGCTCAAAGGATATCTTTCACTATAGCCATCTGTTATAACGGACTGTTAGGGGTTAAGCCGTAAATATGAGTTTGAGTACAGTCGAAGATCTATGAAACCCAAGATTTACTGATCTTCGACTGTACTCAAAATAATATGACAACAGAAAAGCACTTATTTCTTCCAATTTTGAAGTCGGTCAATGTATAAATAACTTTCTATAAATTCCCTATGCTCAGTACTGGTCATTTTTTCTACTAAATTTAGAGCAGAAATATAGCTGGTCAAGTTTCCGTTCGAGGAGCTAAATTTTCCGTCTTCAACAAAAGTTACCAAACTATCATTTTGAACTTTTAAATTTGGGTATTCCTTCTGCAGTTGTTTTCCTCCTCCAATATAGGTGACTATTTTATGTCCATCTGCAATCCCAGATTGACCTATAAGCTGAGCCCCGGCACAATTGCTTACTATGTATTTAGTTTCGTTGTTTTTCTTTTTAATAAAATCTACCATTTGCTCATTATGCACCTGTGCGTACATATCGTAACCACTAGGAACAAATAAGGCGGTTAATTTTGGACAGTTCTTAAAAGTGTAATCGGGAACAAATCGCATACCTTCTTCGGTTGTGATGGGTTTTTCCGTTTCTGCTATAGTTATTACATTAAAAATTTGTTTCATGTTTTTGTCTGGTTTTGCAAAAACATCCGATGTAGCTATAACTTCTCCTTGCAAAACACCATTAAACATAAGAAGCCCTATTGTCGGTAACTCCGGTTTAAATGGTTTTAAGTGTTTTGTTAGCGTGTCCGATTGTGCTGCTACTTGATTAATAGTCTCATTATTGCTGCTGGTTTTTGATTTCTCGGTATTACAGCTAATAAAAATAGAGACTAGAAAAAGTGTTGTTATAATGCTTAAATGTTTCATAGTTTATTTATCCTTTATTTAATGTAAAACAAAGTTGATAAAATCAATTGTAGAAAAAATTAAGCTGGTTTAAGAAAGTTACTTTCTTTTAATCTCGCTCAAATACTCTGGAGTTAAGCCAAGAAAACTTGCTAAAAGGTATTGTGGTACACGTTGCACAAATTCCGGAAAATTATCCCGAAACATTAAAAACATATCTTCTTTAGAAAGGCTGTTCATATATTTTATACGCATTAATGCAGCACCATAAGCCGTTTCGTAAATGTTTCTAAAATATTTTTCCATTTTAGGGAATGTATCTAATAGCTCTTGATATTTTGAAAAAGAGATTGATAGAACCTCTGAATTTTCGACTGTTTCTATATAGAAATTGGATGGTTGTTGGTTTTGAAATGCTAAAAAATCGGTTAGCCACCAATTCTCTATGGCAAATTGTGAGGTTTTTGGGTTACTCAAACCATCAATAAAATATAATTGCAAACATCCTTTTATAACAAAAAATAGCTTGTCGCAACGTTTTTCTGCATGGAGTAGTGTGTCTTTTTTATTGAAAGAATGATAATCGAAAAAGCGCGCAATTTCAGATAATTCTTTTTCTGAAAGGATTAAATAAGATTTAATATGGTTTATTAAAATACTTTCAGCCATTTGTTTTAGTATGCTCAAATAAATATAAAAATATCTTTAGAGAGGAATGGCATTTCTCCAAACAAATAGATGTTAAAAATTGTGTAGTACTCGTTTCAAACGAGCATCAGTAGGAAGAATTTTTAGATTTTATCGTTTTTATTCATTCTTCTTCTTCAATATTTTTGAATCCTGAAACATGAGATAATACTGCCTTCCATTTCCCTTCTCTTTTTACAAGTACATTGCTCGATTGGTAAATTGATTTTACTGAATCTTTTAAAATATGACCTGTTCCACAAATAACTGCAGTTCCATTATCTAAAATTTCAAATCTCTTTATTTCATAATTGAAAGAATCGTTATTTGTAGAATTTTTTTTAATCCAATCTAATTCATCTTTCTTACTATACCAATTTCCTGAATGGTCTATCATTTTAAAATCTTCTCCCAAAATTCTATCTAAGAGCAAAGTGTCTTGTTCTGCATATGCTTTAGGCCATTCAACTTCTTTTAAATACCGTAAGACTTCCTTGTCTTTGTCGGTTATCAATTTAGTATTGCTGTTATTTGCTTTACCACATCCAACAATAAAAATTAATGTTGAAAAAGCTAATAGTTTAAGAATTGTTTTATTCATTTTTATTTTTTGTATTTATTCATCGGTATATACAATCAAATCAAGTTAATAATCTAAAATTAACTGTTTGTGTTCGCTAATTTCAAAAAGTAAGGTAGTAGTTAAAAAGATTATCTATTTAAAAATTATCTTTTTTTGATTCGAAATCTAATAGTTCCTTAGGATTGACATTTAAGCCATTAGAAATTTTAATTAAAGTGCGAAAAGTAATATTCGTTTTTCCTTTTTCGATTTTACTAAAATCACTTGGGTCAATATCGCATAAAGCATCTATCTCTTCGAGAGTATAATTTTTACTTTCTCTAAGCTCTTTCACTCTTTTACCAAAAGCGATTAAAAATTTATTTAATGCGTCATCAACGTCCATTACTCTATTTTGAGTGAAATTGGTATTAATTTGAAAAATCTCTTTGGGGATATACACCCAAATCATGAATTTTTATTATATTAGTCTCCAATAACATATATTTGCGATTCTTCGTACATAAAATATTAGAAGCTATCGCTTTGAGTCTCTGAATTGAAAACTGGTACTTTTTATAGCGAGACGATAAGCAGATTGGCTCACGTACCCGGGCGTGGGCTCTCTTATCGCTATAAGGTATACCAGTACCTCAATTCAGGTAAGTTGAGTTCCACGCCTTTTTGTTTTCATGCATTATGGGCATAAGTGCTGAATTCATTTCAGCACCTGTTGAATGTTAACTCCAACTTATAATTTTTGAATCTTATAAAAACGTTAAAGTTCTATGGAAAAAACAGAAGCCTATATATCGCCTGATGATATTGTGTTACCTCCTTATACTACTATAGTCAAATTGATGGCACTGTTAAACCAATCTGGTTTAGCAGATAACGTTGTAAAGCATTGCATAACGGGGCTAAAAGTTATTATCGTTATTCGTATTAATAAGAGTTATAATAACGGAACAGATCTTTTGGCAAGAAAAGAATTTGATGAGTTCTACGATAAATTTCCTGCTTTATATTTTAATAACAGGGACTCCATTTCCCCAATTATGATTGTTGAAAATATTCACCAATGTATTAAAGCAGATAAAATAATTTGTGTTGATAGTAAGAGCCAAAAAAGCATCTCGAATTGAGATGCTTTTGGCTCTTCCATTCCAGCCTTTCGACTTTAGTTTATGCTGAACATAGTCAAAGTACTCAAAATGGACTAAGGCAGGATGAAGCTTACACTCTTACAAGAACATAACCTCTTCTAGTTTTTCTATAGTGGTTTCCGTTCCAGAAATAATAACGTTTACCTCTTACATTAACAATTTTGTAGTGTTTTGGCGCTGTTTTTACAACGGTTACTCTGTTTGGTTTTGTAACAACGTGCGTGCGAGTAGCGCAAGATGTTAAACTCATGGTGCACAACGCGAAAAATAAAATAATTAAATGTCTCATAGCTTTTTTAGATTTGATTTTACTATAAGACTTGCTAAAAAATAAAAGGTTTAATCCAAAAGAAATTCTTTTATTTATTCAAATAAAGCCTTTAACTCAGTAGCATCATTTGGTTTTATTTTACCAGCTAATAATAAGCTTAATTGTTTACGGCGCAATGCGGCATCAAAACGTTCTTTTTCCAAGTCGGTTTCTGGAGTTATTTCGGGAATAGCTATTGGGCGTCCGGTTTCATCTACAGCCACAAAAGTGTAAATCGCTTCGTTTGCTTTTGTTTTATCACCAGACTCCCTGTCTTCTATCCAAACATCAATAAACACTTCCATAGAAGTTTTAAAAGCGCGAGACACTTTCGCCTCTACAGTTACAACACTGCCTAAAGGAACTGCCCTGTTAAAAGCAACGTGATTAACCGAAGCGGTTACCACGATACGTCTTGAGTGACGCCTTGCAGCGATACTTGCAGCACGATCCATTCTTGCCAGTAATTCACCACCAAATAAGTTGTTTAAAGGGTTGGTTTCACCAGGTAAAACCATGTCGGTGAGAATCGTTTTAGATTGTTCGGGTGTTTTTGCACGCATGATGTCTTTTTTAAAGATGCTGCAAAGGTACTATGCTTTTAAATATTAAAGAAGTAAAAAGAAGCGAATTACGATATAAACCTAATCCAATTTTTTAATCAATATCCAAGCATCTCTGTTGTGCGTATTTCTAATTTCACGAACGGCTTTAAGAGCATCTTGGCCATTTTCGTAGCTAGAATATACAACAAGATGCAATCCGAATTTATTAGTGCCTATTTTTCTGGCGTTATAACCTAAAGCTCTAAGTTGTTTAACTTTTAAATCGGAGTTTTCCTCAATTCGAAATGCATCGGCAACAATGTGATAACTACCTGTTTGTTTATCTACATTTAAAGTAATAGCAGGAAGCGGGTTTAAATTAAATGTTGCCTTTTGTATTTTGGTTTCTAATTGCTGCGTAGCTTCTTCTTGAGCTAATTGATTGTGCTGCTCCACTTTATTTATGTAATAATTAGAGCCAGCAAAACCAGCAAGTGTTAAGGCAATTAAACCAACAGCAGCATATTTTAAGTAAGGTCTTATGTTACGTTTTTCTGGAGTAACTATAATAGGAACTACCTTTTCGATGGTTTCTACTTTCTCTTTGTATGCCTCTCGGATTACCATAGGTTCTTTGTAAGTCTCTCTCGTTACCGGAGGTGATACATATTGTGATAAACCAAAGGAATCGGTTAGATAGTTAAGATGGTTCGAAGGTTCGAATAAAATTTTACCTTCGCTATTAAACGTAATCTCACCAATATTTTTAAATGAGAGCGTTTCTCCTTGAGTTAAATAAGATTTTAATACTCTAACGCGCTTTGCAATTTTTTTGGTGGCAACCTCAAAAGGGATTTTTTCAATATCGGCAATATAATTTGCCAGCAAGCCATCATTTTTTTGAATTTGCTCATTAAACGACACCATTTTTTTTGGTGGATAAAAAGCATTTGTACTTTCATGAATGGTTGCTGATGTACGTTGTGTTAAAAAAGCTCCAAACTCAGGAACCGTAACACACTCATATCTATATAGTAAATCGCTTATGTAGGTCTCTAATTGCATAAAAACAAAGTTAAAGAATTATACTTTCAAATAAAAGTTAGATGTAACTATTTATTAAATGTGTGAAAATTCTTTTATTGCAATCTCAAAATCAATAATATAGAATGACGGAAAATGATTTGCTTTATACACTCGCATTACAACATGTGCCTAATATTGGCGATATAACCGCCAAACGTCTTATTTCGAATTGTGGTTCGGCAGAGGCTGTTTTAAAGGAAAAGAAACAAAATCTTTTAAAAATTAATGGTATTGGGCATGTCGTTTTGAGTGATTTGTTTGAAGCGCATCATTTATTAGCTGCAGAAAAAGAGATTGACTTTATAAAATCGAACAAGATTAAAGTATCTTATTTTAAAGACGGGAGTTATCCGGAAAAATTAAAGCATTGTATCGATGGTCCTATTTTATTGTTTCAAATGGGTAATAATAACTTAAAACAGCAACATATTATTAGTATAGTAGGTGCCCGAAAGATAACCACTAACGGTATAGCATTTTGTGAAGATTTGGTGGAAACTTTAAAGCCTTATAATCCTATTATCATTTCTGGCTTTGCATACGGAACCGATATTACGGCACATAAAGCTGCTATTAAAAATAATTTGCAAACTATTGGCTGTTTGGCGCATGGACTGAATCAAGTTTACCCCAAAGTGCACGAAAAGTATAAGAATGATATATTGAAAAACGGAGGGTTTTTTACCGATTTTTGGAGCAGCGACAAATTCGAAAGAACAAACTTTTTAAAGCGAAATAGGGTTATTGCAGGTTTAAGCGAAGCGACCATTGTTATAGAATCTGCAGAGAAAGGCGGAAGTTTGGTAACTGCAGATATTGCTAATTCTTATAATAGAGATGTGTTTGCTGTTCCAGGAAGAACAACAGATAGCCAAAGTATAGGATGTAACAATTTAATAAAACACCAAAAGGCACATATGCTTACTACGCCTTTGGATGTGCCTTATATTTTAAATTGGGAATTAGAAGCAGATGAAAAACCAGCCGTACAGAAACGATTGTTTGTTGAATTGGATGCTACAGAGAAAACAGTTTATTCATACTTAAAGGAGAATAATAAGCAACAACTAGATATAATTGCTGTTAATTGCAATATGCCTACTTTTAAAATAGCTAGTGTATTGCTCACTATGGAGCTTAAAGGCGTAATAAGACCTTTACCCGGAAAATTGTTTGAGGTTGTCTAATTCCAGTTCGGATTGCAGAGCCAAATTAATAGCCAACTTTCTCTCTAACTCTTTTCAAAACATTGTCAGCCACTTTTGTTGCTTTCTCAGCACCTAAAGCTAAGGCTTTGTCAATCTCGTTAAGATTATTCATGTAGTAGTTGTAACGTTCGCGCTGTTCTGCAAATTTCTCAATAATCAATTCGAATAGAGCTTGTTTTGCATGGCCGTAACCATAACCGCCATTTTCATAATTAGCTTTCATGGCTTCAATTTGCTCATCGTTAGCCAACAGATTATAGATGGCAAAACAATTACAGGTTTTCCAATCTTTCGGATCTTCCAAGGGTGTGCTATCTGTTTGAATGGTCATGATTTGCTTGCGCAGTTTTTTATCACCCAAAAATATATTGATGATATTGTCTCTACTCTTGCTCATTTTTTCACCATCAGTTCCTGGAATGAGTTTAGTATTTTCCTGTATTTTACCCTCGGGTTGTACAAATGTATCTCCCATTTTAGCATGAAAACGAGAAGCTACATCGCGAGTCATTTCAATATGCTGTAGTTGATCTTTTCCAACAGGAATAATTTCTGCATCGTACAGCAAAATATCGGCAGCCATAAGCATTGGGTAGGTAAACAAGCCTGAATTTACATCTTCTAACCTATCTGCCTTGTCTTTAAAACTATGCGCCAATGTTAAACGTTGATAAGGAAAGAAACAACTTAAATACCAGGATAGCTCTGTAACTTGCGGAATATCACTTTGTCTGTAAAACACGGTTTTTTCTATATCCAAGCCAAAAGCTAACCACGTAGCGGCTGTAGAATATGTATTTGTACGCAATGTTTCTGCATCTTTTATTTGTGTTAAAGTATGCAGATTTGCGATAAATAGATATGAATCATTTTCAGGGTTGTTGGCCATCTCTATGGCCGGCATAATAGCCCCTAAAATATTTCCTAAATGTGGTGTTCCTGTACTTTGTATACCTGTTAGTATTCTTGCCATTATATTTTTTGGATAAAGCCACAAAGGTAATTTTTTTAATAGAATTGCTCAATACAATTATGTATTTTTGGATGCGATGATAGTTTTCAAATACATTTTTTGGGTATTATATCGTATCTGGTTTTATATCCTCGTTGGATTGCCTATACTTATTATGCTTCCAGTGCTTTTAATTTCTATTTCTAAAGAATCGTGGTATCCGTTTTTTTTTAAAATTGCGCGAGTTTGGGCTAAAATGATTTTAATAGGTATGGGGTTTGGTTATCGTATCGATAGAGAACAAATACCAGATAAGAATAAGAGCTATATGTTTATAGCTAACCATACTTCGATGGCAGATATTATGCTGATGTTGGCTTCTATTAAAAACCCGTTTGTATTTGTTGGGAAAAAAGAGCTTGCTAAAATTCCGCTTTTCGGCTTTTTTTACAAGCGTACTTGTATTTTAGTAGACAGAAGTTCTTCTAAAAGCAGAAAAGGTGTTTTTTTAAGAGCACAGCGGAGATTGCGATCTGGTTTAAGTATCTGTATTTTTCCAGAAGGTGGTGTGCCAGATGAACATATTGAATTAGATACTTTTAAAGATGGTGCATTTAGATTGGCAATAAACCACCAAATACCTATTGTACCTTTAACTTTTGCCGATAATAAGAAACGGTTTTCGTTTACATTTTTTAGCGGTAGTCCCGGAAGAATGCGTGTTAAGATTCATAAATTCTTATCTACAGAAAATTTAACGGTCGATGATACTAAACCTTTAAATAATATGGCACGAAACATTATCTTAAAACAACTACAAACCTTTAATAAATAAAAAACTGCTCTGGGGAAGAGCAGTTTTTTTTCGATATTGATTTTCGAGCTTAAAAGAGAATCAATATCCAGATCTAACCAAAAACCTAGAATTTAATGGCAAACCCTGAATAAACCCCTATAAAGAAGGGTTTAAAGTCGCCAGTTGTATTATTAAATGTGTTAATTTGATACTTAAACATGGGTTCTAAATTCAAATCTATCCTTTTAGATACTCGATACTTAAACCCTAGTCCAAAATTAGCACTGTAGCTTATTTTATTAATATTGTTTGCTTTGCCTAAGAGGGTTCTTTCGCCATTTTCCGATTCTGAAAATACCTTATGATTATTTAAGAAGAATGAGCTAAAACCTCCAATAACATTAACGCCTAATTTCTTGTTTAAAAGCGCATATTGAATTTCCAAAGGAACTTCTATATACCCTAAATCTTGATTGTAAGTTGATATGTCCGATAATGAGAATGATTCTGGAACATCATTAGGACTAAACCCTTGACCATCAACAAGCGAAAAACCATCATTCTCTAGTGGGCTACTACTAGTATTAGTGTTAATTGGGGTAACATTTTGTAGCTCACGTCTACTGGAGTTAACACCCACAGATTGATAAGCTACTACATTGTTAGTGTCGTAACCCAAATTAACCCTATTAATACCAGAGCGAATACTTACCTTTTCGTTAAGGGCATAACTGGCAGATATACCATAGCTCATGTTAACATCTCCGCTTTTGGAATTATTATTTAATTGCTGACCTAACGAAGAGCCTTTGCCTAAAGTATTAAAATAAACAGGCGCAGCATTTGGGGCGATACTCCACCTGTTTTTGTTTTCTTTTTCTTCAGCAATAATATCTTTATTTTTATCTATCGCCTCTTCTATAGTAAGACTGTTTTTTTCTTCCTTACTTGTATCGTTTTTTACAGTTTCTGTATTTTCAGTTTTTGCAATTACATGGTTGTTTTTAGAAGCGTTATTGATGACTTCTTTAGCTCGATTTTTGTCGATTAATGGCGTCTTATTGTGTTGGGGCACTTGATTGTTTTTTTCTGAATCTGAAGTTACCGCAGTACTATTCTTTATTGTATTTTGAAGTTCTTGAACATCTTTATTTTCTTCAGAATTGCTTGCTACAACAATATTGTTTTTTGATTTATTGAGTGTTTTATCGGCGCTGTTTTTTTCTTCAATATGCTCTGCAACAGCATTATTATTGCGTTTTGTATTTATTAATTTGTCGAGTGTATTCTGTTTTTTCTGGGTTGCTATATTCGTGGCGCCATTATTCTCATTGTTACTGTTTTCTGAGGCGGATGTTTCTGCTATTGGCGATGATTTTTGCGAAGAAACGATTTCGTAAGGAGTAGTGTGCTCTGTTTTATTTTGCGATGTGTTCGTATCTATAATGTCATCGTTCTTAGAATTGGCAACAGCATTTTTTGTGTTATTCGAATTATCGATAACAATGTTATCCTTAAGGTCTGTAGGTGCCGTTGCATCTTCTATATCAACTATTTGATTATTAGGAGGCGTATCTGTATTATTAAAATAAATACCGCCAATGGTTAGTGAAAGCAATAATAGTGCAGCTACACCAGCATAGCGCCACCAAATTGGGATAACACGACGCTTTTTCTTTTTCTGATTAAGCTGAGCTTCTATATTTTTCCATACGGCATCGTTAGGAGTAACTTCAAAATCTTTGAAACTTTCCTGAAACAATCTATCAATATGTTTTTTATCACTCATTTATAATGATTGTAAACTTTGCATTGTCTTGTACTTTTCAATAGTTTCCTTCAAACTCTGTCTAGCACGAGCCAAATTAGACTTTGAAGTTCCTATATTTATGTTTAGCATGTCTGCTATATCTTTATGTGAATAACCATCTAGTACGTACAGGTTAAAAACCAATCTATATCTGTCTGGTAATTCTTGAATAATTTGTAAAAGATAGTCGATAGATACTGTGTCTTCATCAACCTCTAATTCAACATCTTCAATTATATTTTCATTAACAATATCAAAAACCTTTTCACTTCTATACCGTTGCAATACAGTGTTTATAGTAACACGTTTTAACCAACCCTCAAACGAACCTTTATTTTTATACTGTTCAATTTTTTTAAAAATCGTTAAAAACGCGTCTTGAAGATTATCTTCGGCTTCAACACGGTTTCTAGAATACTTCAAGCACACAGAGAATAGTTTGCTCGAAAAGAGCTTATATAGTTCCCCTTGTGCCTTGGCATCTTCAATTTTACAATTTTCTATGATTTGGTCTAAACTCAAATCAAAACATGTATTTAATTAGTAACACTTAATTTTTTATTGTACTACAGGCACTTCAATTGTTAAATATTCACTTTTTCCCTCTGTGTCGTTTCCTTTCCAGAATTTAAAAATATAAGAATTGGTACTTATAACTTTAAAGGGAAAACTTGCTTTTACCAGTTTGTCTTCCAGAATTTGGCAGTCGTCACCTTCAAAAGCGTAGTTGATAGGGGCAACAATACGCTCATTGCCTTCAATTAAATAGTAAAACTCATTAAAAGAATGGCATGTAGAAGGTCTTAAATAATTTACTTCAATCGAATATATTTTCCCCAATTCAAATTCATCGGGGATCTCCACACTCTCTACAGGTACAAATACTTTGGTGAAATCTTCACCATCATCAATACTACAAGATGCAAAAATAACCAGCGCTACACAAAGAGCTAATAATCTTTTCATACATTTTTCTTTTTTTTAATACATGTTTACCATGTAGATACACATATTTATAAAAGGTTGCGTAATTAATGAGAAAATGTTGAATATTTTAGGGCTTTGGTGTGTTTTATCGGTTTAAACTCATTTTCATATCAAAAATAATACATTCATTATTCTGCTAGTGCTTTTTTGTTTCAGTATATCTCTAACGAAATAAACGTTTTTGAATTTATAGTTATTACATATTCAATAAAGTGAAAGGGTTAAAACTATTGTTGTTACAGGTTTTTTTAGACAAAATGTATTTAAAGAAAAAGCATCAAACATTGATGAAAAAATGCTTTTGGAGGTGATGGAGCAGACCAAATGAGTAAACAATCCGAAGTTTTTTAGATGGGATTTTTGTTGAAAAGAGTATCTTTTATAAAAGAGATAGTTTTAAAAAAAAGAGTGTCATTCAGAATGACTGAAGATTCTTCACTTCATTCTGAATGACACTCTTTTAAATACCCGTTTCTATTATTCGGATACGACTATTTTTCTAACCTTTCCTTCGAGCTCTTCCATAAGCTCTGGGTTATCCTTTATAAGTGCTTTTACGGCATCTCGGCCTTGACCAAGTTTAGTATCGTCGTAGCTAAACCAAGAGCCGCTCTTTTTTACAATTTCATGCTCCACAGCAAGATCCAGTATTTCACCAACTTTAGAAACACCTTCTCCATACATAATATCGAACTCTGCCATTTTAAAGGGAGGCGCTACTTTGTTTTTAACCACTTTTACACGGGTTTTATTACCTGCAACGCTGCCGTCTGTTTCTTTAATTTGAGTAGAACGTCTTATATCTAATCGAACAGAAGCATAGAACTTTAAAGCATTACCACCTGTAGTTGTTTCAGGATTACCGAACATAACACCAATTTTTTCACGCAATTGGTTAATAAATATAACGGTACAATTGGTCTTACTAATAGAAGCTGTTAGCTTTCTTAAGGCTTGAGACATTAAACGAGCATGTAGCCCCATTTTAGAGTCTCCCATTTCTCCTTCAATTTCACTTTTAGGAGTTAATGCAGCTACAGAATCGATCACAACAATGTCAATAGCTCCAGAACGAATTAAATTATCGGCAATTTCAAGAGCCTGCTCACCATTATCTGGTTGCGATATAATTAAGTTATCGATATCAATTCCAAGTTTTTCAGCATAAAATCTATCAAAAGCATGCTCGGCATCAATAAAAGCAGCTATGCCGCCAGTTTTTTGTGCTTCAGCTATAGCGTGTAACGTAAGTGTGGTTTTACCAGAAGATTCCGGACCATAAATTTCTATAATACGCCCACGTGGATAACCACCAACACCCAAAGCAATATCTAAACCTAAAGAACCTGATGGAATGGCTTCTACATCTTGTACAGCTGCATCGCTCATTTTCATTACTGTTCCTTTTCCGTAAGCTTTGTCTAATTTATCTAATGTAAGTTTAAGGGCTTTTAATTTAGCTTCTTTTTCGCTGCTC
Organism: Flavivirga eckloniae; assembly: GCF_002886045.1. NCBI lineage: Bacteria > Pseudomonadati > Bacteroidota > Flavobacteriia > Flavobacteriales > Flavobacteriaceae > Flavivirga > Flavivirga eckloniae. The sequence continues at coordinate 2,831,992 of NZ_CP025791.1, read as the reverse complement.
ATCTATAAATTTTTTTCTGAAGTTATGTCTGCTAAAATACTACATCTTTTATCACAATACAATTTTATCACGCAACCTTTTTACACATTTTGCATCTAATAATTGTAGAGGAAAATTTTGCTATGAAGAAGAACTAAATGAAATTTTTCAAACAAACAACTTTAATTAACCTATTAGGTGTTTCAGTTACCGTTATTACAAATAGTAACTGTAAAGCCGATGGTGGCTAAGTACGTAGCATATTGTTAGAGAAATAAAAGTAATATTAACTACGGATTAGTCAAGAAAAAGCACTTTAGTATATATAAAGTGCTTTTTTTATTAGTGAAATTCATATTTAACTTATACATGACAAACCTCGTCTTCAGTAATTTAATTTCGCACTTCTGTTTAAAATTGTACTTTTGCACTTTAAAATAAAATATTCTTTAACCTTATAATTAGTATAGCATGCAACTGTACAATAAATTAAGCGGAAAAGAAAGAGCAGAATTAATCGATAAAGCAGGTAAAAATCGATTAACACTTTCTTTTTATCAATATGCCAAGATTGGCAATCCACAAATATTTAGAGATCATTTGTTTATTACTTGGAATGCATTAGATGTTCTAGGCAGAATATATGTTGCTCACGAAGGAATAAATGGTCAATTGTCGTTACCAGCAGATCGTTTTAATGAATTTAAAGCGCATTTGGATACAATTTCCTTTTTAAAAGATATCCGATTAAATGTAGCGATAGAGCAAGACAACAAATCGTTTTTAAAACTAAAAGTAAAAGTGCGTAACAAAATTGTTGCGGATGGTTTAAATGACGATACGTTCGATGTTACCAATAAAGGAATTCATGTAGGAGCAGAAGAGTTTAATAACCTTATTGAAGACGAAAAAACGGTATTGGTAGATATGCGCAACCATTATGAAAGTGAGATAGGTCATTTTAAAAATGCCGTAACACCAGATGTAGACACTTTTAGAGAGTCTTTAGATATTATTGAAGACGATTTAAAAGCACACAAGGAAGATAAAAAACTGGTGATGTACTGTACAGGAGGTATTCGTTGCGAGAAAGCAAGCGCGTATTTTAAGCATAAAGGATTTAAAAATGTATATCAGTTAGAAGGCGGTATTATTGAGTATACAAGACAAGTAAAAGAAGAAAACTTAGAAAATAAATTTTTAGGCCAAAACTTTGTATTTGACGATAGAAGGGCCGAACGCATCAGCGATGATGTTATAGCGAATTGTCACCAGTGCGGAAATCCATTCGATGTACATACAAACTGTGCTAACGAGGCTTGTCATTTACTGTTTATTCAATGCGATACTTGTAAAGAAGCTATGGAAAACTGTTGCTCTAACGAATGTATGGAAATAAATAGGTTGCCTTACGAAAAACAAAAAGAACTGCGTAAAGGACAAGGAAACAGTAACGATATTTTTAAAAAAGGAAGGTCTGAAGCCTTAAAGTATAAATAAGATGCAGCAAATAGAATTAATGGCTCCGGCAGGGAATTTTGAATCCCTTCAAGCAGCTTTAGATAATGGAGCAAACTCTATATATTTTGGTGTAGAGCAGTTAAATATGAGAGCCAGGGCGACTATAAATTTTACTTTAGATGATTTACCCGAAATTTCAAAGCGATGTAAAGCGAAAAATGTAAGAACGTATTTAACATTAAATACCATTATTTACGATCATGATCTATCTATCGTAAAAACACTTATAAATAAAGCAAAAGAAGCAGATATTACGGCTGTAATAGCTATGGATCAGGCAGTAATAGCTTCTGCTCGCGAGGTAGGGATGGAAGTGCATATTTCTACACAAATTAATATTACCAATGTAGAAACCGTTAAGTTTTATGCACTATTTGCAGATACCATGGTGTTGAGTAGAGAGTTAAGCTTACGCCAGGTAAAAAAAATAACCGAAGCCATTGAAAAAGAACAAATAAAAGGACCTTCGGGTAAACTTGTAGAAATTGAAGTATTTGGTCATGGCGCACTTTGCATGGCCGTTTCGGGGAAATGTTATATGAGTTTGCATTCCCAAAATTCATCGGCAAACAGAGGAGCATGTAAGCAGAATTGTAGAAAGAAGTATACCGTTATTGATCAGGAAACAGGTTTTGAAATGGAATTGGATAACGAATACATTATGTCTCCTAAAGATTTGTGTACCATAGATATTTTAGATGAGGTAGCAGAATCCGGAATTAAAGTATTGAAAATTGAAGGTAGAGGACGCGCTCCAGAATATGTAGCCAGAGTAATAAAATGTTACAGAGACGCTATTGACAGTCTTGAGAACAACACTTATAACAAAGAAAAAGTTGTTTCATGGATGCAGGAACTGGAAAAGGTTTACAATCGCGGATTTTGGAATGGCTATTATTTGGGACAGAAGTTAGGAGAATGGAGTAAAGGATCTGGGTCGCATGCCACACAAAAAAAGGTGTACATAGGCAAAGGGGTACATTTTTATACCAAGGCTAAAATTGGTGAGTTTAAAATTGATGCTTACGATGTTTCTATCGGAGATACCATTTTAATTACAGGACCAACAACAGGAGCACAAGAAATGGAAGTAAATGAAATGTTGGTAAACGATGAGAAGTTAACAATAGGTTCTAAGGGAGATACCGTTACCATACCATTGGATTTTAGAATAAGACCCTCGGATAAATTATATAAAATTGTTGAAAATAAAGTAGAGGCTTAATGGTTGTTATCACATTACAACGCAATAAATGTATAGGTTGCAATTACTGTGTGGAGTTGGCACCCAATCAATTTCAAATGTCTAAAAAAGATGGGAAATCTGTGCTTTTACATTCAAAAGATAAAAAAGGATTTTTTACCTTAAAGTCTAACGACGATGTTATTTTTGACGATTGTGATAAAGCTTCAAAAGCATGTCCAGTAAAGATAATTAGTGTAAAGAGTATTTAAAAAAATCCAAGCTTTTCATAGTAAACATAATAATCATATCTTTACATTTCAAATTAAATTATTAATCCCCTTCCGATAGCATTTTAGTTCTAATCGGAATCAATATATAAATATATGGCTTGCGCAAGTTGCTCAACTAAAGACGGCCAACCTAAAGGCTGCAAAAATAATGGTACTTGTGGTACAGATAGTTGTAATAAACTAACTGTTTTCGATTGGTTAGCAAATATGTCCTTACCTAATGGCGAAAAGCCTTATAACTGGATTGAGGTTCGTTATAAAAACGGAAGAAAAGAATATTACAAAAATATCCAGAACTTAACACTAAGTATTGGAGATATTGTAGCTACACAAGCAAAAGCTGGTCATGATATTGGTATGGTAACCCTTACGGGGGAATTGGTGCGTGTTCAAATGAAGCGTAAAAACATATCCGATAACGAAGAGGAAGCTTTAAAGATTTACCGAAAAGCAAGTCAAAAAGATATAGATATTTGGTCGTCTGCCCGCGATAAGGAGGAACCTATGAAGGTAAAGGCGCGTCAGTTTGCAATAGACTTAAATTTGGAAATGAAAATTTCCGATATCGAATTTCAGGGCGATGCCAGTAAAGCTACATTTTATTATACAGCCGAAGAACGTGTCGATTTTAGAGAGCTTATAAAAGTGTTTGCCCGCGAGTTTAGAACCCGAATAGAAATGAAACAAGTAGGGTTTCGCCAAGAGGCTTCAAGACTTGGAGGTATTGGGTCGTGCGGACGTGAGTTATGCTGCTCAACATGGTTAACAGATTTTCGCTCGGTAAGTACATCGGCGGCGAGGTATCAGCAACTATCACTAAATCCTCAAAAATTGGCAGGACAGTGTGGTAAATTAAAATGTTGTTTAAACTATGAGCTTGATACGTATCTAGATGCTTTAAAGAACTTCCCTAAAACAGATACAAAATTACAAACCGAAAAAGGCATAGCAGTATGTCAAAAAACAGATATTTTTAAAGGTCATCTGTGGTATGCCTATGAAGGCGAGTGGAACAATTGGCATAAAATAACGGCAGATCAAGCCAACGAAATAATTGATTTAAATAAGAAGAATCAAAAAATAGCAAGTATTGAAGAGTACGCTTCAGAATTAGTCGAAGATAATAAAGCCGAGTTTGAAAACGTTGTGGGACAAGACAGTTTAACACGTTTCGATAGTCCAAAGCCAAAGAATAAACGTAAAAATAATAGAAGGAAAAACAGTAAGAACAGTAAAAACAATAAGAATAGCAGAAACAATAGAAATAAAAGGAAACCACAAAACAGTAAAAATGCAGCAAAGTAAGGTATTATTATTTCTTTTAATTATCTCTCTAGTATTTATCTCCTGTGATTCTAATCGTGTTTTCGATACCTATAAATCGGTTCCTAACAAATGGCATAAAGATTCAGTAGTTAGTTTTAAGGTTGCACCTCCAGATTCTATAAATGCCTACAATTTGTTTGTTAACTTAAGAAACACAAATAGTTATAAATACAATAACTTGTTTTTAATTGTTGAGATGAATTTTCCACATGGAAAAACCATTAAAGATACGTTAGAGTATAGAATGGCAGACCCTAGCGGAAAACTTTTAGGCACGGGTCTTACAAGTGTTAAAGAAAATAAGCTTTGGTATAAAGAACGAGTTGTTTTTAAAGAAGCGGGAGACTACACAGTGAATATACAGCACGCCATGCGAGAAAACGGAAAAGTTAATGGCGTTATAGAACTTGAAGGGATTACAGATGTTGGTTTTAGAATTGAAAAACCGTTAAACAAATAAAAATTAACTTCTAATAATTCTTAAATTTTCTTAGAATTGTACCCAAATAAATATTTTAAAGTTAAATGGCGAAAAAAAAGCAAGCAGCAGCAACTCAAGATTTTTCAAAATACATTCGTTGGTTTTGGATTTTATTTTCAGGAGGAATATTTTTTATAATTCTTCTTTTTTTATTGGCTTCTTGGGGTGCTTTTGGTGAAATGCCAGACCATACCGTATTAGAAAATCCCAAAACGCACTTAGCAACCGAAATTATTTCGTCTGATGGAGAAACGTTAGGTAAGTTTTATTTAAATGATAATAGAACACCTGTAGGTTACGATGAGTTATCACCAGATTTAATAGATGCTTTAGTTGCTACGGAAGATGCCCGTTTTCATGATCATGCAGGAATTGATGCTCGTGGAACTTTAAGGGCAGCATTTTTTTTAGGATCTAAAGGTGGTGCTAGTACCATATCTCAGCAACTTGCAAAACAATTATTTCATAAAAGAGAAAAAGCGAATATTATAGAAAAGCTTTCTCAAAAACTCCGAGAGTGGATCATAGCCATTCGTTTAGAGCGCCAGTATACCAAAGAAGAAATTATAGCCCAATATTTTAATATTTATGATTTTGGTAATAATGCAGATGGTATTCGTAGTGCAGCAGCAATTTATTTTGATAAAGAGCCCAATGAATTAGATATGAAGGAATCTGCCATGTTGGTAGGGATGTTTAAAAACTCATCATTATATAATCCAAGAAGAAACCCAGTAGGAGTAAAAAATAGACGTAATGTTGTTTTACATCAGTTGGAGTACTATGATTATATTGATGAAACTGTTAAAGATTCACTACAAAAAACAGAGTTAGATATACGATATACACCACAATCTCATCGTGATGGTATAGCAACTTATTTTAGAGGTTACTTGGATGGTTTTATGAAGGATTGGATTAAGAAAAACCCAAAACCAGACGGAACAAAATACAGTTTATATAATGATGGTTTAAAGATTTACACCACCATTGATTCGCGTATGCAGCGATATGCAGAAGCAGCAGTACAACAACATATGCCTAGATTACAGGCAGAGTTTTTTAACCAAAACACACCAAAGCGTAATCCAACAGCACCGTTTTTAGAGCTATCACGTAAGGAAATAGACGATTTAATGAAGCGTTCAATGAGACAAGGAGAGCGTTGGAGAATACTAAAAGAAGCTGGAAAGTCTGATGCTGAGATTGAAAAATCGTTTTATGAGCCAACACAAATGACTGTTTTTAAATGGGAAGAAGGCAAACCTTCAGAAGTAGATACTATTATGAAGCCTATCGACTCTATGCGCTATTACAAGTCGTTTTTAAAACCAGGGATGATGTCTATGGATCCTTTAACGGGTCATGTAAAAGCGTGGGTTGGTGGTATGAATTATAGACATTTCCAGTATGATATGGTAAAACAGGGGAAACGTCAAGTTGGTTCAACATTTAAACCTTTTGTTTATACGGCAGCAATAGATCAGTTACACTATTCGCCTTGCGATAAATTTCCGGACACCCCTTTTTGTATAGAAAAAGATAAGTATGGCAATCCGGAAGAATGGTGTCCTAAAAACTCAGGTGGAGAAGATGATTATGGTGGTACCCGAACTTTAAAGAATGCATTGGCAAACTCAGTAAATACCATAACGGCGAGATTGATTGATAAAGTTGGGCCGCAACCTGTTGCAGATTTAGCAAAAAACTTAGGGATTAAATCTGAAATACCAGCAGTGCCTTCTATAGCTTTAGGGGTACCAGAGATAAGTGTCTATGAAATGGTAGGTGCTTATTCAGCATTTGTTAACAAAGGAGTGTATACAAAACCTGTAATGGTAACTAGTATAGAGGACAAAAATGGAACCATTTTGTATCAATTCAAACCAGAAACACGAGACGTTTTAAACGAAGAAACAGCTTATGTTGCTTTAAAGCTTATGGAGGGTGTTACGCAAGGTGGTTCAGGAACAAGGTTAAGACATAACTATAAAGCCAATAGAGCAGAATATAAAGAAATAATTACGGGCTACCCATATGGTTTTACAAACCCTATAGCTGGAAAAACAGGAACAACCCAAAACCAAAGTGACGGTTGGTTTATGGGGATGGTGCCTAATTTAGTTACCGGAGTATGGGTAGGGGCGGAAGATAGAGCTGCTCATTTTAGGTCAATAACTTATGGACAAGGTGCCTCTATGGCATTACCAATTTGGGGACTATACATGAAAAGTTGTTATGCAGATAAAACATTAAATGTTTCTAAAGATGCGTTTGAAGAGCCAAAAAACTTATCTATAAACGTGGATTGTTCCAAGGATTCAAATAAAATTATGGACGATGATGACGATAATGATCTTCCAGAAGATTTAAGCGGATTTTAACTATATACGCAGGTTCGATAAGCCTGTTTTTATGGGCGTCCAATCTAATGCTATTACTTAAGTATAACAACTTGTGGTAAACTAAAGTTAAAACCTAGGGCATTAAAATAGGTTTTAACTTTAGTTTTTGCTGAGTACCCGCCTACCACATGAGAGAGTAGTTGAAATACTCAGCCAGACACTAATCAGAAAACTTGCTATTAACAATCTCAGGAAGTTCTTGAGCATTTATGCTCAAGAACGACGAAATAAAAATTATATATGAAATGGTGAAAGGGGCTGTTTCATAGAAAAATAAATCTAGAATTTATTTAACTGTAAAATTAAAGCGTAGACTGATAAAACAGCTAAGGATTCGCCTTCAAATGTGTGAGGCAAATACATCTTTTTTGTAAGGTAAAATATTGGACTTAAGATATTTTACATTTTTTCAATAAAAACTACTAAGGAAAAACCTTAGTTTGATGAGATACCGTTGTTATTTTCCTTTTTTAAGATTAAGTCTAACAAATCACCGATTACCAATCTGGACGATTTTTTAATAAGATTTATATGGCTTCGGCAAATACATTTTAGCACTCCTTTTTGATAAACAAAATGGGGTGTAAAGCGTACGATTTTATTAAATAATAACTTATTGCTCGATTGTTTTAAAAATAATTCATTTATATGTAAATTTATACGGTAAAAATTTAATAAGTATGATTAATAAAAATGTTGCTAATGTTCAGAAAGCTTTAAAAGGAGTTTCGGATAACATGACATTTATGCTTGGTGGTTTTGGACTTAGTGGGATACCCGAAAACGCTATTTCAGAATTGGTAAACCTCGGTGTTAAAGGGGTGACTTGTATATCAAATAATGCTGGTGTTGACGATTTTGGACTGGGTTTACTTCTTCAAAATAAACAGATAAAGAAAATGATATCGTCTTATGTGGGTGAAAATGACGAATTTGAACGTCAGATGCTTTCTGGTGAGTTGGAGGTAGAGCTTATTCCGCAAGGTACTTTAGCAGAACGTTGTCGAGCTGCCCAAGCTGGTTTTCCAGCTATCTATACACCGGCAGGGTATGGAACAGAAGTGGCAGAAGGTAAAGAAACCAGAGAATTTGATGGAAAGATGTATGTGTTAGAACATGCATTTAAAGCCGATTTTGCTTTTGTAAAAGCATGGAAAGGAGATGCTGCAGGCAATTTGATTTTTAAAGGGACCTCCAGAAATTTCAATCCTAATATGTGTGGTGCAGCAAAAATAACTGTGGCTGAGGTTGAGGAGTTAGTTCCTCTGGGTACTTTAGACCCCAACCAAATTCATATTCCAGGAATTTTTGTGCAACGCATTTTTCAAGGCGCTCGTTATGAAAAGCGTATTGAACAGCGAACGGTAAGATCCAAAAGTTAGAAAGTTAAAAGTTGTAAAGTTGAAAAATAAAGTTGCAAGTTATAAGTACTTAAAGTGGGCTTAAGTTGGCTGTACTGGAAAATACTTTAGGCACTTATAACTTTAGACACTTAAAACTAAAAAGATGTTAGATAAAAACGGAATAGCAAAACGCATAGCTAAAGAAGTAAAAGATGGGTATTATGTAAACCTTGGAATTGGAATACCTACTTTGGTTGCAAATTATGTGCGACATGATATAGAAGTAGAGTTCCAGAGTGAAAATGGTGTTTTAGGTATGGGGCCATTTCCTTTTGAAGGAGAAGAAGACGCCGATGTTATAAATGCTGGAAAGCAAACGATAACGACTTTACCGGGAGCCAGCTTTTTCGATTCGGCTATGAGTTTCTCCATGATACGCGGACAACATGTGGACTTAACTATTTTAGGAGCTATGGAAGTTGCAGAAAATGGCGATATAGCAAACTGGAAAATACCGGGTAAAATGGTTAAGGGTATGGGAGGTGCTATGGATTTGGTTGCCAGTGCAGATAATATTATAGTAGCCATGATGCATACAAATAAGAGGGGCGAATCTAAGCTCTTAAAACGATGCTCGTTACCATTAACGGGTGTGGGTTGTGTAAAAAAGATCGTAACTAATATGGCCGTACTTGAGGTAACAAACGAAGGCTTTAAACTTTTAGAACGTGCTCCGGGAGTAACTGTAGAAGATATAAAAGAAGCTACACAAGGCGCATTGATTGTTGATGGCGATATTCCTGAGATGGTATTGTAACTATATTTGAATAACAAAATACCAGAATCCAACTGTTTTTAGTAAATGGTTGGATTTTGTTTTTATATCATAAAAAGAATTTGACACTAATATCACGAATTAATACTTATTGTTCTATACGTAGATGATTTAATAATAAATAAATCGTGTTTTACTTATTATTAAACGCTATTTGTGAAGTTATATATAGGATTTGATTAAGAGTTCTAGGCACTCCTCCTTTTTTTAAGGGAGGTGGATCTCGATGAAATCGGGATTCGGAGGGTTATCAACATATTAACTGTAGTGCTTTTGGGTGATGTATTTCTAACCTCATAGAGCAACCATAAACATAAAACCGACTAAATGTTAAAATTAAATGTATTTCATCGATTTTTTTTGTTTTTTAACTGGTTTATTGAAAAAATGTTCCATATTTGTTGTCCCCAAAAACACCAAACAATTATAGATTTCCCAAATCTACCATAAATTGAAAAACTTATGAAATTTGCAACAAATCTACCTGAACAACCTACTTTAAATGAGAGTAAATTCAAAGAGACTCTCAAAGCGAATATAAGATTTATAAAGAGTCTATATTATTTAACAAAAAAGGTATTTATGTTATAATCCTTTTGGTATAGCTTCAATCAATTTCTTAGTATATTCCTTTTTGGGTGCATTGTAAATTACATCTGCATCATCTAACTCCTCTATTTTACCTTTATTCATTACCAGCAATTGGTCAGACATATATTTAACCACGGCTAAGTCGTGCGAAATAAAAATATAGGTAAAGCCAAAAGTGTCCTTAAGCTCATTTAAAAGGTTTAAAACTTGTGCTTGAACCGATATGTCCAAAGCAGAAACAGATTCGTCACAGACAATTAATTTAGGCTGTAATGCTATTGTTCTGGCAATTCCAATACGTTGTCTTTGTCCACCAGAAAACTCATGAGGATAGCGATAAAAATAATCTTCAGATAAGCCAACACGGTTTAATATATCTATAGCTTTTTCCTTTCGTTCTTTTTCCGAATTAAAAAGATTGTGAACGACCATAGGTTCCATGATTGCTTCGCCAACAGGAATTCTTGGATTTAAGGATGAATATGGATCTTGAAAGATAATTTGAATATCTTTTCGAAGTTTTTTAATTTCAGATTGAGGGAGCTTTGTAATATTAGTGCCTTTATATAGTATTTTACCTGCGGTTGCTTTATCCAGTTGAAGGATAGCATTTCCCAGTGTAGATTTTCCACAACCAGATTCTCCCACCAAACCTAAGGTTTCACCTTCATACAATTTAAAACTAACATTGTTTACCGCTTTAAACGATTGCGGTTTAGTAAACCATCCTGATTTAGAAATATATTCTTTTTCAACATTTATAACTTCCAGCAGAGGCGCTTTGTTATATAATTTTTCGTGTTGAAGTTTACGTTGCTCGTTAGTAATAATCTCGTTCGACGTTGTATTATTTAAATAATCATCTATGGTTGGTAGTGTTTTTAACCGTGTGTCTAATGAGGGGCGTGAATTGATGAGTGCTTTTGTATAAATATGCTTTGGCGCTTTAAAAATAGATGAAACGTCACCTTGTTCAACAATATCTCCCTTGTACATAACCAGAACCCTATCGGCTATTTCGGAAATTAAAGCCAAATCGTGAGTAATAAAAATAACACTCATTTTTGTTTCAACCTGTAAAGCTTTTAGTAGTTTAATAATCTCCTTTTGAACAGTAACATCCAGCGCTGTGGTAGGTTCGTCTGCAATTAAAATATCGGGTTTACAGGCAATAGCCATAGCAATCATTACACGTTGCTTTTGTCCACCGGAAATCTCATGCGGATAAGCGTTAAATACTCTTTTGGCATCTGGAAGTTTTACTTTTTCGAATAATAGAATAGTTTCTTCCTTGGTACTTTGTTTAGAAAGTTTAGTATGCTGCAATAAAATTTCCTGAACTTGTTTTCCACAGGTCATTGAAGGGTTTAAAGAACTCATAGGTTCTTGAAAAATCATAGCAATTTTTTTCCCGCGTATGTTTTGAAACCCTTTTGATGCAAGTGTGGTTAAGTCTTTACCATTATATTGGATACTTCCTGAAGTGATTTTCGAAATCTTTTTAGGCAATAAACCCAAAATAGCTAAGGAAGATACCGATTTTCCAGAACCGGATTCTCCTACAATACCCAATATTTCATTTTTATTTAGATGATACGAAATATGGTGTATCACTTCATTTTTTCCGAACGAAATGGAAAGATCCTCGATGTTTAAAATAGCGTTTTCCTGCATTTATGCTGGTTAAATATGAATAATTTCATCGTCAATTAAAAGATCGTCACCACGTAATCTTAAGAATATTTGAGCCACAGCTATCGTGTCTTTCTCGCAATAAATAATAATTCTGTCTATATCATTTTCTTCGTAATATACGCGACATACTTCGCTACCATCGATATCATCTTTTGGTGAAGGAATTCCTAAAACATTGGTTAATAGTTTTAAAGATGTATAGGCTTTGTAGTCTCCAAATTTCCATAGTTCCATAGTATCTAAATGAGGAACCTCCCAAGGTTTTTTCCCAAAAAGATTTAATTTATAAGGCAACTCGATATTATTAATTATCATACGTCGCGCAATATAAGGGAAATCGAATTCTTTACCATTATGGGCACAAAGGAGGTGCTTGTTTTCACTAAAATGAGATATTAGTAAGTTTTTAAAATCCTTTAAAATTTTAATTTCATCTCCATAAAACGATGTTACCCTAAAAGTACGTACATCATTTAAAATATTGAAATATCCAACTGAGATACAGATTATTTTTCCGAATTCTGCCCATATACCAGCACGATCGTAAAACTCTTCGGCTGTAAAATCGTCTTTGCGTTGGTATTGGGATTTAGATTCCCATAGCATCTGTTTAACGTCATTTAACTCAGAAAAATGTTGTGTTTCTGGAACTGTTTCAATATCGAGAAATAGAATATTTTCTAAATTGAGTCTTGATATCATTGGTTAAGCATCTTATAAGCTTCTCTAATATAAGTGTAAATATCTGTTGTATAATCGCCGTCTATGTTGTTTTTACCCTTAGAGTGCCCCAGTCTTACAATAATAATATTATCGGTAGGTTCTACAATAACATATTGTCCTAAATGGCCACGCATCATAAAGAAGTTTTTGTCATCAATATTTTTTAACCACCAGCCATAGCCATATACGGGACTTTCTTGAAATCGTGGTGTTATTGATTTTGCTACAAATGCAGAGTCTAAGACTTGTTTTCCGTTCCATTTACCATGGTCTTTATATAGTTTTCCGAAACGTGCAAAGTCTTTTGCATTACTGGCAATACAACAATATGCTTTTACTAAATCGTGGCCTTCGCTATCTACTTGCCAAAGGGTTGGATTTTCACAACCTAAGGGTTTCCAGAAGCTTTCGGTTAAATAATCATACATTTTTTTGCCAGTAGCTTTTTCAATAACCATAGCTAGCATTTGGGTATCGCCACTTGAATATTTAAACGCTTTACCTGGTTCATCAACCACTTTTAGCCCTAGCATTACTTTTTCTAGGTCATCATCAAAATAAGCGCGTGTTGTAATGGAAAGCGGTGAGTAGTAAGCTTCATCCCAATTAGTTCCGGAAGCCATACTCGATAAATCGCCGACCGTCATTTTAGCAGCCAAGCCTTCCCCAAATTCTGGGATGAAATCACTTACCGGTTGGTCTAAACTTTTTATGTAACCATCTTCAATAGCTTTACCCATAAGTCCGGACACATAACTTTTTGCCATTGAAAATGAATTCGATTGCGAATTTTCATTAAACCCCCCATAGTAGTTTTCAAACCAAATACTATCGTTTTTAATAATAAGGTAGGCAATAGTGCCATTGGATTTGTTTATCTTGTTTAAGCCTTCGGTTTCTTTTGCCGTATTGTAATCTTTATGATTAGGCCAGGGGTGTGGCGTTCCATTTTCTATAGCTTGATTATCAAACTTCTTATAATCTTCCAGGTAGGCTGTTGAATGCCCAGTAAGGTATATTGTTCTAACAGCTTTTATTAAATAATCGGTATCGGTAACATATAGGACTATTATTAAAAGACCAAATAGGATAACGATCCATTTTAGGAGTTTTTTTAAAAATTTCATAAGCGAAAAATATTTGGAGAAACTAAAGATAAGGAATTTCTATACGAATAAAACAAGCTTATTCTTTATTTGCCTTTAGTTTTCGCTTTTCTTTATAGAAGGTTTTGTCTGCTACGTAGATAGTTTTTATAACTTCTGCAATAACAATATTTTCTTTGTTTATTATGTTGGATGTTTTTGTAAGATTTAGTTCGCCGTTTTTTGCGACTTCGCTTTTAATATGATTTATCTCTTCTGGCAAAAAAGAAAACTCTGCATAAACATGTTCTTTGGCAGGGCGTTTATATTTTATGGTAGCATCTTTATCCCAAACAATATAGTTATCGCCCAAAGTATTCATAAGCTGAATCATATAGATAGGGTCGGTAGCAGAAAAAAGGCTTCCCCCAAATATTGAGCCTACATAATTTTTATTTTTTATACTTAAAGGAATGGCTATTTTAACGTATAATAAATTATTTGAAACCTCTATTATTCTGCCTGTTGTACGTCTATACATGGGTGACCAGTTAAACGCGTACTTGAAAATTTGGGCATCTGTTAAAAAGGTTTTTAAGATTTTAGTAAGCGTTCGGTACATGTTAAAAAAGAGATTGCTGTTTATACGGGCTCTCGTGTTCTAATAACCATTGTTTACGGTGCAAACCTCCGGCGTAGCCTGTTAAACTGCCATCACTACCAATTACACGATGACAGGGTACTATAATCCATAACGGATTTTTTCCATTGGCATTTGCAACGGCGCGAATTGCTTTTATATCACCCAATTGTTTCGATAACTCTAAATAAGAAAGGGTTTTGCCATAGGGAATTTGTTCAAGCTGTTTCCAAACTTTTTTTTGAAACTCGGTTCCTTTGGGAGCTAATTTTAGACTGAAGTGTTTGCGTTTGCCTTCAAAATATTCTCTAAGTTGATGTACACAATCTTCTAACACTTCAGGAATAACATCGGTTGTTTTTTCTTGAGAGTTTAAAACAATAACAGAAGCAATTCCATCTGCATCTCCTTCTATTTTAGAATAACCTAAAGGTGTTTGGATGATGCAAGTTTCCATTATTCTTCAGATTTAAAATCATCTAAAATGCCTAGTTTTTTGGCTCTTGCTTCCCAACTTTTGCGTGCCAGATGTTGAAGATCTGAAACGTTGTCGCTTTCGTCCATAATCTCTAGGCCTAAAAGCGTTTCAATAACATCTTCCATGGTTACCAAACCACTCACAGAACCATACTCATCAACAACCAAGGCCATATGGTTTCTACTTTCAACGAGTTGTTCAAACAGATTAGGTATAGGTAAATTACGGTTAACAATAATAATATGCCGTTTTAAATCGGATAATTTTTTGTCTCCGTGATTTAATGCCATTTCTTTAAAAACTTCGTCTTTAAGTACTAGGCCTTTTATATCATCTGGATTGTTTGAATAAATTGGAATTCTTGAAAAACGAAGGTTCATGTTTTTATTAAAGAAATCCTCGACCGTTGTGTTTTGATCTACTGCTAACATAACGGTTCTGGGCGTCATAATATCTTTTGCAAATACTTCTTTAAAGGTTAATAGGTTCTTTATTATTTTGCTCTCGTTTTCTTGAAATACCCCTTCCTCGTGTGCTATATCTGTCATGGCCTGAAAATCTTCACGGCTTAAAACACTTCCATGGCCTTTACCTCCAATTAGTTTTGTGGTAAGTTGAAGTAACCACAAAATACCTGTCCATTTTAAAGGGAAAATTAAAATAGTTAAGGTCTTGGATGTAAAATTAGCTAAGCTTTTCCAGTAGGTAGCTCCAATGGTTTTTGGAATAATTTCGGAGGCTACTAAAATAAGAAATGTCATTATTGCCGAAACGATGCCAACTGTATTAATACCAAATAGTTCTAGTTTATAAGGTAGTTTTTCAGCTTCAATACCTACCATCATGGCTCCTAGCGTGTGCGCAATGGTATTTAATGTAAGTATGGCAATTAGTGGTTTGTCTACGTCCTTCTTAAGTAGTTCCAAGGTTTTGGCGTAAGCTTTGTTTTCCTGTTTTTTTACATTTATAAATGTTGGGGTTACACTTAATAAAACAGCTTCGAGTATGGAGCATAAAAAAGAAAAAAAGATAGAAATTGTTGCCCAAAAGAATAATGCACTCATTAAAAATCGATTTAATCGCTAAAATAGTTAAAATTTATTTTGTACATTGTGTAAGTAAATACTGTCTATTTGGTTGGTTGGTATTTTTTTCCCTCTTGAATTTTTTATTAATAGCATAATTAAATAGCAAATTATGTTAACTGAAAAACCATCCTATGAACTTGCAGAAGTTACCTGTGAGAAAAAAGACTGTAATGAAACTTTTAGTGTTATTATTTCTTCAATATATACTGTTGTTGACAAGCCTGTTGGAGGAATAAAATTTAATCCCTTAGATCAAAGTGAAACCGCTAACGAAAATAGAGTTGATGACTATGTCGTTATTAAGTGCAGTTGTGGTCTTAGTCAAAGAGTGTATTTGAGAAAAAAATAAACATACCAATGTTAAAGCTTCTAATAGCTTTTATCGACCTTCCCAATGTTCTGAAAGAAAATTATTTAATTCAAAGTTATAAACCAGGAAGGTAGAGACATTTGATCTTTAGTTAAAAAGATATGCTTTCCTATCTTGCGAGTCAGGGATACCAATAATATTATTGATGTAATCTTCTTGTAATATAAGTTCACCTTTTTTAATATATCCTTTAGCAAAAGGCATGCAAGCACCCCATGATCCAGATGGTTTACAATCGGTTATGTCACTTATTTTAACAATGGTATGGTCGCCAGTAGTAATAACACAGTTGCTGTACTCTTTTGCTGAAGCTAATACCTCTTTAATATTGTCTTTAGATACCGTTAATACTTTACTCGCTTTTTCTTCGGCTAATTTTTGAAATGAACTAATAGGATTTTGACCCTTAACGTCCTCTAATGTTTTGATGTCGGCTAAGAATTCAGAGACAATATTTGAGTTAGAATTTACATTTGACTTGGTCTCGATCTTTGTTTCCGTTTTAGCCTCAGTCTTCGTTTCTGTTTTAGTTTCAGCTTTGGTATCTGTTTTGGTTTCAGCCCTCATTTCAGTTTCAGCACTTGGCACATTGTCTTTTTGGGTTTCATCCTTTGATTTGTTTCCAGAATTACATGCGAAAACTACAGTTAGCAATAGAATTGAAAGAATTTTTTTCATAGGTAAATTGTATTAGTGGATTTAGGGTTTTATTTAAATGTATATTTAGTTCCAGTATATTTATTAACGGTTTTATGATGATTTAGTTGTGCGAAGGCTCATCTTTCATGTATTGTTATTTAAGAATTCAATAGCCTCACAACATCTTTGGCAAAGTAACTAGCTATAATATCTCCTCCAGCACGTTTAATAGCGGTAATTTGTTCCATCATAACAGCATCGTGTTCTAGCCAACCTTTTTCGGCAGCAGCTTTAAGCATGGCATATTCGCCAGAAACTTGATACACCGCCACAGGAACATCAACCTCATTTTTAATTTCTCGTACAATATCTAAATAACATAAACCGGGCTTCACCATAACAATATCTGCACCTTCATCTATGTCCATTTCGGTTTCCCTAATAGCTTCAAAACGATTAGCATAATCCATTTGATAGGTTTTTTTGTCTTTTGGAATATCCATTTGGTCTACAGGTGCAGAATCTAATGCATCACGAAATGGACCGTAAAATGCCGAAGCGTATTTTGCCGAATAGCTCATAATACCAGTATTGATAAAGCCTTCATCTTCTAATGCTTCTCGAATAGATAGAATGCGACCATCCATCATGTCACTTGGCGCTACAAAATTAGCACCGGCTTTAGCATGAGATATACTCATTTCACTTAAAACTTCAGCAGTTTCATCGTTTAAAATCTGTCCGTTTTCAACAATGCCATCATGACCATAAGCCGAGTAAGGATCTAATGCAACATCAGTCATAACCAACATATCAGGGCAGGCGTTTTTTACAGTTTTAATAGCACGTTGCATGAGCCCATTTGGGTTTAAGGCTTCTGTACCCTTATTGTCTTTTAGGTTGTCTGGAACTTTTACAAACAATAACACCGATTTTAACCCCAATTTCCATAACTCTTTTACTTCGCCTTCAAGCAAATCCAAACTGTAACGAAAGTAGTTAGGCATAGATGGAATCTCATCTTTAATACCTTTGCCCTCTACAACAAATAAAGGCACTAAAAAATCATTTGGAGTAATAATGGTTTCTCGAACTATAGAGCGAATTGCTTCACCAGCTCTAAGTCTTCTATTTCTTCTTAATGGATACATATTTATATCTATAAATTCTTGATAATTGTTATTTTTATCGATTGCAAAGTTAATCATTAAAACCTAGTTTATATTGAGGGAATCGTTAAGTGGTTTAAAATTTAATTTTCCGTGGAGAAGTTATCAGGCAAATCTTTTAAAAAGCTTTAATAATCATATCTCCGATGGTCATTTTCATGTAATAGCACCTCCCGGTTCTGGAAAAACAATTCTAGGTATTGAAATTATAAGACGACTAGGCGAAAAAACATTGGTTTTAGCACCTACCCTCATCATTCGAAATCAATGGGAAGATAGATTGCAATCTTTTTTCACTAAAAATGAAGATTATCAATCGCATTCTTTTAACATAAAATCGCCAGCAGATATAACTTTTGCAACTTATCAATCGTTGCATGCTTTTTATAAAACATTCGAGGACAAAAATAACTATTACGCTTTCTTTAAAAAACACAATATAAAAACACTTGTATTAGATGAGGCTCATCATTTAAAAAATGAATGGTGGAATTGTTTAATCGATTTAAAAAACAACAATCCTTTTTATGTAGTAGCATTAACAGCAACGCCTCCATATGATAGCGAAAAAGCAGAAATTTCGAAATATTTTATGCTTTGTGGGGAAATAGATGATGAAATTGCGGTTCCAGATTTGGTGAAAGAGACAGATTTATGTGCGCATCAGGATTTCGTTTATTTTTCTAAACCAGAGGATTTAGAAATAAATTTTATTGTTGATTACAGGCGAAATATAGCTGATTTTAAAGATACTTTGTTAAAAGACCAAACCTTTATTTCTTTCATTAAACAGCATCGGTTTTTTAAAAAACCTGAAGCTTGTTTGGAAGAACTTTATGCCAATGCTGAGTACTTTTCGGCGATTCTGATTTTTTTAAATGCTTGTGATGTGCCCGTTGAAATGTATAAATTAGAAATACTGGGTTTTAATAAAGGTAAAGCTATAGTCTTTCCAGTATTAGAATTGGAATGGTTAGAGGTTTTATTTCAAAATTTGTTAGTTGACGATAGGGAGCAATTGTTGGAAAACGAACCTTATCTTTTAAGTTTAGAAAAGGAATTAAGAAGGATAAATGTATTCGAAAAAAGAAGAGTAAATTTTATAGGTGAGAGTTTACTGTATAAATCGTTATCCAGTAGTCCGAGTAAGCTTAAAAGTGTTGTTAGTATTGTGTCTGCAGAACATGAGAACCTAGGTCATGATTTAAGGTGTGTTGTTTTAACAGATTATATTAGAAAAGAGTTTTTAGATATTGATGAAAGTAAGCTACAAACTATTAATAAAATAGGGGTTATTCCTGTATTTCAACATTTAAGAATACGGTTTTCGAATAAAGAAGCATTGGCCGTAATATCTGGAAGCATGGTTATCATCCATAAATCTATTTTAGAGGCTTTTGGCCGCATTGAGAACTGCGATCATTTTTCATTCACTCCATTAAAAGTAGATAATGAGTTTTTATTAGTTACCTCTAAAAAGAAGACAAAGAATTCTATAGTAAGTATTATTACAGCGCTTTTTGAAAATGGTGATGTTAAAGTTTTGATTGGTACGAAATCTTTACTAGGAGAAGGCTGGGATGCCCCATCAATTAATAGTTTGATTTTGGCATCGTTTGTTGGCTCGTTTGTATCGTCTAACCAAATGCGTGGACGAGCCATTAGAAAAGATGCAGATAAATCGAACAAAACAGGCAATATCTGGCATCTAGCATGTGTAGATAGTACAGTTTCTAACGGTGGTAGAGATGTTGATATGTTAAGACGAAGATTTGAAGCTTTCGCAGGTATTTCAAACAGTGATCAACCTTATATTGAAAACGGATTTGATCGTTTACAATTCCCTCAACAAATTTTAGAAGAAGATGTTGAAGCTTTAAATATTCAAACGCTTAAGCAGGCAACTAATAGAAATGATACAATTACAAAATGGGATAAGGCCATTATAAAAGGAAAGCGTTTAACAAGGGAAGTTAAGTTTTTTCATTTGGGAGAGCTCTCATATAAAAAGCAAAAACAGATCTATTATTTTGATGCTGTGCGGTTTTTTGTTGCAGAATTATCTTTTGCAATTTTATTGTTTTATCTCGAGTTTATTCTTAAGAGCATTCATATAGTTTTAAATCGGGGTGTTGTATACTTTCTATATACTTTTTTGGCTGCTTTTACAGTGTCGTTTGGTTATAAGTTATATAAAGCTATTGCGCTTTATATAAGATATGGTTACCTAGACAGAAAGGTGAAAAAGATGGGGAACACTATACTTAGTACCTTGTTCGAATTAGGGTTTATGACAACTGATAAAAATGCTGTGTTTGTAGAATCTATGCGGGTTAATAATGGCGATATTGTTTGTAATTTAGTTGGAGGAAATCCGTTCGAGAACTCATTATTTTCAAAGGCTTTGAGTGAGCTAATAGAACCTATAACATCACCAAGATATTTAATTGTAAAAACGAGTCTTTTTAGAAGACGTTTAAATATTGAGAATTTTTATCCTGTTCCGGAAGTTTTTGGAGATAAAAAAGCTAATGTATTGGTGTTTCAAAAGTATTGGCGCTCTAATTTAGGGCAAAATAAGGTTTTTTATACCTACCGTATTGAAGGGAGGAAGTTGTTGTTAAAAGCAAGATTATTTCATATTAACAATGCCTTTAAAAAAGTTTCCAAACAAGGGGTTGTTTGGAAATAGTTAACCAGGTTTTATTTGTAACCCATTTATTCATTTATAGCTATTTTTCTTTTTACAAAATGTTCACTACCAAAGGCTATTCCTTCCTGAATCTTAACCGTTGTTACTTTGAAAAAGTTCTTTGTTTATGTCAGCACCAAGATAAATATGCCCTATATTTCTCATGGTTAAATCCAATTTTTGGGTGTTTTTAAAACCTCTATTAATTTTTCTTCTTCACTTCCAGTTTCAGGTTGATGGTCGTAAACCCATTGTACATGAGGGGGTAGGCTCATTAAAATACTTTCTATACGTCCATTTGTTTTTAATCCAAAAAGGGTGCCTTTATCATGTACTAAATTAAATTCAACGTAGCGTCCGCGACGAATTTCTTGCCAATTGCGTTGGGCTTCTGTGTATGATAAATCTTTGCGTTTTTCAACTATTGGTGTGTAAGCTTCTAAAAAACTATCTCCAACTTCGGTTACAAAGTCATACCAGCTTTCCATGGTCATAGTTTCTGAAGTTTTACAATAATCGAAAAACAAACCACCAATCCCCCTGCCCTCGTTACGGTGTGCATTATAAAAATATTCGTCGCAACGTGCTTTATATTTTGGGTAAAATTCTGGGTTGTGGTTATCACAAGCGGTTTTACAGATTTGATGAAAATGTATGGCATCTTCTTCAAACAAATAATAAGGCGTTAGGTCTTGTCCGCCACCAAACCAACTATCAATAATTTCCCCCTGTTTATCATACATTTCGAAATAACGCCAGTTGGCATGTACTGTTGGAACCATTGGGTTTTTAGGGTGTAAGACCAAACTCAATCCACAAGCAAAAAAGTCGACATCACCGACCTTAAAATACGCTTGCATCGATTCTGGAAGTTTACCATGAACGCCAGAGATATTTACACCTCCTTTTTCAAAAACATTTCCGTTTTCGATAACTCTGGTACGTCCGCCGCCGCCTTCAGGTCGTTTCCAGATGTCTTCTTGGAACGTTGCTTTGCTATCAATAGCTTCTAATTTAGACGTGATGGTATTTTGTAAATCTTGTATGTATTGGTAGAATTTGGACTTTATAGTAGTTGAATTACTTGTCGTGTCGTTATTAAGACCTGTCAGGTTTTCGAAACCTGACAGGTCTGAGCTATGTGTATATTTAAAATTTTCCAAATCATTAAAAAGATTTATAATGTATGATTTATTTGTAACGATAATACTATTGCTATCATCAAGGTAGTTTTTATATGATGAGAATTCATAATTTTCAAAGTTGTTAATCACATTATGATTCTCTGGGTTTTTATGAATATAAAGAATAAGCTTTTTTAAATAGTCTTCATCTTGAATCCGAATTCTTTTATAAGGTCTTTCAAAAAGAGTTCCTGTTCTGTTTTGTTGTTTATTATATGCTTTAGCGTAGGCATTAAAAAGATTAGAAAAAGCCTGAGTAGCAATAGATTCTTCTTTAACAATTTTAATGGCAAAATGAAAATGATTATCCATCAAACAATAAGCAAGAATATCCACTTTACCCATTAAGTGTTTCTCAACTAACTTAAGGAAATAAGACTTATTATCTTCTGTTTGAAAAATAACATCACTATTAATTCCTCTATTAAAGATATGGTAATAATGGTCTTTTTCTATTTTTTCTTGCCTCATTTGTTAAGTTTTGCTTAGAGACCTGTCAGGTTTCTAAAACCTGACAGGTCTATTTATATCTACTCTCTGTTTTATATTATTATTCTATTTCACGATATAATTCATATAACTCCATATTTAAAGGAGTTTCTCCAGGTGGTGTATACTCATTGTTCAGTGTCCTTTTCCAGATAAAGTTGCATTTTTCTGCAACTTTTACACTAGCTATGTTGTCTTTATGAACAATAATTTGAAGTGTTTCCAGACCTAGTTGAGCAAAAGCATATTCTGATAATTTGCCAATGGTTTTGGTCATAATTCCTTTTTCTTCAAAAGGATAGCCAATACAATAGGCAAACTCACCTTGTTTTTTATTCCAATCAAGTTCTTTTAAATAAACTAAACCAACTAATGTATTTGGCTCATTTTCTTTAATAGTAAATAAGAGTTCTTCTTTTAAGCCAAATTGCTTGACTTTTTTTTCTACAAAATATTTAGATAAGTCTGGGGTTAAATTTTGCTTAAGCGTTTTAGGAAAATAACGTTTTAACCGATCTTCGTTTGCAACAATAAAATCGCATAAGTTCCAAGCGTCTTTTAATTGAATGGGTTCTATATTGTAACCATTAAAGCTAAGCATTTTTAGGACTGTTTTTTAGTTGTAAAACTTCTACGGTTCTTGTGGTAGCAGCTGTTACAGATAAAGGTAATACTAGTATAACACCAACAATGGGAATTAATAGGAACAAGAGAAAAATAACACCATTTCCAATAGCTAAACCACGATTTTTTCTAACAAAGGCAGTGCTTTCTTGGTATTTAAAATGACGTTCCAGAGTGTAATCTAAATTACCGAAACCAGCGTAGTATGCTTGGACAGCAAAGAGCAGTATAGCCGAAAATATATTTACAACAGGAATAAATTTTAATAGTAACAATGGAACGGTTATTACCAACTCCATGAGTAAGTTTCTTCCGTTAATTCGTATCCCACGCCATAGCTGTTGTAAAAACGTTGTATTTCTATGCGTGAATTGAACATTTCCTGTTAAATGATTTTCTATTTTTTCGGATACTGGACTCATAAATGGCGCCGATAATGCCATAATGATGTGTTTGAAAAGGATTAATCCGATAACGATAATGAAAAGCCCCCCAATAAAGGAACTTATTGTTGTAAAGGTTTCTTTTCCCCATTCCCAAATCCAGATTTTTGAAATAAATGCTCCAAGATTATCAGACAGTCCGTAAGCTGTTGTAAAAATAATGATAGCTGTTATAAAGCTAATAAGCATTGGAATGGCGAAGTATTTCCAGAGATTTAGTTTAGAAATTAAGTTAAACGCTCCGAAATATGCCTTGATTCCTAATATTATGTTTTTAATCATAATGCCTCTTCCTAGGAGGTTGTCTAAAAAGTGTTATTTAGAATAAAAATGACAATTCAAGAACTTTTTAGACAGCCTGAATTAATTACATCTAAACTATTAAAATTTATTCAACTATTAAAAGTTAAAGTTATATCCGATATAGCAGTTTCTTTCCTTTGGAGATTAAGAAGGGCTATATTCTTTTACAGCATCAATAAATGCCTTGGCATGATCTAACGGAATATTAGGTAAAATACCATGGCCCAGGTTTACGATGTATTTGTCTTTGCCAAATTCGTTAATCATTTGGTGTACCATTTTCTTTATTTCAGAAGGTGGCGACAATAAGCGAGATGGATCGAAATTACCTTGAAGTGTAATGTTGCCGCCTGTTAAATAACGTGCATTTCTTGGTGAACACGTCCAGTCTACACCTAACGCAGAGGCGTTACTTTTTGCCATATCGCCAAGGGCAAACCAACAGCCTTTACCAAATGCAATTACTGGAGCATCATCTTTTAAAGCTTCAATAATTTGATTGATATATTGCCATGAGAACTCTTGGTAATCTACTGGAGATAACATGCCTCCCCAAGAATCGAACACTTGTACGGCATTAACACCAGCTTTTACTTTTTCTTTTAGGTAAGCTATGGTTGTATCGGTTATTTTTTGAAGTAATTGGTGCGCAGCAATGGGGTTTGTAAAACAAAATTCTTTGGCTTTATCGAACGTTTTACTTCCTTGGCCTTGTACACAATAGCATAAAATAGTCCATGGCGAACCGGCAAATCCAATTAAAGGAATCTCGTCATTTAGTAATTTTTTAGTGGCTTTAATAGCTTGGTATACATAGTCGAGCTCTACTGTTACATCTGGAACGACAACATGATCAACATCTTTTTGAGTGCGTACAGGATTTGGTAAATATGGTCCAAAATTAGGTTTCATTTGCACCTCAATATTCATAGCCTGCGGGATGACCAAAATATCACTGAACAAAATAGCGGCATCCATACCATAACGACGAATAGGTTGCACGGTAATTTCACTGGCTAATTCTGGAGTTCTACAACGGGTAAAGAAATCGTATTTCTCGCGAATAGCGATAAATTCTGGAAGATAACGCCCTGCTTGACGCATCATCCAAACTGGTGGACGATCAACGGTTTCTCCTTTTAATGCTCTTAAAAATAAATCGTTCTTTATACTCATACCTTATTATTTCTGCCTTTCGTCTACGCTCAAGATAAACTTCGGCAAGAATCTTTTTAATTGAAACTTTAATTTTATTTTCGTCATTGCGAATCACGTTTTTTGGGTGTGGTGTAAAATCTGTTCGTTTAAAGAGATTACCACGTCACTGCGTTCCTCGTAATGACAGTTAATGATTAAACATAATGCTCATTAACCAACTCAATCACACTTTCAACAGTTGGCACTTTTGCCACTCTAACATCTTCAAAGTGTTTTTTTGCTTCTTTTGCGGTGGTATCCCCAATACAAAAGGCAATAACTTCTGCATTATTCTTTTTTACAAAACTTTGTACGGTAGATGGGCTGTAAAACATTACGGCTTCTACAGATTCCTCAATTTTGTGACCGTCAAATTTGGTTTGGTAGGCTTCTATTTCGTTAACTTTTATATTGTTATCGGCCAAAATGGTTGGTAGCGCATCTAGTCGTATATCGCTGCAAAAATAAGTGACTTCGGTTCCTTCCAGATACTCCACTAAATACTCTGCCAGCTTCTTAGCATTTTTTTCAACATGCTTTACCTTGCCAATTCTGTTTTCAATAAGTTTTTTTGTTCGTCTCCCTACACAGTAAATATTCTTGAATTGTAATTCGGTAGCCGAATAGTTTGTTATTAAAGCTTCAACGGCATTTTTGCTTGTAATAATAACATTTTCAATTTCAGACCTTAAAAGTTGCGGACGAATACGATTCAAACTTATTTTTATAAAGTCATCACTTTTTGCTGCTACTTTCTGGTGAAACAATAAACGTTGGTCTTCGGTTAAGGACTTAGTAGAAACTACATTTGTTGGGTGGTTTGTGTGTTTAATATCATCCATTAAACGTTTGCCGCCTCGTTCGATAATATAGTCGGCACAAAAACCCGCTATATATTCGTGTTTACCTAATTTTTCGGTTTTGGTAACTTCTATTTTTTTAGAACCATCTTTACTTAAAAGCACGCCTTTAAAATGTATTTCTTCATTTTTTATGCGGGCTAAAGCCCCAATAGGTGCAGTGCAACCACCTTCTAGTCGGTTTAAAAATTTACGCTCAATAGTGGTGCAAATTTCAGTTTCCTCATGATTTAGTTGAGCACAGGCGGTTTTTATAAACTCATCCTCCTCTAGAGCAGTAATCATGATGGCACCTTGTGCTGGCGCAGGAATCATCCAATCTAAGTTAATAGATTCATCTGGTCTTATTCCAATACGCCCTATACCGGCAGCAGCAAAAATAGCAGCATTCCAATGGTCGTTATCTTGAAGTTTTTGTAAACGCGAATTTACATTGCCACGTAAATCTTCAATGGTATGGGTTGGATATCGGTTTAACCATTGTGCTTTTCGTCTTAAGCTGCCTGTTGCTATTACGGCTTTTTCGGCGCTTAAAAACTCTTCATTCTTTTTAAAAACTAACGTATCGTTTACGTTTCCTCGTTTTAAAACGGCTACTTGTACAATGCCTTTTGGCAAAACCGTTGGAACATCCTTTAACGAGTGTACGGCAATATCGATATCATGATTTAACATGGCAATATCGAGTGTACGCGTAAAAATACCGGTAATACCTAGTTCGTATAATGGTTTATCTAAAACCAAATCGCCGGTAGATTTTACAGGAACGAGTTTTGTCTGATATCCTAAATGTTCGAGTTGTTGTTGTACGGTTTTAGCTTGCCATAGCGCTAATTCGCTATCGCGTGTGCCAATTCTAATAACTTTAGACATGTGTTGTTGGTTCTAGCTGAAATACTTTTTTTATAAGTTCCAGGCTCTCATCGGTGGAGATGTCATCATCCTTTAAATGATGCGCAAAGTGATTGGTTATTTTTTGAATAATATTGTTGCTAATTAGCTCTGCTTGTGCTTCGTTAAAATCGGCGTTTTTCTTGCGTTGCGTTTCCAATTCTGCAGCAGCAAAGTCGCTAAGCTTGTGTTTTAATGCTTTAATAGTTGGCGCAAATTTTCTGGTTTCTAACCAACCGTTAAATTCTGTTTTTACTTCTTCTATAATAGATTCGGCAAGAGGAATATCCTTTTTTCTGTCTTCTAAAGTTTTATCTGTAATTTTAGATAAATGATCTAAATGAACCAAAGTAACATTGCCTAATTCTTCAACATTGGAATCAACGTTTTTCGGAATCGATAAGTCTAAAATTAGGATTGGTTTTTCAGATTGGATAATGTGCTTGTCTATGGTAGGGCGTTGCGCACCAGTAGCAACTATTAAAACATCGGCATGGCTAATCTCTTCTTGTAAATTTGCATAATCTTTAACCACCAGATTAAACTTTCCAGCAATAACCTCTGCCTTGTCTTTTGTTCTGTTAATTAAAGTAATTTGATCATTTTTTGTATGCTTTACAAGGTTTTCGCAAGTATTTCTTCCAATTTTTCCCGTTCCGAAAAGTAAAATGTTTTTATTCGAAATGTCTTTAACCGAATTTAAAATGTATTGAACAGATGCAAAAGATACCGAAGTGGCTCCTGATGAAATATTAGTTTCTGTTTTTATACGCTTGCTTGCTTGAATAACAGCATTTATTAATCGTTCTGAAAAAGGATTAAGCAACCCATGTTTTTTTGAAGCTCTTGCGCTATTTCTCAACTGGCTAATAATTTCGAAGTCTCCAAGAATCTGACTGTCTAAACCAGAACCTACACGAAACATGTGCGCAATAGCATCTTTATTTTTATAAATATAGGCTACGTCTTGAAATTCTTCAACAGTACCTCTTGTGTTATCACAAAGCAATTGGATTAATTGAAACGGGTGTTGTGCAAAACCGTAAATTTCGGTGCGATTACAAGTAGATGTCACCACCAAACTTTCTATACCATTTTCTTTAGCTTGGTTAAGCAAAGCTGTTTTACCTGCCTCATCCAAACTAAAATGTCCTCTTATGTCTGCATCGGCTTTTTTATAACTTAAACCAATGGCATAAAAGTAGTTACTTCTTGATATATTGTATTTTTGCATGCTGATACCTGATATTTCACAGCAAATGTATATGGATGTTAACAAAAAAAATAACGCTCAAAGAACTTTTAATATCGTTTGTGGTTTTTTAGCGATGTTTTTTCCTATTATATGATAAATGTCATATTTTTGTAGGCAGATAGGCAGTTTTTGAACCATCTATTTAGAACGAATCTAAATAAAACTATTATGAATGACGAAATGGACAACGAAAAAAGTGTCGCTAGAAGTTCTTTTGATGAGACAACATTAGATGATGGTGCATTGATTCTAACATATAAGAACGAGTCGAGTCAAGTAAAGTCTCTTGCTAAAGAAATAGATAGTGATTACATTCAATTTCACTTTTGTGTGAAAGGGGCAAGTCGTTTTGTTTTTAACGAAGGACGGTATGTGTTAAACATCATGGAAGAGAATTCGTTGTTATTGTATAATCCACAACGCGATTTACCAATACATTTAGAAATAGATCCTAACTCGTGGATGGTTTCGGTTTTAATATCGATTAAAAATTTTCATGGCTTATTCTCTCAGGAAGCTGGTTATATTACTTTTTTAAGTGATGATAATAAGGATAAAAAATATTATAAAGATGGTGTAATTTCGCCATCAATGGCTATTGTATTAAATCAAGTATTAAATTACAACCTTAATGATTCTATTAAAAACCTTTATTTTAAAGGAAAAGCTTACGAGCTTTTAAGCTTGTATTTTAATAGAAGCGAAGATGCCGATGTAGAACAATGTCCGTTTTTGGTTGACGAAACTAATGTTATTAAAATTAGAAAAGCCAAAGAGATTATTATTGCACGTATGGCAGAGCCACCGAGTTTACAAGAGCTGGCAGATGAAATAGGGTTGAATATTAAAAAACTAAAAGAAGGATTCAAACAAATTTATGGCGATTCGGTATTTAGTTTTTTATTTGATTATAAAATGGAAGTGGCCAGAAAACTATTGGAGTCTGGCGATGATAATGTAAACGAGGTAGGGCATAAAGTTGGGTATAGCACATCCAGCCATTTTATAGCAGCTTTTAAAAAGAAATACGGTACGACGCCTAAAAAATATGTAATGTCTTTGACATAATAGAAACTATATGAAAGGAATTTTACTAGTAAACCTTGGTTCTCCAGACAGTCCGGAGCCAAAAGATGTAAAAAAGTATTTAGGCGAATTTTTAATGGATGAGCGTGTTATTGATATACCTCTAGCAGCAAGGGCTTTGTTGGTAAAAGGGATTATATTAAAAACAAGGCCAAAAGCATCTGCAGCGGCATACAAGAAAATATGGTGGGAAGAAGGTTCTCCTTTAATTGTATTATCGGAAAGACTTCAAAGTAAAATACAAAAACAAGTGGAAGTGCCTGTAGCTTTAGCTATGCGATATGGTAGTATGACTATTAAAAAAGGGCTTCAGGAACTGGTGGATAAAGGTGTTGATGAGGTTTTGTTATTTCCTCTATATCCTCAGTTTGCTATGGCAACTACCGAAACCATTTTGGTACTGGCCGAAGCGATAAGAAAGGAACACTTTCCAAATTTAAAGATAGATTCCGTTCCGGCATTTTATAATAAACCGGATTATATTGAAGTGCTTTCAAATTCAGTAAAAAGACATTTAGAAGGTAAGGCATACGAACATTTACTGTTTTCGTACCACGGTGTTCCAGAACGTCATATTAGAAAAAGTGATGTGACTAAATCGCATTGTAAAATAGATGGTAGTTGTTGTGTTACCCCATCTAAAGCCCATGAGTTTTGTTACAGGCATCAATGCTTTGAGGTAACCAGATTGGTTGCCGAAAAACTCGAACTAGAAGAAGGGACTTATTCAACATCCTTTCAGTCTCGTTTAGGTTTCGATCCTTGGTTACAGCCCTACACCGACCGAACTATTGAGCGTTTGGGAAAACAGGGTATTAAAAATATGAGTATTGTAACTCCTGCGTTTGTAAGCGATTGTTTAGAAACCCTAGAAGAAATAGCCATGGAGGGACAAGAGATTTTTCATGAAATGGGAGGCAAGGACTTTATAACTATACCTTGCTTAAATGATGATGACGAATTTGTTGATCTGCTGTCTAAGTGGGTTACCGAATGGACAAAGACACCTGCTAAAATTAGTTAACCTATGGCGTATTATTTTTACCTAAAGGCATTCCATCTTATTTTTGTGATTACTTGGTTTGCTGGACTTTTTTATATACCACGATTGTTCGTATATCAAATAGAAGCGTTTCATAAACCCTCTCCAGATAAAGAGATTTTGGGGAAACAACTCAAAATTATGGCAAAACGCTTGTGGTTTATCATAACATGGCCATCGGCAATTTTAGCTTTACTATTTGGTTTAAGCTTGTTTTTTTTAAATCCAGCACTACTCAACCAAGACTGGATGCAAGTAAAAATAGTTTTTGTAGTTATTCTTTTTATTTATCATTTTAGAACCCACCACTTTTTTAAACAGCTTCAAAACGACGAGGTTAAAAAAACATCAAGCTTTATGCGGCTTTGGAATGAAGGTGCTACTTTTATTTTATTTGCCGTAATTTTTTTAGTCATTCTAAAAAATGCATTCAATTGGATTTGGGGCGTTATAGGAATTTTTGTTTTGGGCGTTCTTATTATGTTAGGCTACAAGGTTTATAAAAATATAAGAGCTAAAAATCCAGGCGCCTAAACTGAAAACACAAATTCCAAAATCCAACTATTGGAATTTGGATTTGCTAAAACATATTTGGTCCGATTATTGCTATATTTATTGAACTTTTGAAAGGTCTAATAATTTTTTAATGAAATTAAAAAAACTCTCCTTACGTACTCGTATTTTTTTAGCTATGATATTGCTGGTTTTACTGGCATCGATCCTTATTTCTTCGGTAGCGATTTATCAATATAAAGAGGAACGACAAGAGTATCACAAAGGTCGTTTAGAACGTAAGGAAGAGAATATTAAAACACATCTCAAGCGGGTTTTAAATGGCAGGCAAAATACATGGGAAGTAAAAACCGAGAACATTCCGGTTATTTTCAAAGAAGAGATATATAACGTCGCAGATATTCATAAGCTTCAGATTAATTTATACGATTTGGAAGGCGCCCTGTTAATATCGTCTAAATCGGAATTAAAAAGCAATGCCGCACCAAAATGTCTAGAAGCAGAAGTATTAAACCCTATTGCTAATACAGCAGAGCATAGGTTTGTAGATAAACACAAGGAAAATGGAGAAACATATCAGTCTTCATATACCTATCTTACAGATAAAAGGTCTAAACCAATAGCCATATTAAATTTACCTTATTTAGAACACGATGATTTCCTGTCGAAAGAGTTACAGGAATTTTTAAGACGTATCGCTTATGCTTATATGTTTATTTTACTTATGGCAATTGGTATTGCGTTTTTATTATCTAAGTACATTACAAAGTCGTTAAAAGCTATTAGCGATAAAATTAATGCTACAAGATTAGAAAAACGAAACGAGAAGATTGAAGTAAATGATACTAGCGAAGAAATATCTACTTTGGTAAACTCTTATAATAGTATGATTGACGAACTTGAAGAAAGTGCCGTACAATTAGCTAAAAGTGAGCGAGAGCAAGCCTGGAGAGAAATGGCAAAGCAGGTAGCGCATGAAATTAAAAACCCGTTAACACCAATGCGTTTAACGGTGCAAAATTTTCAGCGTAAATTCGATGCGAAAGACGAAAATATCGACTCGAAGTTAGATGAGTATACCAAAACACTAATTCAGCAAATAGATACGATGAGTTCCATTGCATCGGCATTTTCAAACTTTGCAAAGATGCCAGCACAGCAAAGTGAAACGTTAAATGTTGTGAAAATTGTAAAATTGGCACTGGATATTTTTAACGAAGATTATATCTTTTTTACTGCCGAATCGGATGAGATTATTGCAAAATTTGATAGAACACAGTTAATACGAGTTGTAACTAATTTGGTTAAAAACGGTATTCAAGCCATGCCAGAAAACAAAACGCCTACGATTGTTATTGATGTTGCTACTAAAGATAATAACGTTATCGTTACAGTTTCAGATAATGGTCTGGGAATTGCAGAGGAAAACAGAGATAAGATTTTTGAGCCCAAGTTTACCACAAAAACAAGTGGTATGGGGCTGGGCTTAGCCATGGTGAAAAACATTGTAGAAACTTATAACGGAACCATAACGTTTAAATCTGAAAAAGAAAAAGGAACTACATTTACTGTAACTTTTCCTACGAAATAAATTATATTAGGGCCTTAAAACAAATGCTTTAAACATGAAAAAAATACTTGTACTCGTTTTTTTAATAAGCTCAATGAGCTATTCACAAATTTTAGACCCTGTTAAATGGTCAACTTCCATAAAAAAAGTGTCTAATTTAGAATATGATGTAATTATAAAGGCATCAATAAAACCAAAGTACCATTTGTACTCATTAAAAGTACCTAAAGGGGGGCCTTTACCAACGGTTTTTATTTTTGAAGATAGCGAAGACTATGAACTGGTTGGAAAAATGACTGAAGATAAAGGGCATACGGCTTTCGATCCTGTTTTTGAGCTCAATGTTAAATATTTTGAAAACGTTGCGAGCTTTAAGCAACGTATTAAATTAAAATCTAAAAAAGCAT
Organism: Flavivirga eckloniae; assembly: GCF_002886045.1. NCBI lineage: Bacteria > Pseudomonadati > Bacteroidota > Flavobacteriia > Flavobacteriales > Flavobacteriaceae > Flavivirga > Flavivirga eckloniae. The sequence continues at coordinate 2,799,592 of NZ_CP025791.1, read as the reverse complement.
TGAAAGTTATAGGCGAAATTGAATATATGACCTGTAATGAAGAGAGTTGTGTTCCGGGTTATGACGATTTTGAAATTGCTATTCCATAATTTAAAAAATATACTATAATGAGCTACGCTAACTTACTATTAGAAAAGAATAACGGTATAACTACCATTACCATTAATCGCCCTAAAAAGTTAAATGCATTAAATAAAGAAACAATTAGCGAACTGCATGAGGCTTTTAAAGAAGCCAATCTAGATAAAAGCACAAAGGCAATTATTGTTACAGGTAGTGGGGAAAAAGCATTTGTAGCTGGGGCAGATATTAGCGAGTTTGCAGATTATGATATTGAAGAAGGTAAAATGTTAGCGGCTAAAGGACAAGAATTGTTATTCGATTTTGTTGAAAACCTTTCTACACCTGTTATTGCTGCGGTAAATGGTTTTGCACTTGGTGGTGGTTTAGAATTAGCCATGGCGTGTCATTTTAGAGTAGCGAGCGATAATGCTAAAATGGGATTGCCAGAAGTATCGCTTGGGGTTATTCCTGGTTATGGCGGTACACAGCGTTTGCCTCAGTTAATAGGCAAGGGACGGGCTATGGAGCTTATCATGACTGCCGGAATGATTGATGCGAATAGTGCGCTAAATTATGGTTTGGTAAACCATGTAACAACGCTTGAGGAATTGCTTCCTTTTTGCGAGAAAATAGCCGGAAAAATAGTGCGCAATTCTTCGGTTGCTATTAGTGCTGCTATTAGAGCGGTAAATGCAAACTATAAGGATGGTGTTAATGGCTTTAATACAGAAATTCTAGAATTTGGGAATAGCTTTGGAACAGCTGACTTTGAAGAAGGAACAACAGCATTTTTAGAAAAGCGTAAGGCCGATTTTCCTGGAGAATAGAATATTGTCTTTAGGGTGAAGTTTTACTTTATTAGTGAAACTCTATTTTGAAAAGTTGCGAAGCAAAGCATTCAAAATAGTAAGAAGAACTAATCCCGCTTCATGTGCTGAATTCGTTTCAGTATCCAGCGGGATCTTATTTCTAATACCTCTAAGCTTGCTTCGGAATTTATAAAGAATATTTTCAATTGAATGCCTCGTGTGCTTGCCCCGAGAATCATTTACTTTCGATTAATTAAACCGAGTTAGTTTTTAGTTATAAATTTTTAAAAACTTTGTTTGGAAAAATTTATAACTAAAAACACATTAATATAAACAACTTCCTATTTATCAATTGTTTGTAATAAGGGAGACTCATATTCTTTCACATATTCCCTAGCTTCATCAATAGCCTCAGCAATATTACTAACTACTGCATTGGCCTGTTCTATAGTATGGGAGGCCATTACTTGAAGTCTAAATCTAGCACTGCCAATAGGAACTACTGGATATTCCAAAATCATGGTTGCTATATTTCGTTCGGTCATAATCTTATGAGCAATTCGTGCTACTTTTTCATCACCAATCATTACAGGAATAATAGCGGAAGGTGTTCCTAAACATTTAATTCCCTTTTTATGAAATTCATTTCTAATATGATTTACAATATTTAAAAGGTTTTTTCTTAATTGGCTTCCCTCTTTGGATCTCATAATTTTTGTTGCTTCTAAAGCTACAGCTGTCTGCATTGGACAAATAGCGTTAGAAAACATAAATGCACTACTGTACATTTTGGAATAATGCTTTACTGCAGCCGAATTGGTAGCAAGAAACCCTCCATTAGAAGCAAACGATTTAGAAAAACTACCCATTACTAAATCTACTTGACCTTTCATGCCTTGATTCCCTATATGGCCAGCACCATTTTCTCCAAGTGCTCCAAAATCATGTGCTACATCTAACATGAGTGTTGCATCATAATCACGACAAACTTCTTGTAGTGCTTTTATATCGGGTGTTTCACTATCCATTGAAAATAAGCCTTCAGAGATTACAAAAATTCCATTTCTTTGGTCTTTTTCTCGAATATGTTCCAATAATCCTCTAACTGAATCAATTGACATATTAGGGTGGCGATATACATTTTTGGTAGCAGCATAGGCACCTTGGTATAAACAAGAATGTGCCAAGCGATCCATAACAATATGATCTTGTTCTCTAACTAGTCCTGTAATTGTACCAAAACCAGCAGCCCAACCAGTGGGGAAAATCATGACATGTTTCATGCCTGTCATTTCTGCAATAGCCTCTTCTAGTTCGTGTACCAATTCTGTATTTCCAATCACCATGGGAGAACCAGCACTGTGCGGACCATATTTTTCCAAAGCTTCTTTTGCTGCTTTCATAACTTTAGGATGACTTCCCATCGATAAATAATCTTGAGAAGCAAAATTAATACCATCAATATGTCTTTCATTAGCATCAAACATGCTTGCATTTGTACCCGGAAAAGATTTTAGTGTACGTGCATATTGCCATGTGTTACAGTCATTTCTGGCATTATACCATTCGTAGTAATCATCAACTCGTTTTAATATGTTTGGACCTATTGGAATGCCAAAATCCACACATGTTCGATTTAATGATATATCTTCTTTTGAAACATCTCCGTTAATCTCGAAAATGTTTTTATAGTATTTGTAAATGTCTTTTTTATAATTCTGTAAGTCTCTTTTTTCGTTTAGAACAGGAATCAAAACATTTTTTATGTTTTTTTCCGTAAAGAAATCTCTAACAGGCAAAGTATCTCCATACATCGCTAAAAATCGATTTGCTTGTTCTTTGTTTTTAGACAAGGCCTCGAACAATTGTACCTCACTTGCCGAAGCAGGGTTCATTTCTGCTGTTTTAGAAACGAATTCTTGATACCTCCATGTGTCTAGATGTCTTTTTCTAGCATATAATTGAAGCTGATTATCTATATCATTAGTTTCGAAACCCATTTTAATGTGTTGGGCAATTAGTTCGGCATCTCTAAAGGCATGAGTCATTCCACTAGCAGTACATTGATCTTTGAAACTAGCTGCATCTCCAACTAATGCATAACCCTTACCGGCTGCATTTCTAATAAAAGAAGCCATTTTATCAGTACCAATAATTTCTTTTTCCTTTTTTGCCTTTTCTACGATTTCACCAATTTCAGGATTTACATATTTAATGGCTTTAATAAAGTTTTCATTTTTATCTCCATTTCTAAATGCTTTCGCCCATTTTTTGGGTCCATAAATCATTGTCATATTATGCCCATCATTTGTGGGGACAATACCAATAGACATTCTTCCTTTTTTTTGAATAATTGGTTTTTTTAAGTCAAAACCAGAAAAATAAGAATAAGCAGCAAAGGTGCAGTTTTCCCTAATTTCTTCCTTAGAGGTATTAGTCAATTTAGCAACAATGGAATTTACTCCGTCTGCACCGATAATTCTTTTTGAAAAGAATTCACAAACAGAGCCATCTTTATTTTTCCCTTTAATTCCTAATACTTTTTGTTGATTTGTGTCAAAAATGAGTTCATTAACGGTAAAACCTTCTAAAACTTTAGCGCCTTGTTTTACAGCATAATCAATAAGAATTTTGTCTATGACATACCTTTTCGCAGAAAATGAAGTTTGTGTAATACGATCGGCATTTCCATGTAAATTGGTAAAGCGTTGCGCTAGTAGATCAAGAGGAATTTCTCCTCTAATTGTCGTATCTTCAATAGTAATTTCAATTTCATTACTAGAAGGTGTTTGTTCTAAAATTTCATCTAATACTCCTAATCGATTTAAGTAAGAGGCTCCCCTTGGCCATACGAAATGAGTAGAGAGGGTGTCTTGTGGAAATATTGCTTTGTCTACTACTAAAACATTGAATCCCATTTTGGATAGGTGAGAAGCCGTAGTAGATCCTGAACATCTGGCTCCAACAATTATAGCGTCAAAATTTTTCATTTATATTATTAATTGGTTTAACTATTAAAAGTATAACTAATAGTGGAAGTCTATGTAAACGATAATGTAAGTTTGTGGTTTTAGCGCAGTATTATTTAAGTGCTAACATTTTATATTCACCAAGTCCACTATACAGGGTGCCACTTCCGCCTTTAAGAGCAGTTTTCAAAGTTTCGTTTAACGGTTTAGGTATTTCAATTCTTTGTTATGCTGAGCATTTAGAATTTATTTGAGTCAACATCATGATTACGATGATGAAAACTGTACTTATAATAAACCTCATAAATGATTATTCAGCCAATACCGTATCGAAGATTTTCTCCATGGCCTCCTTAGATTGCGTAAATTCATCCACTTTGCCATAATTGCCATTCACTGCCCAACTAATGGTGATCTCTTGCTCTGGGAAATAGACCATGCTGGCAAAGTAGCCGACGGCATCTCCACTATGTAAATACGCCGGACCATATGCCGTTTCTATCAGGAAGATGCCTAGACCATAAAATGTCTCAAAACCGTCACCATATCCACCTTTAGGAGCTTTCCAGCTCATCATTTCATTTAGGGATTCCTTGCTCAGTAAGTTGCCCTGAAACAATTGGGTCATGAAAATGGCTAAATCATATGAGTTGGAAATTAGTCCTCCATCCGCAGTAAAGTAATCCCACCCACTGTAGTAAGTCGCATTAGTTAGATTCAAATTGCTATACAAATCCACATAACCACGTATGATTCCATCTGGAACAGGATCTGTAGCAGCAAATTGTGTGTAGCTCAGGCCAAGGGGTACAAATATTTTTGTTTTAAATACCTCAAAAAAGGCTTTACCAGTTACTTTTTCTATAATCATTCCTAACAGTATGTAATTGGTGTTGGAATACAGCACATCTGTGCCAGGAGGGAAGTAGGAATCTTTATTTCGAGCGTAACTCATGAGTTCTTCTGGCTGCCAGATTTTGATTAAATCATTTAATGAAGCCGTTTGGAATTGTGGATTTTGAATATAATTGTAGATACCGCTCGAATGCAAGAGCAATTGTCTGATGCTAGACTGAGAAGCATTTTCCAAACCTCTAATGTCAGCGTTAGATAAATAATCCGTTATAGGATCATCTATGTCTAATAAACCTTCCTCCTGAAGCAGTAGAATTGTTACCGCTGTAAATGTTTTAACTGTACTGCCGACTCGTGTAATATTACATGATGCCAGAGGTATTTTTGAGGCTAGATCTGCAAATCCAAAAGCTTTTGACCAATACCCATTTTCATTATCATGAACCGAGAGCATCATACCGGGAACACCAGAGTTAACTATATTTTGAATGAGATTGGAATATTGTTCTGAATTGGGATGAAGACTATTAGATAGTGAATCATCGCAGGCGTAAAAGGCTGGAGAAAGTACCTCATCCTTTTCACAGCTTGAGACAAGTATAAGGAAAAGTGAAAGTGATATTGTTCTTAACATCTTATTTTGATTTAAAAGGGTAAAACTTAGCACCCAAATGAAGGTTTGTGTGAGTCATTAAGGGTATAAATCCCGGTGAGTAGGGGTATTCAATCCATGATTGATATAAAAGGTAAATCTCTGGAGAATGGGGATCTTTTTTGTGAAGATTGTAACCTAATCCCAATGTAAAGGATGGCATAAGGCGTGCATTTCCTCGATCGGAATTGCTTTCATACTTACTACCGTTGAATTGAAATTCTTGTTGTGTTGCAAAAGTATGAAGGTATCCAATACCTAGTTTGCTTTTTATATTGATTCCGAAGTTCGTTTGGTAATCTATGCCTAGATCAGCATTTAGGTATATCCCTTGAAACAACTTCCTGTGAAACATATATCCAATACTTATAGATGGATAAAATCTCCAATGATTTTTGGTTTTTCCTTCGAATTCTGTCCCGATTTGTATCCCCGGATGAATAGGCGTTGTTAGAAACCTGGTATATGGTATTGATGTGGACTCATTGAAGATTGATATATTAATAGGCAATGACTCCTGTTGTCCGTAAAGTGTGCCCGAGTAGAAGGTCAGGGCAAATAGCATGATGGTTTTGATGATGCTCATTAGATTTTGCATTTTTTTTTAATGCAAAAGACCGAATAAGGCTTAATAGATTAGCGTGATTTATACCTCTTTATTACCGAACTGGACAAATTGGAGGTTAAGGCGGACATTAACTCTTCCACCATTTGCGAAAGTCAGTAACCTTAGATTTGGGCAGGTAAATGTCATCATCGGTATTTTTGAGAAAAACTTTCAGTCTTCTTGTTTCGGTAGATTCTAAACCCTCAATGGCATCCCTGTTCACGATGATTTGTCTATTGAGTCTGTAGAAATATTCATTCGGTAGTCTCAATTTCCAATCATTTAAGGTACCGCTTATGTGGAGCTGTTTATCTTCAAAGGTGTATAACCATAGTACCTTATCTTCACTTTTTAGGAAAGCAATATTTTTAATCGGTATCAGACTTTCCTTTGCCCCTACTGAGACTTTGACCTTTTCTTCAAAAAGTTTGGAAGCATCCTTTTCTTCAAGCTTTTTTCTATAAGCGACTGAAACGTAATTGAGATAATAGAGCAGGTTTAGAATGAATAGGTATAAAAATGCGAGGGGTAACTCTAAATTCAGAATTGAGCTTTGATTTAAATCTACATTTATAATATTGAGATAAACTAACTCAAGTCCCAAGGCTAAAGTTAAAGGAGCAGCAACTCCATATATAAATTGAATTATTGCTCTCTTGGAAAAATTCTTTTCCCAAGATAAATCTTTGCTTTTATCAAGATGGCGAACCAACCATGCTAAATAGAACCCGATTATAGAAACTACAAAAAGTGAGAAAACAATATCCCATTTGAAAGATGGAATCTGAATGAGCGTTTCAAAATCATTGTCATTTGCAAAGATGGTAAATGAAACTCCCAAAATAGGATAGATTATCCAACCGAAATTTTTGTCGTGGTAATTAAAATTTGTCACTTTAATGATTTGCCTCAATTCATATGGTACTGTTCCTATCTATTCTTTGTATTACCTGACGCTAATGCAAATATAAAGTTCCGTTATAATGAACTTTATCGATTGTTAAACGAAGTTAGTTGAAAAACTTTACAAAATCAAGCCGTGATTTGTACCTTATTAATAATTGTTAATAACCCAGTTTCACTTTAACATTTTCCAATACAAATTATAAGTAATTTTAAAGAGCTACTCAACGAGCATTCAACCTTTATTTTACTATAAATGAACCAAAAAACTGCCATAAAAGGACGTGGAGCGCAGCGTAACGTCCATAACCGTTTCTTCGAATTAAGTCATGAAATGCGTGATGACTTTCTTGAGTTTTGCCGTAAAGAGGGCGAAATAAGCGATAAAAACAAAACGCTCTATCTGGAGGTATTTCCCAAAACCATAATCAATAAGGTGGAGAGTCCCGATATTGGTATGATGTATTCAATGAATTCATATCAAGGCTGTGAACATGGCTGTATTTATTGTTATGCGCGTAATAGTCATGAATATTGGGGGTATAGTGCTGGTTTGGATTTTGAACGTCGCATTATGGTAAAAAAAGATGCTCCCAAATTATTAGAGGCTAAGCTAAAAAAGAAAAGTTGGAAAACGCACCCTATAGTTATGTCTGGAAATACAGATTGTTACCAACCGGCAGAACAACAATTTAAAATTACAAGACAATGTTTGGAGGTGTTTTTAAAGTACAGACACCCGGTGGGCATCATTACAAAAAATGCTTTAATTCTTAGGGATTTGGATATTCTAAAAGCATTGGCAAAAGATAATTTGATAAGTGTGAGTATATCGATCACTTCTTTATCGGAGAGTACCAGACGTATTTTAGAACCCCGAACCACAACAATAAAAAAGCGGTTGGAAACGGTTAAGGTTTTAAGTGATAATGGTATTCCTGTAAATGTGATGATAGCACCTATAATTCCGTCTATAAATAGTCATGAAATTTTGCCTTTGGCCAAAATGATATCGGAACATGGCGCGTCATCGATAGCCCATACCATTGTAAGATTAAATGGAGCCATTGGCGAAATTTTTAAAGATTGGATTTATAAAACCATGCCAGACAGAGCCGAAAAGGTGTTACATCAAATAGAAAGCTGCCACGGAGGCAATTTAAACGATTCTCGATATGGTACTAGAATGCGAGGTGAAGGAAAAATAGCAGAACAAATTAACAATCTTGTAAAACTGGCAAGATTAAAATATTTTAAGAATAAGGCTATACCAAAGCTTAACTTGGATTTGCATGAACAGTATAAAGTGGGGCAGTTAAAATTATTTTAAAAACCGACCTTTCTTTTCTTTTTCGTATTGAATAACTATATCTAGTATAGTGTTAGTGATAATGGTATAAAAAGACACATAAATTAAGATTATTGAAACCCAAATAAATTCTAATCGAGATTCAACAACTTTTATTACCATAATAGATAAAATAGTAGCATGTACAAGGCACCAAACAATACTAAATAATTGTTTTTTAATAAGCCAATGTGACTTTTTATTGAGGTTGGATGCTATTAAAAGGATAAGATTTTTCATTAAACCTAAAAAAGAGTGGGCCCCTACAGCCCACTCTTACTAATTTAAACTAACTAAATAAGACATTAACTAATTACGATTAATGAATTTTGTGAATTTCTTGTTATCAGAGTCGAGTTCTATTTTGTAGTCTCCACCCTTTTTAAGTTTGTAAACTCTTTCAATATTTTGTACTCCCGAAATCTTTTCTGAGCTTAATAGCACAAAGCTACCATCGTCATACTTTCCGTAAATACGTATTTTTAATGGTTCAAGGTTTAGGGCAAGTTTTGTGATAAATACCAAATCGTTTTTCTCTCTTATGTAAGGTTTAAAAACGACTACCTCTTTCTCTTTATTGAAAACTACATTGTTCTCTTTTACAGTAAAAGGAATTGTTTTAATCTTAAGGTCTTTATCAATTTCAAAGAAATAATCTCCATTTGGCAATTCGGTTAAATCGAATCCTTTTTCGTAAGTACCAGATGATTGGATTAATTCTTTATATATGATAATACCATTATAATTTCTAATTGATAGAAGATCACCTTCTTTTACATTTTCAATTGTTAATGCAGTCCCTTTAAGACCTTCTTTAGTTTTGAAAGAAGAAATTTCATTCGCGTTACCTATCATTGCAGTAAGCATTGCTACCGTTAATAGGGTTTTTTTGATGTTTCTAATTACTTTTTTCATGATTATAATTTTTTACAACGTTTGTTGGGACAAAGGTATGTCGGAAAAGGAGTGTACAAAACATCAAATTTGACCAATTTGTATGCTATTTTATCTGTTAAATCAATGTTAAATATATGTAAAGTTAAAATAGCATATAATGATGATAATTGTATATAGGTTTTAAAAAAATTATGTGGTAATTTTGCTACTAAATCGCTCTGATTATGATAAATAAAAAACCTACACTAAAAAAGCTTACCCCCAGTTTTGGGAGCTCTATATTGGTTAAACAACATATGGTTAAGGTTGATAAGCTTAATGCTTTTTGGCATTTTCATCCGGAACTTGAACTTGTTTATGTTAATAAAGGACAAGGGAAAACACATATTGGAACCCATCTCTCTTATTTTAATAATAGTCAACTTATACTAATAGGATCTAATTTGCCACATAATGGTTTTACCGATCGATTAACTGCAAATGGTTCAGAAACGACGGTACAGTTTAAATCTAATTTTTTAGGAAACGATTTTGTTAATATTCCTGAAATGGCATCGATAGTATCATTATTTGATCGAGCAAAAAAAGGAATTCGATTTAAGATGGATACTAAAAGGGTTATCGGTCCAAAGATTGATAAACTTTTGGAATATGAAGGTCTGGATAGGGTTATAAAATTTTTGGAAATACTAAGCTATTTGGCAAAAACTGATGATTATGACATTTTGAATGCAGATGGATTTGCTTTTGAGGCTGAACCACAGGACAGTGATAAAATTGGTATCATATATAAGTATATTAACCGAAATTTTCACAAACACATTAGTTTAGACGAAATAGCGGATAAGGTTAGTATGACCGTGCCTGCCTTTTGTAGATACTTTAAACGTGTTACAGGTAAAACATTTACTAAACTGGTTAACGAATATAGGGTAGTGCATGCTACTAAGCTGTTAAACGAAAGTCAAATGAGTATTGCTGATGTTTGTTTTGAATGCGGATTTAATAACTTCTCGCATTTTAACAAGCAGTTTAACGAAATAACAGGTAAAAGTGCATCGCAATATAGAAAGGAGATAAAACTGATTATACAATAATCTTAGGCGTTTCCGTCCCATTCGTTATAAAACTGTTTAAGGTAAAGCTCCATAAAAGTATGCCTGTCTGTCGCTATTTGCCTTCCGGTTTTGGTGTTCATTCTATCTTTTAATAGAAGCAGTTTTTCATAAAAATGATTAATAGTTGGTGCCGTTGATGCTTTGTATTCTGCTTTGCTCATATTAAGATTAGGCTTGATGCTAGGGTCGTAGAGCGCTCTGTTTTTAAAACCACCGTAGTTAAAACAGCGTGCAATGCCTATGGCTCCTATAGCATCAAGCCTATCGGCATCTTGTACGACATCTAATTCTGGAGATTTGAATTCTTGTGCTGTATTACCACCTTTAAAGGAAATATTCTCGATAATATTTACAACATGTTCAATAACATTGGAGTCTACGTTAAGTTTAAACAAAAATTCTCGTGCTATTTTCGGACCAATGGTTTCATTGCCATTATGAAATTTACTATCTGCAATATCATGCAATAAAGCTCCAAGAGCCACAATAAAGGCGTCTACATGTTCGCTTTTAGAAATTAACAAAGCATTTTTATAAACACGTTCTATATGAAACCAATCATGGCCACCTTCGGCATTATTTAATTGTTCTTTTACAAAGTCGATAGTTTTTTGTATAATTTCTTCTGTAGTCATGATGGGTTAAAAAAGGTTGCCTAATTTAAAAAGGTTATTTAGTATGTCATTGCGAAGGAGGTACGACTGCGGCAATCTGTTTAATTTTAAAAGACTCTTACGTCGCATTTACAGTGTTTTTTAAATTCAATAAGCGGGTCGTTCTGAATGATACTTTTTACAAGACCCCTAATTTACGAATCAAATTGTTTTATTCAATAGGAATAAATAAGTCTACAATACATTTATTTTCGGGATGCTTGCGAAAATCGTTATGGTATATTTCAAAAGGATTGGTTTCGGCTTTTTTATATCCATTTTCGTTCATCCAAATAAAGAGACTGCTCCAGGATTTTTCAAAATCATTGGGTGTTATTTCAAACCGACCGACTATACATTTATTTTTTTTAATAACCTCTGTATGAATATCTTTTTCTAAAGTAAAAGGAGTATTGGTTAGTATGCTAATACTCATACGTACTTTGCTTGGATCTGTTATTTTGAAACTATCATGAAAAATTCTTACTATTTTATTTTCAGAGTTTTCCATTAACCCGTTCGATGTTGCCCATTTTATTAATCTGTAAAATACATGTTCTACACCCTCTGTTCCAAAATGGGTAATGCTGGCAAGTTTTAACTCAGGAACGTTTTTAATTTCAATAGTTGCATTCATTTTAATCCAATTTAAATGATTATTAATGTTGCAAATGTATTTTTCGAAAACTAGATTTTCTTGACCATTCTTGCTTTCTACGTTACTTATCTTGCTAAATTTACCTGGATTTTCTTTTCGAAAATTAGAAGGGCTTACCCCATAAAACTTTTTAAATGCCCGTGTAAAAGAAGAATTGCTGTTAAAACCGTATTGCAAAGAAAGTTCTGTAATGCTTATTTGTTTTTTATGCATTAATACAGAAGCTGCTTTTTCAATACGTTTTCTTATAATGTAAGCATTGAGTGTTTCTCCAATAACAGCTTTAAAAACTCTGTGGAAATGGAACGGGGAGTATAGCGCAATATTAGAAATAGATTCCAATGATAGCTCCGAGTCAAGATTATGGTCTATATACTTTAAAGCCAAGTTAATCCGGCTTATATAGTCCTTTTCTATGTCGTTTTTAGAAATCACCCTTCTTAAGGAATGGAATGATTTTGAGCTATTTTATAACTGCAGGCTCAACCCATTTAAATTGAAACGAGTTTTCCGGTATTTTAATGCGATCGGCTAAGCGATACATTCTGGCAGGAAGCCTCATAAGATAATCTCTGGCTTTTTCGGCTTCGTCTGTGAGGTTCGTAATTTTATCAATTTCCCAACGGGTAATCAATTTTTCTAAAATCTCTACATAGTCAATTGAAGTATAAACACCTATACGTTGAGCGGTATTGGAAAACTCTTCAAAGGCTGTACTGATTTTATTTCCAGATTCTCTTAAAAAATGTGCTGGCATGGTTATTTTTTGTTTCATCATATAATGAAAAGCCATCATCATTTGACTGGGATCAACTTTAAAGATACGCTCAACAAACTCAGAATAAGCATTATGATGTCTCATTTCATCACCCGCAACAATTTTACACATTTTAGCAAGCTGTTTATTGCCATTATCTTTGGCAATTTTAGCAACACGGTTATGTGAGACATAAGTTGCTAGTTCTTGAAAACTAGTATAAACAAAGTTTTTGTAAGGATCTCTATCGGTTCCAATATCAAAACCATCAGAAATAAGATATTGTGTTGTTTTTTCAATTTCGCGCATATTTACACGTCCCGATAGGTATAAATACTTGTTTAGTACATCGCCATGACGATTTTCTTCGCCTGTCCAATGACGCACCCATTTAGCCCAAGGATTTTCTCTATCTGTTTGTTTAACACCTTCTACTTCCATTAACCAAGATTCGTAGGTAGGTAGCGCTTCTTCCGTAATCATATCTCCAACTAAAACCACCCAAAAATCGTAAGGAAGTTCTTTTGAGAGTTCTCTTATTTCGCGGACTTCCTCAAAAAAGTTTTGTCCTTCAGAATCTGGCAAGAAATCGCTTGGTTGCCAAATTTTTTCAATAGGAATTAAGTATTTTTCAATTAATGATTCGACGTCTTTTTCCAAAAACTTCATCACTTCTAATCTAACATTCTTTAACGACATCTATAATTTTTTTAAGGGTGTATATGTTTTTTAATTGTAGCTTCAATATTCTTTATAAGCTCTTGTTTGTCGGCAAAGGTACTAACTTTTATAGGCTTATGCGCAGTAAAAGTTATATGAGTTCCAAGTCCAAAGGGGAATTTCCCGTAACGAACTGTTTTCCAGGAGTTATTTATGGAGATTGGGAGTACCATGGCCGATGGTATTTTTTTAAACAGAATTTCTAGTCCTTTAGTTTGAAATGGTTTTGGAGTACCATCTTTACTTCTTGTTCCCTCCGGAAAGATAACTGCGGCGCGTTTGTTTTTTTCAATGTATTCTCCAAATTTCATGATAGTTGGCAAAGCTTGTCTCGGATTTTTTCTATCAATTAAAATAGAGCCGCCATGACGTAAATTATATGAAACACTGGGAATGCCCTTTCCTAATTCTATTTTACTAATAAATTTAGGGTGATATTTTCTTAGGAAAACAGACAGTGGAGAGATGTCGTACATGCTTTGATGGTTGCAAACGACAATAAGCGGTTGATTAGGTTCTATATCATGAACATTGGTAAACGTAAATCGAGTACCTAAAATATGAAGCAATCTCATTAAGCAGATGTTCATTAAATCGACAACTTTTTTATGCCCTTTATAGCCAAAAAGTTTAAAACCAATCCATTGTAAGGGATGGAATATGAGCAATGTTATTAAGAAACAAAGAGAATAAATAAAGGATAACGGATACGACAATAATTTTTGCATGTGCAAAAATAAGTAAAAACTAAGTTTTAATAAATAAGTATGCAGGTGTTATTTTCACAACTTACATTTGTTGGCTGTAATGCAAATTCACATTCTGAATTAATATTCCATTTTATATTAAATGCCGCTTCTTTTTTGTTATAATCTCTAACGGCTGCTTCTAATTGTGCTACATCGATGGACGTTGTATATACTAAATAAGACCATGGTCCGCCACAAGGTTTGCTGCCTAAAGCAATAAATTTACATTCGGTAGTATCATTACAAACAGATTCGTTGGCTAAACCCTCAATATCTGCTTTTAATAAACTAAGTGCTTCTAGTTCATTTTCATAATTTGATGCGTTGTCATCGTTAGATGAACATCCAGCAATAATGAGTGATATAAAACAGGCAAAGCCCATAAAATACTTTAGATACGATTTCATAATACCTTTTATTATGAAGATGAAGAATTAATAAATAGGTTGCGTAACACGCATAAAAAAACCACGATTATCGTGGTTAAATTTTTTATTGCGAATATCACATCACATATGTTGGTCTATTTAACAATGCTCGTTATATGCATCTATTAAATTTTCTGCAATAAGCTCTGCCGGACGCCCTTCAATATGATGACGTTCTAACATGTGTACCAGTTCGCCATTTTTAAATAATGCCATACTTGGAGAACTTGGAGGAAATGGAACCATATAGCCACGAGCTGTATCAACGGCCTCTTTATCAACACCTGCAAAAACGGTTACAATATTAGCAGGACGTTTTACATTCTGTAAACTCATTTTTGCTCCTGGACGTGCATTAGCTGCAGCGCAACCGCAAACAGAATTTACAACCACTAAAGTTGTACCTTCTTTAGCCAAAGCAGCATCAACAGCATCAGAAGTATGTAATTCTTCAAAACCGGCACCTGTTAAATCTTCGCGCATTGGTTTTACTAATTCTGGTGGATACATATTTTTAAATTTTAATTATTAAAACTTTTGTAGTGCAAAGATACCAATTGTGTAACAAAATTATGAATCAATCAACTAACAAATATTATATTTGGTCATAATTAAAATCTATTACTTACATGAGTATTTCAAAATGGATAGGTGGTGCCTTAGGGTGGTCTTTCGGTGGCCCTATAGGGGCAATTATTGGTGTAGCATTAGGGAGCTTTGTTGATTCCTTGACGAACGGCAAAGGCAGTCCGTTTTTAGATGAAGGACAGCCAAAACAAAATAGGAGAGCAACTCACAGTAGACGAACAAGGCAACAACCACAAACACAATCAGGCGATTTTGAAGTAAGCTTACTCATTTTAGCATCTATTGTTATTAAGGCAGATGGTAAGCAAGACCAAAGAGAGTTGGATTTTGTGCGTCAGCAATTTGTAAATATGTATGGTAAGGAGCGGGCAAATCATGCCTTTAAACTATTCAAGAATATTAGTGATCAGAAAAATATTTCTACCAGACAGGTTTGCTTGCAGATTAGGCAAATGATGGATCATTCATCACGTTTACAGCTTATGCATTTCTTATTTGGTATTGCAAAGGCAGATGGTACGGTAACAGATGATGAGGAACGCCAAATTTATACCATGGCTGGGTATTTAGGGATTAATTCTCGAGATTATGAAAGTATTAAAGCCATGTTTTATAATAGCAGTGATAATGCTTATAAAATTCTGGAAATAGATAAAAGCGCTACGGTTGATGAAATAAAAAAGGCCTATCGAAAAATGGCCAAGAAGTACCATCCAGATAAAGTAATCCACTTGGGGAAAGAGCATCAAGTAGGTGCAGAAGAAAAGTTTAGACAAGTGCAAAAAGCCTATGAGCATTTGCAGAAGGAGCGGGGGTTTTAAGTAATATAGTTCTCATTAATATAATCAACAGCCTCCTGTTGAGTTAAAACAGCAAACTTTTTATAACGATCATGAACATCAACAATTTCATCTAAGGCTTTTTGAACAAGGGGTTTGTTTTCCCAAGTATTAAGGTGTGTTACAACTGTTTTTAGGCAGCCATTTTTATAAGCAATTTGCCCTAAAACATGTACTAAGGTATCGGAAACTCTGCGGGTGTCATCAAATTCCAGTTCTTTTAACAAGGGTAAAATATCTTGAGGATGTGTACGACCCCGTAATTCAATGCCATGGCAAATTTCCCGCCTAACTTCTTTATCAGGATGTTTTAAATAGGTTTTTGCCCAAGCTAGCACTGGGATTGGATTTTTTTCTCCCATTTTTTTGACTGAGCCTATTACGGCATTTCTAACGGAATGATGCTCGTCAAACAATCCTGTATCGAAAAAATGCTGCACTTTGTCAAAATGAAACTTACCAATTTCGCCAGCGGCATTTACAACCGTTTGCTTCACTTTGTCAATATCAGAACCTAATAGCGTTTTTAAAACAGAGCGTATTTTGTTTTGTAATTCAGGTTTAGAATAAAAGATTTTACCAATAGCTAAGTAACCAGTTTTACGAATGTAGGTGTCTTCATCAGAAAAATATTTAATAATATGTTCTGTATTATTTGAAGTTAAATCAAGAGCAATATCTCGATTGATTTTTTCAACAAGTTGATTCCGTGCTTCTTTTGATAAATCGTAAAAACCCATAAGAATAGTTTCAAAATATAAATAAAATAAATAAATTTCAGGATTGCTATGCAACAAATTAAATTAATCAGACCAAATAGATGAAAAATATTTTTGATTTAAACGAGACCAATACTATTATAGGTAGAGTTAATAACCTTGAATTAACAACCCAGCCAAATTGGGGGAAAATGAGTGTGGAT
The DNA here is from genome assembly GCF_002886045.1 of Flavivirga eckloniae. NCBI lineage: Bacteria > Pseudomonadati > Bacteroidota > Flavobacteriia > Flavobacteriales > Flavobacteriaceae > Flavivirga > Flavivirga eckloniae. The sequence continues at coordinate 2,783,057 of NZ_CP025791.1, read as the reverse complement.
CAAATGTTGGCACATTGTAATGTGACTTATGAGTTAGCTTTTGAAAACATACACCCTAAACCCGGAGCCTTTAAAAAGGCCTTGTTAAAATTGTTTGTGAAATCTATAGTAGTAAACGAAAAGCCATACAAGAAAAACAGTAGGACAGCACCAGAGTTTTTAATCAGCGATTCTAAAAATTTTCAAGCAGAAAAAGAACGTCTTATCAATTATTTAAAGAAAACACAAGAATTGGGGGCTGAGTATTTTGATAATAAAGAGTCGCATTCATTCGGGAAATTATCTAAGCAAGAATGGAACAATATGTTTTATAAACATATAGACCATCATCTAAATCAGTTCGGAGTGTAATAATTCCGTAATTTTTATAGCACTTCTAATTTGTAGCCAACACCATGAACATTAATAATGTTTATGGTATTGTCGTTTTTAAATTTTTTTCTGAGTTTTGATATAAAAGTGTCTAAACTTCTATCGACAAAAACACCATGGTCTTCCCATATTTCTTTAACTAGTACATCACGTTTAACAACCTGATTTTGATTTGCGCTAAGCATAGACATGAGTTCACATTCTTTTGCAGATAATTTTATTTCAACAGCTTCTTTAATTAACTTGTTCTGGTCTTTATAGAATTTATAATCCCCAATTTTTGAATAAGGTACTGTATCTTCAACAGGTGTTTTTGTGTTTCTTTTTTTAACATAGAAAAAAGCATAAATAAGTATGCAGGCTAAAAGCATAAAAAGTGTCATATACATTTTAGTAGTTAGCCACGGCTTATTTTCAAAAAAGAGGACCTGTATCGTATAACAATCGGCGGGTAGTTTTCTGCCTAAGCATGAAACAATATCTTTTTCTTTAGATCCTTTAATTTGAAAGCTATAAGATACTTCGTCGTTATTACAATTAACAACCTCTACAATATATTGTTTTGGGAGCTTAGCAGCTTTTAAACTATTACTTACAGCAACTACTAAACTGTCTGGAGTTATAGATAGTTTGTTTTGAAATGCCAGTTCGTATCTGTTTTCTTCTATTTTAATAATTGGTAAGACCAATGATGTGGAATCGTTATTAGCAAGTAGCAATGTATTGCCAGCATCTCGCAAAGCGATTTTTACTGTTTCAGAAAAATGATGCTGAGTGGTATCATCATTACACCCAATAAGTGCAAGTAATAGTATGATATAAAAAGAAAAAATGAGTTGTTTCATCATTGAATTTAAAAGAGTTAAATAAATGAAAAATCTCCAAGTTTTACATGCTTTTCACACTTCTTTTACATTTTTTTCACAAAAATTGAAGGTGTTGCTTCTAGTTTTATGGAAAAATATAAATCATGAAAAAAATCATCTTACTGGCAACAATTATTTGCTTTACAGTTATTACGAATGCTCAAGAACTTATTAAAACAAATATAAATAAGAGTGCTGTTGAATGGACTTGGTATAACTTATTTGAATATAATAAGGATTATAATATTGTAAACACTACTAAAATAGATACAAATAAAAGTGTTGTTAAATGGTCAGGGTCTAATCTTTTTAAATACAACAAGCACTATGGCACTGTAAAATTCGTAAAAGGGCATATTATTAAATTCAATGATGTTATTCAGGGAGGTGCCTTTGAAATAGACATGAACTCCATAGTTAACACCGATGGAAAGTACAACGAAATGTTGGTAGATCATTTAAAAAATCAAGATTTCTTTGATGTTGAAAAATACCCTACTGCAGCAATAAAGTTTACTGAGGTTGTTCATAAAGATGCTACAACCATTAAAGTAAAGGCTAAACTAACGATTAAAGGTGTTACTAACGATATTGATTTTAATATGACATCTAAGGTTATAGATGGAATGTACGAAATGCATTCAAAATTTATTATCGATAGAACCAGATGGGGAATTGAATATGAATCGAAAGGAATGATTGGAAGCGTAAAAGATGGTATTATTTCTGATGCTATAGAGTTTGAGGTTGTTCTTCAATTACCTATAAGGGATCGCTGCTAATTTTCAAAAACAACTGTAGACTGTTCTTTACCTACGGTCAACTTTATGGTTCTACCCAAAATCATAGCGCGATTGTCCTTTTCGTGACCCGCGGGCATATTAAAAGCAATAGGAAAACCATAGTCGGACAAAGCATCCAAGATAAGCTGTTCAACAGAAGTACCCCAAAGTGTGGTGTTCTTTCGGAGCTTTGTCATGTCTCCTACAATAACACCCTTGCAGTTGTCAAAATAACCAGCACGTTTTAAACTTTGTAGCATACGATCTATGTGGTATTTGTACTCGCCAATTTCTTCGATAAATAGAATTTTCCCCGAAGTATCAATACTGGTTTTAGAACCCAACATGGTATGTAACATGGTTAAATTACCACCAACAATAGGAGCAGATGTACTTCCCGTTTTATTGTATTTAGAACCTTCTAAAGTATAGCTAAGCGATTTCCCAAAAATAGCATCTTTAAATGTTGAAAGTGTTTCTTTAATAGTTTCTAAATCGTCTTGCAAACTAGTACACATCATGGCATGAATAGATTGTACACCTTGATTATGAAATTGGTTATGAAGTGCAGTAATATCAGAATACCCAATAAGCCATTTTGGGTTTTGTTTAAATTTAGTATAATTTAATTTGTCTAATATTCTAACCGTACCGTATCCACCACGGGCACACCAGATAGCACTTATTTTCGGGTCGTCTAAAGCATTTTGAAAGTCTTCGCAACGCTCATCATCCGTTCCAGCAAAATGATTGGCTTTACTAAAAACGTGTTTACCAACAATAGTATGTAATCCCCAACTTTTTAAAAGTGCCTTGGCTTGTTGCACTTCTTTAGTTCGGTTTTTTAAAATACCAGAAGGTGCAACTATGGCAACAGTATCGCCAGCCTTTAAATATGGTGGTTGTATCAAAGTATTTGTTTTAGTTGATGATATATTTTGTGTTGAAATGTTGTGCTTTCCAAAGAAAAAAACAACACAGCACAATACGGTAATTAATGAGACTTTAGACATAATGTAAATGTACATTTTTTTTCTAAATCGTGGTGTAATTGATTACTTTTGTGGCTTTAGAAAATGAAATGTCATAACAAGGAGTAAAGCGACGTGGTAATCTTTCCTAATTTACAGATTGCCATAATTTTTTTCAAAAATGTTGAAGTGGCGTTAATTTTGTCCCCCTCGAGCATTATCGACAATGAAATTATTTTTTATTTGAGATAAAAGCGCAGCTAGCAAGAGGTTTTAATGAGGTCTCGACTGCGCTCGACCTAACCTAAAATATTAATGATGAACACACCAAAACGATATACCATTACCACAGCATTGCCTTATACTAATGGAGCTATTCACATAGGGCATTTAGCAGGAGTTTATGTTCCGGCAGATATTTACGCACGTTATTTAAGATTAACCGGAAACGATGTTATATTAATAGGGGGAAGTGATGAGCATGGTGTGCCAATTACCATTAAGGCCAAAAATGAAGGGGTTACACCCCAAGATATTGTAGATAAATACCATGCGATTATTAAAAAGTCGTTTGAAGATTTTGGAATTACTTATGATAATTATTCGCGTACTTCAGCACAAGTTCATCATAAAACAGCCTCAGAGTTTTTCACAACGTTAAACGATAAAGAAGAATTTGTTGAAGAAGTTACAGAGCAGTTGTATGATGCCGAAGCCAATCAGTTTTTGGCAGATAGATTTGTAGTTGGAACATGTCCGAAATGTGGTAACGAAGAAAGTTATGGTGACCAATGCGAAAATTGCGGAACAAGTCATAATGCCACCGATTTAATAAATCCAAAATCTGCATTAACAGGAAATACCCCGACCTTAAAGCAAACAAAACACTGGTTTTTGCCTTTAGATAAACATGAAGCCTTTTTAAAAGAATGGATTCTTGAAGGTCATAAAAAAGATTGGAAATCTAATGTTTACGGACAATGTAAATCATGGATAGATGATGGATTACGCCCACGTGCAGTAACCAGAGACTTAAATTGGGGCATTCCAGTACCCGCAGAAGGTGGCGAAGGCAAAGTACTTTATGTTTGGTTTGATGCGCCGATAGGGTATATATCATCTACCGTAGAGTGGGCAGAGCGTGAAGGAAAAGATTGGGAACCCTATTGGAAAGATAAGGATACCAAATTGGTGCATTTTATTGGGAAAGACAATATTGTATTTCATTGTATTATTTTTCCAGCTATGTTAAAGGCTGAAGGATCTTATATTTTACCGGAAAATGTTCCAGCTAATGAATTCCTGAATTTAGAAGGTAATAAATTATCCACCTCAAAAAATTGGGCAGTTTGGTTACCAGATTATTTAGAAGAATTTCCCGGTCAGCAAGATGTGTTGCGTTATGTGTTAACTGCCAATGCACCAGAGACAAAGGATAACGATTTTACCTGGAAAGATTTTCAGGCAAGAAATAATAATGAATTGGTAGCTATTTTTGGGAATTTTATTAATCGTGTTGTCGTACTAACCAATAAGTACTACGATGGTGTGGTGCCTACTGCTAATGCACTATCTCAAGTAGACGAAGAAACGTTGGCAGCTGTAAAAGCATATCCGGATGTGATTTCCAGTTCTATTGAGCGTTACCGTTTTAGGGAAGCACAGCAAGAACTCATGAATTTAGCACGACTCGGAAATAAATATTTAGCCGATGAGGAGCCATGGAAAGTCATTAAAGTAGACGAAGCACGTACACAAACTATTATGTATGTCGCACTTCAAATAGCATCGGCATTGGCCACATTGTGCGAACCGTTTTTACCATTTACATCTGAAAAACTAAAAAATATATTGAATGTCGGTTCGAGTGATTCGACGGAGGAGAATTGTATCGAGAACTCATGGAACGAAATAAGCACCAAAAATATTCTATTGCCATCAGGACATCAAATAGGAAAAGCAGAATTATTGTTTTCTAAAATTGAAGATCAAACCATTCAAGCGCAATTAGATAAATTAAAAGCGAGTAAAAAAGCAAACGAAGCCGCTAACAAGGAAGTAGAACCTCAAAAAGATACGATTACATTTGAAGATTTTACCAAATTGGATATTCGAGTAGGAACTATTTTAGAAGCCGAAAAAATGCCTAAAGCTAAAAAATTACTTGTTTTAAAAGTAGACACGGGTATTGATGTAAGAACTATTGTTTCTGGAATCGCAGAAAGTTTTACGGCTGAGGAAGTCGTTGGTAAAAAAGTTACCGTATTAGTAAACTTAGCACCAAGAAAATTACGTGGTGTTGAAAGTCAGGGTATGATATTAATGACGGAAACACCAGAAGGGAAATTGGTGTTTGTTAATCCTGATGATGCTAATGCTGTAAATGGCCTGCAAATAAGTTAAAAAAAGAGGCTGAATTCCATGTTAAAAAACAAGGTATTAGCCTCTTTTTCACACTAAAACACTTATTGTTTAATTAGTCGTTTAGTAACAAAACTATTTTCTGAGTATATATGCATAAGGTATAAACCAGATTGTATTGATGAAATATCAATCGTGTTTACGTTTTTATTTACATTAAGTTTCTTAGAAAGAATCAATTTCCCCTTTAGATCAAATAGTCTTACGAATTGTAATTCCAGATTTATTTCAGACGCAATTGTAATGATATCTTGAGCTGGAATTGGATATATCTTTAATTCATTAGTTAAAATATCATCTTGAATACCTAGTGTATTGTCCACAATAAATGTAGCACTAGGTCCTGCAGCAGAAGCATTGTTCCCTGCGGTATCACTAGTGGTGTTTGCTGCGATTGAAATTCCCAAAGTCCCGTCTCCGGTGATGCTACTTATGGTAACTGTCCTTGTTGTCGTTCCCGACCCGGTCACCGCGATACTTCCCGTGGCATCCCCTGTGGAGTTTAATGTGATGTCCCCATCAGCGAGTGTTACGGCATCCGCTCCGGTATAAGTTATGGTATAAGTAACAGGTCCCGTGCTTGTGGTGCTTGTACTCGGAGCACCGATGGATATGGTCGGAGCCGTATTGTCCACAGTAAACGTAGCACTAGGCCCTACAGAAGGAGCATTGTTCCCAGCGGTATCGTTTGCCGTATTAGCCGCAATGGATATTCCCAAGGTCCCGTCTCCAGTGATGCTGTTTATGGTCACGGTCCTTGTTGTCGTTCCCGATCCTGTCACCGCGATACTTCCCGTAGCATCCCCTGTGGAGTTCAATGTGATGTCCCCATCAGCGAGTGTTACGGCATCTGCTCCGGTATAAGTGATCGTGTAAGTAACAGGTCCCGTGGTTGTGGTACTTGCACTCGGAGCGCCGATGGAAATGGTCGGGGCTGTATTGTCGACAGTAAACGTAGCGCTAGGTCCTGCAGAAGGAGCATTGTTCCCAGCGGTATCACTAGCGGTGTTTGCCGCGATGGATATTCCCAAAGTCCCATCTCCGGTGATACTGCTTATGGTCACGGTCCTGGTCGTAGTTCCCGACCCGGTCACTGCGATACTTCCCGTGGCATCCCCAGTTGTGTTCAATGTGATGTCCCCATTGGCCAATGTTACGGCATCCGCTCCAGTGTATGTGATGGTGTAAGTAACAGGCCCCGTGCTTGTGGTGCTTGCACTCGGAGCGCCGATGGAAATGGTCGGAGCCGTATTGTCCACCGTAAACGTAGCACTAGGTCCTGCAGCAGAAGCATTGTTGCCTGCGGTATCACTTGCCGTATTAGCTGCGATTGAAATTCCCAAAGTCCCGTCTCCGGTGATACTGCTTATGGTCACGGTCCTGGTCGTAGTTCCCGACCCGGTCACCGCGATACTTCCCGTGGCATCCCCTGTTGTATTCAATGTGATGTCCCCATTGGCCAATGTTACGGCATCCGCTCCGGTGTATGTGATGGTGTAAGTAACAGGCCCCGTGTTTGTGGTACTTGCACTCGGAGCACCGATAGATATGGTCGGAGCAGTATTGTCCACAGCAAATGTGGCACTAGGCCCTGCAGCAGAAGCATTGTTTCCAGCGGTATCGCTTGCGGTGTTTGCCGCAATGGATATCCCCAAAGTCCCGTCTCCAGTGATACTGCTTATGGTCACGGTCCTGGTCGTAGTTCCCGATCCGGTCACCGCGATGCTTCCCGTGGCATCCCCAGTGGTGTTCAATGTGATGTCCCCATCAGCGAGTGTTACGGCATCTGCTCCGGTATAAGTGATCGTGTAAGTAACAGGCCCCGTGTTTGTTGTACTTGCACTCGGAGCGCCGATAGAAATGGTCGGAGCTGTATTGTCGACAGTAAACGTAGCACTAGGTCCTACAGAAAGAGCACTGTTCCCAGCGGTATCGCTTGCGGTGTTTGCCGCGATGGATATTCCCAAAGTCCCATCTCCGGTGATACTGCTTATGGTCACGGTCCTGGTCGTAGTTCCCGACCCGGTCACTGCGATACTTCCCGTGGCATCCCCAGTTGTGTTCAATGTGATGTCCCCATTGGCCAATGTTACGGCATCCGCTCCAGTGTATGTGATGGTGTAAGTAACAGGCCCCGTGCTTGTGGTGCTTGCACTCGGAGCGCCGATGGAAATGGTCGGAGCCGTATTGTCCACCGTAAACGTAGCACTAGGTCCTGCAGCAGAAGCATTGTTGCCTGCGGTATCACTTGCCGTATTAGCCGCGATTGAAATTCCCAAAGTCCCGTCTCCGGTGATACTGCTTATGGTCACGGTCCTGGTCGTAGTTCCCGACCCGGTCACCGCGATGCTTCCCGTGGCATCCCCTGTTGTATTCAATGTGATGTCCCCATCAGCGAGTGTTACGGCATCCGCTCCAGTGTATGTGATGGTGTAAGTAACAGGCCCCGTGGTTGTGTCGCTTGCACTCGGAGCGCCGATGGAAATGGTCGGAGCCGTATTGTCCACAGCAAATGTGGCACTAGGTCCTGCAGCAGAAGCATTGTTGCCTGCGGTATCACTTGCCGTATTAGCCGCGATTGATATCCCCAAAGTCCCGTCCCCAGTGATACTGCTTATGGTCACGGTCCTGGTCGTAGTTCCCGACCCGGTCACCGCGATGCTTCCCGTGGCATCCCCAGTGGTGTTCAATGTGATGTCCCCATCAGCGAGTGTTACGGCATCTGCTCCGGTATAAGTGATCGTGTAAGTAACAGGCCCCGTGTTTGTTGTACTTGCACTCGGAGCGCCGATAGAAATGGTCGGAGCTGTATTGTCGACAGTAAACGTAGCGCTAGGTCCTGCAGCAGAAGCATTGTTCCCTGCGGTATCACTAGCGGTGTTTGCCGCGATGGAAATTCCCAATGTCCCGTCCCCAGTGATACTACTTATGGTCACGGTCCTGGTCGTAGTTCCCGACCCGGTCACCGCGATGCTACCCGTGGCATCCCCAGTGGTATTCAATGTGATGTCCCCATTAGCGAGTGTTACGGCATCTGCTCCAGTGTACGTGATGGTGTAAGTAACAGGCCCCGTGGTTGTGGTGCTTGCACTCGGAGCGCCGATGGAAATGGTCGGAGCCGAATTGTCTACAACAAAAGAGGTATCATTAGTTCCCGTTGGGGTCGTATTTGTTAAAGGGTTACCAGCAGAATCGGTTATATTTTGACCCCCGCTAAAACTTAGGGTAATCGTTGCGTTTACACTAGCTAAATCTCCTCCAGAAGCAGTAACCCTATATGTATTTCCACTAGGATTAGTTACGCCAGTTATTGTGCCTGTTGTTCCGGTTACAGCAAAATCTGAGCTATCAACATTAGCGACTGTTTCATCAAAAGTGACATCCCAGATTAAGGTATCTGCATTGGTTGGCGATGTAGTAGGGGTTTGCCTTGTAATAGATTGTACCCGTGGAGCTTTAGCATCCACAGTATGAACACTTCCTGTGGTAAATGCAGCAACATTACCATTAGTACCATTACCATTACCAGAATCATCTATAATATCTGAGGTTCCCAAATGATCTAATCGTAAGGTTCCTTCCCCGCTAATCGTATTTACAGTAACATTCACAGAAATTCCAGAATTTGCAGACACTGAAGCAATTGTTCCTGTTGCAGTTCCTGTAGTTGTTAATTCGAAATCATCTGTTGTGATATTGTTAGCGTTTTCATCAAAGGTTATAGTTTTTATAATTGAAGATGCATTCGCTGTTGGTGTCCCTTGTAAAACTATTGATTGTACTACTGGTGGAGTACTATCGGGTGTTACAATTTGTGTAGAAAAGCCCATTTCAAATGAAGCGAATTCTGTACCTTCAAACCAAAGACTACCTCCTGCATAGGTGTTTGTAGCATCTCCCATTACAGTGAAAGTAGTAATTGAGCCATTATCGTCTATAACAAAAGTATATTGAGATGTATTGGTAAGAGAAATATTTTGAGAAGAAAAATCAAAAACATTAGTCGTTCCAGGCGTGAGGGTTACCCCATTTAAAGTTCCAAGTATAGTTCCAGAGGCATTATTTCCATCTCTTATTGTAACTATGGTATTAGATATGGAGGAACCAGTACCTAGTTCTACTGAAATTGTTGATAATGTACCGTTACATGTCGCGGTAAAAGATTGCCCTAACACATTACCAGTTAAATCTTGAGATCCGCTGGGGTTTGTTATAGTACATTGTGCTGCAGTATTAACAAAAAATAGCATCATAATGCAATTAGCTACAATTGGAATAACCTTGAATAAGTAGGTTTTTGAAAAATTAGTAAAATAAATGTCTTTCATTTTAACTTTTGATTAGTTAAGAATTAAAAATGTATTAAAGAGGAAAAGCCTTTAAAGAACATCTTGTATTTTTACGGTATAAGCTAATTTCTAGAAGGGAAGACACCCTGAAGACAGATAATATAGTATATACTCAAGTAGGGTTGTCTGTTTTCGTGAGGCAAACTACCTCCGGTGTTTCCCACGGCTACATGTACATTATTAGGCGCCATTTGTGTATCCGCTGGAGCTGAATTGTAAGTGTCGGTAGCAGCATTTGCAAAATTAGCCCCAGTTGGGTTTCCTGTATTGGCCGGGTTTAATGGGGAAAAATTTGCTGTGACGGTTCCTGTTGCAGCGTGTGTATGACTTGGAATCTGATTTGTAGTTAGGGTAACGGTTTCTGTGCCTCCTCTTTGTCCTAGATTATAAACTGACAATCCAGGACCACGACCAGGGTTAACAGGTACGCGCCCTCTTAAATCGGGTAATCCGAAAGAGGTTCTTCCATCGCCTCCATAGGTAGTTCCTAAAATTGAAAATAAGGCTTGATTTGAATTAATAGATAATAATTGTCCTTCGCAAAATGCCCAAGTTCTTGGTGCGAAATTACCAGCAAACATTCGAATTTCTCCTATTGTTCCTTCCATAATGGTTTATTTTTAAGGTTAGTATTTTTTTAGCTTCTAGATGGGAAAACACCTTGTAAGCAGATGATATAGTATAATGATAAATAAGGTTGGATATTAGTATGACTCATGTTTCCACCAGTATCCCCAACAGTTACATGTACATTATTAGCCGCCATTTCTGTATCTGTTGGATCCGAATTGTAAGTAGCGGTAGCAGCATTTGCAAAATTAGCCCCAGTTGGGTTTCCTGTATTGGCCGGGCTTAATGGGGAAAAATTTGCCGTGACGGTTCCTGCTGCAGCGTGAGTATGACTTGGAATTTGATTTTGAGTTAGGGTAACGGCTTCTGTGCCTCCTCTTTGTCCTAGATTATAATTGGACAATCCAGGACCGCGACCAGGGTTAACAGGTGCACGTCCTCTTAAATCTGGTAATGCAAAAGAGGTTCTTCCATCGCCCCCGTAAGTTGTTCCTAAAATTGAAAATAGGGCAGTATTTTGCGCTATTGACATTAATTGACCTTCGCAAAAAGCCCAGGCTCTTGGTGCAAAATTGCCAGCAAACATTCGAATTTCTCCTATTGTTCCTTCCATAGTTTTAATATTAAAGATTAGTAATTAGTTTAATGGTTATTATTTAAGTAATTGTATTGTATTTAGCATTTAAAGATGTGGTAAAGCAGTGTCCTTGTCGTACTCCAAGATGAACATATTTAGTTCCCGATAGTATTCCGGCATCAGAACTTATAATGTTCACTTTTAGCAGTTTCCCAAATTTGCAGTATACGTATAGCCCTTCTTGTGGGTGTGCGTGTATTATTTCACCAGGAATTTTACCAAAGAGTGCTTGATTGTCTACAGGCGATACTTCTAATATTTTTATGGGAGCTCCTTGGTAATACGTTGTAGCACCACCATATTTCGGATTACAGGCATTGATTAATTGTTCAATTTCGTCTGCTGTTTGGGTTTCCCATTGGATACTGGTTTCTATATCGCGTGGTCTGTGGTTGTATGTTATACCATCAGTAGGTTGTGGTTTAAAATTTGAGGGATCAGTTGCGAGAGTTATCGCTTTTTCGGTAAGTTCTTTAAGCATATAGCTCATTTTAGAATTTACCATCCCAAATGTTTCTCCCATGATAATAGGTATAGGCTGTTCGATAAGGGTTTTACCAGTGTCCCAGTTCTCGTCCATTTGGTGTATGGTAATGGCAGATTGTTTTTTGCCATTTTTTATGGACCAGAACAAGGGATCTGGCCCTCTGTTTTCAGGTAGTTTCCCGAAATGGATGTTTAGAAACCCATATTTAGGAATAGATAGTACTATTTCTGGAATTTTTAAAGAAAACCCACACACTAAAACAAGGTCTGGGGTTTTGTTTTCCAACCATAGTTTAAATTGCTGACTTATGTTTTCTTGGTGTATAATAAAAGAGTCAAAACCTTCTTTTTGGATAGCATTTATCCAAAAATTTTCTTTTGTATTTCCAACATCTGATTCTTGAAAACAAACAGCATCCAGATGTTTGTTTTTTGAAAGATGATTGTATACAGGTAGACAAACAGGAAAACTTCCTATTAGTATTATTTTCATGAATTCATGGTTTAATGATGAACCAGATAAAAATTCAGTTATATTATGATATTGTTATGATAAAAAGGAAAATACCTTTTAGTTAACGATGGCCACTTGTCTTTTAGATGAGCCTACTAAAGTAATTGTGTTACCATTTGTATTTTTATATACAAACTTGTTTTCTTTACCATGAGATTCTTTAATGACCTTTTTTGGGACTGAAAATGCAGCAACATCTAAGCTTAACTCATGAGAATCGGAACTTTTGCTAAAGTTTTCAATCAAAGAATTGAAAGCAATTGTAGTGTTTTCGTTAAGAATATAGTACTTACAACGTCCCTTCTGCTCTATAAGCAAAGCGAGTCCTTTAGTACTAAAACCTATTATTGGGTTTTTGCTTAAAGGAATTGCAAAACAGTTAGAACTCAGTTTTACAACTTCCGAACTGCTAAAATTGTATCCTTTTTTTGCAAGAATCTGCATTAAAGCTGTGTGAGTTTCAAGGAAACGTTGAGGTAGTAATGCCACAGATGTGTGACTAATTTGATTTGAAATTCTGTTAAACCCTTCTCCAACAGAGAAAAGAGAAACAGAATTATTGTTAGCAAAAATAGCTGATGGCACCATCGATATGGCGCCTAATCCAATAGTACCTGATGACAAGAATTTTCTTCGATCCATAATAGATATATGTATAGTTAGTAATAGGCTATAATTATTGGTTCTTAGGAAATTAAGCTAAAAGTAAGAGAAAATTATTACAAAAGTAATAATTATGTAATTTTTTTTACACAAAAATAAATTAGTCAGTGATTAATTATTTGTTATTCATGCTGTTAGAGGGTGCGTCGGTTTTAAGAATAACGACCAGATTTTTTTCATTTAACATGAATTGAACTTAAATTTTTATATTCAATATGACTTATTGTCGTTATATCAACTCACGTTAATCTAATAAATGTTAAAATGGTTTATTTATGATTGAAAAACCAAAACAAGGGGGCAAACCCCTTGTTTTTTGGCAGTTTACTAAAATGGATGTTCAAGAATCCATATGTTGGTATTGATAATAGTGTTTTGAGGATTTTCCCTAAAAATCCTCAAACCAAAATAAGTTCTGGGGTTTCACTTTCTAGTCACGCTTTAGATTGCTTTTCCATGCCACTTAAAGGGATAAGGAAAGCGTCAAAACCTTCTTTTTGAATAGCATTAACCCAAAAGTTTTCTGAAGTATTTTCAATATCAGGTTCTTGAAAACAGACAGCATCCAAATGTTTGTTTTTAGAAAGATGATTGTATACTGCAAGAGAGACCGGAAAACTTCCAATAGGTATAACTTTCATAGATTCTTGGTTTTACGATGACAGATAGAAACCCCAGTTCATGTTTTTATAACAAGGTATATATATTTACGAACCTCTTAAGTAACGACTTCTATACAGTTAAAGCTATGTCTCTTTTTTACAAGGACCTGTATTAAGTTAGTATGAACCTCAAGAAATTGTTGAGGTAGAAAAGTTACAGAGGTATGACTAATTTGATTAAAAATCCTGTTAAACCCATCGGCGACTGAAAAAACGGAAACGGGATTGTTGTTAGCTAGAACTGATGACGGAATCATCGATATGGCACCTAATACAATGGTACCAAACGATAAAGATTTTCTTCGATTCATAAGAAGGAGCTCGTTAAGTGGTTAATAGGTTAGATATTGATTTTAAGTTGATAATTAGGTTTGTTAAAACTAAGTTATTTTTTTAACATTTGTTAATAATGAAGAATGTTTTTATATTGAAAAAACGAAAAGAATTGATTGTCAATATTTTCTTTTTTTAACATATATTTATATTGTATTATTTTCTGTACAAATAAAAAAATGAGTTGATTTCTTTTGTAGAAAAACACACACAAAAAGTAATGTGCTTTATCGAATGTTAATGATAAATGCTTTTTTGTTGAAATCTAGAGAATGTAATAGGTGTTTTTTATCTGGATAAGGAAACTATTATTCCTTATATAAACCTTTGATATATTAAGCGGTTGGTTTTCTTATTGGTACGTGTTGATTTGATTTTTTACACCATTCTATTTTGAAATGAGTTACTGATAAGCTAAAGAATTTATTAACTTTACAAAAAAGAGTATTATGTTATCAAAAATTATAGAAGACGCCCTTAATAACCAAATTAAAATTGAAGCTGAGTCTTCTCAAATATATTTAGCGATGGCTTGTTGGGCAGAGGTAAAAGGACTGGAAGGTGTTGCTGGTTTTATGTACGATCAATCCCAGGAAGAACGCGACCATATGCTTAAACTCGTTAAGTTTGTAAACGAGCGTGGTGGGCATGCACAGATATCTGCATTAAAAGCGCCAGATGTAACTTTCGAATCTTTTAAGGATATGTTCGAAATGCTTTTTAAGCATGAAGTTTTTGTATCTGAAAGCATCAACGAATTAGTGCACATTACATTACAGGAAAAGGATTATGCTACCCATAACTTTTTACAGTGGTATGTATCTGAACAAATTGAGGAGGAAGCCATGGCGCGTACCATCTTAGATAAAATAAACCTTATTGGTGATGATAAAGGAGGGCTTTATTTATTTGATAGGGATATACAACAAATTACTGTTGTGACGGCTTCTGCTGATTCTCCAGAATAATTTTTCGTTTAATCTTATTTAGATTTAATAAAAATAACTATTTTTGCCCAAGATTAAAATCTTAGAGTTTTATTTTGGGCAAAAAGAAGCAAAAGAAGGCTATTAAAAAATTAAAGGACTTAGGTATTGTTACTACCGATAAGGTAAAAAGTAGTTGCTGTAAAAAGTTCAAAAAAGGAGAAGCCAAACGCTGCAAAAAATGTCCTTGTTACGATTTACTTAAAAAGGTGGCTTAGACTATACGATGTAGTTTTATTTAATAACTAACCTTTTGGTTTCTAATGTATCATTTTCGTTTGTAACCTGTAAAAGATAAACGCCACTTTTTAGTTGTGAAACATCAATTTTAATAATACTCTTATCAATTAGGTGAGTAGCTACAGTTTTTCCTAAAACATCAATGATTTCGATAGATTTAATTTTATTCTTTCCCAAAATAAACAATTCATTTTCTGCCGGATTGGGATAAAATTTAAATAGATCATTAGTATTGTCTTCTTCTGTAATGTCTTTTTCTGTTTTTTCTTGAGAAAAGGATGTATTACTAATCAGGACAACTAGAAATAAACAGAACAAGTTTTTCATATAAATAATAATTATTGTAAGCGGTTTATTACTAACGGAATACAGCAGGTTTAATTATGTATATAATGAACTAAATGGAATTTTTAAAATGATTCCAGTGACTTATTTAATTAATATAGGTCTAAATAAATAATGGGAGAAAGCCATTTTCAGAAAAATCGCATGAACAGAACATCTAAATACAACATCTAATTCGTAAATATCTCTAGATATTTACTAAATTCTAAATCTATGAAAAACACACTTCTTTTTTTAATTGCAATTAGTTTAATATCCTGTGGAACACCCAAAACTGTTAGGGTTTCAAAAAAGGTAATTAAAGGTGATTGGTTACTAAATTCAATAACCTATAGCGAAAAAGGAACATACAACGTTAATTTACTTAATGATGACTCAAAAGAATGTTTTGAGGGCAGTACATGGCAATTTGTTCCTAATAACAATAGGGGAGTTTATAACATAAATGGTATAGGCTGCTCGGCAGGAGCACGTAATTTTATTTTTACGATTAAAGAAATCGACCCGCAAACTGGTCTTTATGATTTTCTGCTTAAACCAACCAACGAGAAATATAAATCTGATACAAATCAAGGGTTTCGATTACGGTTAGCAGCACTATCTGATATGGCCATGGAATGGGAACAAACTGTTACAGTTAGTGGAAAACCTTTTACAATTACAATGAAATTTAACAAACAATAAAAAATGAAGACACTTTTAAATAAAATCGGATTAATCCTTTTAGCATTTGTTTTAACTATAAGTTTAACACATTGTAAAGCGGTTCAAAATGCTAACAATAAGCAAAAAGGTGCTGTAATTGGTGCTACGGGAGGTGCTATTTTAGGAGCTATTATTGGCAATAATGTTGGTAAAGGCGGAAATGGTGAGCTAGGAGCAGTAATAGGAGGTGTTGTTGGGGGAACAGCCGGAGTGCTTATTGGTAATAAAATGGATAAGCAGGCTCAAAAAATAGAAGAAGAAATCCCCGGAGCAGAGGTTGAACGTGTTGATGATGGTATTGTTGTAACCTTCGATGAAGGTAGTGGGGTTTATTTCGACACTAACAAGTACAATATTAACTCACGCTCCCAAGAAACGTTAAACAAATTAGCTAATGTTTTTAGAGAATACCCAAATACCAATATTCTAGTAGTAGGGCATACGGATAATACAGGTGATGCTAACTATAATATGAGCTTATCGAAAAACAGAGCTTATGCTGTTACTAATTATTTTAAAGGTAAAGGGCTTAGCTCTGGTAGATTTACCACAAATTGGTTTGGAGAAACCCAACCGATGCATGATAATTCTACTACAGCGGGTAGAGCAAAGAACAGACGTGTAAACATCGCTATTTTACCTAATGAAAAAATGATTAAAGAGGCAAAAGCAGAAGCGAATAACTAAAATTACAATTTACTTGCATAAATCTCGTTTTCAATGTTATTTTTGAAGACGAGATTTTTTTATGCTCTCAATTAATTTTTTTAAATAAATGACCGATATTTTAAAGTTTATAACTTCCCGCCTACCGCTTTCGAAGCAATCTGTAAAAAATACTATTGAATTATTAAATGAGGCCTGTACCGTTCCTTTTATTTCCCGTTACCGAAAGGAGCGAACAGGGAATTTGGATGAGGTTCAAATTGGTGAGATTGTAAAGTATAAGGAACAATATGAAGCTTTAGAAAAACGGAAAGCTGCTATTTTAAAAGCACTTGAAGAGCAGGGTGTTTTAACTCCGGAATTGAGTCAGAAAATAGGAGATGCTCAAGATTTAACAACTCTTGAAGATATTTATTTACCGTATAAGAAAAGTAGAAAAACCAAAGCAGAAACAGCTCGTAAAAACGGTTTGGAACCTTTGGCTAAAATCATCATGAGTCAGAATGCAAATGATGTAGAATCGATTGCTTTTAAATATGTAAAAGGAAGTATTGATTCGGTTGAAGATGCTTTGGAAGGTGCAAGACACATCATTTCCGAATGGATAAACGAGCGTACCGATATTAGAAACAACATTCGTTATCAGTTAGAGAGACATGCCATGATTTCTACAAAAGAGGTTAAAATAAAAGATGATACTAATGGTGCAAAAGCAGAAGCTGCACAAAAGTTTAGGGATTATTTTGACTGGTCGGAGAGTTTAAGTAGAATACCATCTCATAGATTGTTAGCTATTTTAAGGGCAGAAAAAGAAGGTTTTATAAGAGTTAAAATAGAAATAGATAATGATCGGGCTTTAGATAAAATTGAAAGTAGAATTATTCGAAGTAATAACGAATGTGCAGACCAAATAGAATTGGCTATTGCAGATGCTTACAAACGTTTATTGTTGCCATCGTTAAGTAATGAGGCTTTACAAATAGCAAAAGAAAAAGCAGATGAGTCTGCAATAACTGTATTTGCAAAAAACTTAAAGCAGTTGTTGTTAGGGTCCCCTCTGGGTGAAAAACGTGTGTTGGCTATAGACCCTGGATTTAGAACTGGCTGTAAGGTCGTGTGTTTAGATGCACAAGGGCAATTAAAGTATAATGAAACCATTTATCCGCATCCACCAAAAAGTGACTCTGTGGGTGCTATGAAAAAAATAAGTTCACTAGCAGATGCGTACAAGATTGAAGCTATTGCCATAGGAAATGGTACAGCATCAAGAGAAACGGAAGCCTTGGTTAGAAAGATTCGGTTTAAAAACGACATTCAGGTGTTTGTAGTTAGTGAGGCTGGAGCGAGTATTTATTCAGCATCCAAAATAGCACGAGAAGAATTTCCGGATTATGATGTTACCGTAAGAGGTTCTGTATCTATTGGTCGTCGTTTACAAGATCCTTTGGCAGAATTGGTTAAAATTGATGCGAAGTCTATCGGTGTAGGTCAATATCAGCATGATGTAGACCAAACAAAGCTTCAAAAATCGTTGGATGGTGTTGTAGAGCACTGTGTAAATTCGGTAGGCGTAAACATAAATACAGCTAGTAAAAGTTTGTTGAGCTATGTATCTGGTATTGGACCCAAGTTAGCAGAAAACATATTTAATTTCCGTAGTGAAAATGGGGTGTTTACATCGAGAAATGATATTAAAAAAGTACCGCGTTTAGGTGGTAAGGCTTTCGAGCAGGGTGCTGCCTTTTTAAGAATTAAGGAAGCAAAAAATCCGTTGGACGATTCGGCCGTACATCCAGAAAGTTACACTGTGGTTACTAGAATGGCTAAAGATCTGGGTAAAAGTGTTCAGGAACTTATAGGTAATGCTCAACTTCTTAAAAAAATTGAACTTAAAAATTATTGCACCGAATCGGTAGGATTACCAACACTTCAAGATATTGTTAAAGAGCTTGAAAAACCAGGGTTGGATATTCGGGAACAAGCTAAAGTGTTCACCTTTAACCAGAATATAAAAACCATTTCAGATTTAAGGGAAGGGCAATTATTACCCGGTATTGTAAATAATATTACCAATTTTGGCTGTTTTGTTGATGTTGGGATTAAAGAAAGTGGTTTGATTCATGTATCAAATTTGTCTGACTCATTTGTTAAAGATGTTAATGAGCATGTAAGTTTGCATCAGCAGATTATAGTAAAAGTATTGGAGGTTGATATTCCGCGAAAGCGTATACAGTTAAAATTGCATAAATAGTTTTTGTTTTTTTAAACAGATTCAATTTTACAATTTAGCACTTACTAGTTATGTTTTATAGGATATGTTGTTGTACATCGTTTAGTTAAATAGTCATTCTGGGCGTCTTATAGATTTTGGTAACGCTACTCCATCAACAGTAATGGTTTCAGCTATAGAAAGAGTAATAAATTTTCTTCTGTTCATCATTTATGGTTTAACATTAGAAATGCCAACCTAACTTTAAGGATATTTCAGGTGTAAACAAAGGAGTTTCAAAAATACTTTGATCAACTATTACATCTTTATCACCCGCAATCCTAAAATGTCCAGCTACCCAAGGGTTTAAGTAAAAGTTCTTGTAAAATTTCCAGACATATCCTCCGCCAATAGTAAATATGGTATTGTTGTATTCTACAGTTTCTAATTTTGCGTTGGTCTGTATCTTAGCATCCCAATATTCTAAGCCAGGTCCTATCCACCAACCTTCAAAGCCTGGTTTAAAAAAGTAATCTACAATAGCTGCATAAACGTTAATTTCATTATTGGTAAAACCATCCTCTAATATAAAGTCTGGTGTTTCTATTTTTGTAATTACCGCTCGATATCTAAAATGATTATGACCGACCCAAACCGACCCATAATAACCTTTAAAGATATATGGTACTGCATCTAACTCAAAACCTATACTGGTGCTTTTTGTTAATTGATTATCTTCTTGTCCATGAGAGAAAATAGAAAGTATAATGAAACAGAAAGATAAGAATGTTACTTTCATGACATGAATTTATTTTTGATAAGCAAAGTTCTGTAGTTGTTTTTATTTATCAAATGATTTTTATCATCTAATATTGTTATTTTTAATAGTTTAACGTGAATCTTCTATGTTAAAATAACTATTGTCGAAAAAATTTCTTTAGAGAATTCTTTTATTTTTAGTGCGTAATGTTCAAAAAAAATGTTTTGCTTTAAAAGTGATTTATTGAAAAAATAAGCTCTAGTTTGACAAAAAATTTGATTTTAAGGTTTTTCGAAATATATCTAATTCTTTTTCTAAGTTTAGATTCTCTTCTTTATGAACATTATATATAGCATAGGTTTGCAACATTTGAAGCCCACAAAATTGAAATATTTTATGTGTGCCTATATTTGCGTCGTCTATACTTTTACCATCATAAAACCCACTCGGATTGTCAAATTCCATTTTAGGTGATGCGTATGTTAGAGATAACATATAAGATTTGTCGTTCATCAATCCGCCTGTTCCGTAGCGGCGACTTGGATCTTCACGAGTTCGGCCATCTCCCGAGCATGTTACGGTAGTATACCCTGCAGACCATACCTCATCAAAGTATTTTTTTGTTATCCATGGTACTCCAAACCAATACACAGGGCTTTGAAAAATAATAAAATCTGTTTGTACCAGTTTCTGAAGTTCATCATCAATAGAATAAGGTTGTTCTGTATGTGTATGAATAATGTTAAATTCGTTTTCTTTTAGATAAGTTGTTGCAGCATCAACAAATGCTTTATTAAGTTTACCTTCTGATATTCCGTCATATTTTTGATGTGCATTAATAATCAGTATTGTTTTTTTCATTGGGGGTGATTTTTATTAATGATTGCATTTTATGTTAAACAGGTTCCAGAACTTGATTTGGTCCATTTTCAAAAATTTTCTTAGCATTTTTAATATGACTGGATTTTCCTAGCATTTTTAATCCTATTTTATTTAATAAAGACAAAGGGAAAGGTAATTTTCTAACAAAATCAAATATTAATATTACCCGTATACTTTCAGAATTATTCCAAGCTTCGTGTTCGTTTGTATGATCGAAAATGAATATTTTGCCTTCTTTCCAATGGAAAAATTCATCATTCACCCTTATTTTACATGCTTCGGGAGAATCTACCTTTAATCCTAAATGACAGCGCAATAAGCCTGCATACTCGCCGTGATGTGGCTTTATATGAGCTTTTGGTTGTAATATTGAAAATAATGCGGTTTGTATTCCCGGAATTTTTTCAAGTAGTTTTCCCGTTAATGGAGAGCGCTTAAAGCCACGTTCTATACGATGACCGTAGAGATAAAATTGTTCTATTTTCCAAGAGTCTTTCTTTTTGGTTTTTTCATCACCAGTTTCTCTAGAATATCGCTTATCTACATCCTCATAATAAACAACGGTATCTAATTGGTTCAATAGCTGATCTAGTTCTTTACGTATACTTGTCCAATTCTTTTCTAAGGCATATAACTCTTTGTAATTTGCGATGTTCGTTTCTCCCACCTTATTCTTTACAGTTTTTGTAATCATACGATCTACAAACCCTAAATATGATTTCATGATTTTTGATACCAATCTGTCTTTAAAGGTTGAGGATTTCTTGCCTCCATCTACCAGTTTTATTTCTTGACTCTTCATAATTAGTTCTGTTATAATCTATAAATATTTTTAATCCTAGTGATCATCAATATCTTATTAATATCCATGATTGATTTTTTGTATAAAATGATTGCGAAAATGTTATTTTTTCTAAATTTCTGACTGAAGTTAATCTTTTTACTTCAAATTTACGATGAAATTTTGACTGTCTTTTTAAGAAATAACGGACATTTTTTATTGTTAAGATTGTTTAACCTTCAACACACTAAGTTTCAGTACTAAATTTGGTAAAAAACAAAGGCAATAATTCAGTGCGAGGGTTTTTCGCAGGAAAATCAGAAGCTATCAAACAGACAGCTCCCCTTAGGTTAAGCTAAGGGGAGCAATTATTTATAGGACACAATGTTAACGGTTGTTTTTTCTTCCCACATCAATTTGATGATTGATGTAAGGCAATTCTATTTCCTTCACTATCTTCAAATTCCGCAACAAAACCTAAGTCTCCATTTGATGTTTTTGGATACAACAATTGCCCACCACTTTCAATCGCCATTCTTAAAGACTTGTCTATGTTTTCGGTTTTAAAGTAAATCACAACTCCATTATTTGTTGGCTTGTAGATTTCCCCTTTCGCTAATGCTCCTGAAATTCCAGCGCTTTCGTCCAAGAATGGAAACAAAGCCATTTCATTTTTGTCAATTACTTCTCTTTCAAAAGTGAGGTTAAATACAGATTTATAAAATTTAATTGCTCTATCAATGTCCGTAACCGGAATTTCAAAATAAACAACTGGATTGTATTTCTTTGTCATTTTACTATTTTCTAATTGATTACTGAAGTAGATTCATTTCATGTATTTAGTCAAATGTCTCATTCTACTTTCATGTTTTTTTGATTACCGTTAACGGTTAGTATAAACGCAGTAGCGGATTATACGTAATTAATTTTCGGTTAAGCAATATACTTAAAACAAACACAAAAACGGTTTAGGTGTTTACCTAAACCGCTATTGCGTTTACTTTGTTGTGTGCCGTTTTTTGTGTTATTCTGCACTTTTTTCTGCAAATCCTAGGATGTAGCCGTTATTATCAGTCAGGTAAAATTCCCGCATTCCATACCAAGCTGTTTTCAGTTCAGTTGGATTCAGTCCTTCACTTTTAATATGTTCATAAAAGCTGTCAACTCCTTCAATTTCCATATAGAACGAAACACTCGCTGATATTGAAAGGTCTTTAGCAAAAAATACATCTCTTTTGAAGCTTTCGGTTCGTTGAAACATCATTTCTACATTGTCCTTACTAACCAATGCGTAAACATATTCTTTACCATCAGCAAATGATTGTTCGATTCCATCTTGTGTTTCAGGAACAGCCATTACAAGTGTGAATCCTAAAACTGATTGATAAAATTCTACGGTTTTTCTAATGTCTTTCACCTCAAAATTAGGCGTTAATTTATTTACTTTCATCTTATTTAATTTTAATGATAGAACAAATTTAAGTTGCCTTAATGGTGGTCAATTGTAAAAATCGGTCGTTTTTATTCAAATGTAAATTGCTCGGAGTCGTTCCAGTAATTTGCTTTATTTGTTTGATAAAATGAGCTTGATCGTAGTAATCATTTTCGGGGAAAAGGTTACCTTTTGAAATGTGTTTTAAGGAAGAGTAGCATTTTAAAATATTACAAAATGTTTTTAGTGAGAAGCCAAATTTGCTGTTAAAATACCTATTGATTTGTCGATTGCTCCAAAAAATCCTTTGTGAAAGCTCCTTAATTGAAATCTCGCCTTTTTGTTCGTAGAGAATCTTGAAGAGTTCAAATTTTCTGTTATCTATTTCTTTTAGGTTTTTGAGTCCATATTGTAATTTTTCGATTATCGAATCTGTGACTTTCTCAAAGTTGTTAAAGTCAAAATTTTGAAAACCCCAAAAAGTCGTTGGTAATTCTGTTTTTGTGTTTTTAAGTTCTTTGATTGATTGTTTGAAGATATACTCGGCAGAAATCAGTTTGAAGCGAACGCCAATCAATTTTGTGTTTTTTGGAATCGTTACTTGAATTTGGTTTGTCCAAACTCCAGTTAGCGATACTTTGGTAATTTGTCCATTTTTGATTTCAAATATCAAGTCGAAAAATCCGTCTGGAAGGATTTCATAGTTGCATTGTTTTTCAAAAGTTTCAAACTTCCAAAAGCTTTTTATGAAGTTAGAAATAAATCCTTCTGTATTTTTTTCTTGGTAGGTCACTTATTTTGGTCTTTACAACGGCTCATATAACCGTCAGTTATGGGTTTTTATGCGTTAGTTTTCGGTTTGGTCATTGACCTTAACAATTCCGAGTGGATTCTGATCTAGTCGAATCTGCCGTAATTGCTGTTATAAATTGTTAGTGGCAGTTTTTTATCTACAAAGATTAGACGTTCAGCTAATCAGTCCGACTGTACCCCAACTTTGCTGACTAGCGACGAACTTCTAAACCTCCACAATATAGCAAATCAGAGTCAAGTCCGAAATCGGTGTGATTCTTAATCCGAATTGCTTCTTATTTTTTTATCGCCGATATGAACCGAATTTTACTAAACTCCAAAAAATAAAAAGTCCTATTAGACCTATTGAAGCATATCCGAAAAAGACTCCTGCAAGCAAAGCCAAACTAATCAATAGAGTAATAGATTTAAAAGTCCGACTAGATTTTGTCTGTCCACTTGATTGCTTATAATTTAATAGTTGATTCAAGTAGATTTCATCAGACTTTTTTAAATAATAGTCTATCTCAGATTGATCAAAGCCATTTTCCTCCATTTCCTTTATCATTTCGTTTTTGACTAATCCTTTTTCTCTTAATGATATGCTGAACTCGAGTTTATTCATGGTTTGTTGCGATTTTGTACTAAGATAGCAAAAGGGGAGAACGTGTAGGGGTTTCGCCAGAAATCTTCGAAAAACCTTTAAATGGCGTAGCAATTGACTATAGGATACGTTGTTGTGTGTAGTTTATTTGTTTAAGGAAAGTTCGATTAATTTTTCCTTTGCATTTTCATTTTCAGGATTTAATTCGAGACTCTTTTTATAATTGGTAACTGCTAAATCCATTTGACCATTTTCCAAGTAGGCCTCACCTAATGAATCGTACATATTGTAAGAGTTTGGAAAGGCAATAATACCTAATCGAAAAATCTCTATGGCTGACGCTAACTTTTTAGCTGATATGGCATTATAGCCGTTTACAATAAAAGTATACTCATCCAATTCGTTTTCGGCACTGTTAATTTTATTTACTCCAACTTCAAATCCATTTTTGTAATACTCGTCAAATACTGCTTTGGTATTAAAATGCTTTTCTATTGAAGGAGTGGTGCCAGATAATATTTTTTGTATAGAAAATCGAGCATCTAAAAAGCCTTTATCAGTATCTTTATTTGTAAGTAAAATAACGGTATAACCTTCTTTTGTATAAACTCGCCATTCCGAACCCACTCCAAAATGACCTCCACTATGTCCAAAAATGGTTCCTTCTTCTGGGTTTGGAAACTGCATTCCATAACCGTAATGATTGTTTTTTGAAAGAGGTGTAGTGAAAAGAGTGGTGTATTCGCTATTAAGAAGTTTGTTATTTTGTATGGCTTGTGCGAAATGATATAAATCATTTAGCGTCGTGTAGCCTCCTCCAGCAGCATTACCTTTTGAAGGATATGTATGGATATTAATTTTTAGTTTGTCTGGGTAAACTTCTGATGTTGTATAGCCTTCTGCAGCATTGTCTATAGGGTGGTCTAAATCGAAGTTTCCAGTATTTTTCATTGATGCTAATGCATAAATATTCTTTTCTAAATATTCGTCGTATTCTAACCCAGAAATTTTCTCTATAATTCTACCAAGTATCACATAATTTGTATTTCTATAGGTAAATATTTCACCTGGTTTTGATTCCATGGGTTCATTTTCATAAAGAGGATTTAGGTCGTTCATGGTTCTATATAAATCTTTAGAGCTTTTAAGGAAGGTTTCCCTTGCGAAAAAATGAGGCAATCCACTTGTGTGTGTCAAAAGGTAGGCAATGGTAACCGAGTCTCTAACTATTTTATTTGGATATTCGGGTATGAAAGCCCCAACGTTATCCGTTAGCTTTAATTTGTTTTGTTGTATAAGCTGAAGAATAGCTACAGCAGTAAACGATTTTCCAATTGAACCTTGATTGAATTTTGTATCTACATTGTTCACAATTTTATGACCCATGTGTGCATAACCATATGCTTTTTGCAACAAAATACTATCATTTTTGACAATTAAAACAGCTCCGCTAAAATCTTTTAAGGAATCTAAATAGTTTGTTATTTCAGTTATTTTACTGTTGTGACTTGAAGTTGACCTTTTCTTTTCACAAGACAATATCATTACAAGAGCTAATAGAAAAATGATTTTTTTCATTTAATATGTGTTTGACAGTTTTTAGTAATTTTATTTAATATGGTATAAAGTTGTTTTAATTCCTCTTCTGAAACTGAATCGAGCGCTATTTGCCTGTTTTTTTTAATTACAGAATTTAATTTTTCTATAACTTTTTTTCCATTTTTAGAGATTTCTAATTTCACTTTTCGTTTATCCTTTTGATCAATCGATTTTATTAAGTAATCCTTATCAATCATTAACTTTACAATTCTAGTCATAGATGCATAATCTTTGAATACTATATCTGCGACTTCAGATTGACTCTTGTCATTACTTTCAAGTATAATTAAAATCAATGCTTGATCTACTGTTATATTAGGAACTACATTAGCAATATTACATTGACTTAATTTACGATAAGCTTTTATAGTTTCCTCAATTGAGTAAAGTACAGTGCTTGTTGGTGTATCGAATTTCATATTTATTTGATATATCAATCAAATATAAATAATTATATGATATATCAAATAAATATTTTAAAAAAATCAGATTGAATTTTTTTTTTGAATAGCAAGTGTGAACTGAATAGTGCGCTGTTAATGCGTGGTAACGGTTTGTATAAGAATAGTGCGGTTTTGTGTCTGAGGGTTTTCCACAAGAAAATCAGAGTGACCGAATGCACACTAACCTTTAGGCTCTAAGATTAAATTTAAGCATTATTTTTATACTTTGCCTGCTGTAGTTATTATTCTTTTTATTCCAATTATTAGGTGGTAAACAAATAAGATTATAAGAACAACTAAAAAAATAATATCAATTTTTTTTAACTCAGTTTTAGTTCCAAAATAGTAAATGCAATAGCCCATAATTGATAAATAAAATATCGAAATCATGGGTTGCTTTAGTTCAATTTTTTTTAATTCATTATCCTTTACAACAAAAGTATTTGAAAAGCTATCGTGCAAAGCTCTTTCATCATCACTAATTCCTGAAAGAATACTAATAAATCGGCTCAAGTTTCTTTTAGCTAACCTAATTAAAGTCGGTTTTTCTCCAATTCGATTTACAACTTTAGTTCGGGTTTGATATTTTCCCGGTGTTCTACCAAATAAGTACTCAAAAACTAAATAATAAATAAATCTCACGAGTAAATATGTTAGAAGCACAAGAGTGAAATTTTTGAAAGTTAGAAAAGCAATGGCAAGCCCGAGAATTGATGAAATGATAAAATCAATGATTAGATTTTCACCACGTTCTTCCTCATTGGCTAAATTCAGATTTTTATATTTTTTATTCGTGATTTTCATCAAATTACAGCTAACGGCCTCGTGTAACCATCAGTTACGGGTTAATTTTCGGTTTAGCACAGACCTTAGCAATTCCGAGTGGATTCGGACGTAGTCGAATCCGCCGCAATTGCGGTTATACTTTGTTGTACACTGGCTTCTCATTCTCGAAGTTGTATTTTAAATCGTTCAATTTGTCTTCTATGTCTTAAAATATGTACGATTGCGTGTTCAAATAATTGCTCAATATCATATACTTGTCCCCATTTCACTAATATTTTCTTTTCGGAATCGTTTTCCTCAAGATTAACATTAGGGTAATCTTTGAAAAATAGCTCGTTGTAGTTGAACATATTTTTCAATTCCATTTTGTATTGTTCAACAGTATTTAATGTTCTTCGTTCAACAAAATCAATTTGTTCACCCAATGATTTTCTAATTTCGATGATGTAACAATATCCTGCTCTAATAACGTGTGTTAAAATCGTTTGAATTGACTTACAATCAAAATCTTCCGTTTTGTTATCAACGGTGGCGATTAATTCCTCATAACTTAAATCAGTTATAATATTTTCAAGTTCAGTCAAAGCCTTTTCATATTCATCTAATATTGCTCCAATGGCACCATTATTTCTATATTGATTCATTTTTTTTAGCTTGCGTACAATGTGTTTGTGTATGGTTAGCTGCGTTGGCAAGAACTAAGTTAGCAAAAGAAAACGAACGAGAGGAAAATCCGTAGGGTTTTCCGAGTACACACAGAACAAGCAATTAGTTATACACGTCTTTGTTAGCGGTTGTTATTTTTTCTCTATGTTATCTAACCACCGATGATACTTTCTGGCATTTTTATTGTGCTCAGTTATAGTTTCTGCAAAAAGGTGATATCCCAGATTATCTGGGTCAACACACATATAATAAAAATTATGTTTCTCCGAATCTAAAACAGCATCAATACTCTTTATAGATGCCATACTTATAGGTCCAGGAGGAAGTCCTCTGTGTAAATAAGTATTATATGGAGAATTAAAACGAATATGTTTATATAAAATTCTTGTCGCTTTAAAGTCTCTAGTTGCAAATTTCGCTGTAGGGTCTGCATCTAATTTCATACCTATTCTAATTCGATTTAGATATAGTCCTGCTACTCGTTTTTTTTCCTCATCTTTTGATATTTCTCTTTCCACGATTGAAGCTAAAGTGTAAACCTCTTCGGTAGTCAATCCTAATTTTTTAGCTTTTGACAGTCTGTCATTGGTATTCCAAAATCTATTGTGTTCTTTAACCATTCTTTCAAAAAAAACCTTTTCACCTGTGTTCCAATAAAACTCATACGTATTTGGAATAAACAAACTCATTAGGGTCTTTGATGTATATCCGAATTTGGTTATATAATCCTCGTTTTGAAAAAGGTTAATCAAATCGGTAGAATCTGCCTCGATAGATTGAGAAGCTTTACCTGCGACATCTGACAACAACCAACCGTGAGTTAAAACTAAATTTACAACTTCTTGTTCGCCTGCTCGAAGATGACTAATTAATGAACGGTTACTCCAAGATGGAGTGATTTTGTATCTACCGGCTCTCATGATACTTTTTCTGTAGTTCATCATTTCTGATACTTCGCGAAATGATACAGTATCCATGATTTGGTTATTTTCATGGAGAAGTTGAACTACATCGTTAAATGAGAAATTAGTTGGAATGACAACAATATTATTTTCTAAATTTTCTGGAACATTTGGAGAAATTATTCTTGTGTATTTATAGTAGCCAAAGACACCTCCTATCAAACCAAAAACTAATATTCCCCAAAGTATTTTTTTTATCATTTAAATTTTTATTGTGATATTCTCCTAATAATTGCTAAAGGTTAATGTAAAAAGTCGTTTTAATGCTTTTTGCATATTGTTATAAACTTTTTGTTTGAGATTTTTACCATCGTTTCATTATATCAGGAACCGGAATTTCTTCAGGTTTTTGAGGGTTTAAATCGTGAAGTAATTCTAAGTTACCCAATTGGACAGAACCGTCATTAAAAGTTTTAGAAGCAATCAAAGTACCATTTTTACTTGCAATAATTCGTCCATTGCAATCGACTTCTGCCCATTCAACTTGTTCTAATTCATTGACTTCTTGCCTTCTTTTTATAAAAAACTTACTCAATCGTTTATATTTTTCATAATGATAATATGAAAGACGATATAAGGAGGAACTTTTAGTTACTGGTTTTGACCAAAGTTTAGGAGTCGATTGAAATTTATTTCCTCTAACAGAATCTTCCCAAAATTTGTAGATATCATCCCAAAATATAGAAGGTTTCGATAAATATTTAATTCTATTGTTAATAAACTGTTTAGCATCTAATAAACTCCATCCATCTCTTTTTAAACGAGTAGTTTCTACATTAAACGATTCGCCCTTACAAATCACTTTAAGTTGAGGAGGTACTGGAAATAGTTCGTCTGCCTCAAGCATATAATGCCAATTCAATGTAACTTCATTTTCTGATCTGAATACTCCACCTCCAATACCGAATAGCGGGTTATAGTGTTTCCATTTTGCTATAGCAGCCCAAAAAGGTGGTTTGCTAACAACTGTAGCACTATCTCCATTTTCAAATTGGTCGTCTAGATAAATCAAATGTTTTCCAGATGGTGATAAATCACATCTCCATTTTTGAAATTTCACTTTACTCCATTGTCCGTATTCTAACTCATCAGAATTCAGATCCCAAACAATCATTTGCGTCCATTTAGTTGGACCTCTTCTGAAAACAACGGCTTTATTAACCTCTCGGGCAAGAAGAAAAAAAATTCTGGCTGGCTGGTTTGTAGACATAGGTACTCTCGCTTTAATTGTTTACAACGTTCAATGATAAGAGGAGGAGCGACGAAGGAGCTCTTACTTCTTATCTAGTGTTACATGCTGGCTTTTATTCGTTCAGTGATTTCTTCAATAGCCCCCATGCCATCGAATGTTTTTACTTGAAATTTCTTTTTCATGTATTCAATAGTTGGTTTAGTGAGTTCTTCAAATACTCTTATTCTTTTGTAATGTGTCTCTGGGTTTTTGTCATCTTCTCTTGTTGATGTTTCAGCTCTTTTTTTAGCACGGATTAAAAGTTCATCTCTAGGTACTTCTATGCTGATTATTGAATTAATAGACAATTCTCTTTCCGACAACACTTTAACCAAGTCCTCTACTTGAGGAATCGTTCGTGGATAGCCATCTAAAATTATTCCTGAAGCATGTTTGTTTTCTTCGATGAGTTTATCAAGCAACTTTTTCATTATTTCGTCTGGTACAAGTTCTCCTTTCTCATCATAATCAGACATTATTTTTCCAAGCTCAGTTTGGTTTTCTTTTTCGTTTCTTATGTGGTCACCAGTTGAGATGTGAACTAAGTCATGGTCTTTAACTAATTCATCACATTGAGTTCCTTTTCCAGAATATGGAGGTCCAGTTATTATAATTATATTCATTGAGCTGTTTAAAGTTATTTCAGTTATAGGATAAGAATTGTAAATTGTATTATCAAGATTTGAAACACTTCCTTTCTTTTTTATACGTTCGAACTTAACTTCTTCTATTTCACCCAATTCTTGAATCGTTCTTCTATAATTTGGTCTTGGATAGAATTTAGGATGAAGATTTACGTAACCTACAGTTTTAGAATTTTCTATTAGCAGCTTGATAGGTATTTGTAACAAATCATATCTTATAGATGTATAGAATTGTGTTTTGTCAAGATGACTTATGGAGTTGATTAAATCGGAATTTGTATCTAGATATTTATAGCCAAGAACGCTAAGTTCATTTACGCTTTTATTAAACGAATTATCAGTAATAAGAAAGAAACCATACTCATTTATATCTTCTCTCACTATTGAGGTACAAATCAAGTTTGCCTTACTTCTTGACCCTTCTATTTCAATAATGTCTCCTTTTTTCATTTTTATGCTTGCATGTAACGTTGATGTATAAGAATAGTTGCGTGGTTAAGCCTCCTATTTAACAAAAGTTGACGAGCCAGAGGAAAATCCGCAGGATTTTCCGAATAGCACAGACCAAGCAATTATTTTTATACCATGTTAGGCACTGGCTTTTATCTCTTTTTAACTCTCAATTTTTCAATTTCCTCAATCGATAATCCTGTGAATAAAGCAATTTTTTCAATATCTTCATTCTCTCTTTTCATGGCTTTTGCTATTTCAACGGCTTTCTTTTTATTAGCAATTTCAGTTGCCTCTTTTTTAATCCGTTGCTCCAACACATATTTAGGAACATACTTTGTGCTTTTCTTCAATTCGTCCAAAAGTCCAGTATCAGCAAAGCTCAAATAACTTTTGTCAGATATTATCAAATGGTCAAGAACCTCGGTATCAACAATAATTCCGACTTGGATTAATCTATCGGAAATGTCTTTATCTGCCTCGGATGGTTTTAATTCTCCGCTTGGATGGTTGTGGCACAAAATGATTTTCACAGCTCTTTTTTGCAGGGCAAAACTAAATACTTCCATAGGCTCTGCTAATGCTTTTTTTACAGTCCCCAAACTTATGAGCTCAATAAAAAGAATCCGATTATTGTTTTCCAATCCAATAACCCAAAAGTGCTCTCTGTTTTAGTCAATTTTATTTTCCCGCAATAAAATCCGCTGCATGATTCCGTAAATATCATCCGAATTTAGGATTTTAATTTTTTCTGCTTCGGTCAGTTTTATGTCCATAGCGTAAATGTAAGTCTTTCTGGCAAATTATTAAAAATCAGATTTGGCTATTATTTACTTGGAGTTTTCTAATTTTTCTAGTCTTTTTTGTAATGCCTCGAACTGGGTAGCTAAAAGTTTTAAAGATTCGTTCTCTTTTTCAAGTTTATTGATTTTCTTTTCTTGTTGAATCGTGTACAAGGTTAATTCCTCGATTTTTTTGAGAAGATTCATATCCATTTCTGCTTGCATTATCCCATTTTGTTCAAATTCCTTAGCTGATGGGATTTCTGGTAGATGACTGTTTTCTTTGATGAAATCTTCTACTTCTTCTATACTTCTAAGATAATAGTCTTTTTTGAAAACGTAATCAGGAGCAGGAACATTTAAGTCAATTTTTACTTCCTCTGCGTGGATGTTTCCTTTTACAGTTAATTTCATATCTGGATTTATTGTTCCGATTCCTACATTACCGTTATAAGATATTGTTAACCTAGGATTCTTATTCGTGAAAAGCTTAATCCCTCCATAACCTGATAATCTAGCTTCAGCACTACTTGTAAGCATATACCAACCTAAAGCGTAATTCCCTAAAGATGCTCCGTTGTAAGTAAAATTATCATTATCAGGATTAAAGCCAAAAGAGTAATTCAATCCAATGGTTTGATTTTGTGAATTCATTCCGAAAGTAATTCCTAATAGAGCAATTGATAATATTATTTTCCTCATTATTTATTGTTTAAAGTTTGTTGTTCGTTAAGAGACATGGTTTACACAAGTTAAAGATTAGACTTTACACTAAATTAGTTTCTAACCTTATGTTAGTTTTTTTATTTCTTAATTCATTTTCATTAAAGAAACCTAAAAATACGTTTCTGTAAAACACTTTCCAAATACCGTTACCAAGATTTTGGATTCCTACATATTTACCTTTTAGAGCACTTGTTAAATATACCCAATAATAGGACCTCCATCTGATAGCTCCGTTTTGAGTTACTTTAAGAACTTTATGGTCTAAATCATAATCAAAGAGAGGTGTTTTTTCGGGAAAAGGTCTGGTCTCAAAATTATGGACAGAAGCGGGTGTTTTCATGCCTAAAGCCTCATGGGGTCTTATGTGATTATATTCCTTTACAAAATGGTTTAATCTGCGTTGTTGGGCTTTTAGATCATAAGCAGAAGGTCTGGCACATGCCGCCTTTAAGTCACGGTGCATGCGTTCGTGCCTTCCGTTTTGCTCAGGGTGGGCAGGGTCAGAAAACACAGGGGTAATCCCAAGTTCAATAAACCAATAAGAGAGTTGGGTATAGCGTTGGATGGCTCTTACAGAACCAAAGGGGCTACCGTTATCTGTATGGATTTGTTTAGGCATACCATACTTTCTAAAGACCTTTGTAAACTCAGTTTTAGCAGACTTTAAGTTTTCCTTATAATGCCCTTTAGCCGTAAACAAAAAACGACTTTTGGAATCTGCAATGGTTAGCGGGTGACAATAGATCTTATTGCCCATTAAAAACTTTCCTTTATAATCTGCACTCCATACTTCATTACATGATTTGGGGTCGAAAATAGGGAACACAGGTTTGACCCTTCTCATTCGTTTTTGAGGACAGACCAGACCATTTTTCTTGAGTATGTTGTGGACAGTAACCACAGAAGGAACTATTTCTTTATTGAAATCGTTAAACAAAAGTATTCTGATTTTTTTAGCTCCCCAACGTGGATATTTAGCCTTTAATTTAATAATAGCTTTAACAATATTCTCACCCGTAGCGTTAGGATGTTCCCTGGGTGCTCTTGACTGCTCTTTTAGACCGTCATAACCTTGATTTTCGAATCTGGAAATCAGCTTGTAGGCTGTTGGTCTTGAGATTTCAAAGTTTTTGCATAATTCTGTGATGGTATATTTCCCAGTTCTCCATTCACAGATAAATTCAATTTTTTGTTCCATAGTTGTAGTTGCTTTCCAAGGCATGATAATTTGATTTTTATCTCAAATTACAACCTAAAAAAGTGTAAACTATGTCCCTTTAACTCTGTAAACTATGTGCCTTTACCATACCTTGTTTGTGCCTAACGGCTCGGCTAAGAGTAGTTGCGTGGGTTAGCAATTAACTTTGCAAGCACACACCAAACTGAAAATCCGCGAGGATTTTCAGAAGTAGGCGAGAACAAGCAATTACATATAGCCATTGTTAGCACCTGTTATTTATTTAATAATATTTTATAATTCTTTCTTTTTTAGTCAATCCGTTTTCTGAGATTATCCAATTCTTTTCAAAGTCTAATTTATATTCAAAACTTAAGCTTTCTTTCAGTTCTCCATTATAAAATTTTTCTTTTCTCTTTAAATTTCCTAAACTGTCGTGATAGAAAATTTCTTTTGTCTCTGAAGCAGGAAATAAATATTTTTTCGTCAAAACCTTTTTGTTTTCTTCAGGAATAAGTTTCAATTCAGTTATTTTTTCAGGTGAATTACTTTTAAAAAATTCCTTTATAAGAGTTATATTTTCATTAGGATATTCATATTTCCAATTCCTAAATCCATCTGTCTCGACATATCCAAATTTCTTTTCAATCGTTTTTCCTGCGCTATCCATTTTGAATTCCGTAATTGTTTGAAGTTTATTTAAGTAATATTCCTCCTTTTTTTCAAGTCCAAGACTATTGTAGTAATATTTACTTGAGAAAGTCGAATCTCCGTCAGTAACAATTTGTTCTTTTACCAATCTGTTTTTATCATCATATTCTTGGTATCTTATAATTGAAGATAAATTAGGTTCAAAATATGTTTCTTTTCTCTCAATTATTCCACTTTCTGTATAAAATTCCAATACTCTTGATTTTAAAGTATCATTTTCAAAAGTTTTAGTTTCTATGCTTTTTACGTTACCAAATAATTTGCTTTCAACAAATTCCGCTTTCTTATTTTCAGATTTTTCATTGCAAGAATAAAACAACCCAAATAGAAGCAAAAATATTATTGATGTACTCGGTTTCATAATTGGTGCTAACAAAGATATATAGTTAATATTAACTATATATCTATTATAGACGTACTAAGATAATAGATTTTTTAAGGAATTAACTACAACAGATTGTAATGTTTTTGTTTTAATTGAGACCTATGTAAACATGACACAAGTATTCTCTGAGTTTTCCACCGACGCTATTTTAAAAGTAGGCAATGAGTCGCTTTTAGAATCGTATAAAAAAACTAAGCAAGTAGAACTATTTATGTTTATTAGAACCAAAGATTCTAAAGCAGAAATAGTAGTAGACAGTATTCCTTTCTCTATAGAACCTCATAGCGTTTTGGCATTAACTAATGTTCAATATTTGCAATTTGTTGAGGGCGAGGACTTAATTGTATACCAATTTAACAGGGAATTTTATTGCATTAAAGACCATGACCGGGAGGTGGGTTGCGCAGGTTTACTATTTTTCGGGAATGAACATATGCCTCTTATTCATTTAAACGAAAAGGAACGGGGCAAATTTAATATACTTCATGAGATATTTGTTGATGAGTTAGAAACCAAGGATAACATTCAGGCAGAAATGCTGCGAATGCTTATGGCAAGATTTATTATTAAAAGCACGCGTATACTTAAGGCTAAGGATAATGCCGAAACTGTACCAGGAGTTAAAGATTCAAAAGTAGAATTATTAAGAAGCTTTAATGTTCTGGTTGAATCTCATTTTAGAAAAGAGCACAGCGTGGGCTTCTATGCAGATAAGCTCTTTAAATCACCAAAAACTTTATCCAATACATTTGCGAAATTAAATACGAGTCCGTTAAAGATTATTCACGAACGTCTTATTCTTGAATCAAAACGCTTATTGGTCTACACCGATAAAACAGCCAAAGAAATTGCTTTTGAAATTGGTTTCGAAGACGCTTCACATTTAAGCAGGTTGTTTAAAAAACACACCTCGCTATCCCCATCAGATTTTAAAAAACAGCTTAAATCTGCTTCTTAGGAAGAATTGACAAGCTTCCGGGAAATCCATTCATTTTATAACGCCAAGTTATAACGCATCTTTGTACTGTATAATTTAAACAGTATAAGTTATGGATTTAAAACATATTTCAATTTTCAATTTGATAAAAATATTCAGTAATAACAGAAAAAAGAGGCTTAACACTATAAGTCCTAAAACGCATTGCGAGCAAAAGCATATTCATGACTTTTATTGTGATGCCGAAAGGCCTTATGTAGACGGTCATATCACGCTTTAAAATAACAAAGGGAAAAATCGACAACTACAAAGGAAGAACTTACATGGTATAACCTTTTATATGGTTGCAACTTTGTACCAGAATTACAAACAACAAGATTTAATAAAAAAATAGATATTTAAAAATTAAGATTATGAGCACATTTAATGTACCAAAAAGAGAAGAAGTAAGCGAAAACAATCAAGCTATTTTCGATAATTTAAACAAAGCATTAGGTTTTGTACCAAACTTATACGCTACCTATGCACATAGCGATACGGCGTTAGAGAATTATTTAACCTTTTCGAATGCAAAAACATCATTATCTGCAAAAGAAAAAGAAGTGGTTAATTTAGCTGTAAGCGAAGTAAACCAATGTGTTTACTGTTTATCTGCGCATACTGCCATTGGAAAAATGAACGGATTTACCGACGAGCAAATCTTAGAATTAAGAGCAGGATATGCATCATTCGATCATAAATTAAACGCTTTAGCGCAATTAGCAAAAAACATAACAGAAAACAGAGGTAAGACTGAGGCGGCAGTTTTAGAAAATTTCTTTAACGCAGGGTATAGCAAAGGAAATTTAGTAGACACAATTTCTTTAGTTGGTGATAAAACAATTTCGAATTACTTACACCAAACAACACAAATACCTGTAGATTTCCCGGTAGCACAACCATTGGAAACTGTAGCAGGGTAATTAAAAACAATGTCGGGTCGAGCGCAGTCGAGACCTATTTAACGTATTAAAAATTAACACTAACCTCTCGACTGCGCTCGAGGGGACATAAAAACAAAACATTATGAAAAAAATCATTTCAATTTTAGTAATAGCATTGGCATTCACAATAAATACTAATGCACAGAGTACAGTAAAAACAGTATCGCTAGAGCAAACAAAAGGAGAGTTTACTCAAAAAGCATTAACATTAAGCGAAGGATCTTATGTTTTTGAAATATTTAACAACCATGCTGCTAAAGAGGTAGGCTTAGTGTTAGTACCAAAAGGTAAAGATGCCAGTAAACCAGAGAATCATATAAAAACAGCATATGTAACAGCAGTTGTTAAAGATGGTAAGGTTGAAAAAAGTAATGTTACTAAGTTAACAAAAGGAGAGTATGTTTATTTCTGTCCGTTAAACCCAACGCCACAATACACCCTTACAGTAAAGTAGGACGTTTTTTGATTAATTAATAGCGAAAGGACGCCTGAGAAAGGTGTCATTCAGAAGCCTGCCTGTCGGCAGACAGGGAGGAGCAACTGAAGAATCTCTTTAACTTAATAAGATTCTTCGCTTGCTTCGACTACGCTCAGCACGAGCCGCTCTGAATGACATTTTTTCAGGCTGCCTTTTTTGCGTTTACAAAAATTTTAACATTTAAAATTTGGATTTACTAGACGAGTGGTCATATTTTTGTTTCGAAATTAAAACTTATGCTTAAAACTGTTAAACACGATGCTAAAGCAGACTTCCTTTTAGAAAAAGGAATAGAGATTCTGTGGAGTAAAGGGTATAATGCTACCAGTGTTAACGATATTGTTAAAGCAGCCGATGTACCAAAAGGGTCGTTTTATTTTTATTTCAACTCTAAGGAAGATTTTGCTGTAAAGGCTATAGATAAATATTTTGATGCTCATTTTGGACCTTCAAGAGATATTTTAAGAGACACCTCTATTGCTCCCAAACAACGTCTTTTAAATTTTTACGAGCATAGATTACACATGCTAAAAGAAGAAATGAATTGCAAAAAGGGATGTATGGCTTGTAATCTTAGTAGTGAAATGGCGGAACATAATGAAAACATAAGAACGGCTATATTAGCAAAAGCGCAAATGATAATATCGTCAATTACAGAAGTTATACAGGAAGCCCAGGATTTAGGAGAAATAAAGAATACGACAAAAGCAGAAGTTCTTGCCGCTTTTATTGAGGATGCAGGAAAAGGGTCGATGATTAGTATGAAAGAAACAAAAAGTGCAGAACCAATTGATAATTTTAGGATTATGGTTAACGAAATATTATTTCGATAAATTTTTTTAAAATATA
This sequence comes from Flavivirga eckloniae, assembly GCF_002886045.1. Lineage (NCBI taxonomy): Bacteria > Pseudomonadati > Bacteroidota > Flavobacteriia > Flavobacteriales > Flavobacteriaceae > Flavivirga > Flavivirga eckloniae. The sequence goes on along the minus strand of NZ_CP025791.1, from coordinate 2,745,220 downwards.
TATAGTTGACCGGTCAACTATAAAAAATATAATTTTTTTGTCCCCATTATAAATTTATAAAACGTCTTAAATACAAACATTAATTATTAACCAAAGATCCGTTACATATACATAATATATAATTGACTGGTCAACTATTAAAATCACTAAAAATGAATGCAATTAAAAAGGCTCAAAGTGCCACAAATGTTTTTGCCAGGAGTTGGGCCAACTTCGTAATAAGATTTAAATGGCCTATATTATTGGCAACCCTAGTACTGGCCATGGGATTAGGCTCTCAGGGCAATATGGAATTCGATGGCGACTACCATGTTTTCTTTAGTAAGTCGAATCCAGAATTAGAGGCTTTTGATGCCTTACAGGAAAAATACACCAAGGATGATAATGTTATTTTAGTATTGTCTCCATCAAATGGCAACATTTTCACAAAAGAAAATCTTGTAGCTATTGAAGAGTTAACTGCAGAATCATGGAACACCCCTTATTCTTCGAGAGTGGATGCAGTAACCAACTTTCAGCATACAAGTGCCGATGGAGACGATTTATATGTTGATGATTTATCGTATGAATCGTCCTTAAAAACAGAAGCCGAGATTTTAGAGATCAAGGAAAAAGCTTTAAAAGAACCACTTCTTGTTAACAGGATTCTTAACGAAAAAGGGAGTGTAACAGCTATAAATATAACCGTAAGGCTTCCGGGCGAAAACATAAATGAAATTCCTGGAGAAGTAACGCCTTTTGTTAGAAATATGATTGCTGAATTTAAGGAAAAGCACCCGAATTTCGAAGTACACACTTCAGGTTTAATTCCTATGAACACGGCTTTCTTTGAAGCGTCTCAGAACGATATGGGTTTAACCATGATTATGCTTATCATAGTTATTATAACCACATTTATCTTAACCAGAAACATTTGGAGTACCCTCGCAACATTGGTTGTTGTATTGTTTTCTATAATAAGTGCTGTTGGTTTTGTTGGTATTATGGGTATAAAAATGACGCCGCCTTCTGCCGTATTCCCTACCATGATTCTTACGTTGGCCGTTGCAGACAGTATTCATATACTCGTTACCATGCTTCAAAAAATGCGTAATGATGGTCTTAATAAAGTTGATGCTTTAAAAGAAGCGATTCGACTAAATTTCATGCCTGTATTCATTACAAGTTTAACTACAGTAATCGGGTTTTTAACCATGAATTTTGGCGATGTACCTCCGTTTTGGGATTTAGGTAACATTACCGCCTTTGGTATGGCCATGGCGTTCTTATACTCTACCACAACATTACCAGCATTAATGGCAATCTTTCCAGTTAAATCCAAAGTTAAAAAAGAAGAAACCAAAGTACGTAAAAATTGGTATGTCGGTTTAGGGAACTTTGTGGTGAAACAACCAGTAAGGCTGTCTATTATCTCGGTTATAGTTATTGGAGGACTCACCTATCTCGCTACCAACAATACGTTTAACGATGAATTTATAAATTATTTTGATGAAAGTATCGCCTTTAGAACCGATACCGATTATATAAAAGATAATCTAACCGGTATTTATAATGTTGAATACTCTATTAGTAGTGGAGAAAGTGGCGGTATTAATAATCCGGAATATCTTAAACACTTAAATGCCTTCGAAGATTGGCTTAACGAACAGCCAGAAGTAATACATGTTAATGCTTTTAGCGAAGTGGCCAGACGTGTTAACAGATCGATGCACGGAGACGACGAAAGTTTCTACCGCATTCCAGATAACAGAGACGAAGCAGCCCAATACTTATTGCTTTACGAGTTGTCTTTACCTTTCGGACTAGATCTTAACAATCAAATTAATGTCGATAAATCTGAAACCAGAGTAACCGTAACTGTAGATAATATTAATAGTACCGAGATGATTGCCTTTTCGAAAAGAGGTGAAGATTGGTTACGGGATAATACGCCACAAGCTATGCATGCCATGGGGGTAAGCCCAACATTGATGTTTTCTAAATTAGGATTCAGGCAAGCAGATAGCATGCTTAAAGGAAACATTATCGCGCTTATATTAATCTCTTTAGTGTTAATGCTGGCTTTAAGAAACTTTAAACTTGGCTTGCTAAGTATTATTCCAAATGTAACACCAGTTTTAGTTGGCTTTGGTATTTGGGCACTTTATAAAGCACAAATAAACACAGGTATGGTAATTGTTTTTGGGATGACACTGGGAATTATAGTCGACGATACCGTCCATTTTATGAGTAAGTTCTTAAGAGCCAGACGTGAGCTGGGGTACGATGCCAAACAGGCTGTGGTATATGCTTTCGAAACCGTTGGAAAAGCACTCGTAACAACAACCGTTGTTTTATTGGCCGGTTTTTCGGTGCTCTCAACATCGCCATTTGCCTTAAACAGTTATATGGCAAGAATAACCGTAATCATCATTTTGGCAGCTCTAATAATAGATTTCATCTTGCTACCATCCTTGCTCATTCTTACAAGTAAAAAAACAACAGAAGAAGAATCTACAGTAGCACAAGTTATTTTCCATAAATAAAACAAAAATTATAAAACATAGAAAAATGAAAAAAATAGCCTCTATACTAGTCGTATTAATTACAATAGGAATACAAGCGCAAACAGCAGAAGAGCGCGGATTACAAATTGCAAAAGCAGCAGAAAAAGCAGATTTGGGGTTTAATAGCTCTTCAGTTAACTTAAAAATGACCCTTAAAAATAAAAACGGTCAAACCAGCGAACGTTCACTTACAACAAAAACATTGGAGCTTACAGAAGATGGCGATAAATCCTTAATCGTTTTTAATAGTCCTAAAGATGTTAAGGGAACATCCACATTAACATTTACGCATAAAGTAGGCTCAGACGATCAGTGGTTGTTTTTACCATCTATTAAACGTGTAAAAAGAATTTCATCTAATAATAAATCAGGACCATTTGTAGGCAGTGAATTTGCATACGAAGATTTATCGTCGCAAGAAGTGGAAAAGTACAGCTATAAGTTTATAGAAGAAAAAGGAAGCCTTGTGGTTGTAGAACAAGACCCTGTAGATCCAAAGTCGGGATACACAAGACGTTTGGTAACCTACAATAAAGATAAAGGGTACCGTTTTGAAAAAGTTGAGTTTTACGACAGAAAAAATGCGTTGCTAAAAACATTGGTTTATAGCGACTACAAGCTGTACAAAAACAAATTTTGGAGAGCAGGAACGTTTGTTATGACCAATCACCAGAGTAACAAAGAAACCATTTTAAAGTTTAGCGACTATAATTTTGATATAAACCTTTCGGACGAAGATTTTACTCAAGTCGCTTTACAAAGAATTTGATATTGCACTAACTCAAATAAAGCAACGCCGAAGGCTAGGACAAATCTTGGATGTTCTTAGTTTTTGGTTAATTATTTTAATTGATTGGTTAGATTAGAAATAGTCTTCTGGTGTTGCTTTTTAAAAAAACAGAATGAATCGAACACGATTAAAAACCACCATTTTAATGCTTTTTTTAAGTGGTGGGATATTATATGCTCAAAGCGGAGAAAAGAAAATAAATCAGGACTTCGAGTTAGAAATAGCAGCAGAATACAGATACTTTTATGATGATGCCGCATTTAACGACCAGGAACAACATTTCCCGTCTATAGCTTTTACACCGGAATATTCATTAGATTGGAATAAAGGTTACGAGCAATTTAATTTTACTGGTTTTTTGAGGTTGGATGTTGATGATGAACGTACCCACTGGGATATAAGAGAACTGTATTATCAAAAAGTAAAAAAGAACTGGGAGTTAAGTATAGGGCTTAAAAAAATATATTGGGGTGTAGCAGAGAGTAATCATTTGGTAGATATTATTAACCAAACAGATGCTGTAGAGTCGTTTGATGGCGAGGATAAATTAGGGCAGCCCATGGTTCAATTTACCTATACAACCAAAAAAATGGGGAGTTTCGATTTCTTTTATTTGCCCTATCATAGAAAGCGCACATTTCCTGGCGCTAAAGGCCGTTTAAGATTTCCGGTGGTTATAGATAAAGACGATCTACAATATGAAAGTGGTGCAGAGGAATGGCGGCAAGATCTTGCCTTTAGATGGAAACACTATTTTGGTGCTTTCGATGTAGGGCTAACCCATTTTTATGGTAACGGAAGGGAGCCTCTATTCACCTTCGATCAACTCGGTAATATCAATGCTTTTTATCCGGTAATTAATCAAACAGGATTGGATTTACAGATTACCCACAATGCTTTCCTTTGGAAATTGGAGTCTATTTACCGAACCTCTAAAGCACAGGATTTTTTCGCCATGGTAGCAGGTTTGGAGTTTACCTTTAGTAATATTGATGGTAACGGATTAGACATTGGATTACTAGGGGAATACCTGTACGATGAGCGTGACGAACTAGCCCTAAACGCATTGCAAAACGATGTGTTTTTAGGAAGCAGAATTGCTTTTAACGATACGCAGGACACCTCAATTTTAATAGGAGGTATTTCAGATTTAGAATCGAGCAGTAAAATATTTAGCATGGAAGCATCCAGACGTTTTGGAAGCAGTTGGACAGCAGAGGTAGAAGCCCGAATTTTTAGTTCGATTGACACCAACGAATTTATACTCTCTAATTTTAAAGACGATAGTTTTTTTAGGATTAGTTTGTCTAAATACTTTTAAATTCCTGCGTGGTCACTGAGCGTAGTCGAAGTGGAGGCAGGAATCTTAAACATTCTTACAATTACCCATATACCCGGTAGACAGCCATCATTCCTTCCCGATCCCTCGTTATCTACCGGTGAATGGGTTTTATAGTACTTAGGGTTTAAAAAATAGATCATTGTGAGAGATGAACGACCGTGACAATTTGTTTAATTTGATTCTCGTTTCTATTTACAAGATTAACACGTTGCTTAGCTCCTCGTAATGATATAAATTGACTTATCATTCAGAGCGATTTGTACTGAGCGGAGCCAAAGCAAGCGAACCTGCCTGCGGCAGACAGGGAATCTTATTTAATGCTAGTTCCAGATTATGAGATTCCTGCCTCCACTTCGACTACGCTCAGTGACCACGCAGGAATTTAAGAGCCAAAAAGCATCATGAGTCGAGATACTTTAAGGCTCTAGTTGTCAACATAAATTACCTTATCAGTTTTAATACATTGGTGAATATTTTCAATAATCATAATTGGTGGAATGGATTCCCTATTGTTAAAATATATATCTGGGAATTTATCATAGAGTTCATCAAACTCCTTTCTTGCTAAAAGATCGGTTCCAGTTTTGTAGCTCTTATCTAAACGAATAACAATAATAACCTTTAACCCCGTTATACAATGTTTTACAACATTATCTGTTAATCCAGACCTGTTGAGTAATCCAATCAAAGCAGTTATAGTAGCATAGGGAGGTAATACTAAATCATTTGGTGATATAAAGACTTCTGTTTTATCCATAAGAATAGCTGTTACATTTTTCTTTTCGTTAGTGAAACTTAAAAATTGCAAGTTGGAGTTGTTGGCTAATATTCAACAGGTACTGAGATACTGAAACATCTATCCTGAATTTAGTTCAGGAAGTTCAGTACATATGAGTTTAGCACTAAGGTCCATAATGTCTGGAAACAAAAGGACGTGGATCTCAACTTACCGCCATTGGGGTACTGGTATACCTTGCACCGATAAGAGAGCCCACGCCCGGGTTCGTGAGCCAATCTGCTTATCATCTCAGCGCAAAAATTACCAGTTTTCAATGGTGAGATTCAAAGCAATTGCTTCAATATTTTAAAAGAAGAATTGCAAAAATATGTATTTAACTACAAATATAACGAAATAATTATTTGTAAACCAAATGGCTTACAATATTTCTTTATATAAAGTGAAAATTGCAATATGTCTAAATTGAAACCTGAAGATATTGCATTTAACAAAAAAATTGCTCTAAGAATAAAGCAGTTAAGAAAAGAAACTGGCTTAAGTCAATCGAAATTTGCTGAAACTCACTTTATAGATAGGCAGATTGTAAGCCGTTGGGAAAGTGTAAACGATAAAAGAGGGGTTTCAATCCATACCATAAACCGGTTCTGCAAGATGATTGATATTTCCTTGAGGGATTTCTTTGATTCTGATATGTTTTAACAGAGACTTCACAAACAGCGTACAAAACAAAAAATAACATTTTCGTATAGACTTAGGCTAAGAATTTAATGTCGCTTAGGAACGAAGGATATTTTTTATATTTGATTTTTGTATAATAGAAATAAATGCACTTTTATTATGTTTATCCGGTAATATAAGAGGAATAAAGATCATAAGTGTGTTTAAACAATTGCTTTGTGTAATTGCACAAAACCTAATATAGAGAGTTAACTAATGTATTTGATTAAAAAAGAAATACTAAAATCTGGTGATATCATTTTAATGAAATCGGACTCTCGGTTAAGTAGGATTATTCGAAAAAAGTCGGATAGTGAATTTTCTCACGCTATACTCTATATGGGGGGATCAAGCTATATAGATTCAGATGGACCTGGGGTGCAAGCTCATAATATCCAACGATTAATATTTGATAATGAAGATGATATTATCGTGCTTCGCTTAATTAATTCAAATCAAATAGATATATTAAACAAAATTGAACTGTTTGCTCGTCAAAAAATAGGTACAGCATATTCGCTAAATGAAGCCATTCAAGTTTTGGAAAATGGAACTTCATTAGAACCGAAAGAAGTAAATAGACAATTCTGTACTCGTTTTGTAACTCAAGCTTATCACTCAGCTGGTGTAGATATTGTTAAGAATTTCAATTATCCAACACCAAATGATATTCTAAATTCAAAATTTTTAAGTGAGGTCAAAGGTGTGGTAAGAAAAGCTTCAGAAAGAGAAATAAAATATGCCCAAAGCGATAGTCCTCTGGAAACTCAAATAGAAATTCATAATTCTATTTTTGCAGAAGCACGAAAAATTTCTAATCAAGATATTCAAACTTTCGACCAATTACATGAACTAATAATAAATCATCCCGAATATGACAATGAGATAACAGAATTTTTACGTAATTCGGGTTATTTGTATATGATGGAAAATGATTTTGAAAAAAATCCTTGGCATTATGATCCAGAAGCATTTATAGAGTATTATAGATCAGAAAAAATTATGCTTAAGGTAATTAATGAACTTTCAGCAATCGACAAGAGAATTAATTTGGCACTTATAGAAACTATTAATGATACTGAAAAGGAATTAGAAAAGTACAATAGAGAATTTTTAAAAGAACATTTAAGTCTATATAAAAAACTAAAAAGCTATAGTGATATGAGACTTGACACAATAAATGCGGTTTTTAAACGAATAACAAAACTCTGAATTGACAAATTTCAGAAATATAAATTACTAAAAATCGTAATGAATATAAATAATAAAAAATTTATCACTCCTCCGCTACCGCTAAACTGTGTTTAGTGGTGTTCTTTGTGTCTCAATCCATACCATAAACCAGTTCTGTAAGATGATTGATATTTCCTTGAGGGAATTTTTCGATTCTGATTTGTTTTGAATGCCCTCAAGCTAGCGCTCGACCATATCGGGTGCCGAGATTGAGTAAGAAATAAGCATACTATAAAGAGGGATTCTGCTACCTCTATTTTGTAACTAGAGTTAGTTATATTAATTCGAAGTTATTCGTAACGTATCACAGCCTTTATTAACCTAAGTCAAGATTTGCGTACGATCGTTTTTATACATTTACTGCTCCAAATCAAATTAATCTATTTATGAAATTCTATTTTAAAAAAACCTTAAAGGACGTTACGCTTGTTTTTGTATTTTCTTTAATTTTTTCTTCTTCTAATGGTGATACACCTTCACCAAGTATCATGAAAATTAATGCTGCTAACGAAGTTCAATAGCCTTAGATTGAAATAAAATCTGGTCAAACTATTCAATTTGGCGCCATAGAAAAACGAAATAACGATTACTTAACAAAGAGAAAATACATCAAATTTTTATTTACAAAATAAATATTCTTATGAGAATTAAACGACCTATTTATATTTTATTATGCCTGAGCCTTTATTCATCATATACTTATGCACAGAGTGAAAACACATCCCGGTCTTTTCGAGCATTAATTGATTTTACTGGCGAATTTGGTGGTGATGCTGTTGCAGAAGTATACTATACTGATGGTGATGTAAAGTCGGTTCATGCTGGCCAAGGAGTTTCTATTGGTATTGGAGGTGAATTCACTGTTCCTAAAATGCAGAAACTGAAGTTTAGGGGTTGGATCGGTTACAAAATTTTGACAGTAAGGGCTAGTAATGCGGATATGGCCTTGACCCGAGTACCGATTAATTTAACCGCCAATTGGATGATTACAAACAACATTCGTATTGGAACAGGACTTGCTATGCAGACTGGTATTAAGTTTGACGCAGACGGATTAGGAGATAATATCAATTTTAATAATGCAAGTGGGCTAATGTTTGAGTTAGCCTGGAGATGGATAGGTTTACGCTATACACTTATGGAGTATAAAGATGGTTTTGAGGAAACCTATAATGCAAATGCTTTAGGTTTATCAGTGAGTTTTGTGTTTCCAAACTAGCTTAGCTTAAAAGTGGAAGGTATTATAAACAAAAGAATTGCTTAAACGAAAAGCATGAGTATTTCAACAACAAATATCTAGAGGTTCACAAAAGTTCAGCGCTATGTGCAATTGCCTTAAAACCAGTGGTTTGGTTTTTAAAGAATGATTAAATTAAAAACAAAATGAATAAAATTTTTAGAAATTTAGGACTAATAATAATATTAATAACAATTAGTAGTTGTGCTGTGAAAATGCCACTTTCAGACAATTATTATACAAATCAAAAGAAAGTTGGAGTAGTTTATTTAATTGATTCAATTAGAGTTTATCGGGAAGGATCACAAGGTTTGCTTGATGTAGCTTTAACCCCAGGAAAGCGATTTAAAGAACCATTGCAAATTGTAGACAAAAAAATAAATCCAACTAATGAAATAAAGGGTTTATATGAGGGTATATTTAGTGCAAAAGGAAAACCATTGAAAGAAATTCAATTTGATTACGACGTTAAAAAACTCAAAAAGTTTGAAAAGCCATCATCCTCGAAGAAAAAATATCATAAGTATGATTTACGTTCACTTAAAGATAAGGGGGTTGATGAACTTTTAATAGTAAGCGTTAGTTATGGGCTTTTGGTAAGTTATTACGGAATGATAGAAACTGGAAAAAAGGGCAATAGCCATATTGCCTCTGAAATAATTGATTTAACGGATAATTCTATTGTTTTTAAGGGCTATTCAGATTCAGTTGAGAAAATTAAAGGTAAATGGAAAACGCCACCTGAATATGAAAATCTTGCAAACTCTATTTCAAATGCTATTTCAAAAACAATCAATCTTGAAAAAACTAAATTTAACAAGTAACTTTTGCTAATATAGTATAAGCATAAGGGTTAAGATCCGCTCCCGCTAAATTGTATAGAATGATGTTCAGGAACATCATTCTATACAATAAGCACCATCGGTTTGAATATTTAGTCTTGTTTAATAAGTTATTTTTACCGAAAGAGATTTCTTTGATTCTAATGTGTTTTAGCAGACTTCACAAACAGCGCATAAAAAGTAACATTTTCGTATAAACTTAGGTTAAGAATTTAATGCTGCTTAGGGTTGAAGGATATTCTTATATTTGATTTGTGTATTAAATAGAAATAAACGCATCTTATTATGCTTATCTGTTAATATAAGGAGAATAAATACCATAAAGTGTGTTTATACAATTGTTGTAAAGCATTCCAGAAAGAGAAAGACCAGAGCACATTATCTTAATTCATAACAGACAAAAACTTAGGCAAATATGAGAATCAATATAATCAATAATGTTTTTTTCCGATTGAACGAAATAAAAAATCCTATTGGAGATATTTGGTTAATTCACCCTTTTGGAGAATCAGGCTTATGTTATAGAGAAGTTTTTGAGTCAAAACTCAAAAATAAGTTTAATATATTTGTTCCTGATTTACCAGGGTTTGGAGTAAGTCCCAATAATGATAATCCTTTATCAGTCCAACAACTCACGGAAAAACTTAAAGAGTTAATTAATGAAATTTCTCCTGATTCAAACTTATACATTGTTGCACATTCCGTCTCTGGAATAATTGGGACATCACTCTGCAAGTATTTTGGAGAAAAAATAAATGGTTATGTGAGTATTGAGGGCAACTTAACCACAAAGGATAGTTATTATTCATCTTTACCAATCCATAATTCAAAAGAAGAGTTTTATAGAAAATATCTTACTTCTGTAATCGAGAACTCCAAAAGTAGAGTAGACTTTAGAAGATATCTAGCAAGTATCTATTTTGCCAACATAGACTCGTTATATAAATGGGGGAAATCAACAGAAAAAATTATTTCTCAAAACAAGCCAGGTATTGAATTTTTAGATTTAAAATGTCCGAAAGTATATATTTGGGGCGATAAAGATACCCCTGTTGAAACGCAAAGATTCATTGAAGAGAAAAAGATCCCTAATATATTCTTAAAAGGAATAGGTCATTGGCCAATGATTGAAGTATCTGAGAAATTTTATAATTTAGTAAATGACTTTTTTTTAGGAAATGAAAAATCAAAATGAAAACACTTCACAATAAAGTATAAAATTAATAATTTTGGTTTGTATCTAAATTTAAAGGGTAATTGCTCATTTAGCAACTGGTTTCCGTTTGAAAAATCAGCCGTTTGCATAGCCAATTACTAATCTTACACAAACCGTTGTACACAAGTATAAAGCCCAGATTAAAATGAACAACTTTTATCAAAATGTAAAACTTACAAAAACATTTTTAGTACTTGTTCTGAGTTTGACCATTTCCTGTTCAAACGAGCCAAAGAAAATTCCGCTAGAAAGTGTTGACAAAACATTAAAAATGGCTGGGGATAGAATCGCTAATGATATTATTGTGTCAATGAAAAATGGTTCAGGGGCATACTATTTATTAAAAAAAGGATATGTTGCTCCAATACTTCACGGAAGAATAATGCGATATGGGAACATGTATAAAGAAGCTTATGAAATGGCATCTATGGTTATAGGGGATATTTCTGATCCAAAATTGTTTCAAGTGGTTAATAAGGGTGTTGTGAAATCACTAAGCTATAAATTAAAATCAACAGACGAGAATGTTAAATTCATTGAGCTTAAAATCAATATAAATAATAAGCTTGGACTAGCCGATTATTTCCTATATGTAACAACAAAAGATGGGATATTAAACAAGCAGAATATCTTGCCTAAAAGATAAGCCAGTGTAGAACGAGAGCTATAGTTTATTGTTTCTGATTTTCCTTTGGAAAACCACCACAGCTGAATTATGGACTGGGCTTTTTCATAAACTTATAGAATTAAGCAACAAAACCATAGCCAACCGTTAGCTGCAAGCTAAAAAACTTCATCATTCTGAAATATTTGGATTAAAATTTGTACCGAACGGTCTGTTTGTTTAATTTTACGATATGAACTACAAACACAATAAAGAAAAAGTAATAAAGAAAGGTATGGAACTCTTTTGGGCTAAAGGATTTCATAATTTGGGTATTAATGAGATATGTAAAGAAACAGGAATGACTAAAGGTGCTTTTTATAATTCTTTCGAAAGTAAAGAGTCTTTTCTACTAACAACCATTAATGCGTATGGAGAGTTAATAGTTTCTCATTTACAAAATGAATTAAAATCCAGCAAGTTAAAAGCGTTTGACAAATTGATTGAACTATATAAAAATATGCTCACTTCTCAGATTGAGAATAATTACAAAGGTTGTCTTGTAAACAACATAATGTCTGAAATGGGTTCTTCAAACAATGCTATTGCCGAATTATCTGCACAACAGTTTAATAGTTTTTTGCAAGTTATTGAACCCACAGTAAAAGATGCACAGCAAAATGGAGATTTAAGCAATGCTATTAGTTCAAGTATACTAACCGAAATAATCCATACCACATTTTTCGGATTCTTAACTAGGTCAAAAGGCACAAAAGATTCTGGTCATTTATTAATGACCTCATTTCTAAACTCATTAAAAACTAAAACTGATGAAAACAATTAACGAAATATGGGATATATATAGAACCTGTTGGAATGAAACCAACTCAGTTCAACGAGCAGAAAAATTACAAAAAATTCTAACTGATGACTTTGAATATAAAGACCCAAACTTTGAAGTAGTAGGTTATGCACAACTATCAGATTATATGAAACAGTTTCAAGAACAATTTGAAGATGCTTCATTTATCACTACATACATCAATACTCATCACAATAGATGTTTAGTAAATTGGAATATGGTTAACGATAATAATGAGGTTCTTAGTAGTGGTTCAAGTTTTGTCCTTTACGAAAATGACAAACTCAAACAGATTACTGGGTTTTTTAAAGAAAGTTAGAATTTATGAATATTAAAGCAGACATAATCTATTCTTGGAATCAAAACAATAAGGTTACTTTGTACTTACTCGATAATATCGAAGAAGATTGGTTACCTACAAAACTAAACGATAAAGGAAGAAGTATAGGAGAACAATTTGTGCACATTAACAATATACGTTCCTTTTGGATTAATAAAGTCGGTGAAAAAATTGATTTGAAAATAAATAAGAAATATGCAAATAAGAAATCGCAACTTATTGAAGCTCTACAAGAATCATCACAAAAAATGAGAGATACTTTATATGAGTTATTCGAACAAGAAAGTATTAAAGGTTACAAGCCACATCCTACAGCCTTTTTTGCCCAAATGATTGCTCACGAATCACATCACAGAGGACAAATAATGACTATTATAGCAAGAAACGATTTGAAAATAAGTAAATCTGTTAATTTTGGTTTATGGAGCTGGAATAATAAATAGGGAACAGGATAAAAGCCTGTAGGTAATGTATAAAAAGCATAGGGCGTTTGTGTTAGCTCCAGTTTTTTGATTATTTAGTCTTGTTTGTACTTGTTTTAATAAGCTTATCTTTACCGAAAGAGATTTCTTATATTTGATTTTTTATAAGAAAATAAATACCCTAGCCAGTTCAATACAGTAACCTTTTTAACAAGTGCTGGCATAAGTTTACTTGATAAAACCTACTTGTCGAGTTACCGTTCGTTTGTAACAAGTACTATAAATTAAAACTTGTAGCATTCAGGTTGATTTAAAAAATATATTTATGAAGTACATGATTTTCTTCGTTTCCTTTGTTTTATATATAAATGTTAATGCTCAGAATATATATAAAACACCATCAGGAGAAAGATATCATTTGTCATCATGTAGGATGGTTGAAAATGTATCTAAAAAACTCTTGGGTAATGAAGATATATCGAAATACCGTTTAACACCTTGCAAAATTTGTAAGCCACCTTCTATAAACAATTATGTTAGCAGTTATAATGCTTCAAATAAAGCTGTTGGAACATCATCGTCTGTAAGATGTAAAGGATATACCCAAAAAGGTACAAGATGTAAACATAAAACCAAGCTTGCAAATGGTTATTGCTATCAGCATACCAAACAAAATAGTTCTTCAAAACGTAAACATTCAGGTTATTCTAAAACTACAACGTCTACCTGTGGTGCGCGTACCAAATCTGGTGGGTATTGCAAAAGAAAAGTAAAAGGTGGCGGACGTTGCTACCAGCATTAATAAGTATTCATTAAAAATAACAGTGGTTATACCGAAACATTATCGTTAAACCAATCCCATGTCCAGTCTTTAAAGTTTACTTTTTGAGAAGGAATTGTTCCTGTTTCTGGTGGAAATATACTTATAGTTTCGGCTTGAAACCTTGCATCTACTGTTGTGCCAAAACCTTCTTTTGTTGTCTGTGAGAAGACATTTTGGGCGAATGTAATGCCGTTTATTGTTAGGTATGCTTCAGAATTTGGAATATCTAAATAATATTCAACCACATGATATTTATTATTTGGCTCCAAACTAACGCCTAATGGTTGCCAACCATTTCCATCCCAATAAAACAAGTTTTTATACTCAGGATCCCAAGGGTTAATAACCCATTGAAAAGCCAAACCATAATCCAGCTCGGTTGTTGGGCCATCCCATACAAAAAGACCTCCTTCAACCGTTTGGCCATTAAAATCTGTATTTGCCGTACTAATAGTATAAGGAATCTTAAATTTATAAGTAGCCTTGTGAACATCTGTTAAAGCTGTAGGATCTACTATCTTATGAAAGGTTATATTATGCACCATGATCCTTCTATTATGTATGTTAGCTTCAAGAATAGATCTTTTGGTTTTGTTTACAGTCGTAATGTCTGTAATTGATGCAGGAGCTTCTCCTGGTGATGTATAATTCCCATCCCCTAAATTAACAATCCAATTTTCTAAGTTAGGACCGCTTTCAGATCTTGTTATTGGCATAGTATAAAATGTTTAAGTTAAAAAGAAATATGTCGCTCTCAAATGTAGGAATTTTTTTGTTAAAAATAAAGACGTGTAAATTTCGAAGATGCTGAATATTATTTAACCCTGATGATATATAAACTTATTCTATTTTATAGACAAGGAATTATAATTATATTTATATAGTCAAATATGGATACTATTCTCGGACTTTTAATTGTAATTCTTTTTATAACAGGTTTTATTTTTGCCTTACGACACATTGTTTTTCCAAAACATGATTTTTCAGGTGATTTAGAAAAAGAAAAGGAGTCTTACGAATATTTAATGTCTGAATTCTATAATTCTTTTTTGGAATTTATTGATGAAATTAAATCTCTTTTTCGCTAATAAAAAAACAGTAAACTACTTGTTATTAGTTGGAGGCTAATACATTAAAAATCCTGATTAGGATTGGTATGTAACAAGTGACATATTGGAACGAAAACCAGTTCCAATCGTTAACCTCAGTTTTTAGTTATTTCAATACCTACTGGGTTGTTTATTTTTAAAGATGCTGTATTCAAATGATTTTGCCAATCGTTAAAGTCAACGAATTGACCACTTTTTTTCCAGCCATACCCAGCCCAATAACTAAAACTATTTTGGGTTAAAGAAGTATTAATAAAAATATTATTAAAGGTCTCATCATCATGAACCGTAGCATCTAAATTATAATCGGTGGCGATTTTCGGATCTACCAACGCAGCCGTTCCCAAGAAAGAGTCACCCATAGGCTCCCAATAAGAAATCCAACCCGCTTCTTTGTTAGATTTAATGGCTCCGGCACCTTTGTGAATCGTAACACCAACGGCAGCTTTTATGGTATCTTCAATGGGTTTTTCAGAAGCATAAGAAACGGTACAATGGTAAAAATTAGATCCTAAATCTATAGATACCCTTTTTGTTTCGGTTACCATGTTACCGCACACCTCAATAGGGGCGTATTCAAGTTCAAAAATGCTTCTAATGGGGCCGTTAGCAATAACTTTCCACGCTTTAAAATTTTTGCTCAAAACTAAACTATCATTGCATAATAAGGCAGTACCTCCGCAACCTCTGGTGGTACCTACATGGTAATTATCTAACCCTTCTCCATGATCTTCATGATAAGATACACCCTTCTCATTGTTAGCATACCATTTATCAATTATGGGATAATTAACCCGTTTTAACCAACAATCGAAACCACTAGAAATAAGGCCGCCAGGCGTACCTTCTTCAAAAAGCTGCTGACATTTTGGCCCATAAGTTCTAAAAGCAACACGGTCGTTTTCCCAGGCAAAATCATCCATTCTTTCCGGTACGAATCTGCAATGTGTTTTAATATTAGCTTCGTTTTTAATACCAATACTATCATTTAAAACAAGTTTAAACGCTTTGGTTTCACCAGGATTAAGATCGGTTTGAAATATTAAATAATCGGCTGTCGAATTCAAATCAGCATCAACAAATTGCACCGGGACATTATTATTTACATTATCAACAACTGCAATCGCTTTAGTGTCACTTTTTAAAAATTCTGGAAATTTATCCAGTGCTATTTCAATAGTTTCAGAGCTTCTTTTTACATCCGAACCATTAGTTAACGAAATGGTGTAACTATCTTTTTTAGGTGCGCAGGAAGTTGTAGTTAGATTAATAAAACTAATAAACAATAATATCAGGAAAATATATTTGTTATTCATTCGAAAATCGGTTTAGTTAATGAATACAAATAAACAAAATATGAGGTTTTAAAATACCAGGATATTGTCATTTTTTTTATTAATATTTGCATAATATGAGTTTTTTTGTATTTTAATGGTAAAATTAATATAATGACAAAGGCAAAATTTCTTTCAATGGGGTATTCACCCGGCAGTGCTGTTTCTGTAAAAAAACATGAAGTAAAATACTTCCCTAACCCACTTCATTATCATAAAGAGTTTGAGCTGGCCTATATTATAGAAGGGTACGGAACACGGTATGTTG
Source organism: Flavivirga eckloniae (assembly GCF_002886045.1). Taxonomy (NCBI): domain Bacteria; kingdom Pseudomonadati; phylum Bacteroidota; class Flavobacteriia; order Flavobacteriales; family Flavobacteriaceae; genus Flavivirga; species Flavivirga eckloniae. Next base: position 2,728,796 of record NZ_CP025791.1, on the reverse strand, counting down.
GTAGTAGTATTAAGTCCTATAAAAAAGGAGATTTGGTTTTAGTAGGTGAGGAACTTGCACATGTTTGGGTGAGTGATGATGTATTTTATGAAGATAACGATCTTATTACGAAAGCCATTGTTGTAAAATTTTGTGCAGACTTTGCCGGAAAGGATTTTTTAAGATTACCCGAAGCTCATGGCATTTCCAGTATACTACAGGAAGCATCGGGCGGACTTAGAATTACAGGGAAAACAAATAAAGAGATTGCACGATTACTAACGGGGATGTTAGAGCAATCTCCCATAGAACAAATTTTATCCTTGATGCAAGTTTTAAATTTAATGTCGATAAGCGATTCCAAGAAAGTACTGTGTAATTTTGATCTTCACAGATCTGCAGAAGAAAAAGATAAGGATAGAATGAATCGGGTTATTAAACATACGATGCTTCATTTTAGAAGAAATATTAGTTTAGAAGAAATTGCAGATGTAGCTAACCTCTCCAGAAGTGCTTTTTGTAGATATTTTAAGAATACAGCAAAGAAAAATTATCTTGAATTTTTATATGAGATAAGAGTAAGATACGCCAGTAAATTACTTTTAGAAAGCGATCTGGGAATGACCCAGATATGTTACGACTCGGGTTTTAATAACCCTTCGGCTTTCTCCCAGGTATTTAAAAGGATTAGAAAAGTTTCTCCTAATGAGTACAGGAAAAGAAATAGAATAAAACAAACAGCCTAAGGTTTTTTCGAAAACCATAAATCTCTTCATAGAGATAAAAAATAGTTTGTTTTAAACGGTTTGCCTATACATGTTTTTAACACTTACCTACATTTAATAACTGTATATATCTATCAAGTATATGTAAAGTGTATCAACTATTTATGTTGATATATGCTTTTACTTGTTAGCCATAATTTTTTAACCATGATATTTAAATATTGAATAGACGATTAAGAAGAAATCTATTTTTATATCAATATTGTCTAATAACTCTTAAAAAACATGCTTGATGCAAATATTTATATAAAACACATCAAGATTTGTATATAAAAAGCCTTATTGAGGTGTTAATTTTGTAGCAACGATTAATCTTTAAGGATTTTTTAAATTCCAAAAAATAGTCCTAAGCGCTTGGGTATTACTTTTTTAACTAACTATTAAATAAGCTAAACCCTATGAAAAATTTGTACTTAAAAAGTCTCTTATGCAGAAAAATAAGAGACATGGCATTAACTGCGATTTTGTTTGTGTTCTTGCCGAATTCAACTTTTGCTTCAACTGAATATAATACGGTTGAACCAAACGATTTAAAAAATGTTTCCGAAAATATTCAACAGAGGGTAACAGGAACTGTTACTGATGCCTCTGGTATTCCATTACCCGGAGTAGCAATATTATTAAAAGGAACTACGACAGGAACCTCAACAGATTTTGATGGGAAATACTCGCTAGATATATCGGGTAACGGTGTTCTGGTTTTTAGTTATATAGGATTTAACACTCAGGAAGTTCCTATAGACGATCGGTCTCAAATAAATGTAAGTTTGACCGAAGATATTGCAAAACTTGATGAAATAGTTGTTGTGGGATATGGTGCGCAAAAAAAATCGGATCTTACAGGTTCTGTTGCAAGTGCCGACCTTAAAGCGTTTCAGGATCAACCTAACGTTAATATTCTTCAGTCGTTACAAGGATCTGTTGTTGGACTTAATATTGGTGCTGTAAGTTCGGCAGGAGCCAATCCAGGTATAGAGGTTAGAGGAAGAAATACATTTGCTCAAAATGATAGAAATGAACTAGTTGGTAGTGATCCTCTAATTGTTTTAGATGGTATTATTTATCGAGGAAGCCTCGCAGACCTTAACCCCGCCGATATAGAGTCGATTGATGTACTAAAGGATTCAAGTTCTCAGGCTATCTACGGATCTCAGGCAGCTAATGGAGTTATACTGATTACATCTAAGTCGGGAAGAAAAAACAAGGATGCTGTTATCAATTTTTCATCGTATTATTCTTTCGATACACCAAGCAACACTTTAACGCCTCTTGGAAGAGATGGCTTTTTAGAGCATTACAATAAGATTTATTATGATGAAGCGTATTTGGCTCCAGATTATACACAACTTGATTCGAATTTCGATCCGTCTGCACGATTCCCTTACCAATCTATATTGGATGGGCTAAATAATGGAACAGATACCGATTGGTTAGATGCAATAAGTCAAACAGCTTATACACAAAACACGAATTTAAGTATTGCTGGAAGCGGTGGTAAAGCCAATTATTTCCTATCCGTAGGTTATACAGATCAAAAAGGATGGTTGTTAAACGACCAATACGATCGTTTGAGTTTAAGAGCGAACATTGAGAATAAAATGAACGACTGGTTAACTATTGGAATGCAGAGTTTTGCCTCCTTTGGTGATTATTCCGGATTAGAATCTGATTTAAGAAGAGGGTATCTTTATTCACCTCTTATTGAGCCTTATAATGAAGACGGAACTTTAAATACCGATCCAATTGGTATTGAACGAAGCCCTTTGCTTAGAACACGAATTGACCAATTAGATAAGCGTTTAAACTTATTTGGTGTTTTTTATGGTAAATTTAAATTACCTATAAAAGGGTTAGAATATCGAATAAATCATTCTGTAAACTACAGAACATTTAGAGATTTTCGATTCGACCCTATTGGTAACAATTTCGCAGGTGCTGCTTCTAAAAAGAATGAGTTATTTGTAGATAGAACAACCGATAACTTATTAACCTATAAGAAAACATTCAACGAAAAACATGATTTAGATTTAACCTTACTGTACGGTTTTGAAGAAAGATCGGGAGAAGGTACAATTGCAAATTCAGGAACATTCCTAAACCAATCATTAGGATATAATAGTTTAGAGTCGGGCGATGTAGACCAGCAACTGGTTTCTTCTCTTGCCTGGGACGAGAGTAGTATCTATCAAATGGGTAGAATTAATTACAAATACGATAATAAATATCTTTTAACGTTAACAATAAGACGAGATGGATTTTCAGGCTTTGGGTCTAATACCAAATTTGGTACCTTCCCTTCGGTTGCTTTCGCTTGGACAGCAAGTGAAGAGACATTTGTACAAGATGCTCTTCCATGGCTTAATAACTTAAAAATAAGAGCTACTTACGGACAAACGGGTAATCGTACCGTAGGAAGATACCAAACTCTGGCAAGTGTAAATGCTGGTTTCCAATATGTGTTTGGTGATGGATCAGGTCCAGCTTATGGGCAATTTATTAATAAACTGGCCAATAATGATTTAAGTTGGGAAACAACAACTGGTTTAAATCTTGGACTTGACTTTAGTGTGCTTAACAACAGATTAAGTGGTAACATAAATTATTATGATACAACTACCGAAGACATCTTATTTAGTGTTAATCTACCACAAGTTACTGGGGCAAGCGGTATATTTACAAACCTTGGTAAAGTAGCCAATAGTGGTGTTGAGTTATCGTTAACATCAATTAATGCTCAAACTAACAATTTCACCTGGAAAAGTACCGTTAATTTCTCCACTAACAAGAATGAAATTGTTACCATTTTAGGTAGGGATGATGATGGAGATGGTGTTGAAGATGATTTAATAACTGGTAACAACGGAAGACTTATTATAGGAGAATCTATTCAAACTATTTACGATTATGTAGATACTGGAAGAATATACCAATTGGGAGACGATATACCTGCAGGGTATAATCCAGGAAATCGAATTTTTGAAGATTTAAATGATGATGGTATTATATCTGCCGATAATGATCGTAGAATCGTGGGTAGAGCAGAGCCAGCATATCGATTTAGTATTTATAATGAATTCAAATACAAAAACATAACATTTAGTGCTTTTATCAACTCAATACAAGGAGGAAAAGATGGTTATTTGGGGCGCGTATCTCCTACATCTAGTATTGGAGAATATCGACATGATAATGCAAGTACATACAACATCGTAAGAGAGTTCAATGCATGGTCTCCTGCAACCCCTAATGCTATTCATTCGGGTGTGAGACACGACGATCCTATAGCAGCTCAGCGCTATGCAGATAGAAGTTTTATACGTCTTCAGGATGTTAGATTAGCTTACGATTTCCCTAGCTCACTATTAGAAAAGATTTCGGTAGACAAACTTCGTCTTTTTGTTTCGGGTAAAAATTTACATACTTGGACAGATTGGATAGGCACAGACCCTGAACTGAATGGTAATGCATTTGATCCACGTCAAGCACCATTAATGACTAGTTATTCTGTGGGTGTTAACTTAACTTTTTAAAAAATAGTATTATGAAAAAATATAAATATATAATTTTAGGATGTTTGCTGTTTTTAGTTACTGCATGTAATGAAGATCGATTAATAGAAACACCTCAGGATTTTTTAACTCCTGAAATATCCTATATCAATCCCGAAGATTTTGAAGCGGCCTTGGTTTCTAATTATGCTATAATGAGAGCGCTTAATCAAGGTTCGAACAATACGTTGATGCATTCTGGTACAGATTTATGTATGGCAGCCAGGAGCCCAGAAACAGGAGGGTTAGGAGATTACAGAACCGGTCAAATTCCTTCTGCAGGATATGTATTGGATTTTTGGAAACGGTATTATAAAATGATAGCGAATTCGAATGTGATCTTAAATAGAATTGTAGACGTTGAGTACCCTTCTCAGGCAGATAAAGATTTACATGTGGCAGAAGCGAGATGGTTTCGTGCATTTGCTTACAGATCTTTAGCATTTCTTTATGGTGGTGTACCTATTGTGCTAGATGAAATTTCAACTCCTAGCAGGGATTTTACAAGAGCTACTTTGGCTGAAACATTAGATCAGGCTATTCAGGATTTTGAGTATGCCGCGTCAATTCTACCCGGTGTTGCAGAAGTAGCAGCTCCAGGAAGGTTAAACAATGCAGCAGCTAATCACTATTTGGCAGAATTATACATCGCTACTGGAGAATTAGATAAAGCTATTACAGCTGCTTCTACAGTAATTAACGACCCAAATATTAACTTAATGACAGCACGTTTTGGGAGAAGAGCCAGCGACGATGGAGATCCTTATTGGGATTTATTTCAAAGGTTTAACCAAAACAGAGGAAGTTCGGGAAATACAGAAGGTATCTTAGTTTTGCAAGAAGAGTTTAATATTCCTGGTAATACAGAAATTAACATTGAAAAAGTAGATAATAATTTCAGATACGAGAGATATTATGGATGCCTATATTGGTTCTTAAATGGACCAGATGGACAAAAAATATTTTTTGCTGCCTCTACTCAAAATGGAGGAAGACCAGTAGGGTTCATTCGTCCTACACCATATTATACCCATGCTATTTGGGGATGGGATAGCAATGCCGGAACCTTTGCTGCCGATGTAAGAAACCACAATCGTAATATTCAAAGAGACTGGGTTTGCGATAACCCATCGTCTGCATACTTTGGACAAAACATAAGTGATTTTCCTCAAACTTGGTTCGATAATCTGTCGGCACAAGATACATTACGTGATTTTTATCCGAATGTTACTAAAATTTCAACGTATAACGATCATCCAGATGAAATTTTGGCTAATACCGAAACAGGAGCGATGGCTAATTTTTCTGGGCAAACATTTACAGACTGGTATCAAATTCGTGTAGCAGAAACCTATTTACTTAGAGCAGAAGCTTATTTGGCTCAGGGCAATGCAACTAATGCTGCCAACGATATAAATATGATAAGAAATAGAGCGCAAGCTACACCGGTTACACCTGGCGAAGTTGACATTGATTACATTTTGGATGAACGGATGAGAGAATTGAATTATGAAGAGAACAGAAGGATAACATTAAGCAGACTGAAGCTTGTATATGATAGAACGGTGATAGGGAACCCTTTTGCTGGTCTTACCATAGAGCCTCATAACAATTTAATGCCTATTCCATTTAGCGAAATAGAATTAAATACACTGGGAGATTTAGAACAGAACCCTGGATATACGAATTAAATGATTTGACCTATTTTTTTATACATTTTTGTTTGAGTTAGTTTAAAAAAAACAGACCTTTAGGGGTAAAGGTCTGTTTTTTATTCGTTATCAGATTTAAGGCTCTTAAAATTAAAATGTTATAAATAAACTTAATATTAATTATCAATTATTAAATAAAGCAAAAATGAAGAAACTTATTTTATCATGTATTATCGTAATCATTCTAGTGCCTAATTTAAAAGCGCAGTCTATTTACGATAAAGCAACTATAAAAGAACTTATGGATAGGGTAAACGCCTATCAATTAAAAAATCCATGGCAGAAATACGACGATAACTGGATTCGAGGTACTTACTATGCAGGTGTTATGGCCTGTTACTTTGCAACCGAAGATGAGACATTTTTGAAACAAAGTGATGCCCTTTGTGAATCTTTAAACTGGACGTTGCCAACTTTGCCTCCTGTTCATGATGCCAGTGGTGTAAACTTACTTACCTGTGGGCAAACCATGATAGAATCTTATATGGCAAAAAGAGATAAAAAGAAGATAAAATCTATAATAGAACATCTTGAAAATCCGGCGATAAGAAACCCTGTTTCTAACCCTAGAGAATGGTATTACGAAGGTGGAACCCGCTATGTTGACGGATTGTTTACAGGTCCTCCAGCTTTAGCGATGTTATATGATGTAACAGGAAATAAGAAGTATTTAGAATGGATGGATGCCTGTTTTTGGGATGTATATGGTAAACTGTATAACACCGATTTAGACTTATTTTATCGTGATAAACGTTTTTTCCCATCAAACACAGAAGGAAATAAACAAATAATCTGGTCTAGAGGAAATGGTTGGGCCATAGCAGGAATTGCACGAATATTAGAGTACCTGCCTATGGAGCATGGCAACTATAAGAGGTACGAGGAAGTAATGAAAGGTATGGCAGCAGCTCTTAAAAAATGCCAATCTGAAGAAGGATTTTGGTACCCTAATTTAGCCGATCCAGATTATGCACCGTTTAAAGAAACAAGTGGAACAAGCTTCTTTATTTATGGCATAGCATATGGCATTAATCATGGTATTTTATCCAAAGAAGAATATATTCCTGTAGTTAAAAAAGCATGGAAATCGGTTACTGACGAAATAAGTAAAAAAGGAAAGGTACAATGGGGACAACTTGTTGGTGATAGACCTGTTAATCTATCGAAAGATGATTCTCATGAATATGTTACGGGAACATTTTTATTAGCAGCCAGCGAAATGTATAAAATGAATTTAAATAATAATTAATTATTAAGATGACAGAAATAAGTTATAATGAAAGGTTTGAGTCGCACCCAGGCGATGTTAAAGCATATGGAACAGATAAATTAAGAGACACTTTTCTTATAGACAAAGTTTTTGATGAAGGTAGAATAATACTAACATATACGCATTACGATAGATTTATTGCAGGAGGTGCTGTCCCAAAAGAAAAACCATTAACACTTGAACCAATTGACCCGTTAAAGGCAGAGCATTTTTGCGACAGACGTGAGTTAGGAATTATAAATATAGGAGGAAATGGTGTTGTAAAAGTTGATGGTGTTGATTACGATATAGCTAATAAAGAAGCAATATATATTGGTATGGGAGCTAAGTCTGTAATCTTTGAAAGTAAGAACAGCAACGAACCTGCATTGTTTTATATTAACTCTTCTCCAGCTCATAAAACTTTTCCAACAAAAAAGATAACGATTGACGATGTAGCACTTGTGGATTTGGGAAGAGCAGAAGACGCCAACGAAAGACAGATTATACAATATATAGTTGCTGCAACAACATCGACATGCCAGTTGCAAATGGGAATTACAGAATTAAAACCTGGTAGTATCTGGAATACGATGCCTGCACATACGCATAACAGAAGGATGGAAGTGTATTTGTATACGAATGTACAGGAAAATCACATGGTGTGTCATTTCATGGGGCAAGCCCAGGAAACAAGACACATATGGATGTCTAACAATCAAGCTGTAATTTCCCCGCCATGGTCAATACATTCAGGAGCAGGAACATCAAATTATAGTTTTGTTTGGGGAATGGCAGGAGAAAATCTTGATTTTATGGATATGGATGGGATTAAGCCAGAAGATTTAAGATAATTACGAATTGATTAATAGTATTGATGAAGAAAATAATTTAAAAGAATGGGTTTAAAAAACATATTACTTTTTGTTTTTTCAATGTTCACGGTTATGAGTTGTAAAGATTCTCATGTTACTGAAAAAACAGCGAATAAGAAGCTTACAACAGCAGCTGCCGTTGCTTTAATTCCTTTAGGTGCATTGTCTAAAAAAGGAGTTGAAAACGACATGCACCCGCTTTCCGAAAACATAAATGTATTTTTACAAAATCAGGAAAAAGCAGAGAGTTTTACACCAACTGGTCTTCATCGTAAAGATTATTTAAAAATCATAGACGCTCAGGTAAGAGCGATGATTAAATATCAAGATAAGGATGGTAGAATTATTGACCCTGTAGAGAATGTAGAGAAATATTATACAACACCCTGTTTTGCCCATAGTGTGGCGGCTTTGGTAGCATCGTCCCATATTGATGTAAACGATAGTTTAGCTTTAAGAGGCATGAAGGCTCTAGATATCTCACTTACCGATATGGTAAATGCAACGGTTAATGGTAATCATGGCGATTTTTACACATGGCCCGTTATGCTAGCTTACGAAACTTATAAACCATTTGTAAGTAAAGAGCAACTAAAATCCTGGGACGATAAAATACATTCGATTCAAGTTGAAAAGCTGTACCGTACCTATAATAAACCCAAAGAGAATAATTGGGTATTGGTACACACAGCAGGTGAATTTTTAAGAGCCAAAAGCGGATTTACTAACTATGATTATGTAGAGAAAATGTTAGGGCTGCAACTTTCTAATTTCACAGATTTGGGCATGTATAATGAGCATGGTAATCCGCTACCTTACGATTTGTTTCCTAGACATTATCTTTCTGGGATGCTTCAACTGGAATATAAAGGCCCCCAAGCTACCAGTTTAAGACATTATTTATGGAAAGGCGCCTGGACTTCATTATTTATGCAGTCGCCATTTGGTGAATTAGGAACGGGATACAGAAGTAGTCATCATATCTGGAACGAAGCACAACAATGCGTTGTTTTTGAGATTTATGCTAATGCGTATGCCCGTGCCGGTAGAGAAAAGGAAGCAGGTGCTTTTAAAAGAGCAGCTATGATGTCCTTGAATTCTATGAATCAATGGATAAGAGAAGATGGTTCTGGCTACATTGTAAAAAATCGTTTTCCTATAGAAAACAAACATGGGTACGAGCGTTATTCCATACACACATGTTATAATATGCTTGCCACATCCATGTTAGCTCAGGCTTGGGAATTTTCAAATAATGAGATAGAAGAATTACCATCGCCAGCCGATATTGGAGGTTTTGTCTTACCAATTGTGAATCCGTTCCATAAAATTTTTGCGAATGCAGCAGGAACCTATTTGGAATACGATACGAACGGAGATCAGAAATATAACCCAACAGGTATTATTCGGGTACATTTAAAAGGAGGGCATCCGCAATTAGGACCATCAGACGGGATAGCGTCATATATAAATAAAGACAAGAAAAGTGTTGCTTTAGGGCCATTATGGCAAAATGAAGAAGGCACATGGGTGTCTTTATCAGAACAGAAGAATAAATCATCCAAAGTTGAAATTCTGGAAAGCAATACAAAGGAGGCAAAATTTCGTATTACACACGATATAACAAACCCTGGAAAGAAATCGTCTCAGGTTACAATAATTGAAACCATTTCAATTACAGATGGAAAAGTTGTTGTTAAAAATGAGTTTAAAGGAGTTGTTGGTAACAAGCGTTTAACATGGCCAATGTTGGTGTATGATGGTAAAGACCGTGTAAATGTTCAATTAACAGAATCGATGGCATCGTTAGAGCTTAAAGGAAAGGGGGTTCAATTTAATGTTGAAACTCCAAAAAATGTAAGCCTAAAACGAAAACAAGTTGAGTTAAAACACAGAAACGGTATTTGCGACGTAGCCTATGCCGAGTTTAGTGAAAATACAGTTATATACAGTTTAACACCTAAAAATTAGCTTATGTCAAGATTAAAAAAAATAATAGCCAGTGTTCTACCTGGGATATTTCTTATAGGCTATAATGTTGGTACCGGAAGCGTTACATCAATGTCTAAAGCCGGTGCTAATTTTGGTTTGGATCTGCTTTGGACGGTACTTGTAAGTTGTATTATAACATATTACTTAATCATACTGTTTAGCCGCTATACCATGGTTACCGGCGAAACCGTTATACAAGGAATAAAAAAACGAATACATCCCGGTTTAGCCATTACCTTATTAATTGCGCTTTCAACTATTATTGTAAGTGCATTAACAGGTTTGTTGGGGATTCTGGCAGAAGTATTACATGTTTGGTCCGAGAGTATTATGCCATGGGAAATATCTACTTTAGCATGGTCTATAATTGTTGGCCTGTTAGTTTATGTTATAATATGGGTAGGAAATTATGCCATGTTTGAAAAGATACTGGCGATTCTTGTTGCAATAATGGGAATAGCATTTATCGCGACCATGTTTATAAACTTCCCTTCCTTTTCAGATCTTATGTCTGGATTGTTTGTTCCTAAACTACCAGAAGCTACAGAAGGAAGCGATAATAGCCCTTTGGTCGTTATTGCCGGAATGGTAGGAACCACAGTTTCAGTTTTCGCTTTTATTATACGATCGCAAATCGTTAAAGATATGGGTTGGAACATGTCCGACAATGCTTTACAAAAGCGTGATGCATTTGTAAGTGCCTCCATGATGTTTTTAATTAGTGCAGCAGTATTAATTACGGCCGCCTCAACATTACATGTTCAGGGGTTGAGGTTAAATAATGTTGCCGAGATGATTCCTTTAATGGAACCCATCGCCGGAAAAGCAGCACTTGGTGTTTTTGTTATAGGAATATTAGCAGCAGGATTGTCATCTCACCTCCCAAATATGTTGGTAATCCCATGGTTAATAATTGACTATAAAAACGAAGAACGAAATACCAAAACAACATACCACAGGATTTTAGTATTTATTTTAACATTAACAAGTGTTTTAGGAATCGCATTAGGATTCAAACCCGTATTTATCCTCATATTATCTCAGGCATGTATAGCAATAGTATTACCTATTACAATAGGTTCTATATTCTATTTAACCTGTAAAAAAAGCTTAATGGGTAAACATGTAAACAAGGTGTACGATTACGTAATATTAAGCATTATCATGTTGTTTACACTCTACGTAAGTAGCCTAGGAATTGAAGGCTTAATAGACGATCTGTCAAGTATATTATCTTAGCATTAATAGCGATTAGTTTGTAAAACGTGGTGATTGACAATTCATGCAATCACCACGTTTGTTCGTTTATTTGCCAACAAAATATAAAATCCGGTCTTGTATTAATCCGAAATTCAATTAAATTGAGGTAATAATGAGCTATCAAGTACGTTACTAAACAGTGTGTAAGTAGCTCTATTAATACTTATACTAAACGCTGTATATAATTTGAAAACTAAAAAATCAAAATGAACTTTAAAGAAAAAACCGTTGGAATTATTGGGGTTTTATCGGTCTTGATTTTAGTTATCACTTTGCTAATATTTGGTTATTTAAATCAGGAATTTAGCTTTATTAATGATTTTATAAGCAAACTTGGTGCGAAAGGAGAACCTAACGCAATATGGTTCAACATAATTGGATTTATAATAGTTGGATTACTACTCTTTGTATTTGGACTAACATATGGGAATTTACTAAATGACAAATTATTGTCAACGCTGTTATCACTATTTGGATTGGGATTTGCTTTTACAGCTATACCAATAGATATGCAAATGTCTGAAACACCATTTTCTAAAGCACATATAGTGGCAATCTGTCTTGGATTAGCATTTTGGCTTTTTGGACTTTCAAGACTTGGCTATAACAGGGCATTAAAAAAAGGAACTAGAACCAGAGCAAATTTTACCGCTACAATTCTTGTGTTATCAATAATAGGATTTATACTTGGGTTTTGGTCTATGCCGATAACTCATAGATTAGTATTTGGAATTGTATTTGGATGGACTGCTTTGACCTCCGTAGAATTGATCTATAAGAGAGAAATCAATAAGGCTGGAAACTAATTTAGCGTAAACCATTACCCCTTAACGAACAATTATATTATCAGTAAACTAAGTAACATGCTATAGTTACTTTAGAAAAATTACGAACCTAACTCCCTATAACAATTTGTTATCTTTGATGCCTTATGAATGAATATTTTAAATCGATCATTCTGCAGAAAACAGGAGCTTCTTCATTAATTGAAAAAGAGATGATTCAGGAATTGTGGAGTGGGTACGGAAAAATCATGAGAGTTGGATTGAAGAATGCTTCTATTGAAAGTGTAGTGGTAAAGCATGTTCAGTTGCCTGCGTATAAAAATCACCCTCGAGGATGGAATACAGATATCGGTCATCAACGAAAGGTGAAGTCATATAAAGTGGAAACAACATGGTATGACACATATAGTAAAAACAGTACTGCTCGTCTGCCACAATGCTTGGCCATTGATAGGCAAGATGATGAGGTGATGATGGTGCTGGAGGATTTGGATGAAGCAGGCTATTCCTTACGCAAAGGTACTGTTACATGGGAAGAGATATCTTCCTGTTTGGCATGGTTGGCACAATTTCACGCAAGTTATCTGGGAAAAGCTCCAGATGGGCTTTGGGAAGTAGGAACCTATTGGCATTTAGAGACTAGACCTCATGAATTAGCAGTATTGGAAGATCAAAGGTTGAGGGAGGCAGCTTCTACTATTAATGAAAAACTGAATACATGTAAGTACAAAACGTTTGTTCACGGGGATGCAAAACTCGCAAACTTCTGTTTTGCTCAAGATGGACAAGTTGCTGGAGTAGATTTTCAGTATGTAGGTGGTGGGTGCGGAATGAAAGATGTGGCGTACTTTATAGGAAGTTGTCTTAACGAAAAGGAATGTGAACGTTTAGAAGCACAAATTTTAGATACTTATTTCACATGTTTACAAAGTGAGCTTAAGGAAAGAAATGAGGCGCTAGAAACCGAATGGCGGTCTTTATATAGAGTAGCTTGGGCGGACTTTCATCGCTTTATAAAAGGATGGAGTCCAGATCACTGGAAGATTAATAGTTATAGTGAACGTATTACAGCAGAAGTGATTAATAGTTTATAAAAATGGATCTGTTACAACTTAATAATATAGCGATCAAAGCAGCCCTTTCAGCAGGAAAAATTATTCAGCAGTATATGAGTGATGATGTTCCGGTAGAGAAGAAGAAAGCAGGGACAAGCTATGCCTCACAAGTCGTAACCGAAGTAGACAGAGCATGTGAAAAAGCAATTCTTTCTCATCTACTTCCCACCTGTAAAGCGTTTAATTTAGCACTTTTATCAGAAGAGACTGAAGATGATCGTAGTCGATTCTATGAAGATTTTTTTTGGTGCATTGACCCGATGGACGGAACGCTTGCTTTTATTAATAAACAACCAGGGTTTTCTGTATCTATAGCCTTAATTGCAAAAGATGGGACACCATATATTGGAGTTGTGTTTGATCCTAACACAAATACATTGTACTATGCCATCAAAGGGAATGGAGCCTATAAGAATTATAGCCCTTGGGAAATTAAACACACGAATAATCATTTAACCTACGTAACAGATCGGAAATTAAAGGATACACACCAAGCAGCCGAAATAGAAAGATTATTAAATGAAAATGTAGAGCGATTGGGTTTAAATGGGGTAAAAGAAATTGCTGGTTCGGGTGCAGTATTAAATGGCATTCTTGTGCTGGAAAATGGTCCGGCATGTATGCTAAAGCTTCCTAAAAAAGAAAACGGTGGGGGAAGTATATGGGACTTTGCAGCTACGGCATGTATTTATCAAGAATTAGGATTGCCCGCAACGAATTTTGAAGGAGGAAGATTAGACCTGAATATAAAAGATGATACTTTTATGAATCACCAAGGTATCTATTATGCTAATTTCATTATAAATAAGTAGTTGATAGGCATTAATTTATCAGAAAGGGTATCATAATAATAAATTTGAGCTATGTGTCGATACGCAATGACAACTTATAAATCTCATTATGCCTGTTTTAATTGTAGAAAAACATTTAAAAGAAGGTTGCTGAGTGATATTAATGGAGGACAAAGTAAGGATGAAAAAGAATCACCAGCGAAATGCCCAGAATGCAGTAGTTTAATGGCTAATATGGGATTGGATTTTGAATCTCCCAAGAAAACAGATATAAAAGCGTGGAATCATATATCCACATTATATAAAGTTGGAATTACGTTTCATTCTTGTGGTTGCAGTGGACCTGGTTATATACCAAACGACTCAAAAGCTTTAATTAATTATTTCGAAAAAATAAAAGAACATTATTTAGAACATCAACACTTTTGGGCGCAAAGAAAAAAAGATCCAGAAATACAATGTGATATTGCTAAAGATGAATATCAAAATGCAACCTTTCTCTATCGTATTCCAAAAGAAATGAAAAAAGGTTCAAAAAAGAAACCTAAATATGATGCTCGAAATGCCCAAATATATTGGAATGAAAGAGTTGTCCAAATTGAGGAAAAAATTGAAAAAGTAAAAATACTAACACTATAAACAAAACATAGCTGTCCTTTAGGCAAGTGACGTTTGTTATATTCAAAGTCACCAAACAGTTGAAAAAAGAAATGAAAAAACTTCTGATTTTAATATTTACACTTTCAATTTTATTGAGTTGCGATCAAAAAAAATCCAATAAAAAAGAATCTAAACCAGAATCCAAAACAGATATAAAAACGCCAGATACAACAGTTGTTTATTGGCAAACTGATTTTGACACAATTAGAAACAATCAAGAAGTGAGAATTGGGAATGATTTACATCAACTTGAATTGAAAACTTACTCATTAAATGATAGTTCAATTGTAGCTGTAAATGGAAATTACAAAGGGATTTATCACGATTATGTATCTCAAATAATACTAACCAAACAAAAAGACACAATACTAAATAGAAAATTGACAAAAAAAGCCTTTAAAGACAGCCTTAATACAGAGTTTTATAAATTATGTGTACTTACAGAAATTGAATATGATGGAATTCGTTCAAATCGACTCTTTTTTAAAGGTTCCTTAAATGTTCCAGATACTGATTGGGTTATTGGAAACGACTTTGGAGTTTTCTATCAAACGAAAAAGAAGAATCAAATTGATTCTTGGGACTATGAGGATATCGGATTATAAAAATCGTTTGTTACAAAGACGTGTATAAAGCATATTTAGTAAATACCAAATTTTTAATTTGACTCTGTGTGAATCCGAAAAGTTAGCATCTTTTTGTATGTTACATTTCACACACAAGACTGTCAGCTACCATAAAAGAAATGAAATACTACTTATCGTCATACAAATTCGGAAATAAAATTGAAGAATTAAAAAAACTAATTCCTGATAATAATAGAATCGGTCATATAAATAATTCGAGAGATTGGGTTGGCTCAGACCTTGAAAGAGCGAACAAACATCAAAATGAAGAAATTGAATTTCTGAATGGGATTGGATTCAAAGCTGAACCTTTAGATTTGAAAATGTATTTTCATAAAAAAGATGACCTAAGAAATAAACTCAATTCCTTGGGAGCATTATGGGTTAGTGGAGGAAATACCTTTGTACTAAGGATGGCGATGAAATTAAGTGGATTCGATGAGATATTTAAAGAATTAAAAAATAAGACTGATTTTCTTTATGGAGGATATAGTGCTGGAATTTGTATTCTCTCAGATTCTTTAAAATCAATTGAAAATGTAGACGACCCTAATAATTTTCCCTACGAAGAAATCGACAAACCAATTTATGAGGGATTAGGAATTTATAATTACTCATTTATGCCTCATTATGATTCTGATCATTTTGAGTCGGAAGCAATAGGCAAGGAAATTCAAAGATGTATAGATAACAAATGGCTTTTTAAAGCTTTAAGAGATGGAGATGTAATAATTGAAGAATAAAAAAACTTCTAAATCCAGAGTTAAAAACACTCGATTATAAAATGGAATTAATAATTTAGTTTTTTGTACAAAACGTATTAATCATGGATGAACTAACCTTAACAACTCCTGCTCTATTATTTTCGGCAATATCTTTAATTATGCTGGCTTACACCAATAGATTTTTGGCTTATGCAGCTATAATACGAAACTTGCACGATAAGTATCAAAAGGAAAAGGATTCCGTTTTAATGGCTCAAATAAAAAATATAAAACACCGCTTATATTTAACCCGCTCTATGCAAATTTTTGGGATTACCAGTTTGTTATTTTGTGTACTTACCATGTTTTTAATTTACATACAACAACATACTATTGCGGTTTGGGTATTTGGTTTAGCTCTTATTTTATTAATATTTTCTTTGGCTTTTTTAATTTGGGAAATTCAAATTTCAGTAAAAGCTTTAGAGCATCATATTAATGATATTGAGAACAGATAAGCTAATTTGGTTTTTGCTACCAGTTTGTAGCTGATAGTGATTACACAGAGTTTTTAACTTTTCAAGCTGATCATAACATAAAAACCTCTATCCGTTTTATTAAATACATTTTTTTATTCTTAGCATTTTAATTGACACGAAGTTACACACTTTAAATCGTGTGGTATTTCTTATATTTGGGATACTCCGAAAAACACCTTAACCTATGTCTTTACAATTATTGTGAGTAATTCAAAATAAGTAATCATGAAAATAAAAGGGGCAATAGAAATTGATAAATCGAGAGATGAAGTTGTAAAATACTTTGCCGATCCAAAATATCTTGGGGAGTATCAAGATGGATTTGTTAAAAAAGAACTGGTAAGCGGAGTACAAGGTGAGAAAGGAGCTGTGTCTAAGATGTACTATAGACAAGGAAAACGAGATATGGAATTAACCGAAGCCATAACGAATAATCAATTACCAGATTTGTTTGAATCAAACTATCATCATAAGCACATGGACAATACAATGAAATGTGAATTTATAGTATTAGATGATAATCGCACGAGGTATGAGTACGAATTTGAGTATACTCGAATAAATTGGTTTATGCCAAAAATGATGGCGATTTTATTTCCAAGTATGTATAAAAAGCCAGCCCAAAAATGGATGATACAATTTAAAGAATTCGTCGAAAACCAATAATTACACAGGAAGAATTTGAATTCTAAACCCTGAACACTTAAGTTGTAATTTTCGACATCAAGTCTTAGTAAATATCAAACATGAAAGATCTAGCTATAAGACATTCCAATAACCCAATTTTATCTCCAGAAAATGTAAGTCCCAGTTCAGCAGAGATGGTTGTTGAATGTGTATTAAACCCCGGAGTTTTTATTTTTAATAACAAAATTTGGTTATTAGTAAGAGTAGCGGAAAGAACTGTACAAAATACTGGAGAAGTAACGGTTCCTATTTACAATGAAGAAGGAGGATTGAAAATGCTAAAATTTAAAAGCAACGATCTTAAATTAAATAAGGAAGACCCTCGTGTAATAAATTATAATGGGACAGATTATTTAACCACGATTTCACACTTAAGGCTGTTTTATAGCGAAGACGGTAGCACATTCCATGAGTCTGGGAATCTTTTTGGAGCAGGGAAGTATGAAAGCTATGGTATTGAAGATTGCAGGGTGTCCCAAATAGAAAACACTTACTATTTAAGCTATACCGCAGTTTCTAGCCATGGAGTTAGCGTAGGGCTTCAAACAACCACTAATTGGACAGATTTTAAAAGACATGGGCTTATCTTACCACCCCATAATAAAGACTGTGCCCTGTTCACATCGAAAATACATGGGAAATATTATGCGCTACACCGTCCAAGTAGTCCAGAAATAGGAGGTAATTACTTATGGCTGGCAGAATCGCCAGACGGATTACACTGGGGAAACCACAAGTGTATTGCAAAAACCAGACAGGGAAAATTTGATAGTAAAAGATTAGGAGCAGGAGCAAGCCCAATTAAAACGCCGCATGGCTGGTTGGAAATTTATCATGGTGCAACCGAAACAAATCGCTATTGTTTGGGGGCATTGTTGTTAGATCTAAACGACCCTAGTATAGTAATTGCTCGATCCGAAGAACCCATAATGGAACCATTGGAGCTATACGAAAAGGAAGGTTTTTTGGGGAATGTTGTATTCACCAACGGGCATATAGTAAAAGATGACGAAATCATTATTTATTATGGAGCATCAGACCAGTATGTTTGTCAAGCTAAATTCTCAATAAATGATATTTTAAAACATCTTACTTAATTATTTTAAATGTTTTAAGGTATCTAAGTTAAGACCTCACTTCAAATAAACAATGCAAGGATTTATAGTTTAAACGACCGATTACAATAACATTAAAATAATTTTTTAAGTATTATAGAGGCAACCAAATAAGATTTGATGCATCTTAATGATAAATAAAAAAATTAAAAATGTTATGAAAAAAGTATTATTATTCGCTTTAGCGAGTTTAATGTTATCGTGCGACAAAGAAGACGATAACCCTATTCCAGGAGATAATGAAAACAAGGTTGTTTTGTTGAAAGTTGATTTTTTAACAAACAAATTCGAAGGAGGAAAAGAGCTGGAATTTTCCAAGTCCCCAGACTTTACTATTTCTACAACTTACGAGAGTCCCGGAGATTTTGGCAGTGTTCAACTATATTATAAAGAATTTGAGAAAAAGCTTTTCGATGGAACAATCCATTGGATGGGACTTGGAGAGATGTCTTATCCAGAGAGTGTTAGTTCTCCAAATGCTTTTCAAACGATAGACGAAAATTTGCCATTGCCAGATACTAGTGAATTCGCAAAAGTAATGTACGATGAAAACGCCCATTACCCAGAAACGATTAATTACACGGATATTTGGAATTCTATTGATAATTTAAAGGTCGTTTCAAATTACCGTAACTCAAATCCAGAAGGTAAGATCAACCTGTTTTTATACACACCAAGTGTAGGAGTGGGTGACCCGGCAGACTGGGATTGGTTTATCATTCTGAAAAATTAAACGGTGTACAAAGTTTAGATATATCGAATAATATTTATTCTATTTTCCACAAAAAAAGCGCCTAATCACAGAGCAAAGTCGAAGTGTAGGCGCTTTTATATTTTATGAAGTTGAATCTTTTTATTGATTCATATGTTTTATCTCGTCAATAAATGTATCCAGATCGGCACCATTATCTACTAGTGTAAGTGCTTTATCTATAATATATTTTACATTTTCAGAATGAAACCCAAGTCCTATTCCTAATTTTTTAAGTAAAGTGTTTTCAGAATCACCATTAATAGTATCAACATGTACCATTCTTACTAAATCATACAAACGCTCCAAACGCATGTCGTAAGATACAGGAGGATTAATTGGGTGCGATTTATAATCTTTTAAAATTGATTTATAATTTCCTTCACTAATATCTAAATTGTGTGCCAATCTATCTAAAAATGCTTGTTCCTCATTGGTGATGATACCATCCTCCATGGCAACACGAACAATAGCTGCGAAATGACTTTCATTACGCTTCTTAAATCCACTATCAAATAAATTCGAAAACGACATATTTTTTATTATTTTTTGTTTTTAAAGTCGTGCAAACCTACATATTTTTTATATGAAATGAAAATAATATAAAGTGCTTCTACTCAGTCCAAATTAACAAATAAAAATGAACAAGAAAAATATAAGCAAAAAAGTATTTTCTTAGGTGATTAGTAAGCGGGAAGTGGTTGTGGATAGACCTTGGAAGCGCTTTAAAATATAGAAGAGCGCCGTTTTAAGAAAAGGTTAAACTTTATTTCCTAAGAGTTAACAAGTGTATAACAGTAAATTACAACCTTGAAAAGGTGTAAATTTTATTTATAATTAACATAAAAAACAGAGTAAGCACTATATTTGTGATTTTATTAAATAAAACATTACGTGAGTGAAATCATGATCGCTAAAACCTACGAACAGACTTTGCAAATGCAAAATCTGCAGACAACTATTGCCCAAACTCATTCTCAAGACAAACCTAAACTGCATTTAAAAGGACTTGTTGGTTCTTCATTTTCATTCGTAATTTCGAGTATTTTTAAACAAGCAGACAAACCATTTTTGCTTGTTTTTAACGATAAAGAAGAAGCGGCATTTTATTTAAACGACCTAGAACAGCTTTGCGGAGATAAAGATGTATTGTTCTATCCAGGAAGCTACCGTAGACCATACCAAATAGAAGAAACCGATAATGCGAATGTATTGTTACGGGCAGAGGTTTTAAACCGCATAAACTCACAGAAAAAACCGGCAATAATAGTTACTTATCCAGATGCGCTTTTCGAAAAAGTAGTCACTAGAAAGGAGCTGGAGCGGAATACGTTAAAAGTAGGAGTTGGCGATAATTTGTCTATAGACTTTGTAAACGAAGTCTTGTTCGAATATCAATTTAAACGTGTCGATTTTGTATCAGAGCCAGGAGAGTTTTCGGTACGAGGTGGGATAGTAGATGTATTTTCGTTTTCGCACGACGAACCGTTTAGAATTGAGTTTTTTGGAGATGAAGTAGATAGTATTCGAACCTTCGATGTAGAAACACAACTGTCTATAGACCAAATTAAAAAGATTAACATTATTCCTAATGTAGCTAACAAGTTTCTGGAAGAAAAGCGACAAAGTTTTTTTAAATACATTGCTCAGAAAACAGTAATATGCCTAAAAAATGTCGATTTACTCTTTTCAAGAATCGATGATTTTTACGGTAAAGCGGAAGAAGCGTTCAAAACGCTTTCAAAAGATATTAAACACGCCGAGCCAAACGAACTGTTCTGTAATTCACAACTATTAAAAGAACAATTATTAAATTTTTCAATTATTGAGTTTGGTAGTTCTACTACTATGTCGAGTGCAAAAGATACATCTCTCTCTATTGAATTTAATACTAAACCACAGCCATCATTCAATAAACAATTCAATCTTTTAATAGAGGATTTAATTGCAAATCATAACAAAGGATTTACCAACTATATAGCATGCGTTAGCGAGCAACAAGCGAAACGTTTTCATGATATTTTCGAAGATATTAGTGCAGATAAAAGTATAGATGATGAGGTACATTATAAAACAATTGTTTTGTCCTTACACCAAGGGTTTATAGATCATGATAATAAAATTGTATGCTATACAGATCATCAAATTTTTGAGCGTTATCATAAATTTCATCTTAAAAGCGGTTATGCTAAAAAGCAAGCTATAACACTAAAAGAACTTACTAATTTAGATATTGGCGATTATGTAACCCATATCGATCATGGTATTGGGCGTTTTGGAGGTTTACAAAAAATAGATGTAGAAGGTAAAAAACAAGAAGCTATAAAATTGGTTTATGGTGAACGGGACGTACTGTATTTAAGCATTCACTCGTTACACAAAATCACCAAATTTAATGGTAAAGATGGGAAACCACCTAAAATATATAAACTAGGTAGCAATGCCTGGAAAACCTTAAAACAGAAAACCAAAGCCCGTGTAAAACATGTGGCATTTAACCTGATAAAATTATACGCGAAACGTAAAACAGAGAAGGGTTACCAGTACAACCCAGATAGCTACATGCAACATGAGTTGGAAGCCTCCTTTATTTACGAAGACACACCAGATCAAAGTACAGCTACTGCAGATATTAAAGCCGATATGGAAAGCGAGCGCCCAATGGACAGACTGGTTTGTGGCGATGTTGGTTTTGGTAAAACAGAAGTCGCTATTCGTGCAGCATTCAAGGCGGTCGATAACGGTAAACAAGTTGCAGTTTTAGTGCCAACAACTATATTGGCATATCAGCATTATAGAACGTTTAGGGGGCGATTAAAGGATTTTCCCGTAACGGTAGATTATGTAAACCGATTTAGAACAGGTAAGGAGAAAAGAGAAACCCTAGAAGGGTTAGAAAAAGGAACTGTAGATATTATTATAGGAACACATCAACTCGTAAATAAAAACGTAAAGTTTAAAGATTTAGGGTTGCTCGTTGTTGATGAAGAGCAAAAGTTTGGAGTAGCCGTAAAGGAAAAACTAAAAACTATAAAAGATAATGTTGATGTATTAACACTTACCGCAACACCAATACCTAGAACACTTCAGTTTAGTTTAATGGCGGCCAGGGATTTATCGGTTATAACAACACCGCCTCCAAACCGTTATCCAATAGAAAGTCATGTCATTCGTTTCAATGAAGATGCTATTCGTGATGCCGTTAGTTATGAAATTGAACGTGGCGGACAAATATTTTTTATCCATAACCGTATTGAAAATATTAAAGAAGTAGCAGGCATGATCCAGCGTTTGGTGCCAGATGCTAAAATTGGTATAGGACATGGACAATTGGACGGAAAAAAATTAGAACAACTTATGTTGGCATTTATGGATGGTGCCTTTGATGTTTTGGTTAGTACGACTATAGTTGAAAGCGGACTTGACGTACCAAATGCCAATACTATTTTTATTAATAATGCGAATAACTTTGGATTAAGTGATTTGCATCAAATGCGAGGACGTGTAGGACGAAGTAATAAAAAAGCATTTTGTTATTTTATTACACCAGAATATTCTGCTATGACCGATGATGCCAGAAAGCGTATTACTGCTCTAGAACAGTTTACCGAACTGGGAAGTGGCTTTAACATAGCCATGAAGGATTTAGAGATTCGCGGAGCGGGGGATTTACTTGGGGGTGAACAAAGTGGCTTTATAAACGAAATAGGATTTGACACCTATCAAAAAATATTAAATGAAGCCATAGAAGAACTTAAAGAAAATGAGTTTAAAGACTTGTATAATGAAGATGAAGAAGATAAGGTTTATGTAAAAGAAGTAACGATCGATACCGATTTTGAATTACTCTTCCCAGATAATTACGTTAATAACATTGCAGAGCGACTAAACTTATACACACAACTTAATAATTTAAAAACAGAAGAAGAGTTAAGTATTTTTAAGTCGGAGTTATTAGATCGTTTTGGGGAATTACCAGAGCAAGTGACCGATTTGTTAAATAGTGTCCAAATTAAGTGGATAGCTACTAAAATAGGCTTCGAAAAAGTTATTATGAAACAAGGAAAATTTATAGGTTATTTTATTAATGATCAGCAAAGCAGTTTCTATCAAAGTAGTAACTTTACAAAAGTTTTAAAGTTTGTTCAAACACATCCGAACGATTGTAAAATGAAAGAAAAACAAACCCGAAACGGATTGCGTTTAATGCTTTCGTTCGATAATGTAAAATCGGTAGAGCAAGCACTAAAAGTATTAAAGCCAATCGTGGCTTAGTTATTGTCTAATTAAAAAAAACACCTTGATGCAGAATATCAGGGTTTTGTATAAAAATAGTATTCCAGAGTTGTTTCAGTAACAATAGGAACCTAAATAAAGTATGATTTTGAATCGCTTATTTTTTTTAACCGTTTTATTACCAAGCATTCTTATTGCCCAGCACACAATTGATGGTAAATTTTCGCCAGCGAAAGAGTATGAAGTGGCTTTGTTGTATAGGGTAACCCCAACAGTTTCCGAGTATATCGCAAATGTAAAAGTAGAAGAAGACGGTAGTTTTCAGTTTCAGTTAGATTCTACCGCAACCAAAGGGATTTACAGAATTGTTTATGCCATACCTCAAGAAGATTATAATTTTGATGTTATTTATAACGGAAAAGAAGATATAGCACTTACGTTTAATTCTGAAACAGGCGTTAAGTTTAAAAAATCGATAGAAAACAAATTATTGACATCTTATACCGATAGTATGTCTATGGTTACGCAGAGTATCGGAAATTATTTCAGACAAAAAAGTGAAGATACACTGGCTTTAAAAGCTATTTTTAAAACCCAGGAAGAAACACAATCTAATTATGAAGCTGCTGCAAAAAGCACAATTGCGCTCAGTTTTATAAAAGCCAATAAGCCATACGTACCTAAGAAATTTAAAGATGTTGAAACGTATGTAAGCAACTTGAAGAAACATTATTTCGATTATGTAGATTTTAATAATGAAACACTTCAAAGCTCTAGTTTTTTAGAGGAACGCATGCTTAATTATGTTTTTGGCGTATCGTTTAACCCGGTAGATGAAATAACCAGTTATAAGAAAAGCATAGATGTGTTTTATACAGCTATGAAAAAAGCACCAATAAAAGTTAAAAGAATTTTATTGGTTAGCCTATGGCAACAAATGGCAGATCTAAACTTTGAGAGTGTTGCCAATTACATAGCAGAAGCCTATTTAATGGACATCGCAGTATCATTAAACGACCAAGAACTTTTGCACGGTTTAATGCTGTTTAAAAACCTTTCATTAGGTAGTGAGGCACCGGATTTTTCTTTAGAAATAGAAAAAAACAAAAAAACACTTACTAAAAAGTTAAGTACGTTAGATTTAGCAGAGCGTTATATTCTTGTATTTTGGAGTAGCACGTGTTCGCATTGTTTAGATGAGGTTCCGCAATTACAAGCCTATATTAAGGTTAAAGAAAAAGGAAAAGTTCAGGTTATAGCTATAGCCTTAGAAAATGATGCGTTAAAATGGAAAGAGTTAAAAGCTAAGTATCCAGAATTCATTCATGTTTATGGAGAAGGTAAATGGGATAATGAAATTGGTAATGATTATGGAGTTACTGCAACACCAACCTATTTTGTACTGGATAAGGACAAGCACATCATATCGAAACCAGAAGACTTTGGAGCTTTAAAATTGTTTTTTGAGAAAGACTAGTTTTGTCATAACGAGGAGCGTAACGACGTGGTTATCTGCTGAATTTATGAGATCCTGAAACAAGTTCAGGATGACATTGAATGTCAAAAATGATAAAAAGCGTCTTCCAAATGCTCAATATTGAAACCAGTTCCTTCTTTTACGATGGCTATAATGTCAAAACGGACTTCAACTTCTAAATTATTCACATTTACATATTCGTCAACAGCCTTTACTAAGCGTTGAATTTGTTTTGGTTTTACAAAATCCTGCGGATTGCCAAAATCATTTGTCGAACGTGTTTTAACTTCAATAATAGCTAGCGTGTCTTTTTGTTGAGCAATAATATCAACTTCAGCTTTATCAAAACGGTAATTACGCTCGACAATATCATAACCTTTTTCCAATAAAAAATCGACTGCTAATTGCTCACCTTTTTTTCCTAGTTCGTTGTGTTTTGCCATATTTAACTTCCTGCGGAGGCAGGAATCCCATGTTAGGATTACAATTTAATTAATAGAATTGACTTCTAGCCCAAAAAATGAATTATTGTTTTCGACTATAGTATTATAATGAGGAATAGAAAAACTCCAGGTATGATACATGCGAATTTTCATTTTAATTTCAGTCATTTCTTCACGGCTTAATTGGTGGAGTTTTTTATTGAATTTAAGTAGAGCTTGATTTTTTCTAGCCTCATTATAAACAGAATTAATAATGGCATTCATTTCTAAAAAACTGCCATAAGTAGATTGTAAATCATAAAGACTGAATATTACGTCATTATTTTTAACCCATGGTTTTATAAGTGGTTTTAAATCGGAAAGGTTAATGGTTTTATTATTATAATAAATTTTATCTTTTTTTAGGAGTATAAATTTTGCTTTAGGTGTAAAATCGTCAAAAAAAGGATAGTAAAAAAGGAGTGTAGGAGGGATGTTATAACTACTAGTAGAAGTGTTGGTACTATAGTTGTCATCTTCTCGAAAGGGAGGTAATTTTTTTGTTAACTTCTCGTAATTATAATAAAACCCAATTGAGTCATTGTACATTAAGTGTATGTTATTTATAAAACAAACTTTTAATTGATTAACAATTTTTAAATTATAAAAAATATCTTCAATAAATTTCATGGGAATTGTCTTGTCAATAAATAGAAAAGTAGAATGAAAAGGAGTTAATTCTTCTCTTCTACTGCCTCTTGAATAACTCAAAAATTCAGGTAATTCATTTATTTCAGCATATTTATCATTTAGTTGTAAGCAGGGTTTTCCATTATCTAACCTTTTTCCATAATAAACATAATTTATTAAATCATTATTTTTTTTAGTAGTTTTAGTTAATTCTGAAACTTTAGGTAGATCAATTTTTAATAATGGTTTAACCCAATATAAAGTGTCGTGATAATTTTTTAAAAGATAAATGGAATCATTTAGAGTCAATGTGTCTTCTTCGACTAATGCACTGATAGTTATATTATTGAATTTAAATTTTTCTTTTTCGATTTTTAGTGGATATTTATTCCAAAAATCAAAATAAGTATAATTAAACTTTATAGAATCGTTTTCAATAACAATACTTTTGGCTTCATTATAATAATAACTAGGTTTTAAATAACTATTAGTCCATTTTCCTTGATACTTTTCTTTTTTATCACAAGAAAAAAGAAAGACGATGGAAGCTAAAATCAAGAAGTTTTTTTTCATAATAGCCAAAGGGTTTAATCTTTAGCCACAATAAAGATACCAAACTTGCCAAAAAGCTTCGTTCTGTCATTCATAAGCCTGTCTGTCGGCAGACAGGGAGGAACGACTGAAGAATCTAGTAGGGTGGGCAACTAAGATTAAGAGATTCCATGCCTGCCGGCAGGTTCGCTTGCTTCGGTTCCGCTCAGCACAAGTCATTCTGAATGACATCATCCCCTAAACAAGAAGAAATCATCCTTCATATGTTCAATTTTGGAGTCTTCGTTGGTAATAATATAATCGATAGCTTGAGATGTGAAATCGGTTCCTTTTTTTGTTAATGATACGATGTCATTATTAATAAGAATCATATTGTTTTTGAGTGCTAAATCCAGTACCGTTTTAGAACGAACCTTTTGCCAATTAATATGTTCGTTAAGGTGATTTACATGACGTTCCTCTTCTTCGTTATGGTTCCTTAAATGCAATAAAAAGGTAAGTAAGGATACTTCTGTGCGTTGTTGTTTTTCACGGTAAAGTACAGCAATAACACCTTTGTTTGGAGCAAATAAGTAAACTATTAAAAATAGTAAGCCCAACATAGTCGTGATAGAACCTGCAATGGAAGCATCTAACCAATGCGCCACCCAATAACCCGAAATAGCGCTAAATACACCAAAGCAAATAGCATAAGCAAGCATGCGTTTTAAATTGGTGGTAAGCAAATAGGCAGTAGCAGCGGGAGCAATCATTAAAGCAACCACTAAAATAGCCCCAACAGCATCAAAAGCCCCAACAGTTGTAACCGAAGAAACCGTCATAAGACCATAATGAAGTACCGCAGGTGAAAACCCTAGAGAAGCAGATAAACCAGCATCAAAAGTGCTTAATTTAAGTTCTTTAAAGAACGCAAATAACAATCCGAAAGTGATTAATAAAATACAGCCAATAATCCATAACGATTTTGGACCAACATCTACTCCGGCAATGAACAACCTATCAAAAGGAGCAAAAGCCAATTCGCCTAACAGTACAGCATCTACATCTAAATGAACATCATTGGCGTTTTTGGCAATTAAAATAACACCAATACTAAACAATACAGGAAATACTAAGCCAATGGCAGTATCTTCCTTTACCAGCCCAGTTTTTTGAATATATTCTACCAAAATCACTGTAATAATACCCGTTAACGCTGCCAAAAGAATTAACAACGGTGAGTTTAAATCTTGAGTAATAAAAAAACCAATAACAATACCGGGTAAAATAGAATGGCTAATAGCATCGCTAATCATTGCCATTTTTCGCAGAACTAAAAACGTACCCGGAATGGCGCAAGCAACGGCAACTAAACTGGCAATAAGTTGTATTTCTATCTGTGCGCTACTCATTATTTTCAGATTGTTGATTGTATAAATTAGCGGCTGTTTTAAAGCCTTCTTCCGTTAGGCTCCACATGTTTCCGTTCAATGTTACATAGTTTTTATTTACCAACTTCTGAAGTGTAGAACGTGTATACCCTTGAAAATTATTGAGTATTTTAATAGTATGTGGATGTGAAATATTTTCGTGTGTTTTAGCAATGTGATGCATAAAAGCTAAAGTTTTATGCAATTGCAGATCACGACGGTTTTTTATAAACCTAATTTGTTTAAACAATAAACCTCTACTAGGTGAAAATATAAAAGAAATCAGGACAAATACTCCGGCAACAATAACAATTACAGGACCTGTTGATAGATTGTTTTGACTGGCACTAATAGCAGTTCCAAAAACACCAGAAAAGGCTCCAAATATAGCAGAGAGAATGACCATGATTCCTAAGCTATTCGTCCATTGTCGAGCAGCGGCAGCAGGAGCTAAGAGCATAGCACTCATAAGTACAACACCAACGGTTTGCAAGCCTAATACAATAGCTAATACGATAAATGTGGTAATTAAAATATCAATAAACTTGGTATTGAAACCAAGTGTTTTAGTGTAGTCGGCATCAAAAAGAAGAATTTTAAATTCTTTCCAAAAGAGCAATAATACGATAAGGCAAATACTGGTTACTATAGCCATAAGCCAAACATCACTTTCTACTAGAGTGGCCGCCTGTCCGAATAAATATTTATCCAACCCAGCTTGATTAGCATTGGGTTGTTTTTGAATGAAGGTGAGCAGAAGCATTCCAAAACCAAAAAATAGCGATAAGATAAGCCCTAAAGCCGTATCTGATTTTAGATGTGTTTTGCTTATAATGCCACGAATCCAAAATGTACCAATAAGACCACTTATCAGAGCACCTAATAATAAAACATTGCTATCTTTTGCTCCAGTAATTAAAAAGGCAATAGCAATTCCAGGTAGAGCAGCATGAGAAATAGCATCACCTAAAAGACTTTGTTTTCGTAATACAGCAAAGCTTCCCAGCATACCAGTTACACCACCAAGGATTGCAGTACCAAGGGTAATGGTTCTTAGGGTGTAGTCTGTAAAAACTAGCTTTATGTATTCTGTTATATCCATTTAAAGCCTTTCATATTATAAAGCCTTCTTTTGAGGTTTTTCACTTTGTTCAGAATGACAAGTTGCTTTTCAAGCTGTCATTTTTTATTCACGTCGAGTAAGTACTGCCTGTTGCAACTGCAAACTGTATACTTATCTTATTCTTGTATACTAACCTTATAATTAATACCATAGGTTTTTGTTAAGTTATCATCATTAAAGATGTCTTTAACCGGACCCGTGGCAATTTTCTTTACATTTAAAAAGGTTACCCAGTCGAAATACTCCGGAACTGTTTGTAAATCGTGGTGTACAACGATAACTGTTTTATTCGCTTTTCTTAATTCTTTTAAAATATTAATAATGGCAATTTCGGTGGTGGCATCTACCCCTTGAAATGGTTCATCCATAAAATAAATGGATGCATCCTGTACTAAAGCTCTAGCTAGGAAGATACGTTGCTGCTGTCCGCCAGAAAGCTGACTTATTTGCCTGTTTTTAAAAGGCAGCATGCCCACCTTTTCTAACGCTTCAAGAGCTATCTTTTTTTGTTTTTGTCCGGGGCGTTTTATCCAACCCAAACTACCGTATGTTCCCATCATCACCACATCCAAAGCCGTTGTTGGAAAATCCCAATCTACACTTCCTTTTTGAGGCACATAAGCAACTAACGCACGTTGTTTCTCATAAGATTTGCCATAAATACTAACGCTCCCTGCAATAGGATTTAAAATGCCAAGGATTGATTTTATAAGTGTAGATTTTCCCGCACCATTCGGCCCTACAATAGCCATAAGCACACCTTCAGGAATTTCTAAATCGATATCCCAAAGTACCGGCTTGTAGTTATATGCAACCGTTAAATCGTCTACTTTTACGGCGATGTTTTGTTTCATTTTTTTGTTTCCATTTTACCCTTCCGAATTCAGCTTTTTTAAGCTGAATTCACCTTCCCTAAAATAAGGAAGGAATCCTTTTCAAGATTATTTTTAGGTACTCGTTTTTTACGTTTGAGTAAACACTGCAAACTGTAACTGAATACTGCTGGCTTATTTAAGCGCATTAACGATCGTATTTACATTATACTCAAACATACCAATGTATGTGCCTTCTACTGTCCCAGCGTTTCCAAGTGCATCCGAGTATAAGGAACCTCCAATAGAAACCTGATGTCCTTTGGAATTTACAGCAGCCTGCAATGCTTCTATGGTACGTTTAGGAACCGAACTTTCTACAAAAATAGCGTTTACATTCCTTTCTATGATAAAAGCCGATAGTTTTTGAACATCTTGAACACCGGCTTCGGTAGCGGTAGATAATCCTTGTAAACCAACAACTTCAAATTTAAATGACTTTCCGAAATAATTAAAGGCATCATGAGCAGTTACCAAAATGCGTTTTTCTTCTGGAAGTGACTCAATAGTAGCTGTTAATTTGGTTTTTAGGGCTTTTAGTTTTTTTATATAATTGGCGCCATTGGTTTCAAAAGCTGCTTTTTGTTCTGGAATAGCGTCTGATAGTTTTTTAACCACAAATTGAGTGGCTTGTATCCAATAATCTATATCAAACCAAATATGCGGATCGTAATTAGATGCAAAATAATCAGAGCCAATCAACGTGTTTTTATCCAAGGCATCAGAAACAGCAATGGTTTTGGTTTTTTGACTGTGCATTTTTTCGAATACTTCCACTAATTTACCTTCTAAATGCAAGCCATTGTAAAAGATAATATCGGCATTAGCCAGCTTTGTTACATCGCCTTCACTGGCTTTATATAAATGTGGATCGACACCACTACCCATTAAGCCTTGAATATTGATGAGGTCGCCCCCAATATTAGTAACTAAATCCGTAATCATGGTTGTTGTTGTAACAACGTTGAATTTACCGTTCTCTTTTTTATCGCTTTTACAGTTGAAAAAGATGAAGCAGATTAACAGTATGGAGGCATATTTTTTCATGGATTTAATTTTGGTGTGAATTTACTAAAAAGCTCATAATTATTTAAATGAATAGCGTAGCCCAAAAAACAGGCGAATGCCTTGGTTTGGCGCATAAACATACGAAGGGTCGAAAGGTAGGTCATTAGGATCGTTCACATCTAAAGTTTTATCAAACGGATCGTGGGCTCTTGAGATAATAAATGGGTTGCCTTTATTTGGTGTCCAATCCAACAGGTTTTTTACACCCCCATAAATTTCTAAATTACTTAATCCGTCGTAAGTTAATTGAATATTTTGAATGCTCCATGTTGGCGAATATTCACTTCGTGGATCTGCATCACCCAATAAGGGTAATCGCATAGGGCCATAAATATTTCCTGTATAATCTAGCGTTAGGTTGTATTTATAGTTTTTATAGGAAGCTGCCCATGTTCCTGTAAAACGTTCGGTTAAAATTTGACGTTGCTTTATACCATTTTCGGTTTGGGAAACATCTTGCATCGTAGCCCCGACGAGTACCTTAATACCACTCGCAATCATGGCGTCTACATTTACACTTATTCCTTTTGTTATAGCTTTACCATCTAAATTGTCGTATATAATTTCGTTAGGATTGGTATCGTAATCGGGTAAGATCAAATTGGTAAAATAGGTGTACCACGCAGAGGCATCTAAACCAATTATAGCGCCAGATTTGGTATAGAACTTTCTAAGGTAATTAACATTAACATTATAGGAACGCTCTGGTTTTAACTCTTCTGGAATTATAACGTCTCGGGCTCCTGTAAGAGCAGCATGTTCTTCGGTGAAAATATTAACCACTCTAAACCCTGTTCCGGCGTTAATGCGAAAAATATCATCGGTAGTGGGTTTGAATTTGTAAGCAATTCTTGGGGTGAATATATTACCATGTCTTTTATCGTAATCATATCGTGCACCTAATAACAATGTGTTTTTATCGTTAAGCTTAATTTCATCTTGAGCAAAAATCGAAGGAATGGTCACTTCGTCCGCTGTTACTGTAGCAGGGGTATTGTCGTTATAAAAGTTATATCTGGCAGCAACACCAAATAATAAATCATGATTTTCAAGTGGTTTGTCCCAAGTTAATTGACCGAAACCAATACGTTGCTGTGCTAAGTAGGGCGTGTTACCATATACTGAATTTTGATCATGATCTGTATAAGAAACTTGAAGAAGCATCTTTTCTTCAACAGGTAATTGATATTTTCCTAAAATTTCGAAACGACTCGTGTAGATGCTTTCCCCGTAAACGTCACTACCACCTCTAAATGACGGATTCCATTGCATTTCGCCACCCCATCTATCCTCATAAAAATAACGACCTGCTAAAGACATAACCCTGTTATTGTTGCGTTTAAAGTCCCATTTTTGAAACACAGAGATTCTATCTTGAAGTGTTAAATCGGTGAAATTGTCTCCGTTATTATCTATCGGATTATTATAGTTAAAATAATTTGTACCCATAAGTAAATGGGCTTTATCGCCTACCTTGGCCTTAAAACCCAAATCTAAATTGACTTCTCCCCACCCAGTTACATAACTATCTGCAAAAAACCTTGGGGCATTTTCCGGAAGCTTTGTTATAACATTTATAAGCCCTCCAACGGCTTCGCTCCCATAAAGAGAAGAGGCTGGACCTTTTACAATTTCGATTTGTTCGATTAAAGAGTTTGGTATTCCAGAAAGACCATATACTGTAGATAGCCCACTTACAATAGGCATGCCATCTATAAGTACAAGCGTATAAGGTCCTTCTAAACCGTTAATATGAATATCGCCTGTGTTACAAACATTACAATTAATTTGTGGGCGCACACCGTTTACATTTTGTAAGGCTTCAAAAATATTTGGGGTTGGGTTTTTCTTTAAAAATGCAGGGGAGTATACTTCAACTGGTACAGGACTTTCTAAACGAGATACCGCTTTTAAAGTCCCAGAAATTACGACTTCCTCTAAAAGTTCTGTTTCTGGTAAATCAAAATTAACAACTGTATTATTTGAAGAAATTGTGATTGTTTTTTTCTGAGTTTGATATCCGGTAAATGAAGCTATAATAGTATATGTCCCAGCTTTTACATGCTTTATGTTAAATGAACCATCGTCTTTAGACACCGCACCTTGTTCACCACCTTTTAAATACACGTTTACGTAAGGTAGCGCCGTGTTGTTTGATGTTGTTCTGCCTGTTATAGTTTGAGCAAACGCAGTAAAACTTAAAAGGCTAAATAAAAGTGTAAGGTGGTTCATAAAATTATTTTATGCAAATATAAATATATTTTTAGATTAATCTAAAAATTATTTTAATGTTATAATTATTCTATATTTGTTAATATATATTTTAACTATGATTACCCTTACGGAAGAAAACTATATTAAGGCTATTTATCACTTAGGGAAGTACGGTGCTAATAATGTAAGCACAAATGCTATTGCTAAAGAAATGGAAACAAAGGCATCGTCTGTAACCGATATGGTTAAGAAGCTTTCTGAAAAAAGATATGTCGATTATAAAAAATATCAAGGGGTTACTTTAACTAAAAAAGGGAAAGAGGTTGCCGCTAATATTGTTAGAAAGCACAGATTATGGGAAGTTTTTTTAGTAGAGAAATTAAACTTTTCATGGGATGAAGTCCATGAGGTAGCCGAGCAGTTAGAACATATAAAATCTAAAAAGCTAATTAGTCAGTTAGATGCCTTTCTGGAGCACCCAACGCACGATCCGCATGGCGATCCAATTCCGGATGAAACAGGAAAAATTAAAAAAATAGATAAGATTCTTTTATCGCAAGCCGAAACCGGAGATCATTGTATTTGTGTTGGTGTTAAAGATTCTTCATCCGAATTTTTAAAGTATTTAGATAAGAATAATATCGCTTTGGGAACCGAATTGAATGTTCTACATAAAGAACCGTTTGATAATTCAGTAACTATAAAAGTAAACACTAAAGAGTTTATTATATCTAATATGATTGCGAATAACCTATTCGTAAAAATTTCTTAAAACCAAACTGTAATTTGTTCGTTGGTATAATTGTTGGTACATAGTTAAAAATTTAACTATGAAACTATTAGTGCCCCTTTTCTCTGTTTTATTATGTTTTTCATGTATTCCTTTAAGGATAGCACCATCTATTAAAACCGATAAGGTTATGGTTGCAAAAAAGTTTAAAAGAAAATTGCCTAAGGAGCATGCTTTTATTTTTGAAGACCCTAAAGATGCCAACGAATTTTACAACTATGTTAATACTAAATATGAACGATTACATTTAGATGTGGAGTCGAATGTACCTTTTGAAATTGACGGAGAATTATTCTATTTTTCGTTTTATGAAATTGAAATTCAACATAAGGTATTAATGCTTTTGCCATTTTTGATAGATTCAAAGTTAAATCAAGGAGAAGATGCTCCCGTATTAGGTGAAGATTATATTTCAAGAAATGGGAACAGGTATTTGGCTATTACAGTTTCTAATGCTAATATGGAAGACTGTTTAAAGCCTGATAATATTCATAGGAATGCTGTTATGAATTATCTGCGACATTTAAGGGTTGAATATTTGAGCACTCAAAACTACTTAGATGCTTTGTTTAGAAAGTAGGTTCTTCCAATCGCATGTACTAACCGTATCTGTAAGCAAGTCTATTCTAAAAACTTTTTAGTTAAAAAACGTTATAACTTAAGCTATTGTTGTAAAATTGAAAGTTATAATTATTAACTTTCAGCTTAATTAAAAAGTTACATATGAATCGCGTTATTGTTTTTTTGTTTTCTGTTGTATTTACAAATCTGGCATTGGGTCAAATTAAAAAAGAACCTTTTCAGTATTTAGATGTTTTTGAGTTGGAATGGGCATCAGATCCACAAATTTCGCCAGATGGAACCCAGATAGTTTATAAAAGAAACGGGTTTGATATCATGAAAGATGCTTCGAAAGGAAATCTGTGGATATTAAATGTAGATGGGTCTTCTCATCGAAAACTAACGTCGAGGGAAGTTAGTGAATCGCAAGCTAGATGGTCGCCGACGGGAGATAGAATTGCTTTTGTTAGTGCTACAAATGAAGGCTCGGAATTATATATGTATTGGACGGATTCTGGACAAATTGCAAGACTATCCCATTTAGAAAAATCTCCAGGAAACCTTTGTTGGTCTCCAGATGGGAAACATATAGCGTTTACGATGTTTGTTGCCGAAAAAGCCCCAGTTGTTGTTAAAATGCCAGCTAAGCCAAAAGGTGCCAAATGGGCAAAACCAGCAAGGATTACAGATAGATTAAAGCATGAAGCAGACGGAAGGGGGTATATGACACCTGGTTTTACACATGTTTTTAGTATTTCGGCAGAAGGTGGTACACCACGACAATTAACATCGGGAAATTATAACCATAGAGGTAGTTTGTCTTTTTCTCCAGATGGGAAAGACATTTATTTCTCGGGAAACAGAAGCGACAATTGGGAGTACGAGTTTAGAAATAGTGAGGTGTATAAAGTAAATGTAGATTCAAAAACCATTACGGCGTTAACGACACAGATTGGACCAGATCATTCTCCTAAAATATCACCCGATGGAAAAACGATCGCATTTTTAGGATATAAAGATAAAATGGAAGCCCATCAAAACACGGTATTACATTTAATGAATAGCGATGGTGGTAATCGACATATCATATCTAATAAACTAGATAGGAATGTGAGGGATATCTCCTGGGATAATTCCGGAAAAGGCTTGTATTTTACTTACGATGATAAAGGGAATTCTAAAATAGCCCACATCACAACAGGTGGTAAAATTACAAAGTTGGCAGACAATATGGGAGGAACGACTATAGGAAGACCTTATGCTTCCGGATCATATTCATTTTCTAATAATGGAACTTTGGCTTATACACAATCTAGACCAGAATATCCTGCTGATGTAGCTGTGATTAGGACTAAAAAAGCGCCTCAATTAATTACTAATTTAAACTCAGACTTACTAAGTTATCGGGAACTCGGAAAAACAGAAGAGGTTTGGTATAAATCGTCTTACGATGGTAGAGATATTCAAGGGTGGATTGTAAAACCACCTTTTTACGACCCTTCAAAAAAATATCCCTTATTGGTGGAGAACCATGGAGGTCCTATTTTAAATTATGGAGATCGTTTTACTGCCGAAATTCAACTGTATGCTGCAGATGGTTATGTGGTGTTCTATCCGAACCCGAGAGGTAGTACAAGTTATGGTGAAGCATTTGCTAATCTGCTTCTTAATAACTACCCCGGACAAGATTATAATGATGTGATGGATGGGGTGGATTATTTGGTTGAAAAGGGTATTGTTGATAATGATAAATTGTTTGTTACCGGTGGTAGTGCTGGAGGTATTATGGCGGCATGGATGATTGGAAAAAATAACCGTTTTAAAGCTTCGGTAGTAGTAAAACCAGTTATGAACTGGATTAGTAAAACACTTGTTGCAGATAATTATTATGGGTATGCTAATACCAGATATCCCGGACAGCCCTGGGAGAATTTTGAAAACTATTGGAAGTTCTCTCCAATTTCTTTAGTTGGAAATATTGAGACACCAACGATGGTTATGGTGGGTATGAACGATTTAAGAACGCCTCCTAGTGAAGCGAAACAATTATATCATGCACTAAAATTACGCAAGGTAGAAACGGTATTGGTTGAAATCCCTGAGGCTTCTCATGGGATAGCTAAAAAACCTAGTAACTTAATTAGCAAAGTGGCTCATACTTTGGCTTGGTTAAACAAGTATAATAAATAAATTGATGTAGCTTTTTCAAACAACAGCAGTATTAAGCTTTAATTTGTAGTTGTTCATAGTTTAGGCTATGTGAGGTGTGGGTGATGGCCCTGTCTGCCGACAGCTAAGGTGTACCCATAAATATGACTGCATATTAAATAATAACTCAACAAAGACAGACACTAATTTCACGAATTATCACAAATGGTTCTAAATATAAATTATTTACAAATAAGTAATTTGTGTTTACTTATTAATAAATTGAAGGTGATTTCGATTTAACTTCATTGTAAAGTTCTTATTGTTAGACTTATAAAATAGTTTGTATTTAAAAATACCCTCCTTAATCCTCCCTCGAGGGAGGAATCTCACTCGGTAAAATTGTCCCTTTGAGGGGACTCTAGGGGTATTTTCAACTTAACTAACTGAAAATCAAAAAATATTAAATCGAACCCACCTTAAATTAAATCGGGTTTGGATTGTAAAAACAGACTGAAAGTCTGATTCGTGATTATGAATAGTATAGATAGCTATCCATTATATTGAAGTTACATTCGTGTAAATTTGTGTAATTCGTGGCTTGATTAAAGAGATGTGGATACACTATAGCTGTCGGCAGACAGGCTTCTCATTATTGGTTCGGAATACCACCGTTTTTAATAGCTCGTATCTGTATGATTTAATGTATCGATTACGTTAAGAGGATTAATGACAACCACACCCATCATCACCGCCACAAGCTTTTTTAGATTTCGCTTTTTTCCAGAAGAATTTTTTAAACAAAAAACCAAAAGCCAATGCCAGAGCTGTAAATACTAGTATGTTTTGAATAATGGTATTCATGGTTATTGAGTCGAAATCATTATTATAAATTTACGTTATTCTACCCTAAAGCAAAAGAATCTGTTATTTTTTAGCTCAATTTATAAGATTATCACATTACATTGATACCTATATCTATTTCAAAAACTGAAAAGCAATTAGTGCTACCATATATGCAAAAACCGTCATAACTACCAATTGTAGAGTAGGCCATTTCCAAGAATTGGTTTCCCGTTTTACAATGGCTAAAGTACTCATACATTGCATAGCAAATGCGTAAAATAGAAGCAATGAAACGCCTGATGCAAACGTAAACAATGGACCTCCTAGGGTAGGGTTAACTTCACTTGCCATTTTATTTTTTATGGTTTCTTCTTCGTCGCTACCAACGCTATAAATAGTCGCTAATGTACTTACAAATACTTCGCGGGCAGCAAATGAGCTTATTAGAGCAATACCAATTTTCCAATCGTAACCCAACGGACGTATAGCGGGTTCAATAGCACGTCCGGCTATACCAATAAAAGAATGCTCTAATTTATGGGATGCTATTTTTTGTTGTAAATCGTCTTCATTTAAACTTTCGGAAGCGTGTTCGGTTTTTATAATGTTTTCGGCATTATTGAACTGCTCGCCGGGACCGTAGGATGCTAAAAACCACAAGATAATAGATATGGCAAGAATGATTTTACCAGCGCCAAACACGAAAGATTTTGTTTTTTCAATAACCGTTAAAGCTACATTTTTTAACAAAGGGAGTTTATAGTTGGGCATTTCGATTACAAAAAAAGTTTTGCTTTTTATCTTAAGGACTTTATTTAATAGATATGCCGAAAAAACGGCTGTTCCAAAACCAATTAAATATAAAAGCATAAGCGTTAAAGCTTGGGAGCTTAAACCTAAAAAGCGCTCTTCTGGGATAACTAGCGATATAATAATTAAATAAACGGGAAGCCTTGCAGAACACGTCGTAAATGGTGTTACCAGAATGGTGATTAAACGTTCTTTCCAGCTTTCAATATTTCTTGTGGCCATAATTGCCGGAATGGCGCAGGCCGTACCAGAAATTAAAGGCACAACACTTTTACCGCTTAAACCAAAGCGCCTCATGACACGATCCATTAAAAACACCACGCGGCTCATATAACCACTTTCTTCAAGAACGGCGATGAATAAAAATAAGAAAGCAATTTGGGGAATAAATATAACGATGCCTCCAAGCCCCGGAATAATACCTTCTGCCAATAAATCGGTGAAGGCGCCTTGCGGTAGTTGATTTTTGGTCCATTCGCTAAGCGAAGCAAAAGTAGCATCAATAAAATCCATTGGAATGCTAGACCAATCGTAAATGGCTTGAAAAATAATAAGCAGGATAATAAAGAAAATGGCATACCCCCAAACTTTATGCGTTAAAATGCGATCTAGTTTGGTTCGCAAATCTTTGGCCTGCGAAACATCGATAGTCTGTCCTTTTTTTAGAACATTGTTTATAAACTGGTAGCGCTTAATAGTTTCTTTTTGCTGTAAACGTTTTAAGTCTCCTTTACTTTTAGTTTTAAAATTGGCTACAGCTTCAATTTCGTTTCTATCTGTTTTTCCGAAGTTGACATCTTGTGTTATTACCAACCAAAGTTTGTATAAAAGTTGATTAGGGAAGGCTTTACGTAAATTATCAAAATATTCTGGATCTATTTCCGAAGCATTTAAGCAAGGTGTTACGGGAAGTTCTTTAAAATTGGCAATAAGATTTTTTAAATTGGCGATACCTTCATTCTTTCTTGTGCTCGTTAAAGCAATTTTGGTTTGCAGGTGCTCCTCCAAATAATCAATATCTAACGAAATACCCTTGTAAATCATTCTATCTGCCATATTAATGACTAGAAGCGTTGGTATTTCTAGATCTTTAATTTGTGTAAAAAGTAAGAGGTTCCGTTTTAAGTTTTCAACATCGCTTACCACAACTGCAATGTCTGGGAAGTCTTTATCTTTTTTATTTAAAAGGAGTTCTATAACAACGTTTTCATCAAGAGAAGAGGCATTGAGGCTATAGGTTCCTGGAAGATCAATAATGTGTGCTTTAACACCCCGAGGTAGTTTACATATACCTTCTTTTTTTTCTACCGTAATTCCAGGGTAATTCCCAACTTTTTGATTTAATCCTGTTAATGCATTAAAAACGGATGTTTTCCCTGTGTTAGGATTACCAATTAA
The DNA here is from genome assembly GCF_002886045.1 of Flavivirga eckloniae. NCBI lineage: Bacteria > Pseudomonadati > Bacteroidota > Flavobacteriia > Flavobacteriales > Flavobacteriaceae > Flavivirga > Flavivirga eckloniae. Next base: position 2,689,007 of record NZ_CP025791.1, on the reverse strand, counting down.
GGCGACATTTATCTGCTTACTCATCCGCTATTTTTTCAATTAAAATATAAGAAGCTGTTTCTTTTCTAATGGCCAAATGTGTTCCATTAATATTTAAATACATGGGGTCTTGAAAAGGGGCAAGTTGCACTAGTTGAACAGAACTACCTGGTAAACATCCCATTTCTAAGAGTTTTAAGGGTATATGAATAGATGAAACATCGGTAATAATACCCTTTTCACCACGTTTAAGATGTGCTAAAGTGTCTTGCAAGCTTATTTAGATTGATTTTAAAGAAGCAAAAATAGTGTAAAAAAGTAGTCTAAAAAAATGGTTAGTAAAAAACTATTGATGATACTCTTCTTTTAAGGTTTTGATGTCATCGAGTAAGCGATCGATATCCTCTCCGTTTGTACCATCGTAAAAGCCTCTTATTTGACGTTTCTTATCAATAAGCATAAAGTTTTCTGTGTGAACCATGTCAAAAGGGCCTCCGTCGCCATTATCCTTTACAGCTAAATAGCTCTTTCTAGCAAGCTGATATATTTGCTTTTTATCTCCAGTAACTAAATTCCATTTGCTATCGTTCACGCCTTTTTGTTTTGCATAGCGTTTTAGTTGAGCAACAGTATCTATTTCGGGAGTTACAGAGTGGGAAAGTAACATAACGTCGTCGTCGGTAATAATTTTTTGTTGTATTTGCGCCATATGATCTGTCATTATAGGGCATATAGTCTGACACGTGGTAAAAAAGAAATCGGCTACGTATATTTTATCTTTATAATCGTTTTGCGTAATGGTTTTTCCGTTTTGATTTATAAGTGAAAAATCAGCAATTTTATGATACTTCTTTTTGTACTGTATGGTACTGTCTACTAATTCGCTACTTACCATAGTAGGTTGATAAATAGGAAGTGGCTGGTAAACATTTAAAGTGTTATAAATAATTGAAATTATAATAATGGAAATAATAGCAAAAACGATTGCAAATACTTTGTACTTACTAAAAAATGATAACATTGCAGAAGATAAAATTAAACGTATACAAAAATACGATGAAACATTGGTGACTAAAAATTTATTGAAAAAGAAATAACTCCATGAAAGGCATAAAACTACCTATGAAGACCAACATGTCATTCTATTAAAAATTAATTTCATGTTAAAAACCCTTACATCTTTTAATTGTCTTTTTAAAGTTGGTTTAAAAACGTACTTTTGTGCGATTAAAAAATTTGATTGAAGTTATATGGAGTTCGTTATTAAAATATCTCAATTTTTATTAAGTCTTTCGTTGCTAATTATATTGCACGAGTTAGGGCATTTTGTTCCGGCTAAGGCTTTTAAAACCCGAGTAGAAAAGTTTTATTTATTTTTTGATGTAAAATTTTCATTGTTCAAGAAAAAAATAGGTGAGACTGTTTATGGGATAGGGTGGTTGCCATTAGGAGGTTATGTGAAGATTTCGGGAATGATCGATGAGAGTATGGATACCGAGCAAATGGCTAAGGAACCACAACCATGGGAATTTCGATCTAAACCAGCTTGGCAGCGTTTAATTATTATGCTTGGTGGTGTTACTGTGAACTTTGTTTTGGCTTTAATTATATACATCTTTGCATCCTTCTTTTATGGAGACACCGATATTTCGGCAGCGAGTATTCAAGATGGTTACTTAATAGATAACCCTTTATTAACCGATTTAGGTTTTAAAACAGGTGATGATGTAGTTGCCATTGGTGATTATAAAATTGAAAATGTTTCCGACATAAAAGGAAACTTTATTGGAGCAGAGTCTGTAACTATTAAAAGGGATGGTGTTGAAAAAACCATCCAAATACCAGAGGATTTTTTAGGACAATTATCTACAAGTAAAGATAGAAGTCTATTTGAAATAAGAATGCCGTTTATTTTTGGAAGAGTAGGAGATTCTTCGGTAAATAAAGGCGTAGATTTAAAAGAAGGCGATATTATTGAAGGGATTAATGGAAAGAAGATTAAATATTTCGATCAATTTGCTGCTGTACTAGATACGCTTAAAGGGAAGTCTGTTACTGTTAATGTTTTAAGAGGCGAAGAAAGAATTGAGAAAGCATTAAAGGTTGACGACAATGGTAAATTTGGAATACATCCAACAGGATCTTATAACAGATTTGAAGAGTTAGGGTATTTATCAATAACTAGAAAAGAGTATTCTTTTGGCGAAAGTTTTGGTGTTGGTTATAATAAGTTTACAAGCCAAATAAGTTCATATTTTGTACAGTTAAAATTAATCTTTAGTCCGAGCACTGGTGCTTATAAAGGTGTTGGTGGTTTTAAGGCCATATTTGATATTTTCCCTGATACGTGGAGCTGGGAAGCTTTTTGGGGTATAACGGCTTTCTTGTCTATTATGTTAGCGGTTTTAAATTTATTACCGATACCAGCTTTAGATGGTGGACATGTTATGTTTTTACTCTATGAAATGGTGTCTGGAAGAAAGCCGGGAGACAAGTTTATGGAGTACGCGCAAATGGTTGGATTCTTCATTTTGATCGCTTTAGTTTTGTTTGCAAACGGGAATGATATTTATAAAGCCATTTTTGGTTAAATTTTTATGATTTTTATTTGCAGTAACTAAAAATATGATATATATTTGCGCTCGCAAAAGCGAAAGATAATCTTCCTCTTTAGCTCAGTTGGTTAGAGCATCTGACTGTTAATCAGAGGGTCCTTGGTTCGAGCCCAAGAAGAGGAGCGAAACTTAAAAGCCTGATATGAAAATATCAGGCTTTTTTTATGCGTTTTTTTAATAAAATAAATATCAAATTATAGAATTGCTTAACTCTTGCTAATTTCCATTAATGTTTTGTCGATTAGTTTTTTGGAATTATTACTAACTTCAGAGTTCTTTGCGTAAATTCTCCAATCGGAAATAGCACTTTTTACTTCATTAATAATAGTTTTAGCGTGTTTTATTTCAAAGGTATTTGCTAATTCCAATAAGTGTTGTTCTCCTGGAGCTTTACTCTCTCCTGCAACCATAGTGCTATGCATACCGTGTGATGAATTTGAAAAAGTAAGATCATATGCAGGAGCTAATTTCCATACTCCAGCGGTATTCATTAGGAAGGAAATATTCTTGCTATGATCGTCCCGATTATGGCTATAAACATTAAAGGCGGCTAACCGAAGTACTTTTGAATAGGCTGCTACATGATTTTCAAGTCGAAAAGCACAGTCCATTATATTGCCGTAGTCTAAGTTGCTATAACGAAAATTATCGTTTAAAAGCCCGCTTACTGAATGTAAGTGTAAACGATCATTATGTATTCTGTCAAACCTTTTGGTTGCAAAATATTTTTTTCCGGAAGGGCCTTCGAATAATTTACATTCAGACATTTCAATGCCTGCAGCTAATGCCATTTTATAATACGCATATTCTATTTGAGCTATGTCATGCATATCTGTTGAAGATGGAAACTTTATTATCCAATGTTCGTAGTCTTCAGGAAGTGACGAATACCCATGAATAAGATGATTCGTTTTAGGGTTGTACCCTACAAAGATTTTTGGCCTTGCACCGCCGGATGAACCACCAAGATGGAATAATTCTTCTATAACATCAGAAGGTGTACCTTCTAATACCTTGGTCATCTCCTGGGAAATTTCATCTAACTCCAAAAGCGTGTCAGTCTGAACTTCGGAGTTTAGGTTTGGCTTATAGGTTAATGCACCCATGCCTCCAGATCCAACATAAGCCAATCTGTGTAAAGGTGTAATTTGGTTAAGAGGGATTCTTTTTGATAGCAACGTTCTGTCCAATAATAATCTGCCCCAACCATCGGGAAGCGAATCATTAAAAACCCCGAAGAGTCCATCAAAAATAGTGGTTTCGGGAGTTAAAATTGCATTGGAACGTTTTAATTTAAAAGGCGAAATATCTAAGCCCGTTTCTATAAAAGTATCGTCGTATTTAAAAAAAACAGCTCCGTTGTCAGATACCATTTGACCTACAGCAACAGGTGAGTTGGTAAAGCGAAGGTAAATATCCAATTTTTCAATAGGTTCCATCAGCTTTTCTTTTTTGAATCAAATAATTTCTCAATATGCTCAAGACCTTTATCTGGTTTCAGTACACTTTCAAAATCAGAGAGTCTACCTAATACAAATACAAGTTTCAAAAGGGATTCTAAAGAAACTTGCCCTTTGGTTTCAAAACGCTTTAAGCTACCTAGAGATACTCCTGAGCGTTCTGCCAGTTCCATTTGGGATAGCCCCCTTTGTTTCCGAAGTTTTTTGTGTTTGTTCGCAATTTCTAAACGGACATCTCTTGGAAGTTTGTCAACACTATATTTATTCATAAAACAGATAATATATTAACTATTATTGTTCTAATATACACAAAATAGATAATATATTAACTACAAAATGAAGTTAATGTAAAGCTGATGTGATTTAGCTATTTTTCTCTTTTATTTAGAATGAATAGCTGCTTTTGCTACTTCAACAGTCTTTTTAGAATTACCAATAAAAATCTGATTACCATTTATTATAACTGGTCTGCTTAAAAAAGTATAGTGTTCTAGTATGTATTGTTTGTAGTCGCGCTCTTCTAATTGTTGATTTTTTAAATCCATTTCTTTGTAAAGCTTAGCGCGTTTACTAAAAAGAGACTCATAGCTACCCGATAGAGCTTCCATTTCCTCTAATTGTTTTACAGTTATCTCCTCTGTTTTAATATCCTGTAAAACGAATTCAGAAGACAAGTTTAAGTCTTTTAAAATTCTAATACAGGTGCTACAGGTTTTTAAATAATATACTTTTTTCATGCGTAGTTGTTAGTTTTTTTAGTTGTTAAGTAACATCGTACAAATATACTTAACTGTGCACTAAGGGTTCAAGTTAGAGAAGCCTTATTTTTACAAATAATTTTCAATAAAACAAAAGTAATTATATCATTTAAAAAGTATATTTATGCCAAAAATAAGTAGTATGAAATTTACATTCGAAGTATTGACCAATACAAGAAATTCTATTAAAAATATTTTAGAAAAAACAAGCTTAGAAGATTTAAACCAAATTCCCGAAACGTTTAATAATAATGTTATTTGGAATGTTGGACATATAATAGTGAGTGGACAACTTTTAGTTTACAAATTATCAGGCTTACCAACGATGATATCTAATAGTATGATTGAGAAATATGGAAAAGGCACCAAGCCTGAAGCTGATGTGACTCAAGAAGAAGTTGATGAAATGAAGCAGCTGTTACTATCAACTCTTGAAAAAATTGAAGCAGATTATAAAAATAAAACCTTTAAAACTTTTAATGAATATACAGTTTCTACTACAGGTAATACCTTAACCAGTGTAGATGATGCGTTGCAATTTGTCTTTTTTCATGAAGGGTTGCATATAGGATACATTATGGCGCTTTTAAAAGCTATTAAAATGTAGAAACGAATCAATTTCTTCAAAAGGAACAGTAAACTCGATAATACCAGTTGCATAAGGAGCTATTTCGTAAGTATTATACAGCAAAATAATACCATCTTCTGCATATGCCATGTTTGCAGGTAATTCGAAGTTCTCAATATCTAAAGTTATATCTTCATTTTTAATGGTTTCGTAGAAATGGGTTTCAGTTACTTTTTTAAAGCCTTCAATATCCTTAAAAAGTTTTTCGTTGGGGATTAAGTTGCCTGTTTCCGTTTCAAAATTTAAAAATGTAATGTTTATTGTTCCGTGAGCACCACCTGTGTTTACATAAGATGTTATAGCAATGCTTATAAGTTCTGGAGATTGAAATATAATTTCCCCATCTATTTGTGCATCCCATTGTTCTATGGTTTTTGGAAAATCGGTTTTAAATGTTAGAAATTCTTTATTGAATGAGGTAATACTTTCCTCAATAGACTTTGAAGCAATAGTGTCTGGATCTCCAATATGTAACGAAGCTATAACAGTTTCGCTTATTGCTGAATTTATCTGGTTGGTAATGGCTTTATTTCCAATGGCGTTAGGAATGTTTACTTCAACAAGATTATTATTGTTTGTAGTAACATTAATTTCTGAAAAAGATAGTTTTACTTCATCCTTACAAGCTATACAAATGAAAAGTGAGCATACTATTAAAAGGTGTTTTTTATAAAACATAGTTAGGTTTTTAAATGGTATTAAAGATAATTATTGCATTTGAATTGGATACATAATTACTCCTCAATATTTTACGTTAAGGCTAAGCTAATTATTATAGAATGGTTTAATTCCGTTTACAAATATCTTTTTTGCTTCACCGAATTAAACTTACCTTTGCATAAAGTTTTTTAAAATGAAATTTAATACTAAAGTAATACACGGAGGACAAGAACATGATCCAGCTTATGGTGCCGTAATGCCTCCAATTTATCAAACGTCTACTTATGCTCAAACAACTCCTGGTGGGCATAAAGGGTATGAATATTCAAGGACTCATAATCCTACCCGTAAGGCTTTAGAAAACGCTTTTGCAAGTATAGAAAATGGAACGTATGGATTAGCTTTCGGATCGGGATTGGCGGCCATTGATGCTGTGATTAAGCTTTTAAAACCTGGTGATGAGGTCGTTTCTACTAATGATTTATATGGTGGTTCTTTTAGGTTGTTTACTAAAGTATTTCAAGATTTTGGAATAAAATTTCATTTTATGGGTATGCAAGACGCTTCAAATATTGAAGCCTATATTAATGAAAACACTAAGTTAATTTGGGTTGAAACACCAACGAACCCAATGATGAATATTATTGATGTTAAGGCCGTTTCTGCGATTGCAAAAAAACATAATATATTACTAGCTGTCGATAATACATTTGCCACGCCATATTTACAACAACCTTTGGATTTAGGAGCAGATATTGTAATGCATTCAGCAACCAAATATTTAGGTGGCCATAGTGATGTTGTTATGGGCGCTTTAGTGGTAAAGGATGAAGCGTTGGCAGATAAATTATATTTTATACAAAATGCTAGTGGAGCTGTTTGTGGCCCTCAAGATAGCTTTTTGGTACTTAGGGGTATAAAAACATTGCATATTAGAATGCAACGTCATTGCGAAAACGGTAAAGCAGTAGCTGAGTTTTTAGCTGCCCACCCAAAAATAGAAAATGTATACTGGCCTGGCTTTGAAAACCACCCTAATCATGACATTGCTAAATCTCAAATGAAAGATTTCGGAGGCATGATTTCCTTTACGACTAAAGGGAATGACATGAAAGAATCTATTAAAATTGTTGAAAATTTGAAAATCTTCACCTTAGCAGAATCTTTAGGAGGTGTTGAATCACTTTCTGGTCACCCGGCAAGTATGACACATGCGAGTATTCCTAAAGAAGAAAGAGAAAAAACAGGTGTTGTAGATTCTTTGATTAGATTAAGTGTGGGAATAGAGGACATCGACGATTTAATTGCCGATTTAAAGCAAGCCTTAACTTAGTCTATACTCTGTAAAATTTTAGTTTAAATAGTAGATATAGCCAATATTAAGCCATATTAAGCTATCGTTACTTTTATTGTGATCCAATTGGTGATTAAGACCATCAACCCAATCGCTAAAATAATGTTGGTATCTAAAATCAAGCATTAAATCTGAAAGTTTATCAAGCTTGTACCTTACACCAATACTACCAACAAGAGACCATGCGCTTCCTGATGTAGCATCAACCGATCCAGGATCCCAGCCAGAATAAAAGTTACTAGGTTCAAGAACATCTCCAACTAAAAGAGGGTCTGGGTTTGCATAAGTAGTACTAACTTCTGGATTATAGGAGGTATAATGGACTCCAAGACTTACAAAGGGAGTAAACCTGTAACTAAAAGATTGAAACGAACGAATACTTAGAGGAAAGAATTCAAGTTGCGTACCAATGTCTAAATTTTTGGCAACACCTCTATGACTTCTTAAACGTTCGGCGTCTTCTGAGGTTCTGTTAGGGTCAACAAACTTTCCAAAATGTTCAAGCTTGGTTCTATTCCAAGATATTTCATTTCTTAGTTTAAAATGATCATTAAAATAATTATCAGTTGTATAACAGTTACAATCAGCTCTATAAGAGAAGTTTAAATAATGTACTAGACCTACTCCAAATCCGGAATTCCCAAAATTTGTTTTTGTATTTTCACGAATGCCATAATCCGATCTTAATTGCAACGAACCAGCAATAACGCCAATTTCATGAGAGAAACCTAGTTGAGCACTAGATGTTTGAAAGACAACAAACATGCAAAAAGCAGAAACTATATATTTCATTAAGGTTTTGTTTTTTTGAGGCATTATAGACGACAAATATATAAAAACTCGTTAAACAAACAAATTTTATCGTTAAACAAACAAATTTTAGTTAATTTCTTCAAAAATATTCGAAATATATTTTACGGGTTTTAAATAAACATTATTTTTTTCAAAGATACTAGCATTTGGTCTTTTAATATTATTAGTTTTATTAACTATTAAATTATTTTGCACGGTTTTTACTATATTTTTTTTAAAAAGTATATAAAGTTATACAAAATACCATATTGATAGATTCCCCTAATGGTTCATTAAAATTATTTATTGCGAATTTAAAAAAATACACACGTTATTTTTAAAGATAACGTATATTTGTGGCGTTAAATCACTTATTTTTTAAATAATAATTAATAATACAATTTAGTGTGTATGAAAAGTAATATTGAATCATTTTTGGATCTGGTAAAAGAAAGAAATGGTCACGAACCAGAATTTTTACAGGCCGTAGAGGAAGTTGCAGAAACTGTTATCCCTTATATTATAGAGAATGATATATATTATGGCAAAAATATTCTTTTAAGAATGGTTGAGCCAGAGCGTGTTGTTACGTTTAGAGTTTGTTGGGTAGATGACAAGGGAGAAATACGCGTTAATAGAGGGTATAGAATTCAAATGAATTCTGCTATTGGTCCTTATAAAGGAGGATTACGTTTTCACCCAACGGTTAATATGAGTATTTTAAAATTCTTAGCATTCGAGCAAGTCTTTAAAAATAGTCTTACTACGTTACCTATGGGAGGTGGAAAAGGAGGAAGTGACTTTGACCCTAAAGGAAAGAGTGATAACGAAATTATGCGTTTTTGTCATTCGTTTATGAGTGAATTATTTAGGCACATTGGTCATAATACAGATGTTCCAGCAGGAGATATTGGTGTAGGAGCAAGAGAAATTGGTTTCCTTTTCGGAATGTATAAAAAAATAAGTAATGGTTTTACAGGTGTTTTAACAGGTAAGGGTATGTCTTGGGGTGGTTCTTTAATTAGACCAGAAGCTACAGGATACGGTACTGTTTATTTTGCAGAGAAAATGCTAGAAACTAAAGAAGATAGTTTTAAAGGAAAAGATGTCGTGATATCTGGATCTGGAAATGTTGCACAGTATGCAGCGGAAAAAACTATACAGTTGGGAGGTAAAGTTTTAACACTCTCAGATTCTTCTGGTTATATTTACGACGAAGATGGAATTGATACCGAAAAGCTGGCTTTTGTCATGGAGTTGAAAAATGAGAGACGTGGAAGAATAAGTGAGTATTTAGAAACGTATCCAAATGCAAAATTCGTTAAAGGAAGGACGCCTTGGGAAGTTAAGTGCGATATAGCATTACCATGTGCAACTCAAAATGAGCTTAATGAAGATGATGCAAATACTCTTTTAAGTAATGGATGTATTTGTGTAAGTGAAGGTGCTAATATGCCTTCAACTAAAGGGGCTATTACTGCATTTCATAAAGCTAAAATATTATTTGCGCCAGGTAAAGCATCCAATGCAGGTGGTGTGGCTACTTCAGGTTTAGAAATGACCCAAAACTCATTAAGATTTAATTGGACTAGAGAAGAAGTCGATTTAAAATTAAAGGAAATTATGTCTAACATTCACGATTCTTGTACAGAATATGGAAAAGATGAGAATGGTTACATTGATTATGTTAAAGGAGCTAATATTGCAGGATTTGTAAAAGTTGCAGATGCTATGTTGGCGCAAGGTATTGTGTAATTAATTATTAAGAATAAATAGATAAAAAGCTTCTCATACATGAGAAGCTTTTTACTTTAAATTATATTATTTTGAAGTAAAACTCGTTAGTTATAAATATATTTGAATACTTAAACAACATTTATGTTTAAAAGACTAGCTATCTTTATTATCTTCTTGTGTCCATTATTGCAGTTTTCTCAAGATTATTCTGCATTGTGGAAAGGTCATTTTTCATATAATAATATAAAGGATGTATCATCTGGTAATAATAGGATTTATGCCGCTTCAGAAAATGCCATTTTTAGTTTAGATACTCAAACCAACGAAATAGAAGAGATTAATACTGTTAATGGTTTGTCGGGAGAAACTATTTCTACTATTTATTATAGTGAAACCTACGAACTATTAGTTATTGGATATGAGAATGGCTTAATAGAAATAGTTTTCGATAACGATGATGCTATTATTTCTGTGGTTGATATAATCAATAAGCCTACCATTCCAACAACAGATAAAAGAATAAATCACTTTAACGCTTACCAAGATGTTTTATACGTGTCGACCAATTTTGGAATCTCGGTTTTTAATTTAGAAAGGTTGGAATTTGGAGACACCTATTTTATTGGTAATGGCGGAAGTCAAATTCAAGTTAATCAAACCACTATTTTTGGCGATTATATTTATGCAGCTTGCATGGACGGAAGTGGTCTTAGAAAAGCACTTGTGGCTAGCCCGAACCTTATAGATTTTCAAAATTGGCAAACAATTAATTCGGGAAACTGGCTGTCTATAGAATCTCAAGTAGATAAGTTATATGCAATAGGGACAAATAGAAGGATTTATCAAATAGCGAATGATGTTTTAACAGAAAGGTTTTTATATCCCGATATCCCAATGGATATGAGAACTGTTAATGAGAATCTAGTAGTCACTACTCAAAAAGAGGTATTTGTTTACGATACAAGTTTTAATATAACATCCCAAGCTTTTATTGATCCTTCTTTTGATACCCAGTATAATGCTGCTATTATAGACTCAGAGAGTATTTATATTGGTACTAGAGATTTTGGCATTTTAAAAACGCTGTTGGTAAATCCAACAGTTTATGAAGAAGTACATCCAGATGGACCACTGCTAAATATTCCATTTTCAATTGAGGCAGAGCCCGGTGGTTTGTGGGTTACTTTTGGAGAATATAGTTTTTTTTATAATCCTTATCCATTAAATAGTCGAGGATTTAGTCATTTAAAAGATGGTAATTGGATAAATACCCAGTATAGTGACGTTTTTGAAGCAAGATGTTTAAACAATGTTGCTATCAACCCACTTAACACAAATCAGGTGTTTATAAGTTCATTTTTTAGTGGATTATTAGAAGTTAATGAAGACATTCCAACCATTTTATATAATGAAACTAACAGTGGTTTGGAATCTTTAACTCTCCCAGATGACCCTAATTATATCGATATACGTGTGGGGCCAACTTTGTTTGATAAAAATGGATTATTGTGGACAACAACAACGTTAATAGATGATCCTTTAAAATCGTATAACCCATCAACAAACCGATGGGAATCTTATAGTTTTACAGATATTATTTCTGATGGTTTTTCTGGAGGGAATTTAGGTTTTGCCGATTTAGTAATTGGGCCTGATGATACTAAATGGATTGCTAGTTATAAATTTGGAGTTATAGGTTTTAATGAAAATGGGGGGGCTCAATTAATTAAAAGTATTAGTAAACAAGATGAGAATATGCCAATTGAGTTAGCTACTGCAGTGGCAATGGATAAACGTAATCAATTATGGATAGGAACCTTAAATGGATTGCGTGTTTTGTTTAATACCTCAAACTTTTTTACAGACGATAATGTTAAAGTAACAGAAATTTTTATTGAAGAAGAAGGTGTTGGCAAAGAACTATTATTTGAGCAATTTATAACTGATATTGAAGTAGATGGTTCGAACAATAAATGGATTGGTACAGCAGATTCAGGGTTGTTTTATTTTTCTTCAGATGGTAAAAAAACGATATTTCATTTCACTAAGGATAATTCACCATTACCGTCAAGTAGTATTAGGGATGTTTCGCTGGATTCAGCTAACGGTATTGTTTATATTGCCACAAGTAAAGGGCTTGTATCTTTCCGATCCGGAGGATCGAGTCCATTAGAAGGTTTAGAAAGCGCCCATGTATATCCTAACCCAGTAAGGCCAACATTTAACGTAGTAGATGAAAAGGTAAAGATAAAGGACATATCAGAAAATGTAAATATTAAGATAACAGATATTGAAGGTAATTTAGTAGCCGAAGCACAGTCTAGAACGAACCAGAGATATAGCGGATATAACCTCGAAATAGATGGGGGCACTGCTTATTGGAATGGAAAAAATATGGCAAACAATGTTGTTGCTTCTGGAGTTTACTTAATTATGCTCTCCGATTTGGATTCACTCGAAACTAAAGTTTTAAAACTAATGGTTGTTAGATAATGCTAATTACTACAAATGCCATAGTTTTATCCAAACTAAAATACAGAGATAACGACTTAATAGTTAGATGTTATACACAACAACTGGGGGTAGTAAGCTTTTTGTTAAGGGGCGTTTTAAAAAGCAAAAAAGGTAATTCTAAGATAGCTTACTTTCAATTGCTTTCACAGTTACAACTAGTTATTGTATACAAGAACAATAGGTCGTTGCAAGCTATAAAGGAGACGAGGTTAAATAATATTTATGCAAGTTTACACTCGAACGTTTTAAAGAGTTCTATTGTTATGTTTCTATCCGAAGTATTATCAAATACACTTAAGGAAGAGGAAAAGAACGAGGTGCTTTATAGCTATATTGAAACGACATTATTATGGCTTGATACACATACAGAATATTCAAATTTTCATTTATTATTTTTACTTAATTTAACAAAGTATTTGGGGTTTTATCCGGATACAAAAAATGTGGACTATCCCTTCTTTAATTTGAGTGAAGGCAGGTTTGAAACAAGGTCGCAAGATAGATATACTATATCTGGGCAAAATTTAACACTCCTAAAGCAGTTATTAGGCACAACATTTGATGCTTTAAATACTGTGGAAATCAATGCAAAACAAAGACAGTCATTTTTAAGTATGATTTTGCTATATTTTGAGTTACATTTGGGGAGTTTTAAAACGCCCAAATCATTGCAGATATTTAATCAAGTTTTTAATTAAAACATGAAGTTTCTTTTTACTATTTTCTTTTCCTTACTTGTTTCTATATCTTTTCAAGCACAGAACATAAGAGTATTTAGTGAGCTCACAAAAGAACCTATTTTTGGAGTGGCTATTTATAATGTTGATAAATCGCAAAGTGTAGTTACTAATTTTAGAGGTGAAGCAGACTTAAGTAAGTTTTCAGATACCGAAACGATTTACTTTAAACATTTATCGCATGTTTTAAAAAAGATAACAAAACTTCAATTAAGTAATTTAAATAGAGTGTATTTAACGTCCAATACCCAAGGATTGGAAGAAATTGTTATTTCGGCTTCAAAATTTGAACAAAGCAAAAGAGACATTCCACAAAAAATAATTAGTGTAAACAGAGCAAGCATTCAATTTTCAAATCCGCAAACCAGCGCCGATTTGTTAGAGAACTCAGGAAAAGTGTTTATCCAAAAAAGTCAATTAGGAGGTGGAAGTCCGATGATAAGAGGGTTTGCTACCAACAGATTGTTAATTACTGTAGATGGCGTAAGAATGAATAATGCCATTTTTAGAGGCGGAAACTTGCAAAATGTTATTGCTGTCGATCCGTTTTCGGTTCAAAATACAGAAGTTACTTTAGGTTCTGGCGCTGTAATTTATGGAAGTGATGCTATTGGAGGTGTTATGAGTTTTTATACCCAAAAACCAGAATTATCTCATTCAGATTCCTTGCTATTTAAATCAAACATCATTACAAGATACTCGTCTGCCAGTGATGAAAAAACAGGACATTTTGATTTTAATTTAGGCTATAAAAAATGGGCGTTTGTAACTAATGGTAGTTATACAAGTTTTGGAGATTTAAAGATGGGTAAAAATGGCCCAGATGACTATTTAAGACCTGAATTTGTTTTAACAAATGATACAGGAGATGTTATCGTTGAAAATAACGACCCAAGGGTTCAAAAATTTTCAGGATACGACCAATTAAACATGATGCAAAAAGTGCGTTATGAGCCTTATAAAAACTTAAGTTTTGATTTAGGCTTATATTATACCAGAACATCAGACATTCCTAGATACGATCGATTAATAAGATATAGAAATAACACCTTGCGTTCTGCAGAATGGAACTATGGACCACAGCAATGGTTTATGTCTAACCTTCAGATTACCAAGTTAAGTAGCAATTCTAATTTGCACGATAAAATTCAAGCAACTTTAGCGTACCAGAACTTTCAGGAAAGTAGAATGGACAGGGATTTTCAATCGTCTATTAGGAATATAAGAGAAGAGGCGGTGGATGCCTATTCATTTAATTTGGATCTAGAAAAAACGCTAAGTCCAAAAACACAATTTTTTTATGGACTAGAATATGTGTATAACAAAGTAATGTCTCATGGAAAAGAAGAGAATATTTCTATAGGTGTTAGTTCTCCATCTGTTTCTAGATATCCAAATGGAGCCAGTTGGCAATCGGCAGCAGTATATTCAAGTATTAAATACAAGCCAAATTCAAAATTTGTTTTTCAATCAGGGATACGTTTTAATCACGTTGTTTCCAAAGCCGATTTTAGAGAAAACAATGTCTTTTTGAATTTGCCTTTTTCATCATCTAAAAATAAGGCAGGTGCACTTACAGGAACAGCAGGTATTAGGTGGTCTCCAAATAGAACCATGCAATGGAAGCTAAACGCATCCTCTGCTTTTAGAGCGCCTAATATTGACGATATAGGTAAAGTATTCGACTCCGAACCAGGTTCGGTGGTAGTTCCTAACGAAACTTTAAGACCGGAATATGCATATGGTGGTGAATTAGGATTAAAACTCGACTTCGATAGAAGAGTCATATTAGACATGAGTACGTATTATACATATTTAGATAATGCTTTAGTGCGTAGGGATTATAATTTAAATGGCGAAACAGAGATTCTTTACGATGGAGAGTTAAGTAATGTGCAGGCCATACAAAATGCTTCTAAAGCCTGGATTTATGGTTTTGAAGTAGGTTTAAAAGCGATCATTACAAATCAACTTCATTTAACATCCCAATACAGCATTATTGGAGGTACAGAAGAAGCGGGCGATATAGAAGTGCCTATTCGTCATGTCGCACCTAATTTTGGAAATACGCATTTAATTTGGGTGTCTAAAGGTCTTAAATTGGATGTTTTTGCAAATTATAACAATGAACTTTCCTTTGATGAATTAGCACCTTCTGAAGTTGGAAAAGATTATATCTATGCCCTCGATAGAAATGGAAACCCTTACAGTCCTTCTTGGCACACGCTTAATTTTAGAACACAATACCAAATATCTAATTCAACAACAATTACTGCGAGTTTAGAGAATATCACAGACCAACGTTATAAAACGTATTCTTCTGGAATAGCCGCGGCAGGAAGAAATTTTATAGTGTCTTTAAAATACAGTTTGTAATTATTTCTTAATAGCTTTTTTTGTAACAACCACGCCATTTGATAATGTTACTTCAGCAATATAAATACTACTGCCTAAATTAGAAAGTCTATAAGTTTCAGAGCTATTTTGACCTTTAAAGTTGTATAAGGCCCTTCCCAGAGCATCGTAAACAGTAACCGTTTTTATACTTAAGTTATTTGAAGTACTGAATCGTACATAACCATTGTTTAATGTTATAATGTTTAAGGTGTTTTCTGCTAATAAATCATCATTAGTAGATAGTGCAGTTACATTAAATACGATTTCAAAACGATCATTAAATTCCCCAATTTCTGATGTAAAAGTATAATCGCTTGCAGATAAATCGTGTAGTTTATTAAGTAAGTTATCTTTTAAATAAACTGTATTATTGGATAAAAATTCACCTTGATATTTAGGCATTGAGAATTTATATTCTGTATCTGATGGTTTTGAAGTGTAAAACCCTAAAGGAATAATTTCATCGGTTGTTAAACTGGTTACATCTTTACCTTGAATGGTGAACTTCTTATTAACATTAGTGTCACTTATTAGGGAATAAATTGCAGAGGTGGTCATATAGGATATAGTTTTGGTTGCATCATAATACAAACCATCATCTCCATCTGTAGCCCCATCGGCATAGCCTATGGCTATTTGATTAAAAGCACCTAAGCTTGAGGTTAAATCAATCCATAAAATATTGTTTACACTTGTTGGATTATCTTTTTTAGTATCGGAGTTTTTGAAAAATTGACTATTACTAGTCCCATCAGCCATTCGCATAGAGTTATTAAAAACAACTTGACCCTGACTAATATCTCCGGTAGTAGAGATTGGAATGGCAGCATCAGAGTAAGTTACAAAAAAGCCTTGTCCTGAGGGAATAAATCTATTAGGAGTAATAGGGTCTCCTCCTTGAGTTTCAGTTAAACCATTAATAACGGCATAATCTAAATCTGAAAAATTAATTTGTTCATTACCGTTCGCAACTGCTGAAGGAGGTGTGTTATGTGACCAAATATATATAGCTCCATCTATATCACTGTTCGCAGCAAAAAACGAATTTACACTAATAGCACTTGGGTAAGGATTCCCAATAAAATTCAAATTTTTATCACCTGATTCCGAATCATTTCTATATATAGGTACGGTTATAATGCCATTATTAAATGGACCTACAAAATCATATATGAATTGACTTGCAGGGCTACTATTAAATATTAACCTATCATGGGTTGAAGCATAGCCAACTCCAGGTGTCATAATTGTTGAACTACTTACAGATTGCCAAGCATCACCATTATCGTCAATATCATCATAGCCAGGTATAGGAACATTATCATTATTTGTTTCTGTTTCTGCATCTAAAAAGCTCTGAGCATCAAAAACAAAACGCCTATCGACTTGAGCTTCGGTTAATCCATTAGCAATATCCGCTCCAGAAACAGGGGAACTCCAATAAGTATATTCATACCATGCGTTTGCTGGGGCTGTTCTTTTCGTTACGGTTATTGTTCCATTATTAGTCACGGTTACTGACGCTGAGTCATCAACTTGAACAACAGAACCATTTGGTTGTACCACAATAGAAGAGCCTGTACCAGGATCTACAGTAATATCGTTTTGAACTTCTATATATGTGTTATCTGCTATGTTTAAAGTAAAACCATTATTGACTTTTAAACTACAAGCACTAAAACTTATTTCACTTCCACCATTTCCTGTATTATAATCGGCATCTATAATTACTTGAGTTGTCAAATCTGGTGTGCCACTCCATGCCCCATCCCATGTAACGATTCCTCCTGAACATGTGGTGCATGAATAAAAACAACTACCAATAGTTAATATAGAACCAGAGATGTTCCAATTAGTGTTTGTAGATGTTGCTGTTAAGACAGCAGAAAAGTTACTGGTGACAGAGCAGTCGTAAATACCATTATCAGTTTCTCCCACATCTAAAGCATTTATACCATCTGTTAAACCTGTTGGTAAAGCTGTGTCATTTGAATTGGTAGCATCTGACCAGCCAACTCCTTCAAAATTTACAGCAAATATGAAAGTTGGTGAGCTAGCTAAACCTTGATAAGCCAATATTTGATCGCCACTAGTAGATAATTGAAAGCTAGGGCTATCGGTGACGTTACCGATAGAAGCAGAAAAAGGACTATTGTCGGTAATTATTATTTCTATACCACAAGGTAAGTCGGATGTTGCTGTCCAAGTTATTGTACCTTCGCCCGCTCTAAAGCTACTAGTAGATAGCCAACCATTATCAGTAAAATTAATTGTAGTTGAATTAGTGACGTCTGTTAATAAAACAAAAGAAAATTGATCTGGGTTATCAGAGTTAAAACCTGTTATTGCAATATCTCCCGCTGTAAGTATAGTTTGTCCAAATCCAAAGGGGATTACACAAAGACACATAACTAAAAAAGCAAGAGATTTAAATAGAGTAATTCTTTTCATAATGGTTAGTTTAAAAACTATACTATAACTACGTTCAGTACAGTGGATTTGGTTTTTATATATTTTTTGTCTTATTGTTTATTTATCTATTGTTATTTTTGAAACCTATGCAGTTATCAAAAAAAACATATACGGTACAAGAAGCTACCAAAAAAATGGAGCATTATTGTGCGTATCAAGAACGTTGTCATCAAGAAGTTAGACAAAAGCTAACAGGTATGCATATGATTCCGGAGGCGATCGATATAATCATAGTACACCTCTTGGAACATAACTTTCTAAATGAAGAACGTTTTGCCAAAGCATTTGTAGGCGGTAAATTTAGAGTTAAGAAATGGGGTCGACGTCGTTTAGCTTTTGAATTAAAGAAAAAGGACGTGGTCAAAGTTAATATAAATCAGGCACTTAGAGAAATTGAGAATGAGGAGTACATCGAGGTTTTCAATGGTTTAGCCGAAAAAAAAGCAGATTCAATTAAAGAGACCAACAAGTTAAAGAAAAGAAAAAAACTAATTGATTTTTTAATTTATAAAGGATGGGAGTCTCATTTGGTGTATGAAAAAGCCAACGAGCTTATACCGTAATTCCGCTATTTTTGTGCGTTCTTATAATAGCTTGTTCGTTTTTCCAATCAATCCATTTTTGTCCTTTTAAACGGCGCATTACATTATCGTAATGACGCATAATAACGATGTTGTAAATCGCTCTGCTAAAGTTTTTCGGGTTTCTGGCAATAGCCCTTAAGCTCATAGAAAATCCAGGCGTAATATAGCGCATATAATGCCAATACCCTTCGGGCATATATAAAACCTCACCATGTTTTAGTTCGGTTTGATAGCCTTTAGCCTTTTTAAGCATCGGCCATTTTTTAAAATCCGGATTGGAAAAATCGATATCTTCTCTGGTAATTAAGGAATGCGGAATTTTATACAGGTAATCACTCTGTTTTTGGTCAAACAAGATAATCTGTTTAATGCCCTCAAAGTGGAAATGAAAAATATTGGCTAAATCGATATCATAATGCATAAACGTATGGGAACCACGACCGCCAAAAAACAACATAGGAATCCCTTTCATAAGACGTATCCCAAAATCTGGAAACGTGAAATCTTTCTGTAATTGAGGTATTTCTTTTAAGGCATTCCAAAGAAAAATACGATATTTTGTGGGCTCCGTTTTTAACAGATCTACATAATCGCTCATTTTCATTTTAGCATGTGGCTGATTAAACCCTTCTTTATAATCGACAGGCCTATCGTCGTAAAGCGGAATAGTAATGTCGCCAGCAACCGATTTCATATAATCCAAGTTCCACTTGGTATAAGCTGGCCAATCTACGGTAAGGGATTCTATAACTACAGGTTTTTGCGGATTAAAGTAGTTTTTTAAAAAACCCGCTTTAGTAATTGCCTTTACGCGAGGAATATCTTGTAGCTTAAGTGTCAATATTTGAATGGTTTAGCACTCAAAGTTAAGAAAACGTTATGAAAATAGAAACAGTATTTTTTCGTGTTTTCTTAATGGCAACAAGAAATAATTCTTAATGGGCAATACGGTAAAATTGCTAAAATGGTGATTCCAAAAAGGGGTATAGCCTTAATTATTTTAAGGTCTTAGCTTTTTCTTTAGCTGCTTCGTTACGCTCAATAGTGTGATCAGGTCTTGTCCATTTTGGTTTTTCACCTAAAGCTTCGTATTGGGAATCGTCAGCTTCAACCGTTTTTGGTTGCACTTTTTTAGTGAATGGTTTTTGTGGTTTCAAGCCTAATAACTCAAACATTTTCATGTCTTCGTTAACATCTGGATTTGGAGTGGTTAATAATTTATCACCAGCGAAAATTGAATTAGCTCCAGCAAAGAAACACATTGCTTGGCCTTCTTTAGACATTTGTGTTCTACCTGCACTTAAACGCACTTGGGTTTCTGGCATGATAATACGCGTAGTTGCAACCATACGAATCATATCCCATATTTCAACAGGTTTTTCTTCTTCTAGAGGCGTACCTTCAACTGCGACTAAAGCATTTATTGGTGTAGATTCCGGTTGAGGGTTTAGAGTTGATAAAGCCACCAGCATTCCGGCACGATCATCAATGCTTTCACCCATACCAATAATACCACCGCTACAAACAGTTACATTAGTTTTTCTTACGTTATCAATGGTATCTAATCGATCTTGATACCCACGTGTTGAAATAACTTCTTTATAATATTCTTCAGATGAGTCTAAATTATGATTGTAAGCATATAAACCAGCTTCAGCCAATCGTTGTGCCTGGTTTTTAGTAATCATACCAAGTGTACAACACACTTCCATGTCCAGTTTATTAATGGTACGTACCATTTCTAGAACCTCGTCGAATTCTTCACCATCTTTTACATTACGCCATGCAGCACCCATACAAACACGCGAGCTTCCAGAAGATTTTGCACGTAGTGCCTGCGCTTTTACTTGTTGTACAGACATTAAATCGTTTCCTTCAATATCTGTATGGTAACGAGCTGCTTGTGGACAATACCCACAGTCTTCTGAACAACCACCTGTTTTTATAGATAACAATGTAGATACTTGTACTACATTAGGATCGTGATGTAAACGGTGTACAGTTGCTGCTTCGTAAAGCAGTTCCATTAAAGGTTTGTTATAGATTTCTATTACCTCTTCTTTTGTCCAGTTGTGTCTTGTCTCGCTCATAAATCAAGTTGATTAGCTATGGTCAAAAATACTAATTAAATAGCATATACTTTCAATAATTTTTTAATTAATGTACCTGTTTTTAAGAAGCGATTATTAATAAAATTATTGAAAGCCTATGCCATATTTGTTTAAAGATGATAAAAGAATTATTATTCTTTAAGGTTGAATTAAGCGACTAACGCTTTGGACCTTAAGAGTCTTTTTCTTCTTTGGAATCTGATGTTATCTCTGGTTGTTCAACATTTTTACCCTTTAAATATTCGGGTAATTCCATTCCTGCCATATTAAACATGTCTTGTAATGGCGGAACCGATTTGTACATACCTGAAAGGAAGTTAGCGGTTGATGATTTCCCATCTTTTCCACCACCATTTTCCCATACGGTAACTTTATCGATTTTAATATTTTTAATCGCCTCAGCTTGTGTTTTAACTAATTCAGGTAATTTATCTGCAACTAATAGTAATACAGCGTCTTTAGAATTATTTCCTGCGGCTTTAACAATTTGATCTAAACCAGCGGCTTGTTTTGTTAGTACCTCATATAAGCCTTCAGCTTCAGCTTGTGCCTTAAATAAAATAGCATCGGCTTCACCTTTAGCTCTTCTTCTAATACGTTCTGCTTCTGCTTCAGCATCAATTTCAACTTTCTTTTTATCAATTTCAGCAGGTACAATAACGTCAGCCATTTGAGATGAACGTTCTCGTTCTGCTCTGGCAGTTTCCGCTTCTTTTTCTGCAGCATACGACTCTTCAAGAGCTTTCGCGCTTTGTACTTTTTCTGCAGCTATAGCGACACGTTCTGCTTCTGCTTCACGCTGACGACGTAAGGAATCTGAATTCGCTACTGCAATTTTGGCGGTGTTCTCACCTTCTACAGCTTGTGCATTAGCAGCAGCAACCTGAGTTCTTTCGTCTTGTACTGCATTAGCTTCACCAATAGATCCATCTCTTGTTTTTTCTGCTACAGATTTACGTGCTGCATTTATAGCATGAGCCGCAGCTTCTTTACCTAAAGCTTCAATATATCCAGATTCGTCAACAATATCTGTGATGTTTACGTTGATTAGTTTTAAACCAACTTTCTTTAATTCAGATTCAACAGATTGAGAGATGTTTGCTAAAAATTTATCTCTATCTGAATTAATTTCTTCAATATCCATCGAGGCTACGACTAAACGTAACTGACCAAAAATAATCTCTTGAGCTAAGTCTTGAATTTCGTTTTGGCCTAGGCCTAATAAACGCTCTGCTGCATTTTGCATAATACCAGGCTCGGTTGAAACACCAATGGTAAAACGAGATGGTACATTTACACGGATATTTTGTTTAGAGAGGGCATTTACCAGATTTACTTCAATCGAAATAGGAGTTAAATCTAAAAACTCATAATCTTGAATTACAGGTAAAATAAATGCAGCACCACCGTGAATACATTTGGCAGATTGTCCGCCACCAACTTTTCCGTAGACTACTAAAATCCTATCTGAGGGACAACGTTTATAACGTCTAATTAATACTATAAAAAAAAGGAATATAAATAATACTCCAAAAATAAGAGCCATAGGGAATCCTAAGTTAGGCCCTTCCTGAATTATCAGTAATTTCATAAGTGTGTTGTTTTAAAGGTTCTATTGGTTTTTTCGTTTGGTCTACTATCAAGATACCATTTGGGGTAACATCGACCACTTTTATTATTGTTCCGGACTTTAATTCTACTAATGAATCTGTGAGCGCATCTAGTTCGCGCATAGCGCCTTGAACTCTAACACTAACTTTTCCCATTTTAGATCTATCAGCACCAATGGTAAGATATACTTCACCAATGGCATCAATCGCATTTTTATAGTTTAAAGTGCCGCTGTCTGTTAATTTACCCATGAAATAGAACATGGAAGCCATAATAGCCATCATTATTAATCCACAGAATATAGAAATGACAATGGTTACAGGTATAGGTAAACCTGCATCTATACATGCAATACCGCTCCATCCAAAAATGGTAAAAAATCCAACTAAGTTTTTAAAGGTGATAAACTGAAACCCAATTCCTGTATCTCCATCAATTTCAGAATCTAAATCTTCAATCCCATCGGCATCACCGCCCATAAAAGATAATATCATTACGATCGTAAAAATTAGCGATCCAATGATGGCTATTAGCCAATAGATTTTTGGAAAGAGCTCTAAATTTGAAAACCATTCTAACATAATAAGTTAATTTTTTGGAGGATTAAATATACCCTTTTTCTAGTGATAAAATTACTTCTGAAAACTATTATTTTGAAAGCAAAATACTCACAGCATTTCCTCCAAAACCAACAGCATTTACCAAAATGTTATTAATGCTATTTGGTGATTTTTGGAACTTTGAAAAAGGTACGGTTATAAATTTTTGATGTTGCAACATTAAAATGGCCATTTCTATACTTAACATGCCTGAGGCACCGAAGCTATGGCCAACCTTCCATTTGTTTGTTGTTAAAGAAGGTGTTTTGTTACAAAATATTTTTTTTATTGCTTCATATTCCGATAAATCACCTTTTATGGTTCCCGGAGCATGCATTACTATGGCATCAACGTCATCAGGGTTTAAATTACCCAATGCCATTTGCATCGATTTTTGAAAACATTGCGCATCACTTGAAATGGAAATATTATGTTCTAAAATTTCGGTAGCATAGCCAAATCCTTTTATAAGAGCTATGGCATTGTCTTTTTTGCCTGCTTCCAAACAAGCCATGGATGCGCCCTCACCTAAAATCATGGTATTTTGCTTTTTTTCCAGATTTAGTGCTTGGCATGGGAAAGATTCTGTATTCAATTTGCCTTTCGAATAAATCTTTAAAGCTTTCATTTGTGCAATGGTAAAAGGTGTTAATGGCGCTTCGCTACCACCAACCAAAAATTTATCGCACATACCAGAACTAACCCAAGCAATTCCATTGAGCATAGCGTGCAAAGCAGTCGAGCAGGTTATGGAATGACTAATTTCTGGGCCTTGTGTTTGCAAGTCGTGAGCCACCCAGGATGAAATATTGCCTAATGTTGTGGTTGGAGAGCTTAGTGTTTTTGCTTTATTCTTTTCAAGAAAATCCTTGTGATAGGTTTCAAAAAGTTGTGTAGCACCACGAGAAGATCCAATGTTGATTCCGAAGTTATCCGAACCATTCCAATGGGCATGTTTAATAGCTTTTCTTGAAGCATAAATGGCAAATAGAACAGTATCGTCTAACGATTTGTATTTGGGATCAGATTTACGCAAGGATTCGATTTCCTTTTTAGCATCTTGAGGGATTTCTGCAACTAAAGTATGCTCATTGCCAAAAGATTTTTCCGAAATACAATCTTGGTTATTTTGATAGTTTTTCCATGCATCGTCCAAAGATTTTCCAAGGGGAGAAATAGACGAAATAGCGGTTATTGAGATTGGTTCTTGCAAGATTTTAAACTTTAAAACAAAAATAAGTTTATTGTATTTATTTCCAGTCGTTTTATGAAATGAAAATGAATTATTTTAAAAAATGTAACAAGTTATTTAATTGGTACACCTATTGTTTGAATAAAAACAATTTTATGGAAGAAGTAAAACGAAAGAGTTGGTTTGGCAGAAATTGGCCATGGGTACTGCCTGTTGGTGGATGTTTAACAATTATTGTATTGTTTATATTAGGCTTTGGAGCTATATTTTTTGGAGTAACTAAAATACTAGGGTCTTCGGAACCATATAAGTATGCTATAGATCAAGTATCGAAAAACACAGAAGCAATTGCCATTTTGGGTAAACCTATTGAAGCCGATGGCATTATGAATGGTAAGATTTCAATAAAAAATGATGGAGGGGAAGCCGATTTTGAAATTCCCATAGTAGGCCCTAATGGAACGGCTAAAGTTATAGTTATAGCAAACAAAACAGATGGAGAATGGTTTTACGAAAAACTCTATGTTATAATAAAAGAAACCAATGAAGAAATTAATTTATTGGATAAGGGTTTAGAGGGAATTTAACCCGTCTTTATTAAACAATTTCCAATACATCTTCGATAGTATTATAAACCTGTTCTAATTGTTCCTTGGTAATTACGTAAGGTGCTTGAATATAAATAGTATGGCCTAGTGGGCGAAGAAAAACACCATGGTCTAAAAAGAACTTAAAAAGTTTATCTCGCAAACTCCCATAGCGTTTCATTTCAACGTTTAAATCCAAAGCAAAAATAATTCCTGTTTGTCTCGTGGATTTTACTTTTGGATGTGTTTTTATATGCTCGTTAAATCTTTTGTGGGAAGCTATTATGGTTTTTATATTTTGCTGAATAGCGTCTGACTGTAATAGTTCGATGCTTGCTAGAGCTGCTGTACAAGCCAATGGGTTTGCCGAATACGTATGTCCGTGAAACAAACCTTTACTAATCTCGTCGCTATAAAAAGCCTCGTAAATGTCTTGAGAGCATGTGGTAAGTGCCATTGGGACTAAGCCGCCTGTTAAGGCTTTGCTTAAACATATAATATCTGGTTTTGTGTCAATATGATCTGATGCAAAATGTTTTCCTGTTTTTCCAAAGCCTGTCATAACCTCGTCGGCAACAGTAATAATGTTATGGTTTTTACAAAATTTTAAAATAGCATTTAATCCTTCTGGGTCGTGCATTTTCATGGCTGCAGCACCTTGAACCAAAGGTTCGTAAACAAAACCAGCTACTTTGTGGGTTTTTGCTATGTCGTTTAAGGTATTTAAAATGGCTTCATTGTTTTCTCCGTTTGGAGTCGGAATTCGTTTTACTTCTAAAAAGAAATCCTCAAAAGGACCATTATAAACAGATAAACCGGATACACTCATAGCACCAAAGGTATCACCGTGAAACCCATCTTCGAAAGCGATAAGAATATTGCGTTTCTCACCTTTGTTAAAATGATACTGCAAAGCCATCTTTATACCAATTTCAACCGAAGTTGAGCCATTATCACTAAAGAAAATCTTCTCTTGATTATCGGGTAGGATTTTGATAAGTTCTTCTGATAGTTTTATAGCTGGCTCATGAGTAAAACCACTAAAAACAATTTGATCTAATTGCTGCATCTGATTTGAAACACGGCTAGTAATATATTCGTTGCAGTGCCCGTACATGCAGGTATACCAAGAAGCAATAGCGTCAATATATTCGTTGCTATCTTCGTCGTACAATAGGCATCCTTTTGCTTTGGTTATGGCAATAGATTCGGCATGCAGTTTATGCTGTGTTAAAGGGTGCCAGAGGTGTTTTTTATCGCGTTCTTTTAGTGTCATAATGTTTTGTAATTCCCGCGAAGGCAGGAATCTGTTTTTTGTTCTCAGTTTCGATTCATAAGATTCCCGCCTTCGCTGGAATTACAACATGTCCCGAAACAATTCAGCATAGTCACTCACCACATTTTTATCAAAATAAGGTTCCTCGTTAATGCGTCCGATAACGGGAGTCTTTGTCATTTTTTTAATGATATCTTCCGTTGTTTTATGTTCGTTTCCACTATAAATAATCGAGACATCAAACCCTTTATCCTTTAGGGCATTTATTGTTAGTAAAGTATGATTAATACTTCCTAAATAATGCCTTGAAACAACAATTACTTTATAATCGGGTTTAATAAGATCTAAAACCGTTTGTGTGTCGTTTATTGGAACTAACAAGCCACCGGCACCTTCAATAATTAAATGGTTTTTTGTTTCAGGTTCTTTAATTTCCTTTATGCTAATTGAAACACCATCAATGTCTGCTGCGGCATGAGGACTCATAGGTGTTTCTAATGCATAACTGTTTGGATGAATTGTAGTTTTGGTATTGCTAATAAGCTTTTCAACAGTGTCTTTATCACCATGTTCTATTTCACCTGCCTGAATAGGTTTCCAATAGTCTGCTTGCAAAGCTTCGGTAACTATAGCAGAGGCAATAGTTTTACCAACATCTGTAGATATTCCAGTAATGAAAATTTTCTTCATTTTAAATCGAATTCTGTTTTACAATCTTCGCATTTATACTTGTGCTTGGTATAAAATGGAAAAACTGAGAATAGGAATCCAAAAATAAACCAGAATAATGATTTAGCATCTTTTATTGTAGAAAATAATTCCACTTTTTCGCTTTTGCAATTTGGGCAGCAGATGGAGTTGCCCTCATCATCAATAGAGTACTTTTCAATAGAATTAAGTATGTGCTGAGCCTTTAATGCCTGACGCGACAATACTTTTAATTTTACACCACCAATAGCATTACTTACTAAAGGATCGGTATCAATAGTAATATGATCTGATAAAAAAACCTGAATACCTTCGGCTTCCAATCGTCCTTTAATGATTTGCGCTTCAGATGAATATTGAAATCTGGCTATTGTTTTAAATGTATCACTCATGTATGGATCTAAAGTTTTAATGAGATACTGAAAAAAGTTCAGCACAAACAAGTTCAATACGACTTTGTCACAAAAGTAGCAAGTAGTTTTAAAACTTTTGATATGTCTTCTTTAGAATTAAAAGCATGCAAACAAAAACGTAATCGTTCTTGATTTTTTGGAACTGTTGGCGATAATATGGGTTTTATATTAAAGCCATGTTCTTGAAATTTTTGGGCAATTGATTTTACCATATCATTCCCGGGAATAATACAACAATGTATAGCAGAATGACTTTCTATAAAACGATTTTGAAGCTCGTTTTTAACAACCTCGCTTTTAAAATGGGCGATATTGTTATGAAGTTGCGCTTTGGTTATGCTTGTAGCCAATTCATGATAGGCAGCATGAATATTAGCTAAAGTATGAGGAGGTAAAGCTGTGGTATAAATAAAACTTCGGGAAAAGTTTACTAAATATTGTTTGAGAGATTCACTTCCTATAATAGCTGCGCCATGAGCCCCAATGGCTTTTCCAAAGGTGACGATTCTAGCAAAAATGTCTTTTTCCAGTTTTAAATGCTGAATTAGACCAGCGCCTCCTTCTCCAAAAACACCAACCGCATGGGCTTCGTCTACAATCAATAAAGCATTGTTTTTTTTACATAGCTGGGTGATACCCTTTAAATTCGGCGAATCGCCATCCATTGAGAAAATGGATTCTGTAACAATATATATATTGTTACTGTCATTTTGAGAAAGCCCGTGCTGAGCGGAGTCGAAGTATCGAAGAATCTGTTGTTCTATGTCATCTAAGTCATTATGCTTAAACTTATAAGCCTTAGCATTAGAAAGCCTTATACCATCGCGAATGGATGCATGAATATATTCGTCGTATAAAATAACATCGCCACGTTGTGGGACGCAAGAAAAGAAGCCCACATTTGCATCGTAACCAGAATTAAAAACTAAGGCAGACTCGCTGTTATGGTAATCGGATAATTGGGTTTCTACTGTATTAAAAAGTGGGTGATTTCCTGAGAGCAGACGAGAGCCTGTTGCTCCGTTATGGATTATGTTATAATCAATTAAATACTGGTGCGTATTATTAAAAATGGTTTCGGATTTTGAAAAGCCCAAATAATCGTTAGATGAAAAATCCACTAAATTGCGAGGCGCTTCCAACTGTCGTAAAGCATTGTTAGCCTTACGTTCTTCCAGCTTACTATGTAGTTTTTTTGGAAACATCGTGGTAAAGATACAAAGACCCACTAGCTTAATAAAATATCTTTTTTTGATAATAAATTATTGTTTTACAATAATATTTATATATTTGTTATCGTTAAACAATAATTTCAGAATTAAATGAAAGCGATAATAATTACTCCCTTAAAGCAGATTAGTTTTAAAGATTGTCTCATAGATTTAGTCATTTATATAACTTTTTTGTTTTTAGCCAGAGAAATATATATACAAAGTATTGGGCTTATTGCAAGTGTTCTTGTTGGGTCTTTTATAGCATTATCTGTAGCTACATGGCGGATGAAGACAAGACATGTTGATTGGAAGGACTTAGGTTTATGTAAGCCAAAAAGCTGGAAAAGAACCATAATGATAGCTTTATTAATTATTGTGGTAAGTATTACTTCAATTATGATTATTGAAGTATTGAAAGATATATTTCCTGACCTATTTAGTTTTGAGAATTCTAATAGAGGCAGAAAACATAAAGGTCCCAGATTTGGTAAGTTAGAAGGAAACCTTCCATTGTTTTTCTCTATTATATTTTTCATTTGGCTGGAATCAATGCTAGAGGAATTAATCGATAGAGGTTTTCTAATGAATTGGCTGGAACGCTTATTTTCAAATATACCTTATGCAACTATCATTGCAATTACTATTCAGGCAGCTCTTTTTGGGTATAGACATTCGTATAGTTTATCGGAAAGATCTATTACTGTTGGAGTGCTTGGTTTTATAATGGGAGTTGCGTATATGTATTTGGGGCGGAATTTATGGGCTTTAATTATCGCCCATTGTGTGCTTAATACGTTTTCGATGCTTGAAAGAGTATTTTAAAGCGTGCTTTAAAACAATGATATAATAAAACAAAGATTTATGATTAAATTATTCCCAAAACCACTAACCAGTGATATGGAAATTCAGAAAAAGTATAGCTGGCAAGTTGCAATGGGGCTTCTCGTACTTTTTGTACTTGGAGCCCTTGTAAATGTACCTTTTTCCAGAGAGCTGAAAAGATTGAAATTAAAGCAGAGGGAAACAGATACAAAACTAATGGAGCCTATATCGAGTGTATTAATTGATACGGGAATTAGTAGTGTTATAATCGGGACTATTTTTATTTTTATAGGTTTATGGGTATGTAGAAAAGCTAATTTAGGTGCTCCAGGGCTTGCAGCTTTTTTTTCTAAACATTCTAACCTTAAATATTTTAGTAAAAAAATTATGCTCTTCAGTATTATTATTGGCTCAATAATAGCTTTAATATTGCTTGGGCTTTTTGAGGTTCAAAAAATATTTTATCCGATAGTAGCTGTAAATGAGCGCCCTTCAAAAACATTTTACATATTGGCATCTTTTTCGGCTGCCATTATTGAAGAAGTGATCTTTCGGTTAGGTGTAATGTCTTTAATTATCACGGTTATTCAATATTTCAAAATGGAGCATCCAATATCTAATACCGTCATATGGACAGGTATTATTCTGTCGAGTATTATATTTGGACTAATTCATTTACCTATGACTAGTAATTTTTTTGAGCTTACAACTTTTACTATTTGTATAACTATGATTGGAAATTTAATCACAGGATGTACATTTGGTTGGGTTTATTGGAAATGGGGCTTGCTTAATGCAATGCTTTCTCATTTTGTTTTTGATATTTTTTTTCATGTTGTAGGCTCACCATTTGCATAAGAATTTGTTTATTTAAATATTTGAAAAATGAAAAGAATTAAACTTTTATATCGATTTTTGATTTTTATAAATGTTTTTTTTTCGATCTTGTTAGTTGTGCAGTTGGTACTTCTTATCGGACCGGATCTTATTTATTGGAAGCAATATGAAGACAGAACTTTTGGGACATTTCAAAGTTTAATTGAAGGTGTTCGACTTGTGTTATTGTTAATAGGCTTATTTAAAGTTCAACATGGGGTTCGTGCGATTATAGATGAGGGCTTCTATAATGTGACAAGTCAGGTTAAGTTTAAGAAGAGTGGATTTTTTTTAATAATTTATGTATTGATTAGTTTTGCTTATAACATTTTAGTTATGAAAGAATTGGAACTGAATATTTTTATAGTAAATTTCATTCAGTACTACTTTATTTTGTTGGTTGGAATCGGATTATATATCTTTTCCGATTTCATTAAAAATGGGGGAAAACTTAAACAAGAAAACGATTTAACTATCTAGGCATGTCAATTATAGTAAATCTTGATGTCATGCTTGCTAAGCGTAAAATGAAAAGCAAAGACCTGGCAGATATTATTGGTATTACGACCGCGAACCTTTCAATTTTAAAATCAGGAAAGGCAAAGGCTGTGCGCTTTTCTACTCTCGAAGCTATATGCAAGGCTTTAGATTGCCAACCAGCGGACATATTAGAATATATTGAGGATTAGTTTCACATTAAAAATGTATTTTTGAAATACAAATTGAATTATCCATCACTCATGAAAACACTATCCTTTCTTTTATTATTTACCATGTCTTGTATCGGTTTTGCTCAAAACAATCATATTGTAAAAACTGAGGACGGGAGACGTGTTTTGCTTAAAGCCGATTTTACCTGGGAATATATTGATTTGGTAAAACCAGAACCTACATCAGATAATAATTTAAAACCAAAAGAAAGTAAGAATTGTGGCTTAACTGAAGATTTTGTTGAACCTAAATTAAACATGAAAATTCAGGGACAATTAAAAAGAGGTAAAGCGACTATTCATCATATAAAAAAGAAGGTTGCTAAAGATTACAATTGTACTTTAGACGATGTTGTGCTGTTGTCATTTTCAGAACATAAGGCAAAGGGCGAATATCATTTTTGTGCCAAAGGTATCAAAGTAGCGTATAAGCGTATTGGTAATTCTATCGTGAAGAAGAACAAATTTTTTTAGTTAATCTAGATAAACCATTTTACCTGTTTCCTTAGATGCTTTTTTATCTATCCATTTGAAATTTTTTGGAACAGTAGCATCTAATATTTTAATCTTTAAAAGTTCGGAAATCTCATAACCAATTAAAAAAGCTTCTTTATAGTCGTATTTTTTATAAAGTTCCCAATGTTTATTTCTATCATACCACAAATTAACTTCAAAGATCTTATTTCCATCTTCGAGAGGTTGATGAAAAATAGAAACATATTCATAATTAGATATTGTTTTCCATTGTCCTAGCTTAATAGGCCCTATTTCGAAAGTTTGTCTAAATTTTGAGTTTTTGATATCGATGTAAATACTTTGGTGAAAGGAAAAAGCAATACCAAATCCCATTAAATAAATAACGCCTTTTATGTTGTGACCAATATTTGTCAAATTATTATCACTCCAGTTAGCGTTATATAATGTTGATGCTAAAAAGGCTATGGCTGCTGTAAAGAATAGCGAAGCAATTATACGCTGCCAAAGTGGGCGTGTTTTTTCAGATACAATTAGATGCTTATTCATGGGGTTAAATATAAGAAAATACGCCATGTTAACTGTGAATTATAATATTTTAAAAGACATGAAAATCCTGTATCTTTACTATTATGTATGCCTTAGTAGATTGTAATAACTTTTATGCGTCTTGCGAACGTGTTTTTAATCCTAATTTGCGCAACAAACCTATTGCTATTTTAAGTAATAACGATGGCTGTGTTATCTCTCGAAGTGATGAGGCTAAGGCTTTGGGACTTCCAATGGGAGCTCCTATTTTTAAATGGGAGGGGTTTTGTAAAGCAAATAATATTAATGTGCTGTCCTCAAATTATCCATTGTACGGCGATATGAGCAGCCGGGTTATGACTATTCTGGAACAGTTTACTCCAGATGTGGAGGTGTATAGTATCGATGAGGCATTTGTGCAATTTAAGGGTTTTGAGAATTACGATTTTGATGATTATGGCATCCAGATGAGACAGCGTATTTTAAAATGGACTGGTATTCCTACCTGTGTTGGAATTGCACCAACAAAGGCTTTGAGTAAGGTTGCTAATAAAATAGCGCGGAAGTTTCCAAATGAAACCAAAGGAGTATATGTAATCGATTCTGAAGAAAAAAGAATTAAAGCGCTTAAATGGATAAAGTTGGGAGCTGTTTGGGGTATTGGTCGCGGATTGCAGAAACGACTAAAGGCAAGGGGATGTAAAACAGCATTAGATTTTGTTCAACTGCCAGACGAATGGGTGCGCAAAACCTTTTCAATAACCGAATGGAGGCTAAAAAAAGATTTGGAGGGCATCGCTAAGTTGGAGTTGGATGAGCTTCAAACAAAAAGAGCAATTGCAACTACCAGAAGTTTTGAGTATACCTTTTCGGATATTGATAATATTAAAGAGCGAATTTCAACGTTTGCAACAAGTTGTGCCGAAAAGTTACGTAAACAAGGTTCTAGCTGTCATATTATTTATGTTATTTTAAGGAGTGATAGGCATAAAAAAAATGAGAAACAGCATAGGACTAGTAAAGTTGTAAATTTACCATATCCTACCAATTCGTCTTTGGTTATTAGTAATTATGCCGTTAAAAGTGTGGTATCCATTTTTAAAAAAGGGATAAAGTATAAGCGAGCTGGTGTTGTTGTAACAGGATTGGTGCCAACAAACAACCACCAATTGCATTTATTTGAAAATGAAGATCCAAAACATGAACCTTTAATGCGTGCTATAGATAGGTTAAATGCTAAATATGAAAATTATAAAATCAAGTTGGGAAATCAAGACTTAAAGCGCACCTGGAAAATGCGGCAAGAACGATTATCTCCAAGATATACAACGAATATTAACGATATTATTAAGGTAAAATGATATTACATAAATCACAACACTTAACGTTTTTTACTCCAAAGTCAATAAGTGGTTCTGGAGCACCTTTTTTTGATACAGGAATTTCGGCAGGATTTCCTTCGCCGGCTGAAGATTTTAAGGAACAGAGATTGTCTTTAGATAAAGAACTTATTAAGAATAAGGAAGCCACTTTTTTTGCACGTGTTAGTGGGCAATCTATGATTGGTGCAGGGTTAGATGATAATGATTTACTGGTTATAGATAGAAGTATAGAGCCTACAAACAATAAAATAGCAGTTTGCTTTTTAGATGGAGAGTTTACGGTAAAACGCTTAAAAGTTGATAAGGATGAGGTTTGGTTGCAGCCAGAAAACCCTAATTACCCAATAATTAGAATTACTAATGAGAACGATTTTATTATTTGGGGTATTGTAACTAATGTCATTAAAAAAGTATAGGCCGTAATGATTCAAATCGTTTATAAGCGAGCTGAAACGGATGAGGAGTTGCAGCAGATTTTAGACTTACAGCAGGTCAATATTAAATCATCACTATCTAATGATACTATGAAGTCGGAAGGCTTTGTTTCTGTAACACATACGCTTGATGTTTTAAAGCGTATGAATGAAGCATGTCCGCATATAATCGTTAAGCATAAAGGGAAAGTTGTTGGTTATGCTTTGTGTATGCTTAATGCTTTTAGAAATGATGTGCCAGCACTCAAACCAATGTTTGAATATATGGATGGTATAATAAGATCGAAGAATTTATCAGAACTTCGTTATTTAATAATGGGGCAGATTTGTATCGATAAGGAGTATCGTAAACAAGGGGTTTTTAGAAATCTATACCGGTGTTATAGAGAAGAACTAAGTCCAAACTTCGATGCTGTAATAACAGAAGTGAACTCTAAAAATATACGGTCGTCTAAAGCCCATCATGCCATAGGATTCGAACCGTTGGATGTGCATACTGAAGCTGGCGAAGATTGGGAGCTAATTATCTGGAAATGGACATAAAAAAAACGCGAAGCATTTGCTTCGCGTTTTATATATATTCTATAAGAAGAAATTTAATCTGCTAAAACAATAATTTTATTGTCTTTCATTTCAATAGTTCCAGAGTTAATTTTTAATAAGGTTTTGTCTTTTTCACCTTTAACAAATTTATCTTGAACTTCTTCATCCAATTCAATGTTTCCTGAAATCTTTACAACACCCTCTTTTAATAAGGATACTATAGGAGCGTGATTGTTTAACATTTCGAATTCCCCATTAACTCCAGGAACAGCAACACTAGTTACTTCTCCGCTAAATAAGGTTGCTTCTGGTGATACAATTTCTAAATACATAGTTTTTAAGTATTCAGTATTCAGTGTTCAGTACTCAGTGGCATCCTGCCAACTGCTACTGCCAACTGCCTACTAGTTTTAGGCCTCAGCCAACATTTTATCTCCAGCCTCGATAGCTTCTTCAATAGTTCCTTTAAGGTTAAACGCCGCTTCTGGTAAGTGATCTAATTCACCATCCATAATCATATTAAACCCTTTTATTGTTTCTTTAATATCTACTAATACACCTGGTATACCTGTAAACTGTTCTGCTACGTGGAAAGGCTGTGATAAGAAACGTTGTACACGTCTTGCTCTACCTACAGCTAATTTATCTTCTTCAGATAATTCTTCCATACCAAGAATAGCGATAATATCTTGTAATTCTTTATAACGTTGTAGCAACTCTTTAACACGTTGTGCACAGTTATAGTGATCATCTCCTAAGATATCAGCTGTTAAGATTCTTGATGTAGAATCTAATGGATCCACAGCAGGGTAAATACCTAGCTCGGCAATTTTACGAGATAATACTGTTGTTGCATCTAAGTGGGCAAATGTTGTTGCAGGAGCAGGGTCTGTTAAATCATCTGCAGGTACGTAAACCGCTTGTACAGATGTAATAGAACCTCTTTTAGTTGATGTAATACGCTCTTGCATCGCACCCATTTCTGTTGCTAATGTTGGTTGGTAACCTACCGCAGAAGGCATACGACCAAGTAATGCAGATACCTCAGAACCAGCTTGTGTAAAACGGAAGATATTATCTACGAAGAATAATACATCTTTCCCTTGACCTTCACCAGCACCATCACGGAAATACTCAGCAATAGTTAAACCAGATAATGCCACACGAGCACGTGCTCCTGGAGGCTCATTCATCTGTCCGAATACGAAAGTTGCTTTAGATTCTTTCATTTTAGACTTATCAACTTTAGATAAATCCCATCCGCCTTCTTCCATAGAGTGCATAAAATCATCACCATAACGGATAATTCCAGATTCTAACATCTCTCTTAAAAGGTCATTTCCTTCACGAGTTCTTTCTCCAACTCCAGCAAATACTGAAAGACCACCGTGACCTTTTGCAATATTGTTAATTAGTTCCTGAATCAATACTGTTTTGCCTACACCAGCACCACCAAATAATCCAATTTTACCACCTTTTGCATAAGGCTCAATTAAGTCGATTACTTTAATACCTGTAAATAAAACTTCTGTAGAAGTTGATAGATCTTCAAATTTAGGTGCTTGACGGTGAATTGGTAATCCGTTATCATCGGCTTTTGGTAAATCTCCAAGACCATCAATAGCATCACCAATTACATTAAATAAACGTCCGTAAACATCATCACCAATCGGCATTTGTATAGGAGCACCAGTAGCAGTAACTTCTGTACCTCTACTTAATCCATCAGATGAATCCATAGCGATAGTACGAACTGTATCTTCACCAATGTGAGATTGTACTTCTAATACTAATAAAGAACCATCAGGTCTTTTAATTTCTAATGAATCGTAAATTTTTGGAAGTTCTGAACCAGCACCGAATTCAACATCGATAACCGGACCTACTATTTGTGCAACTTTACCTGTAATTTTAGACATTACTTATGTATTTAATATTATGCGATTTAATTGTGTGAAAACAATTTTAGTTTTCGCGTGCAAAGATATATTTTTTAATTTAAAAAAAAAGTCGTTTTTGGAGCTTTTTTGCAATAAAAAAACACCTTCTGTGTGAAGGTGTTAAGTATTGATATTTTAATTTATAATTATTGTAATGTAGGCGAGTAATTTGTTGGATAATCATTCGCTTTGGCAATATTTCCAGATTCAATAAAGTTAGACCCAAAAGCATCGTCGATAGCTTCCAGAAATTTGTTTGCCATTAGGGCATAGCCTCTTGCTGTTAAATGAATTCCGTCTAACCCAACGGCACCGCCGGTAACTAAATCTGCGTTTAAGTTAAACCCATCAAAATCAATGCCCATACTGGATAATTCAGTAAGAATAGCATTAAGATCTACTAAGGCAATAGCATCATTTGCATTTACTACAGCAGCAATAGTTGTGTTATAGGCATCTGTAGCTATTTTTATTTCTTCTTGTTCGCTTGGTAACAACACCCATTTATCAGCTAATGGAAGGGTAATACCTTCTGCTGAAAATTGGCCAGCTAATTCTAAAGACAAGCCTTGAAGTACTAATGCCTGTACATTATCTGTATTTACAGTACCAATAACACTACTGCTTGGTAAAACAAATATGTCGTCCTCTGTTGCTTGTCTGGTTTGCCCATAAGTAACTCCTAATAAATTTGCTACTAGAGGTGCTGCCTGTGCAGGTAAACCGAAAGATTGTACAAGTACAGGAAACGTAGGACTAGCAAGCAAAGTAGTTGTAATTTCGGCAGATAAATCTGTTAAAGTTTCATCTTTAATAACAACAGCGCTAGCTTCTGTTTCGGAAAATACAATGGAACGCTCTGGAGCGTTAAGAAAAGCATATACTTGATTTAATTGACCAAAAATACCGTTAAGAGTTGGGATTTGAGGTCCAAAATCCGGATTTGATGGTGTTAATGGATTGTAAGGTACCGTAGTAAAGTGTGGTAAATCTGTAATATAAGGCACGTTAGTTA
Organism: Flavivirga eckloniae; assembly: GCF_002886045.1. NCBI lineage: Bacteria > Pseudomonadati > Bacteroidota > Flavobacteriia > Flavobacteriales > Flavobacteriaceae > Flavivirga > Flavivirga eckloniae. Next base: position 2,651,885 of record NZ_CP025791.1, on the reverse strand, counting down.
CAGCACCTTTTGCACCCCCGGATGTTAAAGTAGTTACTATAGCTCCAAAAGTTTCATTAAAACCTACTCCGGGAGGTCCAGCCACAGGAGTTATTGTATTTGAACCGTCTCCTCCAGATGTTGCGTATCCCAATACATCGTTGCCACCTATTTCTGATAATGTAAAAAATGTTGGGCTTTGAGCCATGGCATCACCCAGCATAGTTGCATTCGAGCTAGATGCCATTCTAACAAAGTATGGATTTGCTGTTGCGGGTACAGTTTGTAAACCAGTCGGATTACCATAGCCATCAAATAATAAATGAAAGCTTTTTGCTCCCGGAACTCCCATATTTTTAAAAGAATCACCTAAAACACTTGTACCTTCAGTAGTTGGTATTTCAGGAGTGAAATCCTGTTCATGAGGCACTACTCCTAAAGGGTAAGGACCTGAACCAAAGTCATCAGTATCATCTTGATCACTATAAAAATAAAGTCTAGGTCCAAATCTAGAATTTGGTATATTTCCAAGAAGAAGCCCTCCTATATTGTCATTCATTAAAGGTTGTGTAAAATCACTACCACCTATTTTAGCAAATTCTTTTGATAAAATATTAGGAAACGAATTTTCTTGAGCTGCTTTAAATAATGCACCATCTGTAAAACCTGATGTAAATGAAGCACCCAGAGCTACATAATTTGAAAAATCTGCGGAACCTGTTGTAAGTTCTGGTAATATTACTTCTTGTGGTAAGAAATTATCGTCTTCGTCGCAAGCAAAAAAACCTAAAACAAAAACAAAAAGGTATATATATTTAATATTCATAATTATTTTTTTATAGGTTATTAATTGTCCATGAAATGTAATATTGTGAGCCTATAAAGCCAGTACCCACAGCCGTAAAGTATTCATCGCCTAACAGGTTGGATGCACCTGCTTTAAATGAAGATTTTAAAGAGGGTACGCGTAGGTTTATTTGAGCATCTAATACATGGTAAGCAGGAACTTCCCCGGTTGCAAAAGATGCTTCCCAGATATAATTATCACTCCATCTCCATGCTACATTAAAACCAAAATTTTCGAATAAATTAGTGTTACCAAAGGATGCTTTAAATTTGTGTTCGGGTGTGTTAAAGTTTGTTTGGAAATCTGGATTTGCATCACGGTCAAAATCTAATTTAGCATAGGTGTAATTCATACCTAAATCATAGTCCCCAAATATTTTAGTAGTTACACCCAAAGCAGCTCCATAAGAGTTAACATCTGCTGTTGTATTTGTGTAAGCTCTGTACGCTTGAAAATCACTATTAGCAATAGCTATAATGGCCAAGGGAGTTGAAGTACCATTTACGGGCACTGTTTGGCTTAATTGTACATCCCCATAATATGGGTTAACAACATCTACTGTGGTAATGAAATCTTGATATTGATTCAAATAAGCACTAAAATCAATAATAACTTTATCTAATTTTCCTCGATAACCTACTTCATAAGAACTAACTTGTTCAGGTTTTACAATACCTGGATTGGCTATTTTTAAATCTGCAGGGTTTTGTGAAGCAGCAAATGCTGCCACAGATGTTCTTGTAAAGGAGTTATTATAAGCTCCAGTACCATCATAATCAAAACTAGTACCAATAATACCCTGTCCAGTAGTCGAAATGTCGTCGCCACTAACAGTTCTTAAATCTCTTTGAGGGTTATCTGGCGCGCTACCTAATAAGATAATACTTCCTACATTAAAACCAATATATAAAGCTTGAGTATCTGGATTTCTAAAACCTGTTTGAAAGGAGGCTCTTAAATTATGGTTGTTATCTTCCCCCAGGTTATACCCAAGTGATATTCTTGGAGAGAAGAAAGCATCAAAAAGTTCTGATTTATCATAACGTATAGATGCTGTTAATTTGAGACGTTCATCTTCTAAAAATTTCTTTTGGATTTGTGTATATAAACCAACTTCAGAATATGGAATCTCACCTAATTTATCAGTATAAATTGAACCAAAAGAGTTTAATACATATTTTCTATAGGAGCCACCAACTTGAATGTCGGCAAAATCGGTTAAATGACTAAAATTATAGTTCGCGTCCGAATGATAGATTTTAGATTCATCTCTAAATTTACTACCGGTTAATACATCAGGATCATTGATTACTGTATTAAAAGCACTTTGAAATTCAGGGGTGCCTGGTTCAAATCGCCCTGTATCAGCAGCTTGTCTTGCGCTTGCATGCGCTTGATTAGCATCTAACCCAGCTAATGTTCCTCCTATGAAAGCTGCAGTATATTCGCCAAACCAAACTTCATCGGATTTCCATTGTCTATTTATGTTTACACCTGTAAATACCATATCGTAAGAATCACCAGCATTGTCGGCTGTAACGTAGCCTCTTAAAAAGAAGTTGTCATTTTTTATTTCCACTTTGTGCTGTTGTAAAAAGAAATTCTTAATAGAATATCTATTAGAACCCTGATAAACTGTAGAACCAGAACCTATTTTACCTACATATTGAATTTCAAAATCGTTTTCCCATGGTCTATAATAAAATCCCCAATCTGCTTTTATACTTTTAGCATCATAATCCGTTAAATCTGCTTCGTCGTATCCTGTTCTACTTACATTAACAGATGGCACTAAATTAGCTAAGGCAGGGTTTGGCAATCTTCCTAGTGAAGCTAGTCTATCAGCTACCGTTTTTATATTAATTGTAGCAATATCACCATATACGTTTACACCATCATAATCAATATCATTTTCTCTGGTGCTATTATTTTCTACAAATGTGGTTGTTCGGTCTTTACCTCTGGTATCATTTGCAACCCAATCGGTTCCTTGTAAATAACTAAAGTTAACTTTTGTAGCGAACTTTTCACTGAATTTGTGAGCAACGCGAATACCATAATCTTTATAATCATTATCTCCAGCAGCTTCTTGGGATGTAATTCCTTGCTTGTAGTAAGCACTAATTCCAGAATGTTCAAAAGGGCTTTTACTTCGCATGAATAGTATCCCGTTAAAAGCATTAGCACCATAAAGTGCAGAAGCGGCTCCAGGTAAAAGCTCTATGCTTTGTACATCTGTTTCAATCATGCCTAATAGATTACCAAGTGGAAAGTTAAGAGCAGGTGCTGCATTGTCCATGCCATCTACCAATTGCATAAAACGGGTGTTTGCAAATGTTGCAAAACCTCTGGTGTTTATAGATTTAAAGGTTAAACTATTTGTATTAATGTCTACTCCTTTAAGATTTTCTAATCCATCGTAGAAATCTGAAGAAGCAGTGTTTTTGATTTCTTTTAACCCAAAACGCTCTACCGTTACGGGCGATTCAAAAATTCGTTCCGGTGTTCTTGATGCAGAAATTACAACTTCATCTAATGATGTTCCTTCTGCGAGAACAAAATTTAAAGTTTGATTGTTCGACGTTACTTCCATAGTAGCGGTTTCAAAGCCTACTATGCTCGCTTGAACATTAAACGGGGGGCTTTGACTTGTAGTAAGAGAGAAATTACCATCAAAATCTGTTACAACGCCCGTTGAGGTACCAACGATAATGATATTAGCACCAGGAATGGGCTGATTATTATCGTCTACAACAGAGCCTGAAAAAGTTGTTTGAGAATAGGATAAACCGCAAAACAACAACAGTAAAATTGAGAAAATTGTCTTCATTTAGTAAGAATTAGTTTAAGTTTTAGACTAACAATATAAAAATATTAAATAGTAGTTCAACATAAAAATAGAAAAAATTATGCGCGCATAGTATTGTTTTAACAAAAAAGAATGCTAAAAACTGCGTTATATTTAATAAAAGTGAAGATTTGTTAAATATTATCATCATGCCACGGAAGGCATGATGATAATACATATTTAAGGTGTAAGAATACTACTCTACGGTAACAGATTTAGCCAAATTTCTTGGCTGATCTACATTTTTACCTAACATCACGGCAATGTGATAAGATAATAATTGAAGTGGTATGGTGTTAAGTAATGGGGAAAGCGATTCTAAAGTTTCTGGAACTTCTATAACATGATCTGCTAATTCTCTTACTTGCGTATCTCCTTTAGTAACGATACCAATAATTTTTCCTTTTCGGGATTTTATTTCCTGAATATTGCTTACTACTTTTTCGTAATGTCCTTTTTTTGTAGCAATAACTACAATAGGCATATTTTCATCAATTAAGGCAATAGGACCGTGTTTCATTTCGGCAGCAGGGTAACCTTCTGCGTGTATATATGAAATCTCTTTTAATTTTAAGGCGCCTTCTAATGCTACAGGGAAGTTGTATCCTCTACCCAAATACAAGAAATTACTAGCGTCTTTATAAATTTCGGAAATTTCTCTAATATGTGCGTCAGATTTTAAAGATTCTTCCACTTTTGCAGGAATCATTTCTAATTCAAGTAAATGGCGACGAAAATCTGAACTGCTAATAGTTCCTTTGGCTCTAGATAAACGCAAGGCCATTAGAGTTAAAACCGTAATTTGAGTAGTAAAGGCTTTTGTTGAAGCAACACCAATTTCTGGTCCTGCATGCGTGTAAGCTCCTGCGTGGGTTTCTCTAGCAATTGACGAACCAACGACATTACAAACACCAAATACAAAAGCACCTTTAGATTTAGCAAGCTTGATAGCCGCCAACGTATCAGCTGTTTCACCAGATTGGGAAATAGCTATAATCACATCTTTCTCTGTAATTATTGGGTTACGGTATCTAAATTCCGAAGCATATTCTACTTCTACAGGAATTCTGGCTAAATCTTCAAATATATATTCAGCTACCAAACCGGCATGCCACGAAGTACCACAGGCAACAATTATAATACGATCGGCATTTAAAAACTTTTTCATATTGTCTTCAATACCAGCCATTTTTATAATAGCCTCTTGTCTAACAAGTCGCCCCCTATAAGTATCAGTAATTGCTTTAGGTTGTTCGTGAATTTCCTTCAGCATAAAATGATCGAAACCACTTTTTTCAATCTGTTCTAAATTTATTTGAAGCTTCTGAATATAAGGATCGACTAAAGAGTCGTCTTTAATTTTTCTGATTTTTATACCTTTATGAAATCTAATTATAGCCATTTCTTCATCTTCTAAATAAATGGCATCTTTAGTGTATTCTAAAAAGGGAGAAGCATCACTAGCAATAAAAAATTCGTCTTCGCCAATACCAACAGCCAATGGGCTTCCTAAACGCGCAATAACGACTTCTTCTGGTTTGTTTTTATCGAAAACAGCAATAGCATATGCTCCTATTACTTGGTTTAAGGCAATTTGTACAGCCTTACCAAGTTTTACATTTTCTTGTTTTTTTACATCTTCAATCAAGTTAACCAATACTTCTGTATCTGTATCTGATTGGAAGGTGTAACCTCTGGATATTAATTCTTTTTTAAGCGATTCGTAATTTTCAATAATTCCGTTATGAATAATAACTAGATCACCAGAATTTGAAATATGGGGATGGGAATTCACATCGTTGGGAACCCCATGTGTAGCCCATCGTGTATGACCAATACCAACACTTCCATGCTTAGTAATTTCTTTATCCGATCGTTCTTCAAGATCGGCTACTTTTCCTTTGGTTTTAGAAACTTTTAGGTCGTTGCCATCAAATAGTGCTATTCCTGCACTATCGTAGCCTCTATATTCTAGGCGCTTAAGACCTTCTATGATAATTGGATAAGCTTCTCTGGGTCCGATATACCCTACAATTCCGCACATAAGTAAAACTTTTTTTGGTTTAATTTTGACAGGCCAAATATGTGAATAAATTTCGAATAATAACTATTTATTACATAAAGGCAATAATTTATACGATGAAATTCATTTTAAGTCCTGTAGGGAGGGCTATATTGCTTAGTTTTCCGATTCAGTATAAAACACTTCTAACTTCATTCCTTTTTCGTTTGATGTATTGGTTCCATGTAAAACAATTCCTCTTGGAGCTAAAACAGCTGTAGTAGGAACGTTGGTAACATCATCTCCACTATTTAATATTTCGGCATTATTCGCAATATTAACATTAGTAGATAATGTTAATCCGATTTTTGTGTTAGTAGAATCTGTTAATAGCATAGTGCTTAAATGCTCTGTCAAGCGTATTTTAAATTTCAGATCATCATCTCGAAATCCTAAACTAATAAATCTAGAGTTGAGGTTGTCTATATTATTTGATGGTGTAGTTTGATCTGGTCCAGTTGGGTCATTAAAATAATCAGAAGTTACGGCACTGTTTTTAACATCGTACGCATAAATTCTATCGTACTTATTGTAATCTTTATCTGTGTGAATGATGAGTTGGGCTTCATTAATAAGTCTTCTTAAAATATAGTTTCCGGTAGTATTATCTTTTAAATATCCACCATTTCCGTCGGAAACCCTGAATTCGTCTCTAAAATCTTCCAAAGCATCGGGAATATCGTTGTCGTCAAGATCCTCATTCCCAAATAAATCAACAACAGCCATAGAGCCTTCAATACCTTTTAAATAGAGTGTTTCGTCTCCAGTTTCTTTATTTCCATTAACTAATGAGGCATTATAGTTATTAATAAACGTATTTAAGCTTACACTGTTTGCACCATTTCTAAGAAATAAAGGGTATTGAGCTTGTGTTCTGTTGTCATCAGGACCTTTACTATAATGTATTGTAATATTTGCGTTTCCAGCATTCAAATTCAATAAAATCATACTGCCTTTGCCTTCTACAGGTTGAGCTTTTAAGTATAAACCTCTAAAATAGTCAAGAAAATTGTTAAGATTACTTAACCCAGCATCGTTGGCTTTGTTTATAATAGTTGATGTCCAAAAGTCTTTATCAAGGTGAACTCTTAAAGCTGGAGCAGAACCTTGGGTTACAGCATCCTCTCCTTCTCCTGTAGTAGTTTTTATTTCTTTATTACTAAAAACAAGTGTGTCGTCAAATATTATTGAACCAGCATGTGTATCAAAATTTATAACATCATCGTTAATGAGAGCGGAATTATCTGTTGGTTTTACACCGTCTCCATTGGCGTTTGAAAAATATTTTTGAAGCGAGTTATTCGAATTTGGATTAAATCTTCTTAAGAAATAATTGTTACGATAAATAGTTAATCTAATAGAATCGGCCGGATTACCGTATAAAGAGTCAATAGTGTATGTGGTATTACCCTCGTTATTAACAATAGATTTTGTACTATAAGGAATGCTCATGATAACCGAATCGATAACAGGATTTTCACCAAAATCTGGACTAAACCCAGACGAAAGCGGGTTTATTTGGGTAATTATACTAGCAGTAGTTTGTCCGAATTCCTGATCTTCAAAAAAACCAAGCAAATATGAATCGAAACCGTTATTAATCTGTAGAGAATCCAGTTTTTTATTATAAGCTACTATAGGCAGGCTTAATTTGTCTGTACCAAAGTTTGTATTTCCAGATCCTAAAACACTACTTTCTATAACGCTAAAATCTTTATCGCAAGCAATAAATGATGAGGCAACTAATAGAAAAGCTATAGAAAATTTAAAGGCTTTAATCGTCTTTTTCATAGATATGTGAATGAATGTAATGGGTTAACTTAAAACGCTGGTATTTAAAAATGTTGTATAAGCTTCTCCAAATTCATCTTTGTTTTTGTGTTCTAAAATAGGTTTGTCTGATGCTTCTAGATAGGATTTTAAATCTTCGGGGATACTTTCCGACCCTACAATTAGCGCATCCGAATAATCAACAGCAACTTTCATTAGATTATTATATGTTGGCTCTTCAAGTACACTAACAGCATCTTCATTTATGCTGTCAAATTTAATCTTATTAAGCATATCTTTATTTAATGAATTGTTAAAACTTCGATCGTAAATAGAAGTAACAATTTTGCTTTCGTTAAACAAAGGCTCGTCTTTATAATATTCTTTTAGGTACAAAGGCAACAATGATGCTAGCCAACCATGAACGTGAATAACATCTGGAGACCAGTTTAATTTCTTAACGGTTTCAATAACGCCTTTTGCAAAGAAAATAGCACGTTCGTCGTTATCTGAAAAGAGTTGCCCAGCTTCGTCAGTTAGCGTTGCTTTTCTTTTAAAGTACTCGTCGTTATCGATAAAGTAAACCTGTATACGTTCTTTAGGGATGGATGCCACTTTAATTATAAGGGGCATGTCTAAGTCGTTTATTACTAAGTTTATACCAGATAATCTTATAACTTCGTGTAGTTGGTGTCTGCGTTCATTTATATTACCATATCGAGGCATGAATATTCTTATCTGCCCGCCTTGTTGATTCACCAATCTTGGCGCTTCAAAAGACATGGAAGAAATTTCGGTTTCTGGTAAATAAGGAACTACTTCAGATGATACATATAATATCCTCTTATCTTTCATATGTTTATTTTTGTTGACTTTTTTAGTCGAATATAGCTAGCAATTAATTATTTCTTTTTACAAGGGAAATTTTGTAAAGCTTGTTTTTTTGACGGTTTCGCTTTTTCAAATCGAAATAAAAAACACGCAAAAGTACAAAATTTTATGCAAATTGGTTGTAAAATCTTAAGTTTGCACGCGTTAATTTTTTATTAAAAAGTGGAATTTTACTCAGAAAAACAGCAAATTAAGCTAGTCATTGATGCTTTAAAAGCAAAACAGTTAACTATAGGGTTGGTTCCTACTATGGGAGCCTTACACGATGGGCATTTGCAATTGGTAAAAAAAGCTCTGGATAATAATGATAAAGTTGTTGTTAGTATTTTTGTAAATCCAACTCAGTTTGATAATAACGATGATTTAGAAAAATACCCAAGAACGCTTGAGAGTGATATGGTGTTGCTAGAGAGCGTTAGCCAAGATCGTATTATAGTTTACGCACCTACGGTTAAGGATATTTACGGAAGCAACCCGATTTCTGAAAGTTTCGATTTTGATGGATTAGAGTTGGAAATGGAAGGTAAATTTCGCGACGGACATTTTGACGGCGTTGGTACGATTGTGAAACGTTTTTTTGAGATTGTAAAACCTCATAACGCGTATTTTGGAGAGAAAGATTTTCAACAGCTGCAAATTATAAAAAAAATGGTTGAAAAGCTTCGCATTCCTATTCATGTAATAGGGTGTGAAATACATAGGGAAACCAATGGCTTAGCCATGAGTTCGCGGAATACCCGTTTAAAACCAGAATATAAAAAAGCAGCCCCTTTTATTTATAAAACTTTAACAGCTGCCAAAGAACATTTTGGCACAAAAAGTGCTAATAAAGTATTGGAATGGGTTGAAAAACAATTTGCTAAACATCACTTGTTGGAATTGGAGTATTTTATAATTGCAGATGTTAAAACCCTAAAACAAGTTAAACGAAAATCAAACAAAAAATCATATAGAGCGTTTATAGCAGTATATGCAGATGATATTAGACTTATTGATAATATCGCTCTAAATTAATTATCTTTGCGGCATGCAAATACAAGTAGTAAAATCTAAAATTCATAGAGTAAAATGCACGGGTGCAGAACTCAATTATATAGGTAGTATCACTATTGATGAAGACCTCATGGAAGCTGCTAATATTATACAAGGAGAAAAGGTTCAAATTGTTAATAATGATAATGGCGAGCGTTTAGAAACTTATTGTATTCCCGGACCACGCAAAAGTGGCGAGATTACACTTAACGGGGCAGCCGCAAGAAAAGTTTCGGTGGGTGATACATTGATATTGATTACTTACGCCTTTATGGATATTGAAGAGGCTAAGATCTTTAAGCCCTCATTGGTTTTTCCAGATGAGGCAACAAACTTGTTAAAGTAGACATTTTGAACCTCAAGATAAAAAGAATACTAAAAATTACGCTCCCATTATTATTGGGAGTTTTTTTAGTCTGGTATTCACTATCTAAGGTCTCGGTAGATGAATTATTGGTTTATCTAAAGAAATCTGATTATTCATGGATTATTTTAGGAATGGTCTTAGGGTTTTTGAGTCATCTGTCTAGAGCATACCGTTGGTTGTTTATGTTGGAACCTATGGGGTACAAGATTAGGTTTGGTAATAGTATCATGGCGGTGTTTGCTACGTATTTGATTAACTACACCATTCCAAGAGCTGGAGAGGTTGCCAGAGCTTCCATACTTACCAATTATGAGGATGTTCCTTTCGAAAAAGGATTTGGGACTATTGTTGCCGAGCGTATCGCAGATTTAATTGTGATGCTTGGAATTATATCGATTACACTTTTTCTACAATTCGATTTTATTTATGGTTTTTTAATTGAAAAGTTTAACCCAATAAAAATTGTTATTGGCCTTATTTTGCTAGGGTTTTTAATTGTTTTGTTTTTACGGTATGTAAAGAAAAGTAACTCCAAAATTGCCTTAAAAATAAGAACTTTTATCAATGGTTTAATAGAAGGTGCCTTAAGTATCTTTAAAATGAAAAAGAAGTGGGCTTTTATTTTTCATACACTTTTTATATGGGGTATGTATTTGCTCATGTTTTATATAACGTCCTTTTCTATTGAAGAATTACACGGTATTTCGGTGGGAGCTATTTTAATTGGTTTTATTTCTGCTAGTTTTAGTATAGCAGCTACAAATGGTGGTATAGGCTCCTATCCGATAGCCATTTATGCCGCTTTTTCAATTTTTGGAATCGCTGAAGACCCAAGTATTGCATTTGGTTGGATTATGTGGGCATCCCAAACACTTATGATTATAATTTTTGGAGGGATATCATTAATCTATTTACCTATTTATAACAGAAAAAAGTCAAAATCAAAAAGTTAGATTTTTTAAAGGGCTCATAAAAACTTTGTTTTTAATCTCTCCTACTTATTTAGTAACTTGGCGATATCAAATTTCAAATTATTCATTAAAAATGAAACATATACTTTACGTCTTACTGTTTGTGCTATCAGTGCATTTTACAGAAGCTCAGGTTAAATATGAAACTATAGAATCTTCAAAATTAGAAGAAGCTAGAGAAATTAAAATACAATTACCAAGAGGTTATAATAGCGACAAGGATAAAAAATACCCATTATTTATTGTACTCGATGGCGATTACATGTTTGAAGCTGTTGCCGGAAATGTAGATTATTATTCCTATTGGGAAGATATGCCAGGATGCATTATTGTAGGAGTTAATCAATTTGATAAACGATTTGATGATTGCATGTATTCTGAGCAAAACTCTTTGCCTATTGAAACAGGAGCCAGTTTCTTCGAATTTTTAGGTTTAGAGCTTATTCCATATATAGAAAAGAAGTACAGAACGACTAATTTTAAGGTTGCGGTAGGTCATGGTGAAACGGCCAATTTTATTAATTACTACTTGTTAAAGCCTCAGCCACTATTTCAGGCTTACATTGCTGTAAGTCCGGAGTTAGCACCAAACATGATAGATTACCTTCCAGAGCGGTTAAGTAAACTGGAATCTAAATTATTCTATTGTTTAGCAAATACTAAAAATGATCCGGGTTCTATTAAAAAGATGACCGAAGCTTTAAATAAGGATATTTCTGCTATAGATAATGATAATCTGGTTTACAGTTTTAGCACCTTTGAAGAGCCATCCCATTATTCGGCACCCTTGCACGCTTTACCAGGTGCTATTGAGAATATTTTTAGTGTATTTCGTCCTATTAGTAAAAAAGAGTACAAAGAAACTATATTAGAGCTAGAAACCTCGCCGGTAGAATATCTGGTTAACAAATACCAAACAATAAAAACATTATTTGGTCTAGATAAAAAAATCCTGATAAATGATTTTAAAGCCATCTCTGCAGCTATCGAAAAAACCGAGCAGTACCAATATTATGAAGAATTGGGTAAAATTGCTCGAGATGCATACCCGGAAACACTGTTAGGAGGGTATTATCTGGCGCGTTTTTATGAAGAAGGAGGAGAGCCTAAAAAAGCGATGCGTACCTACCAGACGGCTTATACTATGGAGGAAATAGCTGGACTTACAAAAGGTTTAATGCTTGAGAAAGCAGATTTAATTAAAGAAGATTTCGGGTACTAAAGCGATAAAATTCTAAACATCATAACCTCAAATTCCAAAAGGGAATAAATGGCAAAAGTAAAAACGACTTTTTTTTGTCAAAACTGCGGCACACAATATGCCAAATGGCAAGGACAATGTAATGCCTGTAAAGAGTGGAATACCATTGTTGAAGAAGTTATTCAAAAACCAGAAAAGAGCGATTGGAAGTCTCCAACATCTACTGTAAAAAAAGCATCAGTTCCATTACGAATTAAAGATATAGATGTTTCTAAAGAACCACGACTTAATGCTTTCGACGATGAGTTTAATCGTGTTTTAGGCGGAGGGATTGTGCCTGGATCGTTAACCTTATTAGGAGGCGAACCTGGCATAGGGAAAAGTACCTTATTGCTGCAAATCTCATTGAAATTACCTTATAAAACATTGTATGTCTCTGGAGAAGAAAGTCAGAAACAAATTAAAATGCGGGCAGAGCGTATTAATCCAGAAAACAATCACTGCTATATATTAACAGAAACCAAAACACAGAATATATTCAAGCAAATTGAAGTTCTAGAACCCGACATTGTTATTATCGATTCCATTCAAACATTACATAGCGACTATATTGAGTCGTCTTCGGGAAGTATTTCGCAGATAAAAGAATGTACAACCGAACTTATAAAATTTGCAAAAGAAACCGCAACCCCTGTTTTATTAATAGGCCATATTACTAAAGATGGAAATATTGCTGGGCCTAAAATTTTGGAGCACATGGTAGATACTGTACTACAGTTTGAAGGCGACCGCAATCATGTTTTTAGGATTTTAAGAGCGAATAAAAACCGTTTTGGTTCTACTAACGAGCTGGGTATTTATGAAATGCAAGGCTCTGGGCTTCGCGAAGTAACAAATCCATCGGAGATTCTAATCTCCAAAAAAGATGAAGAGTTGTCTGGAAATGCTGTGGCAGCTACATTAGAAGGCATGCGTCCGTTAATGATAGAAGTACAGGCTTTAGTAAGTACTGCTGTTTATGGCACTCCGCAACGTAGCGCTACGGGTTTTAATGCAAAGCGCCTTAATATGTTATTAGCAGTTTTAGAAAAACGAGCCGGATTCCGACTGGGAGCGAAGGATGTTTTTTTAAATATTACCGGGGGAATTACCGTTGACGACCCTGCTATAGATTTAGCCGTTGTTGCTGCGATATTATCCTCTAACGAAGATATGGCATTACAAAAAGACTTTTGCTTTGCAGCAGAGGTTGGTTTATCTGGAGAAATTCGCCCTGTACAACGTGTGGAGCAGCGTATTTTAGAAGCTGAAAAATTAGGATTCTCTACTATTTTTGTGTCCAAGTACAATAAAATTTCCCTTAAAAACTCCGCTATTAAAATTCAAATGATTTCTAAGATTGAAGATTTGGTTGGTTTTGTAGTATAAAACCTCTTGTAAATGTAGGTATCACTTAAAGGCCACTATTCGCATTTCTTTTAATTTTAGCCACAAATAATGCTTTTAGTCTATAATATTTGCATTTAATCGATAAAAAAATCATTTTTTTCTAGGAATTTTCACATTCTTGTTTTAATATTGTCTTCTTAAAATGTTACAAATCAAATATTTTGGTTTGTATTCGTAATTAATTTCCCTCAAAATTTAAAAATCCATTGTACTAAAGCGTATTGTTTGTAAGAAAAAATTAGAATAGGTCCTAAAGCTAACCAAAATTCAACCTATGAGACAAACATTGCTTTTTAGAATATTGTTTATAACAGTATTGTTCTTGGCTAATACTTTATATGCACAAGACTCCGATGGAGATGGTGTGCCAGATTCTATAGATATAGATGACGACAATGATGGTATAATAGATACTTACGAATGTTCTGCCGCTATTCAATTTAATAGTGCGTCGGCACTTACCGCAGCCGATTTAAGTGATGTAAAGGCCGGTGAAAAAGTAGTATACTCTAATGCGATTTTATTTCAAAATAAATATTATGACATTGTTTTAACTATAATAACTATTAATGGATCATATACAGTAGATTGTAATAATGAGCTAAGGGTTAGTACTTTTGATTCCAGCAGCGATGATTATGTAACGTATTCGTTTGATTTAGTGGAAGCAGGAAGTGCAACTCCAGGTAATCCAATAGGTGTTCCTGCGGTTTTATATGATATTATTTTAGAGTTGCGAGACATTGATACCAGATATTATAGAGATTTTACAGAAATAGCGGGTTTTAATCCTTCTACAGTAACATCAACAGTAACACCGTCTTTAAGTGCTACAACAAATTTGGAACAGACAGGTTTTGTTAATGGACCAGATCCGGCAGGTTACACTTTATACAGATTAGATCCAACCCTTGTTGCGCCAAATACAGATTGGGTATATGAGCCAGATGATGGAGGAACGCATGGTGATGATCCGGATTTCTATTTATATATGGAATTTGATAAGTTTTCCCATGTTGATTTGTTGTACGGAGCTACTGGAACCCATACTAATACTGGTGTTAGGTTAACAAATTTTGGAGTAAGCTCAAAATGTAATTTTGATGATGATGCGCTTTCAGATACATTAGATATTGATAGTGATAACGATGGTATACCAGATAATGTGGAAGCACAACCTACCATAGGCTATATACCGCCAAGCAATGTAAGCAGCAGTATTACCGATGCTAACTCTAATGGACTAGATGATGTTTACGAGTCTGCTATGGGAGGGACAGATTTAACAGATGCAGAAGATACAGATGGGGATGGATTACAGGATTATTTAGATAGTGATACAGATAATGATGGTACACCAGATATTCAAGAAAATGGTCAGGCAAATATCCTTAATAACATTGATGTTGACGGTGATGGATTGGATGACAATTTAGACGCTATAACGGCTCATTTGGATGTTAATGATGAGGTGTCTACTGGAGATATAGCAGATCTTACCGCTTCTTTTGGTGATGTTGATAGCGATGCGACTATAGGAGGAGACTTGGACTACAGGGATTTATTCGATATAAACCCGCCACCAATAGCTTCTATAGATTTTGACGGTGTAGACGATTATTTATCCAGAGCATCGTTTATAGATGGATTGGGGGATGTAACCTTAATGGCTTGGATTAAATCGGACTCTGGAAATTCTACGAATATGACCATTGTAGGAGAGGATGTAGGTTGTAAACTATGGTTACAAAATGGGAATACACCTGCGTTTACAGTTAAAACAGTAGGTAATTCTCAGGAAACGATAAGTTGCAGTGCTATTAATTTTGATGAGTGGCACCATATAGCAGCAACTTATACTAGTACAACGGGACTGTTACAGCTTTTTGTTGACGGTGAATTGTTGAGCGCTACAAATGTTGCAAGTACTGGAGCTGTAATTGAGAACACAGACGATTCTAACGATAATTTTGAAATTGGTAGATTTTCTAGCGATGTTACTAATAAAGAATATTTTAAAGGAGATATTGACGAAATAAGAGTATTTGATATTGTACTTACAGTCGATCAATTAAAACAAATGGTGTACCAGGAAATTCAAGATAGTTCAGGAAATACCATAGGTTCAACCGTTGGAAAAGAAATAAAGGATATGGCGACTAGTACTACCGTTCCCTGGGCAAATTTGATAGCGTATTACCCGATGACGGATATTAAAAAGGGAACGACTACAGATTATTCGAGTTACGATAAGGAATTGTACATAAACTACATTACGACCATTCAGGATCAAACCGCCCCAATGCCATATGTGTCTTCAAATAATGGTGATTGGACAACACAATCTACATGGCAACATGGCGATGTATGGGATGTTGAAAATATAGCTACCAATAAAGATTGGTGTATCGTAAGAATAGCAAGTGATGTATCTGCCTGCCATTCGGTTAAAACAAATGGCTTAATAATAGATGCCGGAAGTACTTTTACAGTACATAGCGAAAATCTTATTGAAAATTCCTGGTATTTGGAATTAAATGGAACACTTAATTTAGAGGACGACTGCCAACTAATTCAAACCATAAATAGTGATTTGGTTACCTCTGCAACTGGTAAAATACTAAGACATCAAGAAGGAACTTCAAATGCGTATAGATATAACTATTGGGCATCGCCTGTAGGAGCTACAGGTGTAACAAGCTTAACAGATAATAATGCAGCAACCAATAACACTAATAATGCACCATTTTACTTAAATACAATAAAAGATGAGAGTGGCGTTAATTTTTCGTTTACATCGGCTTATGACGAGCCTGGAAAAATAAGCACCTATTGGTTATATACATATAAAAATGGTTTAACGTATTGGGATTGGGTTTTACTCTCTCCTAGTGCACCGTTAGAATCAGGGGTAGGGTATATACAAAAGGGAACAGGAAATGCAGGTACAGAACAACAATATATTTTTGACGGGAAACCAAATAATGGAACCATACTAATACCTGTAACTGATACTGGAGGCCCGGGATCTGTAGCTACGGTATCAAAAACAGAATATTTATTAGGAAATCCTTATCCATCTGCTTTAGATATTCATAAGTTTATTGATGATAACGTAGGTGTTATAGATGGCACATTGCAACTATGGCAGCAGTGGAGCGGAGATTCACATTACCTGAATGAATATAATGGTGGTTATGCACAAGTAAATAAGCTGGGATCGGTAAGGGCATACCAATTTGTTGGGATTAGCGGTGCACATAATGGATCGCAAGATGGTACAATAACACCCACGAGGTATCTTCCCGTTGGTCAAGGGTTTATTACAGAGATTGTTGCAGATGGCAATGTAGAATTTAACAACAGTCAGCGTATATTTATTAAAGAATCTGATGCAGATGGTACATATAATAATGGTGCATCATTCTTTAAATCTAGTAATACAAAATCTAAAAAAGGTAATACTACAGCCAAAGAAAGCGGAGAGGATAGTGAGGCGAATGGCCATGGTATGCAGAAAATTCGTTTGGAGTTTAATGCAGTAACGGGACCAGATACAAGACGAGAGTTACTGTTGGGGTTCAGTGACGCTACAACAGACGGGTTTGATTATGGATACGACACAGAGTGTGACGAATCTAATAACAACGATTTCAATTTAAGTTTAGAAGGCTTAAATATGAATATACAAGCCTACGCTCCTATTGTTAGCGATAAAGTAATACCTCTAAACTTTAAATCTTCAGGAGACAATTCGTTTGAAATTAGAATCACCGAATCAGAAAATTTAGATGAAAATCAGGAAATTTATTTAAGAGATAACCTAACCGAAGAGTATTTTGACTTAACGACTATGGAAGCATATAGTTTTAGTTCAGAGCAAGGCAAATTTAACAACAGATTCGAAATAGTTTTCCAAAATGAAGCAACAACGTTAAGTGCTGAAGAAGCCACATTTACAGAAAATTATATTTATTATCATAACAAAACAAATACACTATTTGCTAAGAAGTTAAATAGTCAAGTGAAAAAGCTTGCTTTAATTAATATGAGAGGTCAAGCGGTTTTAGAGGTCGAAAATGTACCTGCCGAAAGTTTAGAAAATGGTTACAAATTTAATAATATGCCAACAGGTGCCTATATAGTATGTTTAAGAACAGAAAATAATGAGGTGCTTACCAAAAAAGTAGTTTTAAATTAGTTTAGTTTTTGTTTAGTGAATCGAGAAGAGCCAAATATTTGTTTTGGCTTTTTTCATTTCATAGTATTAAAATCGAAGAAATAATAAGAAAAACTAAGACAATCGCTTTCAAAAAGGTATTGTTACAGCATAAAAAAACCTTTGAAACTGAGTCTCAAAGGTTTTTAATATTATTTAATAATGTCAACCCTAAATGTATAAGGATGACTCAAACGGTATAACTACTCTTGACCAATTTGATTTATTTCCTCAGTCTGAGACTTTGGATTTGGTCCCCATTTGTTAGAGCCTGCTTCACTATCTGTACAAGCTAAAATTAAGTTGTAAATAGGAATTAGTAAAAACCAGCCGCTTTTGCCAGCATCATGCATTCTTCTTACACCAACAGCTATTCCAGGGATTAGAACTGCTAAAGAGTAAATAGAACTTAAAATAGATAAAGAAGGCATTTCCAAACCTATAGCTATAAACATGATTCCGTAAGAAATTATAATATTGAATAAGAAAAACATCCAATATTCTTTTCTACGGGCTCTGCCAGTAAAGGTTGCGTACTGTTTTAATACTTTTAAATACCAATTCATAATAGTTGATTTTGGGGTTAATAAGGCCAAATATAGTTTTTTTATTTAAATATAATATCGTAATATTGCAATATATAAATTTGATATGGGAATTACTAAAACTCAAATATTTACTGATAGACAAAATGACTTGGCTCAATTTTTTAAAGTTTTGGGCCATCCAGCTAGGGTTGCCATCTTACAATATATAAGTAGTCAAAATGCTTGTATTTGTAACGATTTGGTTGAAGAAATAGGCTTAGCGCAAGCTACTATTTCTCAGCACTTAAAAGAACTTAAAAGTATTGGCTTGATAAAAGGCGAGGTTGAAGGCAAAAGTATGTGCTACTGTATTAACGTTGAGAGATGGACTTCCATACAAGATCAATTGAATTTATTCTTTAACACAACAAAATCAAATTGTTGCTAAAATTTTAATTATGAAAACACAAGAATTATTTAAAGTATTAGAACAAAATCAAGACAAGTCGTTATTGTTTGAATATGCACCGAATTTATTGGTTGGGGCTAATTATCATATTACAGAAGTAAAGCATATGACGATTGATTCTATCGATTGTGGTTCACAAGCAGATGCTTGGAAGGATACGGTTATTCAACTTTGGGAAAGTCCAAAAGAATTAGGTAAAACAGAATATATGTCTGTATATAAAGCCTTAGGTATTTTAAATAAAGTTGGAAAAATGAAATCGTATACTTTAGACGCTGAGGTTAAATTTGAATATAGTAACGCAACATTTCATACAGCGCAACTATTTGTTAACGATTTTGAAATAAGAGAGAACAACTTAATTGTTAAATTAGCGGTCGAAAAAACGGATTGCAAAGCAAAAGAACTTTGTGGCGTGCCTGAACCCGTAGAGGAAACGGTAGGGGCAAGTACAGAACCTTGTTGTTCTCCTGGTGGAAACTGTTGTTAGGGGATTAACGAAAAGTGATTGGAATTCTGTTTCAAAAATTTATAAAGAAGGTATAACGACCGGAATAGCTACTTTTGAAACAGAAGTTCCCGATTGGGAGCAGTGGGATGCCAAGCATTTTTCGGTTTGCAGATTTGTAGCTTTAATAGAAGAAAAAGTTGTTGGATTTGCGGTATTATCACCAGTTTCAAAGCGAGATGTTTATAAGGGAGTTGCAGAAGTTAGTGTGTATGTTTCAAATGCATTTAAAAGAAGACATGTTGGTGAAATATTATTGAAGCAATTAATTGAGGAAAGTGAAGCACATGAGATTTGGACCTTGCAAGCAAGCATTTTTTCAGAAAACAGGGCAAGTATTAATTTACATTTAAAATGTGGATTTAGGGTTGTTGGTATTCGTGAAAGAATAGGGCAATTATATGAGAAATGGTACGACAACCATTTTCTGGAACGACGAAGTAATAAAATAACGTGAATCTTGGATAAGTAAATTTTCGGCTAATAAAGCTTCTCGATACACCACTCTAATGTAGTGGTACTTGGAGTGACTTCTGAACTCTTAAGCAAAATTCACTGTAAAATAGTCTCTTTAAAAGAAGAGGATAAAAATAAAATAAAAGTTTAATTAAAAAGATTCCTGCCTTCGCAGGAAATATTATGAAGAACATTTTAGTATTGTGTACGGGTAATTCGTGTAGAAGTCAAATGGCGCATGGATATTTAAACCATTTTTTAGAAAACAAAAGTGTAATTGTATATAGTGCAGGCATTGAGACTCACGGTTTAAATCCAGGAGCCTTGGTCATTATGAAAGAAGATGGACTAAATATAGATCATCATACCTCTAACCATGTAGACGAATATGCCGACGTAGATTTTGATTACATCATTACGGTTTGCGATCATGCTAATGAAAATTGCCCGTATATTCCAAGTAAAAATGCATTGCGCTTACACCATAATTTTTTCGATCCATCTAAAGTAGTGGGTACCGATGATGAAAAGCATACAGCATTTTTAAAAGCACGAGAAGAAATAAAAGGATATTTCAAAGAGTTTGTAGAGAAGTATAACCTAGTTTAAGCTTCTCCGTTATTTTCCAGTTTACTTTCTAATTCTGCCTGGAATTCTTCCATAACAGGACGAACAGTACTTTCCGGTAAGTCGGCAATTTTAATGTACATTAAACCATCTACAGCATTGTTGAATAGGGGATCCACATTAAATGCGACTAACCGGGCATTTTGTTTTATATACTTTTTTAGAAGTACTGGCAAACGTAACGCTCCAGGTTCTACTTCGTCTATTATTTTGTCGAATTTATTTAAATCGGCTTCTGTCGAATCGAAGACAAAATCTTTATCGGCATCTTTAAGTATAACTTTAAATTCCTTTTTAGGATGCACGTATTGCGCTATATAAGGGTCGTAATAATGCGATTTCATAAACTCGATCATCAACGATTTCGAGAAGTTTGAAAACTGATTGCTAATACTAACCCCGCCAATTAAAAATTTATGCTCAGGAAAACGCAACGTCGTGTGCACAATACCTTTCCAAAGTAAAAATAAAGGCATGGCTTTTTGCTGGTATTCTTTAACAATAAAAGCACGTCCCATTTCAATAGATTGGCTCATCATCTTGTGTAGCTCGGGTTCGAACCTAAACAAGTCTTGCAAATAAAAGCCATCGATACCGTAGCGCTCAAAAATTTTGGATCCTAAGCCCATTCGGTAAGCGCCAGCTATTAATTTTTTTTCATTATCCCAAAGGAACATATGATGGTAGTACGTATCAAAAGTATCTAAATCAATGGCTTCATTAGTACCTTCCCCAACCTCTCTAAAAGTAATTTCACGTAAACGCCCTATTTCACGTAATATATGAGGAATCGTTTTTGGTTCGGCTAAAAATACCTCATAATTCTTGCTTTGCAACAGCCTGGAATTGTTTTTAACAAGGGCTTTAACCTCCTCGGCCATAAGCATATTGTCGACAGGTGTTACTATATTTTTAGGCGCTTTAGGGCTTTTTAATGTAGAGGAAATGTTATCTAAAATCTTCGATTTATCTTCAAAGGCATTCGATAACATATAAGTTTTACGTCTTAAAAAGCCAGAAAAACTCTCAAGTGACGTGTGTTCTTTTTGGTCGGTAACAGAGATTGGTCTTCCTATTCTAACCTTTATGGTGCGTCGTTTTTGAGTTAACAATTCAGAGGGCAATTTGGCTGTTCTAAAAGTGTCGCTAATTTTAGAAAGCTTATAAAACAATTTGCTGTTTTTAGCATGGAAATAAATAGGGACTACAGGCACCTCTGCTTTTTTTACAAGCTTCATGGCGGCTTCTTCCCAAGGTTTATCTACTACCAGTTTACCATCTCGATATGTTGATACTTCACCAGCCGGAAAAATTCCTAGAGGATGTCCGTCCCTTAAATGTAAGATAGCATTTTTAAAACCAGTAATACTTGATTTTACATCTTTCCTGTCCTCGAAAGGGTTAACAGGCATGATATAAGGCTTTAAGGGCTCTATTCTGTGTAACAAAAAATTGGCTATTATTTTAAAGTCTTTGCGTTGTTCAAGCATAAGCTTTAAAAGTAGAATACCATCAATACCTCCAAGGGGATGGTTGGAAATAGTAATATAAGGACCATCTTTTGGTAAGCGCTTTAAATCTTCTTCGGGGATTTCAAATTTAATTTGAAAGTCCTCTAAAATACCATCTAGAAAAGCCAAATCACTAAGGTGTTTGTTGCGCTTATATATTTTATTTAGAGTAGATATTTTAAGGATTTTCATTAAAACCCAACCAATAAAAGTACCAAAAAAGCCATATTTGTTTAACTGTATAGCTTTAGCGACTTCTTTGGCGGTTACCAGTCCCGTATTTTGTTGTTTGGTCATGAGTGTAAATGTACTAAATTGTTTATTTAGTTACTACTTGAACAGTTTGTTGAGTTAATTGTTTTAGTAACACGGTTTTACCCTCTTCAATTTGTCTAATCGCATTTTCATTGTAATGGCGAATCGTGTAAAGAGATACATTTTCTTCACAGGTTACTTTAAATTTTGCTTTTAAATGGAGCAACAATTTATCAATATTATTAAAAATATTATCTACACAAACCGAAAAACTTATAGCTGAATTTTGAATAACATCCACTTTCATTTTGTATTGATGTAATAGGTTGAAAATATGACTGATGTTTTCTTCAACTATATAAGAGAAATCTAAAGAAGACAATGATATTAAAATTTGGTTTTTCTTTACAATAAAGCAAGGAACCATAGGCTCTAAAGTAACATTTTTGCCAATTCTGGTACCAGGTGCTTTGGGGTTTATAAACGATTTTACATACAATGGAATTTCTTTACCTTGTAGTGGTTGTAATGTTTTTGGATGAATTACCGAGGCCCCGTAAAAAGCCAATTCTATGGCTTCTCTATACGATATTTTATTAAGCAGTTCCGTATGTTCAAAATAGCGTGGGTCGGCATTTAAAACACCAGGTACATCTTTCCAAATGGTAACAGCTTCTGCATTTAAACAATACGCATAAATAGCGGCGGTATAATCGCTGCCTTCCCTACCAAGAGTTGTTGTAAAGTTATTAGAATCGCTGCCCAAGAATCCTTGGGTGATATTTAAAATGGTTTTATCAAATTTCGAGTTTATTAAGTTTTGTGTTTCTTCCCAATTTACATTGGCACGTCTATAAAAATCATCTGTTTTAATTTGGGTTCGAACATCAATCCAATTATTTTTTATATCTATGGCATTTAAATACTCGCTTATAATTGTTGTTGAAACCAACTCGCCAAAACCGATAACCTGATCGTAAACAAAATTGTAGTTGGGTGATTTATTTGTTATAAAAAAGGTTTTCAATTCATCGAAAAGAACAGCTACTTTTTTTAAAGCTGGATGATTTTCATTTTTAAATAAATCTAATAAAATGGTAGTGTGGAATTTTTTAACTTCCTCGAGGGAGCCAGGTAATTGGCTTTTGTCTTCAAAATAGTTTTTTATAACAACCTCTAATGCATTGGTTGTTTTCCCCATAGCGGAAACAATAATTAGTGTGTTGGCATAACCGACTTCTTGCAATACAGAAGCCATGTTTTTCACACCTGAAGCATCTTTTACCGATGCACCACCAAATTTGAATACCTGCATGCTATAATTTTGCTATATAATCTTTAATACCTTGTTCGTTTAAATGAACAACATTCCAATCACGTTTTACTTGGGCTCCTTTTTTTTCATAAAAAACAATAGCTGGTTCGTTCCAGTCAAGTACCTCCCAGTTAATACGTTTTATGCCTAAGCTATGTCCGTATT
Source organism: Flavivirga eckloniae (assembly GCF_002886045.1). Classification (NCBI taxonomy): domain Bacteria; kingdom Pseudomonadati; phylum Bacteroidota; class Flavobacteriia; order Flavobacteriales; family Flavobacteriaceae; genus Flavivirga; species Flavivirga eckloniae. The sequence goes on along the minus strand of NZ_CP025791.1, from coordinate 2,628,416 downwards.
TTACAACTTCATCCAAAAGGGCAGTTCCTAAACCAGATCCCCTCATAGATTCACTCACTATTAAATCTTCTAAATGTAATGATTTCCCTTTCCAAGTAGAGTATCGGTGATAAATTAGGGCAATACCTGCAATGGTATGATTAGCTTCGGCTACAAAGCATTCAAAAGCTGGTTTCTCACCAAATCCATCAATCTCCAGGTCTTTAACAGTAACTTCAACAGCATCGACTTCTTTTTCAAAGACAGCCAATTCTTTTATTAAATGAAGTACTTGAGACATGTCACTTTTTACAGCTTTTCGTATAGAGTAGTTCATGTGTTAGTATAATTAATTCAAATATAACTTAAAGTTGATTATTTAATGCTATTAATCTTGTACGAAAACGTTGTAGTTCATTAAAAAATAATTGATATTTGCACAAACTAAACAAACAATTTTATGTCTCACAAAAATCAAACTCTAGGAGAGTTTATTATCGAAAATCAATCGGCTTTTAAATATTCTTCAGGCGAACTATCCAGTCTCCTTAATTCCATAAGATTAGCTGCTAAAGTAGTAAACCATGAGGTAAACAAAGCAGGGTTGGTAGACATTATTGGTGCTGTTGGAGATACAAATGTTCAAGGAGAAGATCAACAGAAGTTAGATGTATATGCCAATGAAAAGTTTATACAAACATTAACAAAAAGGAACATTGTTTGTGGTATTGCAAGTGAGGAAGAAGACGATTTTATAGCTATTAATAGTCAAGATGAAAATCATCAAAATAAATATGTTGTACTAATAGATCCGTTAGATGGTTCTTCGAATATTGATGTAAATGTATCTGTAGGAACAATTTTTTCAATTTACAGACGTATTACTCCTGTTGGTACTCCGGTAACGTTAAAAGACTTTTTACAAAAAGGGAGTAAACAAGTAGCTGCAGGCTATGTGGTTTATGGTACCTCTACCATGTTGGTTTATACAACTGGAGCAGGTGTTAATGGGTTTACATTAAATCCTGCAATAGGTTCATTTTATTTATCGCATCCCGATATGCAATTTCCGGAGGATGGAAATATTTATTCTGTTAATGAAGGGAACTATATCCATTTTCCTCAAGGTATTAAGAATTATATAAAATATTGCCAAAAGGAAGAGGGCGATAGACCTTATACATCGAGATATATTGGATCTTTGGTGTCCGACTTTCACAGAAATATGATTAAAGGAGGTATTTATTTATACCCACAGAGTTCAAAGAATCCGAACGGAAAACTTCGTTTGTTGTACGAATGTAACCCGATGGCATTTTTAGCTGAGCAGGCTAATGGAAAGGCTAACAACGGATTTATAAGAATTATGGACATTGAGCCTACCGAACTACATCAACGTGTACCATTTATTTGCGGAAGTAAAAATATGGTAGAAAAGGTTGAGGAGTTTATGCAGGATTCATAATAAAAATGCGAACTATATCGTTCGCATTTTACATATCCCTACAATTCTAGCTGATTATTGGTTGGTGTAGCGATTCAATTTTCGTACTTCATTTTATTCTAAAAAAGGACAAATCATCGCCATTTTTCGTAAAGATGATTCCATCTATTTTGACCAACGCCATTTCATTTAATTGGCTATTAATTCTTCATGATTTTAAAGGAAGCATTACCTTGATTGGTTTTTAAATTTAAAATATAAAGTCCGCTATCCAGATTATGCAATTCTAAGTTTGTTTTGTGTTCCAGACTGGAATAGATTTCTTGCCCCATTAGATTGAAAATTCTTGTATTTAAGATTTTTATATTTGAAGGTAAATCAATATCTAATCTATCAGTAATTGGTATTGGTGACAATTTAATATTACTCGCGATGTTATTATGATCCTTAGTCGATAAAGAGCTACATGTTTCATTTGCGGAGGATCCTTCTTTGATTTTAGTTATAAACCCCGTTGTTAGACCTCCAGAAGGATTGTCTCCAGTTACTATTTGAAATGGGGTTCCTTCTTGGAAAAATTCAAAACTAGCATTTTCGAATTGAAAATTTCCAGACAAATAATAAAAAGAACAGTGAGGATTTATTTCTAGAATACTATGATTAATAAAAGAAACAACAGAGTAGGCAAACTTGTAATCACCATTGTTGTCATAAGAGGCAACAAACAAATCACCTGGAGTGCTGCTAATGCCTCCAACTCCTCCTTTTACTTCGGCGACACTTTCTGATAAATCAAAATCGATTATTCCTCTTAATAAACTACCGGTTATGTAAACATTTCCATCAGCATCTACCTCAAAATCTGTAATTGTTTCTGATGAAACGTTGCCAACTTTATCTTGTATTGCCTTTGCATAAACTAATGAGCCATCAGTTGTGTATTTAGCAAAAAACATATCCCCAAGATCATATTCAAAACCACTCACTTCTACATTATATTCATTTTCACTAGGATCAAAATCAATTATCCCTGCTCCCATTTCACCAGCAATAAAAATGTTATTGTTGTTTCCAACAATAGCTACTGGAGCGGCGTTAGGACCCTTAATATCCTTTACAAAGTTCAAATCGCCATCTTTTGAATATGAGGCAAAAAAGAATGAACTGTTATTAACGTCTCCTAAGGAGAAGACACTGTTGCTGGGATCAAAATCAAAAACGTGATCTATAGATTCAATAAGTGTTCCCGTTATTAGATAATTTCCAGAAGAATCAAAACCTATATCTTTTGTGTTATTAGGTACTTGATGCCCAAATCGAAAATTCCCATTGGTATCATATGATAGAACATATGTTCCCCATGGAATTAAAAATTCTCCAGTACCATTATCAAAATCAAAATCAGCGTCATAGTTATTTTTGAATAATAAATAGCTGTTTCCATCTTTATCGACCGATAAAAACTTTGGTATGGTTGTAAAGGAATTCGTAATTGCGTTTGAAGGAAAAGGGATCGCATACCTAAAGTTTCCATCTTTGTCGTAGGAAGAAAGAAAATTTCCGGAAGTGTATATAGTAGCATTACTAAGTTCTTGTATATTATTGCCTCCATCAAAATCTGCTTTTCCAGTAAAAACTCCATAGACATATATATTATTTGCACTATCAGATTCCACCAAAATATTATTCACGAAAGGTTTAATATCTGCATCAGTTATTTGAAGTGCATAATTTAACTCTCCCATTTTAGAATATGAAGCGATAAATCCTGTGGTACCAGATAGAGAATTTACATTTGGTAATTCGTAAATATTTTCTCCGGGATCAAAATCATTGTTAAAATCACTAATATGGCTTAGCCTTCCTACAATTATCTGATTTTCATTATTGTCAATAGTTAAATCATTTATTCCAATAACACCCGAAGAGATAGTTCCTTTGCCTTCTATTAAAGTATTTATTTGAGATTGTGAGAGATTGTAAATTAATGCAATCAATAGATATAAAGTGAATTTTATTTTCATTGTTTTGTAATTAGATTGTCATTTCGCCATGTTTTGATAATCTCACATATTCTCTATATAAGGTTTTTCAACATGATAACTATTATGAGTTAATAACCATAAGGGTTTTTAGAAGTAATAATGAATTCCGCCGCCACCATTAAAACCTCCTATAGATGCTACGCCATCAAAAGAGACATAAGTATAGCCTAATTCGATCGAGAAGGCCAACCCTTGAATAAAATCATTAAATGACCATTCAGTGCCCCCTCCAATGCCAGCGGCTATTGAGTTTAGATTGTAAGAACCCAGGTAGCCCAGGTCGTATTTAAGGGTCCAATACCCTACCTGTCCATACAAATAGGGATGGAAGCTGGCAAAACCGATATCGTTAGTATCAAGGTTATATGAATACCTTCCTGTTATTGAGAAACTACTTTGATCAGCATAACTAAAACCGTAATTTACAGATCCTACGATTATTTGACCAGTATGACTTTTTGTAAAATTGTATTTTAATGACGCACCATAATTTAGTGAGGTCCATGCTAACCCTGCACCAAAAGAACCTGCCTCACTCATATTTTGTGCAGTTGTTTTACTCGTAAATATCAGTAATAATAATGTGAGTGGTAATAGAATTGTTTTTTTCATAATTTAAAGTTTATAAGATGGAATTTTGCTATAGATTTTTTTCATGATTGTTTGGTTTTAATTAAACCGGAAGGGTTGTATAATTTATTGAACAGTGATTGTTTTTATTGATAGATCGGTAAATGAATCATTCGCACCAGTATAGCTCGTTGTAATTTCTATTGTTAATACAGTACCAGAAGGATAATTAATGTTCCATTCCAAAATGTATAGTTTTCTCAACTGCTGATCGATTATTTCATAAAGATTTGAAATATCATCACTTGTAGGAGCGTAGAAGAACCTACCGCCAGTTTCGTTTGCTAAATATTCTAAACCAGCTTGATCTGCATTTCCAAAGCCTACGGTATATATAGGTATACTTAAAGATTTGGATTTAAGTATCAAATTATTAGCAGAAATGGATGAATTATTATCATAACCGTCAGTAAAACCAATGACTACTGGCAAAACACCATTGAGCTTGTTTACCTCTTTTATACCCAAATCGCAAGCACTATAAAATGCTGTAGAGCTACCAATATATGGGTCTATATCTATTGCGGCATCTAACAAGGTTGCATCTGTAGTAAAACCTTGTACTTCTTCAATTGAGGAAGCAAATTTGATTATAGACATAAAGTCGGAATCACCCTTTAGACTGATAAAGTTTTTTAAAGCGGTTTCCATGTTTTGAATGTCATTAGAGCCCATACTTCCAGAATAATCCATGGTAGTGGCTATAGCCAGAGGGTCAGAATTTGTATTGTTGAATTCCGAAAGTGTAATCTGGTTTTGATTGAGCACTACTGGTTCACCTCCATCAGGCGTTATTTTAACTTCATAATTCCCAAGTGTAAATTGTTCTAAAGGAGTTCCATTTTGATCCGTAACAGATAATAGCGCCGTTATTTTACCATTAGATTGTGAAATTTCTAATCGAGGAATAGTTGTTTCAAGACTAGTTGTTGTTACATCGTTTAAATTCTCGAAAGCTTGATCAAGTGGTGGCGGATTGTCATCTGATGAACATGCAAATAACACAGTTAGCAAAGCGGATAATAAATAGATTTTTTTCATAATTTTTTAGTTTTTAATGGATTAAATGATTGTCGTATCATAGTATTTAGAGAGAATAATTTTTATATAGTAGCTTAATCGAAAGGCTATTAGATCAAGATCTTAAAGCATAAACCTTTTTCCGTTGATATTTAGAATGGTTTTTGCTGATTAACCGTGGTAAATTTTTCCGACCAACAAAATCAAAACCATAATTTGCAGAACTTATAGTTACTGAGCATCTATGTCTTTCTGTGAAATTGTAGTTTAATGAAGTCCCTACTAAACTAGTTCCAAAGAAACTGGTTTCGGGTATTTGAGCATGTGTTGTAAAATGTCCTATAAAGACAAGGAAGAAGATAAAGATCGATTTTTTCATTTGTATTTTATTATGTTCGTAACAAACATAATTTCAATACTTTATACTTTTTTACGGGTAGCCATAACGAGATGGTTTTTCTTCGGATAATTGGTTGAACTGAACAGAAATTCGTTGAAATACAACTTTTAATTCAGGTTTGATAAAAGCAAATGTTATGAATCGATTATTTCTGAGTTCGTAAGATTAAAACACATCAAATTTCCAAATGCCATTTTGATTGATCAACTTACCTTCCCAGCTGCTCCCCTTCCTATTTAAGAACTTAAAGAAATTGCTCACTTTTTTAGAGTTGTTTTCGGCATCATAGATATTTTGTTGCTGTAAATAAGTAGCTCGTCCTTTTTCTGTTAAAACAAGCTTTACTATGGCCGTACTTTTGGTATGCGAGACTACGTCAAATTCATCGCTAAAACCATAACTATATTTACTAAAACCTATTGAAGAAAGTTGTGTATAGAGTTTAGGAGTCGTTGTATTTTTTATTGTGATTTGAGACTTATTATTTAAACCTCTTAAAAATAGCCGCGTGCTAGATTTTATACCCTCTAAAGTGATATCATTATCTTTTGTACTAGAAGTTGCTCTATTACTTTTAGTTTGTATAATACAATTTGGAGGAGTATTGACATATACACCGTTTGAAACAGAAAGGGTTGTATAATGTACAGATCTTGTTTCTATTGCACCAGAACCGGTTATTTTATTTCCTAATTGGTATTTATGCCAATTCTTTTGTTTAGCATTTTTACTTTCGTAATTAATACACAAAAGAATACTTTTTGGTAAAGAGGTACGCAATGTATTAGAAGCTGTAAAATCTAGATTTAATACTCCAAGAGGGTTTACAGGCGTCTTATCTTTTATTGGGATGGTTTGCTGCTCTTTTTCATATATTAGAACAACATTTACCGTTACGTTTTCTGCAAGTGCAGTAGTGGTATTTGCCAGTTTTAAAACAAACTTTTGTTTATCTTTTAGCCATATAAAGCTATCTTCTACTAAGTTTAGTTTTGCGTATACAGGACTAATTGCTTTTGTTATATTTTTTTGATCTTCTGTTTTATTATTTTGTGTTTGAACAGTATGTTTTTTTTGTGGCTTAAAAATAGAGTCTTTTTGGGGGATGGAATCTGTAATGTGTTTTTCTTGAGGATTAGTGGTTAAGGTTTGTTTTTCTAATACAGTTGTATCTTTTTTGTCGAACAGAATATCAATAAGCTTAAAAATTACGAGAGCAATTACTAAGACTTTAGAAATGGTAGTTAGCCAAAATTTTATTTTTCGTTCTGTTTTTAAGTTCATAACCTCACGAAGTATTATATAATATCATCTATCAAATCACCATCATCGTCATGATCATCTAAAAATGCTTCAAAAATACTTTGATCGTCCATAAAGTCGTAGTTAATAGAAACAAAGAACAAGCCTAAAGCACCTAATGTATTATGCATAAAATTAGCTTGTTTTAGTTTGCTTTGCAATTCTTCTATTTTATTTTCTAAATGAGTTATCATTTTGGTTTTTATCTCCAAATCATCATTCACTTTTTGTTGCAGGCCTTCAAAGCGTTTCAATAAATTTTGTTCCATAGAGCTCATTAAAACATTTAACGATTGCTGTTCAACAGTACCTTTAAGGTGTAAATATTGGTCTTGCTGCTGTTCTAAAAATTGAATTTTTTCTGGCTTTGGTTTAAAAACTGCTTGTATCACGGGTGTTTTAGGGCTATGCTCTGTATAATATTCTTCTATTTTTTCTCGGTAGTTTTTCGCGATTTTCAAAAATTTTTCTTCTGGATTTTCAAAATAATAGGCGCAAAGCACATTTAGGGTTTTTAAGGTTGGCTTATAAACTTTTCGTTCTAATTTATTTTTTGCTAGTTCCTCTCTAAGATCGAAAGCACGTTTTATGGTGCGGACATCAATTTCTTTTTTAGCAGGTACACCTTCTTCTGCTATTTTTTTATAGTCAATAGGATCCTCTTCAGCCAATATTTGGTCTGTAATATAAATGAATGCAGGCAGAAATTCTTCTGTGAGTTTCGTGATTGGCATGCATCAAATGTACTTAAAAATCTCTATATCATTTATATAACAAATTCTGTCATGACCTCCATGACGGTCATGACAGCACTTTCCTCTTCCTTCCTTGTTCCTTTGAAGTGTACTTAAAAAGCGCATACCGGTTAAAGCTTTAGCAAGTGCAAACTAATGTTCCAAATCGGCTTAACCAAAATTTATTAACACTTTAAAATTTATAATTATGAAAAGTTTATTAGTATGCATGGGGATTTTATTGACTTTAACAGCAACATCTTGCACAAAAACTGATTTAGCAGAAGAGAATGAAGAAATAGTAAAACCACTTGCTACAGAAGGAGATGACGAAGAAGTTAAATCGCCGCCTAAAGATGATTGATGTAGTTTTTTACTACTTAATTTGTAATCTTAAAACCATACAATTTGTATGGTTTTTTTTATTAGTTTTACAAAGTTGTTTTTAATTGCCTCATTATAAGCTATGTAACTAAAATGTTAAACCGCACTAGAATTCAAACTCTTTTTTTAAGTACTGTACTAGTATTGCTTATAAATGCTTGTGCAAAAAATGATATTTCTAAACCAAAAAGTAAACCTTATTTATTTTTAGAATTAAGCAAAAACAAATCAGGAACGTTAAAGGAAAAGATAGCTTATGTTGATAGTGCGTTTAACAGCTCGAAAAAATTGCCGTTAGATTCTTTAGCCCTAGCCATTATTTCTAGAAAGGGGATTCTACATTTAAACAAACAACAACGTGATAGTTTTTTTTACTACAATCATCTTTTGGCTAAACGGTCTCAAAAGATGGATAATAAGTACTACAAAGCCAGAGCGTCATTTAATTTAGGCTACTATTATGAAGAACTAACTAGTGTGCCAGATAGTGCGTTTTTCTATTATCATCTAGCAAAAAAGTTTTTTTCAAAAATAGGAGATACAGTAAAAGAGGGTATTACAATGAAACATATTGCAATGCTCCAGAAGAAAACCACTGATTTTTTTAGCGCTAAAGAAAGCTTGGTAGAAGCTTTACAGTATTTAAACAATAGTTCGGATAAGGAAAACTTGGCTTCCGTATATAATGAATTGGCAACTAATAATAGAAAATTATTAAATTTTACAGATGCTATTAAGTATTATAAAATGGCTATAGCTATTACCGATGCAAAAAGTGACATCATTAGCTATCAAAATAATTTAGCAACTGTTTATAAAGAACAAGGGAACTATAATGGTGCTACCAATTTATTACGAGAATTGTTATCAGATTCTTTGTTAAAAAAAGGCTCAACCCGCTATGCTAGAGTCTTGCATAATTTTGCCTATGCGCAATGGCTTCGGGATAAAAAAGAGGTGCTTCCTATGTTTTTAGAGGCGCTTAATATTCGTAAGATAAAAAATGACAAACGTGGGCAACTACACAGTTATACGAATCTGGGAGAATATCATGCAAAGCAAAACCCAATAAAAGCGAGTCGATATTTGGATACAGTGATTCAATTGGCTAAAAAAATAAAAAACCCTAGAGCAGAAACCGATGCCTTGCAACTCTTAATGCAGTTACACCCTAAAAATATAATCTTTAAAGACCGTTACATTTTTTTGAAGGACAGCCTTTACAAGCAGGAGCTTAAAGTAAAAACGCAGTTTGCAAAAATGCGTTATGACGATCAGCAAGAAAAGGAGCAAATATTGCAGTTACAAAGAGAGAAAGCAGAAGAAAAAGCAGCACTGGCAATTCAAAAAGGACAAAAAATATTGTTTTTATCACTTAGTGGCTTCTTATTAATTGGAGGCGTGTCGTTATATTATGCTTTACGGCAACGTTATAAAAAAGAGAAACTAAAAGAAGTCTATAATACCGAGAAACTGATTAGTAAGCGCTTGCATGATGAACTTTCAAACGATATTTATAGCCTAATGGCTATTATCGAGCAAAACCCCAGTACAGATAGTCCATATCTTTTAGATAGTTTAGAAAAAATATATGGGCAAACCCGTACCATTTCTCACGATCACAGGGAAATTGCTGTAGGAGAGTCATTTGCTACAGAACTAAAAGATACTTTAAGTGCTTTTTACAATAAAGAAACCACAGTAGTGGTTAAAGGTTTGGAAACTATAGCTTGGGAAAAAGTACCAGACTATAAATGTATAGCCATTCATAGAAGTCTTAAAGAGTTTATGGTGAATATGAAAAAACATAGTGAAGCCAGTTTGGTTGCTGTAAACTTTAAGAAAGAAGGGAAACTACTGCATATTACGTATTCAGATAATGGAATAGGTATGGATGAAGCGCAAAAGTTTGGTGTAGGTCTTAACAATACGGGTTCCCGTATTGCTGGTATTAAAGGGAGGATTAAATTTGATTCAGGAAATGGTCATGGTACAAAAATTACCATTATAATCCCTTATTAATTAAAATAGTTATGTTTAAAAAAATTCTCCTTGTAGAAGATATTGATACCATTAGTGATGGTATTGCCTCAAAAATAAAGCAAGGGGTAGGGATTACAAATATAACTATAGCTCAATATTGTGATAATGCTTATATAAAGTTTGTAAAAGCAGAGATAGACCAGGAACCTTTTGATCTTTTAATTACAGACCTCTCCTTTAAAAAAGATTATAGAGAAAGTAGTATATCTTCCGGGGAACAATTAATTAAAAAATTACGCGATAAAAATTACAACATTCCTATTGTTGTATATTCCATTGAAGAGCGCCCTTCTGTAATTAAAAAACTTATGGAAAGGTATGGTGTTTCTGCTTACGTTTTTAAAGGTAGAAACAGTGCAAAAAGTATGATTGATGCACTAAAGTGTGTTAAAGAAAGTAAGCGTTTTATTTCGGAAGAATTAACAGCAACTTTAAGAAAAAAAGAAATTTTCACTTTAAAAGAGTTTGATGCCATCTTACTACATCAATTATCTAAAGGAAGCACTCAGGAAGAAATTTCTATTATTTTAAAAGAAAAAAGCATATCTCCCAATAGTTTAAGTTCTATAGAAAAAAGACTAAACAGATTAAAAGAAGAACTTAAAGCGAAAACTACAATACAATTAATTGCAAATGCGAAAGACTTGGGTTTAATATAATGCTTTTTTAAGTAAATTCCTGCAAATCAATTAAATAACACTTAAAAATCTTCTTTTTTTACGGTTTCCCGTAAACACTATAAAGGCTTTAGCCACTAGGTTTGTTAGTAAATTATTTTTTAATCCAAATAACACAACTAAAAATGAAGATTTATTTAAAACCCTTATGGTATGCCGTGTTTTTTTTATGTACACAATACCTCGTTGCTCAAAAAGAAGAAATCTGGAAAGAAACGACAGTTCTAGAATTTAAAGAACCTTATGAAACCATTACCATTAATTACGACGATGAAGAATTTGTCTTTAATGTTACAGGAAAAACCAAATTTTTGCTAGGAAAAAAAGAAAAAATTTCCAAAGACAGAATTTCGATAGGAAGTACCGTAGATGTTGCTATAGTTATAGAAAGCAGAAAAAGAGTGTTAACTAAGATATTACTTAATAAAGATGAATATGGAGATATAAAAAAGTTTGAAGGCGTTATAGAATCTTATAAAGGTGATACAGCTATTATAGATGGGAGAAGAGTAGCATTAACTGATAAAACTACTATTAAATGCAACGGAGGATCTGATTGTGCCTGTAGCAAAGGAAGAAGTTTTTTAGGTTTTGACGAGCTACAGTTAGGAAGTTTTTTAACCGTTTATGTAGAGCGAAATGATAATGGTGTTTATATGGCATCTAAAATAGAGGTTTGTAAAAATACTTATGGTAAAGTAGATCAGGAATTTATGCTAAGCTTATCCAAGGATTTTGATGCCACAAACCTGAATCAATTTAAAAGTATACCAAATAATGTGTTTAAAGCGGCTAACGGATTGCATAATGGCACTATAAAATTAGGGAATTTAGAGTTTAAATTATTAGATGATATCCGGGTTCAAGGTTATATTAATATGATAGGGAATAATGTATTACCTGCTTATGCTAAAGAAGAAAGTTTTGCCGAAAAACATGGAGTTATTTTTAGGTTTTATGTTATTGAAAATGGTGTGCCTAATGCTTTTGCAATGCCAAACGGGATGATATTTATAAATACAGGTTTGTTAAAACTTATGGAAAATGAAGCCCAAATAGCGGCAGTATTAGGACATGAAATAGCTCATGTTACTTACGAACACGGCATAAAAAAGTATAAAACCACCAGGTTTACCAATAGTAATATTGGTAAAAAGACTTCTAAATGGTTAAAACAAACTGTAAAAAAGAAAATGAATGTTGGGGAAGGTACCCTGGCAGGAAAGGCTTTAAATACAGCTTTAGAGTATACTACACCAGACACGGTTATGAGCTTATTTAATAAAAAAAATGAAACACAATCGGATCGAGCAGGTATGTTTTATATGTCTGAAGCAGGTTATGACCCAAGAGAAGCTGCGAATTTTTGGAAAATTATGATGGAAAATACTGGTAACCAAAAGTTTATGAATAATATTTTTAATTCTACATTAAGTATGGTAAATAATCTTGAAACAGATTTGGAGAAGACAGATTATGGTGCTTTAGGAGAGGATGGTATTGATAAATTAGTAAAGGGGCTTTTAGAAACGATATACACATCACACCCGCTTGCTGTGAAAAGGCTTGGAGATATTAACCATTTATTAAGTACAACATATAAAGATACAGATTTTACTCAGCTAGACGTTGGTAAAGAGTCTTTTGATAAGCATATGAAGAAACTAAATGAATAGGGCTATGAAAAAGTTTATAGCACTATATCTTTTATGTATTATGATTTTTTCTTTTGTAAAGCATATTCCTGAAAAAGAATACTATAATATCACAACCTTATCTAGCCCAAAGGATATTGTTAATGATTCTATTGTAAACAAATCATCTACTATTTTTCTTATTGATAAGTCCGGTAGTATGAATTTAAAAGGGAAAAGTGGTAAACCCAAATGGGAAGAAGCAAAAGAAGCGGTATTAAAAGCAACATCTTCTATTTTAAAAGGAGATAACGAAAACCAACAAGTAGCTTTTCTAACCTTTTCGGGGGGTTGTGTAGAAGATCCAACGAAGCTACAAACCTTAAAGTTTAGCAGTGATTATAAAATAATACAGCAACAGCTAAATGCATTGGGTAAACCCGGAGGTGGCACCCCTTTGCATGAAGCTGTGATTGCTGCTAAAAAAAGATTACAACATTATAGTGCTAATTATGGAGATGGTAATGCATCTAAATTAATTGTTTTAAGTGATGGCGTTGCTACTTGTGGTCAAATAAGACCTAAAGATGTATATGGAACAGGAACAACAATAACTACCATTAGTGGAACTACCTCTAATACTAATAGTAATACTAGCAATAATCAGAATAAAAGTTATCCAAATACAAACACAACAAATAGTAACAATAATACTGCAGGTAACAGTTTAAATAGCTTTTCACAAAAAACAAATTCATTTGTAGGAAATACGATTCCTGTAAAATATTTTACAATAGGCTTCGATATAAAGCCAGGCTCGCCGGCAGAACGGGATTTACAATACCTTGCTGGGCAATCTGGAGGAAAGTATTTAAATACACAGAATGAGTTTGAATTGACTAGGGCTTTTACCAAATTTTTTAAAGTATATTACCCAAAGCCCAATAGTAGTCTTCCAAATTTAACTTTTGAAAAAGAGCACTTATTTTTAACGGCAGTAGAAGCAATTGAAGAAGAAGTATATAGAAAAGCTCAGCAATTGTTTGAAGATTTTTGTACAGAAAATCCAAAAGATTACAATGCACTATTTAATTTGGCATTAATGTATGAGGCTAACGATTTTCATTTACAAGCTATTGAAAAATTTGAACAGTATTTAAGTCTAAAACCAGATGCCGAAGATAAAGATTGGGTGTTGGAACAGATTCAGTTATTGCAAAATGATATGCTTAATTTTTTTGATTATACTAGAAAGCTTTTAAAAACAGATTTAAAATATTTGGAGCTATACTTTAAAAAAATCCAAAATGGCGAAAGTCTTGCTTTGGCATATGAGTTCATGGGGTTTATTCAAGAGAAAGAGTTTTATTATAATGATTTGCCCTCTAAATTAGGGTTAGAAAGTAATCGTAAACAGAGAATTTGCAATACCATACAATCAGACCTTAATAAATGTACTAAGTACATTAAAAAAGATCCTAATAGTTGGGATAAAAATGCAACGCCTCATCTTTCATTAATATTCTATAATCTGGAAACATTAATAGATACCTTATAACTTTAAAATAGTTACAATAGAAGAAAAAAATACAATTATTAAAGTAGCAATTTATGGCTTAATTATGATTGTATTTTTTTCACTAAAAACAGCAAATAGGAAAGTATTAATTCTCATGGTGCTACTAATTAGTCACAATAAAAATGCACCAACTAATCAATAGTTGATGCATTCTATATGAACACTCACTTATTTTCCAGAGAAAATTTCTTTTAATTGTGTTACGATACCTCCATTACCAGAGACTGTGATCTCGCCAATTTTATCAGCGATTTTTTCAACGTATTCCATTTCTTTTAGCTTGAACAGTATGTTGTTTTCTTCCATTAACTTTGCCGTATTTAGCAAGCTACGAGTAGAAGCCGTTTCTTCACGTTTGGTAATCTATTTTGTCATTCAGAGCGAAGCGAAGAATCTCATATATGCTACTAGATTCTTCAGTCGTGCCTCCCTGTCTGCCGACAGACAGGCTTCTGAATACACTTTTTAGTTCTCTTTTTTCAATGAACTTTTCATTTTGTGGGGAGAACTGGAAACAATTCGAACTTGCCAATATGACAATTTTTATAAAGAAGCTACATAGAGAAAAAGAAAACCCACCCTATTTCAGAGGTGGGTTTTAATAATAAAGTTTAACAAAAATATAATTCAATTTGAAGTTGGTTTTTCTTCATCATCAAAGAACTCATCATAATTATCAAAAACAACTGTCATGAACCGAAGGAACTTTACTTCTTTCTCATGAGCTTCTTCCTGAGTAAGTTTGATTCCATAGTGTTGATGATAGAGAAACTGAAATTCTCTGACTTGTTGTTCATCAAGCCGTCTAAGTATGATAAGTGGCATATCCCATCTAAGTGGATAAATTTTATTGAATTTAAAACCATAACAGTAAAAGGTACATTAGATTGAGGCTTTACATGCGATAAATCAATTACATATAAATTTTATTGATAAAAAAATGTATATTTATCATTCCTTATTTAATTTCTTCCTTAATATTTTTACATAATATGTGATTTATGACAATCATAGTAAATAATCTTATGAGAAAAATAAGTTTTAATCCCTTAAAATAGAAAAGCTATAGATTGTAACTTTTATGAATATTTTTCGTCTAATAGTAACAATTTAATTTTGGCATGAAGCTTGAATTAAGAATAATGAGCATGAGTGTTTTTTTAGTTTTTTGAATATTAAGTACACATTTTCCATGAAATTCCTTGAGAGTTATAGATAAAGTGTGTTAAAAAGTTCAATAAATTCACTTTTAAGTGATTTTATTTTGTAATTAACTTAAAAGTGAATATGTTTGTAGAAGTATTCTCTGAAGAAGGAAGCAAGGTAACTTTCTATACAATACGTAAAGAAGGGGCTGAATTTTCAGAAACTGAAATTTTTTTTAGAAAGGTATATGAAAGTGACTACAAGGAAGATGTCCAAAAACTCGCTCATTTACTTTCAAATCAAATAGCAAACAAGTATGGAGCGCATGAAAAGTACTTTAACAGACACGAGAGGCTTGCTACAGCATTGCCTCCTAAGAAGTATAATCCATTTAAAAAGGAAAAAGCGATTAGCTTTGCCCATTCTCCCTTAAGACTATATACTCTCAAAGTCTCAGAATCAGTAGTAGTGTTATTCAACGGCGGTTTGAAGTTCACAAAAGGTTCAGCACAAGAGGACTCTAATGTCAGCATTCATTTTCATGAAGCTAATGAATGTTCAAGAAAGATTTTGGAAGCGATAAAAGAGGGTATGATTTGCCTAAGTCATAAAACTATGGTAGACTTCCAAGGAAACAAAACAATAATAATTTAAAGAAATTATGAACAAGTTTTTCAAGAAAATCATTGACGAAACTCCAAGAGATGTACAAATTTTTGTAGATAAGTATGAAGAAATTACCATGCGAATCCATCAATTACTAAAGTTAAAAGGGCTAACTCAAAAAGATTTAGCTGAACTTTTAGGAAAGAGACCATCGGAAATAAGTAAATGGTTAAACGATGGTCATAACTTAACATTAAAAACAATATCAAAAATAGAGGCTGTTTTAGATGAGAATATCATAAATATTCCTCAAAAACAGTCTTTTAATTTATTTGAAGAAGATCCTATTCTTCAAGGGAATAAAAGTTTTACTGTATTTAGAAATATTCAAAATAAAGAAGAAGAAATAGCATTTAAAGAGTTTTCTTCTAGACCACTACTTGCAAAAATAGCATAAAACTATCGAGATGAGTAAGAAATTTGATCCTACGAAACTTAAGATTATTGAGTTTAAGATAGTTAAAGGAGAAATAGAAGCACCTTATGAGTTTGATAGTACGGTAATAGATAATTACGAGACAAATATGTCTTTTAATTCTTCATTCAATATTGAAAAAAGTATAGTCAAGGCAAACATGGGTTTCTCAATTGAAACGGCAAGTAGTTCAAATCAAAAGGAGGCAACTGCAAAATTTGATTTTGTCTATCTTTTTAAGGTAGATAATCTTGAGGAGATTATTGGAGAAGAGAATGATGACGATATGATTTATATTAAAAATTTATTGACGGCTATTGCGGCCATCTCATTTTCAACATCTAGAGGAGTATTATTAACTAGACTTCAGGGAACTAGTATGAAAGATTACATTTTGTCAGTTATAGACCCAGGTAATCTTTTAGATGAATGGGCTGAATCAATAGAATTAAGCGAATAATAAAATATTTATAATTATATAAAAGCAATAGGTTTTCTAACTATTGCTTTTTTTAATTAAGCACTTTTTATATGGTTGATTTCAAACAAACATATCTAGCTGAAGTCAAAACTATCTTCCACACTTAAAATAAAAAATAAAGTCAATTTCTGACACAAGAACTTTCTAAATTATCTATTTATAAAGACTTTTACAATTTTGGAATTAAAGCAATTAAAAGATTAAGTACTGAAGTAATAAAATAAGAAGAACATCTTATTCCTTTAAAGAAACGTAAAACGGAATTAAGTAAATACTTAGATACCTTAACTCAAATGCGTGCAGATGGAGAAATAACACAAGAGCAGTTAAAAAACATAAAATTGACTTAGCAGTTAGAAATTGATGCCTTATCATTCAAGACATTATCTATCGAAGAACATTCGAAAAATTGAAAAAAGCATACCAAGGAGAAGTTTTATTTTTTACTTCAATCTCAAAATATTATTAGACTTGTTGTTTATTCCAAATAGAAAGGCTAAAATTCAGGGTTTGTTTATCCTTATTTTTATAATAAAAGAAATAATAGATAATTCATGGACAATTAACTTGGTTAGATACTATTTTATTTAATCGTTTTGCTCTAGCAATTAAATCTTCTTTTTTCGATAACTCATACCCCCAATAATTCTCCAAACCCTGATTCAATGATTCCTCTATAATATTGGAAAATATGCATTTATCACTAGGGTCTCCTAGTATTAGTATTTTGTAACTTAAACAATCAGCTTCTTCCTCGTCAAATACATTGAGTTTATGAGCAAGTTCATGTCCGAAAATAAATTTTAAAGCGCTATAATAATCGTCGTCAAACGAACCTTCTAAAAATTCGGCATATCTTTTTTTAATTGAATCAATTTCTTGATTTTTAACTATATACCGAAACATATCATTTCTGTAGAGTGGGTCATTATATTTTGTTTCAATATCTTCTAAGTCAGAATAATATCTGTATATCACATCATTGAAGCTCTCCATAATAAACAAAAACGTTGCCTTTATAAGATTACTTGAAATCTCAACATTACCCGAGCCGAAATTGTAATGTATAAACAAGAGTTTACCTAAATTATTGGGAGTGTTTGGTTTAACATAAGAATTATTAATAATTAATAATTTAGTATCATCAGTATTTTTTAAATAACCTTTTTCAACAAATTGTTTTTTTACTTTACTGAATATTTGCTGAGTTAAATTTTCCAAACCTGTAGGTAAATTTGAATATCTCGGATTTTTGGAAAACAAGAGGCTTTTTATTTTTCTGGAAGAATAGCCTTGCATTGCTTTGTGAATATCAAATACAATTCTTTCTCTACAAGCAACTAATAAGTTAATGTCTCTAATATTGCTGCATTCACGATTTACGTCGAAAGACCAAATATTTTTTACAGAAACCTCAATAACCTGTTCTTCATTGAAATCAATACTAGTCACTCTTTGACAACAATAATCTTTGTCATAAATCTCATCGATTAAAACCTCTTTTAAAGTTCTGTTATCAACTATTTCATCTTCTTGGAAGGTTTTATTCTCAGAGTCTTCCCACTCCCAATATTTATCATCATCTGTTAATAACCAAAGTTCATTATTTACATCATAGTCATTTCTCCAAAACGGATTTGTTGGATAATCATTATGATCGTTATATGTTCTGAACTCTATTTTACGATATGGTTTGGAAATAAAACTTTCGTACCATTTAATTAAGGGAATTTCAATATTTTGAAAATTATGTTCATTCGATATATGGCTTTTAGAAATAAAATAATGCAAATTATTGTTTCCATCAAGGTTGATGGTATTCAAAAATGGATATAGAATTAAACAATATTTTAAGAGGTTTTTCAACTTCTATTTTTGTCAATTGTAAATTCCATTCCACCAATTCCTCCAGTGATTTTTAGAAATACTTTATTATACCTAACATGATAGGGAGTATCTTTGCTATAATCTACCTGATAATCGGAGTTCTTATCCCATTTTATATCCGCTTTAGCGGATGCAATCTCTTTTTCTATTTTTACATCAAAACTATTTTCACTAATCATTTTCTTGTCAAAACCAAAAGACATTTTTTTTGCTCTTTTGATTTCTACGAGTAAAATAATATCGTTATTTTCTAAGTCCAAATTAATATTTTGAGATGCCGTTGTTATATCCTTATTTATCTTTGACAAAGCTTCATTAAAACCAAGAATACCGTTTTTAAAAGTTAAAGATGATGTTTCTTCTTCTTTATAATTAAATTTAATTAATTTTTGATTGTCGATATCACCAAGAAAAGAAAGGTCTTTTATTCCAAGAAAACTGAGGTTAAGTCCCAAATTTGAGTTAACATTATTTTTAAACGTGACTCCAATAGTAGGACTTTCTTGAATATCGACATCTTTAAGTGTTGCTAATTTTATCATTTTCCCTGTTTTTTTGTTTCTAGAAACTACATCTCCTGGAAAATAAATTAAATTAGGTTGTTCAAAGGCATCTTCATTATCTGAAAATTGTATGTATGGTTTTAAATATTTTTCCTTTCTCTTTTCATCACATTTTCCAGCAACTAAAAGGATAAAAGCACTTAACAGCAATAGAATTCTTTTCATTGTAAAAAAATAATTTAAATTAAACAGATGTAAAGTTATAAAATATAGTCCATTACTTATTTTTAATGTAAGATTTTTATTAACAATCAATACTGATAACCTCAATTTTAGTCTTTCTTTTTTCACCTCTAGAACAACTAGCAGTAATTGGCTTTTCTATTTTAATCTGTTTCCAATTATTCCTTTTTGCATATTCTGTTAATAAATCGGAATCGTATGTAGTAAGCATGAATTTACTTTTTATTGTATTTAAAACATCTAGAAGTTTGATATAATCTTCTTCGGTATACCCTTTGTAGCATCCTTGGTCAGCACCAACGTATGGCGGGTCTATGAAGAAAAACATATCTTCGTGTGAATCAAATTTCTTAATAATTTCAAGTGCATCCCTATTTTCAATAAGAGTATTCTCCATTCGTTTTGAAATGTCTTGAATAAAGCGAGTTTTCTTGTTGTGGAATGTCTTGACTTTTCGTGCTTTTACATCATACGACCATGAAGACATTGAGCCAGAGAACGATTGTGCTATAACAAGCCAATGCGCCCATGCTCTTTGCACGTTGGAATAATCAACGGGATTTTTCAGTATTAACTCCGCTCGTTTATAGGTTCCTCTACTATAGAGAGTTGCATCCACAAGATTTTTTAATTTTTGAAAATCATTTTTTAGAACCGAATAGAAGTTAATAAGTGAATCGTTTACATCGTTAATAACTTCTGTTTCATAATGTCTATCAGCTAAAGCGTAGTAAACGGAACCGCCACCGAAAAATGGCTCACAATAACCTTTAGTTTCTGGAATAAGTGGTAATATTTTATTTAATAAAGAGGTTTTACCCCCATATAATATGATTGGAGATTTCATGTAATATTTAGAATCAAAGCGAATAAGGAGAGAAAAAAGAAATCCCACTATCTGTATAATGGGAAATAAAAGATTAATTAGAGAATCATATCATCAGAAAACGAGTAATAATGTTCACTCGTAATAATAATGTGGTCTAAAAGTTTTATAGAAAATAATTCAGCAGCTTGTTTAATTTTTTGAGTAATACTTTTATCTTGCCTAGATGCAACAAGTTTTCCACTTGGGTGATTATGGCAGATAACAATAGATGTTGCGTTTGTCTTTATAGCTAATTGGAATATCTCAATAGTGTTTACTATAACTCCCTTTGCGTCTCCCACACCAATTTCTGATAACCCCAAAATCTTATGTGAGTTATTTAATAAGATAACCCAAAAGACCTCTTTTAAGTCGACAATCTCTAAATCAATTGTTTTTCTTAGAAAAGTATCAATATCTCGTGAAGATTTGATGGTAATCATTTCATCAAATAGCTTACGTTTATATACGATACCGACCTCGTGAATCTTTGTTACATTATTTTTAATCATTTCTTTTTTCATACTATTAAATTTAAAGTTTCTTTGATGTAAGTATGAAATTTATTAGGCGTTAAAAGTAGAAGTCAAAAATTGACAATATTAGAAATAGTCAAAGTATTTTATTGTCGTTGCAGAAAATGGTTTACATACCTTATTATCAATAACCATACGCAAATAAATATCATGATTTGCTAGTGACACAAAATCATCAGCTTTAAAGATTGGGTACATTTCTTTTTCAAAATATTTAGCACACGAATGAGATACCCTAAATACAATAATATTACCTACGTTACCGAGTACGGCATTTCTAATATCAGAATCTAAAGCAGTTATATATTGTGTAGCCATTGTAACCGTAATTGCATATTTCCGAATCTCCGAAAGAAGATTAATTATCGACTTGTTCGTGTAATTTTGAAATTCATCAAGATAGATATGAAAAATGGTTCGTTGTGATTCTGGAATTGTAGAGCGACTAAACCCTGCATTCATTATTGAGGTGAGGAGGAGTGAAGAAATCATGTGTGATACTTCACTTCCTAATTCCCCCTTGTTTACATTAATGAGCAGAATCTTGTTTGAATCCATGATAGAACGAAAAGAAATATCAACAGGATTTTCAACTAATAATTTCTTAATGCTCGGATGGGCTAGAAAACTCATCACTTTATTTAGAACACTTGTTAAATCTGTTTTTGAATATTTAGGGATATTCATGCGTCCAGAAAGATTTCACATCATCACTTACAATATTATGCATACAACGGTTTCTAAATTCTTTGTCATTTAAGAGTTTAGGTATATCAGCAAAAGTACTATTTGGTTGGTCTAAAAGGCTAAGGATAGTAAATCGCAATACATATTCAAGTCGATTCCCCCAGGAGGCTCTATAAATAGTTTTAAACGATTCCAATATTCCACTTGCAACTAAACTTCGCTTGTTATACGAAACTCGTTTAAAGGGGTTATATCGATACTGTAAATTGTTATTCGGTATATCGAGATAAATAACATCCTTAAGACGATATGGCGGTAAGTATTGGAGTATATTTGGAATGAGGTCATTGTGAATATCAAAAACACAAAAGCCTCTTTTATGGATAGCATCTTGATAGCAGAGATTTTTAATTACGTTAGATTTTCCTGTACCAGTCTTGCCATAAATTGCTGTATGGAATTTTAACGCATCTTTTTGTAAACCAAAGAGTTTTCCGTCACTTCTAAAATTTGTTTTTGCGAAATATGAAATATCTTTTTTCGGGAAGCGAAGCATATTTCTAAACTAAACGTATATAACATTTAATAATAGGTGGTAAAAATGGACTTTATCATCACAGATAATGGTTTCGTCCTTAAATAGTATGGTCTTATCATTTCCCTATTGTCATCTTTATCTGTCATCGTAATTTTCATGTTTTTTAACTTAAAACATAAACAATTATGAATAATTTTATCTATTATCCTTCTTGGAACGTAATGTACATTGTGTACGGAATTTTTGCCTTTTTACTACTTAGATTAATTTTTAGTAAAACTCTTAAAAGCTATCATTCCAAATGGAATACCCTTATTGATAATTTTGAATATTCACCAAAAGAGTTTTATTCACGTTTAAAAACAGAACTAGAATCACATGGTATTACCAAAATCAAAATTGAAGAGGTATATATTAAGGAAGGAGGCGTAATGTCTCATTCACGCATTTATTTACGAGCAACTTGGAAAGATTATCAATACGATATATGTGGAGCAAAATTCGGAAAAGGTTTCTTTATTTCTTGGTGGTTACTGTATAAAGACTCTATTGTAAAAATACTGATTTCAAAGATTCCTTTTTTTGGAACATGGCTAGCACAAAAGCTATATCCCATTACATATTTCCGTATAGATTCTGCCAGTATGTTTATGACCTATGCTCAATCATCGGTACTCAAGGTTATAGATGATATTACCAAAAACAAAGGAGTACGAGCCTTGACCGAAAGTGAACGCAAACCAATGTTAGGAGATATATTCAAACGGTAATAATGAGCCTTACCGCAAGTGAACAAGCAACACTCTATTTCTATGAATGGGAGTATTGGAATCGTGGTTATAACCATTTCGATACTCCCATTGATATAGAACCTCCATATCTTCCCTTTCAGCACAGAACATACACTAATCCAGTTATTGATGATGGGCGTGTACCAGCTCTTTTTACGAGTATTAAAAAACTAATTGTTCCGCAACAAAAAGAAGAAAAGCAAGAAAACGAAAGCCTTAGCCTTGAACCAAACTTTTTACAATTTAATGAGCAACCTACATTAGTAGGTTTTTCAATTTCCTTTCATCAAGGACAAGAAATTATCCCACTGAGAAATATTGAGTTCCTTAATATGTTGTCTTTTACGGCACATCTCGTTTCATTTGAAATCGTTGGTACTGAGGATAACATAACTATACAAATAGTCTGTAGTGATGTTGATGGTAAACGTATACAATCACATCTCAAGGCATATTTTCCTAATATCATAATACGAGATTGTGATGCTGAAGATTTTGGCTTTAACCTTGATAAAAATATAGCCATAGCAGATTTTGGTGTTCATGATGAATTCATGCGTTCCATTCATACAAGCGAATCGTTTTCAATTGACCCACTTACCTCAATTATTGCAACATTAGATTCATTAGAACAAGGAGACATTACGGTATTTCAAGTTCTATTCAAGGGTATTACTTCTCCATTAGCCAAAGATATTACGAATGCAGTGAGTGATGGTGGTGGAGGTTCGTTTTTTTCTGATGCTCCAGAAATGCCGAAATGTGCAGAGGACAAAATATCTGCTCCGTTGTTTTCAGTAGTTATGCGAATTGGAGTGCAAGGAGTTAATGATAATCGAAGCCATTATTTGGCAACAGAACTATCTCGTAGTATCACCAGTATCTCACAATCTAAATACAATAAACTGATTCCTTTATCGAATGAGGGGTATGCTTATGATTTCCATGAATACAATCTTCGTAACAGGTTAAGCAATCGCTTAGGGTTTATTCTGAATAGTAAAGAGTTGAACACCTTTGTTCACTATCCGAATAGAACAGTTGTGAGTGATAAGCTTGGATTGGATAACATAAAGACCAAACAACAATCTAAAGCATCACAGAATGGAATCCATATTGGAACGAATGTTCATCTAGAACAAGAGTTCCCCGTGCATTTAGACACCGAATCAAGATTATCACATACTCATATTATTGGAGCAACAGGAGTTGGTAAATCGACTCTAATAGCAAATATGATGTTAGCCGACATTGAACAAAAACGTGGCTGTGCTATTTTTGATCCTCATGGTGATATTTGTGATGATATATTACAACGAATTCCGGAACATCGAAAAGATGATGTTGTAATTATTGACCCATCAGATAGCGAATACCCTATTGGTTTTAATCTCTTAGAAGCTCATACCGAACCAGAAAAGATTGTTTTAAGCTCTGATTTGGTTTCAGCATTTAAACGTCATGCAACTGCTTGGGGTGATAATATGACGGCTGTTTTACAAAATGCAGTGAATACTGTATTAGAAAGCTCTAAAGGAGGAACTATCATTGAACTTAAACGATTCCTAATCGAAGAATCATTTAGAGATGAATATCTCACATCAGTTGATGACCCATCACTACACTATTATTGGCAAAATGAATATCCAATGGTACGTAAAGGTATCGCTCCCCTATTAACTCGTATAGACACCTTTTTACGACCGAAACTCGTGAGGTATATGTTAGCTCAAAAGCAAGGAGTTGATATTTCACAGTGTTTGGCAGAGAGCAAGATTGTATTACTCAAACTATCGCAAGGGCTTATTGGCGAACACAATAGCTATTTACTTGGCTCTCTATTCTTGGCAAAGTTCAACCAAGCCGCATTATCACGCCAAGGACAAAATAAAGACGAACGTACACCGTACATACTGTATTTGGATGAGTTTCAGAACTTCATTACTCCAAGTATTGAAAAGATTTTAAGCGGTACGAGAAAATATGGTTTAGGATTAACTATCGCTCATCAGGAGCTTGGACAAATTCAAGATTTGTCATTATTAAACTCGGTAATCTCTAACCCTAAAATACGCATTTGTTTTAGATTGGGAGATAGTGATGCAAAACGATTGGAATCTGGTTTTTCATATTTTGAACAAACAGATTTACAGAGTTTGGAACGAGGAGAGACCATTATGCGTATCGGTTCTAGTAGTAATGATTTTAATCTTTTGACTAATCCACTACAAAAAACAAATACTGATTACTCCCAAACTATTATTACATCTGTTCGCAAAGAATATGGGACACCAAAAAAGCAAGTAGAAGACTTGTTGGTTTCAATGCTCCCCTCTTTAAAAACAACTTCTTATAAAAAGAAACCCCCGATTAAAGAGAAATTAATAATACCAAATGAAACCATTAATGAGGTTCCCGAGCAAAAACCTAAAAGTTTACCAAGTGCTATTCCTGATGACGTTAAAGACAAACTCTTCAAGGAAGAAAATGAGTCTTTAGAAATACGAACACATACATATCTACAATCAATGATTAAAAAATTAGGACAAGATAGAAATTACATAGCTACAACAGAATATCCAACTAAAGATGGTGGACGCATAGATATCGTATTAGAAAAAGACGGTTTGAAAATTGGTTTTGAAATTTCAGAAACCAATAAACCTGCATACGAGGTTAAAAACATAAAAAAATGTTTGAAAGCAGGATGTATTCCTGTTGTTATGGTTTCAAAAAACAAAAAACATCTAAATGTTATCGAAAAATTGGCTACTAAGGAATTATCAACCAAAGACAAAACATTGGTTCAATTTATTCAGCCCGATATGATTCCAAAGATTTTAGATGCATTTGTTATTCAACCTCAAAAACAAGAAGAAATTGTAAAGGGATTTAGAATAGTAACAGAATTTGAAAATGAAGAAAGTACTCAAATTAAGAATATTAAATCACGTCTTACGAAGCTATTTAAAAAGAAAAAATAAAATTCAGTATTTAATTTCATCAGGTTTAATAATAGGGTTACTTTAGAGATAAAACACTATAAATATGAATGTTGCGATTTTCGTTAGAGTTAGCACTCTGGACCAAAAAAATAACACTGATTCTGTAGAAACCCATATTGAGCGAGGTAAACTATATGCAAAATCCAAAGAATGGAATGTTGTCAAAATATATAATCTTGCAGGGGTCTCTGGTAAAAGCACTATCAATCATCTACAAACAAAACAGATGTTTGATGATATTAGGTCTAGCAAAGTCGAAGGTATTATTATTAGCTCTTTAAGTCGTTTAGCTCGAAATACTTCCGAGCTCCTTGAGTATAGTAAATTCTTCGAAGACCATAATGCTAGCCTAATTTCTATAAATGAATCACTTGACACTTCAACCAGTGGTGGAAAATTCTTTTATACATTATTGAGTGCCCTTTCAACCTATGAACGTGAAATTACCTATGAAAGACAAATGGCAAGTCTAAATTATAGAAGGAAGCAAGGCAAATTTACTGGTGGCATGGTGAGTTATGGGTATAAGATTGTTGATTCCGAAGTAGTTATTAATGAAGAAGAAGCCCCTGTTAGACGATTGATATATGATTTGTTTTTAGAACACCAACGCATGTCTACCGTTGCAAACGAATTAAATAAGAGAGGTTATATTACTAGAAAAAATAGGCCTTGGTCTGATACCACTATTAGAAGATTATTAAAGAATACAGATGCAAAAGGAATTAGAAAATGTAATTATCAAGGACAACGGTCAAAAGACAATCCATCTGGATTAAAAGCGCAAACCGAATGGCAACATCTTCCTTGCCCAGCCTTAATATCTGAAAAGAAATGGGATGAAGTAAATGCCATTATTCGAGACCAAGAAAAAGGGAGTAAACAAAGGCAACCTTTAAACAAAAGGGTACATCTATTTACAGGTTACATTAAATGCAATAAAGGGCATAAAATGATTATCCAATCTAAGAGCAAAAGATACACGTGTAAGCATTGCAAATTTGGTATTGATAAAGATGATTTAGAAGATGTCTTTTTAGGTCGAATAAAACGGTTTTTAATTTCGGATGAAGAACTTTCAGAATACAACACTTCAAATTCTCATGAGATACAAATGAAACACGATGAAATAGAATTTGTAGAAATTGAATTAAGTAAACTTGAACAAAAGTTAGAAAGTTTAATTGACTTAAATACTCAAGGTCAAATACCTACTAAAGGTTTCAAAAAACACTATGAACCAATTTTCGTTAGAAAAGAAAGTCTTGAAGTCACTATTAAAGACTTAAAAAAAGAATTGGAACTCTTAGAAGAAGCTAAAATATCCTTTGATGTAATCGCTAACAAATCCATCGGTTTTTATAATAATTGGGAGCATTTGGATAGAGGCGAAAAGCGTTATATCGTAGAGTCTATAACTAATGAAATCATATTTGACAATAAAACTATAAAATTCAAACTCAAACAAATCGCTCCGCTCTCTTCTTTAGAATTAAACCCAAATGGTCAACAACGTAGCACAATATTGTTGCTTGGGGTAAAACGGCTCAAATAATCGAGAAATATGTCACTAAAGGTAAAGAGGTTGCTATTGAAGGTAAATTGACTTCTCGTAGTTATGATGATAAAAATGGTAACAAACGATATGTAACTGAGATAATAGTTAATGAGTTACTTATGCTTGGGAAATAAAAGAGTATTTTTAAAACTATAATTCGGCACTAAATCCAATTTGCTGTCGAATTATAGTTTTTAAATATGTACCTAAAAGATATAAATCATCATAACAAAAAATTAAAACTCTTCTTAAGGATGAAAGAAAACAAAACTTTTGAATTGCCTGAAAATCAAAAAATAGAAATAGATAGACGATTATCCAGAATGGAAAAAGGTGAAACCAAATTTTACACTTGGGAACAAGTTGAACAAAAGCTCAAACAAGCTTTATGATTTATAAAGTTTTAGTTTCTGACGAAGCTATCTTTAATATTTGTCATATAAGAAGTTACTTATCGCTAATTTTAAGAATATATCTAAGAACAATGTTTAAAACCAAACAACAAGAATAATATAGAATCCGTTCGATTACCTACATTTTTTCGAATAATGGCAAAAGCTTTGCTCATTTGGTTTTCAACAGTTCTAAATGAAACATTTAAGTATTCTGCTATTTCTCCATAAGTTAACCCTTCTTGCTTTCCTAAAAGGAAGACTTTTTTACATTTAGGAGGTAAATTTTGTATTTCTTCCTTTACTAGACCAATCAATCTTGTGAGTTCGCTAGCATCTTCTTCCACAATATCAGTAAGTGCTTTTATATATTCACTTTCTACTGCAATCAGTTTGTTTCTCTTTCTATACTGATCTATAAATTCATTATAAACAGACTGGTATAAATAACTTTTAACTGAGTGAGTCCCCTTTAATCTATGTCTATGTTCCCAAATCCTTAAAAACACATTTTGTACAATATCTTCTGATACATAAACATCCCTGGAAAGACTATTAGCGTAAGTACAAAGTTTTTGGTAAAAGGCGTCCATTAAATAAGTATAGGCACTCTCATCGCCTTTTCTTAAACGCTCAACCAAATACGTATTGTTTGTATAATCCTTAAACATTATGACCCAATAATACTGATTTTAAAATCATTACAGATTAAATAAATATTATTTTTTAATAAAAAAATTAATAAAAATGTGGGTGGTAAAGATTGGGAAACGTAATATAACTAAAGAGTCTAATAAAAATGAATCAAAATATAGAAAAAATAATTGTTAAGTTTTTAATGAATGCCATTACCATTGAAGAACTTGAGGTCTTAACAGAATGGCTAAAAAAACCTGACAATAAGAAGTTTTTCAAAACTTATGTGAAGACAAACTATGCAATGGATGTTAGCATGAAACAATTTGATACCGAAAATGCAAAAAAAGAATATCTGCGTAAAATAAGACGAGACAAAAGTATTTTTCATAGGTATAAATTAAACAAAGTTTTAAAATATGCTGCCGTGTTTATAGGCGTGATGATTTCAGTATATATGTTTAGAGATACTATTTTTGGTAATCAAACAGAAGACACTCCAACCATTGTAAATACCACTATTAAACCGGGTACTAATAAAGCAACCTTGACGCTAGAGGATGGTTCGGTGGTAACATTAGAAAAAGGAAATTCGTATCAAACACAAAACGCCAATAGTAACGGGGAAAAAATAGTTTATAAGGCTGGAGAACAAAGCGCCGTAGAAATTGCTTATAATTATTTGACGGTTCCCAGAGGTGGAAAATTTCATATTACGCTATCTGATGGAACTGAAGTATGGTTAAACTCAGAGTCTCAATTAAAATACCCTGTATCATTTGTTGATGAAGTTACACGTGAAGTTGAATTAGTTTATGGAGAAGCCTATTTTAATGTGTCTCCAAGTACAGAACATAAAGGCTCAAAATTTAAGGTACTTAATCAAGCTCAGGAAATTGAGGTATTAGGTACAGAGTTTAATATTAAAGCATATAAAAATGAAGCCAATATATATACTACGTTGGTTGAAGGTAAAGTATCTGTTTCTACGAAACATACCAGTCGAATTTTAAAACCTAATCAACAAGCAAACCTTAATCTTAATGATAACACAATGGCCATAACGACTGTTAATGTCTATAATGAAATTTCATGGAAAGAAGGTGTTTTTAGCTTTCGTAGAAAACCACTTGGAGATATTATGAAAGTATTATCTCGCTGGTATGATATGGACGTAGAATTTGTTAACCCAGAACTCAAAAAAGAAGGGTTTAATGGCGTTTTAGGTAGAGACCAAAACATAGAAGATATACTAATAATTATTAAAAACTTTGGAATTATTGAAGATTACGAAATTATAGATAAAAAGATCATATTGAAATAAAAATAAAAAAGGGAGCGAAGTTAAACATTTTGCGGTGAATCAACTTCGTCCCTCGAGATTGTATCAATTAAACCAATGTATAACTAACACCATGTAAATTTATGAAAATTAAATTAACCAAAGCGCGTTCACTCGTTCGAAAACGATTGCTATTTATTATTATGAGAACACTTATATTCTTATTATGTACAACTGTTTTTAGTTTTACTACTAAAACTTCTTTCTCTCAAGAAAAAGTAACAATTGATACTGATAAAGAGGTGCCAGTAGATGAGGTATTTAATATAATACGAGATCAAACAAAATATCGTTTTTTATATCCTCAAGATTTGTTCGCTAATGCACCAAAAGTGCAATTGAAAAAGGGAGTCATTCAAATGTCAAAACTGTTAGAACAATGTTTTTCTGGCAGTAATGTTAAGTTCGAATTATCTAAAGATCACACCATTGTAATAAAGGAAAAACCTCCTCAACAGCTCATTAAAGGTGAAGTTAATGATGGAGGAGCTGGATTACCCTTACCGGGTGTAAGCATTTTAATAAAAGGAACGACCGTCGGAACATTTACCGATTTTGATGGTAAATACCAAATAAGGGCTAATCAGGGAGATGTCTTAGTGTTTTCTTTTCTTGGTTTTACAACTCAAGAAATAACAGTTACCGATATATCTCAAGCCATTAATGTTAACTTAAAAGCAACCATCGGGGTATTAGATGAAGTTATAGTAACTGCTCAAGGTATTAAAAAAGACAAAAAAGCTTTAGGATATGCCGTTACAACACTTGCTGGAAGAGATGTGGAGAACAAAGCAGAATCGGACGTTTCTAGATCACTAATAGGTAAAGTTGCGGGTGTACAGATAAATGTAGGCAGTGGTGCTACTGGATCTGAAGCAGAGATACGAATAAGGGACAACTTGTCTATCAATAACGGTAACAGTCCATTGATTGTGGTAGATAACGTGCCTTTTAATGGAGGCTTAATAGATATTAACCCTAACAATATTAAAACTGTAAGCGTTTTAAAAGGTTTAAATGCCTCTATATTATATGGTAGTGATGGCCGTAACGGTGTTATTTTAATTACTACTAAAAGTGGTAGTGCTAGTATAGGTGAAGAAAAGGTTTCCATCAATTTTTCACAAACTATGTATACAAATCAAGTAGCTAATCTTCCTGATTATCAAAACAAATTCGGTCAAGGTAATGATAATGCTTATGACGATACTTCCCTTAACAGCTGGGGGCCTGCCTTTTCAGAATTAGATTTGGTACCACACCCTTTGTCAAACAATCAGTCTTTTCCTGAGTTTGCAGATGTACAAATACCCTATCAAGCCGTTCCCAATAACGTAAAGGACTTTTTTGATACGGGAATTGGTACAGTTACCGCTTTAAACATTAGTTCTTCTCAAGAGAAAACAGCCTTCAATTTATCATTAGGATATACAGACGAAACGGGTATTATAGGAAATAATGATCTTAAACGATTTAATCTAGGCCTAGGTGGTTCTGTTCAAATAACAGACAAGTGGAACGTTTCAGCAACATTTAACTATACGGCTCGAGAGCGTAATTTTAACGGCGGGTTATTTGATGTATTACTGTTCTTACCTAGAAGTTTAGACTTACGTAGTTTGCCATTTGAAGACCCAGGAACTGGGGAAAATGTGTACTATAGAGACGAAGCAAACCCGCTTTGGACCATAGATAATGTAAACAATAACGATCGAGTAGTTAGATTGTTCTCTACGTTAAATACTAAATATGAGTTTAATAATAATTGGAGCGTAAACTACCGTATTGGTATTGATGCAGATGTATCGGATTCATTTGACACGACCAATAGAGGTGCTTTTGGTAATAATGAATCTGGACGTTTAAGCTTAAGTTATGATAGAGATGAGATTATCGATCAGTCATTAATTTTAAATACCAAATACCAGCTAACAAATAAATTAGGATTAGATGGTAAGTTAGGTCTAAATTCGAGAACGATAAATGTCCTTTCTAATTCTAGTGATTTTCAAGATCAAGATTTATTAGACTTTTTTAGACCAGATAATTTTAACACACAAACAGGAGACGCTTCTAGAGCAAGAGAAAACCTGTTAGGAGCATTTGCACAGTTAGATTTTAATTATGACCGTTTTTTGTTTTTATCGCTTTCCGGACGTAATGATTGGAGTTCTACCATAGAAAAGGAAAATCAATCCATATTTTACCCAGGAGTATCTGTATCATTCCTACCTACCTCTGCATTTAATTTTGATTCTAAGGTTGTAAATTATCTAAAACTAAGAGCTGCTTATGCAACATCGTCAGGATTTCCGGGCCGTTTTAGAACACGTGCTACGTTTAGATCTGAACCATTCGAGTTTATTACAGCAAACGGAGCAATACGATCTAATAGTGCATCAAGTACATTACCAAATTCAAATTTAAAACCTGAGTTACATAGAGAATTTGAGATCGGAATTGAAAGTAAACTATTCAACAATCGTGTTACCTTGCAAGCATCTGCCTATAAGCGTAGTTCTAAAGACCAAATCGTAACCAAAAGAATAGATGCTTCGGTTGGTTTTTCGCAAACGGTGACCAATATCGGGCGCGTTGATGGTGAAGGATTAGAGATAGAATTAGGTGTAGACATTATAAATAATGATAGGTTTAAATGGAACATGGCCAATGTATTTACGGCCTATACCACAGAAGTTGTTGAACTAAATGCCCCTATTAATTTAGGTAATGGTGGCAGGGCAATTGAAGGGCAGCCATTCGGAGTTTTTGAAGGTACCTATGCCGTAAGAGACAATCAAGGTAATTTTTTAATTAACCCTAATAATGGAGAGCTCATTGTAAGCAGCACTGCAGGATTAGATAATGAGGTTATTGGTGATCCAACACCAGATTGGAGACTTACAAACATTAACTCATTTAGCTATAAAAACTTCACACTTACTGCACAGCTAGAATACACACAAGGTGGTGACCAATTTTCTGGAACAGCTATTGACTTATTATCAGCAGGTGTTACAAAAGATACGGAAAACAGAGACGGTACTTTTACTATTCCAGGAGTTTACGGCGATATTGGTACAGGGCAACCTTTATTAGATACCAATGGCCAAACCATACCTAATAATGTTCAGTTAAATGCGAGTAGACTTGCATCTGGAAACTATTACGAAGCAGATGATCGCAAAATTTTTGATTCTACTTTATTTAGAATACGAGAAATAGCATTGTCCTATAATTTGGATGGAGCAAAATACAACCTTCCTTTTGATAATCTTGCGATTACGTTAAGCGGAAGAAATGTATTTTATAAAGCTCCCAACTACCCAAAGTATACCAACATAGATCCTGATGTTGGCGGAAGAACAACCTCAACACCGTCAACCAAAAGATATGCTCTTGGAGTGTCTGTTTCTTTTTAATCAAAAAAATAATACATATGAAAAAAATAACTATAATAATTTGTACACTGTTTAGCATATGTTTTGTGTCATGTGAAATAACAGATTTACAGTTACAGAATGACCCTAATAATATAACTCCTGTTTCCGCAAAACCCAACTTTATCTTAAATTATATACAGGTAAATTTTATCAATGGAATGGTTCAGTTCAGTACAAACACTGACGATACCATGCGCTATGAAGGATCCACTAGAAATTATGCCCGATTAGCCTTATCGAATGCTTTGGAAGGCGAATGGAATAATACATACAGAACCCTAGCAAATACTAAATTTATTGAAGACTTTGCCGAAAATGATGACAGCTATATTTTTCATAGAGGTATAGCAACCCTATTAAGCGCCTATCAAATGGCAACTTTGGTCGATTTTTTGGGAGATGTGCCATTTTCGCAAGCAATCAATCCCGATTTTTTAAACCCCATTGCAGATGATGATGCCACTATATATCCTAAGCTCATAGTACAAATAGATGCCGCTATTGCCGATTTTAATAATGCTACTCAAGCTCCGGAAACCGATTTATACTACGATGGAGATGCCAGCAAATGGATAAAAGCAGCAAATAGTTTGAAGTTAAAATTATTTGTAAATATGGGAGATACAGAGGCTATTAATGCATTACTGGCTGATGATAATTTGATCAGCAGTACAGCAGACGACTTCCAATTTCAATACTCAACAGTGGAAGATCCAGAAGACAGTAGACATACATATTTTGACCAAGCATATAGAAGTTCTGGCCCGTCTAGATCTATAGGAAATTATTTTATTTGGCTATTAAAAGATTCTAAAACAGTACGTGATCCAAGATTACGCTATTACTTATATAGACAAACTAATACAGATCCTGTTTTGCCTTGCTCAAGTAATCCGGCTTACGATTTTTGTTATTTAGGTGATTTTTATTGGGGAAGAGATCATGTAGATACTGGTGGAGGATCTAGCGATCGAACCATTAAAACGACCTGGGGATTATATCCAGCTGGGGGTGCTTTTGACGCAGACAATGGAGTAAAAGCAGTAGAGACTAATAATTTAGGTGGTGCAGGGATATTCCCTTTAATTCTTTCTTCATACGTGAATTTTTTAAAGGCCGAAGCCGCTTTATCTTTAAATACAAATGGTGATGCTCTTAACTACCTAGAAGCAGGAATACGAGAATCCATGGACAAAGTATTAAATTTTGGTTCATCTGTTGTTGTATCCAGTTTTGCTGCAACACAAGACGATGTAGACGCTTATGTAGATGAGGTCTTGCAAGAATACACCTCCGCCTCTAGTGATCAAGAACGATTGGACATTGTTTTACGAGAGTATTATTTGGCATCTTATGGTAATTCAATAGAAGCCTATAATGGATATAGAAGAACTGGTTTTCCATCGAACATACAAGTTCCCGTTGAAGATGAAGCCATCCCGTTTATAAGAACATGGCTTTTACCTGGTGAAGCTCTAGAAAGAAATACGTCATTGGTTCCACGACCAATTACAAATCAAGTTTTTTGGGATACACTTCCTGCTGGAGCCTTAAAATAATAATTAAAAGAAGATAATTATGAAAAAAATATACATATGTCTATTAATCCTAATAGGTATGTCCTGTCAAGATGATAATATTAATTTATTTGATGACTTAACAGATAAAGGTGGCTTTGTTGCCTTTAAATCAGAACCAACACTAAGTTTTAATTTTTTGAAATTAGCTGAGGCAGAAATTAATGAAGAGATTATTGATGTTAACAATAATATAACAAGTTATGTACTATCTGTAACGCATGAAGATGTTACTGTAGATAATTTTATTACAATTACTAAGTTCCCAGCTAATTTGGTGATTACATTACCTATGTTATATGAGGCTTTTAACATAACTGAAGCGGATTTAAGTGGATTCTCTGAATTTGAGTTTAATGCGGTAGTAACCACACCTAATGCCATCTATAATGGCATTAAACCAGACTTTAACACCGATACTAATGAGGCAGAGGGAGGTACTACAATCTCACAATTATTGGGTGATAGCTATAGAAATGCTTTAGCTTTTAACTTTTCGTTTATAATTCCTCCACCAAAAAAGATAAGAGGAACTTCTTTTGAAGAAGGATCTGTGGGTAGTGGTACTTACATAAGACCAGATGGTCAAGATGCAAGGGATGAAGGACCGTTAATTAATAACCCTCCTATTAGTGCAGATATTATGTACACAGCTGTTGGAACTGGTGTTGATGATGAAATTGGTTTTACAGCAGAATACATCCAACTTCCATTTCAAAATGGAGTCGGAGGTCCAAGCGGAACAGATATTGGAATAAGTAATTATACCGATGATGTTGGCGCTTATCCAGATGGCGAACAAGGGTACCGTTTACAAAACACTAGAGGTATTGTAAAACTAGCTTTTGATAGGGTTGCCGTACCTTCTGGAGTTACAGACTCTGGTGTGCAGATAAAATTATTTATCAATGGTACTGGCTTTGACGATGACAACTTAAGGAATACCCCAGGCCTAGATCCCGATTATATCATTGTATCTACTTTAATTGAAAGAACAGATGGCAGTTCGGAAACCATGGTGATTTTTGATAAAAGTGGAGATGAACTAGATGATTTAGGGGAGAGCGGCAAATTTACTTTAATCAGTACAGGTTTTCTAACAGATGTGAGTGCCTATACGTTAATGATTGAATTTAGAAGTACTTCTTCTAGTGAACGTGCGTATTTCGATCAGATGTTAGTGTTTCAACCATCAGAGTAATGTATAACCTAAAATATAGCTAGCTAAGTTTTAAGATAAACTATACAAGCTATAATTTATATAAAAAGCAAAAAATGAAAAATATTAAAAAACATATAAAGAAAGTGCTGCCTATTGGTATGTTCTTAGCAACCTGTATTGGTATCGTAGTGTTGTCTTGTGACAATCCTGATTACGAAGCGTTAAACCGAGTACCTGCTATTGAGCAACTTACTATAAATAGTATAAATCCAAGTACTGGAGATATTGGAACTTTGGTAGAGGTTAAAGGAACCAACTTTAGCGTAAGCCCCGCTAATAATAAGGTAAGCATAAACGATCTTGCTGTTACAGTTACGGAGGCTTCAGACAGTATATTGACCATAAAAATACCAGAAGGAGCCACCTCAGGAAATATTGTTATTTCCCATGGTAGTTTTACTGCAAATGGTCCTGCGTTTAGCGTTGTGGATATACCTACCATATCCGATGTAGACCCTTCAAGAGCAGCCATAGGAGATGTTATAACCATTACTGGAACTAAATTTAGTACGACACTTTCAGATAATATAGTCGTTATTAATGGCCTACCCGCTATAGTAACCGATGCTACTGAAACAAGTATCACCACAACAGTTCCTGAAGGTTCTGTTGTAGGCTTTGGTGATGTTACGGTTACTGTTGCTGGGCAACTGGCTACATCTTCTGGTTTTATTGTAGAACCTGCTATTACGGAGTTAAATCCTTTAATGGGAGTGATAGGAACAGAAGTAACAATTACAGGAACAAGTTTTGGATCTACCATAGCAGATAATATTGTTACGTTTACTGGTAGTTCTGGAGAGGCTATACCTGCAGTGGTTACAGCAGCGACAGAAACAAGCATAACAACATCTGTACCACAAGGAGCATTTACAGGTCCAATAAGCATTACAGTAAATAATGTAACTATTACGAGTGATGAATTTGTTATAGATCAAGCACCTGTTACTATAATAATGGAGATTAGCATTGAAGAAGATAATGTGGAGTCTATAGATGGAGAAATGGATCTAGATAGTGGTGATTTAGAACTAGGTGAACTAAGTAGTAGTAGCCACGATTCGGCTCCAATAATAGGGTTGCGATTTGCAAACTTAGAAGTTCCGCAGGGTGCAGTAATATCTAATGCGACAATTCAGTTTACTGCAGATACGAATAGTGATGCCAACCCTGTAGAATTGACTATTTATTGTGAAAGTACTGATGATGCTGCACCATACACAGAGACATTATTTAACTTAACTGACAGAGGTAGAACAACTGCTAGTGTTGTTTGGACTATAACAGAGGAATGGACTAGGGATGATAGAGGACCATCTCAACAAACGGTTGATTTATCAAGTGTTATTCAAGAGATTATTGATAGACCTAATTGGGTATCGGGTAATAGTTTAAACATTATTATGGTTCCTACAGGAGTAAGTGCAACAGTTACATCTACTTCAATTGGTCGTGAAGCCGAAGGTTTTACAACGAGTACACCTGGAGATACACCAGAACTCACACTTACATATGATCAATAAATGATAAAAAATATAATTGGTTTGAGTTAGTCAGCAAAAAGAGTTCAATTATTATAGTATAGTTGGGCTCTTTTGCAATAAACCGAATCAGAATCCATTTAACCTCTCCCATACATTTAGGTTTGGGAACATTGTACACATATTAAAAAGAATGAAAAGAAAAATAATTATATATAGCATCATTTTATGCTGTACCGTAGGATGCAATAGCAGTAAACCATCTTTTTTTCAAGTTAAAGAGACGAAGGCGACTACCTTGAATAGTTTGGATGGTCCTTATATATACAACACTAATGATACGCTTACGGTTATTTCTGTAGAGAAAGCAAAAGACACCTCTTTTTTGGTAAAAACAGCAAAAATTAAAAGGGCAAAAGACTATGAGTTTATCAGTAAAATTAATAATGTAGACAAAGATCAGGTTCCATTTAAATTGGCTCAAAAATATACAGTACCGAAGGACGTTCATCCACCCCAAGATAACATATTTGTTACCTCAGATATAGAAGGAAACTTTAATACTTTCTATAGTATGTTGATTGGAAACAAGGTTATGGATTCTAATTTTAACTGGATTTACGGTAAAGGACATTTGGTTATTTGCGGCGATATGTTCGATAGAGGTACAGAAATCTTACCATGTCTTTGGCTACTCTACAAGTTGGAGCAACAGGCCAAAAAGAATGGCGGAGACGTGCATTATATTCTGGGCAACCATGATGTTATGAATCTTTATCTGGACATTAGATATGTAAAGGATAAGTACATGAAATTGGCTAGGTTGGTTTCTGGTATAAACGATGATGACCAAGCAGCATATGCCTTTTTAATGTCTGATGCCAATGAACTAGTCAAATGGATAAAGACCAAGAATGCTATTGAAAAAATAGGCGATAATTTGTTCATACACGGTGGTGTAAGTGAAAAACTTATTGCTACAGGGCTTTCGATATCTGAAATCAATGATATTGTTAGAAAGAATATCCGTAAAAACTTAATGAAATATCCTGAAGAGGACGAACAGGCAAATTTAATTTTTGGCAGAGAAGGTCCGTTTTGGTATCGCGGCCTTATAAAAGGATACAAAAAGTATTACTCTAAAATAGAGACTTCTGGTTTAGATGCCCTTTTGAATTATTTTGATGTGAAACACATCATTATTGGTCATACCATAGTTGATCGTCAGGTGACTTCAGATTTTAACGGAAAAGTAATACGGGTAGATATTAAGCACCCAAAAGAAAAGTTCACAGGTAAATCGCAAGCGTTACTAATTGAAAATGGAAAATACTTTAAACTAAGTGACAAAGGGGACAAATTTGAACTGGATTTTAATAACTAATACCTCCCCGATCATCTTAAATAGATAACTACAGAAACATTATATCCAACCTATAGAATAAGTAACATAAAAGACACAAAAAAAGAAATGACATTATTTTCAATACTAAAAAAAACAGCTCTGATATTATCTCTAGCATTCATACCAGCACCTTGTATGTCACAAGAAAACAAGCCCTATAAATCCCCTAAGTTAGTCGTTGGTATTGTTGTAGATCAGATGAGATATGATTATATAACCCGATTCTATAATCGATTTGGAGAAGGTGGATTTAAAAGAATGATAAAGGAAGGCTATAACTTTAAGAATAGCCACTTTAATTATGTACCAACGTTTACAGGACCAGGACATGCTTCTATATTTACAGGTACAACACCACAAAATCATGGTATTATGTCTAATGATTGGTATGATAGACTTAGTAAAAAAGTGGTCTACTGTGTCGGTGATTCTTTGGTAAAACCCGTAGGATCAGATAGTCCATTTGAAAAGATGTCACCTAGAAGATTAAAAACTACTACGATTACCGATCAGAATCGATTGCATACACAAATGAAGGGAAAAACTATTGGAATCGGAATTAAGGACAGAGGGGCCATCCTCCCAGCAGGACATACTGCAAATGGGGCCTATTGGTTTCGAGGTAAAGACGAAGGCAAATGGATTACCAGCACCTATTATAGAAATGAGTTACCAGGTTGGGTTAAAAGATTCAATAATTCTGACCAAGCAGCATCTTATCTAAAAGTGTGGAATACATTATATGATATTAATACATATACAGAAAGTGGTTCAGATCAGAATGCATTCGAGAAAGGGTTTAAAGGAAAAAAAGCTGTTACATTTCCTTATGATTTGGCAAAATTAAAAGATCAGAATGGAGGTTTCGATATTATTAAAAGTTCTGGATATGGTAATAGTTTAACTGCAGATTTTGCCATTGCTGCTATTGATGGAGAACAGCTAGGTGCAGATGATATTACAGACTTTCTTACAGTAAGCTTTTCGAGTACAGATGCTGTGGGCCATAAATTTGGCGTAAATTCTAAAGAGATTCAAGACACTTATTTAAGGCTAGATCAGGATTTGGAACGATTTTTTAAAGCATTAGATACTAAAGTAGGCAAAGGACAGTACACTGTCTTCTTAACCTCCGATCATGGTGCCATACATGTACCTTCTTATCTGAAAACACTTAACATTCCATCAGGATATTTTAATAGATACCAGTTGAAATCTAAAATAAACGACTTTATAAAAGAGCGGTTTAAGGCAGACGGTTTAATCGAAAACATGTCTATTAACCAACTATTCTTTAATTACAAAGCCTTGAGAAAACATAATATCGATAGAAAAGAACTTGAAGATGCGTTATTGGATTACGTGATCTTAAATGAGCATATCCATAAGGTATATACTAGGAGTCAGATGGAATCGGCACAATATACTTCAGGAATTGGAGCGTTACTGCAAAATGGTTTTAATCAAAAATATAGTGGTGATGTATTCTTTATTCTTAATCCATCAACAATTAGCCATTCGTCAAGTACCGCTTTCAAAGGTTCTACTCATGGTAGCGGTATGGCTTACGATACGCATGTACCTTTGCTTTTTTATGGTCATGGAATTAAACAAGGGAGTACAACATTAAAAACTTACATAACGGATATCGTACCAACCATTTCTGCTTTGTTAGGAATTGCTTTTCCTAATGGAGCAACGGGTGATGTGCTACCTTTTGTATTAGATTAAGTCGTTTTCTATCTAGCAAAGCTAGATTATAAGGGAGTTCCTTTAATTTTGAAATAAAACAATACTTAACTTAAAGTATTTATTATCTTTAGATAAAATTACAAATCACCCTTTTCTTTTTCATAGATTTGATTTAATTCTATTAGTACATTATTCATGAATCTTATTCTTGATGAAATAAGTAAGAAGAATTCTAAAGTTTTTAAAGTTTTTTTTGATAAAAATTATCTAAGCTTAGTACAATATGCTAATAGATATCTTTTTGACAAAGATTCAAGTGAGGATATTGTACAAGAAGTATTCATTTATATATGGGAAAATGCAGGTAAGTTAAAAATAAAGACCTCTTTAAGAGGATATCTGTTTACTATGGTTCGTAATAGGTGTTTTAATTATTTAAAGTCGATAAAGATTACAGATAATTATGAGTTTTTAGAATTTAACATCAATCTAATTACCGAACATGTTTTTGATTCTAACACAGAGGAAGACAAAAAAGTGATATACCATCAAATCTTAAAAATTGTTGATTCGCTTCCTGAAAAAATGCAACAAATTGTCAAACTTAAGTTTTTACACAATTATACCTATTCAGAAATTGCTAACGAACTAGGTATATCTATAAATACAGTTAAAACGCAACTCAAAAGAGCAAAGGCAAAAATTACAGAATTAGTGACTTCAATTTTAATACTACTGCAGATTAATCAATAAAAATACTGATTATCAATAATTTATATTTTTCTACTTATTTTAAAAATTCTTTTCATCTTTTGTCACCCTTTTATAGATTTTAGCTGTCTACCTTATAGTAAGCAGAAAAATGTGTAAGATGGAATTTAAACTTATTATAAAAAAACTTAATAAAACACTTACTTCAGAAGAAGTGATTGTTT
Source organism: Flavivirga eckloniae (assembly GCF_002886045.1). NCBI lineage: Bacteria > Pseudomonadati > Bacteroidota > Flavobacteriia > Flavobacteriales > Flavobacteriaceae > Flavivirga > Flavivirga eckloniae. The sequence goes on along the minus strand of NZ_CP025791.1, from coordinate 2,587,096 downwards.
TTAATAAATGGTATGATGAATCAAGCCTTCACAGAGACTATTTTAATTCTGTAAAAAAGAATTTTATAGATGGAAATGATATAGACAACATTGATGTTGAAAAAGGATGGCTAGCTATTCAAAAGAATATAAAAACACCCAAAACGAAAACTAATACGTATTGGAAGTATACTGCAGCAGCCATATTTATTGGCATATTGGCATCAAGTTATTTCTTTAGAGACAGTTTATTTAACACAACAATAGAGGAAACCCCAATAACAATAAACAATAATATAGAGATAGGGACAGATAAAGCAATATTAACATTAGAAGATGGAACAGTAGTGGCCCTAGAAAAAGGTCAAGAATACATCTCAGATAATTTACAAAGTAATGGCGAAAAATTAATCTATAATGCCACAACGAATTCCAAATCAGAAATAGCCTATAACTATTTAACCATACCTAGAGGTGGGCAATTTTTTATCGAATTATCTGATGGCACTCAAGTTTGGTTAAATTCAGAATCTCAATTAAAATATCCAGTAAGTTTTATAAAAGGAGAAATGCGTCAAGTAGAATTAGTTTATGGAGAAGCTTATTTTGATGTATCTCCAAGCACAGAGCATGATGACGCAAAATTTAGAGTTAACAACCAATCTCTTGAGATTGATGTATTAGGTACTGAGTTCAATATAAAGGCCTATAAAGACGAAACCAATATTTATACCACTTTGGTTGAAGGTAAAGTAGTCCTTCATTCTAATACTACTAGAGAACACTTAATACCAGGTCAACAATCAGACTTTAACTTAAATACAAACGCTATGACGTTGAAAATGGTAGATGTTTATAATGAAATTTCATGGAAAGAAGGCGTCTTTAGTTTTGAGAGAAAATCATTAAAAGATATTATGAAAGTAATATCGCGTTGGTACGATTTTGAAGTCATTTTTACTAATGAAGCGATTGAGAAAAAGAAGTTTTTTGGAGTTTTAGGTAAAGATCAAAATATTGAAGAAATATTAAAAACTATTCAGGATTTTGGGGTGATTAAAACTTACGAAATCAATAATAAAACAATCATATTAAAATAAAAAGAGGAACGAAGATTAGAAATTTGACGATATCGAACTTCGCCCCCTTAAATGAGTATTAACTAAAACTATGTCTAATTAACACCAAGCAAATTTATGAAAATTAAATTAATCCGAGAGCAGGCTTTCGTACGAAAACACCTGTTATTTATTGTTATGAGAGTATTTATATTTCTTTTATGTACAACAGTTTTTGGTTTTAGCACAGAAAACACGTTCTCTCAAGAAAGAATTATAATTGATGCCGATAAAGAAGTTTCGGTAAACGAAGTATTTAGGATTATTAAAAACCAAACCAAATATCGTTTTTTATACCCCGAGGGTCTATTTGATGAGACCAAGAGAATCCATTTAAAAAAAGGAGAAATTCTATTGACTAAGTTATTAAAACAAAGTTTTTCCGGCAGCAATGTTAAGTTCGAATTATCTAAAAACCATACTATTGTAATAAAAGAAAAACGTCTTCAACAGTTAATTAAAGGTAAAGTTAATGATGATGATGGTCTACCATTATCAGGTGTAAGCATTTTAATAAAAGGAACGACCACTGGAGCCGCCACCGATTTTGATGGTAATTATCAAATAAGCGCTGATACTGGCGATGTTTTAGAATTTTCTTTTCTTGGTTATACAACTCAAGAAATAATAGTTACTGAGGCTTCTCAAACTATTGATGTTACTTTAAAAGTAATTGTAGGTAAATTAGATGAAATCATAGTAACCGCTCAAGGTATTAGAAAAGAGAAAAAAGCGCTGGGATACGCTGTTACCACACTTGAGGGAACAGAAGTAGAAAATAAAGCAGAATCTGATGTTTCCAGATCGTTACAAGGTAAAGTTGCAGGAGTACAGATTTTTGTAGAAAGTGGTAGCACAGGAGATCAAGCTAATATACGTGTAAGAGGAAACTTATCCATCACAGGTAATAATGAACCATTACTTGTTGTAGATAATGTTCCTTTTAGTGGAAATTTGATAGATATTAACCCCAACAATATTAAAAATATAAGTGTTTTAAAAGGATTAAATGCTTCTATATTATACGGTAGTGAAGGTAGAAACGGGGTTATCTTAATCACCACTAAAAGTGGCAGTTCTAGTATAGGTGAAAAAAAGATATCGATTAATTTTTCGCAAACGGTTTATACCAATGAAGTTGCTAGCCTTCCTGATTACCAAAACACTTATGGTCAAGGTAGAGATAATGCTTTTAGTGGCGGTGATATAGTGAGTTGGGGAGCCGCTTTTTCTGAACTTGATTTTATACCACACCCTTATGCAAATAACCCTTCGTTTCCGGAGTTTGCAGGTGTTGAAATTCCGTATGAAGCTACTCCTAATAACGTAAAAGATTTTTTTGATACGGGTATAGGTAAGATCACTGCTTTAAACTTCAATTCATCACAAGAAAAAACAGCATTTAACCTATCTGCTGGGTATACCGATGAAACTGGTATTATTGGTAAAAACGATCTAAAACGATTTAATTTGGCTATAGGAGGGTCCGCCCAAATAACTGATAAATTAAATATATCAGCTACATTTAATTATACCACTAGAAAACGAAATTCTCAAAGTGGCTTGACACTTTTTTCTACGCTACTATATTTACCTAGAAATTTAGATTTGTTTAACTTACCGTATCAAGACCCAATAACAGGGGCAAATGTATATTTTAACTCTGAGGAACATCCACTTTGGACCATCAATAACACAGGGTCTAATGATGATGTAACAAGGTTGTTTACAACTATAAATACAAAGTATGATATTAATAACCATTGGAGTTTAAACTATCGTATAGGGATTGACAACAATGGTTCTGATGGATTTGATTTTAGAAATAAAGGAGGAGATATTGCTAGAACTGGTTTTCTAAGTTTAAGCTATAACAAATCAGAAATCATTGATCAATCACTAATTTTAAATACAAACTATAAATTATCTGATAAAATAGGCTTTGATAGTCAGCTAGGGCTTAACTCAAAAACAACAAACGTTAAGAGTAATTCCAGTCGATCTGGAGATCAAGTTGTATTTGGTTTTTTCCGCCCAAATAATTTTGATACACAAACAGCAAACGCTACTAGAGCTAGAGAAAATCTATTGGGTGTATTTGCAGCTTTAGAATTTAATTATGATCGTTATTTGTTTTTGTCTCTTTCTGGACGAAATGATTGGAGTTCTACCTTAGAAAAAGAAAATCAGTCTATATTTTACCCTGGAGCCTCAGTTTCATTTTTACCAACTTCAGCTTTCAATTTTGATTCTAAAACGGTGAATTATTTAAAGGTAAGAGCAGCATATGCGACATCTGCAGGATTTCCAAGTCGTTTTAATACAAGACAAACTTTGGAATCTGACTCAAACCGTTTTGTTACTGAAGATGGTTCAATTAGAGCTAGCACAGTACCTCGCGACTTAGCAAATCCTAATTTAAAAGCTGAATTACACAAAGAATTCGAAGTGGGTATAGAAAGTAAACTATTTAACAACCGAGTAAGTTTAGATGCATCTGTTTTTAAGCGTGTTTCTAAAGACCAAATTGTAAATCGTAGATTAGATACTTCAACTGGTTTTGGAGCAACTTCAATCAATATAGGAAGAGTAGATACTGATGGGGTCGAGCTAAATCTGGGGGTCGACATTTTTAAAAGCGAAAACTTTAATTGGAATTTAACGAATGTTTTCACAGCGTACGAATCCACTGTGGTGGAACTAAGCAGTGGTCCTTTTGCTTTAGGTAGAAGCAGATTTGCTATTGAAGGAGAAGCATTTGGTGTTATACAAACAAATTATGCCGCTAAAGATAGTGAAGGCAACTTTTTAATAGACCCCAATAATGGTGAGATTCTTTCTAGTAATCAAGTTGGACTACCTGATAAAATTGTAGGTGACCCAACACCAGATTGGAGACTTGCAACCATTAATTCATTTAGCTATAGAAATTTTACCCTTTCTACGCAGTTTGAATATACACATGGAGGCGATAACTTATCTGATACTTTTAGTGAATTAGTAGAAAATGGGGTACTAAGAGGTTCCGAAAATAGAGATGGCAGTTTTATTATTCCCGGCGTATATGGTGATAGAAGTACAGGACTACCGTTTTTGGACGCTAATGGACAGCCTATTCCCAATACCATTCAGCAAAATGGAAATAGAACAGCATCTGGTAATTATTATGATGCAAGAGATAATTACGTTTTCGATGCTTCGGTATTTAGGATACGGGAAGTAGCCTTATCCTATAATATAAACGGACGAAAAAACAACTTACCGTTTGATAATTTGGCAATTACCCTTAGTGGAAGAAATCTCTTTTTTATAGCACCAAACTATCCTAAGTATGCCAATTTAGACCCTGAAGTTGATAAGGCAAGTACGGTGGTACCATCTACAAAAAGATATGCCATAGGAATTAACGTTTCCTTTTAATTAAAAAATAATACTAATGAAAAAAATAAATATACTTATTTGCATTTTGTTTAGTGTAAGCTTCTCGTCTTGCGAAATAACAGAATTACAATTACAAGAAAACCCTAATGAGCTGACACCCAACGTAGCAGATGCGAATTTCATTTTGAATGAAATACAAATAACGTTCGCTGAGGCGATAAACTTTTTTGGTGTAAATACAGATGACGTTATGCGTTACGAAGGAATGGCACAAACCTATACTAGTATCGCTTTTAATAGAATAGGAAATGAATGGACTCGAACATATTTAATAAGAGAAAACCTAAAGATTATTGAAGGTATAGCAGAAAATAATGATAATTTTATCTTTCACAGAGGAATTGCTAGAATGTTGCATGCTTATAGTATGACTACATTAGTAGATTACTTAGGAGATATTCCCTATTCTGAAGCCAATGATGCTAACATATTGAATCCGTCAATAGATGATGATGTTACTATTTATGCTGCAATGTTGACCCAAATAGATGCCGCAATCTTAGATTTTAATACTGCTACAATAGCACCACAAACAGACTTATTTTATGATGGTGACGCTAGTAAATGGATAAAATTAGCGAATAGCCTGAAGTTAAAGATGTATATAAATACTGATGATACTGCAGGAATAAATACCTTAATAGCCGATGATAATTTGATTAGCAGTATAGCGGATGATTTTCAATTTCGGTATTCTACAGCAACAAGTCCTGAAGATAGTAGACATCCGTATTTTAGACGCGCGTACAGAGGTCGTGGATTTAGGCAATATATGGGAAACTATTTTATGTCATTATTAAAAGATTCCAAGAATATTCAAGATCCACGATTACGTTATTATATATACAGACAAACTAATACAGATCCCGTTTTAGACTGTACAGGTGATTCCTCTTTTGATTTTTGCTATATAGGGGATTCTTATTGGGGCAGAGACCATGGAGATGATAGTGGTTTTCCAAGTGATCGTTTTCTTAAAGCCGTCTATGGTTTATACCCTGGGGGCGGTACTTTTGATGAAGACAATGCCGTGACGACTGCTGATAGCCCTCATATAGATGGCGCTGGAATAACCCCTATACTTCTTTCTTCTTTTATAAATTTCTTAAAAGCAGAAGCAGTTTTAAGGCTTAATGCTAATGGAGAAGCAGTACTTCTTTTAGAAGCAGGAATACGGGAATCTATGAACAAAGTATTAAATTTTGATTCAACAGCCGCATCTTCCAGTTTCGCAGCTACACAAGATAATGTTGATGCATATGTAGACGAAGTTTTAGTAGAATACGCTTCGGCTTCCAATGACGAAGATCGCTTAGATATTGTAATGAGAGAATATTATTTAGCTGCGTTCGGTAATTCTGTGGAAGCCTATAACGGGTATAGAAGAACTGGTCTTCCATCGAATTTACAAACACCTGTTTTTAACCAATCGATACCATTTCCAAGGACCTTTTCTTTACCAGAATTTGCCGTGGAAAGAAATTCTTCTTTGACACAACAATTAACAACAACTCAAGTGTTTTGGGACACCTTCCCTGCAGGTTTCCTAAAATAATTTAAAAATATATAATTATGAAAAAAATAATTCTAAGTATATTCATATTATTAGGTTTGTCTTGCCAAGAAAATCAAGATAATATATTCGATAATTTAACCATAAGAGGAGGATTTGTAGAGTTTGCTAAAACACCAACCTTAAGCTTCAATATTTTAGATCTAGATCGTGTAGAAATTAATGAAACAATTCTAGATACTAATGGTAATACTATTAGTTATGATTTATCTGTAACCTATGAAGGAGTTACAGTGAATAATCTTGTTTCACTTACTAGTTTTCCCGCTAATTTGGTAATTACATTACCCATGTTATTAGATGCCTTTAATTTAACAGAAGGAGATTTAACCTTAGATTCTGAATTTTCTTTTATTGCTACCGTAACAACTCCTACAGGTTCTTTTAAAGGAGACAGACCAAAGTTTAATACTGTTACCAAAGAAGAAGAAGGTGGAAATACCGCATCACAATTAAATGGTGCCAGTTATAAACCTGCTTTCATTTTTAAACTTTCTTTCTTTATGACTTGATCAAAAAAGATTCGTGAGAACATTTAATATTGTAAGTATTGTCATTACTTAAAGTTCTGGAGGTCGTGAAGCCGTAAATATTTGGCGGATCAGATAATGCGGCACAATTGATTGTTTCTTATAAATAGGTAATCACAAAATAATTGAGTTAGTTATTTTGAGTTAGTCAGCAAAAAGGGCTCAAATATCATGTAAAAATTGAGTCCTTTTACCATAATTGAAGGTAAAAAACTAAAATTTAAAGATATCAATTCTTTTACGGGCGAGGTATTTGATGAATTTCAAATGGAGAAATAGCACTTGTTCAGTAAAAAAGTAACATATTACAACTACTCTTACTCCCTAATTATTTTAAACGAGATGCATTGCAAGATGGGTCTCGTTATTTTTTTACATTATCAACATTATAGTACCCACCTTTGTTCTCTTTTCTATCTAAAGATTGTCTAATAATTAAGTGGGATACATTAATCATATTTCTTAATTCACAAAGAGATGTGGTTATTTTAGATTCTTTATATAGCTCTTCAACTTCATGATAAATTAAATCTAAATGCTTAATGGCTCTTTTTAACCGTTTGTTACTTCTAACAATCCCCACATAATTTCGCATTAAGGCTTGCAATTGCTTCAGGTTATGTTGGATTAAGATATGTTCTTCGGGTATCGTTGTGCCTTCATCATTCCAATCAGGAATTATAACATCTGTCGGCTCGCTTTCGCGCTTACTATGATATTTATAAACATTATGCGCATAAACCAAAGCTTCTAATAATGAATTTGAAGCCAATCTGTTAGCACCATGCAAACCTGTTCTTGTGCATTCGCCACAGGCAAATAAATTATTAATGGTTGTTTTTCCTTTTTTATTCACCTTAATGCCTCCGCATAAATAATGAGAAGCCGGAACTACAGGAATCCAATCTGTTTCAATGTTTATATGGCGTTCTAAACACTTATTATAAATATTTGGAAAGTGGTTTTTAAACGCTTCAATATCTAAATGCGTACAATCTAAATAAACGTGAGGCTCTCCAGATTTTTTTAATTCACTGTCAATACTTTGCGACACGATATCTCTGGAAGCCAATTCTGCACGTTCATCATAATCGGGCATAAAACGATGCCCCTTTTTATTTCGAAGATGTGCTCCAAAACCTCTAACTGCTTCTGAAATCAAGAACGCAGATTCGCCTTGTTCTTCATATAAAGCCGTTGGATGAAACTGTACAAACTCCATATCTTTAATTCGCGCTTTGGCTCTATAGGCCATGGCAATCCCATCACCAGTTGCTATTACCGGATTTGTTGTATGTCCGTAAACACATCCAATACCACCAGTGGCAAGTAATGTATTATTCGCTTTTATGGTAAAAATTTCGCCTGTATTCTGATTGAATATATAAGCCCCGAAACATGATAGCGTTTCAGATTCGTAATTCTTTAAATGGTGATTGGTTACTAAATCTATCGCAAAATGATGGGATAGAATAGTAATATTTGGTAATTGATGTACCCGCGCTAACAGTGCACGTTCTATCTCGTACCCGGTAATATCTTTATGATGAACCACACGATATTCCGAATGGCCACCTTCTTTTCCTAAATCGAATTTGCCGCTATCGTTTACATCAAAGTTTGCTCCCCAAAGCAAGAGTTCCTTAAGTCGTTTGGGACCTTCTTTTATAACTAGCTTAACCACATCTTCCTTGCACAAACCATCACCAGCTATTAAAGTGTCTTTAATATGTTTTTTAAAGGAATCTTTTTCCTTATCTAAAACCACGGCAACACCACCCTGAGCATATTTAGTATTGGATTCGTCTTCGTTAGCCTTAGTAACTACAATAACCTTTCTGTCTGGGAATTTTTCTGCAATTTTAACCGAAAAGGTTAAACCTGCTATTCCAGAGCCAATAACTAAATAATCTGTATTAACCATTTTTATTTAGATAATTCCAACATGCGCTCTATAGGTAATAATGCCTTTTTTCTAATAGGCTCGGGCACTTCTATTTGTGGTGATTCATTTAACAAGCAATCATAAAGTTTTTGCATGGTATTCATTTTCATGAAATGACACTCGCTGCATGCACAAGTATTATCTTCTACAGCTGGGGCAGGAACAAGTTCTGTATTTGGCATTTCTTGTTGCATTTTGTGCAAAATACCTGCTTCTGTAGCTACTATAAATTTTTCTTCCTGATGTTCTTTTACATAATTTATCATCCCCGAAGTAGAGCCCACATAAGTTGCCGTATTTAAAATATGTTCTTCGGATTCTGGATGCGCTATAATTTTATAGTCTGGATATTTTTTATGTAGTTCAATTAATTTATCCATCGAAAAAGCCTCATGTACTATGCAACTACCGTCCCAAAGTAACATATCTCTTCCGGTTTCTTTTATAACGTACTTACCGAGATTTTTATCTGGTGCAAAAATTATGGGTGTATCTTTTGGTACGGACTCTACAATCTTCAACGCATTGGAAGAGGTACATACAATATCGCTTAAAGCCTTAATTTCTGCCGAACAGTTTACATAGGTAATAACAACATGATCTGGATGTTGTTTTGTAAATGCTTCAAAACTATCTGGCGGACAAGAGTCTGCCAACGAGCATCCTGCATTTAAATCGGGTAATACAACTGTTTTTGTTGGATTTAATATCTTGGCTGTTTCTGCCATAAAATGAACCCCTGCGAATACAATAACATCAGCATCTGTTTCGGCTGCTTTTTGTGATAAACCCAAACTATCTCCAACATAATCCGCTATATCCTGTATTTCTGCAATTTGATAATAATGTGCTAGAATTACAGCATTCTTTTCTTTTTTAAGGCGTTTTATTTCTTCTACTAAATCCATGTTACTAAGCTTCAGCATGAGAGTGTCTAAAAGGTACGTTTAATGTCATATTGAATTTGTCGAAATAAATTTATGTTACTGATAATCAATATAGGTTTCGACAGGCGCAACCTGACAAAGTAATTTACAACGACTTTTGAGACAGTCTCATCTTTATTTCTGCAAATATCTTAATTAATATTGTATTGAAAATCACAAGACATCAAAATTTATGAAGAAATTAAGCATCTTTAAAAAAACCTCTGGAAAGAAGTGTTTAACTCAAATAAACCCTGTAATATTTTGCAAAAAATAGATTGAAATTATATCTAAATATGGCAGCCAGCAGCAATCTGTTGGTTTTTCATTGATAAATTTTCAATTTCAACCTTAATTAAACTTAACGTCACTTCGCTTTTATCTAATTCATTCATTACTACTTCTTTAATATCCTCGAAAGTATGCTTTAACTCACAAAACATATTTTTATAATAAGAAATACCCTCTTTCATATTATTCGTAAAAGTCAATAAATACTTTTCTTCTTTTTTTGTTACCGACTTTTTTAACTCTTCCAATTTGTTCTTTAAATAGTCAATGTAGATATGTAATTCTTTAATAAAGAAATTTGGTCTATCATCTCTGGAAATCATATTATCCCTACCGTAAATATGGTCTGTAATATTAGCCAAACTCATAACATCGGAATAATAAGCCATATTAGGTCCCGGGCAAACAGACACACCTTTTCCTTCTACTTTCGTATCTAAACCGTATGCTAATAACGCAGAGGTTCCCAGCCCTACACAGGTACAGGATTTTTCTATTATTTTATTAAATTCAACCTGATACTCTTCTAACGATAGTCCTTGTTTATCTAACTCTTTTATTTTTAAATGTTGATACTTTCTGGAAGCAGTACACATTCCTTTTTCTTTAAATTCTTTATTTAAAGCCACAAACTTCTTAGGGCACGCACTACCGGGTCTTCCGTTATTAATATTCGTCTCCTTTTCTATATCTTTAGTATTATCTCTAAGGTTATTAAATGGAATTCCTAATGGTGAAATATCGCTTAGGTACAAGTCCTTTTCTTTGGCTTTAGTTAGCTTGTCTAATGTTTTTTCATCCACAGTCGTCGCCTCTGGAACTAACAAAAAGGGAGTTCCCCAACCAACAGAGTCTAATTGATATTGGTCTATTAAAAACTCGTGTTCTTCTTGTGTACCAACCCCGCCTTGTGCCGTAATTTTTATAGTTAATGGTGTTTCGGAAATTGTACGTCCTTGATTGGTTAATTCTTTATTTAACTGTTCTTCAATTGAGCTTCTTAATTCTTCTCGTTTTTCTTTAAATTCTGCTAAAACTGGTCCTAAAAGATACCCATTGGTAGCAAAAGCATGACCGCCGCAATTTAACCCGGACTCGATTCTATATTCTGAAACCCATAGACCCTTTTTCGCCAAAAACTTACCTTGAATCAATGCCGATTTGTAATCGCTTACTTTTAAGATAATTCTTTTGTTAAAGCTACCATCTGCCTTGGGGAAAAAATCATCAAACTGCCCCATATAGCTATATAATCTGGGGTTCATTCCTGCAGAAAGTACCACAGAAGAGTTTAACTTACTATTTACAAAACCTCTTAAAGCGGCATGTGCATCGTTGTATTCAATAGGTAACTTTTCATTTTTAATATAGTTATCCTTATCAACTTTGGTCATAATGTTAACATCAATACTACCCTTAACCAAATTTTTAACGGCCCATTTTTTAACTTCAGAAAAGTTAAATTCCTTGGAGGTAAGCTTCTTAAATTCGTCCTTAATCTTAGAGCTATCTGGTAGCATATTAATATAATTACGAAGTTCGTCGCTTTTTTCAGCAGTTACATTCTTTAATAATTCAAATTTTTTATCGGTTAAATCGCTTATTAAGTTTAAATAGGATGTGATTCTTTTTGCTCTAAAATCATCTATCTTATCTGTGATTTCTTTATAAGGAATTTCAAATTTCTCACTGTACATTTTTCTTAATTTCTCTAGTAAAATATCATCTACCAAAGAAATTACAGAATCCATCCCGTACTGGGCCACTTTTAATGGTGTATCTATTGTAAAACCAATACCCATTACAGGAATGTGAAACGAATGTGCTTTTTTCATACTTGTCATGTTAATCGACAAATATATTGTGTGTAATAAGTTTAGAACATGACATATATCATACTTTAAAACACCAAACCCTTTATACAAATGAATATCAAGCACTTTAATCGCAAAAAATCCTACAATTGTTATCGTATTCTTTTTATGTTTTCCGTTTTACCTTTAAAGAATTCAGGAATGACATAATATGCTTTACTAATAATTAAATACTATATTAACGAGTTTGATTTGATAGTTATTAATTTTCAGTTAGTTACATTGAAAACATCCCTCAAGTCGCCTCAAGGGGGACAATTTTACCGAGCGAGATTCCTCCCTCGAGGGAGGATTAAGGAGGGTGTTTTTAAATACAAATATTTTATAAAACCAACAATCAGTACTTTACAATGAAGTTAAACTCACATTATATTAATAAAATTGAACAACTGGCAAACCTATTTTACCAACAAACCATGTTATTGTAAAATAATTAGATCCAAACAAATTCATTTAAAAAGGAAAGTCCTACCAAATATTTGTTTAAAAAATTAAAAGTAAAATTGATGCAACATGCTCAAACTCGCTTTTTTTAAATACCAATATTTAATATCCTACTATATACATCGTTTTCGCTAGTTTTTAAAATCATTTTTCTAATTAAAAAACTAATAACCAGAACACATATAGATTGTAGAGAAACAAGTATAGCCTCTATTTTTTTTAATTATTCACAATTAGAATTCGTTAAACTAAAAAAATCTGTAAATTTTTATCGAGCCTATTAGCTTTAATAAAAGCTTCACTACTTTTACAGTTAATAATTTTCAATAGAACGAAATCATGTCTGTAGAGCCAAAATTAAAGCGATTTAATCAATCGGTTTTGTCAAAATATCAAATATACAACAGTATATTCATGACATTACCTTTTGATTCTGTAACTAAAACCGGAGTATTACTTCCTTTATTTCACGAAACCTGTAAAAAAGGTTTTAAAAATGGTGATGATCCCACTGCCATTGTTGAAACATTTTTTGAAAAATACCAGGCACGTAGAAACAAGGAAAGCCAAATAAACTTATTATTTAGATTTATACAATACATCGAAAGGCAAGTTGTTTTATTTGACGCTATCGAAGATGCTGCTTACCCTATTGTAAACAACATGGATGGTGTTGGTACATTAAGAAACTTAAAAGGATCTGCAACTTCTGAAGGGAAAATGGATGCATTAAAAGCCTTTCTTGAAGAGTTTAAGGTCCGTATTGTTTTAACTGCTCACCCTACACAATTTTACCCTGGATCTGTTTTAGGGATTATTACAAATTTAACCGAAGCCATTAAGGAAAATAACCTTTCTCAAATAAATAATTTATTTGGGCAATTGGGTAAAACGCCTTTCTTTAAGCGCGAAAAACCTACGCCTTACAATGAAGCAAAAAGCTTGATTTGGTATTTAGAGAACGTTTTTTACAAAACATTTGGCGAAATATACAACTATATCCAAACCAATATTTATGCCGATGGAAAAAAGCATAACGATATTATAAATCTTGGATTCTGGCCTGGTGGTGATAGAGATGGTAATCCTTTTGTAAAACCAGAAACCACTTTAAAGGTTGCCAATAAACTTAAACGATCTGTCCTTAAAAAATATTACGAAGACCTTAAGGATTTAAGACGCAAACTTACATTTAGAGGTGTTGAAGAACGTGTAATAAAACTTGAAACCATACTTTATAAGTACAGCATCAATCTAAATTATAAAAAAGCCATTACGCATAAAGAGCTTATTGTTGAATTATTGAGTATAAGAAACGAGGTTGTTAAAGAACATCAATCGCTTTATGTTGATGAATTAAATCAAATTATAAACAGAGTACACCTTTTTGGATACTGGTTTGCAACTTTGGATGTTAGACAAGATAGTAGAATTCACCATTCTGTTTTTACAGCGGTAATAGATCATTTAATTGAAACGGGGGATGATTCTATTCCAAGCAACTACCATGATTTATCCGAACCCGAGCAAATTAAATTATTATCTGAAATATCGGATAAGTCAATAGACATTAGTGTTTTTAAAGATGAAATGGTATATAATACTTTAAAAACTATCGAGGTTATTAAAGATATTCAAGAAACCAATGGCGAGCGTGGAGCAAACAGATATATTATAAGCAATAACCAAACAGCCTTAAATGTTATTCAGCTTTTCACGATGCTTAAACTGGTTGCATTTAAAGATGATTTAACGGTAGACGTTGTGCCTCTGTTTGAGACCATAGACGATCTTGAAAATGCGCCTGGTGTTATGGAGCAATTATATAGCAACCCGGCTTATATGGCTCATCTTAAAAAGAGAGGCAACAAGCAAACGATTATGTTAGGATTCTCTGATGGTACAAAAGATGGTGGTTACTTAATGGCAAACTGGGGTATTTATAAAGCTAAAGAGTTGCTTACCAAAATGTCTAGAAAATACGACATAACCGCTATATTCTTTGATGGACGTGGTGGACCACCAGCAAGAGGTGGAGGTAAAACACATAACTTCTACTCATCATTAGGTCCAACTATTGAAGACAAGGAAGTACAGCTTACTATTCAAGGACAAACCGTAAGTTCTAATTTCGGAACTTTAGACTCGTCGCAATACAACTTGGAGCAATTAATAAGTTCTGGTATTAAAAACCGAATAGACCACGATAAGAACAGAATGTCTGAAGAAGACAGAGTTGTTATGAACGATCTTGCGGAAACAAGCTACCAAACTTATAAAGATTTTAAAAGCCACCCGATGTTCATCCCTTACTTGGAGCGCATGAGTACTTTAAAATATTACGCTAAGGCTAATATTGGTAGTAGACCTTCTAAACGATCTAACTCCGATAAGTTGGTGTTTTCAGATTTAAGAGCAATACCATTTGTAGGATCATGGAGTCAATTAAAACAAAATGTTCCTGGTTTCTTTGGTGTTGGTACAGCCTTAAAAGTTTACGAAGACAATGGCGAGTTCGATAAAGTAGAACAGCTTTACAAGAATTCAAAGTTCTTTAAAACCTTGCTGGAAAACAGTATGATGTCCTTATCAAAATCATTCTTCGATTTAACTAAATATATGTCCAGAGATCCTGAATTTGGTGAGTTTTGGAATATTATTTATGCCGAATACCAAACAACCAAAAGGTTACTGTTAAAACTAACCGGTTATGAGCAATTAATGGAAAACGAACCTTCTGGAAAAGCTTCTATTGATGTTAGGGAATCGATTGTTTTACCATTACTGACTATTCAGCAGTATGCACTTAAAAAAGTTCAGGAACTGGAAAAAGCAGAAGTAAAAGACGAAGAACAACTAAAAATTTTCGAGAAGATTGTAACACGCTCTCTATTTGGTAACATTAATGCTAGTAGAAATTCGGCTTAGAAGCATCGTAAATTTAATATAATGATAAGCCTTCGGTTATACCGAAGGCTTTTTTATTCAGGCTTCAACCTTTTAATAAACAGAGTTAAAACCTCGAACGAAGATTTAAACTTTCCTTCATAACGAAAATTCGCATTAAGCCTTATATTTGAAAGAGAAATAAACACAAATATAGTTTATACTATAATTAACAAAACTCATGAAAGCCCCAATACCCAATACCAAAACATCAAGTATTGTATTATTAATCTATTTAATACTCGTTTCTTGCCAGTTCAACCAATCAGTCAACAAGGATGTAACAACCGGAGCCTATTCCAGAGAAAATGGTATTGGGTGCGATGATGTCGTTATTGAAATTAATGGAAATACCGAAAAACGAAACGAATTTGTTTATGGTGAAAAAGTAAAACTAACCTTTAACAATATTAGCGGATTAACTAATGTAAAAAACAAAACCTATCCCGGTTTGTCCATGTATATTGTAAAAAACGAAAAAGACACGGTACTTTCAAACCCTGAGCTATTAAACAATCTTGACAAAGGAATCGACATTTCCCCACTGCAATTATACACATACTTTATAGCTACTGCTCCCAAAAGAAACAACGAGACTTATAAAGTTCATGTTAACATATGGGATAAAAAAGGAGATGGTAAATTCTCGTATGAATTACCATTTACTTTAAAAGAAAGTGAATTATTCGATATAAAAAACAACGGTATTGAATGTTCTAGTGTTTACTTGCAGAATGAAACTCTAAAACGACCCATTTTTGATAAAAACATAAGTCTCGAAAACTCATACATGTTAACACTTGACGATATAAAAGGCTTAAAAAGTATTAATGGAAAGGTTTTTCCGGTTTTTTCGATCGATCTTATTGATAATAATGGAAATAAAATCCTATCAAGACCAAATGTCCTAAGCGATTTTGAAGCAATAAGCGTAAACCCGGAAGACTCAAAAACTAAACTATATACAACATTTAGCCTTTCTAATGTCGAAATAAACAATCCCTACAAATTAATTGCTAAAGTAAAAGACAAGAATTCTTCAAAGGAAATTGAGATAACAGCAGAGTTAATCATAAACTAAAATTGTTCGACTTAAATTAGTCTCAGTTAATATTAACTTTGCCAATTTAACCATCCAGCCGAACAATATAGAAAAACGTACAACAACGATGCTAGAAACTTAAGAGAAGTCTACTTTGGGCTGATTTCTGTATTCGAAAATCAATTTAATAAACCGATACATAACTGAAATTTTGTTTTAGACATCTAAAATATAATCAATCTAGGGCACATCAAAACGTAAAAGGCTCTTGTGTTTAGAGCATAGAAAAGGCTGCCTTATAGAATACAAGACAGCCTTTTTTTTAACTAACTATAAAATTCAGCTATTTATATTAATGCTCATTCATTCTAAAATCAGCATAAGCACTCATACCATGTTCGTGTCCATCTAGCCCTTCCAATTCTTCTCTTTCAGAGACTCTAATTCCAACCGTTTTCTTAAGTGTAAATAAAATAAGGAACGATGTTACCAAACAGAATCCTGCATAACATGCCACTCCTAATAATTGGATTAAGAAAGTATGCTCTGGGTTAGTTGAAAAAATACCAACAGCAAGTGTTCCCCAAATACCACAAATTAAGTGTACTGCAATAGCTCCTACAGGATCATCTAATTTAATACCGTCTATAAAGCTAACAGCAAATACAATAAGAGCACCGGCGATAGCACCAATAATAATCGCACTCTCTGGAGTCATTACATCTGCTCCGGCAGTAATACCAACTAAACCTCCTAAGATACCATTTAAGAACATCGTTAAATCTAAATTCTTAAACCTTAAGAAAGATACTAAAGCAGCAACCACACCACCTGCCGCAGCAGCTAAACATGTAGTTACCAAAGTTAATGAAGTTAATTCAGGGTCTGCAGAAAGCACAGAACCACCATTAAATCCAAACCATCCTAACCAAAGTACCAAAACACCAGCAGTAGCTAAAGGAATGTTGTGTCCAGGAATTGCTTGTGGCTTACCGTCTTTAAACTTACCAATTCTAGAACCTAGTAACCAAACTGCTACTAAAGCAGCCCATCCACCAACAGAGTGTACTAATGTAGAACCAGCAAAATCGTAAAATCCTAATTGATCTAAGAATCCTGATCCCCATTTCCATGATCCTGCAATTGGGTAAACAACCCCAACATAAATAATAGTAAAGATCATAAATGGTCCTATTTTCATACGCTCAGCAACAGCTCCGGAAACGATAGTTGCAGCAGTTGCAGCAAACATCCCTTGAAATAAGAAATCTGTCCACCATGTATATCCTCCATCAGCATATTCTGGTGTCATTCCATTCTCAGGTGGTGTTATACCAAATCCTGCGAAATCAAAAACTCCAGCAGCACCTTCTTCAAATCCTGGATACATTAAATTAAACCCTGCGATATAATACAATAGTAATCCAACAGTGATTATAAAAATATTCTTAAATAAAATGTTAATTGTGTTCTTTTGTCTTGTTAACCCAATTTCTAAAAATGCAAAACCTGTATGCATGAAGAAAACGAGTGCTGTACAGATCATCATCCATACATTATTTGTAGTAAGTAATTCCATAATTATATATTTTTAGATGATGATTAATTATTTTAAAGTGTCTCCACCTTTTTCCCCTGTTCTAATTCTGTAACATTCATTAATATCGGAAACGAATATCTTTCCATCTCCAACTTCTCCTGTAGCAGCAGAGCTAAGAATAGCCTTAATAGTTACTTCTTCAAAATCATCATTTACAACAATAGATATATGTCTACGTTGAATATCACTTGTACTATATGATACACCCCTGTACACATGTCCTTCCTTTTCATTTCCTAAACCAGTAACATCCCAGTAAGAGAAAAAGTTTACTCCAACATCGTGCAATGCCTCTTTAACAACACGATATTTTGATTTTCTAATAATTGCTTCAATTTTCTTCATGATTGTATTAGTTTTTGTTAGAAAGAATAAATAGCAGCTAATGTGAAAGCAGCTAAGCTTTTTGTAGTTTCTAAATCAGAATTATAATATACCTCCTCAGAATTGCTATCTAAACGTAATTCTGGTTTAATAATCAAGTTTTCTAAAGTGTAGCTTCCTGTTAAAGTCACTGCAAACACATTAGTGTCATCTACAGGACCATCATTCATCCAGTTAAAGTACTCACCTCTTAACCCTATAGAGAAAGAATCACAAGTTGCAAGTTGTGGGTATAAAGCAGCCCCATAAAATCCAGATCCGTCATTATCGGCATACGCACCATTAATACCTAAGAAGAAATTATCGGATAAATCAAATCCACCAGTATAATCTACTTCAAAACCTAACTTAATCCCAGAATCATAGTAGAAATTTAAAAACTGACCTTTATATCCTAACTGAGCTCCCAGTGCATAATCACCTGTTACGTTACTATCTATGTCAGTAGCATTCATAAGAGCCAACATTAAACTAAAGTCATCAGATAAAGAAAAATCTGCTTTTAACCCTACATGAGAGAATGGCCCACTAGAGAACAAATAAGATGTACTGTAGTTAAAGTTTGCAGACGGAGATATAACTTCGTACCCTAAATACGTGTTGAATCGACCTAAAGTTAAAGTAGTTCCTTCCGATACATTCCAGTAAGCGTATAATTGATTAATATTATTTCCAGTAATTGCATCATTACCTCTTGGTCCAAAAACCACATCTGCAACTACTCCAGTTTTTTCACCTTCGTAGCTAGCAATAATGTTTGCCATTCCTAATGCAAAACCAGTTTCATTCGCAAAAGAAGTACCAAATGTTTGTGAGCCACCATCGCCATCATTAAATAAAGGATTAGCAGCGTCGGTAGAAGTTATGTTTGTTTTGTAATAAGTATCTACAGTTCCGCTTATAGAAACCTTCTTCTTAGCTTCTTCTTCTTGAGCAAATAAAACAGTTGCCATTAAAAGCATTGAAAGAGTAATTAGTTTTTTCATAATTGTTTAGATTTTAGTTATTGATCTTTAAGTGTTTATTTTCTAATTAACGGGGCTAATCTATACAAAAAACATTTATACCCCATAAAAAATAGGGGTCATTGATTAAATTTTATTAATATTTCAATTTTAACCCTATTTTTTTATAGGTATGTTGTTTATAAAAGATATTTTTGAATTTTTAACAACTCGTTTATTTGAAGATTTGATACTATTTTATAGGCTTTAATGATTTTATTCTCAGGAATTTGGTTTTTTATTAGCATAAATTCACATATCCGGATTTATTACTAAAAATTATAGATTGAATATTTATTAAAAAAAACAGTTAATATTGATATATAATTATTTTTACCTCGACTTCCTTTATATAATCGGAATAATGAATTACCCCTTATTGTTATTCGAATGTTAGTATATATCTTAGCTTTTCAACTCGTTTTTTAAACCTAAAGTTTGTTGATTATGCTGAAGAAACAAGGACTCTATTTACCCGAATTTGAACATGAAAACTGTGGCGCAGGTTTTATTTGTAATCTCAATGGAGAGAAAACAAATCAAATCATTCATGATGCCCTAGAAATTCTTGTAAAATTAGAACACCGTGGTGGTGTAAGTTCCGATGGAAAAACCGGTGATGGTGCTGGTTTATTAATTGATATCCCTCATAACTATTTTAAAAGAGTTTGCGATTTTAACATCCCTGCTCAAAGAGAATATGCCGTAGGTATGGTTTTCTTACCAAAAACATCAAACCAATACCAATTTTGCAAAGACGCATTCGAGAACGAAATAAAAGAGCAAGGGCTCACTATTTTAGGGTGGCGAGAAGTACCTGTAGACTCTACACAATTAGGACAAATAGCCTTAGCTTCAGAGCCTAATATTGAACAAATTTTTGTTGGTAAAACAGACGCAATTAACGAAGCCGATTTTAAAGCTAAATTATACGCCGCACGTAAAATTACTGAGCACGTTATTAGAAAGTCGAAAATTTCTGAAAGCGGCTATTTTTATGTGCCTAGTTTATCAACAACAACCTTAATTTACAAGGGTATTATAATGCCCGAAGATATTGGTCCTTATTATACCGATTTACAACAAGAAGATTTGGTAACCCGCCTAGCATTGGTACACCAACGTTTTTCAACTAACACTATGCCTACCTGGGAGTTAGCACAACCTTTCCGTTTTATGTGTCAAAACGGTGAGATTAATACGCTACGTGGTAACGTAAGTAGAATGCGTGTGCGCGAAGAAATCATGAAAAGTGATGTTTTCGGACCTCAAATAGACAAATTATTCCCTATTATATTACCAGGCAAATCGGATTCTGCTTCAATGGATATGGTAGTAGAATTATTAACACATACCGGAAGATCGTTACCGGAAATTATGATGATGATGATTCCTGAAGCATGGGAAAAACACAAAACCATGTCTGATGACAAAAAAGCATTTTACGAATACAATCACTGTATCATGGAAGCATGGGATGGTCCGGCTTCTGTTCCTTTTACAGATGGTGATTACATAGGTGCTTTATTAGATAGAAATGGATTAAGACCTTCTAGATACACGGTTACCAAAAGCGGTAAGTTAATTATGTCGTCGGAAATTGGTGTGGTAGAAATCGCTCCAGAAGACATAGAAAAACATGGTAGATTAGAGCCTGGAAAAATGTTCCTGGTAGACATGAACAAAGGGCGTATTATTGAAGACGAAGAAATTAAAAGCAAAATTGTTTCAGAAAGACCATATAAAACATGGTTAGATAAAACAAGATTACATTTAAAGGATGTACCTTATACAAACACAACCTGTCCGATTGAAACCATCGATATAAAAACACGACAGCGTCTGTTTAATTATACATTCGAAGATATTCAAGAGGTTATTACACCAATGGCTCTTAATGCTAAAGAAGCACTTGGTTCTATGGGTATCGATACACCATTAGCGGTACTATCGGACAGACCTCAACTTATTTCAAACTACTTTAAACAATTATTCGCACAAGTAACCAACCCACCATTAGATGGTATTCGTGAAGAAATTGTAACCGATATTAGTCTAAACCTAGGTAAAGACAGAAATATATTCAGCATTACAGAAAGACAGTGTAGAAAACTACGAATTCAAAACCCTGTTATTTCTAACGCCGACCTTGAAAAAATAAGAACCATTCAAATTGAAAGCTTTAAAGCAGAAACCATTGAAATTTTATATCCTAAAGCACAAGGATTGAATGGATTGGAGAATGCTTTAGAAGACATCATCAAACAGGTTGAAAAAGCACTGGACAGAAAAACGAACATTATCATTCTTTCAGATAGAGGTGTTAATCAAGAGTTTGCTCCTATCCCTGCCTTATTAGCGTGTTCTTATGTAAACCACCAAATGAACCGTTTGCGTAAGCGTTCTTATTTCGATATTATTATAGAATCTGCAGAACCTCGCGAACCACATCACTTTGCAACCCTATTCGGATATGGCGCTTCGGCTATCAATCCTTACATGGTGAATGAAATTATAAGAATGCAAGTGAAGGATGGCTTTATTACCAATATGGATGAAGACAAAGCCGTAGAAAACTTCAATAAAGCTATTGGTAAAGGATTACTAAAAATCATGAACAAAATTGGAATCTCTACCTTACATTCGTACAGAGGTTCCCAAATATTTGAAATCGTTGGTTTTAATTCTCAATTTGTAGATAAATATTTCCCTTATACCGCTTCAAGAATTGAAGGTATTGGACTTTATGAAATTGAAAGAGAAATTAATGAACGTTACAAACAAGCCTATCCAGACAATAAGATAGACAAACGTTTAGGTTTAAACATTGGCGGTGATTACAGATGGAGACGTAATGGAGAAAGACACTTGTTTAACCCAACAACCGTAGCTAAACTGCAACAAGCCGTTAGGTTAAGCGATCAAAAAAGTTACGATGTATACTCAAAAACAATCAACGAACAGTCTGAAAACTTAATGACTATTCGTGGTTTATTTGAGTTCGACAACTTAAACCCAATTCCAATTGACGAGGTAGAACCTTGGACGGAAATAGTTAAGCGTTTTAAAACCGGGGCTATGTCTTACGGATCTATTTCGAGAGAAGCTCATGAAAACCTAGCCATTGCTATGAATCGTATTGGAGGAAAGTCCAATTCTGGAGAAGGTGGAGAGGACAGAAAACGTTTTCAAAAAGATATAAACGGAGATAGTAGAAACTCTGCTATTAAACAAGTAGCATCTGGTCGTTTTGGAGTAACATCGCATTACCTTACAAATGCTAAGGAAATCCAAATCAAGATGGCTCAAGGTGCTAAGCCTGGTGAAGGCGGGCAATTACCTGGTGAAAAAGTATTACCATGGATTGCAGATGCCAGAAATTCAACCCCTTTCGTTGGTTTAATTTCACCACCACCACATCACGATATCTATTCTATTGAAGATTTGGCACAATTAATTTTCGATTTAAAGAATGCCAATAGAGAGGCGAGAATTAACGTAAAACTAGTATCTGAAGTTGGTGTTGGTACCATTGCTGCCGGAGTTGCAAAAGCAAAGGCAGATGTTGTTCTTATTTCCGGTTACGATGGTGGCACCGGAGCTTCACCGCTAACCTCATTAAAACACGCAGGTTTACCATGGGAGCTTGGTTTATCTGAAGCACAACAAACATTGGTATTAAATGACCTTAGAAGCAGAATCGTTGTGGAATGCGACGGTCAGTTAAAAACCGGTAGAGATGTTGCCATAGCAGCACTTCTTGGAGCTGAAGAATTTGGCTTTGCAACAGCACCACTAGTAGCTTCGGGGTGTATTATGATGCGTAAGTGTCATTTAAACACATGCCCTGTAGGTGTAGCTACCCAAGATAAAGAACTACGTAAAAACTTTAAAGGTACGCCAGAGCACGTTATTAATTTCTTCTTCTATGTTGCAGAAGAATTAAGAAACATTATGGCTCAGTTAGGGTTTAGAACTATGGCCGAGATGGTTGGTCAGACCCATAAAATAAATGCCAATAAAGCCATTAAACATTATAAAGCTAAAGGGTTAGATTTATCAAGTATTCTACACAGACCAGCTGTATACAATAGTATGACTGTAAAGAATACTGAACAGCAAGACCATGATTTAGATAATGTACTGGATTTCCAAATACTCAAAGACTCACATAGAGCACTTTACCGAAAGGAAAAGATGATTCTGGAATATCCAATTAAAAATGTAAACCGTACGGTTGGAGCCATTATAAGTAACGAAATCTCTAAAATTTATGGACATCTAGGTTTACCAGAAGATACGTTGAACATTAATTTTACGGGATCTGCCGGACAAAGTTTTGGAGCTTTTGGTGCGCATGGACTAACGTTCCATTTAGAAGGAAATACAAACGATTACTTGGGTAAAGGGTTATCTGGCGCGAAGCTAATCGTTAAGAAACCTGAGGCTGCCGATTTCCTTGCTCAAGAAAACATCATTGTTGGTAACGTTTGTTTATTTGGCGCCGTACACGGTCAAGCCTACATAAATGGTATAGCCGGCGAGCGTTTTGCAGTCCGTAACTCAGGAGCTACAGCCGTAGTTGAGGGTGTGGGGGATCACTGTTGTGAATATATGACTGGGGGTCGTATTGTAGTACTTGGAAAAACAGGTAGGAATTTTGCTGCTGGTATGAGTGGTGGTTACGCTTTTGTATTAAACGAAACCGGACAATTCACTGATGGGTTGTGTAACGAAGAAACTATAGATTTCGATCCTATTACCGATACAGATGCTGCAGAGTTAAAAGATTTAATCGAAAAACATGTAGCCTATACTAACAGTAAAAGAGGAAAAGAAATTCTAGCCGACTGGGATAATTACTTAGCAAAATTTGTTAAGGTAATGCCTAAAGAATATAAAATAGCATTGGAAAGAATTGCTAATGAAGAACCAATGGTAGAAGAACTAACAACTGCATAATGTCATGGGAAAAGTAACAGGATTTAAAGAATTTGAAAGACAAGATGAAAAATACACGCCTGTAGATGATCGTGTAAAGCATTATAAAGAATTTACGGTTCCTTTAAGTGAAGCTGAAATCACTAAACAGGGATCAAGATGTATGGATTGTGGTATTCCATTTTGCCACAGTGGTTGCCCTCTAGGAAATTTAATCCCGGATTTTAATCATATGGTTCATCAGGGAGAATGGCAAAAAGCCTCATGGTTATTACACTCAACTAATAATTTCCCTGAGTTTACAGGTCGTTTATGTCCGGCACCTTGCGAAAAATCATGTGTATTGGGTATTATAGAAGACCCTGTATCCATCGAAAATATCGAAAAAAATATTGTAGAACGTGCTTTTAAAGAAGGCTGGATTAAACCACAACCACCTAAAACCAGAACTGGCAAGACCATTGCTGTTGTAGGTTCCGGACCAGCTGGTTTAGCTGCCGCACAACAATTAAACAGAGCAGGACACACGGTAACAGTTTTCGAAAGAGATGATGCTATTGGAGGATTATTACGCTACGGTATTCCGAACTTCAAAATGGAAAAAGAGATCATCGATCGTCGTGTCGCTATCTTGGAAGCAGAAGGTATTTCCTTTAAAGTTAATATTAACGTTGGTGTAAACTACGATGTAAAGGAATTAAAGGCATTCGATGCTGTTGTTCTATGTGGGGGTGCTACAGAAAGACGTAGCTTACCTACTCCTGGTATTGATGCAGACGGTGTTGTACAGGCTATGGACTTTTTAACACAGCAAACCAAAGTTGTATTTGGACAAGAAATAAAAGATCAAGTATTAGCAACCGATAAAGATGTTATTGTTATTGGTGGTGGAGATACAGGGTCTGACTGTATAGGAACATCAAACCGTCACGGAGCAAAATCGGTGGTGAATTTTGAAATCATGCCAAAACCTCCAGGACACCGTTCGCCAACTACACCTTGGCCTTATTGGCCATTACAATTAAAAACGTCCTCTTCTCACCAAGAAGGTGTTGAGCGTAATTGGCTAATCAATACTAAAGAGTTTATAAAAGACAAAAACGGCAAACTTACCGCTTTAAAAACAGTAAATGTAGAGTGGAAAATGGTTCCTGGAGAGCGCCCTCAGCTTATAGAAATTGAAGGTACCGAAAAAACCTGGCCATGTGATCTTGCACTATTGGCGCTAGGGTTTACTGGACCAGAAAGTACTTTAGCCGATAAGCTAGGCATAGAAAGAGATGCACGCTCTAATTATAAAGCTGAATACGGGAAATATCAAACGAATGTTCCAAACATTTTCACTGCCGGTGATATGCGCCGTGGACAATCCTTAATTGTTTGGGCAATTTCAGAAGGTAGAGAAGCAGCGCGTCAAGTAGACTTATACTTAATGGGTAAATCTAATTTGCCATCAAAAGATATGAGTGGTGACCTAGTTACTCTATAATAATATTATTGTATTATAAAGAGGGAGTGTCTCAAAAATGTCATTCTGAATGAAATGAAGAATCTCTTTTAACTTGCATCTTTTAAGATTCTTCGCTATGCTCTGAATGACACTTTTGAGACACTCCCTTTTTTTATTCATCACTTCGTTTTCTTTCCTAAATCGATAAATAATAAAACCAAAATTTGGAACTTACGTATTAAATATGCCATATTTGTACCGCAAATGAGAAAAACTACAGTACATATAGCACCAAAATCACTGATTTGTCAGTGGGATTATCGAGGGAATAGCGAATTATTTCTCCGATCAAGGACGTTATATGGTAGTTTTAAATCATTTTTAGCATGATATAAATTAATAAAAACTATAATTACTATAAGCGTCCAAAAAATTGGGCGCTTTTTTTATGAAAAAAAATAAAAAATATTGGACATAACTTTTAGACACTAAAATATTGAGCATTGAAAAGTAAGCAATTGAGCAACAGACTTTTGCCCCTTTACTTAAATATCTGCTAAAAAGCGGGCAGGGATTTCAATACCCAAAAATAATCATAATCATTTGACTATCAATAAATTAAAATGAAAATATATTTGTTTTTTCAAAAATAGTTTTCATCTTTGCATCGCAGTTTTAAATAACTACTGCAACAAATAATAATCATAATTAAAAACAAGAAGCCATGCTAAAACATATAGTAGCATTACAAAATTTAGGCTGTGACTTTAAGTCACATTTTAGGCTTCGGTATTATTTTCTGTAGATAACTTTCCAGAAAAGAATCCGAAGCAAACAAACTGTTTCGGATTTTTTTTATTCCAAAATTTTAAGAATATATCCATTCGACTCAGTTTTAAGAGCAGATAATACATGCTGTATAATTAAAACAAGTAACTCCTAATTGAAAACTAAAATGAAAAACAACACATATAACATATACTTATTTAAAGCATTAGAAGCTTATCCTTATGAATTGGCGAAAGCTGTTGAAGCCTTAAATTATGTCTTATCATACGAGCCAAATAACTTAAAAGCACTATGCTTAATGGCTAAAGTTCAAAGTGAAAAACTTGGGGATTATGAAGCAGCAAAAACATATTACGAAAATGCTTTGGCTATTAATATTGAAAACCCGGATATATACCCAGATTACATCAGATTACTGGTTAACAATCATGATTCCGAAGAAGCTCAAAAGCTAATCGACTTTGCCATAACCGTAAAAGGTGTTGATAAAGCTGGAATTAAACTAACCCAAGGTTATTTATACGAATCCTTAGGTGAGTTTGAAAACGCTAAAGAAGCTTTACAAGAGGCAAAAATGTTTGCGCTTAACAACGATTTCACCTATTACGTTGATGAAGAAATTAAACGTGTAGATGAAAAGCGTAAAATTCAAAATAAAAAAAATCGAGCGCAAGAAACGGTTGTGAAAAATGAAGTAGAGAAAAAAGCAAATAACAGCTGGTTTCAAAACCGATTGAATAATTTATTGTAAAGAAAGGAGAATAACAAATCGGTAAACCAAGTTTACCGATTTAATTGAGGTGTAGCTTAATTGTTAAAGCACCGAGCTTTTAATTCGGGTGATTTAGGTTCAAATCCTAATACCTCAACAAAAGCAGGAATAGTAGCAAAGTTGATCAATGCAGCAGATTGAAGGTCTGACAAAACAGGTTCGATTCCTGTCTATTCCGCAGTGTAAGAAATAAGGTGTCAAAATATTCATTTAAGCCTTGTTTTTTAATGCTTTTTTTCGGTTCTAACTTATCAATTTCATGGGTGTAAGCATTGGCACAATTACGAATAGCCCAAAGTGGTTTTAACCTTGTAAAATAAAGCGACTTATCTTTTAAAGTTAGGTTCGACCCTATTTTTGATGCAATCTCCCTTTTTGTTTTTTTATCCCCTTTTTTAAATTTTTTCATACTGAAACATGCAAAATTGAGTTGCTCTTTTGTCACTTTAAACCAGTTTAACTCATTATGATTCAAAGATAATATCTTACTATCTATTTCTTTAATTGAGTTTTCATTAGCTTGTTTCATCTCTGTTAATTGATTAGCTGTTAACTCATCATCCAAACGCATTTCTATTAATCGTTGTAAACGATTCAATAATTCAGTTTTCCTCTTTTTAAGTTGAGTTCTAATTTTATCGTTTTTTTGATTACTGGTCTTATTAAGAAACTTTAATGATTTTATTGCAAAATCATAAAATTGTTTAGAAATAGAAATTTGCTCTAGATTTTTTTGTATAAACTCTTCAATTGCAATATCAGTAATAGAACCTTGTGAACAATCTTTTTTAATTTTCTTGGTGCAATGATAATACGTCTTATCAATAATTGATGGTTTCTTCATTTCATCAAGATTTGTTTTACATTTAGGACAGCTAGTTTTCGTTTTAATGGAGAATTTATACTTACAATGAGTACAGATAGCCTGTAACTTGTTTTCGGCTGTTACAAAGCCATTACATTCGCCACAGGTAATAAGTCCTCGATAGGGGAAGTTGTATTGTCCTGTCCTTTTCGGATATCTATTATTGTCCAATATTTCTTGAACCTTCTTAAACTCTTCTTCGGATATCATAGGTTTATGTTTTCCTAAATACCTAACGTTATTTCCGTTATCATCATTCCAGTAATAATAACCACAATAGAACTCATTTTTTGCCATTAAATAAAAACTACTCATTGAGTAAGGATTACCTTTACGACTTTTTAAACCTAAAGCATAGGCTTCTCGTTTAATATCAGCAATCGAATAAAGCCCCGTTGAGAGTAATTCCCATAATTTTTTGATAATGAAAAAACTTTTTGGGTCTATAATAATCTCGTCACTTGTATCTTGTCGTGCTTTATTTACATTATGTAAATATCCCAGAGGGAGTTGCGTAGTCGGATACCACCCACGTTCAGCTTTTTTACGTAGTCCACGTTTAACATCAACTGATAAGTCTTTAACGTATTGGTTGCTCATACCAAACTCTACTGACATCATAATAACATTGTCAGACGGTTTATAATCCCTCCCATAGGTTTGAATATGTTGAATAACGTTTTGCTGTAACATCCATGAAATACGACCTCCATCAATAGGGTTACGTGCAAGACGATTCAATTTCCAACATAATATCCCTTGTGCTTCGCCTTGTTCTATACGAGTTAACATTTCATTAAACTTTTCTCGACCTGGTTGTTTTGCAGATTTTGATTCAGAAATGATATCGACAATTTCAATATTTAATTCTTTAGCCAGTTTTGAAACCTCTGATACTTGGTCTTCAATACTGGTTATTTGTCTATCTTCTCCTTCACTCGATTTTCGTGCATAGAGGAAATATTTGATAGTGTTATTCATAGTTAGGCACAAAAAGAGACAAAGGAAATAAGACTTAAAATTACTACATCATAAATCATCCTTTGCCTCTTTTTATTTTTAAATCTTATTATAAAGATTATGATGTAGTAGGTTTACTATATCATTAATCACTCATCAAAAAAAGCCTCATTATTTTCAATAATGACTGTTATAAATTGCAAGAACCGAACACCTTTTTCGTTGGCTTCTTCGTTGGTAAGTTCAATATTATAATGCTCTTTATACAATTCTTTAAATTCAACGATTTGTTCTTGTGTTAATCGTGTTGGTATTACTAATGACATATACCAAGACTACGCAGAATATATAAAGCAAATAGAAGTCAAAAATTGACATTTATGTAGTGCCAATTTTTATTACCTATTTAATCAATTAAGCAAACACCATAATAGTTTCTATGAACTATAAAGAAACCACTATGATACCAAATAGCTTATTCGTACTCATTCCTAACCTCAAGTCTAGTTGTATCATTGTTTTGCTCATAATCATTCGTCAAACGCTTGGCTGGTATGATTCAAAAACTAAAAAAAGAAAAGTACGTGATTGGATTAGCTATAAACAATTTAACAAGAAAACAGGTCTTTCAATCAAAACCATATCAGAAAGTATTAAGATATTAGTAGAACTCGATATCATTAAAGCTACTGACTTCTATGGAAATGAATTACGA
Source organism: Flavivirga eckloniae (assembly GCF_002886045.1). Classification (NCBI taxonomy): domain Bacteria; kingdom Pseudomonadati; phylum Bacteroidota; class Flavobacteriia; order Flavobacteriales; family Flavobacteriaceae; genus Flavivirga; species Flavivirga eckloniae. Next base: position 2,557,507 of record NZ_CP025791.1, on the reverse strand, counting down.
ACTACAGATTCAAGAAAAGGTAAGATGCGTATATATTACCAATGTTTACTCGTAGATAGCCAAAAAAATACTGAACCCTATGTAAAAAAGTATAGTGACCTTAGGAAAAAATTACCTACAACAAAACTAACTCCTACTAAACTAACTCAACAAAAGAAAGTATATAAAAGATTAACAGATACTGAACGATTAGCTGAAATATTAAAATTAAAGAAATATCCATAATCAGTATTCAATAAATTACATGGTATATCTCTCGTTATGTGAATGTTCACATTCACATCTATTCAAATCAATAACGAAAATATACAAAGTTATTAATGCTTAACAATTCATTTATTATAAAGTTCACATACTCTTATTCTTCCATCAACTATAATTCAATTAGAGGCACTACACGTCACATTAACTCTCTATTATTGTACTTCCTTAGAAAACTATTAATAGTAATTTTATGATTTTAACATATCCAATTTAACTACCAATTACACTCAAATACCAGTTACCTATATCTCATTCATAGAATGTTGCACCACCACGAAAAAAATTGTCTAAATAGACAATTTTTGCATTATACTTTCAAAACTGCTTTTCTATTAGAATACAAAAAGCGAAGTGAACTTAACTCACTTCGCTAATTATATTTATGAAAACAAAAACAACTTTTTTATCATGTAGAAAAGAGACAGGGCTTTTGCAACAAGATGTTGCCTACATTTTTCATCAAGATACAGGTATGTATAACAAACATGAAAAAGGTCACCGTCGTCCTACACTCGAAACTATTTTAGGATTCCATATCCTCTTTGGGAAAAGTCTTGAAACACTCTTTCCTAATCATATGAAAACGATGAGGGAACGTATCGTAACTCGCAGTAAAAAACGTATTGAACAATTAAAAATGGAACAACCTCAAAGAGGTAAGCACAGGATAGCATATTTAACTTCGTTTGTCAATGGATTGCACAATAAACACCATGGATAGAAAGGGAACTAAAACGGTATTAGCATTCTATCCTAATCAACTTGGTTTTGGTTTTGCTATTATGGAAAATGCTCTTACTCCCAAAGACTACCGTATTGTGGTATCTCGCCCCATGTCAAATAAGTATCTTTTAAAACGAATGAAAGAATTAATAGCTTTTTATGAACCCGAAATAGTTTTATTGGAAGACATTGAAACCAAGAGAACGAGAAAGTCAGTGAGAGTACAAAAACTCATTACTAGCATTGTATATCATGCAAAGACAAATAATATTCCTGTAGCTCAATATACCCGAGCTCAAATCAGAGAAGTATTTTTAAATTTTAATGCGAAATCTAAATATCAAATAGCATCAACTATTGCACAAAATATTCCTGCATTAAAAAACAGATTACGACCAAAAAGGAAGCTCTTTGAAGCCGAACCATACACTATGGGAATATTTGATAGTATTTCTCTTGCGATAACTCATTATTATTTGACTGATTGAAATAATATAAAAGCCATCAATTACGATGGCTTTTATTTGATTATCGTTAGAGTAGTCATATTATAAATTATTGAACGAGACGTATTGAATAGAAAGAGGAGTTATGGTCTTTTCCCAAGGTAGATAATTCAGAGCCACTGAATAAGATGAAGCTATATGCATAATCTCCGGGAAAGTCAGAATCATCTTTGTATGACCAAAATTTTGCAGCAGTTTTTAAATTATATACTATATTGTTATGCGTTGAGCCAGCTGGAAGTGCGGTAAACCCACTTTCGTTTGTTGCTCCTTTGTTTGGAGTTTTCCATAAACTTATACCTGTTTGTTTCATTTTACCTCCCGCAACATTGGAACCTCCTAAAGCATCAACAAGATTATTCCAATGATAATTTGTTGGTAATGTAAATCCTGGAATAAGCTGATTTCCGTTACCAAGAGAAGGTCTGTCTAATGTAGAGTTCCAGTAAATAAATTCTGAATATTGATAGAATTTCCCATATATTTCATCTAGTGCTGTATCATTAAAAGAGGAATGAGGTATTGGATCTCCATTGAGATAATGTGTTCCTCTAAAATTTTCTTTGAGCCATAAATGATTTCCAATTTTTATTATATTGTATTCATTGTTATCATAATCATAGGTTTTAGTAGAACCAATTCCAATAACTTCAATTGTTCCATCTCCCTCATTAGCATTTGAATTAACAATAATATCACCCTTATATTCTTGCTCCATAGTTGGGGTAAAAACAACCCATAAAACTATCTCACTATTAGGTGATAAAGATATTTGAGTAAATGTTTCTGATAAAGTGAATCCATCGGGTAGATTAATAGACGATATTAAAAGCTCTTTATTACCTGTATTCTCTATCTTCATACTTATTCTTTTTCCTTTATAATTGGGGAATACCCTACCAAAAGACAATGAAGTATTATCTAAAGTACTTATTTCTATCTTAGATATTGATGATTCAGTATCTGGTTGATTATTGTCGGTTTTTGGGTTTTCATTTACAGATTCATTTTCAGTTGATGAACAATTGACTAAACTGATTGTAAATAGTAGTAACCAAGTAAACCTGTAAATTGAAATTTGTGTTTTCATACGTTTTATTTTTAAATTGAGTTTAACCCCATGACTCGACTGGGGTGTTAGTATTGAGTCTATTAGGCTTCAAATATATAGATAATTTTTCCTACACGGCAATTTTGTCGTGTAATGTTTTTGTAAATACATCTACATTTCTGTTTTAACCTCATGAGGTAATGTTATGAAACAATCAGAAGTAGAAGTCTTTATTGATGATATTGGAAAGCGTATTCGAGAGTTACGCAAAGAGCGAAATATGACTCAGTTAGACTTAGCTACAATTTCAGATATTGATGAGAGGCAAGTACAAAGGTTAGAGAGGGGGCATACATCTGCAACATTAAAAACCTTACTTAAAATCACTAATGGTTTAAACGTGAATTTTTTAGAGTTTTTTGAATTTATTAATAAGACAGAAAACAAAAAATAGTCGTTTTTAAGTAATAAAAACTCCAAACTATAGAACAAGGGACAGATGTTATAATTGCTTATTAATATTCCTTATTTTAAATAAAAATAAAGAAAGTAATAAAAAAATAAGAGAAAGAATTATAGTAATACCACTTCCTGCATAAATGGATTCATCTGCACCTGAACTTAATTTTCCGTAAAGATATTCTGATAATAAATTATGATGTCCACTTAGATAGTAAGTTCTTGGGTATTCATTTAAAGATAGAATAAAACTAAAAATAAAAGAAGTTAACAATGCAGAAATCGACATTGGTAAAATAATTTTTATATTAATAAAAATGTTTTTCATACCGATATCTCTAGCTGATTTTATAATCGAATTATGAATAAAATAATATCTAGACCATAATAAAAGTATTACAAAGGGTAGGGTATACAGTGTTAAACCTATAACAGTAAAAAATAAATTTGTATCTATTAAGTGTAATAATTGCGAAAATTGACTAAGTCCTAATGCAATGATATCTGGTGGAATTAAACCTAAAATAATAATTAATAACATGACAACATAACGCTGTTTTTTATTAAACCAAGCAAGTGAAATTATAAAACCAATAATGCTAGTTATTAAAGCAACCACAACTGATGTTTTAGTAGAAAGCCATAGTGCTTTTAAAAAATCATTATTATATATGATTTCATAATACCAATGTAATTTATCTACTCCTGTATTAGAAAATGAATAATAAAAGATAGAGAATATAGGTATAATAATTAAAGTTAAAACTACAATTAATATAATTTTTATAAGAACTTTCATTAGCTCTTCTTTTTTTTGTTTTTCAAATATAATTTAACAACAATACTGAAAAACAATATCAAAAAAGTTAAAATACTTCCTAATAAAAATATTGCCGAGAAATGCCCACTACTCATAAAACTTAAAACCAAATTTCGAATACTTATTTTTGAATCTCCGCCTAAAAAATTAACTTCACTTGACAACGAAAACGCCAAAAAAAATGAAATAATAAAAGTGATAGTAATACTTATTTTAGAAATTGGTAAAGCTACTTTTAGAAATGTAGGCAAAGGTTTTAATCCGATATCTTTTGAAACTTTCCAGTAAACTTTTGGCGTTATATTTAATGAGGCTGTATTAATAAAAATTCCAAACGGAATAATACTAATTAACATTACGAAAATAACATTACTAAAATTTGAGCCATTAAAAATTGAGATTTCAGTTTCAAGTATAGAACTTAATATTGAATTAAATAATCCATTTTCCGATAACATCAACTGCCAAGAAAATACTCGTACCGATTCATTGATTAATAACGGAATTGTAATTAAAACTAAGAATATTGTTTGAAATCTTTTTGAAGCCCCTCTAAATAAAAAATACGAAATAATAAACGAAAAAATAGTAGAAAATAAACTAACCAATATTGCTCTAAAAGTTATGGTTCGTAATTCAGTCAAACGTATGGGTGAAAACAATTCTGTAAAACTATTTAAAGAAAAAGTTATTTTATCTCTAACAATATCTATAAAGGAAAAATATAAAAGTAAAACAAAAGGGATTACACAAAAAACAAGTAATGTGTATAAAATATAATTTGATATTATCCTATTAAAATGCATTGAAAAATGATATTAGGCATTTCTTAACTTACTCCACCATTGCTCATATGATTTATAATTTGTAGGTCTCACATTTTGCCAATAAACTTCACCTTTTGAAAACTTATTTTTTACATGTTCAATTTTCTTTTTTTGTTCTTCAAAATCAAAATCAGCTGATTTTTGTGCAAATGATAAAGTATTATTATTTGGAACGACATATCCTCGGTTTTTTGTCATCCAATTTCCGTAATAACCTTGCATTAACCAATTTGCAAATTGGTGAACTTCATCAATAACATTTCTATTATTAGTTCCTGCATGTAATAATAAATTGTTCGTCCATCCCTCATACCCCTCTTTAGGTTCTGCATAACGAATATCTAACCCAGACTTTTGTCCTTCATACACGATAGGCTCCCAGCCTGTCATAGCCCATACCTCTTCAGATTTAATGAGTCGAACTCCTGTTTCCCAGCCAGACCAAAACGTTTTAAATTGTCCATCTTTCTTATGTTTTATTAAAAACTCCATAACATATTCCAATTCATCAATAGTTAAGTTTCCAGGGTCTTGTATTTTGTATATATTGTTTCCTTTTAAGTAAATAGCAGTGAAAATGACACTATTTATCCAAGCGTCCTCCATTGCAACACGCCCCTTAAATTTTGGATCAAAAATAACATCATATGAGTTTACAACCTTACCGATTTTTTTATAGTTATAAATAATAGAATCTGCGTTAGCTACAATAGGCAATCCATATTGTTTTCCATTTACTTTTGTAGATTCAATATCTTTTATCCATTGCCATGTTTGTTGCCAATTTGGAATTTTAGATAAATCCCATGCTAAAATCTTTCCTGCTTCAGCAAGTTCTTGTTCTGTTCCTCCTTGATTTCCAGCAACGTCATAATCTGTTGAAGCTGTACCGTGTAACATAGAGCCAATAATTGGTCCAACATCGTTACCACTATCAGCAAAAGCCACTGTCATTTTTAAGTCTTTTTCAAGTTGTTCCCAATTATCCATTGTCATTGTTCCAGAAGCAATAAAACGCAATATTTTCTTTTTGTCTTTTTCATCAGCACAGGAATGCAAACTACTCAAGACCCCCAATCCTAATATACCTATACCACTGACACCTAATAATTTTAGAAATTCTCTACGTGACTCATTTGAGTTATATACCGTTATCTTATTTTTAGTTTTCATATTATTGTTTTTTGATGTATAGTGGAGTTTCTTTAAACTCTTCTTTTGTTCCTTGAAATACTTGTTTACCATTTTCCATATAAATAATATTGTCAGCTATGTCCATTACAAAATGCCAATCGTGAGATACCACAATCATAATGGGAACTTGCTTACTGTTTTTTAGTTCTTCTAGCAAATGTGTTAATTTTTCAATATTTTGATAATCTAATGCAGATGTAGGTTCGTCTAAGATTAAAACCTTAGGCTTAGTTGAAATGGCTCTAGCAATAGCTATTCGCTGTTGCTGACCTCCAGACAAAGAATTAGGTCTTATATCTTTCAAGGCATCTAACTGAAAAGTTTTAATAATATCTGTAACATCTATATCTACATTATCAGACTTGCCGAACAAACGATTAGGTTCTATCGCTAAGGCTAAATTTTCATGTACTGATAAGTGTGGAAATAATCCCAATTCCTGAAATACAGTAGCAATAGGGCGCTCACTTGCGTTTATATGTGTAATATCGTTATCGAAAACGGTAATAGTGCCATTCTGTAATGGTAAATGACCTCCTATTAAGTTAAGAAAAGTAGTCTTGCCACTACCGTTTTCTCCTAATACACAAGTTATTTTGTGTGGGGCAAAGTCCACTCCATCCATCCGTATTGAAAAATCAGAATTCTTGTATTTATATGATATATTATTAATTTCTAACATTAAAACTCAATTTTACGGTATTCTGGGTTGTACTTAATATATGGGTTGAAATTTTCGTATTTACTGTTTTTTATTGATTTAATAAACTCCATTTCATCTTCTAAACCATAAATAAAATCATATTTTCCTATGTCAAAAACATATAAATAAAAAGCAAATTCTGTAAGTAGAAAAGGAGTCATTAATTCAATTAAACTATCTTTACTATCTGTAATATTATATCTTCTTAATTTAGGTTGTAAGTTTTGAAAAATTTGAGAACATAAATGCCTTTCAAAACTTGGGTTAGTTAAGTATTCATTATAAATAATGCTCATATACTTTCTAATCTCTTTTTTATGTTCTGAATACTTTATTATTTCACCTTTGTTTGGAACAGCATCAAATAATTTACCATAAACAGATTCCATTATTTTACCTAGTTTAATTTTTTCGTCTAGAATATTTGAAGAATTAAATAGGATACCATTTAACACCTCAAATACATCAAATATATAGATGTCTGTTTCTACATTTTTTAATGGAATTAGCTTATTTAAACCATTTTGAATAAACTTATCCAAGCGTTTAGAATTTAAACTAACAAGTAATATACTTTTATTCATTTTATATATTGTCTATTATTATATTAGACCGATTAATCAGTTCAGTTAAATCGCTATCATCAAATTTTTTATTTGCATCAAATTTTTGATATATAAACTCGCATAGTTCTCTATAATCGTTAATTTTAGTTAGATCAGTAATATTACCAAATGCTGCCTTTGACTGCTCTAAATTCTCATAGAACTTATTATATTTCCCAAAGTTTTCTGCCAAAATTTCTTTCGTGAGAACTGTATTAAATTCTTTTTCTAAATTATTACAATAAAAATCTAAATGATTATCAGGAGGATTTGCAATGTCCTTGAGTAATATTTTTATAGCTGCAAACCAATTTTTAATAAGTAGTTTTACTTTATTTTTATTACCTATATAATACTGTTCGGTAAATATCAGACCATTAATATTATTATGATTAATAAACTGGTCACCTTTTATTACATGGTATTTATCGTTTTTAGCTAGACTTTGGTAATTCATCCAGTTAGTGCTTAATAAAAAAATAGACTTCTCCTTTTTAAAGGAACCTACATCTTTAAAAATTTTTTCTTTTAATTTCTCACTGGTAATATTAATTTCATGAGACTTTAAATATTTATATAAAATCCAATGTAAGTCTGTATTTTTCTCTACACAAAATTTAATTTCATCATCCTTTAATAACTCCTCAAAATCATCGCCTATAACATAATCTTCAATTTTACTATAAGTACTTTTAATTAATTCTTTTTTTATTACTAATCCATAGCCGTTAAATCTGAATAATGGAATAAAAACAAGTTTCTTTTTATTATTTGTGAGTTCATTAAGAGCTACTGCATGAGCAAAAGAATTAAGAGTAATGTGTATTTTATTTCTCTTGAATAAATCACTTGTCACTTTTAATCGTCTAGATTTTATCGGTTTAATATTTATACCATTACTTAATAAATGATAAAAATAGTTTGGTAAACCTAAATCAGGAAATGGATGGTATTGAAATTTAAGAGCTTCATCATTTAAGTAATCATATAATGTGTTATCTTGATGAGAAGCATAAGAAACACCTAATTCTTTTTCTATATTTTTAATAATTGATTGCAATTCCATCCAGTAAAATACCGATAGCCCAGAAGTGTTCTCCCCTTGAAAATACCTTTGCAATTTTTTGTGGTCATTAGAAATGGTTATTTCTTTAAAACTTCCTGCTTTAATTTTTTCATTTACAGCATCGTTTATTTTTTGGTAAGTATTATAAAATGCACTTATTCCCTTTTTTTTCAATGTTCCTTTATGAATCTCCCCTCTATTATTTCCAAAAGTAGTTAAGTTTATTGCTTTGCGAATTTTTTCAGATTTATCATCTTTTTTCAATGAGTCTTTCATATCGATTATGAATTTTTCCATTTTCAAAAGTAAGTATTATCCTTCTTATTTTTGTAAGATAAAACAAATCTTCTTGGTTGACTCAAATAAAAAAACCAAATTAAAACCAAGTCAAAACCCTAATACAAATCAAAACTAAATGAATTTTAAAAATGAAAAAAAAAATAATTAAACATTTGAAGTATAAATAGTTACGACATGTTCTTGGATTGATTTAAAAACTATGAAAATATGACTTAGGTAGCAATAATCACTTTGTAGGAAAAGTAATTGTGTGTATTTTTGAATAAAATATTTCAAAAGTAATTCCAGAAATTATTAACTCTTTTAACATTATATAAAGTGCCAATAAACACGGTTGGTTATGTTGAAACATGTAGCGCTTTAAGTTTCGTAAAAAATAAAAGCGCCACAAAAAATTTGTGACGCCCAATTCAATTTTTAGATGTGTTTCCACATCAGTTATAAATGAAATTGTAATAGCACCTCAAAATTTGCGATTCAGCGGTGCTTTCTTGGTAGCAAAATTAGCAATTATTTTAATCATAGTTGCTTTTTTGTTTCCATTTACACAATACTATAACCAAAAGATATGCCAAGGTGCTTGTAGGGTTTAAAAAACAAACTTAGTTACATGTCAATACTACTGCATATTTTGCTACGGAAACATTTTTTTTAAAAGAATTGAGCTAAACACAATAATGTTTAATTCAAATTTTTCGAAAAAAATGAAAAAGTTTACTTCAAAAATATATGCACGGATACGTGGCATATCATCTTTGCAAAAGCGAAAGTTAACCGCAGAACAAATTGTATTAATCTTTTTAGCACTTTTACTTATTGGTTTTAAATTATTTCATGGGTATAAAGTGTATATCTTAGTAAACGAATGGAACTATGTATTTGAATTAGTATCTGATATTAAGATTTCTAACTTTTCATATGTAGCAGATTTCATGATTGCAGTTTATGATAGTAAGACTGATATTTTTAAGAATAACCGATTATTAAAACTGACTGTTACTAGTTTTAAAAAGCTCCCAACGTTTTTATTATGGAGTTTTGTAGTATTAATAGGTGTAGCGTATGTTACGGTTCCAGATTTTAATGTATGGAAATATGTGTTCGTAGCTGTGCAGGATTACCTTATTCATAAAGCTTTAAATTTTTTATCCCATGATAAAGCTCACAACGACTGGGATAAATGTAAAAGTGTTTTTCGCTATTTGTTTAACCTTTTTAAAACTGATAGCAATGAAAAAAAAAGGTAGGCATGTATGGTTGCTAACAACGTGGAATAAAAGCACACAACAGAACATCAAAATAGTAGATAATATAAAGGTTATTACACCTAATTTATATAAGGTTAGAGTAAATCATATATTATACATTCAAAGCTGTGTCGAGAAGAATTATACTTGTGTAGTTTTAAAGGATAAACGGCAGTTCTATTATAGTGGTTCTATGAATAAGTTTCACAAAGAGACGAGATTAGAATTATTAACTGTTAATAAGAAAACAAAAGTGTGTGTTAAATATTTCAAACAATCACTTGGTGTACAGTACTTATTTTCGAAATACCTCGATGTCCCAATTTATGTGTCAAAACCCTTCAGGGAGAATGTGAAAAAAAACTAAGATTCTGATACGAAATTTAGTTAACAGAGGTCATCTAAAAACTTTTTAGTGACCTCTTAGTTTGTTTTTATACAAAAACCATAAGCCTTTAATAAACTAAATTATTTACTAAGCATTAATAATTCACTGGCAAAAACTTCAGTCGTGTAACGTTTATTGCCATCCTTATCACTCCAGCTTCGGTTAGTTAGCTTACCCTCTATAGCAATTTCTTTGCCTTTGGTTACATAATTCTCAACAACATTAACAAGACCATTTTTAACAACTACAGGATGCCAATAAGTACGCTCTACCTTGTTTCCATTTTTGTCTTTATAACTATCATCTGTTGCTAAGTTGAATTTTGCTATTTTACCACCGTCTTCAAAAGTGATGATTTCAGGGTCTTGTCCAAGTCTTCCAATTAGTTGTACTTTATTTCTAAGTGAGTTCATAATTTTCAATTTTTAAAGGATTATAAATTCGTGGGTCGTAGCCCATAAATTCAATTATTTTTATAATGTTTTTTGGAGTAGGTTCTGTAAGTCCGAGCTCCCATTTGTAGATTGTAGAATCGTAAACATCTAACTCTAATGATATTTCAAAAGCGGTGTAGCCATGTGCGATTCTATATTGTTTTAAATAGTCGCCAATTGAAGAAGGATTTACGGGATAGCCTTTAGGTAGTGGTTTTGTGGCCCCCAATTCGATTTCGCAAATGGTCAACGACGTGGTGCCATTGCGTATCTGTAATTTTTTCACCGTTATTATTGGTATAACTTTCGTTAGTTGCGATAGCAAACTTTGCCAAAGTTTTACCAGATTCTAGGGTAATAATTTCTGGGTCGTTTCCTAAGTTACCAATCAACTGTACTTTGTTTCTAAGCGTGTTCATAATTTTAATTTTTCGTGTTAAACAGTTAATACATAATCCTAAACTCGTTTCAGGATCTTTTTAAATTATTTTTAAGTGTTGAATAATACTGAAACAAGTCCAGCAGAAACTTCAACACTGCAAATATGAAACAGCTTCCAAATGTTATTCGGTATTTACTTATTTAATATCGTTTGTAAACGTTTGTAGTCGTTTGAAAACAGAAAATTTCTTTTTATGAAAAAAAGACAATCTTCGGAATAATCTTTTTTTTGATAAAACTAAGATTAAATGAACGTACGTATTCCTAAAGATGGAAATGGACGCATAGAAGGCGGGCTCGATATTGCGCGAATTATGCGCAAAATACTTCTAAGACAAAATAAATTACACAGGAAAAAGGAATACTTCTGGACGATTGGACTAAGTGTTAAGAATGACATAGAATATATTGAGCTTCTTACCATCGGAGTATTGAACAAAAACAATGTAGACCCTGTAGAAGTATTTAATTTTACGGTAGCTAAAAAATGTAAAAGAATAATTCTTTGCCATAACCATCCTTCAGGAGATACAACGCCAAGTCTACCAGATAAGCACATCACCCAAAAAATAAAGAAAGGTGCGGAAGTTTTAAATATAGAACTATTAGATCATCTTATTATATGTGAGGGTAAAGAGTTTTCAAGCTTTGCGGCTTTGAAACTACTTTAGTAACATTTGTTGTTATTAAGATACTAATATTATATCATGTTAGACTTCATTGAAAACTTATTTAGTATAATTCTAAAAATATTCATATTTGTTGCTCTGTTTACTATTTATGTTTTAATATCAATGTGGGTAATCGTTTATTTTAGTATTAACGACCATTTAAGTGAAGATAATATGGGTTTATTAGCTATATTCTTAAGTGTTGTGCTTACAACGGTTACGATACATTTTGCAAAATCCTTCTTTAAAAAAATGCAAAATCAAAAATAGATTCCTCTTTTCTTTTAACATTTTATAAGTGTTTGTAAACAGGGAATTTCCTTAACCTTATTTAAAACTAAAGAAGTATACTGGGTGTTTGTCCCATAATATATATCGATGCCTTTATGAAGGAGAACTAAATACAAGTCTACACCAAAAAGAAAAGATTAGTTTCTCACTTAGAAATAGTGCTTTTTTGAAATATGCAAGTTGTTTAATCCATGTTTGGATTCCGCTAATTCAGAATCACTAAACAATGAGTTCTTACCGACTTAAAGTCAAATTAAATTCTTGCGTTTCGATGAGCGTATTTAACTCATTTCTAATTCTACTAACATTAGAATGAGTTATTAAATATAGCTTTTGCGGCTTTAGAATTGCTTTAGGATATTGTTTCATAATGTATACAATTATCTATTTTTATTGCTTATACTAAGCAACCTTTTGAAATAGTTTGCATCTTATCTATAAAAAACATAAATTATTATGAGACATTTAAGACACCTACTTGCTTTTTGTACCGTTATTTTCTTCATTTCATCTTGTAATAATGATGATGACACACCTAGCCAAAATGGTTTAATTGGAGATTGGCTAGTTGTTAAGGTTATGAATAAAAAAGGTAATAGTACTATATATAATGCTTACACCATTGAAAATGCCACAGCAACAATAAGTTTTCGAAATGATGGTGTAGTTGAATTTCGATCATGTAATAAAGGAGAGGGTTATTTTGAAGATAATGATAATAATATCTCTATAAGTAAATTATTTATTACAGAACTAAACTGTCCTTTTAATGAGACTATAATTAGTTCCAATTTATCTGGTGAATATTTGATCGATGGGAATACGTTGAAAATTACTTCTAATCTTGATGCGGACTTAATTTTAACTAGAACGGATCTAGATTGAATTCTTATTTTTTCTTGTCCCATTTTGTATATAGATGCCGTAAAACATCTGATTTAAACCTATTTTTTTCAAAAAAAGTGAATATTCAATGTTTCAAACACTCACTTTTATTATAAATCATTCTATAAAATAAGACTAATTAGGTGCATTTTGACATCTAAACAAAATAACATTACACGGGTTATTTGGGCCCGGGGGGAAGTTTCGATTAGGTACATTAAATAACTGTCTAAAACCTACACCAGGTACAAAAGTAGTACAAACAGGACCTTGTATTTCCGGGTCACACCTTCTCATAATGGGTACACATCTGGGTTGATTAGGAGGCGTGTTATGATACCACCAGACTGCAAATATTCTATCTTCCTCCACAATAGTTTCGGTGTCAGCAGATTTAAAAGCAAATGAAGCAGTAATAGCCATTGTAATAACGACAGCCGGTAAAACGAGTTTAATTAAGTTTTTCATAATATAGATATTTAAAGATTAAATAATACGACCTACTCTTTTCTACAGGTTTTCGGTCTTAGTCCTGAATGCAGTTACTATAAAGTATACGGTTTAAAACTTATTTGTAACGGATAAAAGATTGCATGAGAAGGATAAGTATTCTTATCGGTTTTTAGAATAGCCTTATAATTTTATGAAACTCAATTCAAAAGCACCGTACGCATAGAGGTCAATATGATATAATAAAAAAGCTTACAAATTTCTTAGTAGACGAGTCTCCCCGATTTAACATGAATATCTAAAGTTATTATTAAAAACACTTATTTATTATTTAAGCCATTCGATGAATGAGATGAATAAATTATGTGCGTAAACATATAGGTACTGTTTAAGGTTGTGGCATTGTTTTTGAACCAAACAAACTTTTTAAACCTTTAAATCTACTATTATGAAAAACCTTTTTTTATTAGCTATTGCCATAACTAGCTTCTCTTTAACGTCTAATGCTCAAAACATCAAATTTGGTTTTAAAGCAGGTGTGAATTTCGCTGCTTTATCTGGAGATAGTAATACTTTGGGCAGTAGTTTGGATGGAAGAACGGGGTATCATATTGGTGCGGTCGCTCAGTTAGGTATAGCAAAGAAATTCGCCATTCAACCAGAGGTTTTATATTCTGCTCAAGGGCTTAAGGATGTTGATGTTGATTATATAAATGTTCCAGTTTTGGTAAAGTTTAAATTCGCAAAGTTTTTTAGTGTAGAAGCTGGACCTCAATTAGGATTTGTTATAAATAACGATATTCCAAAAGAGAGTGAACCAAAAGACTTTAATTTTAGTGGAGTTATAGGAGTAGGCGCAGAGTATAAATCTTATTTTGTTCAATTACGTTTCACACCAGGAGGTGTAGGCAAACATAATTTAGGCTCAAGTTTAGTAGGCACATCTTCTCAAGTTCAAAATGAAATGTTACAAATATCTATTGGATATTATATCTTCTAGTGTAAAAAATGCCAGAAAGAGTTGTGCAGATGTCAATTTACAATTTTAAATAGTAAAAGCGTAAAATTTTCATTGTCTATAAATTTGTATACTATAATAAACGATTTAACCAAGTTAATTCAAAGTATAGTAAAAAAATAAACCTTCTCTTTCTGGTGTAAAGTTCCAAGATTCCCTTTCTACATTTCTTAGTTGTATATAGTTGCAATACCTATAAATATTTGAAATCACTCTTTAATAGTCATACCAAAGATTAATCTTTTTAAAGACAAGTTTTTTATCTGTTTCAAATAGATTTCAAATTGTAATTTATATAAAAATCCTTCATGTGTTGGTATTCCTAATGCCAGCCTGCCTACGACCGACCGTTTAGTGCTAAAACACTTATTTAAAAAGGGGATAAACACCTTTTTTTTAAAGGCTATCTCCTTGAAACTTATTGGTTTTTAGTTAGTTACTTTGGTGTTCAATGTAAAACTTCTATGATTTCATATAAAGTATTTACATGGATGCCTTAATTCTAAACTAACGCCAATTTGAATAAAAAATGGACTTAAAAGTAATTATTGAGCAGTTAAGCAAACTAATCGATCCGGGTGAAACAGTAATCGATATTACTAATATAGCAACACTTAATGATGGTGATGACTTTCTGGTATCAAAATCACCTATTGTACTATCCATTGTAAATATTGAAGAAGATAAAACCCAAAAAAACCAATCGGTATATCTCAAGGATACAAATAATCAAACAACCATTTCGCGCTATAAGCATCCCACACAACATCTTATAGTGTCTTTGTTATTTAGCTCATATAATAAAGACTTATCTAAATACCTGGACGGAATAGAAAAGTTAAAAACCATTATCGATTACTTCCAGCAGCATAAGTCCTTCTACTATAAAAATGACGATTCCGAACTCATTACATACGATACGTTTTTAACAAAAACAGAAGTCGAAAAAGAAGACTATTACAAGCTCACTATGGAATTTGTGAGTTTAAGTATGGAGCAGTTAAACCAAATGTGGTCGTATTTAGGCTCAAAATATATGCCTTCTGTGTTGTTCAAAATGAGATTGTGCATGATTCAAAGCACTAATACAGTTCAGGATAGAGTCATTAAGAAAGTCGCCATTAATCTTTGGGAAAACGATATAAATAACCCAATCGGATTATTAGAAACCCACGAATTCGAAGAATAAGTAAGCAATTAAATTTAAATAATAAATATGTCATGAATGTAAGTTCTCTTAAAACACCAGGAGTATATATCAATGAGATTGATGCATTTCCTCCTTCAGTAGCCCAAGTTGCTACAGCAGTTCCAGCTTTTATAGGCTACACCGAAAAAGGACCAACAGTTCCTACCAGAATTTCCTCTTTTATGGAGTTTGAACAAATTTTTGGAGGTGCACCAAGTCCTACTTCTTTAACAGTAGAACTAGATGGAAACTTGATGCCAACAGATAATTGTAGCGTAACCGAAAGTAAATACAAGTTGTATAATAGTTTACGTCTTTTTTACGCTAACGGAGGTGGTATTTGTTATATCGTTTCGATAGGAGATTATACCGCGGCAATAAATAGTGATTCCGATTTCACTGATGGTTTAGATTTATTAAGAAAATTTGACGAACCTACCTTATTGTTGTTTCCAGATGCCATTAATTTAGACGCAACAAAACTAGGACTGGTTCACCAACAAGCCCTAAAACAGTGTGCCGATTTAATGGATCGATTCACCATTATGGATGTTAAGCAAGAAGCCGATCTAGTAGCAGATAGTGCCGCTTTTAGAGATAAAGTAGGTAACCAAAACCTTAAATATGGTTCTTCATACTACCCATATTTACAAAGTGCGTTTCCTTACTCATACAGATTTAGTGATATTAATGGTATTGCAGCCGGTAAGGTAAACTTTAAAGGCATTTTTTCTACAAATACTGCTGTAAAAGACAGTATTGAAGAATTCGAGAAAATAGCAGCAGATAATAATACGTTAAGTTCGGCTTGGACTCCTACTGATGTGGTAATTCCTATAGATACGCATGCCAAGTTAAAAACAGCGACCAATGTATGCTGGACACTTTTAAAAACGTTAGGTAAACCAACAGTTCCTCCACTAACCAGTACAAAAATGACTGCATTTGTGGAAGAGCAGGTAACCAACTTTTTAAAGAAATATGCACAAGAATTAGTGGATTTTAAATTCGCTTACGAAGTGCTTAAAAAAGCGGACGGTGTTGCCGATGTAGACGATTTATCAGCATTAGATAACGATACAGCTTTTAAAGGCGTATGGGGTAACATATCAACATACACAGAATCTGCACCAAACCCATATACTGGTTTGATAAGTGTAAATGTTCCAGCTGCTGGCCCTATTCCTGCACATGATGAACCTGATTTTGGAAAAATTCAAATCGCCATTCAGAAATTAAACGCGGCCATCATCAATGCAACCAATAATGTTTTGGCAAGCATGAATGATTATGTATTGTTCGAAGAAAACAATGTAACCTCACAGATTCCGTTTTACTCGGCTATTGTTGAAAAGCTTTCACAGTCTATGAATACTGTGCCACCTTCTGGAGCTGTTGCTGGTATTTATGCACAAACAGACAAGACCCGAGGTGTTTGGAAAGCACCTGCTAATATAAGTGTTAACGGTATAGTTGGTTTAACCGACGATATTAATGATGCAGAGCAGGAAGACATGAATATTCATGAAACTGGTAAATCAATTAACGCCATTAGAAAGTTTACAGGAAAAGGATTTTTAGTATGGGGAGGTAGAACTCTGGCAGGAAACTCCAACGACTGGCGCTATATAAATGTTAGACGATTAGCCAATATGATTGAAGAATCGGTTAAAAAAGCCTGTATGCAATTTGTATTCGAACCTAATGTATCTCTAACATGGGTGAGCGTAAAAGGAATGATAGACAATTATTTAAACACACTATGGAAAGATGGTGCTTTAGCTGGCGGAAAACCAGAACACGCCTTCTTTGTATCGGTAGGATTAAATGAAACCATGTCTGCCCAAGATATCCTGGAAGGAAGAATGATCGTTAAAATAGGTTATGCTCCTTCAAGACCTGCAGAATTTATCATTTTGGAATTCAAGCAAATGCAACAAAAATCATAACAATTAGAGTTTAACTTAAAATATAAAGAATTATGCCAAATACAGATTTTCCGTTACCAAAGTTCCATTTTAGTGTGCAATGGGGAGGAAGTAAAATAGCTTTTACAGAAGTTTCAGGTTTAAACAAAGAAATGGATGTTATAGAACACCGTGTTGGATCAAGCCCTAATTTTTTCAAAGAAAAAATGCCCGGTATGCAAAAGCTAAGCAATATCACTTTAAAAAGAGGTGTGTTCTTAGGCGATAATGAATTTGCCGATTGGTTCAATACCGTGGCTCAAAATACAGTTGAAAAACGAACCATTATCATTTCACTTCTAGATGAAAATCAGGAACCAAGAGTTGTATGGACCGTTAACGATTGCTTTATAGTGTCTTTAAAATGCACCGATTTAAAATCTGATGCAAACGAAGCAGCCATCGATACGGTTGAGGTGGCTAATCATGGTTTTACAGTAGAATATAAAGCCTAAACGTTATGGCAAGCAACGACCCCATAGTTGGCTTTCACTTTTCCGTAATCTTCGAACTGGTTCCTCAATTTTCTATTGATACTAAATTTCAAAGCGTAGGCGGGTTAAAAGTAACTATGGAAACAGAATCTTATACCGAAGGGGGACAAAACCGTTTTAAACACAATTTCCCTCTTCGTTCTGGGTATCAGGATTTGGTATTAAAAAGGGGCTTAACCTCAGACTTGTCGGGGTTGTCCATGTGGTGTAATCAAGCCTTGGAAAGCTTTGTTTTTTATCCGGCAAATCTGGTGGTTTCACTTTTAAATGAAAACGGGAATCCAGTTAAGGTTTGGTATGTATCGCATGCAATCCCTATAAGTTATGAGTTTAGCGACTTTAACGCCGAAGAAAATAAGATTGTAATTGAAACCATTACACTACGATATAACTTTTTTAAAGAATTGCCTGTTCCAAATTTTTAAAACTATGGCTATAGAAATTAAAGAATTACGAATAAAAGTCAACGTAGTTGAACCTCGAGAAACTTCACATTTTACAGAGAAAATCAATAACGTAAAATGGCAAGAATTAAGAACGTCGATTGTTAACGAATGTACCTCGAAAGTACTAGAGAAAATTAAAGAAAAAGCTCAGAGATGATAGAAGGACTGTTTGGAATAATAGATAAAATGCGTATCGAGGTTTTTCCAACCAAAGAATACGCAGAACCACCTAATAAAACCATTTTCGTTCAGTTAAACCCCGAAAAGTATTCCATGAAACACAATGTTGAGTTTTGTGAGAATCAAGCGATGGGAACTTCAGGAACCGATTTGCGTTTTAACAGGATTGAAGGGGAAGAGGTGAGTTTCGAATTCTTTTTTGATAGCTCGGGAATTGTTCCGCCAGGAAAAATTAAAGACGGAAAAGGAGAAGATTCGCTTTTAGATACCATTGGAGATATTGCCAGCACATTAAAACCGGCTATCGTAAACCCCTTTGGCGAAGTAGAAACCGTTGAAAAAGAAGTCGAAGAATTCAAAAACCTGTTAATGGGTTACGATGGAGAAACTCATCAAACAGCTTATTTAAAACTGCTTTGGGGTGGCTATAATTTAAGTTGTCGCTTAAAAAGTATGGACATTGAATACACGCTTTTTAGAAAAGACGGTAGACCCATTCGAGCCAAAGTAACCTGTGTGTTTAAAGGAACAATCGATTATAAGTTAATGGTTGCCAAAGAGAACAAAAGTTCTCCGGATTTAACACACGAACGAACATTTAAAATGAACGATAACCTGCCCCGAATTTCAGAAGAGATTTTTCAAAGCAACAATTATTATATAGATGTAGCTAAGTATAATAAGCTAATGAGTTTTAGGCAATTAAAGGTTGGTCAAAAAATAAAATTCCCACCCCTTAAATAAAAGAAATAATGTCTACAGTAAAGCCTTTTTTTCCTACAGATACGTTATTGAAACTGGAATTTTCCATTAATGGGGTAAGCAATGGTTTAGATTCTTTGTTAACAGAAGCAAAAGTGCATTTCGAATTGAATAAAATTCCGTTCGCCAAATTTACTTTTGCCGTAGCCGAAGAAGATTTCGAAGACAATCCCGATTCGCCATTACACGCATTACATCACGAGCCAACAGATCCACCACTAGAAATAGAAGTGAAAGTGTCTTTTGAAGGCACTATGGAAACGCTATTTAAAGGCGTTATAAAATCCTTGGATCAGCAGTACGAAAACTGTCAGGTAGTGGCCAAAATAGAATGTAAAGATGTGGCTTTACGCTTGTCGCAATCTGCAACAGAAGAAGAAAATAACAATCAAACCTTTGAAGAAAAGCTAACAACCTACACCTCTAACTTAACCTTAAGCGACAATTTAACCGGACAAAGCTGGGGTGAAGAACAGATTACCCATAATAACACAACAGTGCCTTGGGATTATTTAGTAGGGTTTTTAGATTCTATAGGTATGATGGTCGCTTTACGAAATGAGGAATTTGTTGGAATAGATATTCTAAGTCCAGAAAGTAAGCCCATTTATGTAGCAGAAAATGGCATTAATGTTTTTGCGTTTACGGGACAATTAGATGCCGAAAGAAAAAAATCGGCTGTAACCATAGAGCGGTGGGATATCGAAAACCAGGAAACCGTTAGCGTTACAGCGTCTCAGAGTAGTACTCCAGAAAATCCGCATACCGTTCGTTTAAGCGAAACCGTACTACAAGAAGCTACGTTACAACGTGTAGCCGATACCATCATTGCAAAAAGTAATCTGGCTTCGGTAACAGGTAAAGTCACCACATTTGGAAATTTACTGGCAAAATCTGGCGATTATATAAGCTTTAATAAGGTGAATACACAGATTAATGATGAAGTGTTGCTAATCACTCAGGAAGAGCATGTTATTCAAAACGGATGTTGGAAAACAGAGTATGGATATGGTTTGGAAAGTGAAAGATCATTTACCCAAAATACCAGTTCCGGTATAAACAATACCCATGCAGAGATCGGTCAGACCAATACCATCAACGGTTTACAGATAGGTATAGTCACCAAAATAATAGAAGATCCTAACAATCAGTTTCGGGTTAAGGTGAGAATTCCTCAATTATCTAGTAGCGGTGAAGGCGTATGGGCAAGATTGGCTACGATGAATGCTTCCAACGAAATGGGGAGTTATTTCATTCCAAGTATTAACGATGAGGTTATTGTAGGGTGTTTGAATAATAACCCCGATACACCAATTATTTTGGGAAGCTTATACAGCAGTAATAAACCGATGCCTTTTCCAATAGAAGAAGAAAACTACATCAAAGGATTTGTTACTAAGGAAGGTACAAAAATCATCATGGACGATGAAAAAAAGAGTATTGAACTAAGTACCAAAAAAGGAAATATTCTAACGATAAGTGACGATTTAAAAGGCTTTGTATTAGAAGACGAAAACAAGAATAAAATTACCATGAACGATAAAGGCATAACCATTGAAAGTTGCAAAGATTTAAACATGAAGGCAACTGGGAATGTTAAGATAGAAGGGGTGAATATAGATGTTGAAGGTAGTGGTAACATGACTCTAAAAGGGTCTATGATAAACTTAAATTAAAAATAATGGGAGCAGCAGCAAGAGCAACAGACATGCATACATGCCCGATGACAACGGGAACAGTACCACACGTAGGGGGGCCTTTGTTACCGGGAAGTAACACCACGGTTTTAATAGGCGGGTTGCCGGCATCAATCGCAGGGGATAATTGTGTATGTACCGGTCCGCCAGATACTTTAGCCGTGGGTTCTTCCTCGGTTTTTATAGCAGGAAGCCCGGCAGTAAGAATGGGAGATTCAACTGCTCATGGCGGTGTCGTTGCAGCAGGTTGTCCAACGGTCTTAATAGGCGGTTAAAAAAGAACATATGGAAGATAAATCATTTTTAGGCACAGGTTGGAGTTTTCCACCCACATTTAAGAAGCAGTCGGGAACAAATGAGATGGTTTCAAGAGAGGAAGACATATTTCAAAGTTTACACATCTTATTGACCACCCAATTGAATGAAAGGATTATGCGATCCGATTATGGGTGCGATTTAACCCCCTTGTTATACGAAAACATCACCATTACCCTACTTACAAAAATCAAAGGGATCATAGAAAATGCGATACTGCGGTACGAACCAAGAATAGATTTGTTGGATGTCGATTTTAAATCGCAAGAAACAGAAACCCTTAACGGTATCATCAACATCGAAATAGTTTATAGAATAAGAGCCACTAATTCCAGAAAGAATTATGTGTTCCCTTATTACTTAGAAGAAGGAACGTTTGTAAAAAAATAAGCTAAGTACAAATGAAAAATTGTAATTCCACATTATCCATACACGAAGGCATGGGAACCACTCAACAAGATAGAGTAAGACCCGCTTTACAAACAGACTTTTTCCTTTTAGACGAGAGAAACGAAGAAAGCTTCATCTTATTTGTACAACGACTTTCCAAGTATGTAAAATTCTATAATGAATTTAATGGAAGCGAAGGAGACTGGTCTAACTTTTTTCAAAAAGAATCCACATCTATCCTCATTTATATAGCCAGTTGGAATATTGAATTGCTTCAAAATTCGTTCGAGGTCAAAAAGAATGAAATTTTTATAAACACCGATTTCACTGCGCAAAAGAATTTATTACTGGAGTTTTTTAACCAATTAGAAACCGAGTTTAATGATTTTTTAGAAAGAGCAGAGACGTTAGATAACAACATCATTGAAAAAGAAAATTTACTGGCATCATCCTATGCCATAAGTGCCAAATTTGCTTCGATTTTCGATCAAATAAATGCATCCACCAATATAACGTCATTGTTGAAAAACCATGTGTTTATAAAAACAACCCAACAACTTTTTGGACTGCTTTTATCATGGAAAAATTTCTCGCAAAATGCGGTTGATTATCAATTAGAGCACTATTCTGAACATACACCACATTACGCCCTTTTTCTTTCCTTTTTAAAACTACTCGAAGTAGCCAAAGATAAGTTCAACGGGTTTACAAAAAGGCATTTAGATTTTTATTATAAGGATGTTCTAAAAATCGAAAACAGAAAGGCACAACCCGATTATGTACACCTGGTAGCAGAACCATTTAAAGTAAAACCATTTTTAATTCCTAAGGATACTATTTTTCCAGCAGGTAAAAATGGCGATGGCAAGAACAAATTCTACGCATCAACAGCAGACCAAACCGTTAATCAGGTAAAGCTGAATTCATTTTTAAGTCATCATAGAAAAGACGACCAGTTTTTTAAAACAACAGACTTATTCGATGCAAACGCAGCAGGAGAAAGTTTTGATGTCTTTACAAACAATAAACAAGAGTTTAAAGAAGGGATAATGATTGCAAGTCCGCTATTGTATATGCAAAGCGGGGAAAGAACCATTTATTTAAAATTCAATCAAAAAACATACAAAGCAAGTGATTTTGGTTTTTATATAACAGGAGAAGAAGAAGGTATTGAAATAACTGAAAAAAGTGATATAAAGGGCTTTATTAAATTAACTATTCCAGCTACAGAAAAAGCGATTGTCCCATTCGATTCGGAAATCCATGTAGACTTTTTAGTACAGTCTGAATTTCCTGTTTTAAAAATTATACCCATAAACAAAAATGTAATTACGTCCATAAACAAGATTAATCTAACAGTATCGGTAAATAATTTTAAGTCGTTTGTTTTAGAATCCGATTCCGGGGTCATAGATGTTGAAAAACCTTTTTACCCTTTTAGTGAATTCCCAAAAAACGGCAATGGTATGATGTTAAGCTCTAATGAGTTTTTTATGAAAAACCAGGCCGTAGCCACATTAGGAATAACTAGCATTTTAGACGATCGTGTTATTGTAAGTGATGCTGTAATAGATGCAATAGTAGCTATGGATACTGTAGCTAAGGTAGCAAAGGAAGGAACAGCACAAAAAGCAACTGCAGAAAAAAGTTCATCAAAAAAATCGCAATCAGTTAGCAAAGGCAAACAAACTTTTTTAACAGCGAGTAATTGGCTGAACAAAAAAGTAAAGATTTATCATTTAAACGATGGTAAGTGGCAAGCATATTCAGATAACCTACAACCCATTACAAATAGCTACCCATTAAAGGAGTACCATTTTGATGAAGTAGTTACCGAAGAGATCGTTTCCAACGGTAAATTTAGAATAGAGCTAAGCGATTCGGCATATAGAGGGGAAAAATATATGCAAGATTATATACTCGCTAGTGAAAAGAATACAACACTTCCTTATAAGCCCAGAATTAAAGAATTTGTTTTTAATTATACCGTTTCAGAAACCATAAACTTAGCCACCAGAACAGGTGAAAAAAACACTATAGAAATTTTTAAAGTACAGCCATACGGCTATACCAAAAAAGATAAAGGCGTAGTCAACTTTTCAGGTTTAAATAGTAACGAAGGTTTTGTTTATATAGGTTTCGACACGGTAGAACCTCAAGATGGACTAAGCTTTTTAATTCAATTAGAAGAAGGTACCGCAAACCCATTATTAGAACCGGCTACTATTGCCTGGAACTATTTAAGTAATAACAAGTGGGAAGATTTTGAGCAAACCGAACTAGGAGACGAAACCTATTCCCTAACCCAATCAGGTTTGGTCGCTATATCCGTTCCGGAATTTAAAGCCAGTACCAATACCATGCTGCCCAAAGATTTATTTTGGGTACGCATATCGGTATCAAATATTCAGGCCATTAGTAAGTTTCTGGGAATCCATGTTCAGGCATTCAAAGCTGTTCTAGTAGACTTTGAAGGCATAGGAACCGAATTTCTGGAAAACACGCCAAAAGAAACCATTGCCAAGTCGTACAAAGCCATAAACGGTGTTAAAAAAATAGTACAACCATACAGTTCCTTTTTAGGAAGAGTGGCAGAATTGGACGATGCTTTGTACATAAGAACCAGTGAACGATTGCGCCATAAAAACAAGGCAATTACTACTTGGGATTACGAACGCATTGTGTTGGAAGAGTTCCCGGAAGTATATCGTTTAAAAACCTTAAACCATTATCGATACGATACAAAAATATCGAATGTTTCAGCAGGTTATGTAACACTCATCCCTATTGCAAAATCATCAACATCAGAAAACATCAGTTGGAAACCACTTTTAAGCCTTAACAAAATGCTTTTAATCAAAGAACACCTTGGTAAAAAAGCATCACCACATGTTAGAATCAATGTAAAAGCACCCAAATTAGAAAAGGTAGAAATTCAGTTTAATGTAAAATTTCATGTGGTACAGGGCATGGATACTCGATTGTATATAGACCAGCTTAAGGACATTATAAACAACTATTTAAGTCCCTGGGCTTATGATGATAGTGAAGATTTCAATTTCGCCAACGACATTGAATTTTCATCCATAATCCAATTAATCGATAACCAGAGCTTTGTGGATTACATCACCGAATTTAAAGTCAGCCAATACAAGCTAGACGAAAACAATGAGATTATAGGCAATGCGATACAAAACCTGAATAAAATCACGCCACAGTCTGATTTTACATTATTCATACCTACAGAAACCCATTCAATTACAGAAATCTAAGCATCATGTCAACAGAATACTATATAGAAAAAGATAGAATATTACCTCCCTCGCAGGATTTTCAATACCTGTTGGACGAAGGATTCAAATACATCGAGCAGTTTGGTTCTAAATTCTGGACAGATTATAATACACACGATCCGGGTATTACCATTTTAGATGCACTATGCTATGTTATTACAGAGCTTGGCTATCGTGCCGATTTCGACATTAAAGACTTGTTAACGAATAAAAATGGAGTTATAGAAAACAATACGTTTTTCTCTGCCGCAACCATTTTTACAAATGCACCGTTAACAGTAATAGATTACAGAAAATTGCTCATTGATATTCAGGGCGTTTCAAACGCCTGGATATTGCCTACAAAAACAGCAACCGATGCAAACGGATACCTGCTTCCAAACAATAGCGAAGCATCCATTTACATTAATAAAATTGAAGATAAGCTAAGTCTTAAAAAGGTAGATAAAAACAATAAGAAATTACAAAAACTACGCTTAAGGGGCTTAAACAAAGTAAAAATAGAACTTGACGAAGACCCTATTTTAGGAGATTTAAATACCTTGGTATTAGAGCATGCTTTTTGGGAAAATAACCGTTGGGTAAATCTTAAAATCGTACCTCAATTCACTAATTGGAATCATCCGGAAGCACAGTTGTTCAAGAAAATGAACACCCCAGCAAAAATTACAATCGATAGTGTTAAGAAAGTTCAGGAGATTGTTTATTTACAGGTAAGCAGGACCAGTAATGCTTCAGATGAATTACACTTTAGAATTTTTACTGAAGATGTTTCAGAGCAAGACCTTGTGGTGAATCATTTTTCAGTGGAACAAAACGTATGCGACGTCATTAAGCTGTTCGAAAAAAAGAAAGATAAAATACAGGAAACATTTTCAAAGATAGCAGTTCAATTACACCAAAACAGAAACTTTACAGAAGATTACCTATGTACAGAAATTGTTGAAAAGGTAGATGTTGGTATTTGTGCCGATATCGAATTGCAACCCGGAGCTGATGCTGTGGAAGTGATGACCGAGGTTCAAATTGCCATTGATAACATCATTAACCCAAAGATTTCATTTTATACGTTGGCGCAAATGGTAGACGAAGGATACCACTCCGAAGATATCTTTTTAGGACCAAAATTAACGCACGGCTTTTTAAAAGACGAAGAAATTGAAAAAGCTCAGCTAGCCAACGCCATTTATGCATCCGATATTATTGCCGTTTTAATGGAAGTTCCAGGGGTGAAATCGGTTAGAAACCTTATGATGACGGCTTATAACGAATTGGGAAAACCCATTACAAATGCCACTAACGAGAAGTGGGTTTTAAAACTTTCGGGAGAAGTAAAACCAGTATTTAATGCACAAAAATCAAAGCTGTTACTATTTCAAAGAAACATTCCTTTTTTACTGTCCGAAACCCAACTTATGTTGGTTGAGCAAAAAGTAATCATGTATAAATCGCAATTCAATCAAAAGAAATTGCAAAATACCAAGAACGATTTCGATATTGAGAATGGTGATTACTTTGATTTTAACCACTATTATAGTATTCAAGATGAATTTCCCAGAAACTATGGCTTAGGCAAAAACTATATTTCGGAAAAGGATACACCATTAAGAAAAGCACAAGCCAAACAATTAAAAGGATATTTATATTTCTACGAGCAGATCATTGCCGACTTTTTTAGTCAGTTGTACAATGCCAAAGCGCTTTTCGATACAAAATCCGTTACACAAACCTATTTTGCAACCTACCTTGAAACCAATCCGTTAACGGGAGAAGATTTCTATTCCAAAGAATTATTCTCTGATGAATTACAGACAAACTTGCTAAACGGTGAATCTGCCGATGAGGTATCGCTATACGAAACCAAAAACGATTTTTACGATAGACGAAATAGAGTCTTAGACCATTTGTTGGCACGTTTTTCAGAAAGTTTCAACGACTATGTGTTTATGATGTATCAGTTGTCTCAAAGCACATCTGGCATGGGATCGCTATCCTTCGATTATGAAGATTTAATAGAAGACAAACAAAACTTCATTAATAGTTATCCCGAAATAAGCAGCAAACGAGGCTTGGGAATTAATTATTTAAATGCCACAGTAAACGAGGTTACAAAAGCCTTAGAGTTTCATCCGTTTTGGAACACAGACCATCGCGCAGGTTATGAAAAACGCGTGGCTAAATTATTAGGAATTGGGAACATTCCATTGCGGGACATTGTTACAGAAGATAGCCCACAACCACAGTGGACAGTACAAACAGCAGGTATAAATTATGTATTTAAAATTATTGCACCCGGTGTAGGTTTACCCGAGAAATGGGAATGGGCGCTGAGTCATTTTTTAGATCAGAACCTATATCAAATAAACAAAAGTGGTGAAAATTTCATTCTTCACTTAGTAGACAATACGAATAAAATTGCCCGATTAGATAAGAAATTCGGATCGGAAAGCGAGGCATACGACTTTTTAGTGCAAATGATAAAAATAATAAATAGCCATTACGAGAATTTTTATTGTTTGGAACATATTTTACTAAGACCTTTTAACAATAAGACCTTTAAAGATGAAGATTTATTAACCGTGTGCTTAAACGACGATTGCGACGACGAGGCTAATAACGATCCATATTCGTTTAAAGCAACCATAGTATTACCGGGTTATATTTCTCGATTCAAGAACTTGATTTTTAGGAAGCACGCCGAAAAGGTATTCAGACAGGAAGCACCGGCACATACCTTGTTAAAAATATGCTGGGTAAATGCCAGCGACATGTTAGGCTTTCAAAAATCATATAAAAAATGGCTTGAAAACTACAGGCATTACAGACGACATTTCTGCGAAAACACATTAACAAAAGCAGAAGAAACAAAATACAGAAAATCATTAAACGAACTCATTTTAGCAGTAAAAGAGCTCAACACATTATATCCAGAAGGGAATTTATACGATTGCGAACTAAGCGAATCAAACAATCCTATAATTCTTGCAAACACATCATTAGGAACATTATAAAAAAAACATCATGGAAGCATATAACACCTCTATTTATCCAGTTTTTGAAGCAGACCAAGTGCTTAGTCAAAAGGAATTAAACTTGCTTGTAAGCCATTTAGAAGAACAAGATCGTATAACACGAAAAAATCTAATAGGCTTAGGAATCGTTTGCGGGTTAGAACTTTCCTTTCCTACTGCAAATACTGTAAAAATAGCCTGTGGAACCGCAGTAACCTCCCTCGGTTTTCAAATGAACTGGAAAGGAAAAGAATTTACCCAATATCGCGATTATGAAATTTCAGATCAGTTTTTAAAACCAGATTATATTAAAGAGCCGTATTTAGATGCCATTTTTAAATATGCTTCAAAATACGAGCCCATAAAAAAATGTGCTGAACTGCTTCCGGCTGATACTTCCGATGAAGGTAAAAAACCAATTCCTAATAATTTCTTTGATGATAAATTAATCATCC
The DNA here is from genome assembly GCF_002886045.1 of Flavivirga eckloniae. Taxonomy (NCBI): domain Bacteria; kingdom Pseudomonadati; phylum Bacteroidota; class Flavobacteriia; order Flavobacteriales; family Flavobacteriaceae; genus Flavivirga; species Flavivirga eckloniae. Next base: position 2,528,965 of record NZ_CP025791.1, on the reverse strand, counting down.
TATTACTGGAAGTTACATTAATAGATCAAAAGAATTGTGTTACCACAAATTGCGACGACAAAGGAAAGCGCATGGAGTTTAACATTCGTCCTTTAGTTATTCCAATAAATGATGGCATAGCAGAATTTATTAAACCCTATCAATTACCAGAATCGTACTCAAAATTAAGCTTCCCAAGATATAATGTGCCTTATAAAAACTTAATTACAGCTTCAAACATTCTTGATGGGTTTAAAAAGGTATACAACGATTCATTTTTAACTGAAATCACCGGTGCTATTGCTAATGTTTACGACGATTTTAAAAATGTATTAGCACAAGGCAGCGGTTTAAGTGTGCTTGAAAATAGTAAAGGAACCATTAACGATACTGTAGATAAATACAAAACAAGTGTAAACATTCAATATGTTTGGGATTGGATATTCGATATTGTAAATGCTTACAACGAAATTATAGATTTCAGGAAATTAAACCCCAGTCTGTGTTGCGTAGATGAAGACTTATTTCCGTTCCACGTTGTTCTGGGGGGAAATACAGGCGATAAAGAGGCATACAGAACCCCATTTATTAAAACATTAAACGGAAGCCATGAAGAGGATGCCAAACGTAAAGAGCTTATCCTTTTATTTAAAAAATTAGTGCTCATTCTTACCTCGTTCGAAATTCCGGAAGGGAACAACATAAGAATAACGCCTTCATGTTCCGGAAAGGTGCCGTTAAGCGAAAAAGCCATCCCGTTTTATTACGATGATATTTTAGATTTAAATAAAAACTGGAATCCAGAGCTAACATCCAAAAATCAAAATGATACCATTCTTTCGTATCATTCAAATACAGCAAATTACACCAATATACCTTCGGTAAAAGAACCTCTCTTATACGATACCGAACCCTATAATTTCTTTCGAGTAGAAGGACACATTGGTATGAATTATAAAAAAGCTATAGAAAATCTTAATCTGATTAAAAATAGCTACGGCCTACCGTTTAAAGTAACTGCTTTAAACGCCGTTAGTTTTCTAAATAAGGAGGTTGATATTTCAAAATTTCAAGGACGATGGGACGATTTGGAAACCGATTACGATCTGGCTCGTAAACGTGTTTATAACATCACCGAGTTTGTTATTAAGTGGATGGACTTAAGACGAAATGTTTTAGATGAAAAGAATATTATTTCGAAGCAAAACATTGATAATTTTAAGAATATACTAGCTCAGTTAAAGAATTTGTTAACCAATGATTTAAAGGAGTTTTTACCAAACTACAAATCGTTCTACGATATCTTTAAACAATTAAACTATGTATTCTTATTCCATAGATGGTGTATTCAATTGCAAAACCCAACACTATCTACTATTGCAGAAGATTTAATAGATCGCATGGACGACATTAACGAGTTGTTTTTAGAAGATCCATTCACGGTTATTTACGAAGAAGCCAATTTAAGATGGCAACAAACCTATAAAGATTTATTCTTCTCCACGTTTTTACAAAAACACCCCGGATTAGAGCACAAAGCAGGCGTAACCAAAGGCGGAACATTTGTAATGGTATATGTAGATACATCTATTTTTAAAGCCGCTGCGCCACCTTCAAAATATGCCAATTTACTAAATGCTGTGCTCCAGTACAAGGACAACATTCCTATTGAGGCCAAAGTAAAAGACGATTTAATTAAAAGCGTTCAATTTGAAGATTATAAATCGCAAACCAAAACAAAACCTAAAGGGGACTCTGTTAATAAGTGCAAAGATGAATCAGACAACATCAAAAGCGATTTATTAGAAATAGCAAAGTATAACTTAGATACAAGTCATACCGTTCAAATGAACGCATATTTTCTTGAAAACCTGAAAGGCTTTTTACAATTTGATGTTGGTACAGGTTCAGAAAAAAGCCCATTTCAACAAACCATAATAGCCGATTTCTATTTGCCTTATGTATGTTGTGGTGATGGAAATAATCTGGAAGTTAAAATAGAAGTTAACGAGCCTCTATCGATCGCTTTGGAAGAATTAAAATATTGTCAAACCGATGTAGGCGAGTACGAAGTAAAAGTTAAAGGAAAATCGGGAGGAAACTTTACAGGAACAGCCAAAGATGCTATCGTTCAAAAGAGTGATAAATACTATCTGAAGCCTAACCATACCTCTATTTCAGCCCCTAAAATATATACATTACAATACGAGATTGACGGTGAGTTAAGCAATACCATCGAATTTGAAATTGTAAGTCCAAAATCGGTTAAATGGACAGCAGCAAAAGATGAACAAGACCCAAACAAATTCTCGTTTAGAAACACAATAACACCAGATGCTCACGAATATGAATTCGATTTTGGTGATGATTCTGCTGTAGAAGTAACAAAAGAGAACACCATATCACATACGTTCAATTTTAATGAAGTAAACAAACAATTTACAGTAACCATAAAACAACTGGGAGAAGTTTGCGAAAATACACAAACAATAACCGTGAAGGCAAGCACTGGAGGAGATTTCAATAACCCGGATTTTAACGCAACAGATTTCAATACTAACCAATAATTAAACTATATAATCATGGCAGCAAAAACAAAAGCACAGATCGTAACAAATATTGATAAAAAAATCATCACGAATGGTAATATTAAAGCAGTAGACACCAATACCATTTTAAAAGACATTTTAGATTGTAAGGAATTGAATGGTCAATCTTCCAGCGTGTCAACCTTTAGTTTTGCCAGTACGGCAGCAATAAGAGATAATCGTGGCGGCACACTAAACTATTCCTTACGAGGTGTTAAAGACTCATTTGTTAACGTTACCTTTAAAATAGCTGTTTTAGAAACTAATGTAAACAGTTGGGCGTTTGCACATAATACCCCTGCCATAGCCAATGCTTTAAAAAGTATAATGGCTCCCAAGCTAGGATTTCAAATTGACTTTTTAGTGAAAATAGAAAACCAGCAGTTGGCAGCCAATAAACCTTTTAGGGTAGGCAGCCTTAATTTTACCTATAACACTAATAATTTCAACATAAAAATTGACAGTCAGGATGGTGACAAATTATTTAACGGCGACCAAATTTTTGCATCGTTCACTTTGCATTGTCCTGCAAGATTTTAAACCTATAAAATATGCACCTTATTCAGCAACATATATTTGATATACAGTGTTCATCCCAGGATTTTGGGAAAGAACTGCAAGGTCAGTTAAGTGAGTTGTTAGAAAAAGAATTTTATCCGAAGCTAGAAGTCCTGTTTAATAAATACGATGTAAAAAACAGCACACTAAGCATTGATGCATTAGCTATAGAAATACCTTCTGTTTCAAAGAGATATTGGAAAGAGGAATTGGTACAAAAAAGTTTGACTCAAATTGAAGATTATTTAAAACGAAATCAACTTCCCGATCCAGAAGAAAAGGGCGTAGAAAACCCCGCAGAATTTATTTCGAACAGTTATCATGCAGAACATATTTTTTTCGAATTTTTAAAGACCGGAAACATTGTTGAAAATGCTATTTCTAATGATTTAGAACGGATTGTTTACGAAATTGAAGTAAAAGAAGCGTTTGTTGAAGCCCTTCTTTTAAATTTTGAAAAGAACAGGAATTCCATAATGCGTTGGATTTTTTCAGTACCAGACTTTTTTAAGGACATCGTAGCAAAAAAGTTATATGACTTTACTAATGAATTAATAGACCTTTTTGATGCCGTTTTAAAGTATGTTAGTGTTGATAGAAAAGATGTTAGAGAAACCATAAAGAAAATTAACAGCGATAGTGCATCCAAAAAACTTTGGTTGGAGTTCATGCAATGGACAAATTATCTGGAAAGCAAAAGTGTTTTAACGCATGTGCTTTTTAAGGAATTTATTCAGTTTTCAGAAGAATTTTTCGATATCAAACCAGAAGAACTAGGTCTGATTTGTCAGTTTATTTTAGAAGACAAATACAGCACACCCCAAACCAAAGATTTCTTCGAAAAAATAATAGCACATAGTAACACTGGTAGCACAGGGTATAAAAGTGCATTTAAAAAGTTGGAAGAAGATATTCTGGAAAACAACGCTTTAATAAATAAGGTTAAAAAGGAGGTTGATTTAGGAGACAACCATTACATTAAAAATGCAGGGCTAATACTGTTACATCCTTTTATAAAAGGGCTTTTGAACCAATTGAATTTATGTAGTTACGAAGGGAATTGGACAAACAGAATGGACCAACATAAAGCCATTTTACTTACACAGTATTTGGTAACAGGAGAAGAAAGGATGCAAGAAAGCGATCTGGTACTCAATAAAATTTTATGTGGATTTTCAGTTGAGGAAGTTGTAAATGTAAAACTAAAGATTACTACAGAAGAGAAAGAAAAATGTAAAAGTTTACTTGAAGCAGTTAACGAACACTGGAAAGCCATGAACAAGTCTTCTGTTGAAGCTTTACAAGAAACCTTTTTACAACGAGAGGCCAAACTGGAATTGGTAAATGATGGTGATTATAATCTGTGGGTAGATGAAAAAGGATACGATATTTTATTAGAACAATTACCCTGGACCATAGGAATGGTAAAAACCCCATGGATGGAAAATTATTTAATATGTAACTGGAAGTATTAATGTATTAGTTTGAGTTTGTCATTCAGAAGTCGTTCCTCCCTGCCGGCAGGCATGACTTCTGAATGACACCTGGAAACATTAATGTATAATATTGTAAAAATATACTTACTTGGGTTGAATGAGCGTTAATTTAAAAACTTAAATTATGAGAAAAACATTTTACAAAAAAGAATTGGTTATTTCCAATACCCAAAAAAGAAGAGGAAACAAAAATAAAAGATCAGATGTTATTAAAATTCAGTCATGGCTTTGTTTACAAGAACAATTATTTCCAGGGATAGGAACCATGACGGCTATTGATGGTGATTTTGGACCTGCTACCGAAAAATGCGTAAAAAACTTTCAAAAGTTTATTAATATAAATGAAACAGGTATTGTAGATCAAGACCTTTTTAGCGCATTGTCTCACCCGTTAAAAAGTGCGTTCGAAGATGTAACGGCACAAGCTACTATTAGGGAAACCATATTAAAAGTGGCCGAAAACCATTTAAAGAATCAACCCAAGGAATTAGTCATTAAAGGAGAAAATAATTCAGGGCCATGGGTTAAAAGTTATATGGACGGGCACGAAGGAGAATTATGGTTCTGGTGTATGGGCTTTGTTCAGGGTATTATAGATCAAGCACTATCCTTACACGACATGAAATTTACTAAAATCATGCCTTTAACCTACAGTTGCGATGTAGTTGGTATGAAAGGATTGGAACACGATAGCCTTATTAGAAACAGCAAAATAGAGCAGCAACCTAATCTGGTAAAACCAGGCGATATTTTGTTGATAAGAAGATCGTGGCATGACTGGACACATACAGCTATAATTATAGATGTTGAAGACGAAACCTTTACGACCATTGAAGGGAATACCAATAGAAGTGGTTCGCGTAACGGAGATGGGGTTTATAAACGCGTTCGGAATTTCCAAAAATCTAATTTAGATGTATTCTCTTTAGAAAAATGGATAGATTAAAATTTATAATCCCATGGAAATTACAGAAATAGTATTATTGATTTTAGGAGGAATTACACTGATTTTCTCATTGGTTATGATTTTTATACACATTAAAAAAGATCAATCCTATATGAAAATATCGTGGCTGGTTATCATTGCTTTTCTAATGATGGGGTTTCCATTAATTTCCAAAGCAAAAATTTTGGGATTAGAATATAGTAAGGAAAAGGACTTAGAATACATAAAAACTATGGCAGAAGCTTTGGCAGAATGTCCAGATAATGACGTATTAAAAAAAGAGCTGGAAAAATCACTTGATAAAATTGAGCAAGAGCAACCCGAACTTAAATCGGGTGAATTAGCAGGATTAAGTGAAGCCTATTTAGTAAAAGGAGATACAGAAAAAGCAAAAACATTATCAGATTCAGCCATAAAAACAGATCCTACCAATTCTAAAGCCGTAGCAGTAAAGGAAATGGTAAAAACCCAGATTAGCATTAACGAATTACCCAAATCTGTTAATACCGAAACTCAAATTAGGAAGGCAAGAAGCTCAATTAACAAATTAAGAACGGATCCCAATACCAATAAGGCCGTGCTTTATAACATGGACAAATTGCTAACTGTACAAGATTCTTTAAGAAAAATAAAATAAGGAAATTATGGAAAGAGCAACGCTTTACAAGAAAAACCTAACTCAGGGAGCTAAAATAAATACGTCGTTTTTTAAACCAACCATTCAAAAAAAGTTGAGTGTAGGAGCTTCAAATGATGCCTATGAAGTAGAAGCCGATAACATGGCCAACAAGGTGATGAGAGCCCCTAACCCCAAAAGGGAACAAGCTACATATACAGGAGCTTTAATACAAAGAAAATGCGCAGCTTGTGAACAAGAAGAGAAAATTCAAAAAAAGCCACTCGCAGAAAATATAACACCTTTAATTCAAAGAAGTTCTGATTTAACGTCCCCTTCGGGGGATGGGGGGTTAGCCCCCAGTCATATAGAAAGTCAAATAAATAGCTCCAAAGGAAGTGGGAGCACTATGGATCATGGCACAAAAAACTTTATGGAAAGTCGTTTTGGTACTGATTTTTCAGATGTAAAAATCCATACCGGAAGTCAGGCTGTACAAATGAGCCGTGAACTTAATGCACAAGCATTTACAGTAGGCAATGATATTTATTTTAACGAAGGGAAATATAGTCCAAATTCCGATAATGGAAAACATTTATTAGCGCATGAATTAACACATACGGTGCAGCAAACCGGTGGCCTGAATAAAAAGCTTAATGCTCCATTAATTCAAAAACAAGCAGCCAATCCCCCACGTAAAACACTTTGGGTAAATGTAGGTTTTGATAGTAGTGCTTCAGCAAGTACTGCGACCATGAGAAAGTTACGATCTTCAATAGCGTTGTTAAGTTCCTCGGTTAGGAATTGTTGCTCAGCTCGAGCAAAAGCATGCGATGTAGATGTTAAAACAGCATACGATTGGAATAGAAATAATAAACCCGCTCCGGCAGATGGAGATTATGATGGAGATGTAGCTGCAGATTCTGCATTACGCGATTCTAACATCAATAATATTAACACAGGTCGTGCAGGAGGAATGAAAGTGCTTGTTACAAACTCGTCACTTAGTCAAACATGGCAAGGCGTAAGAATATTTGCGAGCGCGAATACGGATGCTAATGGAGTTATTTGGAATGCCAGTGTAGCACCTAATGAAACTATGGCACATGAAACAGGACATTTTTCAGGATACTCAGGTGGAGATATAGAAGGAGGTGCACATAGTTCAGATCCTGACAACATTATGAGTAGAGGAGATATAAGAAATGCAGGAGCTTTACCTGATCTTAATTGGTGTGAAAAAGTTGCCGCATTGGCAGTATAAAACTAATTAAATGTAAAAATGAATTATTCATTAGCTTGTAAAGAATTAAAACCAAAAGCAGTAAAGGCAAAAGCGCCTTTCTTTAGTTCTGCAATACAAAGAAAAATAGCTATAGGGTCGGCTAATGATTCGTATGAAGTAGAAGCAGATAACATGGCCAACAAGGTGATGAGTGTCCCTAATTCGAAAAGGGAACAAACTATAAATACAGGAGCTTTAATACAAAGAAAATGTGAGGCTTGCGAGCAAGAAGAGAAAATTCAAAAAAAGCCACTGGCTGAAAATATTACCCCTTTAATTCAAAGAAGTTCTGATTTAACGTCCCTTTCGGGGGTGGGGGGCTTGCCCCTAGTCATATAGAAAGCCAAATAAATAGCTCCAAAGGAAGTGGAAGTACTATGGATGATGGAACTAAAGGTTTTATGGAAAGCCGTTTTGGATCCGATTTTTCAGATGTAAAAATCCATACAGGAAGTGAAGCTGTGCAAATGAGTCGTGAGCTTAATGCACAAGCCTTTACGGTAGGAAACGATATTTATTTTAACCAGGGGAAGTACAGCCCAAATTCAGATACAGGTAAGCATCTACTAGCTCATGAGTTAACCCATACCATACAGCAAAGAGGCGGAATTGGGAGGAAGTTACAGAGAAGTTTATGCATAAAATCAGTTTTTGGAGGTGAGGTAAGATTTAATGGTTTAAGCTCTAGTGAGTTATCAAATATTGCAGTTATAAATGAAGATGATTTTGGAGGCGTAACTACGCCTCCGGTTAACAACAGGTGGTATGACTGCGATGGGTTTTGGTATAATGGATTTTCAGATTGGTTTAAGATCCCAGATCATTGTAAAGTAGAAGTTAACTCATCGCCAAGAACCAGAAGTGGGTTTTTTAGTTCTTGTTGTAATTGGGCTGCAAGTTTCTTTAAAAACGGTCCAAGTTGGGTTAATCATGGTCTAGACGAGACAAAAACCAACCCATTTTAAAACTAAAAACATGTTTTTAGAGATTTAAAATCATAGATACTCAATTTTTAAAGCGATTAGATATAAAGAGGGGTCAACCCAATTCAATAAAAATGAATCAGGCATCTGTAAATAAAGAATCAAAACCAAAAGCAACACAAGCTAAGCCAAAGGCAAAAGCGCCTTTCTTTAGCCCTGTGGTACAAAAGAAAATGAGTGTTGGTGCAGAAAACGATTCTTATGAAATTGAGGCAGATGCTATTGCAGATAAAGTATTGCAAAGCGATGTAGGTAGAAAACACAGTTTTAGTAATACAGGACCTCTGGTACAAAAAAAATGTGCAAAATGTGAGGAGGAAGAAAAAGTAAGGATGAAACCATTAGGTGAAAGCATAACCCCTATGGTTCAAAAATCATCACTGCTCAACAGTGGCGAATCTCAGGTGTCCCCTCAAATAGAAAGCCAGATTAATGCAACTCGTGGAGCAGGAAGCAGTATGGATAACCATACCCAAGGGTTTATGGAAGACCGTTTTGGAGTTGATTTTTCGGAAGTTAGAATCCATACCAATAGTCAGGCTATACAAATGAGTCAGGACTTAAATGCTCAGGCATTTACAGTTGGAAACGATATTTATTTTAATCAAGGCCAATATAACCCTGCTACAAATAGCGGAAAGCATTTATTGGCTCACGAATTAACACATACCGTACAACAAGGCGGGAGTCAGGTTAAAAAACTTCAAAAAAAATCCAATAGCCAAACCATACAACGAAATATCCTTGGAGATATCGGCAGAGGCATAGCAAGAGGTGCTTCTGTTGCATGGGATCATACAGGAGGTGCAGCCATTCGGTTTGGAGGTAGAGTTATAAATTGGGTAGAAGATAAAGCCGAGGAGATTATTAACGAGATTGCACCTGGGCTGTTACGTTTTCTTCGTTCAAACATTTGGGAACCCATTAGGGATATGATTGCCCGTGGATTGGATACTATGACGGGTGGATTGTTTACCCGTTTACAAGAAGAAGGCTTATCTGGGATACTTCACGAGTTTGTAGATAACATCATTAGTACGCTACAAGGTAATATTGCAGATGCCTGCAGAAGTTTTGCGCAACTGGCAGAAAAGATATTCAACTTTATTAGAAGTTTAAGTGCTGGTGCTTTAGCTCGCTTACGATCAACCCTCAGTAAAATTAGTGGGTTTTTTAGCGGTATCTGGAACGATTACGGGAAACCAGCTATTGATGCCATTAAGCGCTATGCAAGAGCAGCCTGGGACTGGGTTAAAGAAAAAGCTCAATGGGTATGGGATTTAATTGCGCCCATTCGTCGTGCCATACAAAGAGCCTGGAACTGGATTAAACGCATGTTTAATATCGCCTGGGAAAGCTCTTCGGCAGCTTGGGATTGGCTGGTAGAAAAAGCAACGCAAGCCTGGAACTGGATTAAACGCGCTATCGAACCTATTAAAGTACCATTAATGATCATTGGTGGTATTCTTGTATTACTATCGCCATTAGGCCTTTTCGCTGCCATTGGTGCGGCAGTATATGGTATATACCAAGCAGTACAATGGGTTAGAGCACATTGGGACGATGAGGTATTTGTAAGGTTTAGAAATTATTTAAAGGAAAATATTTTTGATCCAATTAAAAGGGGCATAGAACAATTAAAAACGCTGGTAAATAATGCCATGCAGTGGCTTAATGGTAAATTCCAGCAATTACAAGCTGCTTTTCAATCACTAGTAAATGCAGTCATGCGATCTTCAATTTTTGTGTTTTTAAGACGCGTTGTTCGAACTGTATCGAATATGATTAGTAGGGTAACAAGTTGGCTTGTTGCTCAGGCTACACGTATAGGTCAATTTATTGCAGGTGTGGCACAAAGTGTTTGGAGTTTTATAAGACCGGCTGTTGTTTTGGTAGCAAAACTTATATTCCTATCCTTAAATCCATGGCTAATACCTATAGTCGTTGTGGCCTGGTATTGGAGGTTGTTGCCTGATTGTTTTAAACCTCCCATTATTAATTTCGTGTTAAGAGTAATGATCGGTGTGCTTAGGGTCATGCCAAATTTTGCCATGTTTGGTGAAACCTGGGGACAAGTAAAAGCGAGAATCATTCAATTTTTACAACAAACTTTAGAGAAACCTGATGAGGAAAAAGTGGCTGTTGCGAATAGAGTGGCACGCATGGTATCAGAACTCGATTTAAGTTTACTAAGTAATCAAATAGCAGCAGCAGTAGCAGCTCCTGCAGAATTTGAAGGACAGATGGAAGAAGAACTATTAGGTGTAAACCTAACGCAAGCTTTACCATTTGAAAGAACGAGTTTAGAACCCCCTTCGTTACAATCGCAATTTCAATCTTCTGGGCTGGCAGATAGTGTGCACGCCAGTGATGCCTCACTATTTGGTCGTTCGGAATATACAAATCAGGATATAGGAGTTGATAGTATTGGAGAGTTTACACCTAGTGCCGATTTACAACAAGCTATTTTAAGTCAAACAGGTAACAACGATGGCACTGTAGAATTTGGAAATTCTGAAGATAGCTCACGTTCGGTTCATAGCATACTGTCAGAAATGGTGTCGTCTGGTGGTGTCGTGGCAGAAGGAGGCGATGGTCAGGCAGATGGAGGTGCAGGTCAGGCACCGATGACGCATGAGGAAGAAACAGAAATGCGTTTACAACAAATGATGGCTCAAAGTAATGCTGAAATGGCAAGGCAAGCCTGTAATCCACCACCGGCGGGAGGCTCTAAAGATGCAGCAGCAAGTGCTTTCCCAGAAGCAGCAAAATTTGGCCCATTAACACGATCGCAAAGAGGACGTTATACCATGAACCAAATGTCGGCAGGAATGGGGCATTGGTGGCGTTGTAATAGAAGCTGGCTAATACCAACCATTATTGGTGTTATTATAGTTATTGTTTTAGCCGAAGTACTATCGGGAGGAGCAATTACCGGAGCATTACCAGCTATATTCGGAGCTTTAATGCCTATTATGATAGGTGTTGCAGCAATTAGAGCAGCATACTATCTGGGTGAATATGTTTATAAATCTATAAATGGAGACATTCAGGGCGCCAGTAAAGCCCTAGCCAGAGCATTTGCAGTAGCTGCCGTTGAAGCTATTTTTGCATTATTAGGAAGTTCTGCATTTTGGAAATCTTTAAAAGCAGGCATTGGTACCGTAGGTAGAGCAGCTGGAAGAGCCGGTAGTGCGTTGGTAAGAGGTACGGGAAGAGTGCTTGCGGGTACAGGACGATTGGGAAGAGGATTAGTAAGAGGCGTTAGTGCTGGAAGCCGATATGTGTTGAGAACCGCTGGTGCAGTGGTATCACGAGGTAGATTGGTCATGCAGGGTGTAAGAGGAAGAATAGGTCAAGGTGTACGCACACTTGAAGAACTTGCTGAACGATTATTTGCCAGAGTACGCTTTAGAGGGTTTAGGGTACGTTTTACACGTGGATGGTTTAGATTAGAAGGTAATATTAACCCATGGGTGTTATTGGCTACTGGTAGGGTTGAATGGACAGATGATACTGCAAGAGTTGGAACACGTTTGCCAGGAGGAGGTATTGTTATTGGGGCTAACCCTGTTGCATCTAGATTAGTTACAACATTAACACGAGATCCTGCCTTGGGAAGAAGGCTTTTTCAATTGGCAGCACACCCCAATTTAGCAGCACATTCTGAAAGGCTGATATTAGGATTGAGAAATTATGTAGGATTCAATCCGGGAAGACTTACGGCTGCTGTTTCTGCAATAGAAAGTATGGCACAACGAGGAGTTGGAGGGCTTTCAACATTTATAACTGGTTTAGGGGCAGGAGGTAATACCGGTGTTGGAGCCAGATATGTCATGTCCTTTTTAGAAAGGCATCCTAGAATGTTGGCAGGATTAACCCATTTAGAAGATGCGGTTTCTGGTGGTCAAAGGGTTATTGATGCGGTGATTGATGGTGTACATTATGAATTTAAAAACTGGGATCATATAGTAAACACTAATTTTGTAACTCAAGTAGTTCATGATATGCAACATGGAGCAGATTTTCGATGGGTATTTAGTAGACGGATGTTAACAGGAAATGTTACAAACCAAACCGCTTTAAGAAATTTAATCAGAACAACTTTAGAAGGTTCAGGAAATCCGTATTTTATGGGGCATACAGGTGCAAGAAATATTCAACGATTCCTTGCTAATATTCATGTTTTTTAATAGCTATATTTAAAACAGAAAGATAATATTGTGATTATGAAAAAAATAAAAACGCTTTTTAATTCAAATAATGTATTATTTCTTTTAGATGATGATAATCAATTTCAAGAATTGAAAAATGATGTTTTTACAGTATCTCAAAACAATGAATTGCCAAAACTGTCTGTGGAGGATACCGTTATTGTAGCCGAAAATAAACTAGTGGTTTTAAATGCGGCAGAGTTAACGGTTTTCTCTATTGAAACAGGTTTTAAAAAAGTATTTCAAGAAAAATATGAAGTAGGTATTAATCTTTACGACACGTCTGTAATTGATGGTTTTATTTGTTTGTATTTAAACGATAGTACTTGTTCAATAATTAATTTGGACACATTTTCAGTTAAAAAATTTAATAGCTCCGGAATTATATTTAATACGAATGGAACATACACGCTTGAGCTGGATATTGAATATAACAACAACCTTATTTACAGAGATGAAAATGGCTGTCAGGATTATAAGCTTAATGATTTTTATAAAGATCCTACTACGGATAAAGATAAACCAATCACGCTTGAGAAGATAATTAAGACTCCAGATTTAGATACCTATATCATACAATCAAAATACGATTATATATATAGAATAAAGGTTACAGATGACATAATTAAAACACAAAACGTAGTGATAGAAAAAACGTATTTAGGAGATACGGTCTATTTGAATGGTGTGTGCTATCATATTACAAACCAAAATGTTTATATAATAGATTGGGAGAATAATAATGTCCAGTTGGCTTTAAATTGGGCCTCTGGGATAGATAGTTTAGATTATTCGGGTATTACTGTATTACAAACGTATAAAGATATTATTGTTTTTTTAGCAACTAAAAAAGGTACGGTTATATTCTATTCTAGTTCATTAAATAAGATTATCGATTTTAAAATTTTAGAAACCCCTTTTTATATCAATTGCAAAAGCATTATTCATAATAAGGAGTTGTATGTCTCTGATTATGAAGGTGTTTTATACCATGTTTCACTTCCTTAAAACGCACTATTAGGTAAATTATAACTTATGTATTTTCAAAATTTAAAATTATTTATATTAAATTCTTTAAGGGATAAAAGTGTTGCAGAATTCAATTTCCGAAACACTTTTTCAGAAATCTTAGAAAGAGAAACAACACATGAGGAAGGCTTTATTCTGTCTTTAGTATTGGTGCCACATGTGCTCCCTAATTTTTTAGAAACTATCATAAAAGAAGTTTATCCTGAAGGCGGTGATTTACCAGAATTAGGTGGTGTTAAAACAGAAAGTTATAGAGGATTAATTCCTACGGGACAAACAGCCTTATATTTATTAGCAAAGAACGATATAAATTACCGATTACAAATTCAGCAATTGTTTTCACCAGATCATTGGTTTTTTAAAGACAATATTTTACTCTTAGAAGATGTAAAAGATGGAGAGCCTGTAATGAGTGGCAAACTAATATTTCCTAAGGAGGTTGTTCATCTATTATGTTATGGAGAAACTCTTAAGCCCAAATTTGGCGCTAATTTTCCTGCTAAAGAAGTAAGTACTTATATGGAATGGGAAGATTTAATTGTAAACGAAGCACTCCATACCCAAATTACCCAAATAAAGCTATGGATTAAACACCAAAAAACATTATTGGAAGCATGGAACATGAAAAAACACATACTTCCTGGTTTTAGGACCTTGTTTTTTGGGCCTTCGGGAACGGGTAAAACGTTAACAGCAACATTGCTTGGAAAAGAATTTAACAGACCCGTTTATAGAATAGATTTATCGCAAGTCGTATCGAAATATATTGGCGAAACTGAACAAAATTTAGAAAAAATATTTAATCTCGCCGAGCATAAAGAATGGATTTTATTGTTTGATGAAGCCGATGCCCTTTTTGGTAAAAGAACAAGCACAAAATCATCAAACGACAGATATGCCAATCAGGAAGTGAGTTATCTTTTACAACGTGTAGAGCGGTTTAATGGGCTAGTGATTTTAACCTCCAATTTTAAAAATAATATCGATGATGCTTTTTTAAGACGATTCAATTCTATCATTAAGTTTTCAAAACCAACCCTTGAAGAACGCGTAAAGCTTTGGGCCAATTCAGTTCCTAAGAATGTTTCTGTAGAAGAAGGTTTAATAAATCAAATAGCTGAAAAGTATGAGTTAACAGGAGCGCAAATCATCTCTGCTATTATGCATGCTTCGCTTTTAGCTTTAGAAGAACAGTCAACATTTTTATCGCCAAAAAATCTGTTATTAGGGATAAAAGCTGAGTTTGACAAAGAGGAAAGGCATTTTACTTCAATTATTACGAGTGTTTAAAAGCATACGAATTCCTGCAAAGGCAGGAATCTGCTTAATAGTAAAACCGTAGTTTATTAAAATAATATTCATACCGGGGGCATCTTAATATACTTTATAATCTGTAGTTATTTCATATTGAAGATTTTATTGGGGTTTATGCGGGAAGAGATACCCGTAAAAACACCTTTTTCGTGTTAAGAATAATCTTATATTTGGTCATGAATGCCCTTAACGTTTTTACTAATAAAGAAAATAGTATGACTTACAATTTAGAACAAGCTTTAGAAATTTTAGAGCGCACACCAAATACGCTTAGTAGTCTGCTTTCTGGTTTATCAGACGAGTGGGTTTATGCCAATGAAGGTGATGATACATGGAGTGCATTCGATATAGTTGGGCATTTAATTCATGGTGAAAAAACAGATTGGATTATTCGAACAAAAATTGTTTTAAGTCATGCTGAGAGCAAAACATTTAAGACTTTCGACAGGTTTGCACAATTCGAAAATTCTAAAGGGAAAACATTACAGCAATTGCTGGAAGAGTTTTCAGAATTACGCCTAGAAAACTTAAAGACATTAAAAGAATTACAGATTACCGAATCCCAATTTAATATGAAAGCTATACATCCGGAATTGGGCAAGGTTACTTTAAAAGAACTATTGGCAACTTGGGTAACGCATGATTTAGGGCATATTGCTCAAATAGCTCATGTTATGGCAAAACAATATAAAGATGAAGTTGGTTCTTGGAAAGCCTATATTACTATTTTGAGTAAATAAAATGTAATTTTGCATAAAACAAGGTGTAGGGTAATTGCAAGTAATACCTCAATTATGGTATGTAAAGCCTAAAACCTGAAAATCTACAGAAAATAACTAATATTAAAAAATACATGCGAACATTAAAGTTTAATAATAATGACGAAATGCCTGCTTTTGGGTTAGGTACATGGAAATCTGAGCCAGGAGAAGTATATAATGCTGTAAAAACAGCCATTAAAGAGGGCTACAGGCACATCGATTGTGCAGCAATTTATGGTAACGAAAAAGAAATTGGAGAGGCATTATCGGAGTGTATAAGCGAAGGTATTGTTGCTAGAAAGGATTTATGGATCACTTCGAAACTTTGGTGTAATGCCCATGCAAAGGAAGATGTCATCCCAACTTTAAAGCAAACCTTACATGATCTTCAGCTAGATTATTTGGACTTGTACTTAATCCACTGGCCGGTGGCCTTAAAGAAAGAAATATTGTTTGTTGGCGCCAAGGAAGATTTAATTTCTTTGGACGATCTTCCTAATGCAGTAACATGGGAGGCTATGGAAGACGCTTTAGAATTGGGTTTAACAAAGCATATAGGAGTCTCTAACTTCGGAAAGAAGGCTTTACAAGATTTAATTTCGAATTCTAAAATAATCCCCGAAATGAATCAGGTTGAGTCGCATCCATACTTTCAGCAAGAAGATTTACTGTCTTTTTGTAGAGATAATAATATTCATTTTACAGCTTATGCACCATTGGGTTCGTCTGATAGAGCAGAGAAATTTAAAGCCGAAAACGAACCTAAATTATTAGAGGATGTTGTAATTGCAGGCATTGCAAAATCTAAAAACGCAACACCGGGTCAAATACTAATAAGTTGGGCATTACATAGAGGTACTTCGGTTATTCCAAAATCGGTAAACCCTGGTAGAATTGTTCAGAACCTTGAGGCAGAGGCAATTCATTTATCGGATAGTGATATGAAAAGAATTACCGATCTAGATAGGAATTACAGGCTTTTAACAGGTGCGCATTGGGTGTTCGAAGGTGGTGCCTATACACTTGAAAGTATTTGGGCTTAGCTAATTTAAAGTATGAGTAGGTTTTGGCGATAATGCCTAAAAATATATGAAACAGATGTTCATTAAAGAGATTATTCAGCAATTGGAAAACAATCAGCAGGTGTTTAAAAGTCTCTTAATGTCTAAAGACGAAGTAGCGTATTTATGGCGACCCGATCCGAAAAAATGGAATTTGTTAGAAATAGTCTGTCATTTATTGGATGAAGAACGAGACGATTTTAAAACTCGTGTAGCACACGCACTTAATACCCCTGAAGAACCACTTGTGCCAATTGATCCTGAAGGGTGGGTTGAAAAAAGAGCGTATAGTACTAAAAACTACGACCATATGCTTTTCGCTTTTTTAGAAGAAAGAAAACAGTCTGTAGTATGGTTAAAAAGTCTGGCAGATGCTAAATGGGATAACGAATTAAAACACCCTGAGTTAGGCAACATGTCTGCAAAACTATTTTTAACCAATTGGTTGGCGCATGACTATTTGCATATCAGGCAAATTTTAAGATACAATTATCATTATTTAAAACAAAAAACAAACCTTGATTTAGGGTATGCAGGTGATTGGTAAAAACAACGTACAATGCAATTTAATATAGAAACCGAACGGTTAATTTTAAGAGAACTTAGGTTAAGCGATTTAGAGGGTATGTATGAGTTAGACTCAGACCCGGAAGTACATAGGTATTTAGGAAACAAGCCCATTAAAACGAGAGAAGAATCGAAGAAGATCATAGCGGATATAATACATCAATATAACGAGCGGGGTATTGGGCGTTGGGCTCTAATTAATAAACAGACTAAGGAGTTTATGGGCTGGTCTGGAATAAAACTTAATAAAGAACACCCACTGAACGGTTTTGATGAGTATTATGACGTAGGCTATAGAATAATAAAACGTTTTTGGGGCAAGGGTTATGCAACAGAATCTGGTAAGGCAGCAGTCGATTATGCGTTTAAGGTTTTAAAACTTCCCGAATTATACGGTATAACAGAAATGGGAAATCAGGCTTCGCATAATGCACTTTTAAAAATTGGACTGGATTATGTTGAAGATTTTTTCTATGAGAAAGAGAAACTTCAATTACGTTGGTATAAAATCGAAAATAAATAGTTATGCAAAAACAATGTTTGGAATGTGGTGAAAAGATTGTTGGCAGAATGGATAAGAAGTTTTGTGGCGATGGTTGCAGAAATGCTTATAATAACAGAGTAAATAAAGACAGTAAAAATTTAATACGTAATACAAATAATAGGTTACGCAAAAATTATAGGATTTTAGAAGCACTCAATCCAGAACAAAAAACAAAAACATCGCGTGCTAAACTTATAGAAGCAGGTTTCGACTTTAATTATTTTACAAGTATTTATACAACTAAAGCAGGCACCGTTTATTACTTTGTATATGATCAAGGGTATTTACCATTAGAAGGCGATTATTATGCATTGGTAAAACGAGAATAAAGATTAGGTTTTATGTAACACATTGAAAAGAATACATACTCATTAAATATACTTTAAAATAGCTCCAATGACCGAAATGCCAAAATCTATTCTAATTGCTTTAACGTTTTGTGTTATAGGTTTAGTTATTATTTTATCACTTTATTTCAATAAAAAAAACATTGTTTTAAGGAAGCTATCTAAGTTTAAGGCAAAACGAATATCGCAATTTAGAACTAACGAACTAACCAAGGTATCTGGAAAAGTGTTACAAGTACAAGAACCGTTTATTGCACCATTTAGCAAGCGAAAATGTGTAGCTTATATTTTTGAGGTCAAGCAAAATGTGAGGTCGGGTAAAACTTCACGTTGGAAGACTTTAGTAAGCAAGGAAGATATTCAGGATTTTTTTATAGAACAACAAGGGGAGTTGGTTATGGTAAAACCTTCTCTGGAAACAGACAATTATTATAGCTATATGGTTGAAGATCGTTGTGTGTCGTCTGGGACGTTTAAAGATCCAACACCAGAGTTTCGAAAGATTTTGGATTCATTCGGAATTGAAAGTGAAAACTGGTTAGGGTTTAATAAACCCTTAAGGTATGCCGAAAGGATTATTGAAATAGGAGAGACGATAACGGTTGGGGGTGTAGCAAAATGGAAAACGTTAAAAGAACCTATTAAAGGATATAGCTATTCAAAAATAGCAGCATTAGAAAGCAATGCCAATCAAAAACTGGTCATTACAGATCATCCTAAAGCAATAAAATAAGTAGAAAGAAAAAGGCCTTAATTTAAGGTGAGTTTAACTTAAATTAACGTGAATCTTGGATAAGAGAATTTATGTCGGTGTGCGTCCCAGACTTGTTTCAGAACTATTTTTTTACTGTCGCAGTGCTCTCCTCTTTAAATTAAAGCCGAGAAATGAATTTCGATTTTGATAAAAATAGGAAGAAAGAGGCGTTTTATTAAAAATAACAAACAAATATAACCCTCCGAATCCCGATTACATCGGGATACACCTCCCTTTTTAAAAGGGAGGAACACTTTGAATTCTTAAGCAAGATTCACGTTAAATTATTTAACTTTATTGTAAAGTTCTGATTATTAGGAGTATAAAATATTTTATATTTAAAAACACCCTCCTTAATCCTCCCTCGAGGGAGGAATCCCACTCGGTAAAATTATCCCCTTGAGGGAACGTTAGAGGTGTTTTAAATGTAACTAATTGAAAATCAACGACTATTAAATTTAACTCGCATTAATTTATTTCCAGTTCTGACCCTTAAGTGCCATAGCAGCTTTAAGAATGTCTTTTTGGCTTATCTGGCCTACCAGCTTACCATTTTCGATAATAGGAAAACGTCGGCGTTTAGAATTAAGAAACTTATTGGCTGCATCAAAAATATTCATATTGCCTTCAATGGTTTCAACATTTTTAACCATATTTTTTTCAACGGTAGCGTCATTATTCATTGGCATATTATAATATCTACTTTCACTTATCTGTTTTATACAGTCCCCTTCTGAAATAACACCAATTAATTCGTTTTTTTCATTTACCACAGGTCCTCCTGAAATCCTATGCTTAATTAAAGCATCAATAACATGTTCAATTCTTTGATTAGGTTTAAACGTAATCAAATTCGTAGTCATATAATCACTAACCTTAATTGGGGTTACGGTTGTAGCGTTTTTTGTTTTTTTTCGAGAAGGTAAAAAACTCTTTATTCCCATAATGCTATAATTTAGTTATTCTTAAATATAGGCATTTTTTTTAAATATTCCGGTTATAAACTTTTTGCTCAGGCTAATAACTACAAGTATTACTGTGTGATTGTGGTAAAAAAGCCACGATTGATTTTAACAGGAAAGGAAATTGTTTAGCCCAAACAAAAATAATTAGTAATCTTTTAAGGATTTAAACACTATTTTTTTATAGTTTTAGCGCGTTAAATAAATAATAGAGGAATGAAAAGATTTTTAGCATTGATTTTAGTAGTGAGTAGCTTTTCTTTAACAGCACAAAGCAACTCAGAGTTAATAAAACATTATGAAGCTTATTATAAGCAAATGAGGGCACAAGGCGATGTTCAAGGCATAATAAACGGGATGACACATTTAAATATATTGTCACCGTCTCAAGCGAGAAAAGATACGCTTGCTTATTTGTATATGACCGAAGGTAAATATATGCAGGCTCTTAATACCATAGGTATTGAAAAGAGTGCTACAGATTCTGATATTGCAATCGAAGTAAAAGCTTTGTCTTTAAAATCGGTTAAACAACCAGAATTAGCTATTAAGTTTTTTGATGAGATGTTTAAAAGAAAGCCAAGTGCCATAATAGCATACGAATTAGCAGAACTTAATTTGCAAACCCAAAAAATAACCGAAGCTGAAAAGCATGTTACGTACGGTATGGCAAATGTTAAGGAAGATATGAAAAAGGCTTATTACGAAACTCAAACACCATATGAAGTGCAATTAAAAGCGGCATTCATGTATTTAAAAGCACTTGTTGCTTTTAATAAGGATAAAAAAGCCAATATCGATGCTGCCGTTGATATTTTAGATGATGCTTTAAAAGTGTCACCTAACTTTAATATGGTTCAATTAACAAAGAACGAGTTGTTAAGACAAAAGCAAATTTTGCAAGCGCAAGCGGCAGAAGCTAAAAAGTAATAAATATTTAAAGACCATTTGAATAATTAAGTACGGTGTTATTAAAGAGTGTCGGTCTGTGAGCAGTCGAATACAAACGGCTGTACTAACCCGTCTCTGTTTAATTCTAAGTTTAACTAGGAATTTGCAATAACATCATCAATTAAATTTTCAAATGGCCTTTATTTTATGACCTATTGAGGCTTCTCGATTTTTCGACTATCGAATTCTACTTTCTTATTTACCTGTAAGTTTAAACTGGAAAAAGAAATTAAAAAATCTTTAATCGTATCTATAAGTTCTTCCTTGCTTGTAGTAGATAAATTTGATAAACTTTTTAATTTATGAAGTTTAGTTTCTAATACTGTAACTCTGGCAGAAATAGAAGGTACTTTAATTTCTTTTGGAATACCCGATTTTAACTCTTTTAATAGTGCATTAATAGATTCTTCGTTATCTTTAAAAAAGGTTAAATCCCCTTTTTTAATATTGCTAATGTTTTCTTGTAGGTCGCTATATCCTAGCCAGTTTTTAACAATATCTTCAGCTTTTAAGTCTAAATCAAACTCCACGTAATCAATTTTAGAAATGTCCTTTTCGGTAACTTCCTTGCTATTGGTATTTTCTACATTAATTTCAACATTGCTATCCTGAGTCTTTTTACAAGACATAAATATAACCAGTAGACTTAATATGCTTAAAGTTTTAAAATGCATAGTGCTTCATTTAAAAATGCTTCGCAAAGATATAGCAATAGTTTATTTTCTGTTTAAAAATCAGAAACCAAATTGGTAATATTTAATTTTAAACTATGATACGTTCAACCAAATCTAATTATTTTTGAGAAATTCTTACAAAAGTGTTTTTTAATTAAAGTTAAAAGTCTCTTTTATTGTTTTAGAGGAAAGTAAACTTCTGATAGACTCCAACTTATCAGGACTTTGTAAAAAAGGGTGTTCCTGATATAATTTTTGATATTCAGATAAAACGCCATCCTCATAATGACTTATTTTTTTGTCAATGACCTTATTAATATCTGAAATGATATTTTTTTGAAAATGTAGATTTATGGGGTCAACAAATCCCATCTTTATAAATCCCACAGTTTTTCTGGCACAACGGCAAGGGTTGCTTTTATTTACAAGGCCACATTTATTGTCCATAAAATTATATAACTGCTTTTTAGCCCTATGTAATTTAACCCTAAAGTTTTCTTTTGAAATTTCCATTATTTCGCTGCCAATAGCATCTGTAAACTCAAACAATTCTCCTATTATATAAATCATGCGTTGTTCCCGATCAAGACATAATAACATGCCTTTCATACAACTGATTTTTGCTTCTTTTACTAAATATTTATCCTCAACATCATAAGAATAGTCAGAGAGTGATTCGTTAGGTAGTTGGTCAAGTCCTTGTCCGAATTGTCTAAATGTTTGTGAGTCGGTTTCATACTTGCCTCTTTTCATATTTAAAAAGTGGTTTTTTATAATGCGATATACCCAAGTTTTAAAATGACTCTTTTGTTTAAATGACTCTAATTTTGTAACAATTTTTATTAAAACTTCCTGTGTCAAGTCTGCTGATTCATCTTTATCACCTACAAAAGTTAAGGCAATATTATAAATCCAATCTTGATGTTTTTTAATAAGGTTTTCTAATGCTTTTTTATTACCAGCAAGGGACTCTTCTATTAAAGTAGCGTCTGAAGTAGAGATATCAAATATTTTTTTCACCATTTCGTGTTTTTAAATGATAACATTTTGTCTTTACAACGACAAAATGTTATCAAAATTATCTTATTTATTCATTAGAAATTGGCCATGTGGATTATCTAATATCATTAACCACGTTCCATCATCTTGTTTTCTTAAAACAGCAATAGACAATCCGCTTTCTTTTATGTCGGTTCCATCCGGTGCTTTTGCTGTCATTTTCCATGGTGTAATATGAGTTGCAATATTTCCGGTTATAAACACTTCATGGCCACTATAAGTGAAAATGGGGTTTAACATAGACATCTTAGTAAACATTTCTTTCAAAACATTTGTATCAGATATCGGCAATTCAGGTTCAAAAACGACAACTGCGTTTGGCTCATAGCAAGCCATTACCTCATCAATCTTTTTGTTTTGAAAGGCCGTTGTCATTTTTTCGATGGTGTTTAATACATTTTGTTGTTCTACCGTCATCTTTTCCGTTTTATTTGTTTGTGAGTTAATAATTATAGAGTTCATACAGAATAGTATAACCATTAGTAATTTCGATTTCGTTTTGTAAATCATAAAGTTTTTTTATTTAATTAATACATGCTTTATAATTTTTAGACACAACCAAAAGATGACTGTTACAGTAAGTGTCAATTTATTGCCAAAAAAATAATGCTTGATATAAAGTCTAACAATGGGATAAAAAATATAATACCATATTTAAAAGAATCTAATTAATTGTATATTTGAACAATCCCCATAATCTTAATAATTATTATGTTTGAAAATTTTTGGTTTAACGTAGAATACGGCATTAACCATGTGTTGGATATCAACGCATACGATCACGTTTTGTTTCTTATTGTTTTAACCGTTCCTTATATGTTTAAGGACTGGAAACGTGTATTGTTATTGGTTTCTATGTTTACTCTAGGGCATACACTATCGCTTATTTTGGCGGCTTATGGTGTCGTTCGCATTAATGCCCGAATTGTAGAATTTTTAATTCCGATTACCATATTAATTGTGGCACTTTTTAATGTGTTTACATCTGGTAAAGGAGCTCAAAAAGAAAAGGTTGGGGTGCTGTTTCTGTCTACCCTATTTTTTGGTTTAATACATGGTTTAGGTTTCGCACGCGAATTCCAAATACTATTAGGAGCTTCAGATAGTAAATTAGTGTTGCTTTTGGAGTTTGCCTTGGGAATAGAGTTGGCACAGGTTATTATTGTGTTTTTAGTCTTGTTTTTAGGGTATATAGTACAAACTATTTTTAGATTCTCTAAACGCGATTGGATTATGGTAGTATCTTCCATTGTTGTTGGTTTAGTTATCCCCATGATCTTAAATAGCGATTTCTTATAGTAGTAGAAAAATCCATCAATTAGATTGGAACAACTCATAAAGTGGTTATTCTAGCCTATCGATTATGTATGCGTTAGTAGTTGAGAGGATGGTGTAGCGTTTTATTTAACGAAATCTTCAGTTTTTTTAATAAATCATATTAAACTTTCGTAAAACTTTAACGAACTTGCGTTGTAATTAAAATACTAACCAAGTATCTTCGTTATATTGTTTTGCGTGAAGGAATTAAGGCGGATGTTAGAGTATTCTTGATTTTTGTAGAAAAGCAACCATCTTAAAACCAATTTGCCATGTGGCAATTATCACGTTATAATTATAAGTAAATTAATGCCTGAAAATAAACAACTTAAGTACGACAAAGCTTATTTAAGAATAGCAAAAGAATGGGGGAAATTATCTTATTGTAATCGCAGACAAGTTGGCGCGGTTATTGTGAAAGATAGAATGATAATCTCCGATGGATATAACGGAACACCTTCTGGATTTGAGAATTTTTGTGAAGATGACGAAGGTTACACAAAATGGTATGTGTTACATGCCGAAGCAAATGCGATTTTAAAAGTAGCAGCATCTACACAATCCTGTAAAGGCGCTACATTATATATTACCATGTCACCTTGTAAGGAGTGTAGTAAACTAATACACCAAGCAGGCATTGTAAGAGTGGTATATAATGAATCGTATAAAGATGATTCCGGATTAATATTCTTAAAAAAGGCGGGTATCGACCTTAAACTAATAGAAGATTTAAAAGCGTAATGTCATTTCAAAAAAAATACTTGCCGTTGATTTTGGGAGTTGCAATAGCAACTGGCATTTTTATTGGTGGAAAATTAGATTTTAGAGACACATCTGATAGATTGTTTTCTACAAACAGTAAAAAGGATAAACTTAACAGGTTAATAGATTATATTGATTACGATTATGTTGACGACATAAATACAGATAGTATTGTTGACGTTACGGTTAATGGTATTTTAGAGAATCTCGATCCACATTCGGTGTATATTCCTAAAGATGCCATGGAGCGTGTAGCCGAAGAAATGAAAGGTGATTTTGTAGGTATCGGAGTTAGCTTTTATCCTTATAAAGATACCATAGCTGTAATTAGGGCTATTGAAGGTGGTCCAAGTGCTAAAGCAGGAATTAAGGGTGGTGATAGGATTATTATGGCAGACAATGATACGCTTTTTGGTGATAGGTTGAATGATGGTGAAATGGTTAAAAAACTAAAAGGGCCAATTAATACTAAAATCAAATTAAAAGTATACAGAAAAGGCGAGCCCGAGCTGTTAAGTTTTACAGTAAAGCGAGGTAAAATTCCCATTAAAAGTGTGGATGCAGCTTATATGCTGACCGAAAAACTAGGATACATAAAAATAAACCGCTTTGCAGAGTCTACCTATAAAGAATTTAAAAAAGGCTTGGATAAGCTTTTAGAATTAGGAGCGACCGAAATTGCCTTGGATTTACGAAATAATCCGGGCGGAATTTTAAGTATTTCAGAACAAATTGTGGATGAGTTTTTAGAAGATGACAAGCTTATTTTATTCACTAAAAACAAACGCGGAAGTATTGAAGAGAGCTATGCAACCAGTAAAGGTGATTTTGAAAACGGACATGTATATGTGCTTATAGACGAGAATTCGGCATCGGCAAGTGAGATTGTTGCCGGAGCTTTGCAGGATAATGATAAAGGCACCATAGTAGGGCGTCGTTCTTATGGTAAAGGCTTGGTGCAACGTGAGATGGATTTGGGAGATGGTAGTGCAGTACGCTTAACGGTATCACGCTATTACACACCAACAGGACGTTCCATTCAGCGTTCATATAAAAATGGAAATAAGGATTATTACGATGAATATTTCGACCGCCTGAATAGCGGAGAGCTTTTAGATCCTGACAAAATCAAGGTTGCAGATTCTTTAAAATTTACTACACCAGGAGGAAAGGTCGTTTATGGTGGCGGCGGTATTATTCCAGATGTATTCGTACCAATAGATAGTAGTATGCAAAATGAAACGCTTACCTTTTTACAAAGACGTGGCTTTATTGGGTACTTTGTGTTTGAAGAGCTCGAAAAGGATAGACGTCTTTACGAAGGTATTTCAAGACAGGATTTTATCGATTCATTTGAGGTGGGTGATGATCTAGTATTTGCTTTTCAGGATTACTTAAATGTACGTACCGATTCTAACATTACGTTTGTTGCCTATCATACCGAGGTAAAACAATATATTAAGGCTGCATTGGCCGATCAGCTTTACGGAGGAGGAGCCTTTGAGGAAGTTTTCAATCAACGTGATATTATGATTGATGAGGTTATTAAGTTGAGTGATGTAAAAAACTAAACTTCAACCTTATCATGCACTTTGGTGTCTTTTCCATCGTTTCTTAGCGTTAAACCCGAAGATCCATATTTATACCATTAAGAACTATTGTTTATAAGAGATGTCCATATTTGTCATATATGGATATTATTCATTATATTTGATTGTAACAAAACGGAATTATAATGAATGTAAGTTTAACAAAAAAGCAACGTGAATATATCACCAGTCAGATCGAATCTGGCGATTTTCAAAATGCAAGTGAATTAGTTAGGGATGCATTACGTTTGCATGAGTTGTATAGGCATAGAATAATCATGGATTTAAAAGCTGAAATTGAAAAAGGGTGGTCTGGAGCTACTAGCAAGCGTAAGGTACAAGATATAATTAAGGATAGGCAAGACAAGAGAAATAAAAATGCTTAAAGGCTACAAGCTATCAGAACAAGCTGATTTTGATCTTGAAGACATTTTTGATTACACAGAATATAAGCATGGCTTTAATCAAGCTGTAAAATATCTTTCGGATTTAGAGGATGTTTTTAATCAGTTAGTAGCAAATCCTGAAATAGGAAGGAAGCGCAACGAGTTAAAAGTAGGTTTGTTTGGTATTCCTGAACAGGAGCACATTGTTTTCTATCGAATTATAGATAGATATATTAGAATTGTTAGAGTGTTGCATGGCAGTAAAGATATGCCCAAACACTTTTAAACTTCAACCTTATCATGAACCTTAGTATCCTTACCGCCATTCCAAAGCGTTAAAATATCGGTAGCGACATGTGCGCCACTACCAGATGCTATGGCAAATTGACTACGCCATCCGGCAAGTGTGCCAGCAACATATAAACCATCTTCAATTAAATGATTGTCGTTTTTTAACCAGATACGGTTTTTTTCAATAGGACTTCGTGGGTGTGGTTCAATATGGTGTTTCAATCCTTTAATGGTCATTAAATTTGTATAACCAACAGCAATAACAACTATTTTGGCTGTGTAACTGTTTTTGTTGGTTTTCACATTAAAAACGTCTCCGGATTTTGATAATTCCAATACCTTTTCACTTTCAATTTGATCCACATGCGGATACAAAGTTGCTAATTGTTTTTTGCCACTTTCTAAAATAGAAGCCCCAGTAGTTTCTGGAGATAAACCCAATACATTGTTGAACAAGGCAGTTTGAAGGTGCGATGTTTTTTGGTGGGCAATAATGCCAATACGCTTGTCTTTGGCAAAAGGTTTGTTTTTTGCAGAACCTAAAACCAAAGCGCAGGATAGCCCGGCGGCACCGCCACCTATAATAAGGGTATTGTACATTAGTTACGCTTTTTTACTTTTTGTTCAATACGTTTCGATGTCCTTAAAATAAGCATCATCAAGATAACACAAAGCGATGCTGCAATTGTAATTAAGGCGATAATGCTATCTCCTTCAAAAGGCGCACTAAAATCAACCTTGGTAAAATTAAAAATCATTAACCCCAAGGCTATAACACTTATAATAATAGTTAAATATTTCATTCTAAATATAATTATGCAATTTCAAACAAGGCTTTAATATTGTGAGCAAACAACTTAACGGCAATAGCTAATAAAACGACACCAAACACTTTACGTATTATATTAATACCGTTTTGCCCAATAAAGCGCTCTATTCTAGACGATGTTTTAAGTACTATATAAATAAAAATAACATTCATTATTAAAGCAATAACAATGTTTTCTGTTCTAAATTCGGCTCTTAACGATAACAAAGTCGTTAAACTACCCGGCCCTGCAATTAATGGGAACGCTAATGGGAATACCGCAGTCGTTACAGCCGTAGTCTCTTCCTGTTTATATAATGTGATTCCTAAAATCATCTCTAAAGCAATAAAAAACAAAATAAAGGCACCAGCAACAGCAAACGAATTTACATCAATACCAATAAGGTTTAAAATACTTTTACCTAAAAACAAGAAAAGTACCAATATAATACCTGCTATTATAGAGGCCTTTTCACTTTGTATTTGTCCTGCTTTTTTTCGTAAATCTATTATTATCGGAATGCTTCCAATAATATCTATAACAGCAAATAATACCATAAAAGCTGTAAAGATTTCTTTAAAGTTTAATTGCATATTCTTTGGTTATTAATTTTGCCGACAAAGGTCGGTATTAAATATAAGATAATTGCATAAAAAAAATCCAAAGATTGTCTATTTTTGCCAGATGTTTCAATTAGGAAAAACCATCGTATCCGAAGATATCATAGAGAAAGACTTTATGTGTAATCTTTCTGCCTGTAAAGGGGCATGCTGTGTTGATGGAGATGCCGGGGCGCCTCTAGATAAAGGTGAGATTAAAATACTTGAAGATATTTATCCTGAGGTAAAACCTTTTCTGCGTAAAGAAGGCATAGAAGCTATCGAAGCTCAAGGTGTGTACGTAACTACCGAAGATGGTGAATTGGAAACACCATTAATTAATGGTGCTGATTGTGCATACGTTATCTTTAATGACAAAAAAGTAGCGCTTTGTGGTATAGAAGAAGCATATAATCAAGGGCGCATTTCCTGGAAAAAGCCAGTGTCTTGTCACTTATATCCAATACGAGTTCAGGATTACAGTGAATTTTCGGCTGTAAATTATCACAAATGGCAAATTTGTGATGATGCTTGTACGCTAGGTAAGGAACTTCAAGTGCCTATTTATAAATTTGTGAAAGAGGCGTTGATTAGAAAATTTGGTGAAGATTGGTATATGGAGTTAGAGAAGATTGCGAACTCCAAAAAAATTGGTTAAGATTTGTCTTAATTCCTTAAAATAAACTGTAATTTTTTGTAAACTTTTTGCTAATGTTGGGTACCCGTTTTACTGGGCTTAAGGACGATTTTTTGTTTATAAATAATTGATTTTCAATATTTTGAGTAATTCGCAAAATTTTCACTAAAAATCCATTTTTGTAAACTTTTGTTAAAAACTTGTTGACAATGTTTATAAAAATGCCTTTCATTTTCAACATCATTTTTCAATCTTTGTTACTCCCAAATCGAATGTAAATTTTCGTTCAATTTTTATAAAAATTTTAAAAAAAATGTCTCAGGCTATAGAACCGATTCTTCAAGAAAACAAAGACCGCTTTGTTATTTTTCCAATCCAACACCATGATATTTGGGAATGGTACAAAAAATCGGAGGCAAGTTTCTGGACAGCGGAAGAAATTGATTTGCATCAAGATCTTACAGATTGGTCTACAAAACTAAATGATGATGAGCGTTATTTTATAAAACACATCCTAGCGTTTTTTGCTGCTAGTGATGGTATAGTAAACGAAAATTTAGCTGAGAACTTTGTAAATGAAGTACAGTATAGCGAAGCGAAATTTTTCTATGGTTTCCAGATTATGATGGAAAATATTCATAGTGAAACCTATTCGCTTTTAATAGATACTTATGTAAAAGATGAAAAAGAAAAAGACCTATTGTTTAATGCATTAGAGAACTTTCCAGCTATTAAGAAGAAAGCAGATTGGGCGCTTAAATGGATTGAATCGCCAAGTTTTGCAGAGCGTTTAATTGCGTTTGCTGCAGTGGAAGGCATTTTCTTTTCGGGTGCATTTTGCTCCATTTTCTGGTTAAAGAAAAGAGGGCTAATGCCAGGTTTAACATTTTCTAATGAACTAATCTCTCGTGATGAAGGTGTACACTGCGATTTTGCGGTGCACTTGCATAATAACCATTTAATAAATAAAGTGCCAAAATCTCGTATAAGAGAAATATTGGTTGATGCTTTAGATATTGAACGTGAATTTATAACAGAATCTTTACCAGCTAGTTTAATTGGTATGAATGCAGTTTTAATGGCACAATATTTGGAATTTGTGACAGATAGATTGTTATACGAATTAGGCTGCGACAAAGAATACAATACAGCAAACCCATTTGATTTTATGGATATGATTTCGTTACAAGGAAAAACCAATTTCTTTGAGAAACGTGTGTCCGAATATCAAAAAGCGGGTGTCCTTAATAAAGAAGAAGAAGAGGACAAATTCAGTTTTGACGCCGATTTTTAATTGAACCCTTAATTTTCGAAGATTTCTCTCTTTTGAAAATCCAATTAGAATCATATTTCCGCGGTAACGTGGAAAATTAAGTACCTTTTATTGAAATAACCTAAGCAACTGAGTTTTACTCTAATTATTAACCATTAGATCTAAATTTTAGAATAACAGACTAACCCTTTTTCTGAAGGTGTATCAGAAAAACCAAACCTAAAAAGTGTAATAATATGTATGTAATTAAAAGAGACGGAAGAAAAGAGCAGGTCATGTTCGACAAAATCACCGCCAGAGTGAGAAAATTATGTTACGGATTAAACGATTTGGTCGATCCGTTAAAAGTAGCTATGCGAGTAATTGAAGGATTGTACGATGGCGTTACCACAAGTGAACTTGATAATCTTGCTGCAGAAATAGCAGCTACCATGACGACGGCTCATCCAGATTATGCACGTTTGGCAGCACGAATTTCGGTTTCTAACTTACATAAAAATACCAAAAAGACATTTAGTGATGTTATGGAAGATTTACATAAATATGTAAATCCACGAACAGGAAAAGAAGCGCCACTTTTATCAGATGAAGTCTACGATGTGATTATGGCTAATAAAGAGCGTTTGGATTCTACAATTATCTATAACCGCGATTTTGGTTACGATTATTTTGGCTTTAAAACTTTAGAGCGCTCGTATCTTTTAAAATTAAACGGCAAAATTGCCGAGCGTCCTCAACATATGCTTATGCGTGTTGCAGTTGGAATTCATTTAAATGATTTAGATGCAGCTATTGAGACGTATGAGTTAATGTCTAAAAAATATTTTACACACGCTACACCAACATTATTTAACGCAGGTACACCAAAACCACAAATGTCATCCTGTTTTCTTTTAACCATGAAAGAAGACAGTATTGATGGGATTTACGATACGCTAAAGCAAACCGCCAAGATTTCACAATCTGCAGGTGGCATTGGTTTAGCTATGCATAATGTACGAGCAACGGGTAGTTATATTGCTGGAACCAACGGAACGAGTAATGGTATTGTGCCAATGCTTCGTGTGTTTAATGATACGGCACGTTATGTAGACCAGGGAGGCGGAAAGCGTAAAGGAAGTTTTGCTATTTATTTAGAAACCTGGCATGCCGATATTTTCGATTTCTTGGATTTAAAGAAAAACCACGGTAAGGAAGAAATGCGTGCACGTGATTTATTCTATGCGATGTGGATTTCAGATTTGTTTATGAAACGTGTTGAAGAGAATGCCGATTGGACTTTAATGTGTCCTAACGAATGTCCGGGATTACCAGAAACACATAGCGAAGAATTTGAAGCATTATACACGAAATATGAAAAAGAAGGAAGAGGGCGTAAAACTATAAAAGCCCGTGAACTTTGGGAGAAAATATTAGAATCGCAAATAGAAACGGGTACACCTTATATGCTTTATAAGGATTCGGCTAACCGTAAGTCTAATCAGAAAAATTTAGGAACCATCCGTTCCTCTAATTTATGTACAGAGATTTTGGAATACACATCTCCAGATGAAGTTGCTGTGTGTAATTTAGCGTCTATCGCATTACCTATGTTTGTTAAAAATGGAGCGTTCGATCATAAAGAATTGTTCCGTATTACCAAGCGTGTTACCAAAAACTTAAATAGAGTTATCGATAGAAATTACTATCCGGTAAAAGAAGCCGAAAATTCTAATATGCGCCACAGACCAATAGGTTTAGGTGTTCAAGGATTGGCAGATACCTTTATAGAATTGCGTATGCCTTTTACTAGCGATGAAGCTAAAAAACTAAATCAAGATATTTTTGAAACGCTATACTATGCAGCTGTTACAGCAAGTATGGAAGAAGCAAAAGTAGATGGTCCTTACGAAACTTACGAAGGTTCTCCAATAAGTAAAGGTGAGTTTCAGCATAACTTGTGGAATTTAAAGGATAATGAATTAAGTGGAAACTGGGATTGGGAAAAGCTACGTAAACAAGTGCTTAAACATGGTGTACGTAACTCATTATTGGTAGCGCCAATGCCAACGGCATCAACATCTCAAATTCTTGGTAATAATGAGTGCTTTGAGCCTTATACTTCCAATATTTACACACGTCGTGTATTGTCTGGTGAATTTATTGTTGTGAATAAGCATTTATTAGAAGACCTTGTTGACCTTGGTCTTTGGGACGAAAATTTAAAGCAAGAAATTATGAGAGCTAATGGCTCTGTACAAGATATAGATATTATTCCTCAAGATATTAAAGACTTATACAAAACGGTTTGGGAATTAAGTATGAAGGATATTATAGATATGTCTCGTCAAAGAGGTTACTTTATAGATCAGTCGCAATCGCTTAACTTATTCTTAGAGGGTGCAACTATGGCTAAACTAACTTCAATGCACTTCTATGCATGGAAGAGTGGCTTAAAAACAGGTATGTATTATTTACGTACTAAGAGTGCTGTAGATGCGATTAAGTTTACTTTACAAACTACCAAGAAAGAAGAACCGAAAGCAGAAGTTGTTGAGGTTACAGATACAGATACCGCTGTAGAGCAAAAAGAGGACTCAAAGAAGAAGAAATTGGCAGCTCAAAATGCGGCTAAATTTGCGCAACAGAATGCGCCGGAAGTTGAGCCCATGACTGCAGAGGAAATGAAGGCGCTCATCGCACAGGCAAAAGCTGGTGAAGGTGATGATTGCCTCATGTGTGGATCTTAACAACTATAGATTTATATAGATAGAATTTATCAGGCGCATAAGGCATCCTTTTTGGGATGCCTTTTTGCTTTTAAAAGATTATATTTACTTGATAATCCAATTAACCAACCTACATATGGAAAACAGCTTTCAGGTTACTGAGGACGTTCTTGCCAGTAATAATATGCGTTTTGTAAACTATCTTATTGATTTAATACCTCAATACGGCATAGTATATGGTGCAATTTATTTGCTTTTTTATATTGCAGAAAGTACCAGTAATTACGCTTTAAATGATTTTCTTCTTGAATTGTCTACGCTACAAGATTATATATTTACCTATTCAATAATGTTAGGCTATTATTTTTTTATGGAAGGTTTCACCAACAGAACCTTAGGAAAGTATGTAACCAAGACCCTGGTTGTTACGGCAAATGGAAACAAACCCACGTATCTGGATATTTTAAAGAGGAGCTTTTGCAGATTAATTCCTTTTGATGCATTATCTTTTTTAGGCGCCAAAGGCAAAGGTTGGCACGATTCCCTTTCGAAAACATATGTTGTTGATGTTAACAAGTTTGAAGCAAAAAGGAAGTTGCAAGGCGAGTTAAATCTGATAGGTAAGCAGTAGAAAATAATCATGTACTTTATATTTTTTAATAATGGACGAAATCGTATATAAATTAGAAAGCTTAATAACTAAAGGAGTAGCCTATATATCGCAATCTTCTGATGCAGAAATGACTCAAAAACCATTACCGGAAAAGTGGTCGAGAAAAGAGATTTTGGGGCACCTTATTGATTCTGGAATAAATAATCTACAGCGGTTTACCGAAATTCAAACAGCAAACAAACCGTTTAAAATAAGGCAGTATAAGCAGGATGATTTGGTAAAGGCTAATAACTATCAGGATGCTGAGCTGAAAGAAATTGCTAATTTCTGGGCGTCAATCAATAATAGAGTCTGCTATGTAATAAAGCAACAAACAAAAGAAACACTGAGTTATAAAATAGAACTTCCTAGTGATGAAATATCCGATTTAAGGTTTTTAATTGAAGACTATGTAGATCACTTGGAGTATCATTTAAATCAAATAGTTAAATAAAGTTCTAACAATGTTATTCTGAACGACTTGTGCTGAGCGGAGCCGAAGCAAGTGAAGAATCTCTTTTTCTCATTTTTCTCAGATAGATTCTTCAGTCGTTCCTCCTTCTGAAAGACAAAAAATTTAGGCTGTTTAATTCAAAATATCTGTTCCTAAATAAGCATCATTTTTGTTGTAATACCACGCTCTGTTTTTAGGCATTTTAATGCCGTTTAAAACCTTTTCTTCTGTTAGGATAATATATTCGCCAGAATCATCAATTTGCTGTCCGTTTTCATCTGTTTTAAAGAATTGATACACTTCCATGGCATAAGATTTTGGATTAAAGTAAAAGTACCAAATATCATGTCCTATGTTATGGTCATAAGATACCTTTAAAACCAAATAGTCTTTTCCTTTAAATGTTTTCTTTTCAACTTTTTCTTCTATAATCGTTCCGGGGTCTTTTAATTTCATTGGTAACCCATAGAG
The DNA here is from genome assembly GCF_002886045.1 of Flavivirga eckloniae. Taxonomy (NCBI): domain Bacteria; kingdom Pseudomonadati; phylum Bacteroidota; class Flavobacteriia; order Flavobacteriales; family Flavobacteriaceae; genus Flavivirga; species Flavivirga eckloniae. The sequence goes on along the minus strand of NZ_CP025791.1, from coordinate 2,494,329 downwards.
ATAGGTGTAATAGTTTTTGTAAAGCTCGGCACGTTTGCAGCTAAGATTATGTTTTTTTAGCTTTTCTTCAGATATATTTGTAGAATCGTTTAAGGCAAAAGTGCACTTGCCCTTATTTATAGTAAACCTAGTAGTTACAGAGTCTCTGGTTGCAATAACCTGAAAATAGTCTTCCAGTAAATTTATTGTAATGTTACTGATTCTAGGCGCTTTATCAGGTGTTTCCATAGTCACATGTAGTTCCTCATTAAACGAAGCCCAATACCCGTTTTTATCATGATATTCGATGGCCTTTTCCAGTAGTTGGGCACCTGTTAAATTTTGGCCATTTAAATGCGATAGAAAACAAGTAATTAGTAATGCTAAACTTATTGCCTTCATTGTGATTCGTTTTATGACTAAGATACAAAAACAAAAAGCACCTTACGAAGGTGCTTTTTGTTTACTAATTGAGATTTCTTTTTCTATTCTTCTTCTAAGTTGCTTACAATAGTAGCAGCTTCAACAGATTTATCATGAGCATTATGATATTCTTCTAATAAATTCATGGTTGCAGTTAATAAATCCTTTGTTTCTAAAAGAAGACTAAAATATAAAGTTGTGTTTTTTGGACTAGATTCTTCAGTTCTGGTACGTTCTACTTGTTTTTGTATTTTCTCAGTAACTAGATCAAAGACTTCTTTTTTGCCGTTTATAATACTACCGATTTGCTCAAAAGACTGAGAATCGAAAGCATCTTTGGTTGTGTTAAATAATAACCGTAGCGCTTCTTCTACTTGTTTAAGCTCTTTAATCTGGTTGAATTTAAGCTTTTTGTGGTTATTGTTTACGTGCTTATGACTTACTTTAGAAATATATTCTAACGATTGTGTCATGTCTTGTAAGTAACCTAATATGTTAATGTAGAAATTACTAGCCCCTAAACTGGACTCGTCTAAATTTTTAATGAAGTAGAAAATATTGTCGCGCAATTCATCAATTTCATCAGAGAGCTTAACTATATTTTTCTTGTTCTTTTTCAATAAGACTAAGTCTTCTTTTGATAAACCATCAATAGCACTAGAATAAATTTTGTTACCACGTTTAACAACATTAGCTATATTGTTTGCACTTTCGTTAATAACACCTTGAATAGAGCTACTTTCGGCATGTATTAAACTGTCTTCGGTTACAACTTTTTTAGAGCCTTTTTTGTGTGATAAGTAATTTCTAACCAACAGAATAATAGTTAATAACAGCAAAATAGGTGTCATGGCACTAGGATTCCATTTAATTAAAAATACAACTGTTCCAGCAGCTATAAAAGCGCCTATAGCAGTACCAAACCATCCACCGATTACATTTAGTACACCAGCAACTCTGTAAACAGCACTTTCTCTACCCCAGGCACGATCTGCAAATGATGTACCCATGGCTACCATAAATGTTACATAGGTTGTAGATAAAGGCAATTTCATAGATGTTGCAATAGCAATTAAAACCCCAGCAACCATTAAGTTTACAGAAGCTCTGATCATATCGAAAGCAGGAGCATCTATACTTTGGTCTTTTGTTAATACCACATCTGGTTTTTCAAAGCTTTTACCTATTTTTTCTTGGGTCTCTTCGGGTACAATTTTTCCAAATAAATCTGATAATAGCGTAGAACCTTTTACAATACCTCTGGATAACATATTTGGCTCAAATTTTTCATGAGTTTCTCCCTGACGAGATAAACTTATTTCGGTTTCGGCAACTGTTTTTGCTTTTTTAGAAAGCCATAAGGTTAATACCATAACGCCTCCAGCTATAAATAGTAGTAATGGTTCGGCAGGTACTTTTTTGTCAAGTACTTCCATTGAGAACATTGCTGCATCAACACCAGAAACAGACCATGCTTCATAAGAATGGTAAGCGGCCATTGGTACTCCAATAAAGTTTACCAAATCATTACCAGAAAATGCTAGTGCTAAACCAAAAGTTCCTATAGCAATGACTACCAATAAAATAGTTTTTTTAAATACTTTTTGGAATGCAAAAGAGAACAGCGTCCAAAAAACAATGCTACCAATTATAATAAGTAATTCGTTCCCCTCAAGAACTCCTTTAAGATCTTTGTAATAAGGTGTTCCTTTTAATCCTTTTAAGAAGATAAAATAGGTAATCGCAGCTAAAGATATACCGCCAAATATAGCACCGAAATTTTTTATTTTTTTCTCATAATGGAATGTAAAAACTAAACGAGAGACCCATTGTACTAAAGCACCAACTGAAAAAGCAATAAATACAGACATGATAATACCCCGAATAATTTCAAATGCTTTCTTGGTATTTATGTAATTTCCTAAATCGGCAAAAGTTTGAGAGTCTGATGCACTAATTTTTATTAATGACATAACTACAGCAGCACCCAATAAGTTGAATACAATTGAAACTGTTGTAGAAGTAGGTAATCCTAAGGTATTAAAGAAATCTAACAGTAATATATCGGTAATCATTACTGCCATGAAGATATACATGATTTCTTCAAAATTGAACATAGCAGGCACGAAAATCCCTTTACGTGCAACCTCCATCATTCCACTTGAAAATACTGCCCCAATAAATATACCTAAACTTGCAACAATCATTATGGTTCGCATAGAAATAGCTTTAGAACCAATAGCAGAGTTTAAGAAATTAATAGCATCGTTACTTACACCAACTACAATATCAGCAATCGCTAAAACTGTAATGGCAATGAGCATTAATAAATAAATGTTGTCCATAATTTAACTAAAATAAGTTTGCAAATATCTTAAGTGTTTCCAAGTATAATGTTACGTAATTGTTATGTTTTAGAAATGTAAATCAAATCCTAACCTAAAAGTAATATTATCTTCATTACCATCTATGGTGGTATAGCTCAAATCGCTTTGTACTTTTAATTTATGACCTACTACAAATTTATTAACCCCTAAAGTATACTGCGTCTCTGGAAGTCTACCTGTAATAGTTTCATAATCTGTTGTTGTGAATCGACCAGCGATTTCATAGTTGCTTTTGAATAAATAACCAGCCTGAAGGTTTACAGCGCTACCGGTTAAAACAATATCTCCCGTAGTTGTTATGCCGTCAATCTCAGTAGCAACAGGATCGTCTGCTGTACGTTTAGCATATTCTGCCATTAATGAGAACCCCTGGTATTTAAACATTGCATCTGCAAAGATAGTGGTTATATCGGTTTCATAAAGAGAACCATCACTTCTAAGCATATAACTTCCTAAAACACTTCTTGTTTTTACGGCATCTTGATTTAAATCATAGTTAAATGCAAACATTAATTTAGGAGTTTCTTCACGTTTAAGATCAGATTGACTGTAATCTCCTTTAGACTTAAATGCTCCGAATGGTAAAAATTCCAAACGTGCTGTATATTGTAAACCGCCTTCGTTACCTTCGGTAACATTACGACCTTCACCCTGCGATACTGCTAATTTCTCACGCATTAAAAAGGTTTTTCCTAGCTTGGTTTTATGACGTAATTGTACTCCTAAATCACGGTCAATGTTAAAACGGCTATTTAATAAAGAACGATCTATTAATTGAAGATTAGCAGAGGATACTACACGTTCAACATTACCAGGTAGTTTTGTTTGCCCGGCCCATAATTCCCAGTTTTTTGCAAAATGCCACATTATTACGGCGTCCAGAATATAGCGAGGGGTGTTTCTGTTAAATTGATTGGCGCCCGAAATATCTCTATTAGAAAGTCCCAATTCTATTTTATATCTAAGTTTAGGGCTGTAAGCGAATCCATCAAATTTTAGACGTGCACGTCTAACAATAAAATTATGTTCTGGGCTTCCGTATTTGTCTCCATCATGATCCCAAGACGATACAGATCGTACTTGAAAACGGGGAGCAAATTTTACACTAAAAGAACTGTCTTTTGCAGTGAAGTTTATTAAGCCTTTTCCAAAAGAAGTGTCGCTGATTTCTTGAGCGTTAATGTACGAGAATGCTACAATAGTAAAAACTATTGTACTAAGTTTTATTTTCATTGTAAGTATTAGTTTTTGTCGCTGCAAAGAACCAATACTAATGTTAACTTAATGTTAACTAAGGGTTAATATTAAAATAAATAAAGGCTGCCTGGCCAAGGCAGCCTCATTAGAAATCATAATAATGTAGTCGACAAAAACTAATAGATTATAATGAAATACTAAATGTGTCTTTAAGACATTGCAAAACTCTTAGTTTAAAGTAACTTGAATGTGACGATAACATTAAGTAATCATTAAGATTTCCAATGTTAAATATTAATTATCAAATACCTCACAATCAACGTTTTATTGGCTTAATGTTAATTTAATGTTATGTAAGTATTGATTTAATGTTATCTTATTTGTATATTTGATATATAATATTAAAAACCCCATAATTATGAAGAAATCAGTTTTATTTTTATTTGCCTTTTTAATTACTGTGGTAACTTTTGCTCAGCAAAAGAGAGAATTAAAACATAATAAAGAAACCAATTTAATCGAGGTTGTTTATTATCATGACAATGGTGTAGTAAGCCAAACAGGGACTTACACAGCAGATGGTAAACTACACGGTAAGTGGTTAAGTTTTAATGAAGAAGGCAAAAAAATCGTTTCTGCAAATTATGATAATGGGAAGAAAGTCGGCAAGTGGTTTTATTGGAACAATCAAACCATAAAAGAAGTAGATTATAGTGCTAATGTTATAGCCGGTTTAAAAGAATCTGAAACCAAAGAAAACAACGGTCTTTAAACTTGAAAAACTAATAAATAAAAAAGCATCCTAATTTTTTAGGATGCTTTTTTATTGCTTTGTGTTTTTTTACTTCGTTATTTTTCTAGTTCCAGTTGGCGTTTTTATGATGTATAAGCCGGAAGGAAGGGAATTAATAATCGTGTTTTCTTGTTCGGTTGAGTTTACCTTGGTTGATTTTAATATGTTTCCGGTAAAATCATAAATATCCAATTTAGATGGTTTTAAACTATTTTGAGCGTTTCTTGTAAGCGAAATCTTGCTGGAATTCTCCCTGTATTTTATAAGGAATTTTACAACATTATTATCTTGGTTACTTTCATCTTTAGGGTCTATTTTCATTATAAAAAAGTAATTTCCATAGGGAGGTTCTGTATTATTGTCTCCAGAGACCCTAGCATCTCTAAAGTCTAAACCTGTTAAACTTTTAGCAACTGATTTGAATGAGTTTTTATTTATTGATGGGACGTCTGTTGAAACTTTAAATTCATAGTCTTTTTTAGGGTCTAATTTAGAATCTGATGAAAGGTAATATTTTATTTTTGTGGGAGTTGAACTAACTGTTCCTTTATTATCTATTTTGATTTGTAAGAAATCTAAAGCGATTCCATTTTCGTTAGCAATATGTCTTTCGTTATTTTTAATTAATTCTTTTATAGCAAAGCTACAATTGAAGCAATCACTAGTTGCTGTAATAACTCCTGTATCAAAAACCAAATCAGGATACTCTTGAACACCGTTAACCTTAAAACTTGATGAGGAATAGACTGTGTTATTACCTGAATTTGAATCTCCATTTGTTGAAACTTTCATAAATATTTTATAAGTATCAGTTTTAGTTCCTAGAGGTATTTTTGCTGTAATTGAACCCGTTATGGTCTGATTTGTATTAACAGATCCAATAGATTTGCTTACTAGAAATTCTCTAGAATTTGTAGTCGTGGAGGAGATGTGAAACTCGAGACGTGTTGAAGTGGCCGTTAAGTCTCCTATATTCTTAACTTCATAAGATAATGTTTTATTTGATCCAGCATTTATTGAACTAGAACTTACAGAAGCTTTAACAGCTTTTAAGTCTGGAGGTGTTGGGCAGTTAAAAAATACTTTAGAGAAAATAGCATTATTATTTGTAGTATCTAAATCATAATCTGAATCCCCTTTTGCATAATCTGATGCTATTATTTTGTAGTACTTGTTACCTAACCCAAAATTCATCAAATATACTTCACCTTCTAATAGAGGTTTCTCAATTTTAATGTTTACTTTTTCTCTAATATTATTAACTGTTTTTTTAGAGCAAAAATTATTTTTTGCTTCTAATTCAGTACTACCAATTAATATAGGTCTATGATACTTCCATGACAATGAATTACAAATATCCAAAATTGGTTGCCCAAAATTCGGTAGCGTATTTATGTTTGTGGCATTACTTGAAGGGCTGTTAGCGGAATTAATTACTTTATAATACCTAATGCCATTTCCGAGCCCTAAGTCAAAACGATAAATGTTTTCTTTAGGTAATATTATATTAGGCAAATTAGTTTTAATTAATGCTCCTTGGGTAGTTCCTGTACAATGTCTTCTTATAGCTGTTTCAATCGTTACTCCTAGGTCCATAAATTCATTGAATTTATAATTTTGGGAGTTTATACTGATAGAAAAGATGGTAAAGAGAACTAGGAATGTAAGTTTTTTCATGATATTTGAGGTTTAAATTTATATGAAAATAAAACATAAACATTAATGTAAAGCATAACTTACGTTATGTGTATGTTATTTAATATGATTTATTGTTTTTATAAAAGAAACGGAACGTTTGATAAATGAATCTAAATATTGAGTAATAGCAAAAAAGCATCCTAATTTTTAGGATGCTTTTTTATTGTTTTATGTTTTTTACTTTGTTATTTTTCTAGTTCCAGTTGGCGTTTTTATGATGTATAAGCCAGAAGGAAGGGAATTAATAATGGTGTTTTCTTGTTCGGTTGAGTTTACCTTGGTTGATTTTAATATGTTTCCGGTAAAATCATAAATATCCAATTTATATGGTTTTAAACTATTTTGAGTGTTTCTTATAAGCGAAGTCTTACTGGAATTCTCCCTGTATTTTATAAGGAATTTTACAACATTATTATCTTGGTTACTTTCATCTTTAGGGTCTATTTTCATTATAAAAAAGTAATTTCCATAGGGAGGTTCTGTATTATTGTCTCCAGAGACCCTAGCATCTCTAAAGTCTAAACCTGTTAAACTTTTAGCAACTGATTTGAATGAATTTTTATTTATTGATGGGACGTCTGTTGAAACTTTAAATTCATAGTCTTTTTTAGGGTCTAATTTAGAATCCGATGAAAGGTAATATTTTATTTTTGTGGGAGTTGAACTAACTGTTCCTTTATTATCTATTTTGATTTGTAAGAAATTTAAAGCGATTCCATTTTTGTTAGCAATGTGCCTTTCGTTATTTTTAATTAATTCTTTTATAATAAAGCTACAATTGGAGCAATCACTGGTCGCTGTAATCACTTCTGTGTCAAAAACCAAATCAGGATACTCTTGAACACCGTTAACCTTAAAACTTGATGGGGAATAGACTGTGTTATTACCTGAATTTGAATCTCCATTTGTTGAAACTCTCATAAATATATTATAAGTGTCAGTTTTAGTTCCTAGAGGTATTTTTATTGTAGCTGAACTGGTTATAGTTTGATTTATATTAACATTACCAATAGGCTTGCTTTTCAGAAATTCTCTAGAATTTGTAGTTGTAGAGGAAAGGTAAAACTCAACCTTTGATGAAGCGGCGATGGAGTTCCCTAAATTTTTCACTGTATAGTTTACCGTTTTATTTTCTCCGTGATTTATAGTGGTGGAACTTACGGAAACTTGAACGGCGTCTAAGTCTGGCTCTGGGCATGGATTAGTTATTTGGTGAGCTATAATTCTGTAGTCTTCATCATTGTGTTCGCCAGCATTAGATTGCCACAAATAATAATAGTTAAGTCCTCTACCAAAGTTTAAGTAATAAAATCTTCCAGACTTTAGTGGGGTATCAATTTGAATATTTACATAATTTCGCCCACCTAATTGAGATAAGGGAAAAGTTTTACCACAATTACTTAATGCTATTTGTTCTGTAATGGTACTTCCGTTTAATAAAGAATAAAAAGTGTGGCTTCTTAATATACCAGTATCACAAACATCGCCAATACCATCATTATCTGTATCTAATTGATTAGTGTTTGGTGTTGTTGGGCAATTATCGATTCTATCTGGTATAGTGTCTCCGTCGCTATCTGTAGGAGTGCAAACTGAAGTTATATTATATGGAAGACTAAGACGATAGTCCTCATCGTTGTGCTCATTTGAACTTGATCTAAGAAGATAGTAATACTTTAAACCGTCACCGAAATCTAAATAATAGAATCTACCTGAAGATAAAGGGGCTTCAATTTGAATATTTACATATTGTCTATCTCTTAATTGTTGAGAGGTAAAAACTGTATTGCAATTGTCTAAAGCAATTTGTTCGGTGATCGCTTGAAAGGTATTCGATCCTGGATCTTTGATGATGCTATAGAAGGTGTGACTTTTGTAAGATTGAGCGTTTAGTCCAATAGTGAACAAGACAAGCATGGATGTAATAAAGGTTCTTTTCATGATTTAGAATGATTAAGGGGTTATTGTTACATAAATATAATCCTATAAAGTGCGTAATCCGTTAACCACATGTTAAGCAAACATTAAGAACGTTTATAAATAAAAGAACCGAAGAAGTTAACTTCTCCGGTTCTTTTATTTTAAATCTGTTACCTCTATTGTTCTCAATAGATTTAAGACAGATAGATATTGTTTTTTAGTTTAATTTAGTAACCACAAAGCTTTGGTTAGCCCAATCAAATGCTGATAAATCAGCACCAACACCAGCTTTAGTATTAACTGTATTGTCAGAAGGAACGCTAATGCCATCTGTAATTGCAGTTACAGTACCTGTAATATCTCCACCTACTTTATCGTCTCCTACATTACCTTGAGCAGAAGCATTAGAGATAGTTAAAGTTCCGTTTCCTTTGTCATCTTTGGTATCTATTCTGTTTCCAAAACTAGCGTTGCCGTAAGCAGCAAATAAAATATTACTTATGATCGCTTGAGTACCTCTTCTAATTTCAGCACCAGCTTTAAGAGCAACGTCTGGGTTAAGGTTTAATATAGTAACATTTTTTAAAGTTGGTGTAGAGATTGGTGCAGCATTAGCATCAGAACTGTTGCTATCTCCTTCAATACCTCTCGGATCATCAGTAGCAGCATCAAAACCATCATTACGAACTCCAAATGCATTAGTAATAGTACCAGTATAACCTCCTGTCCAATCGAACATGTCGTCAGCAATATTTGCACAATATACATTAGTTACATTAACGCTACCTCCAAAGAATTCAATACCATCATCGTTACCATTGCTTACAACTATGTTGTTTACTACAGTTCCGTTACCAACACCGAAGAAAGAAATTCCGTTAAACTCTTGCTCTCCGTTAATTTTAGCACCAGTATATTCAGCAATTATATAGCTTAATTCACCAGAGTTATCAGCGTCATCGCTACCTCCGTAAAGTAAACCAGCAACTTCAGATTGTACATCAGTTCCTTTGTTACTTTTTGCTTTACCAGCAATTACAATTCCTCCCCAATCTCCAGCTTTAGGAGAACTTGCATCTGAAGTAAATTTGATAGGGTTAGCAGCAGTACCCTTAGCAATGATTTTTGCTCCTCTTTCTACAGCTAAGAAAATATCTGTTCTACCACTTTTAGCTTTGATTACTGTACCTGGCTCTATGGTTAGAGTAGCTCCACTTTTAACGGTGAACGATCCTGTTAATGTGTATTCTACAGAAGCTAATAATTTAGCGTCTTCAGAAAGATCGCCCTTTAATTCATTGCCAGTAATAGGGTTATCTCCTCCATTGCCCGGGTCGATAGTTCTGTTATCATCATCAGATGAACAAGAGAAAATTGAAATTACTGTAATGGCTATTAGTAAGTTTTTAAATGTTTTCATATTGATTTTTTATGATATTTTATTTATAGCGCAAATTAACTTTAAGGGTTTGAATAAGGTGTTACCCAAATATTAGTTTTAGGTTAAGAAATAACAACAATGTTAAGTTAATGTTTAGTCTAATTTATTGATTATTATGAGTTAAAAACCCATCAAAAAAATATTGGCTTTTTTGATGGGTCTTAAGTTTTTATAGAAAATTGTTTTATAGATTGTAGCTTATTCCAACAGATATAGATGTTCCTTTTTTGTATGAATTCATTGTAAGTTTCTCAGGAATATCTCTATATCTTTCAAAACTTGGATTCAATAAGTTTTTAGCATTGAATTTTACACTTAAATTCTTATTGAACTTATGGCTAAAAACGAAGTCTAACAAAGGAACTCCTTTTTCAACAATATTTTCTTGAAAGTTTGTACCTATACTATAAACTTTGTCACTTTGATAATTGAACACTAAAGTAGAAATGGTTTCTTTATCATTCACACTAAATCTATATGAAAGATCTGCGTTTAAGGTAAAAGGAGAAGCTCCTTCTAACTCAGAACTATCACCTGTATAGTTAAACAAAGTGTTAGCTGTATTGTATTCAAGTTTAGTTTTCATTAATGTGATGTTACCACCAAAAGTAAGGTTTTGAGACTTTTCTGCATCTTCGGATTCTTTAGATAAGATGCTTAATCTACCTTCTAGTTCGGCACCGAATACCGTAGCGTCACCAGAGTTGTCGAATGTAAAATCTCTTTCTACCGCAGAGTTTCTTTCTAAACGGTTAATGGAATTTTGAATTAACTTACCAAATAAACCAACCGAAATTAACTCGCTTTTATTAGGGAATAACTCAAATTTAAGTTCTCCATTATAGTTGTCTGATGGAAGCAGGGCTGGGTTACCACTTTCTTGAAAGTTAATACCTTCGTAAGTAAAAGGTGCTATTTCTTTAAATTGTGGGTATGTGTATGTAATACTACTAGATGCTCTTAAGTTAATTTTTTCGTTAACCTCGTATTTTAAATTAAGAGAGGGTAAGATGTATTGCTTATCTAATGCTATTTCACTATTGTTAGAAAAGCCAGGAAAGCTAATATTAGTATCCCATTTTACATTCATTTTTACGTCTTCAGTTCGAACCCCTAGATTTGCGGTAAATTTATCGCTAAACTTGTATACAGCATCTATATATCCTGCGTGTATTGTTTTTTCGGCATCATATAGTTGGGGTAGGTATGTTTCTGCATCATTACTGTTTCTCCCTCTGGAAGTTTCAATTCCAAAAAGACCACTATTTAAATTACTTTGGTTAAATGTTGCGTCTAAATTATTTATGTCTAAAAAAGTATTCCTTGGATCGGTAAAGTTATGGTCGAAATATATACCATCGAATTTTCTGTCCGAAATACTTCCATCATAGCCTAAAGTTATTTTTCCATTGTTTTCTTGACGATCTCCTAAATACTTAACAAAACTTAGGTTTCCAGCAATATTGTTTTCAAATAAGTTACCGTAAAATCTACTATTATCTCTTACTGCGTTTTGAGAGATTCTTGTAGTGTTTGTGTCATTATTTATAATGAAAGTATTTTTTCTTCTGTCGGGTTCATCATTAAATATAGCATTATAACTTAAAGCAGCATTAACATCTATGGATTCTCCAAACTTATTAGTTGATAGTAGCTGGTTTACAAAAAGTTTGTTTTGAATTTCTGTTTGTAATAATACATTTACTAGCCTGTTGTCATCATTATCTCTTCCTACATCATTAGTAGTACCAATAAAATCTTGTACCTTCTGATTATTGGAGTGTACAAATAAATGGTTAAAGCTTAACTTGTGATTTGGATTGATTTTGTAAACTACATTACCCATCAACATTTTTGATGCGTTATAATTATATGTCTTAGTGTCAAAAATAGAGCCTACATTAAGTACACCACTATCGCTTATGTCTACAATAGCATCAGAAGCTCCTTCTTGAAAGGTGTATTTGTTACTAAAGGAACCTACTAAAAAGATACTTAAACTGCTTTCGTCAGATAACGTAAACTTTTTACCATAATTAATTGAGAGTCCTAAATTAGGGTTGGCTTTTCCGTCATTAGGAGTATAATTGTTATCAAAACTATAAGTTGATAAGTTTCTCACATTATGTTTTGTGTTGGAGTTGATACCAAACCAATTAGCACCATCAATTTCTTTAAAATCCTCGAAAGTAGTTTGAGTATTTGCCCCAGAAGAAAACCCTATCTTAAATAAAGATTTTTGTGATGTTTCTTTACTTATAATATCAATGTTTGCCCCAGATACATCAGATGACATATAGGAAGAAAAAGCTTTTCCTATGCCAACACTTCCAATAATATCGGATCCAAATAATGATAAGTCAATATTTTTGTTTCTCGGATCGTTAGAAGGGAGTGGTAGGCCATTAAGAGTAGTCGTGTTGTACCTGTCTCCTAAGCCTCGTACATAAATTTTACTAGAGCCTTCTTTTTTATTTACTCCCGTAACCTTTAAAGTAGCCGCAGCAGCATCAGATACAGCTTTTTTACTTAACTCTTGAGCGCCTATCGCAGTTTTTATTTCAACAGCCTTCTTCTGTTCAAGTAAAAGAGCCGTTTCGCTTTCTCTTTTAGTAGTGGTAGTAATTACAATTTCACTTAAAGCCGCAGCACTTGCTCCCATTGGTACATTTACCTCGGTTACTTTGCCGGCAACAACCTGAATACTTATTTCTTGAGTTTCGTACCCAACAAAACTAAATATTAAGGTGTACGCTCCAGGCTCTAAGCCTTGTAGGCCATAATGACCGTCAAAGTCTGAAGTTGTTCCTTTAGTCGTGCCTTTTATTAAAATATTAGCAAAGGCTAAAGGCTCATTATTATACTCTTTGTCTGTTAGTTGTCCAACTACAGAATCTGTACTTTGAGCATACGAAAATGTAGCAGTAAGAACTGCTAAAAAAACTAAAATTCTTTTCATTATTTCTATTAATTTCTAGCTGCAAAGAACGGTAGGTTATGTAAAGAGTGTGTTACCTTTAGATTAAACAACAGTAATCAAAGAGTTATCTAAATGTTACCTGAAAAGCGTCTAATTTCTCATTTGGAAACAATAAGTTAACATTGAAAACGTTTAAAAAAGATTGATTTTTTGTAATCAGAAAAAGAGTTTGTTGCCCGGGGTGAGGTTTGATACGAATTTGTCATTACAGGCTAATACTCCTTTTAGATGATGAGTTAGCTAAACAAACAAGTCATCTATACAGTTATGCCTTTGCTGTTAACTATTAGTGATAATTTGTATAATTCGTGTCTCTTTATTTTAAAGACAAGGGACCCTATTTATATATTGGTCAGAAGATTATTAATTTAATCGAGTAGTCTTGTTATCTTTCTCGCTAGTGGTATTGCTAATAGAAGCTAGTTCTAATAAAGGAAGTGTGCTTGCGCCTAAAGAAGTTTTGATATGGTCGCAATTTCCAGAAACTACTTTTACTTTTAATTCTTTAGTTTCATAGCCAATAAAACTGCAAACTAAAGTGTAGTCACCGTCTTCTAAATTCTCAATAACAAATAATCCAGTTTGATTTGTAGTTGCTTTAATTGAAGTTCCTTTAATCGCTACATCGGCAAAAACTAAAGGATTATTATCAAACTCCTTATCCATTAATTTACCGGTAATTATTCCAGTGTTTTGTGAAAAACAAAAAGAAGTAAATAATAAGATTAAAAAGATTGATAACTGTTTCATAATGCGATGTGAAATAATCTGATGCAAAGAACTAATTTTTGAATTGTTTGTATGTTATCAAATTATTAAAGAACGATGATTAAAATGTTACCTTAATGTTATGAGATTTTGGGAGCCAATTATTATTGATTTTAATTATCTTGCTTGTTTTTAAATGAAAAAAATGAACTGGGAACAATTACTATCCTTAAAACGCTTTGGCGACACTAACAAACGTTTACGAAAAGAACAAGATGAAACCCGTTTAGGGTTTGAGGTAGATTACGATCGTATCATCTTTTCCTCAGAGTTTAGAAGCCTTCAGGATAAAACGCAGGTAATTCCTTTATCGCAAACCGATTTTGTGCATACCAGATTAACACACAGTTTAGAAGTGAGTGTGGTAGGACGTTCTTTAGGAAGATTGGTTGGAAAGAAACTATTAGAAAAACATCCGCATTTGAATAATATTCACGGATACCAGGCTAACGATTTTGGAGCTATTGTTGCAGCAGCGGCCTTAGCACACGATATTGGCAACCCACCTTTTGGTCATTCGGGAGAAAAAGCCATTGGAGAGTTTTTTAAAACAGGAGAAGGGAAACAGTTTAAAAATCAGTTAACAGAAAAAGAGTATCAAGACCTATGCGATTTTGAAGGAAATGCTAATGGGTTTAAAATTTTAACCGAAAGTAGAGCAGGGCGAGAAGGCGGACTGCGATTAAGTTATGCCACTTTAGGTGCTTTTATGAAATACCCAAAGGAGTCGTTGCCAAAAAAACCAACAAAGCATATAGCAGATAAAAAGTATGGGTTTTTTCAAAACGAAAAAGAAGCGTTTATAGATGTTGCCAATGAATTGGGCTTATTAAAAAGAAGTAAAACGGATCTTAGTTTTTCCAGACATCCGCTTACTTTTTTAGTTGAAGCGGCAGATGATATTTGCTATACCATAATTGATTTTGAAGATGGTATAAACCTAGGCTTAATACAAGAAGAATTTGCTTTAGAATATTTAATTAATTTAGTACGGGATTCTATTAACACTAAAAAATATCATCAGCTAAAAAACACACAAGATAGAGTAAGTTATCTACGTGCTTTAGCAATAAATACCTTAATTAATGAAGCCGTTACTATTTTTATGGAAAACGAAGAAGCCATATTAAACGGTGACTTTAATTGTGCTTTGTTAGATAAAAGTAAATACGAAGCACAGATAAACGATATTATTAAAATTAGTATAGAAAAAGTGTACCAAAGCAAGGAAGTTGTAGAAAAAGAAATAGCTGGATATAGAATTTTATCCGACTTGTTAGATGTGTTTATTACAGCTATTAATAACTCGTATGAGAATAAAGCATCAAATTACGATAAGCTTGTGCTGCACCTTTTACCCGAAAATTATACTGAAACAAAAAGTGCCCTTTATAATAGAATATTTAAAGCCTGTAGCTTTGTATCGAATATGTCCGATAGCTATGCCATTCTATTATTTAACAAAATAAGAGGGATTAACATAAATTAGCCGCCTTATGAACTTAAAAAATTAGCTATACGTTTTTGTAAACTATAGCGTTTTATTTTGACTACTTATATTATATGAAAAAAAGCCTCATTTTATTTGTCGTATCAGTTTTTGCTGTTTCAGCTTTTGTGTTTTTTTCGAATACAAAAAATGCTAACATAGAAAAACTTAGAGAGCAGCATGCCTCTTTTTTAAAATCACATCCTTATAACAACACCTTAAAACTTTCTAAAAAAGAAAGAAAAGCGTTAAGAATTCCACCTAATAAATACTTTGAAGAACAATATTTATTAGAGATGAATCCTGCATTAGGGAGACCGACTCACGAAAAAGTAAAGAAGTTACAACAAGAACTAGCCAAATTAAGAACTTTAAGTCGTTTAACGGGAAAGGTTCCGGGTGAAAAAGTTGAAAATCGTTGGATAGAAAGAGGACCTAATAATGTTGGAGGTAGAACAAGAGCAATCATGTTCGACCCCAACGATGCCACAAACGAAATAGTTTTTGCAGGAGGTGTTAGCGGAGGCTTATGGAAAAACACCAATATTTCGAATGCAGATTCGCAATGGACAAGAGTAAACATTCCTGAAAACCTGTCAATTTCCAGTATAACTTACGATCCCAACAACACCGATATTTTTTATATCGGGACAGGTGAATCGTATGTAAATGGCGATGTAAATGGCGATGGATTATGGAAATCGGTAGATAGAGGAAATACATGGACTAAAGTTTTTGGAGGTATAACTGGAGATAGCTCTTTTCAATCGGCAGCTAATCTAACTATTAATTCACCGGGAGGAATTGCTGGTGATGTACCATACCGAGCAACAACAAATTTTGGTACTTCGATTAACTCTGTAATCACAGCAGATGTTGTTTTAGTAGACGATGGAGACGGAGAAACAAGTGATGGATGCGTAGCATTGGTAAACGGTTCCCAACTAAACGGTAAAATAGCGTTAGTGCGTAGAGGAGGATGTAATTTTACAGAAAAAGCAAAAAATGCTCAAAACGCTGGAGCTATTGCTGTGATCGTTATGAATAATATTGATGGAGATCCAATTAATATGGGTGGTGACGATGCTACAGTTACAATTCCTGCTGTTATGATTTCGAAAGCAGCTGGCGATTTAATAGAAAGTACTTTAAATACAGAAACAGTTAATGTATCCCTTAATCCCAGCAGCGGAGGTTTTACGGGCGTACTTGTTCCTGGGATACAGCATATCAACGACGTAGTTGTTAGAAATAATGCAGGCACATCAGAAATATACGTGGCTGCTGCCGATGCGTTTTATAAAGATGCTAACACTAATACGTTTTTGGGAGGACCAGAATTTGGTTTGTATAAATCGACAGACGGAGGTTCTAATTGGTCCGAAATCTCGTTAACGTTAACATCAAATGGTAATAAATATGTGCCTAACGATATTGAGATAGGTTCAGATAATAAAGTTTGGGTGACCACTACTAATAGTGTCATTTTTGGAGATGGTGGCGGTACAGTTTTATCGTCTGCAGATGGTATAATATTTACTAAAGTCCATGAAATTTCAGGAGCGCAGAGAACACAAATAGCATTATCTGCAACCGACGCACAAAAAGTATATGTTTTGGCAGAAGGAAATAATAGCGAACCAGTAATAATAGAAAAAACGACCAATGGTTTTGCAACAAGTACAAAACTTGACCTGCCTAATGATGCCGATTCTGGGGTACCCGAAAACGACTTTACAAGAGGACAAGCTTTTTACGATTTAATGATATCTGTAGATCCTGTTAACGATGAGATTGTTTACACCGGAGGTATCGATTTGTTTAAAACTACAAATGGAGGAACCAGTTGGGACCAAATATCAAAATGGACGGAAGGAACAGGAAGCAATCCGCTTAAAGATTTAAACGTTCCTTTGGTACACGCAGACCAGCATAATGTCGCATATGGTAACAGCGATAACAATAAAGTTTTGTTTGCTAACGATGGTGGTGTTTATTATTCAAATGATGCAGGAACTACAATTAGTGCCAGAAATAAAGGCTATAATACCGCTCAGTTTTATACTGTAGGCGTGGGACCACTTAGCGCTTATAATAATCAGGACTTTTTTCTAGCAGGAGCTCAAGATAATGGCACGCAGCTATTTCAAGATTCAAACAAAACTCAACCAGACGAATCTTTCGAAGTAGCAGGTGGAGATGGAGCCCATTGTTTTTTCGATCAAGATGGAACCGATCATTATTTCATTGGAAATATTTTTTACAATCAATTTGTATTCTTGTTCGATTATGATTTGGGTGAATATATTACAATTAATTCCGAAGATTCCGATAATGGCTCTTTTATTAATCCACAAGCATTAGACTCTAACTTAGATATCTTGTATTCTAATTACTCTTCTGGAACAAATAATATTATTAAAAGATATTCTAAAATAAAATCGGAATCAACAGTAACGAAAAACAATCTAACAAACGATTTACTAACGGCAAGGCCAACGGCATTAACAGTTTCTCCGTATACAGTAAGTTCATCTAAATTGTTTGTTGGAACCATTTTAGGAAAAGTACTTAAAGTCGTTAATGCCAACGGAGGTTCTCCGGTATGGTCGGACATAACAGGTGCGAGTTTTGTTGGAAGTGTTTCCGATATTGAATTGGGAGCTAACGAGAATGAAATATTTGTTACCATGCATAATTATGGTGTAACGAATATCTGGTATACTAATGATGGCGGATCGAATTGGGAAAGAAAAGATGGAGATTTACCAGATATGCCAGTAAAAACAATTTTACAGAATCCTTTAAATTATGAAGAGGTTATTATAGGTACCGATCTTGGAGTTTGGTTTACTAACAATTTTTCATCGGCAACACCAACATGGAATCAGGCGTATAACGGAATGAGTAATGTAAAAGTAACCGATTTAGATTTAAGGGACGATAACATGGTTTTTGCTTCAACTTATGGGCGAGGCGTATTTTCTGGTCTGTTCGAAATAGATCCAGCGGGAGATCTTGATGGAGATGGCGTATTAAATGGGGTAGATATATGTCCTCAGGTAGCAAATGCAGATCAGGCAGATTCAGATAATAATGGTATTGGTGATGTATGTCAGGATACAGATAAAGATTCTGTAATAGATATAGATGATAACTGTCCCGAGACTTCTAATATAGATCAGAAAGACGCAGATGGTAATGGTATTGGTGACGTCTGTGATGTTTCTTATACCAATCCCGATAACATCACTCTAGAAATAGTATCTGAAACATGTCCAGGGTTGGATAATGGGAAAGTTGTTGTTAGTGTTAAAGAAACAGCTGTTGCTTATACATTAACATTAACGGGTAATGGATTAAACCTAACCCAGGCACTTACAACAACGCATACTTTTGAAGATATAGCTGTTGGATCATATTCATTGTGTGTAGATGTAAATGGCACATCGTTTCAGCAGTGTTTTGAAATTACTATAGTACAGGCAGAGGCATTAGAAGCTGTTTTTGATAAAAGCACTAAAAATAATACTTCTGAAGTAACATCGGTAACCATCAATCAGGGTACACCTCCTTTTACCGTTGTTTTTAATGGCAATACTATAAGGACAACTAGTGAAAGGACTTTTGAAATAGAAACGTTAAAATCGGGAGTGTTAGAAATATTTACCTCTAAGGCTTGCGAAGGGGTTGCCAGTACAGTAATTAACAGCGAGAATGATTTTAGCCAATTAGTTGCAAGTCCAAATCCAGTTATTGAAAACTTAACGGTAACATTGCCTTCAATTAAAGAAAGTCAAATTCCGATTCAGATTCATAATATTAACGGTAAATTACTTTTAAGTAAAACTATAAATAAAGGAGATTCCAATTTTATTAAAATACCATTTCAAGAGTTTGGTAAAGGTGTTTATTTTGTGAGAATCAATATTGAAAAACCAGTAGTTTTCAAAATAATTAAATAGAAGAAAGACCATGAAAAAGATAATAAAAACGGGAGCCATTTTTACAGTACTATTTTTTGTTTTTGCTTGTGGAGGCGGAGATGGACCAGCACCAAATTCGGCACCAACAACAACGCAATTAGTATACCCATCGGTAGACTTACTGTGCATTGATAATACTATTGAATTTAGTTGGAACGCAGCTACAGACCCCGATGGAGATTCTGTTCGTTATAAAATAAGTATTGCCAGTGATAGAGCCTTAACAAATCTTGTAGAACAGCGTACAGTAACCTCTACAAGTGTTACCATAACCTTAAATAAGGGCGTTGCTCATTATTGGAACGTAATTCCGATTGATAGTGAAGGTAATGAAGCTGCACCAACAACAACACAAGCATTTTATACTTCAGGAGAAGGCGTGTCTAACTATGCACCATTTTCTGCTGCATTAGTAAGCCCGGATTTCGATGGCGATGTAGATGCAGGTACTGTAAGTTTAAATTGGATTGGGGGAGATACAAATACTGATGATGTACTAACTTATGAACTATATTTTGGTGAAGATACCGATCCTCCTTTAGTAGCAAGCGATTTATCATCTGCAAATTCGGATGTTAATGTAGTTTCGGGCAAAACATACTATTGGAAAATAAATACATCAGATGGTTCTGGAGCAAAAACAATCGGACAAGTCTGGAAGTTTAATGTAAATTAGTGTTATTCCTGCGACCTGTGCTGAACTTGTTTCAGTAAGGCAGGAATCTGCTGGTTTAATGAGGTACTTTGAGTGATCTCTATAAAAATTGGAATCACTGCCATTGACGTGTTTTGTTAAAATATTGTCTGTAATAAAATTATAGAAGTAGCTTAATCGCTCTAACGCTTAAGTGGAAGATTCCTGCGAAAGCAGGAATGCCAAAGTTTCATTAATATAACCTGTTAAACCTTCAACATCCAATCCAGTAGATTGCTGTAGCTGGTTAACACTTCCATGCTCAATAAAGTTATCTGGAATTCCTAATGTACTAATATTGTTTTTGTAATTATTAGCAGAAGCAAATTCTAAAATAGCACTACCAAATCCGCCTTTTACAGTGTTGTTTTCAATAGTAACAATGCTTTTGTGTGTTTTAAAAATGTTATGCAAAAGCTTTTCATCCAAAGGTTTTATAAAACGCATATCGTAATGCGCAACATCTTCAGGTGTGTTACATTTTTGAATGGCTTCACATATGTTTTTAGCAATGTCTCCAACACTTAGAATAGCCATGCTGGTTCCTTCTTTAAGCTGTGTGCCCTTGCCTATTTCTATTTTAGAAAATGGTTGTTTCCAGTCTATCATAACACCACGACCTCGAGGATAGCGAATAGCAATAGGTTGATTTAGACCTAATTGAGCAGTGTACATGATGTTTCGTAATTCGATTTCGTTTCTGGGAGCAAAAATAATAAGGTTAGGAATGCATCTTAAATATGATAAGTCATAAACTCCGTGGTGTGTAGCACCGTCGTTACCAACCAACCCAGCACGATCTAAGCAAAAAATAACAGGCAATTTTTGAAGCGCCACATCATGTATTACCTGATCGTAAGCACGTTGTAAAAATGTGGAATAAATGTTGCAAAAAGGGACTAAACCTTGCGTAGCCATACCAGCAGCTAATGTTACTGCATGTTGCTCTGCAATACCTACATCGAAAGCGCGTTCTGGAATTTCATCCATCATGTATTTTAAAGAACACCCAGTAGGCATGGCTGGTGTAATACCAACTATGCTTTTATTCTGTTTCGCTAATTCAACAATAGTATGACCAAATACGTCCTGGTATTTTGGAGGCTGGATGGTTTCAGATGTTACAATTAAATCTCCTGTTTGTGCATTAAACTTTCCCGGAGCATGATACTTAACTTGGTCTTCCTCTGCCTGTTTTAAACCTTTGCCCTTTGTGGTTATAATATGTAAAAACTTAGGGCCTTTTATGTTTTTTAAACGTTCTAATTCCGAAATAACCATGTTTATATCGTGTCCGTCAATAGGTCCCGAGTAGTCAAAATTTAAAGCTTCAAAAATATTATCTTGCTTTTGAGTTCCCTTTTTAACATTGGTTAAATATTGTTTTAATGCCCCAACGCTAGGGTCGATACCAATGGCATTATCATTTAAAATAACCAATAAATTGGCATTGGTTACCCCCGCATGGTTTAAACCTTCGAATGCCATACCACTGGCAATGGAAGCATCTCCGATTATGGCAATATGTTGTTTGTTAGTGTCTCCTTTTAATTGAGAAGCAATGGCCATACCCAAGGCTGCCGAAATAGATGTAGATGAATGTCCGGTACCAAAAGCATCATAATCGCTTTCACTTCGTTTAGGAAATCCGCTTACCCCATCCATTTGTCTATTGGTATGAAAAATATCTTTTCTGCCCGTTAATATTTTATGACCGTATGCTTGATGCCCTACATCCCAAATTAATTCATCTTTCGGTGTGTTGAAAACATAATGCAAAGCAATGGTTAGCTCTACGACTCCTAAACTAGCACCCAAATGGCCCTCTTTGGTGGCAACGATATTAATTATGAATTCCCGCAACTCTTTAGCAAGTTGAGGTAAATCATGTTGCTCTAAATGGCGAAGCTCTACAGGCGAGTTTATGTGTTGTAATAATTTTTGCATGCGGATACAAATGTACTATTTGAAATTGTATTTTTGTTCTTATGTTAGAACCTTTTGACGATACCTATTTTATGAAAAAAGCGCTTCAGGAAGCTGAGACCGCTTTTGAAAAAGGAGAGATTCCCGTGGGAGCTGTTATTGTTGTTGACAATAAAATAATTGCCAGAGGGCATAATTTAACAGAAACCTTAAACGATGTTACGGCACATGCAGAAATGCAAGCCATTACAGCAGCGGCTAATTTTTTAGGAGGGAAGTATCTAAAAAAATGCACCTTATATGTAACCTTAGAGCCTTGCCAGATGTGCGGAGGTGCTTTGTATTGGAGTCAGATTTCAAATATCGTTTATGGTGCCAGAGATGAAGAACGAGGCTGTATTAATTTAAAAACGAAACTGCACCCCAAAACGATTATAAAAGGAGGGGTTATGGCAGATGAAGCTTCAGAACTTATGAAACGGTTTTTTATTGAAAAACGGAATTTGAATTAGAGATTTTGATGGTGAGATCTTACGAGTTTTTGAGAGTAGGCAAAACCAACTAATTTTTTTAGACGATGTTATTGTGCATTATTATATAGGCGTACAATACTTTTTATTTCAAATGTTTTATAGTCATTTGCTTTAATTCTGTCATAAACAGCTTTCTTATCTATAAGTAGTTCTAGAAATTTATTGGTTTTGTCAACTAAAACATATTTTGAGTTTTTCTTTTTTATATAACTTTTAGAATTTTCTAAATCCTTATATAAACAGATTTCTCCTTTTATTTTTTTATTTAAAGTCCTTCTATGATTATTAATAATATCATTTATATATTCTCGATCATTTATTTTATAGCCAACTAATTCTTTGGGATCATAAGTGAATTCGTTTCCGCTTTTGTCAATAAGTTTTAGCTTCTCGCTAAGTATAAATCTATTTTTGATTTTCAAAGAACCATTAATTGTGTCATTTTTACTATTGATTACATATCCTTTAGCATATCCTCTTTTCAGTGTACTATCAATAACCTTATTAAAGCTTTCGATATTAGTAAGAGCCTTATTCGATAAGTTTACCAAATACTCTAGATCATCTATTGAAAAGTTATTATTTTTTATGAGCTTGCTAAGGGTATGGTCTTCTCCTAAAATTTGAAAAAAGCTCCATTTAAAATTTGAAGAATAGATATCATTTGAAGAAAAGGTTTCAAGCGAAACTGACGAATTAATACTGTTATTAGAGGGAAGTATATGGTTAGGAGGAAAGTCTTTTTCATCATTTCCGACATTTATTGGATATAACTTTTCTTTATGTTTCACGTAAACTTTTCGTCTGTAATTCAGTGTGTATCTTGATTTAAGATGCGATTCAACAAAATATGAAAGCTCTCCGTTTATTACTTCAAGAAGGAATTCTGGAAATTTAGTTTTTACCGAAACAAAACGAAAGTCACCTCTTTGAAAAAAATTAACCTTACCTGCTCGAAATTTTTGCTTCCCATTCTCATTCTTAACAAAGACAAAAACATTGGTTTTCAATTCAATTTTTCCAAAAATGGTATCACCACTCTTGGTTACTAAATAATCTTGGGATTTACATATGAACACATTAAATATTAGAGTGAAAGCTATAAATAATTTAAGAAATGATAATTTCATATAGTTTTATTCTTCTTCTTTGGTTATGAGGCTAGATATAATACATTAAGCTTTAATATAGCGGTATATAGATGTAAATAATTTATTTGTCAATCAAACTCAGTTGTTAACTTTTCTTTTCACGTTCACGCATCTTATCCAAATTCTCTTTAGTAAGCATATAATCTTTAATATCCTTGTCTTTCCAACGGTAATAAGAAAATAAAGGAAACACAACAACAAATAACCCAACAACACCAAAACCAATGAGTTTTTGAGACCATTCATGGTCTATGATAAAGCCGGTAACAATGCTTCCAAAAGCCGCTAAAAACAATATGAGAATAATATATTTCATTAGTTTAAAAGTGAGATAATTACAAGAGGTCTAAAAAGTCTTTATAATTTGATCTGTCAGGTTGAGCTTGTCGAAACCGATCTTGATTATCGGTAGTATAAATATATTTAGATAAGCTCAATATAATGTCAAGTTTACTTTTTAGGCAGCCTCATTATTGCGTAAAATTAATCAATTGTTGCCTGTAAGCCGTTAATAATTTAGATTTTGAGATATACCCATAATATTTACCATGTTTAACAACCGGTAAGTTCCATGCACCACTGGTTTTAAACTTATCCATAATATCATTCATGGAATGTTCCTCGTAAATAATAATATCTGCATCGGCGTGCATTAAACTTGAGGCATCTACTTTATTATAAAGTTGAGAGTTAAACATAATATGCCTAACATCATCTAAACGGATAACCCCTAAAAATTCATGTTCATCATTCACCACGGGAAAATGATTTCTGGAAGATTTAGCAACAGCATTTTTCAATATATCACCAAGTTTCATTTCCGGCTTTAATATGATAAAATTGGTTTCTATTACCTTATCAATATCCAAAACCATTAGTACATTTTGATCCTTATCATGAGTCATTAACTCACCACGTTCTGCCAGTCTAAGGGTATAAATAGAATGAGATACATAATATTTAGTCATGGCAAAAGAAATGGTTGAAACGATCATTAAAGGCACAAACAGCTCATATCCTCCAGTAATTTCAGCGATGAGGAAGATCGCCGTAAGTGGGGCATGTAGCACACCGGCCATTAAGCCCGTCATACCAATTAAAGTGAAATTCGATTCGGATACATGAAAACCCAAACCGACATTATTGATGATTTTTGCAAAAGCATTTCCTAGGGCACTACCCATAACAAGTGTTGGAATAAAAACACCGCCAACACCACCAGCACCAAAAGTGGTCGTCATAGCAATAGCTTTAAATATAGCAATACCAACCAGTAAACCGATAACAATCCAGATATTCGATAAATCTAAATCAAAAGGTGTTGTACCAATAGCAGATAAATGATCACCTTTTAAAAGATTGTTCATAATACCATACCCCTCACCATAAAGTGGCGGAATAACGTATAGCATGGAGCCAATTGCAACCCCTCCAATTAATAGCCGTTTGGCTCTACTTTTAAATTGTTTAAAGAAGTTAGTAATTCCAAAAAACACTTTCGAAAAATATACCGAAGCCAAGCTGGTAACAAGTGCTAAAAGGATATAGAATACAATATCGTTAACTTCAAATTTATCGGTTAATTCAAATCGCAATAAGATATCGGTGCCCAAAAACATATAAGAAGTTACCACAGCAGAAACAGATGCTAATAAAAGTGGTACTAACGAGGTAAAAGCAATATCCAGACTAAATACTTCAATAGCAAAAATAATAGCCGCAATAGGCGCTTTAAACATAGATGCCATAGCACCAGCTGCCGCACAACCAATTAAAAGCATTCTCGTTTTTGTGTTCATATGGAACAAACGAGCTGCATTCGACCCTAATGCAGATCCTACACTAACAGCTGGTCCCTGTAACCCCACCGATCCACCAAAACCGGCAGTTAAAGGAGCCGTTATTAATCCAGCATAAATATTATACCTCGGAATAATTCCGTTTAATTTTGAAATAGCATATAAAGTAGAAGAAATACCATGGCCTATATGCTTTTTTAGCCAGGTTTGCTTTATGATATAGACAATTAAAAGACCAATAATAGGTAAAATGAAATACAGCGAATTTTGGTAGTTGTTAAAGAAATCCAGTTCGAAAAGTAATTGAATATAGTGTGTGAAGTTTTTTAGAAGCACGGTACCCATTCCTGCTAAAAAACCAACAAAAATACTAAGAATGTAAATAAACTGGCGTTCAGAAATATGCTTGTATTTCCAGATTAAAAACTTTCGTAAAAGACTTTTAGTACTCAGAGGCATATTATAAAGTTAATAAAAAAATCCTGCAAAAAGCAGGATTTAAATTTTATGATTCCAAATTAAGTTTTAAACTTAATTCTGTTAACTGTTCATCGTCAATTGGAGCAGGAGCATCAATCATAACATCACGTCCCGAGTTGTTTTTAGGGAATGCGATAAAGTCTCTAATAGTTTCCTGTCCACCTAAAATAGCTACCAATCTATCCAATCCAAAAGCTAAGCCACCGTGTGGCGGTGCACCATATTGAAAAGCATCCATTAAGAAACCGAATTGTGCTTTGGCTTCTTCTGGTGTAAACCCTAAATAATCAAACATTAAAGATTGGGTTTCTTTATCGTGAATTCTTATGGAACCTCCACCTATTTCGTTTCCGTTTAAAACTAAATCGTAAGCATTGGCCTTAACATCTCCCGGATTTGTTTTTAATAATTCTAACTGCCCTGGTTTTGGTGATGTAAACGGGTGATGCATGGCATGGTACCGTTCGGTTTCTTCATCCCATTCCAATAGAGGGAAATCCATAACCCAAAGTGGCGCAAATTCGTCTGGTTTACGCAAGCCCAAACGTTCTGCCAATTCCATACGTAAAGCGCTTAATTGCGAGCGCACTTTGTTTTTATCACCAGATAACACACAAATTAAATCACCTTTTTGGGCGCCAGTAACTTCTGCCCATTTGGCCAAGTCATCCTGATCGTAAAACTTATCTACAGAAGATTTATAGGAACCATCATCGTTACAACGGCAATAAACCATTCCTAGCGCACCTACTTGCGGGCGTTTTACCCAATCGATGAGCTTGTCTATTTCCTTTCTAGTATAACAGTTTCCTCCAGGCACAGCAATACCAACAACTAATTCTGCATTATTAAAAACATTAAAGTCTTTATGTTGAGCAACACTATTTAGTTCGCCAAACTCCATACCAAAACGAATGTCTGGTTTATCATTACCATACAATCGCATAGCATCATCATAAAGCATTCTTGGGAATTTGTCTACTTCAACACCATTTACTTCTTTTAATAAATGACGTGTTAAGCCTTCAAAAGCATTTAAAATATCTTCTTGCTCTATAAAAGCCATTTCGCAATCTATTTGCGTGAACTCAGGTTGTCTGTCTGCACGTAAATCTTCATCTCTAAAGCATTTTACAATCTGGAAATATTTATCCATGCCGCCAACCATAAGTAGTTGCTTAAAAGTTTGTGGCGATTGTGGTAAGGCGTAAAATTGCCCTTCGTTCATACGTGATGGTACAACAAAATCTCGAGCACCTTCTGGTGTCGACTTAATTAAATAAGGTGTTTCAACTTCGATAAAGCCTTCCTTAGATAAATAGTTCCTAACTTCTTGAGTAACTTTATGTCTAAAAATCAAGCTGTCTTTTACCGGATTTCTACGAATATCCAGATAACGGTATTTCATACGCAAGTCTTCACCACCATCAGTTTCATCTTCAATGGTAAAAGGAGGAAGTATAGCTTCATTTAAAATGTTCAGTTCAGAAACCAATATTTCAATATCTCCAGTTGGCATGTTTGGGTTTTTTGAGGCACGCTCAATCACAGTCCCTTTAACCTGAATTACGAATTCACGACCTAGTTTTTGCGCTTTTTGAAGCATATCTTGTGAAGTACGTTCTTCATCAAAAACCAATTGCGTAATACCGTAACGATCTCGTAAATCGACCCAAACAATGAATCCTTTGTCGCGAGATTTTTGAACCCAACCAGAAAGGGTTACTTCTTCATTTACATTTGTAGCGTTTAATTCACCACAATTATGGCTTCTATACATAGTTGAAAATTGAATTGCATTTCTCACCTCTATTCTAGGTTAATTGAACGGTGAACCTAATGCATTAAACAGATTGCAAATTTATAAAGATATTACTTTGTAGTGTAACCTTTTTTACAAAGATTTAAGTAAAAGTGAATTTGTTGTATTCTTAAGGATTGCTCTTGTTTTTTATTAAAATATGGTTTTTCTGACTTAATAACTATGAGTATTCGTATTTTTTTTGGATATTTAAGAAGACTAATTCAAATAAAAAACAACATTATGAGCAAACTTTTACAATTTAAAATTCTGGCTTTGTTACTTATTTTACCCTCAATTGCTTTTACTCAGCAGATTTCGGGAACTATAACAGATGCTGCGACGAATTTGTCCTTACCTGGGGCAAATATTATTATTAAAGGAACCGCTACAGGGGCGGTTTCAGATTTTGATGGGAATTTTAGTTTAACCGTAGAGAACTTTCCAGTAGTTTTGGTGGTGTCTTCGGTAGGATACGATACCCAAGAGGTTACCGTATCTTCTGCCTCCCAAAGCATTATAATAAAACTCGAAGAAGGCGTTGCTTTAGACGAAGTTATATTAATCGGGTCGAGAAACCCAAATAGAACAGCAGTAAATACACCAGTTCCTGTTGATGTGATTGATGTTTCCGAACTTACATCGCAAGCACCACAAGTTAATTTAAATCAAATCTTGAATTTTGTGGCACCATCATTTACATCGAATACCCAAACCATTTCCGATGGTACCGATCATATAGATCCTGCATCTTTGAGAGGCTTAGGACCAGATCAAGTACTTGTATTAATCAATGGAAAACGAAGACATAACTCTTCTTTAATTAATGTTAACGGAACTTTTGGTCGTGGTAGTGTAGGAACCGATTTAAATGCCATACCATCTGCAGCCATTCAGCGATTGGAGGTATTGCGTGATGGAGCAGCTGCGCAGTACGGATCGGATGCTATAGCGGGAGTTATCAATATTGTTTTAAGTCAGGAGGTAAATACGCTTGCTTTAAACGTGACTACTGGAGCACATTTTGCTAAAAATGCAAATAATCAAACCGGAGGTGTTGATGGAGAAACTGTTAATATTAGTGCTAATTATGGGGTGCCTTTGGGTGAAAATGGAGGGTTCATAAATTTTACCGGAGATTTCGATTTTAGAGAAGACTACAGTAGAATGAAATCATGGGAAGGAAATGTTTTCAATCTGTATAACACAGTTGAACGATTTGCAAATAATGATGGTTATAATTTATCGGATCTGTTGGATGATGATGTAGCAGACGTTATACAATATGCCAATGCAGCCGGTATTAATTTAGGAGGAGCGAGCACTAAAGCAGATTTGCGGACTATTTTAAATGCCGATAATACCGATGCGGAATTAGCAGCCAGAGGATTAGTGAGGAGTGATTTTAACATGCGTGTTGGTCAATCAGAAGTAAGGGGAGGACGGTTTTTTGCTAACTTATCGTTGCCGTTGGATGACAATGGTACCGAATTTTATTCTTTTGCAGGAGCAAGTTCAAGAAAAGGAAATTCAGCCGGGTTCTACAGATTGCCGAACCAAAGTAGAACCTATACTCCAGCTTACATTAATGGGTTTTTACCTGAGATTAATTCAACAATTTCAGACAAATCTCTAGCTGTTGGAATAAGAGGTAAAATAAATGATTGGAATGTCGATTTAAGTAATACCTGGGGGAAGAATGCCTTTTTATACACTATAGGTAATACCTTTAATGCATCACAACAAAATGCATCTCCAACAACATTTGATGCTGGTGGTTTCAATTTTATGCAGAATACAGTCAATCTCGATATTAATAAATTTTATGATGGTATTCTTGATGGACTTAATGTCGCGTTTGGAGCAGAATACAGATTAGAAAATTATGAAATTGAAGCAGGAGAAGAAGCATCTTATGCGCAATATACGGCAGACGGACAAGTGATTACGTTATCAACACAAAATCCAGCGGAAGATTTTTTTGGTGATTCCAGACCTGGCGGTTCTCAGGTATTTCCTGGGTTTAGTCCTAATAATGAATTATCCAGAGGACGTAGTAGTGTAGCAGGGTACTTTGATTTAGAGGCAGATTTTTCGGAAGCATTTTTAGCGAGCTTTGCAACACGTTTTGAAAACTATTCAGATTTTGGTTCTACAATCAACTTTAAGTTAGCCACCTTGTTTAAAGCAAATGAAAATATTAATATTCGAGCAGCCTTAAATACTGGTTTTAGAGCACCTTCACTACATCAGTTAAACTTTAATTCTACATCTACCATATTTGATCAAAACGGAGATCCACAAGAAGTAGGAACTTTTTCTAATGATAGTAGAGCAGCACAGTTACTTGGAATTCCGCAATTAAAGGAAGAAACTTCTAAAAGTGTAAGTTTAGGTTTTACAGCTAAAGTGCCAGATGCCAATTTAACTATAACTGTTGATGGTTATTTTGTGGCCATTGATGATCGTGTTGTTTATACAGGCCAGTTTGCGCCAACTCCAGATGCAGGCACTGGTACAGGAGGTGTGCCTCCTGTGTATTCAGGACCACAATTAGAGTTGTTCAATCTATTAACTCAGGCAAATGCTTCCAGAGCCGCTTTCTTTGCAAACGCCATCGATACAGAGTCTAAAGGATTAGACATTGTTATTACGCACAAGGCGAATATAGGAACAGATATGAGCTTAAAATCAGATCTTTCAGGAACATTTTCCAAAACAAAAAAAGTAGGTGATATAAAAGCATCAGATTTGTTAGAGAGAGCCGGCAAAGTAGGTACTTATTTTCCAGAAGACAGCAGGGTTTATCTCGAAGAAGCTGTGCCGAGAACGAAGGTGAATTTAACCAACAATTTAACGGCAGGGAAATTTAATGTGTTTTTAAGAAATGTGTATTTTGGAGAGGTTACAGAAGCGACTACAAATGTAGACAGGCAACAGGTTTTTGGAACCAAACTAGTTACCGATTTATCTCTTGGTTATAAAGCTTCAGAAAGCTTAACATTAACCATTGGAGCTAACAATCTATTAGATGTTTATCCAGATAGAGCTGCCGAGGTTTTTTCCGATGGAGGAACCAATAGAAGTAGTGGCCGTTTTGATTGGTCCAGACGCGCACAGCAATTTGGTATAGGCGGGCGTTTTCTGTTTGCCAGATTAAGTTTTAAACTGAAGTAAAAAATAAAAAACATGCTTTATAAGCTCCATGAAATTTTCATGGAGCTTTTTTGTATAATATTTTGAATGAATAATCTGACGACTTTCTTTGATTAAATCCCTCTAGTACAATTCATTATCCTTTAGGAGTAAGTTTTGTCATTGACTTTTACGATGACTAATTCAAATAAAAATTATACAATGAGCAATTTTTTACAAATTAAATTGCTCCTAACCTTGTTATTTTTTATTCCCATAATGGCTTTTACGCAGCAAATTTCGGGAACAATAACAGATGGAGCAACAAATTTGCCTTTAGCAGGGGCAAACATTATTATTAAAGGAACTAATATTGGAGCAACATCAGATTTTGATGGGCGTTACAGTATAAATGTTAGCAGTTTTCCTGTTACATTAGAGTTTTCTTCTTTAGGATTTGAAACTCTTGAAGAAGTTGTAAGGCAAGCAGGAACCGTAAATGTTACTTTACAAGAATCGGCAGAATCTTTAGAGGAAGTCGTTATTACAGGTTTGGCATCCTCAATTAAACGGACTAATGCTGCAAATGCGGTAGCAAGCATTTCTGCAGATGATTTGGCAGGGCGAACCCCACCGCAAACTTTAGATGGTGCCATGGCAGGTAAATTTGTGGGAGCTCAAATCACACAGGCTTCGGGAGCACCAGGTGGAGGTATCTCGGTTAAGTTAAGAGGAGTAACTTCCATTAATGCCAACGGACAACCTTTATATATTGTTGATGGTGTTTATGTAAATAATAATAGTGTATTTGCAGGAGGACTAAACGAAGTATCTGGTGCTGCCGGTGGCGGAGCTACAACAAATGATTCTCAGGATAATGCTTCTAACAGAATTGCCGATATTAATCCAGACGATATTGAGAATATCGAGATATTAAAAGGAGCTTCTGCTTCTGCGATTTATGGGGCTCGTGCTGCGGCAGGGGTTGTTATTATTACTACTAAAAGAGGTAAGCAAGGAAAAACAAAAATTAAATTTTCTCAAGCCTTAGGGTGGAATGAAGCCGTAAATTTATTAGGAACTAGAAAATGGAATGCCGAATTAGCTGAAAATGGTGACCCCATAACAGGTATAGGCGGTCGCGCAGGTGCAGGTGCATTGTTTACGGCTGCACAAACAGCAGGTAGATTGGTTGATTGGGAAAAGGAAATATATGGAGAAAAAGGCTTTATTACGAACACTAATCTCAGTGCTTCAGGAGGAAGTGAAAAAACATCCTTTTTTGCAAGTTTTACAAGTAATGAAGAGGAGGGTATTGTTAAAAGAACAGGTGCAGGAAGAAAATCATTTAGGTTAAATGTAGATCATAAGATAACGGAGAATATTAAAATTGACCTTTCTGGTAATTATGTTACTTCAAGTGCTGATAGAGGCTTTTTTAACAACGAAAATAATGGAACAACCATTGGTTTTGCAACTTTATTTTCTAGACCCTGGGATGATTTTTTCCCAGTTAATGGAATTTATCCAGATAATCAGAATGGAGGTTCAAACCCAATTCATACGCGTGATGTGATGACTAACAATGAAGATGTTAGTAGGATTATTGCAGGAGCAGGTTTAGATGTTAACTTATTTAGTAATGATAAGCAAAGTCTGAAATTATTTATAAATGCAGGGGTAGATACGTATACGCTTAAGACGACTGTTTTTTTTCCTAGAGATTTACAATTTATGAACCCAAATACTGGTGTATTGCCTCTAGATGGATTAACTTCAGATGGAACAACTAAAAATACTGATGCTAATTATTCTGCTTTTTTGGTTCATAATTATTTGAATAACAATGAAATCAGTTTTAAAACTCAGGTAGGACTTACTAATAATCAGTTTTTGCAAAATACGGTTAGAGTTACTTCAAACGGTCTCATTGGTTCAGAATCAAATGTAGATCAATCCACTAATGTAGCAGTCTCTCAAACCAGATTAGAACAGGAAGATTTTGGGTTTTTCATTCAAGAAGAAATAAATTATCAAGACAAAATTATTGGAACGTTAGGAATAAGAGGTGATAAATCATCAAATAATGGTGATGCTAATGAACTCTTTTATTACCCTAAGGCATCAGTAGCTGTTAAATTACACAAACTATTTACTTTGCCTGAAGACATGGAACTAAAACTTAGAACGGCATATGGTGAAGCAGGAAATTTTGCGCCTAATGGGGCTTTATTTACACGTTATTTAAATACACTAATTACCAGACCAGGTGATGGTAAACCCTTTGCTGGAATTATAACATCTAATACACTTGGTGATCCGACAATAAAACCAGAAAGACAAAAAGAACTGGAGTTTGGGTTTGATATGGGGTTATTTAACAAACGTTTGTTTTTAGAATTCACTTATTATAAAAAAGATGTAGAGGATTTAATTCTTTCTGCAGATAATCAAGCGTCTTCGGGGTTTTCATTTCGCTGGGCTAATGCTGGTGAATTAGAGAATAGAGGGGTAGAAATAGCATTGAATGGAAGTGTTTTTGACAAAGGGGATTTTACATGGGATACAGGTGTTATTTTCTTTAAAAACACATCCGAAATCACCAAGTTAAACGTGAACCCGTTTAATACCCAAGGATTTCGTACTAGTTTAGGTACTTTTAGAATTGAAGAAGGTAAGAGTGCTACTCAAATCGCAGGAAATGATTCAGATGGCAATGTTGCTACTTTTGGTGATTCTGAACCAGATTTCCAGATGTCTTTTAATAATAATTTTAAGTATAAGGATTTCACTTTATCGTTTTTTTGGCATTGGAAGAAAGGAGGGGAAAATGTAAACTTAACACGTCTTCTTACAGATGACTCGGGAACAAGTCATGATTGGGATGACCTTACTTTAGATCCGGAAGGTAAAACACCAAATGGGTTTTATAGACTTTCATCTCTTGAAGCTGGTACAAATGCATATATAGAAGATGCTAGTTACTTAAAACTAAGAGAAGTTGGGTTATATTATAACGTTCCAAAAGGGGCTTTGAATAAATGGTTTGGAGATAATGTTTCAGACGTTAAGTTAGGTTTTTCAGGTAGAAACCTAATCAATGTTTTCGATTATGATAGTTACGATCCTGAGGTATCGAATTTTGGTTCTGCGGCGGCAGGTATTGGTATAGAGGTGGCACCATTTCCGTCATCAAAAAGATACATGTTTCATCTGTCAGTCGGACTTTAATATTAAAAAAAGAATAATATGAGAATTTCAAATAAAATAAAGACATTAGCCTTAGTCCTAGCTATAGGACTTACTTCTTCATGTACTCTAGAAGAAGGGCAAAGTTTAAATGGGGCTCAAACGACTTCAATTTCCGAAGGGCTTTCAAAGACAGAACTTCCACAGGTAGTTGCTGGGATTTTATCAAATATGAGAGATAGAATGAGTACACAGCGTGATGTCATGTCTGTGTTAGGGAGAGAATATTGGGTGCTTCAAAGTTCCGATCCGGGATGGGGTACAGAATTGGCAGCAGGATTGTTAAGTAACGGATCATTTTTTATAAATAATCCATATTCAGAACGGTATGCTACAGTTAAAGCATGTAATTTGTTATTAGAAAGTTTAGAAGCAGAAAGTACAAAAATCGTATTTACAGAAAATGAAATAGTTGCTATAAGAGGGTTTGCTAATACGATTAAAGCCCACGAGTTACTATCTGTTTTAAATATGGTGTATCAAAATGGTATTAGAACAGAAGTGTCTGATCCAGATAATTTAGGACCTTTTGAAAATTATGATGATGCACTAACAACCATTATGGGGCTTTTGGATTCAGGTTTTACCGATATAACAACAGCAGGAGAAGTTGAGCCTAATACTCTAGGAGTTTCTTATTCTGAATTTAATAGAGCTATTGCAGCCAGAGTTGCAATGTATCAAGGTGATCATGCTAAAGTATTAAGTGCTCTTGCCGATTCTTTTATGAACATGGAGGCGGGAGCAGATTTGAACGCTGGAGCATATCTAAGATATTCAGCAGCCGGAGCAGATCAATTAAATCCATTATTTAACGCACTACCTTCTTCGACAGATGGGGCTAGATTGGTTTATCCGGATTTTCTTGATCCAGCTTCTTTTGAAGCAGGAGATACACGAATTAATAAGGCTGTTATAAGAAGCGGAACAGATCCAGAATTGTGCCTGGCAGGTATGTGCGGAACACATGATGTATTGTTGTATGAATCTAATACTACTCCAGTAGGGTTGATAAGAAATGAAGAGCTTCTTTTGTTGTATGCTGAAGCTAATATGACTTCTAATCCGGGAGAGGCGGAAGCGGCCATTGATTTTATAAGAGCTGGAGCAGGTTTAGGTGCTGTTGGAGCAGGAAATGTTGACGAAGACAGGATAATATATGAAAGACGTTATTCGCTATTTGGAGAAGGCCATCGTTGGGTTGATATGAGACGTTTTGGAAGATTGGCTGATATAAACCAGGATTATGATAGAGCTGGTGATTTATCACCAGTGCCTAATCAATTCCCAATTCCTCAAAACGAAGGACAATAATATATTTACTTATTATTAACGTAAACTTGGATAAGAGAATTTATGTCGGTGTGTGTCCCAGACTTGTTTCAGAACTATTTTTTTACAGTCACAGTGCTCTCCTCTTTAAATTAAAGAAGAGAATGAATTTCGATTTTGATAAAAATAGGAAGAAAGAGGAGTTTCATTAAAAATAACAAACAAATATAACCCTCCGAATCCCGATTACATCGGGATCCACTTCCCTTTTTAAAAGGGAGGAACACCTTGAATTCTTAAGCAAGATTCACGTTATTATTTAAATAAAATGAAAAGCCCCAACATAATGTTGAGGCTTTTCTGCTATTAATCAATCCTTTAAATGAGATTAAAGGATAACGGTAACAACTATATTTCAAGTTGTTTTAGTTAGATTAGAAATTAATCTAATCCTTTATCCATATTTAAAACTTCTTGAGGCTCATTATTTGTGCTCAAAGCTTCTTTTAGTTTGTTTTCTGAATATTTTGCCACTCTGTTACTATACAACCACATTTTAAATTTGGTTACTAAATAAAACAGTATTGGAACTACTATTAGTGTTAAGAATGTGGCAACAAATAATCCATATATAACTGTCCAGGCTAGAGGTCCCCAGAAAATTACATTATCACCTCCCATATATATGTGAGGGTTAAACTCTGTAAATAAAGTAAAGAAGTTTATGTTTAGTCCGGTTGCTAACGGTATTAAACCTAAAATGGTTGTAATTGCAGTTAGTAGTACTGGGCGTAAACGTGCTTTCCCTCCTTTAATGATGGCCTCTAACAGATCATGATTTTCCAGATACTGGTCATCTTCCAAATCGTGTGCTACTTTTTTCCTATCAATTAAGAGTTGTGTATAATCTAAGAGTACCACACCGTTATTTACAACAATACCAGCCAGCGAAATAATACCCATCATGGTCATCATAATTACGAAGGAACTGCCTGTTATTAAAATACCACCAAAAACACCTATTAAACTTAAAAATATAGCAAGCATGATGATTCCCGGTTTAGAAACAGAGTTAAATTGAAAAATTAGAATAAAGAATATTAACCCTAAACCAGCCAAAAAGGCTCCATTAAGAAAGTTTTGTTGCTTTTCCTGCTCTTCAATTTGACCCGTATAATCAATTTTAACATTATTAGGTTTTTCCGAAAACCCTTGCATTTCGTTTTGAATTTGTGACACTATAGCTGCAGCATCGATGAATCCAGGCGCCAATGCAGAGTATAATGTTACAACACGTGTAACATCTCTATGTTTTATGGCGCTAAAACCAGAAGTATTATTTTGTTTAGCCACTGTAGAAACAGGGATTTCTTTTATTTGTCCATTAGCAGGATCTCTAAAAGTTATTTTCTGGTTAAAAATAGCACTTGTATTATATCTGTTTTCTTCATTAAAACGTACATAAATATCATAGTCTTCACCATTTTCTTTATAAATACCGGCTTTAGCTCCAAATATTGAATTACGCAATTGTGTTCCTACTTGACCAGAAGTTACACCCAATTCTCCGGCTTTTTTTCGGTCTACCTGAACCTGCATAGATGGTTTCGACTTATTTACATCAATTTTCAATTCATCAATACCTTGAATATTTTTCGAATTGATAAAATCGCGCATTTTTTCTGCGGTTGCAATAAGCTCAGAATAATCGTTACCTTCTAGTTCAATATTGATTGGATAACCAGCAGGAGGGCCTACTGGATCTTTTTCTACAGAAATACTTACCCCAGGGTAGATTCCTTTTAAATCTTCTTGTACTTTTTTAAGAAGTATATTACTATCGGCACCATCTCTAAATTTGTATTCACGCATGGTAGCTGTTATTTTACCACGATGAGGCATTTCTGCTTGTGAACCACCATCGGTTTGCGGATTCCCTGCACCTGCGCCAACTTGAGAAACGGCACTTTCGGTTAAGAAATTAAAATCACCATGCATATAAGTTTCTTCGTTTATAATTTTATAAACACGCTTTTCAATATCATTGGTAATCGCATTGGTTTTTTCAATGTCTGTACCTTCAGGGTATTCAATGTAAACAATAATTTGATTTGGTGTATTGTCTGGGAAAAACTCAAGTTTTGTACGTTGGCTTCCTACAGACATTCCGAAGCCCATAAAGGTTATAATAAGTAAAATAAATGTTCCTATGCTAATAACAATTGGTTTTCTTCCACTTAATGCCGCACGAAGTGTTCTTTCGTAAAAACGTTCCCATTTAGGTAATACATAATTTTGGAATCCATTAGCCCAACTTCTTAGGAATAAACGATATAACCAAAGTAAAATAACAGTTACTATCATTAAAGTTCCCAAGCCTCTGTAGCTTCCTCCAACAAGCATGATAAATAAACCAATACCTCCTACAATGGCAGAGATTTTAATGATGTTTTTTAAAGGCATTTCTTTATCCTCAGTAGTCATAAATTGAGATACCATAACGGAGTTAAAGAAGATGGCCACAAACAATGATGAACCTAATACAACAGATAGGGTAATAGGAAAATATATCATGAATTGTCCCATAACCCCTGGCCATAAACCTAAAGGTATAAATGCAGCTATTGTTGTTGCCGTAGATATAATAATAGGGAAGGCGATTTCACCAATACCTTTTTTTGCTGCTTCTGTACGGGTCATACCTTCTTCGCTCATTAAACGATACACGTTTTCAACAACAACAATACCATTATCAACCAGCATTCCAAGCCCCATAATAAGTCCGAAAAGAATCATGGTATTCATGGTATAGCCTAAAGTATTTAAAACCATGAGGGACATAAACATGGACATAGGGATAGCAAAACCAACAAATAAGGCATTTTTAAACCCTAAAAAGAACATTAAAACAGTTACTACGAGAATGATACCAAATATAATGTTGTTTACTAAATCATCAACCTGCCCTATGGTCTTTGAAGATTGGTCGTTCGCTACGGTAACTGTTAAATCTGGAGGAAATACATTTTCGACAGCCTCTTTAATAATAACATCTATTTGCTCTGCCGCAGCCACCATATTTTTTCCAGCACGTTTCTTAACATCTAGCATCACAACTGGCGCTCCAAATTCTCTGGCATAAGTCGTTTTGTCTTCATCTTTAAAGGTAACTTGAGCAATATCTTTTAGATAAATAGAATTGCCTTTTTCAGATTTTACTACAAAGCTTTCAAGTTCGTTTGGCGTATCAATTTCTCCAATGATTCTAATAGTACGTCTCTGCCCACTTGTAATTAAATTACCTGCAGACATGGTTACGTTTTCTCTGCTAATAGTATTTATAACATCGTCAAAACTTACTTGGGCAGCCATCATCTTGTATATGTCTACAGCAACCTCTACTTCTTTTTCCTGTGCACCACGAATATCTACTTGCTTAATTTCTTGTAAGCTTTCAATTTCATCTTCCAGATATTCTCCATATTCCTTTAATTTATCAATCGGATAATCTCCAGAAATATTAATATTAAGGATCGGAATTTCTTCAGACATGCTTAAATCGAAAATATTAGGCTCGACTTTAGCGCCATTAAATGTTGGCCAATCTTCACCCGAAGTTTCTGTATCTACTTCGTCCTTTACTTTTTGTTTGGCTGCATCAACAGAAATATTCTCATCGAATTCTACAATAATAATAGAATAGTCTTCTTGAGATGTTGATGTGATTTCAACAACATTACTAACTGTTTTTAGCTTGTCCTCAATGGGATCGGTTATCAGTTTTTCAATATCCTCGGCGGTATTTCCAGGATATACAGAACTAATATAGATTTTGGTTTCTTTAATTTCGGGGAAACTTTCTCTGGGCATACTAAAATAAGCGCCAGCTCCAAGAAATAAGATTAAAGCAATTAAAACATACATGGTTGTTTTATTGTTAATTGCCCATGATGAAAAACCAAACTCTTTATCTACTTTCTTTTGTTTTAAATTTTTACTCATTAGTCTTCAAAATTAGTTTGATTATTCTACAGCTTGTATTTTAACCTGTTGTCCATCTTTAACACTTCTAGCACCTTCATCAATAATCTCAGTACCATTTTCTAAACCAGAAAGTACTTCAATGTCGTCTCCTTGTGTTTTTCCAGTTTCAATAATAACCCGCTTTGCTTTTGCTTTGTTTTCAACTTTATCGGTTACAATGTATACATATTGTTGACCTTCTGCATTTTCAGAAATAATACTTTGAGGTATTAATATGGCTTTTTCGTTTTTGTAATCGTTAATTTTAAGCTTAGCCGTTAAATTGGGCTTTATAGTTTTGTCTTTATTTGAAACGGCAACTTCAATTTTAAACGTTCGATTTGCTGGGTTTATAAAATTACCTGCTTGGCGAACTTTTGCATCTACCTTTTTTCCAAGTATTGGAAATTCTACCTGAACATCCTTACCTGGCGTTATATTAGAAATGTAACGTTCTGGTACATCGGTTTCAATATACATATCACGAAGATTTACAATTCTAAAAAGTTGAGATTGCCCTTGAGCAACTACACTTCCTTGTTCTGTAATAACATCGTCGATAGTACCAGAAAAAGGTGCGCGAACCACTGTTTTTCCAACCTGTTGCTGTAATTGATTAGCAGCTCTTTGTTGCGCCTCGTAAGTCGATTTGGCTTGTAAGTATTGAATTTCGCTTCCTATTTTTTGATTCCATAAACGTTCTTGACGCTCGAAAGTTGTTTTGGCTAAATCAGCTTGAATTTGTAGTTGTGCCAATTGCTGGCCTAAACCTCCATCATCAATTTTTGCCAATTTTTGTCCTTTAACAACTTTTTGGCCTTCTTTAACGTAAACCCTTGTTAGCGTTCCAGAAAACTCAGGATAAATTACCAGGTTTTGTTTTGTGTTTACGCTTCCTTGTAATTCTACGAAGTGATTAAACACGGCTTCTTTTGCTTTAAAGCTGGTTATTAAAGGAACTCTTTCTTGTGGATCAAGTTTTTTAATTTCTAATTCCAATTGTTTTAGTTGTGCAGAGATTTCTTGGGCAGAAGCATCTAATTCAGATTTCTTTTGTCTTATCTGTTCTAAGTTACCAGATGCTATAATATCTTCTACAGACATTTTTTTATCGGCTCCACAAGATGATAAAACAAGTGTTACGATTAATAGTGAATATATTTTTTTCATTTTATTGATTGATTAATTGTTAATAGTGTTTAATGCTGTTTCTAGCTCAGCTTTTTTATTTATCACGTCAAGCATAGCTTGTAGAAACTCTTGTTGCGAACTGTATAATTGTGTTTGTGCTTGTCTTAACTCGAAACTTGAAGCAATACCTTCAAAGAATTTGGTTTGATTCTTTTTTTCAATACGTTCTGCCAAATTCAAATTTTGTTTTTTGTTATCGTAATCTTCAATGGCAAATTGATAGTCGCTTTTTGCTTTTGCTATTTGAAGTTTCAACTTTTGTTGGGTTTCTGTTAAATCTTCTTTTGCTTTTTCAAGGTTAATTCTGGCTCTTTGGGTAGCCGCACCTCTTCCTCCAGAGCTAAAAATAGGGATGTTCATACTTACACCAAATAGCGATGATCCGAACCATTTTTGCTTGCTGTCCGTAAAAACGAAATCACTTCCAAAAGTAGAATAACCAGCATTAAGAAAGGCGTTTAAAGTTGGTAACGCTTTACTTTTCTCTAATTTTAAAAGGAGTTCTTTTGAAACTTTATCGTTTTCTGCAATTTTAAAATCGATATTGTTTTCTATATTTTCTTCAGCTTCAATTAACTCTAAAATAATATTTTTTGCTGTTAAGCTTTCTAAATTATCGGTTAAGATGGTATTGGAGTCTATTTCTGTACCCAGCGTGATATTAAGCATTTGGTACGATAAGGTTTTTAAGCGCGTGGTATTGTTTAAATTACTTTCCAAGCCAGACAATGTAATTTGTAACTGTTCCACACTTTCTTCATCACCTAAACCATTTTCGTATATTTTTGTGGTTTCGTTGAGGTTTTTCTTTAAAACGTCGATGTTACGTTCTAAAATCTTAACGCTTTCTTCGGCTAATAAAACATTGCCATAAGCGTTAACAACAGCTTTTCTAACTTCTAAATCGGTTTTTTCTTTAGCATTTTTAGAGATTTCTAAAAACACTTTAGCCGATTGCAAACCAACCAAGTACGAACCGTCAAAAATTTTCTGATCTACTTTGGCAAAAGCATTCATGCTTTGTCTTGCACCAAAAACAGTGGGGAATTGGTCATCTGTTTCAAGTCCCAATTCATTTCGTACATCTTCAGGAAGTATAAATGCCGGAATAACAGAAACCTGTTGCTTTAAAAAGTTTTGATAATCTATGCTTGCACTTATTTGAGGGAGCCCTGTTGCAGTAGTTTCCCATTTTTGTTTTTCGGCTGCCTTGATGTCGTGCGCCGCATTTTTTGCAGTTCTGTTATTTTCTAGTGCAAAATCTATAGCTTCCTGTAAAGAGAAGCTTTTGGTGTTTTCTTGGGAAAACATGGCAATAGAACATAATAAACTAAATATTAAAATTAGTTTGTTTTTCATTTTATGATTGATTTGATGTTATAAACTTGTTTAATATGTTGAAGCCTTTGTCGGTAACAATGGCTCTTAAATGATATTCTAAATAACTTTCTATTAAGTATTCCATGGTATATATTTTCTTAGGAAAAATGGACTCGTCTTTTATACCGGTCATACCATTAAAATACATTCTGGAGATAAAATCTACGTTAATATTCGACCTGAACAATTCGGTGTCTACCCCTTTTTGAAGGCTTTCTTTAACCGAGTCGTGCATTTTTTCAAATTGTTTAATTTTCAGGGCATCATGTATTTGGGGATAGTATTTTCTTAATTGAAATTGAGGCGATGATTTTTCATTTTTTAAATGATGCATCACGAACATTTTAATATCGTATAATTCTTCGATAGGATTGTTTGAAGCTTCGCATATGGTATCGATACCATCGCATATGGTTTCAAATAGTTCGAACGTTACAGCTTCAACTAACTTGGTTTTGTTGGCAAAATGTACATAGATGGTTTTTTTAGATATACCCATTTCTTGAGCAATATCGTCCATTGTAACACTTTTAAACCCTAGAGTAAGGAATAAATCGGCCGCTTTATTTATAATTTTTTTTCTCATAATCGGGTGCAAATATATGACTGGAAACTTTGAAAACAAAAAAAGTTTCCTAAGTTTTACAATTTTTTAACATATAATTTCGAAGGAAACTTTTTAATAATGCTATTTAATTTATTTTTGCTTTATGCTTTCAATAGAAAAATACCAAGAAGAATTTGTTGCTTATTTAAAAAAGTATTCAACACTAAAGGAACCTAAAAACCTGTATGAACCTATTCAATATATCTTAGGGTTGGGTGGTAAGCGGCTGCGACCGGTTTTAACCTTAATGGCTACCGAAGTTTTTAATAGCGATTATAAAAAAGCCTTAGATGCGGCATTAAGTATTGAGGTGTTTCATAATTTTTCGTTGGTTCATGATGATATTATGGATGACGCCCCTTTACGTCGTGGACAGGAAACCGTGCACGAAAAATGGGATATTAACACGGGTATTCTTTCTGGTGATGCCATGTTAATTATGGCGTATCAATTGTTCGAAAACTATGATGCTGGTACATTTCAATCGCTAGCCAAGTTGTTTAGTAAAACTGCTATTCAGGTTTGCGAAGGCCAGCAATATGATGTTGATTTTGAAACTAGGAATGATGTAACAGTTCCTGAGTATTTAAAAATGATAGAATATAAAACGGCTGTTTTGGTTGGTGCAGCGATGAAGATGGGTGCCATTGTTGCTAATGCCTCAGAGAGCGACCAAAATAATATTTATGAGTTTGGCCGTAATCTGGGTATTGCTTTTCAATTGCAAGATGATTATTTAGATGCTTTTGGAAATCCGGAAACATTTGGCAAACAGGTTGGGGGTGATATAATTGAAAACAAAAAGACCTATTTATATATAAAGGCATTAGAATTTTCTGCTAGTGAGGATCGTATGAAATTGAGGGACTTGTTTAATACAATTCCTGAGGATAATGCAGCAAAAATAGATACTGTTAAACAAATATTTGATGCTTCTGGAGCTTCTAATGCCACTAGAGAAGAGATTAAGAGTTATACTAATAAAGCCTTTTTGGTTTTAGAGTCTTTAGCTATTTCTGAAGAGAAAAAAGCACTCTTATATAGTTTTGGTAATGCTTTAATGAACAGAAACGTATAATGCAATTACCATCTACTTTCGATCAACTCATTGAGGAAGCCAATCAATTGGATTTATACAGGAAATTAATTCTTCAGCTTAATAAGGACTTTCTTTTAGCGAACATAGATTTGGATTTTCATGAAGATGTTTTGCCTTCAAGTTTAAAGCTTTTGCTTCATGAAGCGGTTTATAAGCTTATTCAGGAAAAGTTTACCGAATATTTAAATCTGCTTTATATTATTGATGTGCCCGAAAAAGACATTAAAGCATTAGACGGGGATGATATTTTAAAACTCTCTGAAGCTGTTTCTTTTTTAATTCTTAAACGGGAATGGCAAAAAGTATGGTTTAGAAATAATTTTTAATTAGGATAAGTTTGTCCTAATTAAAAATTTAACTTAATTTTGTACCAAATTTAAACCAGATATGTTTTCCAAGGCTTGTGAATATGGTATTAAAGCGTCAATCTTTATTGCGCTTAATTCTAATAAGGGTAATCGGGTAAGTCTTAAGGCTATTGCTAAGGAGATTGATTCTCCAGAGGCATTTACTGCTAAGATCCTACAAGATTTGGTAAGGCATAAGGTTATTAGTTCCACGAAAGGTGCGCATGGTGGTTTCGAGATTGAAAAGCGTTTAATTAATACGGTAAAGCTAGCTCATATTGTAAATGCTATAGACGGCGATTCTATCTATAAGGGTTGTGGGTTAGGGCTTCATACTTGCGATGAAAAGCGACCTTGCCCTGTTCATGATAAATTTAAATCTGTTAGAGAGGAATTAAGATTTATGCTAGAAAACACGAATCTTGAAGAATTAGCTCTTAAGATTAAGTCTGGAACTTCATTTTTGAAAGTGTAAAAAAAATTTAAATATAAATAGGATAAATTTATCCGAATTAAAAACAATGATTATGAAAACTATGCTTAAAGACTCACAAAAACAAATCGGACAATTTGTAGCCGAAGATTTTAGAACTGCTGCAGTTTTTAGTAACTATGGTATAGACTTTTGCTGTCGTGGAGACAGAACAGTAGAAGAGGTATGCGATAAAAATGATATAAATGTATCTGAATTACTAGGCAAACTTCAAAATGTTTTAAGTTCAACCACAGGGCAGAATATAGATTATAAGTCATGGCCTTTGGATTTGTTGGTTGATTATATTGAAAAAACACACCATCGTTATGTGGCAAAAAAGGTACCTGTATTGCTTCAATTTTTAGATAAGCTTTGTAATGTACATGGAGAAAATCACCCGGAGTTATTTGAAATTAACGAACACTTTAAGGCTTCGGCTGGGGAGTTAGCAGCTCATATGAAAAAAGAAGAGTTAGTGTTATTCCCATTTGTGAAAAAGATGGTTAATGCTACTATTAGTCAATCGGGAATACAAGCGCCTCATTTTGGAACGGTTGAAAACCCAATAGCTATGATGAAGGACGAACATGATAATGAAGGGGTGCGTTTTAGAGAGATTGCAAAATTAACGAATAACTATACGCCTCCAGCAGATGCTTGTAATACTTATAGAGTGGCGTATGCTATGT
This sequence comes from Flavivirga eckloniae, assembly GCF_002886045.1. NCBI lineage: Bacteria > Pseudomonadati > Bacteroidota > Flavobacteriia > Flavobacteriales > Flavobacteriaceae > Flavivirga > Flavivirga eckloniae. The sequence continues at coordinate 2,449,417 of NZ_CP025791.1, read as the reverse complement.
TAGAGGAATTTGAAAAAGATTTGCACCTGCATATTCATTTGGAAAATAATATTTTATTTCCCGGAGCTATTAAATTAGAACAACAATTTGGTTAATGGTAAGTTCTAAATTATTTACAAATAAGTAACTTGAGTTTACTTATTAATAAATCAAAGTGCAGGAATATAATAGAATTAAATCGGGTTTGGATTGTAAAAACAGACTGAAAGTCTAATTCGTGATTATGAATAGTATAGAGAGCTATCCATTATATTGAGGTTTATTCGTGTAAATCTGTGTAATTCGTGGCTTGATTAAAAAGATATGGGTACACCTTAGCTGTCGGCAGACAGGGAATTTTTTAATTCTACATTATTTAGATTCATCAGTCGTTCCTGCCTGCCGGCAGCTAAGGTGTACCCACAAATATTGCTGCATATCAAATAATAATTTTACAAGGATAGACACTAATTTCACGAATTATCACTAATGGTTCTAAATATAAATTAAAGTACAGAAATATAATAGAATTAAATCGGGTCTAGATTGTAAAGACAGACTGAAAGTCTGATTCGTGATTATGAATAGTGTAGAGAGCTATCCATTATATTGAGGTTTTATTCGTGTAAATTTGTGTAATTCGTGGCTTGATTAAAAAGATATGGGTACACCTTAGCTGTCGGCAGATAGGGAATCTTTCTATTGTTACGTTAAATGAAAACTAATCCAAATTCTTCGGTTTTTCCTTCTTTACAATGGCGAAATAATTTAATAACCTGATTACCTTTATACAGAAAAATTAGACTATCATGCCCAAAAAGCTTGTAATAATATGCTTGATTAATTTCTTAATAGCTGCATTAATGGGTTTGGTGTTACGTTATACGTATATTGACCCAATTAAATTCAACTATAGGTTTTTAACGCATGCGCACTCGCATGTGGCGATGTTGGGTTGGGTTTATTTGATGTTATTTACTCTAATTGTTCACTATTTTGTTCCTGAGAAAAAGCCCGTATTTGATCGGTTGTTTTGGATTACGGAATTAGCGGTTGTTGGTATGATGCTAAGTTTTCCTTTTCAGGGATACGCTGCCGTTTCTATATCGTTTTCTACCCTGCATATTTTCTGTAGTTATTACTTTGTTTATCTTATTTGGAAACATCAAAGAACTGATTCGTCAGTAACGGGTAACTTATTAAAAGCGTCGCTTTTATTTATGCTTCTATCTACCGTTGGTGTTTGGTGTTTAGGACCTGCTGTGTCTATGTTGGGTCAAGCTTCGGCGTTTTATCAAATTGCGATACAGTTCTTTTTACACTTTCAATTTAATGGTTGGTTTTTAATAGCTGGGTTGGCTGTGTTTTTTCATGTATTAAATATTAAAAACTCTAAACTATTTAAATACTTTTTTAGTTTATTAATGACTTCAACAATATTAACCTTAGCGCTTCCTGTTCAGTGGTTTGCACCTCATAGTATTCTGTTGTATATTAATGGTGTTGGGGTCTGTCTTCAAATATTGATGTTGGTTTTCTTTTTAAAATTGGTGTATCCGAGATTAAGAATCCTATTTAAGGAGCAATCGAAACTTGTGAATGTTATACTTGGCTTTTCGATGTTCTGTTTTGTGCTAAAAACAGTTTTAAATGTATTGACATTGTTTCCTGAATTTTCAACTGTAGTTTATGAACATCGTAATTTTATAATCGGATTTATCCATTTGGTTATGTTGGGGGTTATTTCCGGGTTTTTGTTTGCGTTTATCTTGCAGAATCAATTAGTGACGTTTAATAAAACTTTAAATATTGGAATCTTCTTTTTTGTTATTGGTTTTGTTTTTACTGAGTTACTTTTAGGTATCCAAGGCTGCATGTTTTATTTTGGGAAAGGGTTGTTACCTTACTATCATTTGCTTTTGTTTTTGTTTAGTTTGTTGTTGCCGTTTGGGATTTGTTTTTTATTGATTAATATTGTTAGAACCAAGCGGATCGTCAGTTAACGTTTGTCATTCCTGCGAAAGCAGGAATCCATTCGATAGCAAAATCATGAATGGGTAATCAATCAACAATATCTTAATTATGTTGATAAATGGAGTAATTTATAACGACATGTATTCAAGTAACTCTATATACAGGTTTAATATTTCCAGAATTCAAGTGGATTCCTGCTTTCGCAGGAATGACAAAGTAACTGTCATTTAACTTAACGTTAGTTCGACGCAACCATAATAATATTATACTGAATGCCAGTGATTTAATTTAAGTGTCGGGTTGAGCGCAGTCGAAACCTATTTAAAATTATAGGTTTTAATGACCTTTCGACTGCGCTCAAGGTGACAAGTAACATTTTTAGTGTATTTATCGTTAAAATTAGACTGCTTTTAAATCGAGTTAACTTATCACTAGAAGTGATAACACAAAAAAGCAAAATAAACCCGATAATTAATACCTTCCAAAGGGAATGCGATTTTTTCATTTCCATGAATTGAAATGCGATTCCCAGAAACTTTAATGCTGCCAGCATTAAGATTATAAGCCCAATATAGTTGCTTTCTAACTTAGAGAATAGTGCAGAAATTAGTGTGAGTGCCAGTAAAACAATCCATGTTATTGTTGCGGTTTTGTACATATTTAAAAGAGTAAATAAATGATGGGAAAAAGTATAATCCAGATTAAATCGCACATATGCCAAAAAGCAGCACTGGCGTCAACATCTTCTATACTGGTATTTGAGTCTTCTTTTTTTATTCCGAAATAAACGGAAGTTAAAATAACCAATCCAACAATAACATGAATGGCATGAAATAGGGTAAGCATCCAATAGAAAGAGAAAAATGTATTATACCCAATGCCTATGCCTTCATTTAGTTTTTCGTAATATTCAAAGCTCTTTAGGCACAAAAATAAAACCCCAAATAGCATGGTTAATGCTAAAAGGGTTTTAAATTTTTCTTTGTTACCTCTTTTTAATTCGGTTACGGAAATCGCCATAAAAAACCCACTGGTAAGCAACAGCATGGTATTAACCATCCCATATGTAGCATCTAATCTCAGGCTGGAATTATGAAATAACTCTGGTTCTTGATTACTATAATATGCCATGGCTATTAAAGCAGCTCCAAAAGTGATTAACTCTAAGAAAATAATAATCCAGATGAGAATACCTCCCGGCGGATAATAGATGTTTTTATGGTCTATTTCTTGTGTTTGTATCATTTTAGTCCCAATCTAACAGTCTTTTTTGACCTTCTAATCTTTGAATCTCCGTGATGTCTTGAGACATTTCTACAACGCCTTTGTATTGCTTGTTTTTATCGCGAATGGCAAAGTATCTAATATGAATAATTCGTCCCTTAAAGTTGAACCAAAACTCTGCAACATCTTTTGTGCCAGCTCTAAATTCTTCAACAATACGCAATACCATATCGACGCTTTTTGGAGGATGGCAAAAGCGCACTTCTCGACCTATGATTCCTTTGCTACGGGCAAAAACCCTGTCGTCTCCTCTATTGTAAAATATAACCTTGTCGTTTTCGTCCACATAGGTAATGTCAACGGGTAAGAAACGAAGTAACAGGTTTACTTGTTCTGGGGTCATGTAACCTTCGTCGTAGTGGAATGTGTCTTCTAATGAAAAGGATAAGTCTCGCTTAGTATGATCTTCGCTTGGATGCACATAGGCAGTTTCTTTAATAGGTGGATAAGGTGCTGGTTTTTCAGATAACATCCAGCCAATTTCTTCATCGCCTATATAAAACTCTTCCCAATCTTCTTCGGAAAGTAAATCCATAGCTGTTGGAAACAAGCGTACATCTTCAATGGTTAGTAATCGTTTTATCCCTTCGGCCAGATAAGGAATATTATCTACGATTTTTGTCGCGTTTTTTTCTGAATTATAGCCTTCCAGGATACGGAACTGCTCTCGTAAATTATCGTGAAAAGACCACATGCCTTGTGAAGGACCAAACCAACCATATTTTTCCAGATATGGAAATAATTGATTTTCCTTTCTTTTAAATCGTTTTTCAATGGTATGTAACTGATTGAAAACGTTAAAGTATTTTTGAAAATCTTCTGTGGGATCAACATCATATAATTCTAATATAAGCTCTTGTATTAAGGTGCTTTCCTGATAATAAACTTTTACAGGGTGTCCTACTGGTAGTTGCTCGACTACGGGTAAATATGAATTCATTATTATTTATTCTAATTATTTGTTTTTTATTTTAAGTCTGGTGTTTTATGCGTTCATACAGTTTCACTAACGCTTGCAGAAGTTCTACTGGTGTTGTGAGGATTTGATAGTGATTTTGTCCAAACATTTGGGGTAAATAGTATTTGGCTTGTGCTTCAATGGCTAAGGCATACGAATTTATTTGTCGTTCGTTTAGTTCACGCAGAGCTTGTTTAACATCATTAATGCCATATTTTCCTTCGTATTTATCATAATCGTTTGGTTTTCCATCCGATATTAAGATGACCCATTTGTTTTTGGTATCGCGTTTGTCCAGAAGGGCTCCGGAATGCCGAAGTGCAGCACCAATGCGCGTATAGCCACTAGGCTCTATGGCACCAACCCTGTATTTAGCTGTGTTCCAATTATCATCAAAGCTTTTAATGCTTAAATATGAGGAATGGTTTCTGGTTTTTGAGTAGAAGCAATCTATGGAAAAATCGATATTAAACTCATCTAAGATTTCACCGAATAGAATAGACACTTGTTTTTCTACATCAATCACTCTGTTGCCTGCTGCATAACCATCACTTGATAAACTAATATCTAACAGCAATAAAATAGAGAGGTCTTTTTCTTTTTTTCGTTTTGATAAGTAGATTTTCTCCGATGGGGTGTGTCCTGAATGTATATCTACAAACAGATCGGTAATGGCATCAATGTCGAATGCTTCGCCTTGTGTTTGTCTACGTTGTTGCTGGTATTTATTATTTACCGTTGTAAGCATTTTGCGCAACCCGATTAATGTGGAGCGATTATCATATATTGTTTTTTCATAATATGTAACGTCCGATTCTAGCTGTGTTTTTGGGTATACCTTACAGAAATTGTCTTTGTAAGTTCGTTTGGCATGATCCCATTCATCATATTCCAAATAGTAGTCATTGCTTTCACTTTCTGCACTTTCTTGAATGGTCGTATTTTCAATAAAATCTGCCTGATATACCGAATGAGCCGTGTCGTCTACACGAACCGTAAATTTCATGTTTACTTCATCCAATGCGTTGGCATGATCTTCTAAATCGTCCTCGCCATCAAAATCTCTAAAATTCCCTCCAAACTCTTCGGCTGTTTCTACTTTTTCAAACTGATGTTGCAAGACTGCATCCTCTTGCTGTTTTTGATCGATTTGTACTGAAATGATTTCTTCAACGGCTTTAGATTTTATGATGGTTTGTAGTTGTTCTTTATTGGCTTCTTTTACTTTATCTGTAAAGTTTTTGAGTTGGTCGTCGGAATCATCATTGGGTGAATTTCGCATCCATTTTCCATAGATAAAGGAATAATCTTCGGGTTGTTTTGTGGTAGCCTTGTTTTTATAGAATGCTATGAATTTTTGATAGTAATTTTCGGTTATGGGAAATTGTTCCAATAATACCTGTAATACTTTTCCTGAAGTATTTTGAGCTTTTTGCTGGGATTCTATAAGTTCGTGTTCCTGATTGTCATTCCAGTTAAGATTTAAATTCTTTTGAATGGATAAATAAAGCACTCTAAACAGGTAAAAAGACAGGCTTTCTTCTTCGGTTTTAAAATCATAGAATTTTGTGGGTAAGAAGAAGTTGTTATTTCTGTAGCCTCCTTCGCGTTCTGCTTCATAAATCTCAATAGACTCACCAGTAATAGCACGTGCAAATATGGTAAGGCGAGCTTTTATGTCGCTTAAATTTACCGCATGCTCAAGTTCGGCTTCTTTTTTCTTTTTTCGCTTTTTAAAGAAGAAGGCAAACTTGGTGAATATATACTCGTCTGGTTCGAATTCAAACATTTACTTAGTGTTCAGTGTTCAGTGTTCAGTGTTCAGTGTTCGGTAGGCAGTATGCAGTGATCAGTATTCGGTGCTCATTGTTTACTGATCACTGCCAACTGATTACTGGCTTATATCATTAAATCACTTAAATCTTTGAGCGCTTGTATGACTTCTAAATCGTCTGTTAAGGGTTCTATTACTGCTACATGAACTGCGAGACGTTTTGGAAGTCCGGAATGGATTAGTTTTGCGGCATCTACTAATAATCGGGTAGAGACGGTTTCGGTTAACCCTAATTCTGTTAGGTTTCTGATTTTTGTGGCTATGTTGACCAATTTCTTAGCGATGTCTGGTTCGACTTCGGTTTCCGATACTAATATTTGTGTTTCAATTTTAGGTTCGGGATAGGCAAAAGATACGGCAACAAAGCGTTGTCTGGTTGAGGGTTTTAACTCTTTAAACCCACGTTGATATCCGGGGTTAAAGGAAGCTACTAGCATAAAATCTTCATGAGCTTTTATGGTTTGCCCTAATTTGTCTATAAACAGTTCACGTCTGTGATCTGTTAAGGAATGAATGGCAACGATAACATCTGGTCGTGCCTCGGCAATTTCATCTAAATATAAAATGGATCCGTTTTTAACGGCGGTTGTTAGTGGGCCGTCCAACCATACGGCTTCTGCACCTTTTATAATAAATCGACCAATTAAATCGGTTGAAGAGGTTTCCTCATGACAAGAAATAGTGATTAGTTTTGTATCCAATTCATGAGCCATGTACTCAATGAATCGAGACTTCCCCGTACCTGTTGGTCCTTTTAGTAAAATTGGTAATTTACATTTGTATGTCTGTTCGAAAACAGATACTTCCTTTCCAATAGTATGGTAATATGGTGCGCTCATTTTTAGAGTTTTTTGAATAATAAACCAGAGTTATTATTGTGTAAGAATTCTAATTCTGGTTTTTTAAGTGCTATAATTGTTTTAATCTGTGGTTGTTACCAATGCTTCATCGGTGGGTCTTCCGTGTTTTATAAAATCTATAATGTACAGTGCAATGCCTGTTAGGAATAATGTTGCACAGATAATGAGTACCATAAAATGGATTTCAATTTCTTTTTGAACTTCCATGAATTCCATTTTAAGTTTACGTTCTAAATACACTTGAACGACTCCGGCAACACCAAAGGCAACAGTCATACCTATCATACCAATATTTGATGTCCAAAACGCAGCTCTACCTCTAACGCTTTTATAGAGTTTTCTACCTGTCATATTTGGTAAACTATAGCTAATAATGGCAAGTACAATCATGGCGTAAGCGCCCCAAAAGGCTAAATGCCCATGCATGGCTGTAACTAATGTACCATGTGTGTATAGGTTTGTTTGTGGTAAGGTGTGTGCGAACCCTAGTAGTCCGGCACCGATAAACGATACGATGGCAGCTCCAAGTGTCCAGTATAGGGCCAGGTTGTTCGGGTGCTTTTTCTCGCCTTTTCGATACATATTAACAGCAAATAATGCCATGGCTAAAAATGCTAATGGTTCTAGAGCAGAGAAGATCCCACCAACGATTAACCAAATTTTATTTACACCAATGTAGTAGTAATGATGCCCTGTCCCTAAAACTCCGGATAGGAATGTTAAACCGACAATAACATACAGCCATTTTTCGATAACTTCTCTGTCTACACCTGTTAGTTTGATTAATAGGAACGATAAAATACCACCCATTATAAGTTCCCAAACGCCTTCAACCCAAAGGTGAACCACCCACCATCTAAAAAATGAGTCTTTCACCTGACTATCAAACGGAAGCATTCCGGGCAGATATAATAAGGCTGCAAAAAGTAATCCCATTGAGAGTACTAGTGCCGTGGTGGTTTTACGTTTTCCTTTAAATAGTGTTATTAATATGAGCCCTAAAAACAGAAGTACATTAACTACCACTAAATAATCGAGACCTCTTGGGATCTCAAGAAATTTACGCCCTTCCCAAATATTAAAGTGATAGCCAACAATAGCAATAACACCAACAACGGCGAGACTAATTAATTGTACATAGGCTAGTTTAACACTTACGAGTTCGCGTTGTGCTTCTTCTGGAATAATGTAATAGGCAGCTCCCATAAAACCGGATAACAACCAAACTACAAGTAAATTTGTATGTACAGCTCTTGCTGTGTTAAAAGGGATAAAGCTGTGTAATCCATCAAATCCAGCATGGGCAAATCCCATTATAAAGCCATATATAATTTGTAGACTAAACAGTAACATGGAAAGCGCAAAAAACCAATACGCTACTTTTTGTGATTTATATTTCATAATTCTTTAGTTTAGTTGTTGTCTTTAGCCAAGGGTGAAACCACGGTGTCGAATCCGTTTAAATCTATATCGTCAATCCAATCGAAAAAGGCGATTAAATCTGCAGCTTCTTCGGGAGTGAATCCGTAAGCCACCATTTTTCTTCCATTTGGAGCCCAATCTACAGGTGTTGTTAGTACGGCTTTAATGTAGCCTTCTCCTCGTCTATCTATGACTTTTGTTAATTCTGGAGCATAATAGGCTCCTTCTCCCAGAATTGTATGACAGCCCATACAATTGTTAGCTTCCCAAAGGTGTTTTCCTCTTACTACGGCTTCTGTGATGTTTTCGTCATTAGATTGGTCTTGCGATTTACTAAAAGAGTAAATGGTTAAACCAATAAATATTAAAAAAGTAACCACAGTTCCGCCCAGGAAAAAGGCTCGTGCTTGTTTTTTTGATAACATGTTATTTAGTTTTTATTAATTAATTCTATGATTGTTCTTACTGTTTCTTTATTATCTACTCCTAACCCTTCTTGTTGATGTATTAATTCACCTCCGGAATTAAAGACACTTATAATGTTAGAATGCGAAAAATCTATGGGAGAAATTTGTTTGTACTTTACAGCTAAAACATTCGCAAATTCACGAATACTGCTTTCCGTACCTTGTAAAAAAGTCCAGTGAGTTCCATCCATAAGGTTTTCTTTGGCAAAGGTTTTTAAGCGTTCTGGCGTGTCTGTTTTCGGGTCGATGCTTACCAAAACAAATTGCAGGTCTTTTAGTTGGTTTTTTGGGATTTGTTTTTCAATGTTGCGCATATCGGCTACTAGTCTTGGACATGCGGCTTTACAGGTTGTGTAAATCATAACCATGACCAGTGTCTTTCCTTTTAAATCTTCTAGATGAATGATCAGGCCTTCTTCTGTATTCCATGTTGTGGTTAAATTGAAAATAGATTCATCTGAAATGTGGTTGTTATCCATTTCTTTTGAATCTTGTTTGGTAGTCTTTAAGTCCATTTTGCAAATAGGACAACTACCAGAGTTGTTATATGCTTTCTTACCTTCGCATGCCATAGGGCAGGTATAAACTACTAAATCATTGACCTGTTTTGATACGTCTTGTTTGCAAGAAGCAAGAAACAGCACAGAAATAAAGCATAGTATTACTAATTTTAAATGTCTCATTTGTTTATATCCTTTACACATCTAAAGCCTAAATTTTTCATTGCATATTTTGCTTTTAAGCTACCTCGGGTTGCATAGCGCATAAATGCTGCATAATTCATTAAGTCTGTGGCTCCAACCGCAGCGCTTCCACAAAACAGATTGCTGTCGTTATCGACATCTTTTCTTGATTCTCCAGAGACTAAAACAGAGTTGAAATCGAAAGTCCATTCCCAGACCAGCCCATGTAAGTCGTAAACCTTCCAGTAGTTTTTAAATGTTGACCCCACATTATTGTTAAATGTTTTAGGTGTTTCGTACCACGATAAAATGTATTCATTGTAACTCTTTAGTGTTCTGGCATCTGGTAACTCTTTGTTTGCCATAGCTACATATTCCCATTCATCTACAGTTGGCAATCGTTTCCCCAGACATTCGCAATAATCTTTTGCTGCAAACCAGGACACATTCGTGATTGGTGCGTTTAATGATTGTTTTTCGGATAACTCGGTGTCCGATTTCCATTCTTTTAAATAGTTTCCGTCTGCGAACAACTTTTTTACTTTAGATCGCTGCCATTTAGGGTACTTTTTTACAAAGTCTAAAAATTGATTATTGGTTACAGGAAATACATCCATTTCAAAATCTACGACGGTAACCTTTAATGAATCTCTACCGTAAAGTGGGGTATAGGTATCTCCTGTTATTGGTACCATTTTAGACTGACCATGTACCAAATTGGCAAGGCAAAGAAATATGGTTATAATGATCAGTCTAATGGTATACATGATTTATTAATTTACTTATTAATTAGTGTGCGTTTTTAACTTGGTCTACCTGAGCTTTCGTTACATTGGTTTTGTTATTACCCCAAGAGTTATAGACATAGGTTAAAACATCGGCAATCTCGTCGTTACTTATGGCTTGCCTAGTCATAACACTATTATATTTTTCCCCGTTTACGGTAATTTCTCCTGTTTTACCCCTAAGCACAATGTCTATAGCACGGTTAACATCTGCATTTAAATAATCTGATTTTGCCAAAGGCGGAAAGGCGTTTGGAATTCCTTGGCCTTCTGCTTGATGACATGCAAAACAGGTTTGCATATATATTGTCTTTCCAGATTTCATTTTCTCAGCCAAAGTTTTGCTTTCTTTTGGAGTTGCTACTTTTGTATCGCTATCAGGCATTTCTTGGATGCCTCCGCCTTCTGGATGGTAAATACCTTCTTGTACTACCCCAGAGTAAATGGTTTTATTTTCCTCTCCTTCAACTTTTAACATGCCTAAAGCGCCTTTATTAAAGGCTCTAAAAATGGAGTGATCTACCAAAATAAAAGTTCCGGGAACGCCTACTCTAAATTCAACAATAGCTGCCCCGCCGGCAGGTATTAAAGTTGTTTGTACATTTTTGTTAATTGAAGACCCGCCTTCATCCATAACCTTGTCGAAAATCTCACCAATAACATGGAATGATGATACCAGATTAGGTCCACCATTACCAACATATAATCGTACGGTTTCACCAACATTAGCCGTAATGGCATTGTCGCCCGTAAGCGCGCCTACTTTTCCGTTAAACACTACATAATCGGCATCTTCATCCACTGCTTTTTGCATATCGAAAGCTTGTAAGCCCGGCTCGCCATTTTCACCTTTGGTATAAAAGTCGCCTTGCATAATGTAATACTCTTTGTCAACCTGAGGTAAACCTCCAGCAGGTTCCACTAAAATGAGTCCGTACATACCATTTGCAATATGCATACCTACAGGCGCAGTGGCGCAGTGGTATACATATAAGCCCGGATTTAAGGTTTTAAAATTGAATTTTTTCTCATGCCCGGGAGCTACAAACGACGATGTTGCACCTCCGCCTGGTCCGGTAACGGCGTGTAAATCGATGTTATGTGGTAATTTGTTGTCTGGGTGGTTAGATAAAGTAAATTCCACTTCATCTCCAACTCGTGTTCTAATAAAACTACCTGGAACAGATCCCCCAAAAGTCCAATAGTTATAAGTAGTGCCGTCTGTCATAGTGCCTTCTTTTTCAAGAATTTCCATGTTAACAATTAATTTTTTCGCTTTACGTACTCCAACTGGTGTAGGTACATTTGGTGGAGACGTTAGTTCTGCAACCATTTCTCTGCTTACAGGAATTTCGGCAGGATTATCGTAAGTTTTTTTTTCGTTGTTAATGCATGATGTTAGGACTAACATCACACACACGAGTAGTGTGCATGGGGGATTTGATAGTTTCATGGTCCATTGGTTTTTTAATTAAAATTTAGTTTTATTAATAAAAGACAAAAATGTCTTTTTTATGGTTAATCAAAAATACCTTTTAGCCTCATGAAAAAACATGACTTTTGTCAGTTAATTATGTAGTATGGTAGTAGGTAGCTTTCTAAAATATTATATAAGAAGTGTTTAAATAAAAGCTTCTTCTTTGTTTTGGTATGTTGTTCCAATAGGAGTGGGTTGTTTTGTCTCATATAACAAGCAACCAAAAACAGGGCTAAGGTTTTACCTTACTTTCTGTAAGGTTTCATTTTTTCAAGTTGATAATAGATGGTAGTGTTTTATAAGTGTTTTAAATGAACGGGTTAGTCGTATAAAAGATTGCTAAAAAGAATATGTAGGAAAGATAACCTTATTGTAAAATTTTAATTTTCAAATCATTGAAAAAAGTTATTAACCCTTACTAAAAGGAAGTCAGATCCTCTCTTATTATTCGGAAAAGCAATATAATTTAGTAACATATTTAATCATTAATTAATTGCTAAAAACCACTCTATTTTTATGGGAAAATTAGTTTTAAGTATTGTTATGTTACTTACTGTGTCTATTCTTTTCGGACAAGAATTGCCAAGTATTATACCGCCTTCTCCAAATGCAGCTTCTTTGGCCCAGTATGCGGACGTACCTGTGAGTAAATACACAGGAATACCTAGCTTATCAATTCCATTATATACGTTAAAGTCTGGGAAAATTGAGTTGCCATTATCTATTAATTATCATGCTTCAGGGGTTAAAGTAGCTCAAGAGGCATCATGGGTTGGTTTGGGTTGGTCGTTAAATGCAGGAGGAAATATAACCAGACAAGTTAGAGGTGTAGACGATTTTGAACCTAGGGGGTTTCCTTATGTTGATGAATATAATCCTAGTGAATTAAATGGTTTCGAGTTTTTTGAGAAATATAAGCTCGATAACCCTAGTGATACGGAACCTGATATTTTTTATTATAATTTTTTTGGGTATACCGGAAAATTTTTCTTTGAAAAACAAACCGCTAACGGGCATATTATTTATGCAACACCTATAGATCAGAACCAATTAATTATTTCTTATAATATACATACAAAAGAATGGATTGTTACCGATGGTAATGGTTGGAAATATTATTTAGGAAATAAAAATTTAAACGTTATTGAGAGAACCCTGAATGCAGGGTCATCACGATTTGTTCCTATTACAAGCGATAGGCTTGTTTTTGGAAATAAATTAATAGATACGGCATGGTACCTCACAAAAGTTTTGACACCAGAAGGTGATGAAATGAAATTTCTTTACAAAGAAGGTCATTTTACGAGTTTAAGTCAAGTTTCTCATAGGCAAGAATTGTATGAACTTTATGGTTCCGTTGGTGATGGTGGGCAACTAAAATATTTTGCAAGTCAGCAGGTAACTTATGATGTTTATTTATCACAAATAATTTGTAATAATGGAATAGCTTCCTTTTCAACTTCTCATAGAGCGGATATGAGAGTTGCTGATGGTAGTAGTATTGGTCCGAAAAGATTGTCTCATATAACAATTAAAGATTCAAACTTAAATTCTAAAACGATAAAAGAATTTGAATTTCAGCATAGTTACTTTAATCAGTCGAAGTTAGGAACAGATAATGAGCATGATTATCTTAGACTTAAGTTAGATGCTGTTCAAGAAAAATCAGGAAACTCAGAACTCCCTCCCTATGAGTTTTATTACAACACAACAGCATTGCCAGATAAAGGATCTTATTCGGTAGATTATTGGGGGTTTTTCAATGGAGCAAATAATAACTTAAGTACTTTAACTACTAACAGAGAGCGTTTAAATATTGATGAATACTTAGGTAGTAATACCCCTTTCCTTACCTATAATAAACCTAGGGCACAAAGAGATGCTGTTCGTACGTTAATCCCTAGTACTAATAGATTAGGAGGTGGTAGGAATTTAGGAGGAGCAAATAGATTTTCAAATCCTAGCTATGTAAAATCTGCTATTTTAGAGCGTATAAAATACCCTACTGGAGCCCAAAAAGATTTTACATATGAAGTTAATGAGTTCGAAAATGATTTAGGCGAAACATTAGGAGCAATTGATGGGGGGCATCCTTTACGTGTTACAAAATCTGTGACAGATTACGGTTCTGACACTCCAGCCTCAAGTAAACAGACTACCTTCTGGATATTTAATATTCCCCCATATCATATTCAGAAAGTACATTTAGATGTAAATATTAGCAATGGAACGTGGTACAACATTAATGATTTTTCCATTTTTGACGACATTGAAGTTGTATTGGAAAATAGTCATACAGGTAAAAAAATTATTAGTTTTAAACCTGATTCTTTAGAGAGGATGAAAAGTGGAGGGTTTTATACACAAGTTGAAATCACCCTACCTGCAGGATTCTATAGAATGAGGGTAAACAATGCTGAACACGATAGAATACCTCTTACAATGACAGTAAAATATTTAGATCCATTTAAATATTTTCCACCTGGACCACCCGATTTCCATAAACCTGGAAAAATACCTGAAGAAATAGATAAAAGCTCCCCAGATAAAATAGGTGCAGGTGTTAGAATTAAGACAATAAAAACCAAGGACGCTTCTGGTCTTATTAGTGAAGAAAACTATTCGTATGATGATGAACTAGGTATAACTACTGGTCTTTTGATGACAAAAGTCATCAATCATTATCATAGTACTAATTATAGATTGTATAACACCCTTAATTTACCGCCAATAACAATTAGTAAAAATTATCTTGTTAGGACTTCTGGTAGTGTTGTTGCTATGGGGAGTTCTGCTCAAGGGAATCCTGTAGGCTATTCCAAGGTAAAAGTTACACATACAGGTACTGTTGAAGGTTCTAGCTTTTTTTCTGAATATTTTTATAATAATAAACCTTCGGTAGTTAGGGAAGAAGTTTATCTTTCAGGAGTACCGTATTTTGCTCCTTATAGCAATGGTCAATTATTAAAAGAAAAGCATTATAATAGTCTCGGTAAGCTTGTTTCAGAAAAAAGTTTTAAATATTCTCAAAGAGAACAATCTAAAATCAGCATAGAAGTAGGTATTTTAGACATAGGTTATTTCAGAGATTTATTAAATCCTCCTAATAGTCTAGATCATATTCCTTCTTCTTATATAGGTTATGCACCTTACCATATCAGATCCGAATGGTGGCATTTAGACAAAGAAAAAGGTACTATTTATGATGTAAACGGTAATAACCCTGTAGCTAATGTTACAAATTACATTTATCATAGTGAAATACACAAACTGCCAACTGAAATTAATACCACCAACAGTAAGGGAGAAGTATTAAAGACTTTAAATTCATATCCTTCAGATAAGCCTACAGGTGTAGGTATTCCTAGTTTAGTCTATAATAAAATGGTTGAACAGAATATATTGAGTCCTGTAATCAAACAAGAGACCTTTAAGAATGATGTCCTATTAACTACTAAGGCAAATGTATTTAATAATTGGGACAATGTTATTCTACCTAAGTCTGTAAAAACAGGCAAGGGAACCAATGATCTAGAAGATAGAATAGAATTTGTAAAGTACAATAATACGGGTAAAATATTAGAAGTTAAGAGGACCAATGGTGCCCCTACATGCTATATCTGGGGTTATAAAGGTGAATATCCTATTGCAAAGCTAGATGGTGTACACTATAGTGCTATAAGTACTTCAATTATTTCTAATTTACAAACATTAAGTAATGCTGATGATGATAGAACCGTTGATATTATTAATTCCAATGGATTAATTACTAAAGTTGGAAAAGAGGGTAGTTTAAGAGAAGCTCTTAGAAATCTTAGAAATTCGTTACCAAATGCCATGGTCACTACTTATACCTACGATCCGTTAATAGGCGTTACCAGTTTGACGGATTCCAAGGGTTATACCACATACTATGATTATGATGAATTTAATCGCCTCGAGTTTGTAAAAGATGCCGACGGTAATCTAATGAGTGAGAACAAGTATAACTATAAAAACTAAGCCCCATGAGAGAATACATTTATATCCTTTTGCTGTTACTCATATCCCAAACAGCCCTGTCGCAAGCCCGAGAAACGATTATAGAAAAAGGCGATTACACCATAAGTGCAGCTTCTGGTAAGGTAGAGCTAAAAGCAACACAGTCTATTATCCTAAAGCCAAATGTATGGATCAAGAACGGGAGTACTTTTACGGCAGAAATAGTCGAACATACCACTACAACCGACTCATATACAGGTGTTTCACTAGGCAGTAATCAGAACTATGTATTTACACGTAATTTCCAAGCCCCGATGACTTCTTTTAAAGCAACTACTGCTAGGGAAGGCGATGTTGTAGAACAAGTCACCTATTTCGACGGTATAGGCAGGCCGATACAGAACATCGGTATCAAGTCTGCTCCCGATAAAAAAGATATCATTACCCATATAGAGTACGATGCCTTTGGCAGACAGGACAAGGACTGGCTATCTTACCACGAAATAACGGGCAGTGTCGGTGCATACCGAGGGAACAGGGCAACAGCAACGAAACAGTACTATAAGGACAACTATAGCAATGACTTTACAGAAGTGACCCTTCCAGACATCAATGCCTATTCCCAAAAAAATCTGGAAGCTTCCCCTTTAAATCGGGTCTTAAAACAAGCAGCTCCTGGCAAGGACTGGAAACTAGGCGGAGGGAAAGAAATAGAGTTTGGCTATAATACCAATACAGGAACGGAAGTTAAACAATATGGTGTAAGCTTAATTTTTGCAAATAATATCTATGCTCCAACATTAACAGGAGGCACCACGAACTATCCAGCAGGATCACTCTTTAAAACCATAACCAAAGACGAAAACCATGATGGGACATCCTCTAAGGCCCATACTACAGAAGAGTTCAAGAACAAACAGGGACAAGTAGTTTTAAAGCGTACCTATGTTACCTCAATGGTCAATGGGGTATCTCAAACCAATATACCTCATGACACCCATTACGTGTATGACGATTTTGGAAACCTTACCTATGTTATTCCTCCTAAAGTGGATACCTCCGATGGAATATCCCTAACAGAATTATCAGAACTGTGTTATCAATACAAATATGATCTTAGGAATAGGTTGGTTGAAAAGAAAATTCCGGGCAAAGGCAAAGAGTATATCATATATGACAAATTGGATAGGCCGATAATGACCCAAGATGCCAACCAAAGAACCAATGAGGAATGGTTGTTTACATATTACGATGCTTTTGGAAGAGTGGCATATAAAGGAAAATGTTCCCTTCCCGACGCAACAAATATAGATGTGCAAGCTTATGCCGACCAAAACAGTAGTGTTTCCGTGAGCAAGAGAGAAACGGGCATCCTTTATAACGGAACCACATTGTACTATAATATGGTCCCAATTTATAACCAAACAAGAGGCTCGCAGATTTTAACCATTAATTACTACGACAACTATACTTTCGACAAAGTATCCGGTAACCCTGAGACCTCATATGATATAACGCCAATTACAAATGCAAAAGGGCTTACAACGGGGAGTAAAGTTAGAGTTTTAGGATCGAACACATGGATCACTACGGTAACCTATTACGATAACAAGTCCAGACCCATATATATCTATAGTTTTAATGATTATTTAAAAACAACGGACAAAGCTAAAAATCGAATAAACTTTGCGGGACAAGTTACAGAGTCAACAACTACACATGTTAAAACAGGTCAATCCACCATTACAGCCATAGACACTTTCGTATACGACCATGAAGGTAGGTTACTAAGGCAAAAGCAGACCATTAATGATCTGGGTCAAGAGACCATAGTAGATAATACTTACAACAATCTTGGACAATTGACAATAAAAGGCGTTGGAGGTAAATCATCTAGTACTACCAGATTGCAAACCGTAAACTATGCATATAATGTAAGAGGCTGGTTAAAACAGATCAACGATCCTGCTATTTTAGGCAATGATCTGTTCGGGGTTAAGATCGGCTATAACGAGGGCGCTAATCCGTTATATAATGGCAACATAAGCTCGACACAGTGGAGGACCGCCAATACGGATCCCAGTCTAAAGACCTATAACTATCAATATGACGCCCTGAATAGAATTACTAATGCAACGGATAATTCGGGACATTATAATTTGATCAACGTTCTATATGACAAGAACGGAAATATTACTAACTTTACCAGAACGGGTCATGTAGTTGACAACCCTGTTGCAAGCAATAATACCCATTTTGGAACCATGGATCAACTGAGCTATACCTACCAAACCAATTCGAACAAGCTTTTAAAAGTATCTGATGCTGCAGCTACGGACAAGTACGGGTTCAAGGATGACGCTGTAGATAAGGCTTCGGATATTTCTGATGATTACACTTATGATGTGAATGGTAATTTGTTAACCGATACTAATAAAGGAATTATCAGCATAGAATATAATCATTTAAACCTACCAACCAAGGTTGATTTTGGTTTTGGACGGTCTATAGATTATACTTATGACGCTACAGGTATAAAAATACTCAAGAGAGTTAACCTGCCTACTGCTGGCGGTGGCACTGTTACTTTATATGCTGGAAACTATATATACGAATCACAAAGGAACAATACAATATTGAAATTCTTTAACCATTCCGAAGGTTATTTGGAGCCAAAAAACCAATTTGATCTGTCGCAAGGTTTCGATTATGTATATCAATACAAAGATCATCTGGGAAATATAAGGTTGAGTTATAAAGATAGTAACGATAATGGTAGCGTAGCTTCTTCTGAAATACTGGAGGAGAACAACTACTATCCTTTTGGACTTAAACATAAAGGGTATAATAATGTTGTAAATGGCGTAGAATACAAGTACAAAACTTATCAAGGTCAGGAGTGGCACGATGAACTTGGTTTAAATTTACATGAATGGAAGTATAGATTTAGTGACCCTGCTATTGGTAGATTCATTTCAATAGACCCCCTAGCGGAAGATTATAGATATAATGGTGTTTATAATTTTGCAGAAAATAGAGTTATTGATGGAAATGAATTAGAAGGTTTAGAATGGCAGCCTGTTAATGCTGATGGTAATAATATAGCACCGAATTCAGACCAAATAGCTAATTATAATTGGGCAGGATACGATTATAGTATGGCACGTGGTGTTATAAATACGAAAGGGTTTGTCACTGAAGGGATTACAGGTTTTTCTATGACAGCTAAAGAAGGTACTGTTGCTAGTGGTGCAATACAGGGTAATAATAGCGCGGGAACTGAAGGAGCTACTTTCTTTTCAGTTGATAATAATAAATCCCCTGTTAAAGAATTTTCAGCTTTATCAAGTAAGTCTTTAAGTTTTACAGGTTCAATGGAAACTTTTCCAAGTAATGCTAATAAAGAATGGGCTTCAGGAGATGTAACATTAACTTCTTCATATGCAAATGGAAAAACATTAACAGATAAAAGTTGGACAGCTATATCAGGTCCTTGGGGAAATGGTTCACTTGAAAATGGAGATTATACTACTAATAATTTAAGAGATAATAGAACTGGCTCTTATGCGAATCATGGAGTAGGTTTTACTTTTGATGTAAATCCAACTTTTACTACAAGTAGAGATTTGTTAAGGTTTCATCCAGATGGAGGAACAGCAGGGACATTAGGTTGTATTGGTTTAACATGTGGAGCTACTGGATTAAGAGATTTTAGAACAAGAGTAAATAATTATTTAAGTAATAATACAAGTATTAATGTGAACGTTAATATTACAAACAATCCAAATAATGATGGTAATTAAAACTAAATTTTTATTAGTATGTATTATGCTTATTTGTTTCTCTTGTAAAACTGAAACCAAAGAAAAAGCTAGTATTGATAATATAAGCAAAGTCAATATTAAAGATACGCTAACAAATAAAAAGCAAGATACTGAAATCAGCAACCGAATGAAGGGTAACGAAGAGTTACAATTTGCTATTGAAACTTCAATAAATAAAATAAATCTTTTAGATAGCAAAAGTCTTTTAAACGTAATTAGTAGTCCAGTTTTTATAGAAAATGGAAAAAGTGAATTTCCTGAATTGATTATTTTAAATAAAGACAACACGCAAAAGCTTACTTTGCTATTTTATCCGGGAAGCAATAAAAATCAAGTAAGCTATTTCATTTTAGAACAAATTGATCGAGCTACTATCCCTAAAGGTGAAAATGTATTTAAAATCGCGGAAGCTATATTTAAGACTAACAATGGTATAGCTCTTGGAGTAAAAAAGGAGGTCATAGAAAGCAAATATTTATCAGAGAACTTTAAGCTTATACAAGGAGACAAATTATTGTCTTTTGTTTTAGACGACTTCAACAATTCTTTTTTAAAAGAGTATAATATGCCGATGTATTCTGCAAAGTATTATTTCACAGATAATACAATTAAAAGGATTGAATTTGGTTTTGAATATCCCTAATAAGTTTGTAAATATTTAAAGAAAACCAAATACCCATAAGACCAAATCGCTCTTTTGAACGAAATTCAGGAAAATATCGCTCTCGTATCAAACCTAAAATATCTAAAAACCAAAAAGATAGCTTATGATAAACCCTTAACTTAATGACATTGAGCGCAAGTATGCAACTTGTGCCTTAACAGCAAACAAACTAAAATATAAAAACTATTCCATCTAAAAAAGAATATAAGAAGCATTTAAATAAAAGTTCCTGCCTTGCCTTGGTATATTGTTCCAATCGGCATAGGTGGAGTAGTTGGTGTCCAAAATATTCTCAACACCATATTTAAAAACCAATTTGTGCTGTTTTAAGTGGAACATGTTACCCAGATTAAGGTTTAAAACAGCATAGGTTGGTGTTTCGTCTTCACCATAAAAACTACTGTATTTACTTTGATTACCATTGCCTTCTAGTTGTAATGCCGCATTAAATTTTTTGGTATTGTAATTTATTTCGGCAACATAGGAAAGGGGCCTGATTAAAGGTAGGTTTTCCTTATTGCTTCCTACTCCATAGTTATACCCAACGGAACTATTGAATGATACTTTTTTTGAAAAACCGTAGCTCGTGTTAAGGTATACATCGAAAATGGAAGCATTGTTTAGGGCATTGTACAGTCTTACGCCATTTGCTCCAATAGTCATGGGGCTGGCAGTATCGTCGATTTCTCCAATAATATAATTTGAAATATGAAAGAAGGATGAGGTGACACCTAGTTTTAAGTTATTGATTTTGAAGTTTATTCTGGTATTAAATTCTAAAGCTTTTTCATTTTTTAAATTGGGATTACCTATATAATCATATCTATCAAAACTGTTGAATAGGAAAAAACCATAGCCTTCACTTACTGATGGTGCTCTTTCGCCGTAACCAAGTCCCAAAGATGCATCGAACATACTTTTTTTAATGGTATATGCCCCAGAAAGGCTTAATAGAAAACGATTTTTTGAGTCGCTTGTATTTGGGTGAAAAATTTGTAAACTTTCAACACCCACTTGTTTTGCTATTTTGTTTTGATGGAATCCCAACCTTAATGTTCCAGAAATCGATTCTTGAGCATTTAAAGCAATATTATCGTTTAGGTACAAGCCTGTATAAAGTGTCCTAATATCTGGCCAGGTGTACATAAACATATCAGGTTGGTTTGGATCGTTAGGGTACATGGTCATTTCTGCTAACGACCTATTATAAAACCCGTTGAGGTTGATACGGATATGATGCTTTTTTTCTGCGAGGGAGGCTTTACTGTAAAACCCGTAGGTATCGCTCCACCCGGGCATATCCATTCTTATTGGTACGTCGGGGCGTTTACTATCGTCCATAATATGTGTTATGGTGTTAAAGTAAAGTTTAGACTCTAATGATTTTATCTTAGCATCTGCGTTTTTATAATTGTGGGTTACCGATGTTATTAATGCTTCGGCTAAAGAAACATCCATTGGTAAGGCCGGGTAACCAACGTCTGTAGCCTTATCATATATAACATTTGCTTCTAACACATGGTTGTTAGCCAACTGATAACCTCCTTGGAGAGAGATATTGTATTTTTGAAATTGAGAATACAGTATTTCTTTGTTGTCTCCAGCATCATAATTGTCCGATTCACGAAATATGGCGTCTGTGTTCAAGTAAAATTTATTGCCAGAATACTCTACATCTAAACCAGCAACCTTATAATTACCATTAGTTTCGTACCCTAAATCTACACTGGTTTTTAAACCTGAATTATGGAACTTTGATGGTGCGATTTGTAAATCGATACCACCCCCAACACAATGTCCGTTTTCGGTACCTTCTTGTCCGGAATTTATGTTTACCTGTTCAAGATTAGAAACATCAACATACGATGTAATGGGATCCATTTTATCGGTACAGGCACCAAAAATCTGCATACCATCTATGGTTACATTCAATCTGTCACTTACCATGTTGTTTAGCGAAGGCTCCCAGGCATAATTCCCTCGTTTTATCATGGTTACCTGATTGGCTTTTTCTAAATAAGCATCAATACTCGACAAGGTTTTTTCTTGTCGATAGTTGCTTAATTTGCGTTGTGCTATAATAATAGTTTCTTGGAGTTTGGTTGTGTCTTTTTCTACAATATACTCCTGAGAAAAAATATTGTAACTACAAAAGCAGCAAATACTTATTATAAAGATTTTTTTCATGATACACGTATTATCAAGTTGAAAGCGTTTAAAAATGTCATTCAGAGTGACTTGTATTGAGCCTTTCGGCTTTAATTAATTCTAATAAGGAGAAGGAATCTCTTTAGATTCTTCGGTCGTTCCTCCCTGCCTGCCTGCAGGCAGGCCTCTGAATGACATTTTTTATACTAAATCGTTAAAATTCCAACTCTAAGTATAGAGAGCTTTTTTCGTTAGATGTTGTAACATCTTCACCTTTTAAAATAGTGCCTTCGCTATTTTTTAGTTTTAAGTTAAGTACCCAAAATCCCGTCATTGTTAACGATAAGTCACCCTGATACATGGTATTTGTTGCTTTATAACTTAAATCTGTATTGTTAGGGGAACTGTGATTGCCCATTCCTGGCATTCTAGGGTCTAACATGATGGAATAGTCTTTTACAACTGGAAAGGACATCATACTTTCCATTTTGTATAATCCAACCATAAGATCATTAATTCCAATTATAGGATCCTTTGGTTCAATAAGCGCTACGATATAACGGGTGTCGTCGCTTCCCATAAAAACTGCTGCGTTTTGTTTTTCAGATTGTGTTACAGTAATAGTATCTGTTGCCGAGTAGTCTTTGCCATTTACAGTGTAATTAAATGTTAACGACCATCCAGAACCATTGGTGCCAGTCATTTGGTATACTACAGTTCCTTGATATACGGTGTTTTTATCTGCTATTTTTGTGATTGCCGATCTTGGGCAGGAATGCTGCATGGTTTGCATGTCCATCATTGGCATCCATGAAATGCTTGCATTTTCAAAATAAGAATCGTCGGTATTGTCTTTAACTCTAATGGATACACTATTATAACCTGTTTTAAACTTCCCATTTTTGTTATACAATTCGATAGTATGGTCGTTATTTGCGATTTCTTGAATTTTGACTAGATTTTCAATTTCATCTGTTGGTGTTTCATCGTCGTCGTTAGAGCAGGCTGTTGTAAAAAGGGTTATAAATAAAAGTGGTAATATATACTTTAGTTTCATTTTTGATGTTTTTAATTTTTTTAAATACGTAAAAGGTCTGCCTCGCCCATTTGTATGAGCCAGAAGAATAGATAAAACCCATAGAGGTTTTGTAGCGAAAAAAATTAACTAAACATCGGAGGAGGCGTTTCTACCTCTAGGAGTGTTTTTATGACTTTAGATGAGTTATATGGAAAGTTAACTCGGGGTAATATGAATTTTTTTGAGTGAATACTTGATATGCCTGAAGTAAAAAGACAATAAATATCAAGTTCTACTCTTTTGCTTTCTTGAGAAGGAATTTTGCTATTGGTATCGGGATTGTTTTTTGCCAATTGATCTTTTAAGTGACATTTACCTTGACAGCCTTGTTGGTTCTCTTTTTGAATACATAAGGTTTTGGCGATGAGGTCTTGGTTAATAATAAAATCACCAATAATTGCCAAGGTGTTAATGTTATGTGCCAATAACATAATCACCAAAAATAGCGCTACGATCTTATGTATAAAAACCTTAATCATGGGCGCAAATTTATAATATTTTTATCTAAGTAAATATGATTCATGTCATTCAATTGTGAAGTACTGAAAATACTTGTTTATGTATATTTGAAGCTTTAATAATGCTGCTTTTTTTATAGCTGTTTCTTTATTTTCTTTAAGGATGGAAATTTCGTCTAGCATCGGTATTACAACAATATGTAACTGATCGTGAGCTTTCCCTTTTATAGAGCATTTTTTAATGATATAGCTGGTTTGTTTTGATAGTAATTCACCTAAGTTTACATAGTCTTTATCTTTCGACTTGTTGAAATCTTTAATTAAAGCGTCCATTTTGGTAATACCTATGTGCGTTTCGTTGTTTACGAGCCATGGGTTTCCTTTGTCTAATACTAATTCTTCAAGTGCTGGGTCTGTTTTGATTTCTACTTTGTTGTCTTTACAGCTGTAGGTAACAACAATTAGAAATATAAATATCAAATGTCTCATAAGTCATATAAGTTAAAAATCCTTTTTTCTTGATTTAAATACAATTCGTAATACGGGCAAAATCACCCATATGGTTAGCATTATAAAGGATATGATGAGCCCGAAATTGGTGCCAAAGAATTTTTTAAAAACAGCTCCAGTGTATCCTAGTAACGCCGAGATATCTAGTTTTAACAAAATAAGTGTTCGCGATAAATCTATGGGGTTTAGCATTGTGCCTACTAATGATAGTTTGTCTAATGGATAATCTTCAAACAGAATCAGAGTCATTAAAAATAAACCATCGTAAATAATAGCTAAAAATAGCCAGACCAAGATGGCATATCCAAAACCTTTAATTTTGTTTTCGTTAGTTAGTGCGATGTTAAATGCTAATGCTGTAAAGATGAATGTTAAAAATGTTCCTGTAATTAACAACAGGGAAAAACCCCAGATGGCATTCGATTTAAATAAGCCATAAGCGATAAATGGAATACCTAGTCCTAAAACTAAACTCATGGATAGAGAGATGGCTACACCCAGGTACTGCCCCAGAAATATGGAAGAACGTTTTAAGGGCTGAGCGAGTAACAGCTCTGTAAATTCTTTGGAGTTATAATAATACATTACTCCAAAAATGGTTCCTATAAGCGGTACTAGCACGATAATAACATTCATTAAGGTGATAACGGCTTTTGATAAATCATTATTAAGAAACAGCAAAACGATTCCCAGTAACAAGTAAAAAGTGAAGTATACATAACTCCAGCGGCTACGCATTAAATCGAAAAAACTATATTTTAATATTTTAAGCATGATTTTGTTTCAATTTACAAACCTCTCGACTGCGCTCGAGGGGACATTTTATACGCTGATTGTCAGGTCGATCGCAGTCGAGACCTAATTTCTTTAAGTTAATATAGATGCAATGGCATGTTCAAAATCTGGTTGATTGGTTTTACTTTTTAATGCTGCTATTGTACCCTTAAAGTAAATTTGACCTTCTAAAAGAAAGACTATTTCATCTGAAACCTCCTCGACAAAACTCATAATATGTGAGGTTATAAGAATGGTTTTTCCTTTAGCTTTTTCTTTCTGTATTAAATCTTTTAATCGGATGAGTGAAATAGGGTCTAAACCTGTTGTTGGTTCATCTAAAATAATTAGAGGACTGTCGAACATAAAGGTTAAAACCAGATTTACTTTTTGCTTAGTACCACCAGAAAGGTTACCAAGTTTTTTATCTAGAAAAGGCTCTAATGTAAAGAGTTCGATTAAGCGTTGGTCTTCATTGGTTTTTCCACGTAAATCTTTTATCATTTTAATGAGTTCCTTAACTTTTAGGTTATTGGGAAAATTGGCGATTTGTGGTAAATAGTCAATTTTATGCCTATAACTGGAACTGTTTTTAATATTTTCTCCAAGCACATTAATGGTTCCTTCGTTAGGAATAACCATGCCCAAAATAGATTTGATAAGTGTTGTTTTTCCAGAGCCATTAGGCCCCAAAATAGCAAAAATACCTCCTTCGGTAATGCTTAAGTCTACCCCGCTAAGCACAACATTTTTGTTAAACTTTTTATGTAGATTTTCAATACTTACCATGTTATCTTTTTTGTTAATGGGTTATTGTCTAATAAATTATCGGGCGTAAAAACAGGCGAAACTTTTTCGGAAAAATCAATAACATCTATAAATAAACTGCGTAATAGAATAATTGTTTCTGGTGTTCTGTTTACAATGTATGAAAATAGTTTTACGGGTCTGTAGGGTACGTCACCAATGCCATCTTTATCTAAATCGTAACCTGTGTAACTCGACCAGTAGTTTTTATTAAAAACATTATCGTTTACTTTACTGTTGTATGAGATATCGAAAGAGTTATATAAAAAATTATTTTCTACAAAGTTATTTGTGTAGCATGCACCACGAACTTTAATCGCCCAACCGTTATTAATAAAGTTGTTGTTTTTATAAACCATACGGTTTGAGCCTTCAATGTTAATACCAATGGTGTTCTCTTCAAAGGTGTTGCCTATAATTTCTGAGTCGTTTATTTCTTTTAAAAGCATACCATAGGATGCCGTTCCCCAGTTTTCTTTAAAGGTATTATTTAACATCTTTATTTTTTTAGAAAAC
This sequence comes from Flavivirga eckloniae, assembly GCF_002886045.1. Classification (NCBI taxonomy): domain Bacteria; kingdom Pseudomonadati; phylum Bacteroidota; class Flavobacteriia; order Flavobacteriales; family Flavobacteriaceae; genus Flavivirga; species Flavivirga eckloniae. The sequence goes on along the minus strand of NZ_CP025791.1, from coordinate 2,422,934 downwards.
ATAACTGCAACACCAGCACCATTTTTTTCAAATGTATTATCTTGATAGATGTCGTTATTAGAAAACATAAAATGTAAACCGTAGCGTAAGTTTTCTGCACTAACATTGTTTTTTATTAAGCAATCGTCGGAGAATTCTAAATAAATACCATCGCGTACGTGTTGCACGAAGTTGTGTTCGATTACCACATTGTTACTGTACCATAATTGAATACCATTTCCGGAATTATATTCTTCTACAGCTTCTCCTATAATCTTGTTATGAAACACTTTTCCGTCTCGTGATTTTTCCAGATAAATCCCAAAAAAGAGCTTTTCTAAAACTAAATTTTGAATTACAAAATTCTTGCTTCTTCTTACTCGAATGGCGGCATAATCTTCTGTATAACTTGTGCCTACATTTATGATGAATAAGCCATCAACAGTTACATTATCTGCACTAACAGTTATTATTTCGCCTTTTAACTCCCCATCAATCACCGGGTAGTTTTCGCCTATAATAGTTAGCGGTTTGTTTACTAATATGTTATGTTCTTTATAAGTGCCTTTTTTAATCAAGATAGTATCAAAATCTTTAGCTAAAGATATAGCTTCTTTTAAGCTTGAAACAGGGCATGTATTGCAAACCTCAATATTTTGAGCATATGTTGGGTAGGCCATTAAAATGGCTGAGAAAAAAAGCAATAAATTTTTCATCTGTTTAAATATAACTGTTTTCTACACTGGAGGTCATTCGCTCTTAAATTAGACTTAATAATAAGCTTTGTTATTAAGGACCATTTTATAAACTAGCTTTTAAAATGAGCTAATAACTCGTTCCAATTATATAGTTTTCCTCCTTTTTCTGCTTGAGTTTTTTTAGCATCTTCTTCAGATTTAAAAGCCGATAGAAATGCACCCATGGGACTGGGTATGTTTTTGCTTATTAAGAACGTGGCTTGTGTAGCGTCTATTAACGCTTCGGGTTCTTTATAGTTATTGGATAAATAGAGTTGGATTTCGGATGAGTCAAATTCATCAATGAAATTAACCATGCATTCTGTAGCATCGAATTTATATACTTTGCCTTTTGTTGTAACGATTTCTGCGGCATGAACTTTGTCTACGATAGTCATTTTACAAAAATGACAACCATCATTTCCATAATCAATAGCCTGTGGTTTAATATTACAGCTAAAGCATAGCAGCAGCAATAATGATATTGTTGAATAGCGTTTTAGTGTTTTCATGTTTTAGTGTTTTTATCCCTAAGTCTTTCCAAAGAAAAGGGACTTTACACTTTAACAATTGGTGTTTAATACCTTTCCTTTAGTAAGCGTTTAGGAAGTAATTCTTTTATTGTTCTTCTTTCCAATTAAATAGGCTATAAAAGAAGCTGCAATTCCTAATCCTAAGAAAAATGCACCTAGTCTTGGGTAAGAATGCGCTCTAAAATTTAAAATGTCTTTACTTCCAAATAGAGGGGGTTGGAACCCCATAACGCTTCCATCTGGGTTTGTAAATTTCATTATGGCTTTAGGATCTAGATCATGGCCATAGTCGTATTCCCATAGGTAAAAATCGTAAAGCCCAGCGCTGCTTAAAATAATCATTAAAACAAACCATGATAAGAACCATTTATAATTGCCTTTAAGGGCTATGATTAACCCCAAAATGCTTGTAACAATAATTCCAATAGGGAAAATTTTAAATTCGGGAATTGCTTCGGGTATGTATTTCATTCCCACGTAATGGTTCATTAAATTAATGTTTTTAATGTCGTGAGGGTGTACATCAGAAAAATCATTAATATGAATATACATTCCTAACGGAATAGGGTATTGTGGTGCTTCCAGCGTTATTTTCCAAAGCGGAAAAAAGAATAATCCCAGTGGTAATAATGCTGCAATTAGCATGATGATATTTGACCTTTTCATCTTTATAATTCCTATGAAAATAGGAATCTCTTTTTTAGTTATACTATTAATCCTTTAAGATATTACTCTTATTTTTTTACTCAAGAGTATTGAACATTCAAATATTTGGACAAATATTTTAAGATTCCTGCCTTCGCCTCGACTACGCTCGGCGACTGTATTTCGACTGCTTCAAAATGACAATTCAAGGACTTTTTTAGACAGCAGCTTCTTTAGTGTTTTAAAAAGAAAGGCGAGAGCGAAGTGGATTACTCTCGCCTTAAATTAGGAAAATAAACACTAAAACAAAATTTCCCTAAAGTCATTAACCAATTAATTATTCAATGTCTTCACCAAGCGACCATTTTAATGGTGTGTTGGCATTTGCAGGAGATACACGAACATATCCTTGCATTTCCTGATGTAATGCCGAACAGAAATCTGTACAATAGAAGGGCCATACACCTATTTCTTTTGGTTCCCATAAGAAGGTTTCGGTTTGCCCCGGCATAATTAGCAGTTCTGAGGTGTTAGCCCCAATCATACTTACACCGTGAGGTACATCGTAATCTTGTTCTAAATTTGTTATATGAAAATATACTTTGTCTCCAACTTTTATGCCTTCAATATTATCTGGTGCAAAGTGGCTACGTATTGTGGTCATGTAAATATGAACGACATTGCCGTCTCTAACAACTTTTGTATCTGCTTCGTTTAAAGTAGCGTACGGATGCTTGTTTTCTTCTAGTTTAAAAAGCTTTTTAGAGCGTGGTTTTATTAAGTCTGCAGGACATCCGGCAGCATAGTGAGGCTCTCCAACTGTTGGGAAATCCAATAATAACTCCATTTTCTCTCCAGAAATATCGTAAAGCTGAGCAGATTGTGTTACTTCTGGACCTGTTGGTAAATAACGGTCTTTAGTAATCTTATTCATGGCTACTACATATTTACCGAATGGTTTTTGTGAGTTTCCTCCTGGAATCATTAGATGACCAACAGAATAGTAGCAAGGTTGTCTGTCTACAACTTCCCAAGTGCCTAGTTTCCATTTTACAACTTCGGAAGAAATAAAGAAGGTGGTATATGCATTTCCTTTGCCATCAAATTCTGTATGTAAAGGGCCTAAACCTGGTTGTTCTACAACACCTGCTAACACATCTTCGAAATTTAAGATAGGAATACCATAGGCATCTCCAGCTACTTTATTGTTTTCGATAGCATCTAACATTTTAGTAAACGAGTGTACTGTTAAGTTTGCAGATAGTTTACCGTTACCAACAATATATTCACCAGAAGGATCAACATCACAACCGTGTGGAGATTTTGGTGTTGGTAAGAAATAAACAGCGCCAGGAACGTCTAACGGATTTACAACACGTACTTCTTTTTTCATTGTTGACGTTGCGGTATGAGTTGCTTCGTCGTATATGTTGTGAGCATACTTAGTTGGCATCATAGTACCACCACCGTTGTTTACATATTCTTCAATCTTTTTCCAGTTAACAGCGGCAATAAAATCTTTGTCATTTTGAGATGCATTTACTTCCATTAGCGTACTTGCTTCTTCTGTATTGTAAGTTGTAAAGAAAAACCAACCATGAGATTTTCCACGACCAGGGTGTGATAAATCGTAATCGAAACCAGGCATTATTAATTGGAATTTAATATCCATATGACCGTGTTCCGGATCTATAGATATAAAAGATAAAGATCCTTTAAAGTTTCCTTTGTAATCTTTAATTGGCATATCCTTTTGCGGAATAGGTACAGAGAAACGCGTACCTGCTACAACATATTCTGAGTTTTCTGTTACGAAAGAAGAACTATGGTTACCAGCACTATTTGGAACTTCAATAATTTCTGCAGTTTCGAAAGTAGATAAATCTATTCTTGCAATACGTGGTGTGTTATTACCATTAATAAATACCCAACGCCCATCTATTACCCCATTAGTTTGAGAAATGTCTGGATGGTGAGAATCGTCCCAAGGCACAAAACCATGAGAGGTATTTAACATAGGTTTTGTTTCTTCATTATACCCATAAGCTTTTTCGGCATCTTGTGAGAATACAGGTATTACTTTAAATAAACGTCCGGAAGGTAACCCGTAAACAGAAAGCTGTCCGCTAAATCCGCCGGATATAAAGGCGTAAAATTCGTCGTGTTCTCCAGGAGCCACATAAACCTTTTCTGCGGCACTACTAGAAAGCGCTCCAGAATTAGATTTTGATGCGTCATTACAACTTGTAAATGCTACAAGAACACTTAATAATGCAACAGTTGATTTTAAAATATTTTTCATTGTCCTTTAAATTTAGTTAGTGTTTTAGTTATTCCGTAGGGGGTAATAATACTTTGTCTATAACATGTACAATACCATTACCTGCTGGTACACTTGCAATAATTTTAGCACCGCCAATTAGTGGTTCTCCGTCTACAACTTCTACTTTCACATAGCCATTGTTGGCTTGTCCTAACTTTTTAAACTTTTTAAGAAAATCCTTTGAGTAGTTTCCAGGAGTTACGTGGTATTTTAAAATATTAGCTAAAGCGTCTTTGTTTTCTGGTTTTAACAAATTTTCTACAGTACCTTCAGGTAAAGCAGCAAAGGCCTCGTTTGTTGGTGCAAATACCATTAGTGGTCCGGCATTTACCAAAGCATTTTCAAGTTCTGCTGCTTGAACAGCTGCAACTAAAGTTGTGTGGTCTTTAGAGCCGATAGCTATGTGTAAAACAGTTGGTTTTGACTCATCGTCTTTAATAAAAGCTTGTCCGGATTTTTTTTCTGGTGTTACTTGTTCTGGTTTAGAACTCGTTGAGGTTTCTTTGTTTTCGTTTTTACAGGCTGTAAATGCTATAATGCACAGTAATGTAAGAACGATGTGCTTTAATGTTTTCATCTGTTAATATTTATTGTTAGTTAGTGGTCGGTACTGCTCATTGGCAGGTATAATTTGTATAGCAAATATTTTAAGTGTAGGGCTATTTGCTATACACAAATAAGGTTCGTTATTTTAATGTTCTAAAATATTCTAATACTGCTCTGGCATCTTCCTCAGACAGGTTTTGATTCGCCATAGGAGAACCATTAAATTCAATAAGCAATGCTTTAGCTAATGGATCTTTTTGAACCATTTCATCCGGATTCAGTATCATGTTCATAACCCATTCAGGAGAACGTCTGTCTAAAATATTTTTTGGAGAGGGTCCAATAAATTTTTTATCTGCTCTGTGGCAAGCGGTACACATTTTTTTGAATACATCTGCACCATGGGTTACCATAGTTTGGTCGATATCCGAAGGGAGCTCTAAAGATGTTATAGGACCTATACCTTTGTTTGCTAAATCTACTTTTTTAGATGCAGGTTCAGACTCAACTTTTTTTGCTTTTTGTTCTGTCGGCGCTTTTTTCTCATAAGAGAATCCTTCTTTCTTTTTTTCTTCTTTTCCGCCACAACTTATTAGCAGTGATACACATAGTGCCATTACAATGTTTAGTGCTTTTTTCATAATTGGTTTAGATTTTTGTGGTACAAATTTAAAACCCTATACACCAATAAAATATGACAAAAATCATATTAAGGACATAATTATCCTTTTTATATTTGTTTCTAAAATAATTGCTGTTAGATTATGTTATCGAATTCGTCAAAATATGCAATTAAGGCTGTATTGTTTATAGCCTTGAATGCCAGTGAAGAAAATAAGGTTATGGCTAAGGATATTTCCCAACCTATAAATGTGCCACAAGCTTATATAGCGAAATTATTACAAGAATTGGTTAAAAAGGGTATTGTGTCGTCTGTAAGAGGTCCAAAAGGAGGGTTTTATTTAGATGAAATCAATATGAACCATTCTATAATGAGTATTGTAAGCGTTATAGATGGTGAAAAAAAATTGAATTCCTGTATGATGAGCTTAGAGAAGTGTAATGAAGAAAAACCCTGTCCGTTGCATAGTATATTAGTAACCTCGAGAAGTCAGATATTGAATAGTTTAAAAAACAAAACTATAAGAGCATTGGTTGAAGAGGTTAAATTAGGGAAAGCTTTTCTTCCCTTATAGCTATAAGGTATTCTTTAAAAATAAAATCTTACGAAAGGCGCCCAAGGATCTATATAGATGCTTTTGTCTTTATCGTGTAACACGTCGTACCTTACTCCAAAGGTTACATTGCCATTTCTATATCCTGCACCTATAAATAAGGCCGGAGACCAATAGTTTTCATTAGGAGTATTTACGTTAACATTATATCGCCGGTTTACATTAAGTTGTTCGAATTCGGTAGAGAGTTGTAACACATTAATGATATTGAATAGACCGATTATACTACCTCCTAAAATTGTTGATTTGTAAACATTTTTTTGATTGTCGAAAGTTCCATTAAGACCTAAGCCTGCGGCAAAAGTTTCATCAAACTTATAAATAGCACTGGGAGCTAGAGTTGCGCTAAAAAAAACCGTCACCAAAACCCAGTCCAATACCACCACCAAAGCGAACATGGCTCCAAAAATAACTGTTCTTTTGTTGTGCTATTCCATGGTTTATACCAAAAAACATAAATAGCATAATTAAGATTATTTTTTTATTAATGTTATAGAATGTCTTCATCAAAATTAAAAATCATTAAAAAATTAACAGGTAATAGTAGATATTCATTAAAAGCAAATGATGCAGTTATAAATATAGTCAAAGAAACATCTAATTTTAGTAAAAGTTGTATTTTTGGGGAATATTTTGACTAACCTATAGGGGATTAAAAATAGCAATGGATAAATTTTCATTTTTAAACGCAGCACATACAGCATATTTTGCTGATTTATACGATCAATATTTACAAAATCCCGATGCGGTAGAACCTAGTTGGAGAGCTTTTTTTCAAGGGTATGATTTTGGTAGTGAGAACTATGGATTAAACGGAGAGATTGTAGAAGGTGTTTCTACTCAAATCCCTGAAAAGGTTCATAAAGAGTTCAATGTCGTTAGGCTTATTGATGGATACAGAATGCGAGGTCATTTGTTTACCAAAACAAATCCTGTAAGAACACGTAGAAGTTATTCACCAACTTTAGATTTAGAAAATTTCGATTTGCACGAAAACGATTTAGATACTGTTTTCAATGCTGGAGATATTCTGGGTATTGGTGCAAAGACGTTACGTGAAATAATTAGTCATCTAGAAAGGATTTATTGTGATTCTATAGGTGTTGAGTACATGTATTTGCGTAATCCAGAGGTTATTAAATGGTGGCAAGAACGTCTTAATAAAAATGATAATCACCCTCAGTACTCGGTTGAAACTAAAAAATATATTTTATCTAAATTAAATCAGGCCGTTACGTTCGAAAACTTTTTGCAAACCAAATATGTGGGGCAGAAACGTTTTTCTTTAGAAGGAGGAGAATCTTTAATACCAGCCATTAGTAATGTACTTTTTTATTCGGTAGAAAAATACGGTGTAAAAGAGTGTGTTTTAGGAATGGCGCATCGTGGACGTTTAAGTACGTTGGTTAATATTTTTAGAAAACCATTACATGAACTTTTTAGTGAGTTTGAAGGTAAAGATTTTGAGGATGCAAATATTGATGGGGATGTTAAATACCATCTAGGACTAACATTAGATAAAACTTACCAAAACGGTAAGGACATAAAAATGAATTTGGTTCCTAACCCATCACATTTAGAAACTGTGGCTCCAGTTGCAGAGGGTATTACACGTGCTAAAATTGATAGCGATTATGATGGTGACAATTCAAAAATAGTACCCATTATAGTACATGGAGATGCTGCCATTGCTGGACAAGGGGTGGCTTATGAAGTAAGTCAGATGAGTCAGTTAAATGGCTATAAAACTGGAGGTACTATTCATATTGTAGTTAACAACCAAGTTGGTTTTACGACCAATTATTTAGATGCGCGATCTAGTACGTATTGTACCGATGTTGCCAAAGTAACTTTATCGCCGGTTTTACATGTTAATTCCGATGATGCTGAAGCTGTTGTACATGCTGTGGAGATGGCCTTGGAATATAGAATGCACTATAAAAAAGATGTGTATATCGATTTATTAGGATATCGTAAGTATGGTCATAATGAGGGTGACGAACCCCGTTTTACACAGCCAAACTTATATAAATACATATCAAAACACCCTAATCCCTTTAAAATATACTCCGACAGATTAATTGCCGAGAATACTGTAGATAAAGCTTATGTAGATAAGATTGTTGCAGATTTTAAAGAAACGTTGGAAAGGGAATATACGAAAGCTAAAGAAGCAAAATCTTCTAAGGTTAGGGAATTTATGCAAGAGCGATGGAAAGCATTTGAACGTAAAGGTTTGGATGCCATGCTTGAACCGGCAGAAACCATGTACCCTAAGAATAAGTTAGAAGGTATTTCAAAAATAATATCAACAGTTCCGGAAGGGGTTAAGTTTTTACGTAAAGCGGAAAGAATTCTTGATGGACGTAAAAAGATGGCTTTTGAAACAGACACTCTCGATTGGGGAATGGCCGAAACTTTAGCTTATGGTAGTTTAATGGAAGAGGGCTTTAATGTGCGTATTTCGGGACAGGATGTAGAGCGTGGAACGTTTAGCCATCGTCATGCTATTTTGCGTGATGAAATATCGGAAGAACGTATTAACTTATTAAATACAAACCCTGAAAATAAAGGGGAAATGCATATCTACAATTCCTTTTTATCTGAATATGGCGTACTTGGATTCGATTATGGTTATGCCATGGCTAATCCGAATACATTAACCATATGGGAAGCCCAGTTTGGTGATTTTAGTAATGGAGCTCAAATTATTTTCGACCAATATTTATCGGCAGCAGAGGATAAATGGAAAGCACAAAATGGAATAGTAGTTTTATTACCTCATGGATATGAAGGGCAAGGATCTGAGCATTCATCGGCTAGAATAGAACGTTATTTACAATTGTGTGGTATGGATAATATGATTGTTGCAGATTGTACTACGCCAGCAAACTTTTTCCACCTGTTGCGTCGTCAAATGAAACGAGATTTTAGAAAACCATTGGTTGTATTTACACCAAAGAGTTTATTGCGTCATCCAAAAGCAGTATCGTCTATGGATGAATTGGCAACTGGTAAATTTGAAGAAGTTATTGATGATACGATTGCCCCTAAAAACGTAAAAAAACTGGTTTTCTGTACTGGTAAATTCTATTACGATTTATTGGCAGCAAGAGAATCATTGCAAAGAGAGGATGTTGCATTGGTAAGAATTGAGCAATTGTTCCCATTACATTTAGAAAGTATACAGAAGGTTATTGATAGGTATCCAAATGTAGAAAAGTATGTTTGGGCACAAGAAGAGCCTAGAAATATGGGAGCTTGGAGTTTTATGGCTCAACGTATGGATTTGGTTAAGTTAGAAGTAGCATCCAGACCGTATAATTCGGTGCCAGCACCAGGGTCGAGTACGCGAGATAAGAGAAGACAGCAATCTGTAATCGATTCGGTTTTCAGTATCGACTAAAAAATATTAAAGAGAAACAATTCACATACAATTAAAATTATAAAGAATGATTTTAGAAATGAAAGTGCCTTCGCCGGGGGAATCCATTACAGAAGTGGAAATAGCTACATGGTTAGTAGAAGAGGGAGATTATGTTGAGAAAGATCAGGCTATAGCAGAGGTAGATAGTGATAAAGCAACATTGGAATTACCAGCAGAGGTTAGCGGAACTATTACGTTTAAAGCAGAAGAGGGTGATGCTGTAGAGGTTGGAGCTGTTGTTTGTTTAATCGATACAAGTGCAGAAAAACCTGAAGGAGGTGCGCCTAAAGCAGAGAGCAAAGAAGAAGCTCCAAAAACTGAAACACCAAAAGCTGCTGTTCCTGAAGCCAAAACATATGCTACAGGTTCGGCAAGTCCAGCTGCTAAAAAGATTTTAGCAGAAAAAGGTATAGAAGCGGCTTCCATTTCTGGAACAGGAAAAGATGGTAGGGTCACTAAAGAAGATGCTATAAATGCTGTGCCTTCTATGGGAACTCCAACTGGAGGAAATAGAGGTACATCACGAAGTAAAATGTCTATGTTACGTCGTAAGGTAGCAGAGCGTTTGGTTGAGGCTAAAAATACCACAGCCATGTTAACGACCTTTAACGAGGTAGACATGTCTCCGATTTTTGCACTACGTTCAGAATACAAAGAAACATTTAAGGCTAAACACGGTGTTGGTTTAGGTTTTATGAGTTTCTTTACATTAGCCGTAGTTAGAGCATTAAAAATGTATCCAGCGGTAAATTCAATGATCGATGGAAAGGAAATGATAAGTTATGACTTTTGTGATATTAGTATCGCTGTTTCCGGACCTAAAGGATTGATGGTTCCTGTAATGCGAAATGCAGAGAATTTAAGTTTTAGAGGTGTTGAGGCCGAAGTGAAACGTTTGGCTATTCGTGCCCGGGATGGACAAATTACGGTTGATGAAATGACTGGGGGAACATTTACAATATCTAATGGAGGTGTATTTGGTAGTATGTTATCTACCCCAATTATTAATCCACCACAAAGTGGTATTTTAGGAATGCATAATATTGTAGAGCGTCCGGTTGCGATTGATGGCAAAGTAGAAATACGTCCAATTATGTATGTAGCGCTTTCTTACGACCATAGAATTATTGATGGTAAAGAAAGTGTAGGGTTTTTAGTTGCTGTAAAAGAGGCTTTAGAAAATCCTGTAGAATTGTTAATGGATAATGATGTTAAGAAAGCGTTAGAACTCTAATACTTTTGTAATATAAAGAATAAAAGACACCTCCAATAGGGGTGTTTTTTATTGCTCAATATTTAAATGTTGTTCGATGATTTTTCTTTTGTTTTTAGAATAATAACAAGGAAATTTAGCTGACGAATATATGATAAAGTTTAAAAGTTGTTTATTAAACTATTTGAAATTGATACATTTTTGATACTTTAACACGTATAAATCCATTTTTTATATTTTTATGCAAATGTATAAGTCTGGAAAAATCATTAATTAAAACCTGTTGTATTTTTGAATTTTACTCTGATTGATATCATTCATATTCTTTCAATTTTTATACAAATTCCATTAATTATCGTCTTATTGTATAAAGGATATCGTTTAATCTCAAACAGGTTAATGGTTTTCTTTTTTTTTGCTCAAATTTTGAGTTCGTTAGAGGTGTTATGTTGGTTACATTTTGATTTCACATTCAAACCTTATCCTTTTTTAGCATATATCTCTTATCCTTTTTTCTTAGTTTGGGGACCGTGTATTTATTTATACATAAAGTCAGAAACAACTAATAACTTTAAATTTAAAAGGATATACTTACTCCATTACCTTCCTTTTATTTTAATAGCTATATATTCTATTTCCTTTTTTCACTTTGAATCCATAGAGGAAAAAAGACGAATTCTTTATTCTAAAGAAGTATTAAGTTTTTCCTTTAGAAAAGCGCTTAGTGTATTTATTGCTATTCAGGTTATGACATATAATATTCTTTCCATTTTTGCTTTGGAGCATTTTGCTAAAAAAAATGAGCTAAAAACAGCTCTCATTAAAACAAAAATAAAATGGAATAGATTTATTATTTATGGTTATTTTGTCGCTTGCATTTGTAATAATATAGCGGGCGTTATTTATTTTACTTCTGGATATAAAGAAACAACAACCTATCAATATGCTACTGCCATTTTATTCTTTTCATATTTTACTGTGATACTAATTAGAGCTCTCGTGGGATCCCATTTTGGAGAGCAGATAAAAATATCCAAAGCATCATCGTTTTCGAAAGAAGAGTTAAACAGGTTAAAGACCAGATTGGAGTTCCTCATGAATGATCAAAAACCTTTTTTGCAATTTAGCTTGACCTTATCTGAATTAGCCTCGAGAATGGAAATAAAAGAAAGGCAATTGTCACAATTTATTAACTCATATTATAAAATGTCCTTTCAGGATTATATCAATACTTATCGTATAGATGAAGCTAAAAGTTTAATTGAGCAATACAGACATTCGGGAAAAACTATTTTAGAAATTGTTTACGAATCTGGTTTCAATTCTAAAAGCGCCTTTAATTTTGCATTTAAAAAGCATACACAAACCACACCCACCAACTATAAAAAAACACTTCAATAAGAAGCGTATAGAAGTATTTGTTCTTTTTTAGGTTTTTATAAAAGCTGAATTAGATACCTGAAAAAATGAGTCCTGTTTCATGAAACCGCACATTTTTACAACAATACTTATGTTAATTTACTAGTAATCAAAAAGTAAAACATAATATTAATTAAAAGCAAAAACACATGAAACCGCTTCATTTTTTCTACTTTAAAAGAAACCTTACTATGTTCTTGGTCTTTACATTATTATTAAGTGTAAATCAAACCATTTATTCACAAGACACCAAAGAGTTAAATAATCATTACAATCAATATAAAGGCAAAGTCATAGACCAAAACTCAAAAAAACCTTTAGTTTTGGCTACCTTGTCTATTCGAGGCACTAACATTACTACTGTTACCAATGCAGAAGGTAAGTTTTTATTAAAAGTTCCAAAGAATATAAATGAAAGTAATGTTGTTATATCCTCTTTAGGTTATGAGAATAAGGAGATTTCTTTAAGACAACTTAAAGCTTCTAAAAATAATATTGGATTAGAAGTGCATATAACCGAATTAAGTGAAATAAACATTGAAACTATCAAGAACGCAAGTGAATTAGTTCGGGAAACTTTAAAGAAAAAGGGCGAAAATTATTTTAGCGATCCCACCTTAATGACAGCCTTTTACAGAGAAACAATAAAAAAAAGGAAAAAGAATATATCGCTTTCAGAGGCGGTAGTAAATATTTATAAGGCGCCTTACAAGTCTCAAAAAAGGGATAAACTAAAGCTGTATAAATCCAGAAAGAGTTCGAACTACAAAAAACTTGACACATTAGCACTAAAATTACAAGGGGGGCCTTTTAATACAGTATATTTGGATATTATGAAGTATCCTGAATATATTTTTACTGATGGATTGCTAAATGATTATGTATTCAGGCTCGATCATTCTACAAAAATAAATAACAGGCTTATTTATGTAATAAATTTTGAACAAAAAGAAGATGTTAAAAAGCCTCTTTACAAAGGTCAATTATTTATTGATGCTGAAAAAAAGATCCTTACAAGCGCTATTTATTCATTGAATATAACAGATAAAAAAGAAGCAGCTCGAATACTTGTTAGAAAAAAACCCACGCGAGCAGATGTTTGGCCTAAAGAAGTGGCATACCGTGTAGATTATCTTGAAAAAAATAATAAATGGTATTATGGTTATAGTAAACTTTTATTAGAGTTTAAAGTAAATTGGGATTACAAGTTATTTAATTCGGTTTATAGTATGGTGTGCGAAATGGCTGTTACAGATTGGGAGAAGAATATAAATGAAAGTGTTCCAAAATATAAAGACAGAATTAAGCCTTCAATAATAATGATTGAAAAGTCTATCGGATTTTCAGATCCAAATTTCTGGGGTGCGTATAATATTATAGAACCTGATAAGTCTATCAATTTCGCAATTAAAAAAATACAGAAGCAATTAAAGAAAGCCAAATTAAAAAGAACTGCTCTTGCAAAATAAATTTAAAACTACTTATAGGTTTTTAAATATAGAAGGGGCTATTAATAAGATTATTAATAGCCCCTTTTGGATTAACTAAATATAATTCAAGTGTAAAAAAACATTAACTGAAGCACATAACTAGGTTTATTGAAATGACAACAACTACCAGGACACCTAATCCTATCATACAGTATTTGTCAAGAATATCATTATCTTTTTCCATCATTATAACTTTAAAATTTTCCCTTTAAAATGTTTAGATTAAAAACTCTGCGCTTATTTAGCGCAGAGCCTTTAGGATAATTCTCTCTCTCAAAGAATTAATTAATAGCAGTGTAAAGGTATGTTGTGATAACGAAATAAAAAATAAGCAGTTCTACGTATTTTTCAATTTACAATAGGGTTTATAAAATGCGAAAGCCCTAAATATATACATATTTAGAGCCTTCTATAATTCTCCCTAAGAACTAATTAATAGCTCCGTAAAGGTAAGTTGTATTTGTGAGAAAAAAAATACGCACTTCTACGTATTTTTTAAAGATGGTTTTTATTTAAGTTAGCCCAAATTGAAAGTGATGTAGGTTTATTATCCAAGCCCAATTTGGCTACGATGTTACTTCGGTGCTTATCTACAGTACGAACAGAAATTGATAGGTCTTCTGCAATATCATGGCTTGTTTTGCTTTCAGAAATAAGCTTTACTATTTTAAGTTCAGACTTGGTTAACGAATTTATTACCTCGGGTCTTTGCGCTAAGTTGCTTGCATTTAAATAAGAAGCTATTTCTTCACTAAAATAGGGCGTGCCATTTATAACATGTTCAATACAAGTTTCAATTTCTTCAATGGCAAATTCTTTTAAAATGTATCCAAAAACATTAAATTCTTTTGCTTTATCGTATAACTCCTCTTCTTTATCAAAGGTAATAAGGATAACTTTAGTATTTAAATGGTTTTTTTTACAAGCCTCTGCGATTTCCAAACCTGTTCTGTGAGGCATTCTTATATCTAGAACAGCTATGTCTGGTTTTAGTTTTACTATAAGATTGTAGGCTGCATTGCCATCCTGGGCACTTCCTATGATGTTATAGCCCTTAGAAGTTAAAAAATCAGTTAAACCCCTTAACATTAATGGATGATCGTCAGCAATTACTATTGAAGTATTCATTACCTGAGGAGAATTGAAATGCTATTAATTAAAGTATAAGTTTTGTTTAGATCTGTTTATAATTTTAAATATAGATATTTCTTTTCATAATCTATTATGGCTTTAGCTTTTTTTAAGATATCCGCGCCTATTATCCCATCTACAGGCTTAGAATTGTGGTTTATTAGCGCTGTATTTACATGCGTGAGGTTAAACAAAACCAAAACAACCTTATTGCGTTTCCACTTTCCAATTTTCACTTTGTTCTTTTTAGACATTTTGGTTTCCATGTCTACAGCACCTGCGCCAGCAGCTTTAATAATGGAGTCTTCGGTTTTAAGTTTAAATGTTTCGATGGCTTCAAAACCTACACAAGAGTTTGATGCTCCGGTATCTAAAATAAATAATCCTTTATGGCCATTTATAGTTGCTTTTATTTCAAAATGATTTGTTTTAGTAAGATGCAATTTTACTTTAACATATCCTTTTTCATTTAGAAACTCCTGTAGTGTTTTTTCCATAAGGTTTTTTTATTCTCAGCAGTAAAAATAATACAATCAAGACTATTAATAGGCCAATAAGACCATAAATTAATTTACTGTTATTAACGTTGGCAGGTTGTGTTAATTGACCATAATATACAAATGCTCCCCAGTAATAAGGAGATTTTTTTATGTTGCTAATAGAGTCGTCTTTTAAATAATCTATTTTTGATTGTTGATTTGCAATATTAGCAGACAGATTATCGCTATAATGTTTATAAAAGGATTGCATAATTTGTGAGGTGGATAAATCGTTTATTTGCCATAAAGAAAATAATACGTTTTGTGCACCGGCGTATTGAAAGCCTCTGGCTATACTCATAGCACCTTCTCCTTTAAACCGTTTCCCAACACCCGTTTCGCAGGCACTCAGTACAACAAGGTTAGCATTTAAGTTAAGGCTATAGAGTTCATTTAGAAACATGGTCTCTTTAAAAAACGCTATACTTGCCGAGATTGAAGCGTTGCCACTGTTGGCGTGGGTAGACAAATGTAAAATGCTATAGTCTGGACTATTTTTAATAAAGGTTTCTTTGGTTGCTTTATTCTTTAAAAAAAGGTTGGAATGCATTTCTTCTTTTATAGCATTAGCCTCATCGATAGAGTAAATTAAACTGTTTTTTGTTTTTTCGAATACAGGAAAGAAACCAAGGAGCTTATTGGTATTGTTTTCTACTTTTTTGTCTTTTATATAAAACGCTGCACTTGTATTGTAAATAACATGTTGCTTCTGTACAACGAATGGCATTTTTGAAAAATTCTTTGTATTTGTTTTCTCTGTTAGTAAAGCTTCAAAAGGAATAAAATTTAATAACCCATCTGGAATAATAATTGTGTTTTTATAGGCTGCCGTTTTTCCAAAGTTTAAAGTGTTGTAAAGGGTAAGGGCTAGGGTGGTAAACGTATTTATGTTATCATTTATTATGGATGGTTCGTCAAATAAATGAATGAAGTCTATAATGCATTTTTGTGTAGTTTCGTTCAAATTAATCTTATTGAGATTAATACGGTTATCATCTATTATAAATTGATAGATGTTTTTTTGTCCATAAAAGTATTCAATCAAGACGGCTTCATCTTTTATGAGTTTATGTTGTATGTCATCAACCGAGAAATTAGTATTATTTAACTCGGGGTATTTTTTAGTTATAACTTCCTTAAGTGTTTTTAGTTTAATACTTACAGCATTTAAATCTGAGCTTAGGGTCGTAATTATTGATGCTTGCGAATTGCCTAATTGCTCATTTATTAAACGATTGGTTATTTTTTCCTGTTCTTTAAGTAAATAGGCTTCTTTAAGGAGTAAACTATCATTCGGGTATTGGCTTAAGAGTGTTTTTTTAGTGGCTTTCTCTTTTAAAACTCCCGATTTGTTTAATTCTGCATATTGAAAAGCGGTAAATAAAAGTGTGTCGTTTTTGGTGTTTTGGTATACGTCAAAAATAATATCGATACATTTTTCGCTGCGAATTCTGTTGGTTGCCTGATTCGATATTTTGTTTTCTTGGGAGGTCCAGTTGCTCTCTAATAATTGCGATACATAAAAGCTTAAGTTATAGCAATGAAGTGCCGATTTATAATCTTCTTGTAGCGTGGCGTAGAAATCAAAAATATCTATAAAGGTATTTTCGGCATACAGGCTGTTTTTATTGGGGAATTCTGTAGGTTTAATATTGGGTAATAAGGTTTTGAGAGCTAAATTAAGACTGTTTTTCGTCTCCTTTAATTTGTTTAATAGTTTGTAAAGTTGAGCTTCTTCTAAGTAAAGTTTGGCAAGTTTTCTTCGGGACAAGCTGTCTTGAGAAATATGCGTTTTGGCATTATTAAATGCTTGTAATGCTTCTTTATAATTGCCGTTTTGTAATTGAAGGATGTAAGTACTTCTAAACCTGCTGTAAGCATTGTTGTGGATTGTTTTAGGAATATCCTTAACACTGTTTATTTTATTTAATGCAATTTGACTGTCTATACGTAACTGGGCAACTTTCTGTTTTTGATACCTGTTTATGTCTTCTTTATTAAGGTAACCAGAGGTTAATTTTAATACGGTTTCATACTTCTCTAAGGTTTTATATAAAATAGATAGATTAATTATACCGCTAGCTTGATGTTTTGTATGGTTGCTCTTTTCTGCTAAGAAGATATATTGTTTTATTATATTTTCGGCATTGGTATAATCGCCTGTTTTAGTATATAAATTCCCCAGAGGAATAAAGCAGCTTTCAATAATATCGAAATCGGAAAATTTAGAGAGTTCGTTTGTTTTAAAACGATTCAGGGCATTTTCAAAGGTTGTTATAGCATCTTTTAATTGCGAGTTCTTCTCTAAGTAAAACCCTTTATGGCATTGCAAAAAAACAAGAGCTAGTTGTTCATCCTTACTTTTTACCTGTTTCTTGAATTGGGCTTCATGCGTACTTAAAAGTTTTAGGGATGCATTATTTTTGTTGTTAATAAATGTTTCGGCAGCTGCGTATATAGCTTCTTCTAAATTTTGAGAAAAAGTAGTTCCATAAATTAAAAAGAAAATTAAGCTTAGTTTTTTCATAGGAGTGAGCCACCAATATGGTTAGCTTCAAAATTTCCAAATGGCATAAAACTGCCAGTAATTAAAATTGTCTTTAAAATTCATAATATAACGCGCCCCTAAACTTGGACCAATTCTAGCAAAGCCAGCAGTCGCTTCAAATAATAAACCTGTTCTTAAATTAGTAAAAGAATTGGTTGTGCTGGTGTTATCTGTAATGGTATTAAAAACAAAACCACCGGGTTCTTGACCTTCGAATTGCTCTATAAGAGAGGTTTGACTTTGTTTTTCGCTTAACGATATGGTGTTTTGAAAACCTGCGCCTAAACCAATGTAATTGTTGACATTATAGCGAATTAAGACCGGAATATCCCAATCGATATTCTCATAAGAGATATCGGTGGTGGTACGCTGAAAAAAGCGAAGCCCTTGAGGACCTTGAACAAATTCATCTAATATATTGGTTTGCGCATCATAGTTATGCAGGTTATTCATTAATTCTATTTGCCAATACCATCTATATGATTTATACGGGGACAGTGTGGCTCCAAAAAAATAGCTTTCGGAGTTTTTTAAATCGTTAAACGAATTGTAACCTACTTTAGCTCCAATAGATATGCCTGGTATAAATCGAGTTGTTGCATAGTTTGTGATAATAGGTTCGTTTTTATCAAAAATAATAGCCGTCCTACTTTTGGTTTTTTTCTTATGAAAATCCTTGGCAAACTTAATCTTGTATTTTACAAAGCCTTTTGTGGAATCGTATTCTTTTACGTTTTTCTGTTCGCTTCCGGGCAAATAAATATTTTTAAAGGTAAAAATAGCCTGAGTGTTGGTATAGGTCGTATCTAAACAACTATACAAAACTTCCTGTTTGGGGCATATATCGCATTTAGGATACATGTCTACAACCTCTAAAGTCGATTTGTCCAGCATTTCAGGAATATCGGTTTCTAACCTTATAGTTCTAGCAGGACCTTCACCATTATTCTGAAATTTGATTTTATATTTTAAGGTTTTAAAACGAACCAATCTATAATTCATAATACTGCCATTCGATGACATTTTATTTGGATCGTGAGAGGTAACGATTTCCATTTCCATATCTTTTATTTTATGGTTATCGTAGTTGCTATCTGGTACATAAACACCTCTAACAGAAATGATGGCACTAGTATCTTTAACCATTTCCGGAGTTGTTTTTAAACTGAAAAAGATGTTGCGCTCCTTGTTGGGTTCCATGTTGTCGAATTCTAAAAGGCTCCAATCTTTATAGATAGCTTTAGATTCTGATATGGTTAAAGGCAGGTTTGTCTTTACTGTTGAGTCTTGTAATATGGCGCTTGATTTAATAATATCGTTATTAACAGAAGCTAGATAAGTCCCATCATCGTCAATATTATTTGTGTATGCAAAACTATTGGCAGAAATGCTTTTTTCGTTGTGATGTGTTCTGGTTTCTAATAATTCAAAATTATCGGCTTTATATTTAAGCTCATTATAAAACAAATATATTTTACCATTGGTCACGTATTCTTTCTCATTTTTATAGCTCATTACAACCACCATTTCCTCTTCGGGAAGTGGCTCGCGGTTACGCTTTAATATAAAGCTATCGTCCATCGAAGCAATATCATTATAGTCGGTTGTAATGGAGTTAACGGCAATTTTTTTAGGTCTCGTTGTTGGAGGCTTACCGTTGTCGTAATTATTAGTAACCCATAGCTTTACTTCATACTCGCCTTTGTTTTTATATATGTGTTTTGGTTTTTCTTCGGTGCTATAATGTCCGTCGCCAAATTCCCAGAAATGTGTATAAAATGCTTTTGGTGCACCGGCTATTTGATTTAGGGCTGGTGTTTCCGGAGTGAATATTATTTCGTTTCCATTATTAATACTCTTAATAGTCGCAGTTCTTGTGAGGCTGTCGTTTACAAGCAAATGTTGAGAGTGACAGTATACAGAAATAAATAAGAGACAAATAAAAATGAATAGTTTATTCATAAATAATTATGGTTAAATAGGGTTTAAATATACAAAAAGCGTAATCTATATAGTTGTTTACTATTATTTTAGCTTAAGAGCGTGTATGAAAATTAGATGCTATAATTATAACATTAGCAATTAACATCAATAATACGATGATTACAATACTTAATATGGACATTGCTTTTTTCACAGTGTTTTTTTGTGTTTATATATAGATACAGTAGAAGGAAGTTTTGTTACCCAAATTTCACTACAAATTGTCAGTTTCGTTAAGATCCTAACTATGATTTCATTCAGATTTATTTAAAAAATGAACAAATAGAAGGACATTTAAAGGATTCCCCAATACTTGTTGGAGTTATGTTTAGCTATATTAACCAGAATATTTACAATGCATTAGTCGTGGGGTTAGATTATAATTTCGTTTACAAGAACAATACCTATAAGTAAATACTTTATCAAATACTAATTAGGGCAGGGGCGTTGAATTGCGATAAGCTTGATTTAGCATTTACGGCGGAGTTGGAAAAGAAAAAGATTGGAGCCCTTGTAGCGAGTAGTGAGCATAATATTTGGGGAAAATATGTTTCAATAAGATGCGAAAATATATTGGACACGGAAATTAATTAACGTAAATATTGCTTAAGAGTTCGGAAGTCACTTCGAGTAAAATTCTGGAAGAATTTAGCACTTCGACTACGCTCAGCGGAGCTATCGAGAAGCTTTTTTTAGTCAAAAATTTACTTGTTTTCGATACGATCCCGAAGAAAATCGGGATCACTCAAACTGACATAAATTTTCTTATCCAAGATCCACGTTAATTACCAATTTTATAGTATGTAAATCTATTAGAATCTTTCCAAAGTGTTAGGAATAAAGCTTAAAAGCGTGTACTTGAAACAAACTAACACTCATTTGGCTTTTTTAAAACCCTCTCTTCTGAATTTTTTTTCAACATTTGAACTTCAAATACCATAATACTAATCCAAATAAATAATTAAGATGGTTGGTAATGGTGTTAATTCGCTTGTTTTAATTTTAATGACAAAGTATAACACAAAGAATAAAATATTTTATAAATGAAATTTAGAGGAATTATTTTAAAAACATTTTTGCTGTTTGGAATTCTTATAGGACATGCCACAGAAATATATGTTTCGCCAAATGGAGGTACAAAAAATACTGGGAAAAAAGATGACCCTGTATCGTTTGAGACGGCTATAAAAATGGCATCAAAACTACTTAAAGAATCTGGTGTGCCCGATGAGAGAATCACGATCCTGGTTTTAGGGGGACACTATCGTTTTGAACGTCCTATAAGTTTAGGAGAAGAATTTAAGGGGACAGCTTCAAGCCCGATAGTAATAAAAGCAGCAAAAGGGGGAAAAGTAGTTTTTGATGGAAGTGTTTTAGTAGATGCAAATAAATTTAAAAAAGTAACAAAAGCTAAGGAAAAGGCTCGTTTATCAAAAAAAGTAATTGATAAAATTGTAGCTGTAACAATTAAAAATGAAGCGATGATTGAGCGTTTTAACGAGTCGTTAATGTTAAACTTAAATTTTAATGGGAAGAACTATCTACCATCAGTTTTTCCTAATGAGGAGTATGCAGATTTTGTAGAAAAAACAGTAACTGCAGAAGTTACTCCACCTGGAATTCCTGTTGGCGAGCAAGATTACGGTCTTAGAGCTGGGTATGTTCCATACTTAGAAGAAGGAAAATCTAGAGGTTGGAAAGGAAGTCTAGAAGAACCTCGTGGTGCACGTGCAAAAATAGACAACAAGGAAAATGAAATGGCCGGAACATGGGTGCAGTGGGAAAATGAATTAAAACGGAATAACAAGCGAAATCAACTAACAGGTTTTATTGAGGCAAATTGGTTATTGAGCTCTCAACCAATTTACGCAGCAAGTGGCAAAGATGAATGTTTGCATTTATCTCGTGCATTAGGTTATGGTTGGGCATGGCGTAAAAACGATAAGCAATTTCGTGTGTTTGGAATGCTTTGCGAACTAGATGCGCCAGGCGAATGGCATTTCGATCCATTAACTAACCGCCTATTCATTTATCCGCCAGAACCTATGACTAAAGACACTAAAATTAGTCTATCTGTAGCAAACGGATTTATGGCATTAGAAAACACGAAGCATGTTCAAATTATTGGTTTATCTGTAACGAATGTAGGTGGCGGAAATGTTTATGCTTTAAGTGGCGAGAATAACTTAGTTGCAAGTTGTGACATTACAAATAGCACAGCTATAGGTGTAGATATATTAGGTAAAAATAATAGTGTTATTGGGTGTGATTTAATCGATTTAAATATACATGCAAGATTAGGCGGAGGAATTGCAGATGGAAATGAAATTACGCCGGCAAATAATAAAATTGAAAATTGCCATATCTATCAAAAACAATTTAAACACGAAAAAGTTAATATTGCAATTAATGGGTGCGGAAATGTATTTAGAAACAATCTGGTGCACAATTCAATTGGTCAAGCACTGGTTGTAAAAGGAAATGAGCAATTAATTGAGCTAAACGAATTCTTTAATATTGGTTTTGAAGAAGGTGATGGAGGAGCTGTTTATTCCGGAGCAGATATGGGAGGTTATGGCAATGTGTATCGATACAATTTTTTCCACCACTTAATACATTGCCCAGGAAAGGTAGGCCGTTCGGGTATACATCTTGATGATGGTCAATCTGGTGCAACGTGTATTGGGAATGTCTTTTACAAATCGGCCGCTAAAGGAATTTTCACATTTGGAGGTGCTGGACATACAATTTATGATAATGTACTACTTGAAGGGGATATCGGTATTTATTTAATGCAGGTATCGGGAGAAAAAGAACGGTTGATGGCGAAAGAAATCAAAGCAGACCCAAATCATCATAGACGCGGAACTAAAGAAGATATGATTGGTAGAGTTGAGGCAAGGATAGGAGATAATGGTTGGGCTAAACCACATTGGATTAATAAGCATCCTACTTTTAATAAAATCATGAGCGATACTGAAACTTATGGTAGGTTCTGGCCAATATACTTAAAGGTTGTTAATAATTTCTCTTATGGTAACGGATCTCAAAAAATGCTTGATTATCGTGTAGAAAAGGGAGCCTTAGAAAAATGTGTTATTGAAGATTATAAGGAAGTTACTCCATCTGATTTTGTGGATTATGAGCAAATGAATTTTCAATTTAAAGATAAAACAAAATTCCCTGCTATACCATTTGATGAAATTGGTTTGAAGAAAGATGAGTATCGCCAAAAATTTCCTGATAAAGTAAAATATAGAAACGGAGTTAGAGCGTTTTTTAAAGGAATTGGAAGTATGCCAGGAACGAAAAAGCAAATAAACACATCTGAATTAGTAGAATAATTAGTTTTTGTTTGTATAACAGAAATAATCTTTAATCACTCTGAAATGGTGTGATGATAATACAAATAGTTGATATTGAAAAATAGGTCTAAAAGTGTCATCCTGAGTGTTTAGACTAGGCTCAGCACGAGCTAAAGTCGAAAAATCTCATGTGTTAATAAAAAAGTGTTTAAGTTTTTAAGAGATTCCCAGCCTACTGCAGGCAGGTTCATTACCTGCCCGTCCTGTAGGCGGGTGTTTTGAATGACACTTTTTAGACCTCAAAAAAGCATGTTAATTATTATATAAGTAGGTCATTGATAATATCTTTATTACGGTAAACCATTAATAATAGTTGTTAATTGCGCTTCGGTAGCAATTGATGTTTCATCTTCTGTAAAGGTTATAACATCATTTTCGGCAATAGTTACAGATTTGATTGCATACTTCCAGTTATCGCCATCTTCTGTAGCAAAAATAATATGGCATTCTAAACCAATAGGGATTAGTCCGTAGTGCTCGCTAAACAAACCTGTTTGGTCATCATAAGTATCTAAATGAGCTAACCCAGTGTCTTCTCCGTCGTAAGAGATATAAACAGAACTATTCATGTTATCATATCCTTCTGGTACGGCTACCTGAATGGTTGTTTTTGGACGAGGATCACTATAAAAACGATCTACGTTAGACCATCCAAATGATTGAAAAAAGCCATAGTAGAAATCGCCTTCTCCAAATACACCTGCATCTTGTCCGGCAACAGCAGCGTCAACTTCACCCCATACAAGGTTTCCGTCTTGGTCAATTCTGCCTTCCCATAAAGTCATATCATTATCGACTCCTCCCGTTAAATCTGTAGGGATTTGCATTTGAAACCCACAGTTTATATCTAAATCGACACCGTCTTGAGTGGCATTTACATAAAACTCACCTCCAGAGATTAACATTGCTCTATCTCCATTAGGCATAATTCCCATGGTTGGCTTGTTTGCGGTAAGCATGCTACCTTTGTCGAAAAGTTCAACAAATTCAATGTTTACAGCACCCGTTACGTCATTTCCGTTTAAAGTTAAACAAGTACCACTAATAAAAATTTGTACGCCTTTTTCAGATGTAAGGGTTACACTTCCTTCGTCTGCATCAATTTCAAATGTTTGAGTCAGGTTCTCTAAGGCTGCTTCCTTTAAATTGTTAAACTCTTCAGCAGTCGGACGAATTAGAATGTCGCCGTCACCATCGTCGTTGTGGTCTTTGGAACATCCTGTTACTATTAAAGCTAACATTAAAAGTGTTCCTAAAATAGATTTTAAGTTTTTGCTCACGTTATTAATAGTATTTAAGAATTCGTGAAATTGTCTTGTAATTTTCATAATAAATTGGGTTTTTAATTGTTCTTCGAGTTTATATAAACAGGGCAATTATTTTGTTACCCTGTTTTTTGATTTTTTTCTGAGGGCTTTAATTTTTGAATATTTAGAAATGGTTATTCCTGCTAAAGTGAAAGTTTATGAATTGGATGTGGGTTGAATCTAAAAAGTAAAAAATAAGAGGCTCAAAAGTTAAAATGGACCGATACTACTTTCGCAGCAAGACATTGCATTATACTTTTGAGACCTCTCTAACAAGTAGGTTAACAATAAATCAACACTATAAACAGGTTATTAAAATTTTAAGGTAAGCCATTAATGATAGTTGTTAATTGCGCTTCAGTAGCAATTGATGTTTCATCTTCTGTAAACGTTATAACATCATTTTCGGCAATAGTTACAGGCTTAATAGCGTATTTCCAGTTGTCACCGTCTTCAGTAGCAAAAATAATATGGCATTCTAACCCAATAGGAATTAGTCCATAATGCTCACTAAATAACCCTGTTTCACTATCATAAGTATCTAAATGGGCTAACCCAGAATCTTCTCCATCGTAAGAGATGTAAACAGAACTATTCGTATTGTCGTATCCTTCTGGTACAGCTACTTGAATAGTAGTTTTAGGACGTGGGTCGCTGTAAAAACGATCTACGTTAGACCATCCAAACGATTGGAAAAAACCATAGTATTGATTGCCTTCACCAAATACACGACCTTCTCCCTGTGGCTCATCAGCTTCTACTTCGTCCCATACTAAATTTCCGTCTTCATCAATTTTACCTTCCCATAAGATCATATCATTATCTACTCCTCCTGTTAAATCTGCAGGAATTTGCATTTGAAATCCGCAGTTGGTTTCTAAAGCAGCTCCATTTTGTGTAGCGTTCACAAAGAATTCCCCTCCAGAAATAAGCAATGCTTTATCACCATTAGGCATAGTTCCCATAGTTGGTTTGTTTGCTGTAAGCATGTTTCCCTTGTCGAAAAGCTCAACAAATTCAACGTCTACAGTACCCGTTACAGCGTCCCCGTTTAATGTTAAACAAGAACTGCTAATGCTAATTTGTACACCTTTTTCAGAAGTAAGGGTTACATAGCCGTCATCGGTGTTAAATTGAAATGTTTGAGTTAAGTTCTCTAAGGCAGCATCTTTTAAACTTTTAAAGTCTTCAGCCGTTGGACGGATTAAAATATCACCATCGTCGTCACCATTTTTAGAACAGCTGGTTGTTATTAAAGCTACCATTAAAAGTGCTCCTAAAATAGATTTTAAATTGTTGCAAAATTGTGTTGTCTTTTTCATGATTAATTTGATTTATAAATTGTTTTTCGAGGTTATATAAACAGGGCAACTATTTTGTTACCCCGTTTTGGTAATTATTTTTTATTGTTGAGGTTGACTGATTATTTTTCTAGATACAATAGCATCTCCCGAGGCAACTAATTGCATCATTTTGTATGCGTAAGTTTTAGATGAAGAATAGCCTTTTGCATATCCGCTTACAGTTTTAACTTCCCAGAAATAATTTCTTTTAGAGTTGTTTTTTGCTTCAGTTTTTAAAACAAAATAGCTTTCAATTTTTGATGCTTTTACTATTTCTCCAGAGCTTGTTAAAAGAATCATTCGCTTTGCGTCTTCAACAGAGGGAGATGTTCCAGAATAAGATCCTTTATTGGTTTCTACGTTCCAATCGTAAACCTTAATTAAACTTTCATTTGTAATGTCTGCATGAATAGTTGTTGTATTAAAGTTCGATACTAAGGTTGTGGCATGCGTGTTTAAAATCGATAATACTACAGTACCAATAACCAAAAGGGATTTTTTACATACGTTATTAATATTGATGAGGTGTTTGTGAAATTGCTTTGCATTTTTCATGATTTCTAAA
This sequence comes from Flavivirga eckloniae, assembly GCF_002886045.1. Classification (NCBI taxonomy): domain Bacteria; kingdom Pseudomonadati; phylum Bacteroidota; class Flavobacteriia; order Flavobacteriales; family Flavobacteriaceae; genus Flavivirga; species Flavivirga eckloniae. The sequence continues at coordinate 2,396,606 of NZ_CP025791.1, read as the reverse complement.
TTTTATGGATTAATTAAAATTTTTGTCCAGTATTTTTACTGTTACACCCTTATATCAAGACCATTAAAAAAATGTTACCCTTTTCGCTTAAGATTTTACTTAAAAAGTATCTTTTGGAGTTTTACTTTGAATTTCCTTGGTAATTGCTTAGCCCTTGTATTCACTGAGTTTGCTCGAGTAATTTCCCATGCTTTACTTCGAGACTAGCTGGTTTAAAGAAATTCTTTATTTTAGTAGCAAATACAAGGGGTAATGAGTGAAAAAAAAATACACGAAGACCAGAAATATATTGAAGGATTACTAAAAAACAATTCGTTTATAATACAGGCTATATATGATAAGTTCGCACCTAAAGTGATTAATTATATAAAGCAAAATAGTGGCGATAGCGATAAAGCTCAAGATGTAATACAGGATACTTTAATAACCATTTATAATCAGGCAAGCGAAAATAAGTTGCAGCTTACTTGCCCGTTCGATGCCTATTTCTTTCTACTGTGTAAACGGAAGTGGTTAAACGAATTAAAAAAAACTTCTAAAAAGGAGGTAACAATTAATGAGGACATTTTATCTAAAGGTGACGAGGCTCAAGAACTGGCTTTTGAAACATCTGTATTTGGCGAAAAACAAGCATTATTTACAGAAATGTTTCAAAAACTTGGAACCGCTTGTAAAGATTTGTTAACAGCTACTTTTAAAATAAAATCTATGGAGGAAGTAGCAAAAAGTTTAGGTGTAACCTATGCTTATGCAAGAAAAAAGAAATCTTTATGTATTGGTAAGTTAACAGAACTGGTTCGGGAGTCACCAAAGTTTAACCAACTTAATAATTAATAGCCATGAACGATCAAGATTACATATTATTCGAATCCTATTTGTCTAAAGAGTTATCTCAAGACGAAGTCACCGCTTTTGAATCTAGATTAGAAAATGAAGCAGAATTCAATCAGGCATTCAATACCTATAAAGAGTTGTCTTCTTTTTTAGAACATAAATATGAAAATGAAGCAGCCTCAACGACATTTCAAAATAACCTAAAAACTATTTCCAATACTTATTTTGAAAAACAAGAACCAGCCAAAAAAGTAGTCCGCTTTAAACCGTGGCAATATGCTGTAGCAGCAAGTGTTATGTTGTTAATGGGGATTTTTACCTTCAACAATTTTTCTAATCCGTCTTTTAGTGATTATAATAATTATGAAACTATTAGTTTAACCGTTAGAGGGGGTCAGGAAGAGCTTTTAAAGACAGCCGAAGATGCTTTTAATAATAGAGATTTTGAAACAGCAGAAAAAGCTTTTACAAGTTTATTGGAAGGCGGAAATGATAGTTTGGAATTGTTGTTATATAAAGGTATAGCAAACATGGAATTAGACAATTTTGAAATTGCCGATAATACTCTACAAAATATAGGTAATGGAGATTCAGTTTATAAATACAAAGCTATATGGTACTTAGCATTGAGTAAATTAAAACAAAAAGAATACAAAGCTTGTTCTGAAATTTTAAAAGGAATACCAGAAGATGCTGAAGATTATGAGCAGGCTCTGAAGTTAATTGATAAACTAGAGTAGGAGTGTTCAGTGTTCAGTGATCAGTAATCAGTTTTTAGTGATCAGTATTTGGTAAGTTGTTTTTGTTGAAGATAAATACCTCTATTAAACTATCGGTTGCTATACTATGTGTGATTTAAGTACAAAATGTATAACAGTATAAATAAGCTCGAAGAAAGTCATCAACTTATTGGTGACTTTTTTATTTTTACCAAATGATTATTACTGACACACATACCCACTTGTATAGTGAAGCTTTTGATGACGATAGAAATGAGATGATCGATCGTGCTATAGAGCAGGGCGTTTCTAGGTTTTTTATTCCAGCTATAGATTCCGAGTATACCGAAGCCATGCTTCAACTTGAAAAGGATTACCCCGATAATATGTTTTTAATGATGGGGTTGCATCCTACCCATGTTAAAGAGAACTATAAAGAAGAGCTTAAACACGTGGAACATATGCTCGCAAAGCGACATTTTTATGCTGTAGGCGAAATAGGAATTGATTTGTATTGGGATAAATCCACATTAGGAATTCAGCAAGAAGCATTCAAACATCAAATTAGGCTTGCCAAGCAATATAAGTTGCCAATAGTAATTCATTGTAGGGATGCTTTTGACGAAATATTTGAAGTTTTAGAAACAGAAAAGAGCGATGATCTGTTCGGTATTTTTCATTGTTTTACTGGAACCTTGGAACAAGCACATCAAGCCATTTCTTATAACATGAAACTTGGTATAGGCGGTGTGGCTACTTTTAAGAATGGGAAGATTGATACTTTTTTAAATCAAATACCGCTTAAACATATTGTCTTAGAAACAGATGCACCTTATTTAGCTCCAGTTCCATATAGAGGGAAACGAAACGAAAGTGCCTATATAAAACAAGTGTTGGAAAAGTTAGGACATATATATGGTGTATCTTTGGAAGACATAGCGGCAATTACCACTCAGAATTCTAAGGACGTTTTTAAAATTTAAACCATGAGCGATATAAAGCCAAAAATATTACTAATATATACTGGAGGAACCATAGGTATGGTTAAAGATCCTAAAACGGGGTCGCTTAAGGCGTTTGATTTTAAAACACTTTTAGAAAAAATTCCGGAATTACAGCTTTTAGAATGTCATATAGATACGGTATCGTTTAAAGAACCTATAGATTCAAGTAATATGAATCCGAAATACTGGGTTCAAATTGCAGAAATAATAGAGGCTAAATATGAAGCGTTTGATGGTTTCGTGGTTTTACACGGAAGCGATACCATGAGTTATACATCATCTGCATTAAGTTTTATGTTGGAGAACTTGGCAAAACCAGTCATATTTACAGGATCTCAATTACCAATAGGCGATTTAAGAACAGATGCAAAGGAAAACTTAATTACATCCATTCAGGTAGCCTCGTTACAACATAATGGAAAACCAGTAATTAAGGAGGTATGTCTATATTTTGAATACAAATTATATAGAGCCAATAGAACCACAAAAATAAACGCAGAACACTTTGAAGCTTTTGCATCTTTAAACTATCCAGATTTAGCCGAGTCTGGCGTTCATTTAAAAGTTAATAAAGAATATTTGTTTAAGCCTGATTTAGATAAACCTCTAAAAGTCTATAAGAATTTAGATAATAATGTTGCACTAATAAAACTCTTCCCAGGTATCACTAAAAGTGTATTGCAGAGCATTTTTAATACCCCGAATTTAAAAGCTGTTATTATTGAAACCTACGGTGCCGGAAATTGTAGCACTGAAAGATGGTTTATTGACATGTTAAAGGAGCATATTGAAAAAGGGATACATATTATAAATATTACACAGTGTTCGGGAGGAAGCGTTATGATGGGGCATTATGAAACCAGTAGTGAGTTAAAAAGTATAGGAGTTATTTCTGGAAAAGACATTACAACCGAAGCGGCTATAACTAAGCTAATGTATGTGCTGGGACGAAATATTACAGAAAATAACGTCAAAACGATCTATGAAACAGCTTTACGGGGTGAAATATCTTAAAATTAACTCTTAAAATTTTAGCGTTCAAAGTTTTTTTTGTTATTTGAGCCCCCAATAAAATAAAGTGCAGTTAAAAATACAGAGAGGTGGCCGAGTGGTCGAAGGCGCACGCCTGGAAAGTGTGTATACGTCAAAAGCGTATCGAGGGTTCGAATCCCTTTCTCTCTGCTTTTTTATTTTATTTTTAATTGCTTTTTTTTTAATATCTTTAACACTTTAACTAATATATTAAGATCTAGAACATGAAAAGATTATTTTCTCTCCTTGCCATTACAGGAATGATGGCATTTGGAACTACTAATGCAACTACAATTGCAAACTCAACTACAGCAGTAACTGCTATTAATACAACTCAAGAAGAGGCAACAGATGCTGCGGCAGCTCCTGCCGAAACACTTGGGTTTCATCAAGAATTGAAAAAACGTTTTATAGAAGGTGGTGCTGGCTTTATGGGAATTGTATTATTATGTTTAATTCTTGGGTTAGCTATTGCTATAGAAAGAATTATCTTTTTAAACCTTTCAACTACCAACACAAAAAAATTAACACAAAATGTAGAGGATGCTTTATCTTCAGGTGGAGTTGAAGCAGCAAAAGAAGTTTGTAGAAATACAAAAGGACCTATCGCATCTATTTACTACCAAGGTTTAGATAGAACAGACGAAGGTATAGAAGCTGCCGAAAAAGCTGTTGTAGCTTATGGGGGAGTTCAAATGGGACAATTAGAAAAAAATGTATCTTGGATTTCATTATTTATCGCTTTGGCACCAATGCTTGGTTTCATGGGTACGGTAATTGGTATGATTCAAGCATTCGATAAAATTGAAGCTGCCGGAGATATGCAACCATCTCTTGTTGCCGGTGGTATTAAAGTAGCACTTTTAACAACTGTATTCGGTTTGATAGTAGCTATTATACTTCAGATTTTTTACAATTACATTATTGCTAAAATTGATAGTATTGTTAACGATATGGAAGATGCTTCTATTACGTTAATGGATCTATTGATTAGAAATAAGAAGTAATAATTTAAATATAAAAAATTATGGGTTTACATAAAGTTTTAAAAATAGTAGCTTTCGCTCTTGCTATTATTGGCGCGATTTTTGCGCTAATGATAATAGCAGGTGATGATGAGCAACAGCTATCCATGAGCGGAAATATGCTATATATTGCCTATACCGTACTTGGATTAATATTAGTAATGGTTCTGTTATTTGTTATAAAAGGACTATTTGCTGGAAATATTAAAAAGACATTAATGACAGTTGGAGCGTTTGTTCTAATTGTAGTTATTTCTTATTCGATGTCGTCTGGTACAGATTTAGATTTAACACCTTTTACAGATAAAGGGTTAGATGTTACCGAAGATACATCTAAGTACGTAGGAGCTGGATTATATACATTCTATGTGTTAGCTATTTTAGCTATAGCATCCATGTTATATTCAGGAGCTAAAAAAATATTTAACAAATAAAGTTATGGCAAAAAGAGCAGCACCAGAAGTAAATGCAGGCTCCATGGCCGATATCGCGTTCTTACTATTAATATTCTTCTTAGTAACAACAACAATTGAAACAGATTCTGGGATTAACAGAAAACTTCCACCTATGGAAGAGTCTGAAGAAGATGTAGTTATCAAGCAAAGAAATATTTTTACCGTATTATTAAATGGTAAAGATCAATTGCTAGTAGAAGATGAATTAATGGAGGTTAAGGATTTAAGGCAAGCAGCCATTGAATTCTTAGATAACGGAGGCGACGGATCATGCGATTACTGTAAAGGAAATAAAGATAAGTCATCTTCTGATAATCCAGATAAAGCGATTATATCTTTAAAGAATGAACGTGAAACAACTTACAAAACTTATATAGCTGTTCAAAATGAATTAGTAGCGGCTTATAACGAATTAAGAAATATCAGGGCTCAAGGGCTGTACGGTAAGTCTTTTGCAGAAATGCAGGAAAACTATAAGGATGTAAATTGGCCAGGTAATAAGGAAAGGTTAAAAGAGAAGATAGACAAAATTAAATTGGATTATCCTCAAAAACTTTCAGAAGTACAATAGTTTAAAATTTAACATTTATAAATATGTCTAAATTTAAAAAGAAAAAAGGCGGCGATATGCCAGCGGTTAACACAGCATCTTTACCAGATATTGTATTTATGTTATTATTCTTCTTTATGGTAGCCACAGTAATGAGGCAAAATACCTTAATGATCGAGAATAATTTGCCATTTGCAGACCAGGTTGAAAAGTTAGATAAAAAGGATTTGGTGATGTATATATATGCAGGTAAGCCAAGTGATAACTATAAACAATATGGAACAGAGGCAAAAATACAACTTAATGATAAGTTCGCAGATGTAAATGAAATTGCTGCGTTTATTGCTGCAGAAAGAGCTTCTAAGCGAGAAGAATTAATACCATTTTTAACAACTGCCTTAAAGGTAGATAGTGATGCTAATATGGGATTAATTGGAGATATAAAGCAGGAATTAAGAAAAGTAAATGCACTTAAAATTAACTACACGACTAAAAAAGGTACTGTGTTAGGAAGATAATAGTTCTATACTCTTAATTTTATATAAATAAAAGGCGTTTTGATTTATCAAAACGCCTTTTATTTTTAAAACCCAGATAATTTTTAATTATAATTGTATGTTAGTAGCATAATACTATTATTAATGAAACATTTATTCGTTATAATATTCTTTTTAATTGGTTATTTAAACTGTCTGGCTCAAGAGCAGGAACGAGACGTTAATAAAAGTGTTGATTCACTTTATAAAGAAGACCAATTTTATGCAGGAGTAACTTATAATTTATTAGGAAAAATGCCAGAGAATGTTTCTCAAAGTGGATTCTCTTTAGGGTTTCATTTAGGTTTTATTAAGGATATGCCTATTAATAAAAAAAGGAATGTTGCTATAGGTTTGGGGGTCGGATATTCTGCAAACTCCTATAATCAGGACTTGCTTATCGATAAGGATAACATGGGTAATACTACATACACTGTTTTAGAAAGTAGCAGCACATTTACCAAGAATAAATTCTCAAGCCATTTAATTGAGGTTCCTCTAGAGTTTAGGTGGCGTACATCTACAGCTAGCGATTACAACTTTTGGCGCATTTACACGGGTTTTAAAATAGGTTATATGTTTACCCATACAACCAAGTACAGAGGTGATTTAGGAAGAATAGGATATAGCAATATAAAGGACTTTAACAACCTTCAATATGGCTTAACGTTTAGTGCTGGTTATAGTACGTGGAATGTATATGTGTATTATGCCTTAAACCCCATCTTTACGGACGATGTTATTGTAAATGGGAAAAGAGTTGATATGAATGCCGTAAAAATTGGTTTAATGTTTTATATCCTATAACCAATAAGGTACTAGTATTAACTGTGGAATAGCTCCAACAAAACCACCCATAATAAGCTCTTTATAATTGTGTGCGTTTAAATGTAGTCTGGATGTAGCAACAGCTCCCATTATTATTGCCATTAAAGCTAAGGTTCCATTAATGTTTATGCTAAAGTGTATGCTTAAGATGGCAAAGAACATGAATAATCCGGAAACAGAAATCATGTGTATACTGGCTTTAAATTTAAAAAGGGCAAGTGTTAGGCATGCCATAGTAGAAATTAATATACCTACAAAGAAAAAATAAAGCTCAACGATTTGGGAAGGTGTTATAATACGTTGCAATACTATTATAATGACAAAGCAGTTTAATATTAAAGGAATAATACGCTCTTTAGTAGTCGCCAGATAAATGGATTGCACTTTACCCAGCGTTTTAAGTAGAAAGTAAAGCAGGATAGGTAAAATAACTGTTAGTATAAAAAGGGATACTAACTTGGCTTTTATTATCTCTTCCGGAATAAATCGTGGTGATTTATAGAAATAGAAAATAACGCCAAGAATAGGCATTAATAATGGATGAAAAATGTATGAGATACTCCTTAGTATTTTATCCATTATATCTTTTTACGTAATCGGGCAACAGGAATATCCAATTGCTCTCTATATTTTGCTACTGTTCGACGAGCAATAGGATACCCTTTTTCTTTAAGAATAGAAGCTAAGGTTTCATCGGTTAAAGGTTTTTTCTTGTTCTCTTCTTCTATAACCGTTTCCAATATTTTTTTAATTTCTCTTGTAGAAACATCCTCCCCTTGGTCATTTTTCATAGACTCGGAAAAGAATTCCTTAATTAGTTTTGTACCATAAGGTGTATCGACGTACTTACTATTTGCGACTCTTGAAACCGTTGAAACATCCATAGAAATTTCGTCGGCAATGTCTTTTAAAATCATAGGTTTTAAGTTGCGCTCGTCACCTGTTAAGAAATAGTCTTTCTGATAGTGCATAATGGCACTCATGGTAACAAATAAAGTCTGCTGACGTTGCTTAATAGCCTCAATAAACCATTTAGCAGCATCTAATTTTTGCTTAATAAAGATCACGGCATCCTTTTGCGATTTAGACTTGTCCTTAGTGTCTTTATAGCCTTTAAGCATGTTATTATACTCTCTCGATACATGAAGCTCTGGAGCATTTCTTCCGTTAAGTGTTAACTCTAATTCACCATCTATAATTTTAATAGCAAAATCAGGTACAACATGCTCTACAATTCTGTTATTTCCTGCATAAGAACCTCCTGGTTTCGGATTTAAGTGTTCAATTTCAGTAATAGCACTTTTTAATTGCTCTTCAGATATATCAAACTTTTGAATTAACTTTTTATAATGCTTCTTCGTAAATTGATCAAAAGCATTGTCTATAATATTAATTGCTAACTCACAATGCGGTGTTTTTTCTTTTCTGTGTAATTGTATGCTTAAACATTCTTGTAAGCTTCTTGCTCCTACACCTGCCGGATCCAATTGGTGTACAATTCTTAAAACACTTTGAATTTTTTCTTCCGTAGTATAAACGTTTTGCGTGAACGCCAAATCGTCCATAATATCGCTTAACTCTCTACGTATATAGCCACTTTCATCAACACTTCCTACTAAAAATTCTGCTATTTCCCGTTCTTCATCATTGAGACGATACGTGTTCAATTGATTTATTAAGTGTTGCGTAAATGATGTACCTGCCGCATAAGGCATCGTTTTTTCATCATCATCGCTACTATAATTATTTGATTGAGTACGATAATCGGGAATTTCGTCATCGCTTAGATATTCATCAACGTTAATATCTTCGGCATTTATAGTTTCACTGTCGTTTATATCGTCTGTATTGCTAAATTCAGAATCGTATTCACCATTATCTTCTTTACCACTCTCTAGAGCTGGATTCTCTTCCAGTTCTTGTTTTAAACGTTGTTCAAAAGCTTGCGTAGGCAGTTGTATCAATTTCATTAATTGAATTTGCTGCGGCGAAAGCTTTTGCGATAGTTTAAATTGTAAATACTGCTTAAGCATATTGTGATTTGGTTTAAGATAAAAGTAAAAAAAACTTTTTACCTATAAATAGGCATATATCTAATGTTTTTAAAATTCTGCATTTTGAGGTGTTCTTGGAAAAGGAATTACATCTCTAATGTTACTCATTCCAGTAGCGAACATTACTAAACGTTCAAAACCTAATCCAAAGCCAGAATGTACAGCTGTACCAAATTTTCGTAAATCCAGATACCACCAAAGCTCTTCTTCTGGAATATTAATAGCTGCCATTCGTTGTTTTAAAACATCTAAACGTTCCTCTCGTTGCGCGCCTCCAACAATTTCCCCTATGCCAGGGAATAAAATATCCATAGCACGAACAGTTTTTCCGTCGTCATTTAAACGCATGTAAAAGGCTTTTATATTTGCAGGGTAATCAAATAAGATTACTGGACATTTAAAGTATTTTTCAACAAGAAAACGCTCGTGTTCACTTTGTAAATCCGTACCCCACTCATCAATTAGATATTTGAATTTCTTTTTCTTGTTAGGTTTACAATTACGTAAAATATCGATAGCCTCCGTATAGCTAACACGTTTAAAATTGTTGTCTGTTACAAAATTGAGCTTTTCTATTAAAGTCATTTCGTTTCGTTCTGCCATTGGTTTCCTTTTGTCCTCATCCTGCAAACGCTTATCTAGAAACTCTAAATCCTCACGATTATTATCTAGAATGTATTTTATAACATACTTCATAAAGTCTTCGGCTAAATCCATGTTTCCAGCCAAATCCATAAAGGCTACTTCGGGCTCAATCATCCAAAATTCGGCTAAGTGACGCGATGTATTTGAATTCTCGGCTCTAAAAGTAGGGCCAAATGTGTAAACTTTACCTAAGGACATAGCATAGGTCTCTGCTTCTAACTGACCAGAAACGGTTAAATTGGTTTCCTTGCCAAAGAAATCCTTTGTATAGTCTATTTCTTTTTCATCGTTTAGGGGTGGGTTTTTAGCATCTAGGCTGGTCACCTTAAACATTTCTCCAGCACCTTCGGCATCACTACCTGTTATAATAGGCGTGTGTGTGTAGTAAAAACCATTTTCGTTAAAATATTTATGAATGGCAAATGATAATGCCGAACGCAAGCGCATAACAGCACTAAACGTATTTGTACGAGTACGTAAATGGGCATTCTCACGTAAAAACTCAAAGGAATGCTTTTTAGGTTGAATAGGGTAGGTTTCTGGGTCTGAGTCTCCTAAAATCTCAATAGTATTTACTTGTATTTCAACTTTTTGACCTTTTCCTTGGCTTTCAACTAATTCTCCTTTAATATATACTGCAGCTCCAGTCGTGATACGCTTTAAAAGCGCTTCATCGAAATTTTCAAAATCTACTACACACTGAATATTATTTAATGTAGAACCATCATTTAAAGCTATAAAACGGTTTGCTCTAAAGGTTCTAACCCAGCCTTTTATTTCTACTTCTGGGAAAACAATATCTTGGGACAGTAATTCTGATACAGTTCGTGATTTCATACGTGTTCAAATTTAAAATGTAAAGATAAAAAAGCCAATTGGCTTTTAAGCATCAAATGTTAAAAAACGAAAAGGGATTAGCATTAAAATTTACTGGTCTTCGTCTTCTTCTGGAATAATATTAATTGCGGGTTTTTTTAGTACTTGCTTATTGGCAATACTACGCTCTAACGATAACAACAAAGAAGGTAATAAGAGCAGGTTCGATAACATAGCAAATAGTAATGTGGCAGAAACTAAAGCTCCTAATGCTACGGTACCCCCAAAGCTGGAAATGGTAAATACAGAAAACCCAAAGAAAAGCACAATGGATGTGTAAAACATGCTTACTCCGGTTTCTCGTAATGCACCATACACAGAGGTCTTAATTTTCCAGTGATTGGCCTGGAGTTCCTGACGGTATTTTGCTAAGAAATGAATAGTATCATCTACAGAAATACCAAAAGCTATACTAAACACCAATATGGTTGAAGGTTTTATAGGGACTCCTAAATACCCCATTAAACCTGCTGTTACTAATAATGGCAATAAGTTTGGTATTAATGACACAATAATCATTCTTCCCGACCTGAACATGTATGCCATAAACAACGATATTAAAAAGATAGCAAGCGATAACGATATGGCTAAATTCTTAACAAGGTATTTGGTACCCTTTTGAAAAACTAAGGCTTTACCCGTCATGGTAACATTATATCTCTCCTCTGGAAAAACTTTGTCTATTTTTGTTTGAAGATTTTCTTCTATGCGCTCCATTTTATCAGTTCCAACATCTTTCATAAACGTTGTAATACGGGCATATTGACCAGTGCTGTCAACAAAATTTTTAAGCAAGTCTACATTCGAAGTCGAATTTTTGGCATAAGATAAAATAAAGCTGTTTTCTTGCGATGTTGGTAATTGATAATATTTGGTATTACCATTATAGTAAGCTTGTTTAGAGTATTTAACTAAGCCGACTACCGAAATGGGTTTAGATAATTCCGGAGTCTCTATAATTAAATCTTCCAATTCATTCATGCGTTTTAAAGTAGAAAGTTTCATAACACCCTTTTTACGTTTGGTGTCAATCATAATCTCTAAAGGCATGATACCATTAAACTCTTTTTCGAAAAAACGGATGTCATTAAAAAACTCTGTGTTTTTAGGCATATCCTCTATCAAACTGCCAGAGATTTTTATTTGGTAAATACCAATAATACTTAATATTAATAATACCAAAGACGTGGAGTAAATAGCTATGCGTTTTTGTCTTACCATATGCTCCATCCAATTTACAAAACCACCTATCCAACGTTTGTTCAAGTGCTCTAAATGACGTTCTTTCGGATAAGGTAAAAAGGTATAAATAATTGGAATGATAAGTAAGCACAGAATAAAAATGGCTAGTATACTTAAGGATGCAACAATACCAAACTCCTTTAAAAGTTTACTTTCTGTTAAAATAAAAGTTGCAAACCCAGAAGCAGTGGTAACATTGGTCATTAAAGTCGCGTTACCAATTTTAGTGATAACACGTTGTAGTGATTTTACTTTATTACCATGTAATTTTACTTCGTGCTGGTATTTATTAATTAAAAAGATACAATTAGGAATACCAATAACTATAATTAACGGCGGAATGAGGGCTGTTAAAACGGTTATTTCGTAGTTTAATAAACCAAGAATTCCTAAGGTCCACATAACTCCAACACATACTACAATAAGTGATATGAAGGTCGCTCTAAACGATCTGAAGAAGAAAAAGAAAATAATAGATGTTACTAATAATGCGGCACCTATAAACAAGCTGATTTCATCTACAATATTTTGTGAGTTTAGAGTTCTAATATAGGGCATTCCCGATATTCTAACATCTAAGTTGTTCGATGTTTCGAAGGTTTCTATTGTTGGTAATAAAACATCGACAACAAAGTCTTTCCTTGCTGCGGTGTTTACAATATCCTTTTTTAAATAAAGGGCTGTTCGAACCGTTTTAGTTTCGTTATTGAATAAAAAATTATCGTAAAACGGATATTTTTTAAAAAGCTCTTCTTGTAATGTTTTAACCTGTTCAATTGAAGAAATAGAATCTTTTATAAAAGGCTCTAAACGAAACTTTTCATTTTTAGTATCTTTTACAAGCTTTTGAAGGTCTTTAATAGATACGACGGTTTCTACTTCGTCATATTTTTTAAAGCTTTGCGATAGCTTATTCCAAGCATTTAATTTTTGAATGCTAAAAAGGGAACTGTCCTTTACGCCAAGTACAATAAGGTTGCCTTCTTCTCCAAAGGTTTTCAAAAAGTCGTTGTAGATTATGTTTACCTCATGATCATCAGGCAATAAATTTGCCTCGGTATAGGTAAAACGCATGTTTTCCCACTTAGTACTAAAGAAAAAGGTGATTAAAACAATACCAACAAGGATGATGGTTTTGTTACGCAAAATCAATCTTGCAACGATGTCCCAAAAGTCTTTACTAAATAATTTAAACATGCCTTATATAAAACGAAGCGCAAAGGTAGGAAAAACGAGTGTAATACGTTATAAAGAGACGTTAAATGTAAACTTTAAAGTTGTATTCTTTTAAATTTTTATAAATGCTAGCATTAAAGCTGTATATAAAGCTTATACCAAAGTCAGAAAGCGATTTGTTAGTTTTGAATCCCTATCATCATATCTTTAATTAATTAGAGTTTCTCTATTAGGCATTTTGGAAAACTAAGGTTTTCCCTTATTAAAACTAAGGAGAAACAATCGAATTTCTATTAGAATTACAATTTTTCCTTACAAAAAAAAGGTTTTTCCCTTACTAATCATAAGGATATCCTTAGCTAATTTTTGAGCGATACACTTTATTTTTACAGTAAGTAATTTCACTTTATTCTTAAGTAATAAACAAATAAAATTTATGAAAAGACTTTTGTTATCAGTAGTATTTATACTAATCGGTTTTTACCCTATTCTGGTAAAGGCTCAAGACCTTCCAACCATTGTTCCTCCGTCTCCTGAAGCTACTTCGCTAGCTAAGTTTACAGAAGTTCCAGTTTCGACTTACACTGGAGTGCCTAATATTTCAGTTCCTATTTACACAATTAAACAAAATGGTATTACAATTCCTATAAGTTTGACTTACCATGCCAGAGGTATAAAAGTTGAAGAGGTAGCTTCAAGAGTTGGTTTAGGGTGGGCGCTAAATTATGGTGGATCTATCTCAAGACAAACTAGAGGTATAGCAGATGAGTATCCACAGGTGGGATATGCTAAAAATATTATTAATCAAACTTTTTTTTCTAATCCTCCCAATCCTTCAGCTCAGTCTATTAGGCAATCTGTTTACAATGAATATGTGCAAAGACCTAACATAGATTTTACTCCTGATTTATTTTTCTTTGACTTTAATGGGACCAGTGGTAAATTTATACTGGATAAGGAAAGTAACGAAGCTGTTCTCCAAGAATTCAGAGATATCAAAATAGAATACTTTGATGCCGAAACGGGTGCTGCTGCTATAGGCATAGGTAGTTTTGTCGTGACAGATTCTAACGGAACCAAGTATTATTTCGGGGTGTCGAAAGATAAATCGAGAAAAGCAAGAAACACAGACGAAGTAACATCTTACAGCTACCCTCTTAACGGATCTCCATCACCTGGTTCTGCTGGTGGCACACTTTTTTATAATGCTTGGCAATTAATGGATATAGAAACTGTAAATGGAGATCTTATTGAATTTTTCTATTATAATGATGATATTGATGATAGTACCTATTATAGGCGTTCCTACGACAAAATAGAAGCCAACAATATACCCGTAAACTATTCATCAAAAATAAGAAGTTTCCAATATCAATTAAGTGAAATACATTTTAAGTCGGGAAAAGTAGTTTTTAAACGATCTGGAGACGAAAGAGATGATCTGTCCGGTGCACATTGTTTAGATAAAATTGAAGTATTTGATAAAAACAATAAACTCATTCAAATACATCAACTAAATTACACCTACACGACCGATACCACCAACAAAAATGTACTAAGCTTTTTGCTTTCATCCGACCCCAAATCTTCAAAACGATTATTTTTAACTTCAGTACAGCAAGAAGATGCTGGTGGTAAAAAGTTACCTGCTTACAGTTTTGAATACAGTGATACAAAGCTACCTAATAGATTTTCCAACGCACAAGACATATGGGGTTATTATAATGGTAAGGACAATGGGGCCTATCTTACTTTTTTCAAGTATGGAACTGACCCAAATGACAGAACCGTTGACACGACCTATGCAGAAGCCGGAATGTTAAAAAAGGTTAATTACCCAACAGGTGGTAGCACTTCTTTTACCTATGAGCATAATAAAGTTAGAAAGAGCGGGAAACTTTCAACTGTTGTATGGGCAAATAATACCGACCCAAACCCAATTATCAGAAAACAAAATGGTTTAGGTTTTATAGATACAGATCCGAACATATTTAATGGGTCTAGCCACTACATTAAAACTATCGATCTTACAAATTTATCGAGTAATAATCCTGGTGGTAGTTATACCTTTTGGGCTGTATCACCAGAAGAAAGGTATGTTTTTTCTGCACTCCTTACTATAAACCCTTCCGATGGTTCACCGTCTCGGCCACTTGCATTAACTCCAGGAGAGAATAAAGGGATTAGTAATAGTGTGCTTGTTCCCGGATTACATACTTTAGAAGTTTTCATAAATCCCGGTGACTATGATCCATATGATATTATGAATCATGGTTCTAGTTTTAATATAATATTAAGTTGGAATGAAAATAGCACAGGAGGCACAAATGATCCACCAACAGTTACAGATGATCCTAATCTCTTATATGGTCCAGGAAAACGCATTAAAAAAATAGAGTTTAATGATGGTAATGGTGTGGTAAACTCAAAGGAATATGAATACAAAGGCCCGGATGGATTTTCTAGTGGAAAATTATTTGGCTTACCTAATTTTTATTCATTAAATAGCGAACATGAAGCGGCATCTTTTACAACCATACTTGAACCATTCGGAGCAGTTCCAGGAAGTCCTTTAGGAACGCCACAGGGTAGTTCTATTGGTTATAGTCATGTAACAGAGTATTTAGGCACAAAAGAAGATAATTCTGGAAAAACAGAGAGTGAGTTTACAGTATTCGAAGATACCGGAGCCTTTTATAAATTTCCTTATCCGCTGCCCACGGATAATGAGTGGTTAAGAGGGAAAAATATCAGTACGAAAATTTATGAAAGACAGGGGAATTCTTATACGTTAAGAAAAGAAATTAGAAATGAATATCTATTTGGAGGTATAAATACTCCCCCGTATTTCACTGTACCTATTTTTAATCCTGAAACGAGAGTTGATACACTAACTTCAGATATAAAGGATCCTAATGGAGCTATTTTATATCTAAAGAATAAACGGGTGTTTCGTTTACCACTCGTAACTTTCTGTCCAGATCCTAATGATACTCCACCATATAATTCGCCTTCAGCTCCAAATGAATTTTTTTATAGAGTATACCATTATACTGCCGGGACTTTAGATTTACATTCAACCAAGGAAACCAATTATTTTGATGGAGGTATAGAGCTGGTTAATGCAACCAAATATTTTTATGATTACGATACCCACTATCAATTAGATAAATCTGAGGCTTTCACAAGTGATGATAAAACCATCATCACAGAGACTCATTACCCTGAAGATGTTGTTCATATAAATGATTTAGGCTATGACGACTTAGACACCTATGAAAAAGTAGCCATAGATACATTAAAAAACCAGCACCAGTTAGCCACTCCGCTTCAGCTAGAGACTACCATTAAGGATGGTACAACCGTGTTATCTAAAACAGTGCAACGTACAAATTTCTATAATAAGCCTAACACGAATCTTGTTCTACCAAAAGATCAGCAAACCTTGAAAGGCTCCTATCATGAAACAACTAACCCTTTACAGGACAGAGTTGAATTTATTAAACATGACGAAAGAGGGCATGTCCTTGAGGTCAAGAAATCTGATGGTACGACAGTTGCCTACCTATGGGGGTATAACGAAGAATATCCTGTAGCTAAAATAGAAAACGCAACTCATACTTCAGTTACGGCGACTTTAACAACTGGAGAATTAGATGCTATTAAAGCAGGAACCTATAATCAAAACATGATGATAGCGACCTTGAATAAGATAAGGTCAGGGCTTCCAGACGCTATGGTAAGCACTTATACCTATGCACCCCTGATTGGCGTAACAAGTACTACAGACCCCAAAGGTTATACCGTTTATTACAATTACGATAGTTTTAACAGGCTTAAGGAAGTTAAAGATTCCGATAAAAAACTTGTGACCGATTACCTACACCACTATAAGAATCAACAATAATATATAAGTCCCATGCATAATAATTTTCAATACAAATTAAGCTCTCTTTTTTATGGAATGCTATTTATTCTATTAGCAGGATTTAAATTATATTCCCAAACCACACTGTTTGGTCCCACAAGTGTTAATATCGGAGATGTTAGCACTTATAATATAAACGGGCCAGCGAGTAACGTAAACTGGGCCAGTAGTACGTACTATACAACATTATCTTCTACCCCAGGCTCTATAACCGTTGAATGGACAGGAGCTGGTCCTGGTAACACGGCGACTATCGCTGCGTTCGCAACGGTTTCTGGGCAACCTGAGCTTTTGAGTTTGGTGGTAACTGTTAACCTCCCGCAACCAGACACTCCGAGCCCACCAACTATACAAAGTACTAATTGTGGTAATACCGTACTAGCTAGGGGCAATCCTCCTGAAGGAGTTGCTTGGTTTTGGCAAACCAGCCCTACGGGGACGAGTATATCCTATTCTGGAATTACCCTAACAGTAACCAGTGGTACAAAATATTATTTAAGGGCCAGAAATACAGCAAATATATGGAGTTCTGGTTCCAGTAGTGTAAACTATACTGTCAATACAGTACCTGGAATACCCAGTGTTCCTATAGTGACCAATAACTGTGGCAATACAGTATTAACCAAGGGGAGTTCGCCCAGTGGGATAACCTGGTACTGGCAGAGTAGTGCTTCAGGAACCAGTACGTCCAATTCGAACACTTCGCTTAGTCGTACCAGTGGTACGGTATACTACTTAAGGGCCAGGAATAATACAACGGGATGTTGGAGTTCTTCAAGAACAATAAATTATACTGTCAATATAGTACCTGGAATACCCAGTGCTCCTACAGTGACCAACAACTGTGGCAATACGGTATTAACTAAGGGCAGTTCGCCCAGTGGGATAACCTGGTACTGGCAGAGCAGTGTTTCAGGAACCAGCACGTCCAATTCGAGTACGTCGCTTAGTCGTACCAGTGGTACGGTATACTATTTAAGGGCCAGGAACAATACAACGGGATGTTGGAGTTCTTCAAGAACAATAAATTATACTGTCAATACAGTACCCGGAATACCGAGTGCTCCTACAGTGACCAACAACTGTGGCAATACGGTATTAACCAAGGGCAGTTCGCCCAGTGGGATAACCTGGTACTGGCAGAGCAGTGCTTCAGGAACCAGCACGTCCAATTCGAGCATTTCGCTTAGCCGTACCAGTGGTACGGTATACTATTTAAGGGCCAGGAACAATACAACGGGATGTTGGAGTTCTTCAAGAACAATAAATTATACTGTCAATACAGTACCCGGAATACCGAGTGCTCCTATAGTGACCAACAACTGTGGCAATACGGTATTAACCAAGGGCAGTTCGCCCAGTGGGATAACCTGGTACTGGCAGAGCAGTGCTTTAGGAACCAGCACGTCCAATTCGAGTACGTCGCTTAGTCGTACCAGTGGTACGGTATACTACTTAAGGGCCAGGAACAATACAACGGGATGTTGGAGTTCTTCAAGAACAATAAATTATACTGTCAATACAGTACCCGGAATACCGAGTGCTCCTATAGTGACCAACAACTGTGGCAATACGGTATTAACCAAAGGCAGTTCGCCCAGTGGGATAACCTGGTACTGGCAGAGCAGTGCTTCAGGAACCAGCACGTCCAATTCGAGCATTTCGCTTAGCCGTACCAGTGGTACGGTATACTATTTAAGGGCCAGGAACAATACAACGGGATGTTGGAGTTCTTCAAGAACAATAAATTATACTGTCAATACAGTACCCGGAATACCGAGTGCTCCTACAGTGACCAACAACTGTGGCAATACGGTATTAACCAAGGGCAGTTCGCCCAGTGGGATAACCTGGTACTGGCAGAGCAGTGCTTCAGGAACCAGCACGTCCAATTCGAGCATTTCGCTTAGCCGTACCAGTGGTACGGTATACTATTTAAGGGCCAGGAACAACACATCCGGATGTTGGAGCTCCTCCAGAACAGTAAACTATACAATAACACAACTTTCAATCTGGTATGCAGATAGTGATGGCGATGGCTTTGGAGATCCGTCTGTAACTCAGTCGGCTTGTACAAAACCTGCCGGATATGTCTCGAATAATACAGATCAATGCCCTAACGTAGCAGGACCTCATAGTGGCTGTAGCCATATACCAACATCATTATCGAGCAATGAGAATTATGTTTATACCAGAGTGTATCAAGATCGTATGGACAATGCCTCAGAAATAGATGAAGAATCAGATTTTACAGAAAGTGTAACCTATTTTGACGGTTTGGGCAGACCAATGCAAAGTATTGGCATTAAGGCGTCTCCAGATAAAAAGGACATCGTTACCCATATCGATTACGATGCTTTTGGTAGACAGGATAAAGAGTGGTTACCTTATCGTGAAGTATCGGGAAGTGTTGGCTCTTACAGAGGAGATAAGTCTGTAGCGACTAAACAGTATTATAAGGACAACTATGGTGATGATTTTACTGATATGATCCTGGCCGATATCAATGCATATTCTCAAAAAGAACTTGAAGATTCTCCATTAAGTCGTGTTTTAAAACAAGCAGCTCCAGGCAAGGATTGGAAACTGGGTGGTAACAACGAAATAGAGTTTGTCTATAATACTAATGATGCAAATGAAGTAAGGTTTTATAATGTTTCATTAACGCCTTCAAGTAGTGGTGGAATACATACTTATACACCTACATTATTAGGAGGGACTACTTTTTATGCAGCTAATAAACTCTATAAAACCATTACCAAGGATGAAAATCATGACGGAACACTATCGAAAAACCACACTACCGAAGAGTTTAAAAACAAGCAAGGACAGGTTGTTTTAAAACGCACCTATGCTGATATAGAAGGTGTGTCAACCGCCCACGACACCTACTATGTATACGATTACTATGGTAATCTTTCATTTGTTATTCCTCCAAAAGTTGATACTTCCAATGGCGTATCTGCCATCGAACTATTAGAATTGTGTTATCAATATACCTATGATGATAGAAATAGATTGGTTGAAAAGAAAATTCCGGGAAAGGATAAAGAATATATTATATACGATAAGTTGGATAGACCTGTTTTAACTCAAGATGCCAATTTAAGAGCCCAAAAGCAGTGGTTGTTTACTAAGTACGATATTTTTGGTAGAGTCGTTTATACTGGATTGCATACAAATACCGACAAAATAACACGTCCCGACATGCAATCCCATTTTAATTCCGAAAACAATCTGGATACCGAGCTATATGAAACTAAGGTGTCTTCAGGAACGGGTTATAGTGGATCCTATTACACCAATTCGAACTTCCCTAATGCAGCCATTGACTTGTATACCATTAACTATTACGATAACTACTACTTTAACAAAGATGCTTTGATCCTGCCCGATAAAGCTGAAGAACAAACCATAATTAATCATAACGGCACAAACAATATGTTAACCAAAGGTCTGGCAACAGGAACTAGGGTGAAGGTATTAACAACAACCCAATGGATTACCTCGGTTACTGGTTACGATGTAAAGGCACGTCCAATCTATGTAGCAAGTAAGAACAGTTATTTAGGCACTACAGATATTGTTTCGAGCAAATTGGATTTTGCAGGTAAAATAGATAAGACCACTTCCACTCATTTAAAAACTGGACAAATACCCATTACAAATGTAGATGTTTTCGAATATGACCATGAGGGTAGATTGTTAGAACAAAAGCAAACGATTAACGATCTTATTCAGGAAACCATAGTGGACAATACTTATGACAATCTTGGGCTTTTAAAATCGAAGGGAGTTGGCGGTAAATCTACTAATACGGTCAGGTTACAAGATGTAGACTATACTTATAATGTGAGGGGGTGGTTAAAAGGAATTAATAATACGGGTGGTAGTAATTCTGCCATTACATTGGATGCAAATGATGCGTTTGGCTTTCAAATAAATTACAATACGCCTAGTACTGGTGGAACAGTATTGTATAACGGCAATATTAGTCAAACACTTTGGAAATCTACAAGTGTTAATAATACCAGCAACCCTGTTGCCAATAAATATTCTTATATTTATGATGCACTTAACCGGATTACAAATGCGACGGACAATACAGATAATTATAACCTTTCACTTATCGATTATGATAAGAACGGAAACATCATGCATTTAAAAAGAAAGGGGCATAGGAATGCCAACGCAACTACTTTTGCCCTGATGGATGACTTAACCTATACTTATAATGGTGGAAATAAACTGTTGAAAGTGGCAGACGCTGCTACAGTAGACGAATTTGGGTTTAAAGACGATGCAGTAAATACTACTGTGGATAGTGCAGATGATTATACTTACGATGACAATGGCAACATGACAAAAGACGAGAATAAAGATATTATTTCTATTAGCTATAACCATTTGAACTTACCCACCGATATTATTTTTGACAGGCACGATGAAACTGCCGTACATTATGTCTATGACGCTAACGGGGTAAAGTTGCGTAAGTGGACAGTAGATGAAGGAGACGAGCCAGTTATTACCCTTTATTCTGGAAACTATACCTATCAAGGTCAGTTGAATTCAGAGGTCCTGAAATTCTTTAACCACCCTGAGGGTTATGTGGAGCCAAAGAACGAAAATGATTTACCTCAAGGTTTCGACTATGTATACCAATATAAAGATCATTTGGGTAATATTAGGTTGAGTTATAAGGACAGCAACAATGATGGTAATATAACTGGTAGTACAACACAAATATTCTTTGATGGTTTCGAAAGTGCTTCTGGTTGGGATGGTACAGGGCATACTTGGGGATGGGATGTAGATGAGTTTGATAGTAATTTTAAGCTTCAAGGGAATTATGCCGCAAGGTTGGATCCACACTCCCATTGGGAAAATGTAGCGCACAGTAATGACTGGATAACTATAAATAATTCGGTAACCACAGATTATATTTATTCTGGGTGGGTTTACCTTGAAAATATACCAGAAAACCAGGCAGATATATTTTTATTTATGAACGAACCAGGAGAAACAAGTTATTATACATTAATAGACTATCAAAGAACACATACTAAAGGTAAATGGGTATATCTTGAGAAACGAGTAAGTGTGCCAGCTAATATTACTCAACTAAACTTAAGGATTGATAACGACTATGCTGGTAGTGTTTGGTTTGACGATGTAAGTATTCGTAAAGTTAACGATCCTATGACTGTTGAAATACTGGAGGAAAATAATTATTATCCTTTTGGTTTAAAACATAAAGGGTATAATGATAATGTTACTAATACTAATATTGCAAGAAACTGGAATTACTTAGGGCAGGAAGAACAAACAGAGTTAGGTTTAGGCTGGTTGACGTTTAGGTATAGAAACTATATGCCTGAGATTGGGAGATTCTTTGGTGTAGACCCTGTATCGAGTGAGTATATGTCAATATCTACTTATCAATTTGCTCATAATAATCCTATTTGGAAAATTGAGCTAGAGGGCTTAGAAGGAATAACCATTAATAAAGAAGATGAAGGAGGAGATGTTATAACTCGTGAGCCAGTAAAAGTTAGAGGGGATAGGTTGCCAAATGATGTCCAGATAGATGCTAAAGGTACAATGAACGCAATAATGCCTATAGTTACGACTTTGGTATTGATTGATGGACCTGAGCCTGGTCCAGGTGATGTTACAGCTGGAGGAGTTCTTGCATCTGCAGGTTTAGGCATTGCTATTGGACAAACTTTAGCAGATGGCTGGAATATTTTTGCAAATTTTTATAATTCTTTAAATACAGAAGATACATCGTCAACTCAGACAGAAAGTAGTACTAAAGAAAGTTCAGCTGAAGCAGAAACATCTTCTGAGACTTCAAAAACAGCTAAGGAAAGGGCTGAAACCGCAAGTGGTTTAGAAGCAGCATTGAATCAGGATGAAGGAATAGAAAAAGCACAACAATCAGCAAAGAAACAGGTTAAAGGTGAAAAACAAAATAGAATTCAAAGCAAAAAGAAATCAGAGCAGAGAGTTGATCACCAATTAAAAAGAATTGATTTAGAGAATCTAGGTGATATTTGATTATAAAAGCAGTTATGAAAACAAACAGTTATATTGATGAAATTGTCCAGCAAGGAATAGAACTTAAAAACGAAGATAAATTTCAACAGTCAATAGATGTATTAGAAAAAGTTATATCTAATTATCCTAATTATAAAAAAATTAATGGTGTTATGCTTTTACTAGCTGGAAATTATTATAAACTAAAACTATATGAAAGGTCCATAGATTATTCATTTAAAGTAGTTGCTAATAATCCAAAAGTTGAATTAGCAAACCTTTTATTGTATTTATCATATTTTGATTTGGATGAACATGAAAAAGCTTTTATGGTACTATTCTCTTATCTAGAAAAGTATCCAGCTGATTTATTTAAAGATACCTTAGAAGAACTTTTAGATGGGTTAATTGATGGATACAGCTTAAATTACGAAGAGGATATAATTTCATATGCAAAAAAGAATGATGTAGATATCCCAAAAGGTTTATTGGGTGGTACTAACTCAAATTAGTGGTTAGAGTAACATATACTTTTAAGTCATAAGTAATCAATTAAAAATAATTTAAACTTATTAAAACAACAGGTGTACTATAAAGTATACCTGTTTTGATTTATGTACTCTATATTTTTGATGTGATTTTGGTTATTTGTGTTATTGTTGAGTAATAGAAATAATGGTTTTGGAGTTGAAAAATGAGAGTGTTATTATTTTATTAATTGAAGATTTAAATACCCCGCTCCCGCTAAACTGCGTTTAGTGGCGGTAAGATAAAAAAACAAGAAAAATTACTTTGAATTAAGGGATTGTAATCCGAAACGTTACAGCAGGGAATAAAAGGTAAAGACCACATTTTAGAAATAGGATTTGGTCTTTAGTTTAATCCCATTTATACTGGTCCTTTTACCATTAAATTAGGAACAAAATGTCGATTAGGTACTTCGACTTTGCTCAGTACAAGCTTCATCAGAAATATTGTTATACCTTGAATTTTACCTCAAAATAAACCCTGTTTTTATAACCATATTAATTAAAAGCCCCATGAGATATTTCAAGGTTAATACGTTAGGAAATCACCTAGATGGTAATCGCCCAATTATAAAAACCGTTCCGAATTCATTTAAAAAATGGAATCAGTGTATGATGTTGAGAGAACCTGTAGAAGTAAATTACCCTACTAATGTTAGGTTTAACTTAGATGAAAATACAGAAATTAAAATTCCTTACTTGCTTGGAAATGAGTTGCACTATTTAATCAAAATAAAGGTGCTTTAATATTTACAGAGATACATTAAATGTAAACTTAACAGCAATGTTATCGCTAATTTCTGGTAAGTGATAAGCACCATAGCGATACGTAAAGCTTAAGCCAAAGCCAAAAAGAAATTTGTTGATTTCGAACCCGGATTCCGTATACCCCTTTCTTAAAGAGCCAAATGTTACGTCTTGGTGTAGTTCTGGATCTTTCATGTCACCTACTGCATATCGGGAAATTAAAACAATCTGTGGTTTATATTTTTGTGAAATATTAAATGGCTTCAAATAATGTTTTAGTTGAACTGTAGTAAACTTATCTGAAAAGAACTCATTAAAATACATGGTTTCAAAGCTGTTTAGTCCAGCTACTGAAAAACGTTGCATGACGGTTTCTTTAGTAATATTATTAGGATAAGCGTGGTATAAATGAGTTAGAGGCGTATTGCCATTTGCTATTCCGGAAACTAAGGTTATTTCAGACATTCCGTCCTTTACACTGCCTATTCTATAAATCGTTCGAAAATCTAATTTAGAAAAGTTAAAATCACTTTTAAAAACATTTTTAATGCTTTTGGTGTATTGGAGCGTAAACTGTGGATACCCTTTTTTAGTTTCCTTGTATGTCTTCTCCGATATTTCAAACTTGCTAAAAGGATTCCATTGTAACGATAGCTGTGCGGTACTTAAATGAAAAGAGCTTATAGGGTTGTTATCTAAAATGTATTGATAGTTATAAGTAGGGTCTATATTGCTAACAGCAAACTCGGCTTCAGCTAATAATTTAGGATTAAACTCGTGTTCTACATTTAAAGACTTGGTAATATGCTTATGAAATAGGTCGATGTTTAATAAACGAGGTTCAAAAAATTGAAAGAACCTACCATCTGTTAAAAATTTGGTGCTTCCTGTTTCTTTTAAGTCGTTGGTGTAAGAAAGATTGACCCAGGTGTTCGTTTTTTTAGCCAATCGAAAACCACCTCCAATAGAGTATTTAAAACGATGATCCCTAAAGCCATAAACACCATAACTGTTTATGCGGTATTTTTCTGAGAAAGCATCGTTAGTAACACCACCAATACCTGTTCTTATACCCTCGTATTGGTTGTATTTTATTAAATATCTTAAATCGAAATTGAAATATCTGGTGGGGAGATACCCGTTACCAAGATGTTTTATGAATTCCCTTTTTTTAATGGAATCTTTAGCGGGGGTTAAAATAGTTTCTAATGAATTCTGTGCTTGCGCATATGTGGCACAAATAAAACAAAGAGTTAGCGTAAAGTGTTTTATCATTTAAAGGGTTGAGAGAGACTAAAAGATTTACGGAAAAAGCGACTATTTAGACTACGAACAGTAACTAAAAGTCGCTTTTTAATTATACCGTCATGATTTCTTTTTCTTTTACATCAAAAAGATTATCAACCTTTTTAACGTGATTGTCAGTCATTTGTTGTACATCAATTTCAGCATTATTCATTAAATCCTCAGATACGTCATCTAGTTTCTTAATGTCGTTGTTAGCATCTTTACGAGCTGTTCTTATACTCACTTTCGCATCTTCGGCTTCAGATTTAGCTTGTTTCGCTAGGTCTCGTCTGCGTTCTTCTGTTAATGGAGGTACGTTTATAATTATAGTTTCACCATTGTTCATTGGATTAAAACCAAGATTAGCATAGGCAATACCACGTTCTATTTCCTGGAGCATACTTTTTTCCCAAGGTTGTACCGTAATGGTGCGTCCGTCTGGAGTATTTACATTAGCAACTTGACTTAATGGTGTTTGCGATCCATAATAGTCTACCATAACACTACCAAGCATAGCAGGGCTAGCTTTTCCTGCTCTAATATTAACAAATTGTTTTTCTAAATGCTTTATAGCATTATCCATAGCTTCTTTTGTCGTATCTAGTATAAATTGTATGTCTTCGTTCATTGTACTAAACTTTTTGAGTCAATATATTATAGTCATCTGTATAGGGGTATAACGTATATACAGATGTCGTTTGTATTTTAATGTATTGGTTAAAAACCAAATCCGGGAATTCCCGTTCAAAAATTACGCCAAGTTTTATAAGTTAACCTCAGTACCAATTTTTTCACCGGAAACGACCTTTAATAAGTTTCCTTTTTTATTCATATCGAAAACAATAATAGGCAACTCATTTTCCTGGCTAAGCGTAAATGCCGTGGTATCCATTACTTTTAATCCTTTGCGCAAAACATCGTCAAAAGATATGAAATTAAATTTAATAGCATTGTTATCTTTCTCAGGATCTGCATTGTAAATACCATCAACACGGGTTCCCTTTAAAATAACATCTGCTTCAACCTCTATAGCTCTTAGCACAGCAGCAGAATCTGTAGTGAAATAAGGGTTTCCTGTACCACCGCCAAAAATTACAACACGTCCTTTTTCTAAATGACGCATGGCTTTTCTTCTAATAAAAGGCTCAGCTACCTCGTTAATTTTAATGGCCGTTTGTAAACGTGTCGGGATACCTGCATCTTCCAGAGCACCTTGTAAGGCCAAACCATTTATAACAGTTGCAAGCATGCCCATATGGTCGCCTTGTACGCGATCCATACCTTTGCTAGCACCGGCAACACCTCTAAAAATGTTTCCGCCACCAATAACTATGGCAACTTCTACACCTTTGTTTGTAATGGTTTTTATGTCTTCTGCATATTCTGCTAATCGTTCCGGGTCGATGCCATATTGGCGATCTCCCATTAATGCTTCTCCCGATAGTTTTAGGAGTATACGTTTGTATTTCATTTAGTTATTTCTATTTCTTTTTTAATTGCCGGATCTGCTTGTTTGCAGGTGCAATTTGCTATTTAATAGGCCTAAAATACAGGTAATTATCATAGCTTATTTGTTTTTGCTTTTGAAAGTTTAGCAAATATAAACAATATCTTAATTTGCTGAACTGGATTTTTTGTATAAAAAAACCACTGCAATAAAAATTACAGTGGTTACCTTTTGAATACTTTTTTGTTTTACCCTACAGAAGCACGTTTGAAACCTGTAATTTCAACATCACCGTAAGATGTTACATATTTAGCAACATTTATTTTTTCATCTTTAATGAAGTTTTGATCTAATAAACATTGTTCTTGATCAAGTGTTGTGTTATCTGAAACAAAACGCTCCATTTTTCCTGGTAAAATTCTATCCCAGATTTGTTCTGGCTTACCTTCAGCTTTTAATTCTGCTTTAGCATCTTCTTCAGCTTGCGCTAAAACTTCTGGCGTTAATTGCGCCATAGAAATGTATTTAGGTACGTTTTTAAGCGTTTTACCTAAACGTCCTAACTCGATGTTATCTTTTTCAATAACAGCAATTCTAGCTTCAGTTTCAGAAGCAATATAAGCTGGATCGAAATCTTTGTAAGATAAAGTAGTGGCACCCATTGAGGCTACCTGCATAGCTACATCTTTAACTAAAGTTTCAGCATTGTCAACTTTAGCAGATAAACCTACTAATGCTGCAATTTTGTTAATGTGAACATAAGTCCCAACAAAAGGAGCTTCTAACTTTTCGAATGCAGTAATATCAAGTTTTTCACCAATAACACCTGTTTGCTCTGTTAATTTATCAGCAACGGTCATACCACCAAAATCACCAGCTAAAAACTCTTCTTTAGTATTGTAGTTCAATGCAGCTTCAGCTAACTCATTTGCTAAAGCTAAAAAGTTTTCGTTTTTACCAACAAAATCAGTTTCACAACCTAATACAATAGAAACACCTTGAGTTTGGTCTGTATTGATTTTAGAAACAGCTGCGCCTTCAGAAGAATCTCTGTCAGCTCTTTTTTCAGCTACTTTTTGTCCTTTTTTACGTAATACTTCAATGGCTTTGTCAAAATCGCCTTGAGCTTCAACTAAAGCTTTTTTGCAATCCATCATCCCTGCACCAGTAGCTTGTCTAAGCTTGTTTACTTCTGCTGCTGTAACTTTTACTGTAGATTCCATATCTTTATTTTATTTAAAAAAAGTCGTTCAAATAATTTCCCAGCTAAGAAAAGAATTAAACGACTTAATCGTATTGTGTAATTGTTAATTTATTCTTCTTCTTCGGCTGCAACTGTTTTAGCTGGAGCAGCTTTTGCTTTAGGAGCCTCTGCTTTAGGAGCAGCAGATGCTTCTTTCTCAGCTTTACGCTCTGCTAAACCACCAGCGATAGAGGCTGTAACGTGAGTTAATATTTTATCGATCGATTTAGAAGCATCGTCGTTTGCAGGGATAACATAGTCAACTTGACGTGGGTCTGAGTTGGTATCTACCATTGCAAAAATTGGAATGTTTAATTTTTGTGCTTCTTTAATCGCGATATGCTCACGTTTAATGTCTACAACAAATAAAGCGCCCGGTAAACGAGTCATGTCGCTAATAGATCCTAAGTTCTTTTCTAACTTAGCTCTTAAACGATCTACTTGTAAACGTTCTTTTTTAGAAAGCGTATTGAAGGTACCATCTTTCTTCATTCTATCGATAGAAGCCATTTTTTTAACAGCTTTTCTAATAGTTACGAAGTTAGTTAACATACCACCTGGCCATCTTTCTGTGATGTAAGGCATGTTAATAGAACCGGCTTTTTCTGCTACGATATCTTTAGCTTGTTTTTTTGTTGCAACGAATA
Source organism: Flavivirga eckloniae (assembly GCF_002886045.1). NCBI lineage: Bacteria > Pseudomonadati > Bacteroidota > Flavobacteriia > Flavobacteriales > Flavobacteriaceae > Flavivirga > Flavivirga eckloniae. Next base: position 2,367,762 of record NZ_CP025791.1, on the reverse strand, counting down.
AAATCTTACGACCAGAATTAGCAATTTTGCTTAATGCAGCACCTGCTTCATCAATTTTAGCCGCTGTTTTATAAAGGTTGATAATATGGATGCCGTTACGCTCCATGTAAACGTAAGGAGCCATGTTTGGATCCCACTTACGTGTAAGGTGACCGAAGTGTACACCTGCTTCAAGTAATTCTTTTACTTCTACTGCCATTTTGTAATAGTTTACGTTCTGTTGAATTAGCAATGATTAAGTGGTCATTTTTATAATCGCCTTAACCATTTAGATGCTAAACTAAATCCTGCCTTATTTAGACTAGGACAACAATAACTGGTTTTTTAAATGCTGAACTGGTTTCAGCATCTTTTTAAATTTTCTTTATATGATAAAGGAACCTGATAAACAGATCCTGAATCAAGTTTAGGATATTAACGTTTAGAGAACTGGAATTTCTTACGAGCTTTCTTCTGTCCGAATTTCTTACGCTCTACCATTCTTGGGTCTCTAGTTAATAAACCTTCTGGTTTTAGGACTAATCTGTTTTCAGCATCAACCTCGCACATAGCACGAGAGATAGCTAAACGAACAGCTTCTGCCTGACCTGTAATACCTCCTCCAAATACATTTACTGTAATATCAAAGTTGCTATCATTGTTAGTCATAACTAAAGGTTGTTTTACTTTGTACTGTAATGTTGCAGTAGTAAAGTAAGACGTTATGTCTTTTTTATTAATCGTGATGTTCCCTTTTCCTGGGGCAACATACACACGAGCAACAGCCGTTTTTCTACGGCCAATTTTGTGAATTACTTCCATTATTTGAATTCGTTTAAGTTAATTGTTTTAGGTTTTTGAGCTTCATGAGCATGAGCAGAACCAACAACAACGGTTAAATTACGGAATAAATTTGCACCTAATTTGTTTTTAGGTAACATTCCTTTTACTGATTTCTCTACTATTCTTGCTGGGTCTTTCCCGAACAATTCTGTAGCAGTTAAACTTCTCTGACCTCCTGGGTAACCTGTGTGACGAATGTACGTTTTATCAGTCCATTTGTTTCCAGATAAGTTGATTTTTTCTGCATTGATAATAATAACATTATCTCCGCAATCAACGTGAGGTGTGAAATTTGGCTTGTGCTTACCTCTTAAAAGTTTGGCAACTTTAGAAGCGAGACGACCAAGTGCTTGACCTTCGGCATCAACTAAAACCCACTGCTTATTCACAGTAGCTTTATTGGCCGAAATCGTTTTGTAGCTTAATGTATCCACACTAATTAATTTTTTTATATACCTGTCTGCCGACAGGCAGGTTAAACATTCCTCTCTCAAAAAGAGTTTGCAAATTTACGATTATATATTTGATTACCAAATAGGGAAGTGATATAATTTCTTTAAATGGTACGGGCTAACAAAATTACCCGTTAAAAGGTATCAATATTTTGATATTAAGGTGGTTATTAATTCCAATTTTGGAACATTAAAGTATTGAGAAATACTATTGATACTTTGATAAAGTATGGGTATAAGGTTCCTAACTAGAAAATTAAATCAGATGTATTGGTTTGATATAGAAATATTTACGGTTTTACCACAATTCTTTCAGGTAAAATCCAAACTAAATAGAATTATTTGTAATTTAATATTCAATATTCTGGAACTGAAACAACTCACCTTTATTAATTCCAGAATTAGATTAAATATCTAACAATTATATACAAAACAGTAAGCTCTCTGTGTATATTGTTTTTGTGAGTTTTAATCACTAAAGACACATCTTGCTTCCATTGTGAAAACAAATCACGTGGCTCAAAGGGCTCCTTCTAATCAAGCTATAACGAGTTGTCTTATTATATGATGACCTGTTGTATAAGTTAGTGTTGTATCAAAACTTTTATAATTATGGAAAACTTAAATATCATGAGTTTCTGGCAGGCACTTATTTTTGTTATCTCGGTGCCCCTATTTTCGCAAACGGTAACTATCGATCAAAGCGTGCAACGCTATTTGGGAACAGTCTCCGACTTAGATCGAACCAAATATTTTCGAATTCATTCTAATACAACCTCAGACCCGGAGATGAATACGTTCTACTCCGATTACAATGTTACTAGAGGAAGGGGGTTCTGGGGACCTTATTCTTATGCTAAAAGCCAAACGGGATCGGTTGGTAATTACCCACCTTATAAAAATGGTCCCGGAGGTGTTAGAAATGTATCGAGTTTTGTTAGTACCGAGCATCCAAAAAATGTAATTCGTTATAATTTGGATATGGTGGCAGCTGCTAATTGGGCTGTTGAATACTGGAAGGATTTTGTTAACGACAATGGGCGTGCGGAGTTTTTCGAACTAATGAACGAACCTTTTGTACATTCAGACGATGCTGTTTTTGCTGCGCAACAACCCGATGCTAATTTAATGCGTATTCGAATGGCAGACTGGTATAACGAAGTAGGCAAAAAGATTCATGCCGAACCATTATTGGCAAATATGAAAGTTATTGGTTATTCCAGTGCCTGGCCATCTATGGAATTATGGGATTTTGGCCATTGGAACAGTAGAATGAAAATGTTTATAGATAGAGCAGGTGCCAATATGGATGGTTTTTCAACACATTTATATGATGGTATTAATGTAACAGGACAGGATAGTTTTAGGTCTGGAAGCAACTCTGAAGCTATATTGGATTTAATAGAAGCATACAGCCATATTAAATTTGGGTTTGTTAAAGACCATGCTATTACCGAGTATGGTGGTATTGCTAAAGGTTATGGTCCGAATTATTCCGATACCGAAAGTTCACAAACAGTAAAATCGTTTAATAACATTTTGTTTAACCTGTTAGAAAGGGAAGATAGAATGGCAATCTCTATACCATTCGCAACCGATAAGTCTCTATGGTTTTTAACAGCGGCAAATAACTATCAACCCTATGGGGCAGTGTTGTTAAGACCGACTAACTTAGGGCAGCCTAATCCTGCTGGATGGGTGTATACTCCCAAGGTGTATTTTTATGATTTATGGAAAGAATTTAAGGGTAAACGTGTTGAAGTAAGTTCAAATGATTTCGACATCCAGGCACAGGCATTTGTAAATGGAACAAAAATGTACGTTGCTATTAACAACTTGGATACAGCATCGAAAACAGTAAGCTTAAACTTTGCAGATGCTTTCTCAGGGTTTCAGAACGTTAGAATAAAAGCATTAAAGGTTTACGATAATAGCCCTCCGGTTTTTACGAATACATTAAGCACAAATGCCCCATCCAGTATTACTTTAATAGGAGGGGAAACAGTAACTCTAGAGTATAGCTTTTCTAATTCTTTGACATTTGATAACGCCATTCGTAGAACAAAGTACTATGCATCTACATATTTAAAATCTATTACTAGCGGATCGAATATGTCGTTTTCATTTAACGGTGTGTCAAGCGGTTCTGGAAAAGCGATGTTAAGAATGTCTATTGGAAGGAAACATAACGTTACTAAAGCGCCTACCGTTAAGGTAAATGGAACTACGGTTTCTGTACCCAATAATTGGAAGGGATACGATCAGGCCAACAGAACCGATTTTTTTGGAACTATTGAAATTCCTGTTCCTATAAATCTTATCCAGACAAATAACACCGTAACACTTACATTTCCAGATTCTGGAGGGCGTGTAGCTTCTCTAATTTTACAAGTTGAGAAGTATGATACAATGGTGAGCGGACAGAGTCCTTATCCTAATGGTGTTGCGCATGCCATACCTGGCACAATTCTCTGCAAAAATTTCGATAATGGAGGAGAAGGTGTAGCATATCATGATACAAGTTCTGGTAATACTGGTGGTTTATACAGATCTACCGATGTTGATCTGGGTAACGGAGATGGCGATGTGGTCATAGGATGGACGGCTTCCAACGAATGGTTAGAGTATACTACAAATGTAGTAGCCGGCACATATAATATAAGTGCAAGGGTTTCTTCGCCTCAGAACAATAAGCGTATTGTTGTAAAGCTGGACGGGACAACTTTAGGAACATTTACGTTACCAAATACAGGGGCATGGCATACTTATCAAACCATTACTTTAAACAACATTGCCCTATCGGGAGGAAATGGAAAAATATTACGTCTGGAGTTTCCAGATGGAGGGCTTAATTTAAAAACGCTTTCGTTTGTAAATACAACACCTAATGCAGATACTGTAAATTGTGGGTTGTTGCCAACATCGGTTGCTTCATCAACATCCTACGTCGTTAATGTGTCATATACGGCCACTCAAAGTAGAGATGTTGTAGTAGAGTTTTGGAATTCGGGATGGCTGTCCAATGGAAAAACAACAGTAAGTGCGGGTTCTGGAACCGCGGCGGTTACGGTTAACTTGAATAATGCTCCAGCAGTAGGTTCTGGGTATTTGTGGAAAGCTAATATACGACCTGTGGGTACATCATGGACATCTAATATTGATGGTTGTAATATAACAGGAGTAAATGTTACCTCTTCTGCAAAACAATCCAATAAAAAGGAAGCGCCTGTTCAGGTAAATAATAGAGTTGTAAAAGCATACCCCAATCCATTTAAAAGTATTCTAAAAATCGAATTGCCAGAAAACCATCAATTCAATAAAGCTTTAATATTCGATCTTTATGGAAGAACGTTGTACGAGCAGAAAATTTCGAATAAACAAAAGCATGTCGATTTAAGCAATTTTGGTTTAAAGGCAACTAATTCTAATATCTATATAATTAGGCTTTCTGGTAAAAAAGGAACTTGGGGTACTAAAACAATAAGAGTTATTAAAGAGTAGTATAGATATAACTTGAATAATTCTGGGGTATATGAAGAAGAAAAATCTGCTGGATTTAAATTAAATTCAGCAGTCTTTTCTTTTTTATGATTTACTTAAAATAGCGAAAAAATCTCCGGATTAGGATAAAACGCTGCAATTGCAAACCAATAACTCATTACAGACCTAGCACCTGTTAGCGTTTCGCCAGCTCTGGGACCTTCAATGGCTTTACCAAAAATAGACCATTTGTTTCCTTCATTGTCTTTAAAAAAAGCTTCAGTCCCATTAAAATCGTATTCAAATATTAAGCTTTCATGGTCACCAGATAGTTTATATCCGTAGATTAAATCATTGTTTCCAACAATTAAGTAGTTGTCTCCATCAAAGGAATCCCTAATAACCTCTCCGCCTTTGAAATCTGAAAATTGATAGACCTTAGATTTTTCTCCGCTAATTATAGCATAAACACGCTCTTTATTAGGTAGGTCTGAGTTTAGTATTGAAGGGGTGAATATAAATCGATTGTTATTAGTGGAATAATCGCCATAAGGCGACGTGCCATATGATCTTGAAAAGCCTGTTGTAGTTGTTAAAACTTTTGTATTAGGATAAAGTGCTTTCCATGTTTTCCAATTTGTTTCTACAACATCAATTAATTTAGGTTTGTCGTTAATTAATTGTCCGTTTACACATTCAAGTCTTAATTGAGACCAATTACTGTCCGTATTTCTATCGTATAAAATTAGATTTGCATTATATAGAAGTCCAGATACTCCAAAAGTAGTTTTTTTTCCATCACTTATACTTTCCCAGGCAAAAGCAGTACCGGTTAACGGGCAGTAGTTTAATGTAAAGAATTCGCCATCTATTTCATCGTTAACCACCTCATGCCAATCTAATACAATATGAGGATAAGCTTTGGCTTGATTATTATGTACAATTCCAACAACAAGATCATAGTCATCTATAAAGTCTGTAATGTTGGCATTAGTAAAACGAGGATTGTCTATTGATGGAATTCCGTCTTTACCAGGACCACCATCTTTAACTTCTGAAATTGGTATTAACCATTGGTTAGAATTTTCGTTTTCATTGCCGCCTGGATTAATAGTGCCATTGCCATTGTTAATGTCACTACTAGTGCTACATGACGATAGTAATAAACAGCATGCAAATAGGTAAAAAATATTTTTTTTCATAGCATTTAATTTAATTGTAAAACATTCTTTTTTGGACTTATTTTTAATAAAAGCCCAGTTGTGATCCTATAAGTAGGCGTTAATTGCGTGCCATCAACATTATTATAAATAGGTAGCTCTGCTTTGGCAGAAAATGCTAGTTGAGGTTTTAAATTGATGGAAAAGTTTGGAATAACCGAAACCCAGTTGCCACCTGTGTTATCCAAGTCGAAACCGCTAATTTTGTCTCGTCTCGCATCTCTGTATTTAAAAGACAGACTAGGGTTGGTTAAGGTTTTAAATAATACGAATTGATCTGAAAAGCTTATAAACCCTTGAAATTCGTTGCCAAATTTGTAAGTACTGTTCTCAAAATAGGAATCATTTGTTCCGGTGCTTCTGTAAATAATTCTTGCTGAAAGTGTTGATGTTGGTCTAAATGCGAAATTCTTGGAAAAAGAAGTCCAGTAAATAATATCCCAGGCATTGCTGCCGGGTTGTAAATCGGCATTTAATGTAATGCCTTGATCGTTTGTTTCTGTAGAGGATCCTAAGGGGATTTTTGAACCCAATCCGATAGCGATATTGCTTTTTTCGCCTAATAATTCGGGGAAATTATATTTTAATAATAAAACAGCATCTCCAATACCGGAGGTTTGATCTAGGTTCTCATTTCCAAATTGAGAAATATTACGGCGTTGATTTACCCATGTGAATAGACCTTCTATTGAAAATCGGTTGGAAATAGAATAATTGGCATTCAACAATACCGAATGTGTAATTCGTAATCTGGAATTGTCGTTTAGAGTTTCAGTTCCAGAGTTTAACGTGTTTAAGTAGTTGTAATCGTAATTTAAACCTACTTGAATGGTTCCTTTGTCTGCCTGAGATAACCCCAGATTGTTTGATAGGGGAATACCACCAGAGCAGCAGGTTTGAGCATCAATTTGAGTAAATACCAAAATACATGTAACAAAAAAAAGCCTTTTGCAATTCATGGTAAATCTTTTTGTCATATATAAGATGTCGTTGCGTAAAGCATTGCCTTACTAACTTTAACATATGGGAAATATTGATATATTGTTTTATGGTTACTAATTTAACGTGAAACTTGGATAAGAAAATTTATGTCAGTTTGAGTGATCCCGATTTTCTTCGGGATCACTCGAAATGACATCTTGAACTCTTAAACATAGAAGATTCACGTTAATTTATTCAAATAGACATTCAAAAAATCCCAGATTTATAATCAGATTATAATTTTTCATATAGTCCGATTTTTCTGCATTACAACGCTTATTTTTTTAATAGTTTAACATTATAAAATATAAGAATTTACTGAGTTTTTATTAGTTTAGATGATAGTATTGTGTCTATAAATTAATCGACTCTATAGTTTAAGATTAACGAAAACATACCTACTGTGTTTTTATAAATTAGATCTTAAATGGATAGGGTTTTTCATTTTAATAAAAATAATGTTTGATAAAAAAACCTACTCTTTTATAATTAGTCCCCTATGTTTTATAAGCCTATTTATAAACTTCTCCTGTACAGACCCAGTTACCCCAGAATATAAATATAAAGAGGGTTTAATATATATAGATGCCTATGTTTCAACAGTTTTAGAAGCGTCATATACAACTATAACAGAAACAACATTATTATCGGGCAAGTTGAAAGATTTGTTTGTTAAAAATGCAACTGTTTCTTATAGAAATATAGAAACTAATCTTGAAGTTTTTTTAATAGAAGAGGAAGAAAGTTACTTCCCCCCAAATGATTTTCATGCATCTGTGGGTGAAACGTGGGAACTTTTAATTACACTCTCAGACGGAAGAAAATATAAATCTAAACCAGAAACGATAATTGAGCCAGTAGGCTTTTCAAATTTAAAGGCAAGCTATGATAAAGAATTATTTTATAGAGAAAGTATAGAAGATTTCGTTCCAGGTCATAAAGTTTCTTTAGACCTTGAGGATCCTGCTACAGATGATAATTATTATTTTTGGAAGTTTCGTTCGTTTGAAAAGATTAGTATTTGTGGTGAATGTTATGGAACAATATTAAGAGATGGGAAATGTATAACTAGCCCAGTGTCTATTGATAGGAATAAAATTATAAATTATGCATGTGATACTGATTGTTGGCGAATACGATATAATGAAGATATAAAAATTTTTTCCGACGATTTTACAAACGGTAAACTTGTATCTGGACTACCTGTTGGTAATGTGATATTGTACACTAAAAATAATATCGTAGTAGAAATGCAACAATATTCACTTTCTTCTTCTGCTTATAAGTATTACAAAGTTTTAAAAGATATCGTAGATAATAATGGAGGTTTTAATGCACCACCACCAGCCGCACTTGTAGGTAATGTGTTTAACCCAGAAGATAGTAACGAATTTGTTTTAGGCAGATTTACTGCTGCATCTGCAGTTATTAAATCTATTTTTATTGATAGATCACAAATTATAGATAAGGCTGTAGAACCTAGGGTTCTTGCACAGCCAGAGGTGTGTGAAGATATTTGTACTTTCTCAGAATGTTTTCCGATACAATCAGATTGTATCCCAATTACGAGCATGTCTTGTGATGAATCTCGATATAGAACAAGTATTAGACCAGAGGGGTGGGTAGATTAAAACTTAAAATATACTTTATGAAAATACTTTTGCCCCTTTTTCTGTCAATTTTACTAATTCATGGTATTGAAGCTCAAACTAAAAAGCATGAATTGTCTTTTAAAGTTAAAAACCAAAAAACAGACAAAAACCTTGATGGTGCTCAAATTTATATCACACCCTGCAATTGTGGCGGCGTAACAGATGCTAACGGTTTTTTTACAATAAACCTTCCCGAAAAGGAATACAATTTAAGTATTACATACATTGGGTTTAAATCCTATAATAATAAAATTCTTTTGAATAAGGATATGCTTATAGAAGTCACTTTAGAAGAAAATCAAGAGCAATTATCTGAAATAATATTAAAAGCAAAAAAGATAAATGATTATATAGAATCGCCCCAAATGGGTGCTATACAACTAAAATCGGAAGAAATTGAAAAACTGCCCTCAGCCTTAGGAGAGGTTGATGTGTTGAAAGGAGTTACTTTGTTAGCGGGAGTGAATAACGCTGGAGACGTAAGTAATGGTCTTTCTGTTAGAGGGGGATCGTTAGATCAAAATCTTATTTTATATGATTATGCTCCAGTTTTTAACCCAACACATTTATTTGGACTTTTTTCTGTTTTTACGCCAGAGGTACTATCGTCTGTAGATTTATATCGAGCAAACATTCCTTCAAAATATGGAGGCAGAGTGGCTTCTGTTTTAGACGTAAAAGTTAAAAACCCATATGTAGATAAATTAAAGTTAAGTGGAGGTTTAGGATTAGTATCTACCAGACTAGCTATTGAAACACCAATAATAAAAGATAAACTAACACTTATTGCTGGTACGAGAGCTGGCTTAACAGATTTTTTACTCCCCATTTTTTCTAAACGATTAAAGAATACAAAAGCTAAGTTTGGAGATGCGACATTAAAATTAATGTATTTACCAACAGATAAAGACCAAATTACTTTTACAGGGTTTTATAGTAAGGATTTTTACCAATTAGATTTAATATCTGAAGTAGAAAATGTTAATGCCAAAAACAACCAATATGATTTTGGAATGCTAAATGGGACACTTAATTGGATACATTCATTTAACCACAAAACTAGTTTAAAAACAATTTTGGTTGGAAGTAGATATACGCCTAAAATTATTTTTCCCGAAGTAGAGAATAATAATAAGATCGAGTTTCAATCAAGAATAAATTACTTGAGTCTTATATCGGAATTGAAGAAAAATGGCAATGATACATTTAATTATTATGCGGGTATACAAGCCAATAAATACATAATTGAACCGGGGGAATTAAATCCGGGTAGTGCAGAGAATGTGCTTCCTGTATCATTGAAATCTGAAACCAGTTATGAGTTGTCAGGATATTTAAATGCTAATTGGTCACCTATAGATAATCTTTCTTTATCGGCAGGATTGCGTTATAACTATTTTATGTTCTTAGGGCCTTACAAGTCAGTAACTTTTGATGAAATAAGCGGTGCTATTTTAGATACTAAAGAATTTAAAAAAGGAGATTTGGTGAAATCGTATAATGGCATTGAACCTAGATTTGGAGTTTCTTATAAGTTAAATGATAAAACATCTATAAAAGCAAGTTACGCTAAAGTGAACCAGTATCTTCAAAATGTATATAACAGTACAACGCCTATACCGACATCACGTTGGAAAACTTCAGATATAAATATTAAACCACAAATTGGAGAAACTTATGGCATGGGGTTTTATCATAATTTTAGAGAAGATGATAGGGTCATTACAATGGGTTTGGAAGGGTATTATAGAGATACAAAAAATGTACTAAGCTATAAGCCCGGGGCAGATTTTTTTCTTGAGGAATTTTTAGAACGAGACGTGGTTCAGGGTATTGGCAAAGCATACGGAGTAGAGTTTAGTTTAAAAAAACCAAGAGGAGATGTTAATGGATGGATCAATTATACATGGTCAAAAAGTCTATTAAGATCCTTCAATGAGAATTTAGGAGATAGAATTAACAATAATGAATGGTATCCATCAGATTTTGACAGGACTCATGTTGTTAATGCGACCATTAACCTTGAGGGGGATAAATACAATACCTTTAGTTTTAATTTTACAGGACAAACAGGTAGACCTTATACCGTTGCTAATGCGGTAGTACAAGTTGATGAAATACAAGTTCCAGTATTTATTGATCGAAATAACGCACGTCTTCCAGTATATCACCGTTTAGATCTTTCTTGGAATGTCCATTTTAGCGGTAGTAAAAAGAATAAAAGATGGAAGAATGATTGGACATTTACTATTTATAATGTTTATAGCAGAAAAAATCCGTTCAATATTTATTATAGACAGCGTACCGGAGAAAAAACCAACTCGCCTATTTTTAGAGACAGTCCTTTAGGTACATATCAGCTTTCGGCTATAAATAGCCCTTTAATATCTTTAACCTATAATTTTACATTCCAATAGAGCTGTATTCTAATAGTTGTTTAGTTAGTTATCACTGGTTTGAAAGGAACTGATTAATGATTTACACGGACAGTTGATTTTTGCATTTGTAGCTAAGAGCTAATTTTTGACTACTTTTGGGGCATCATGCAAGAGTTAAAACTTTCAAATTGGTTGCCTACCACAAACAAAGAGGTTAAAATACGAGGTTGGGAAGCGCTCGACGTTATTTTATTTAGCGGCGATGCTTATGTAGATCATCCGTCGTTTGGTCCTGCTGTGATTGGTCGTATTTTAGAAAGTTATGGTTTGCGTGTCGCTATAGTGCCGCAACCTAATGTTAATGACAATCTTCAGGATTTTGTAAAGTTAGGAGCTCCCCGGTTGTTTTTTGGAATTACTGGAGGGTGCATGGATCCGATGATTAGTAATTATAATGCTAACAAAAAACGTCGGGATAAGGATGCGTATACGCCAAACGGCGATATTGGTTTTAGACCCGATTATGCCACGACAGTTTATTCAAAGATTTTAAAGGAAAAATGGCCAAACGTTCCTATTTTAATAGGAGGTATTGAAGCGTCGTTGCGTCGTGTAACACATTATGACTATTGGAGCGATAAACTAATGCCTACTATTTTAGAAAGCTCTAAAGCCGATATGTTGGTTTATGGTATGGGAGAACAACCTTTGCGAGAGGTTGTGAGGTTATTACAAAAAGGAGTGCCTTTTAGCAGTATTAATACCATAAAACAAACAGCAGTACTTTTAAATAAAGAAGCTAAAGTACCTAAGAATAGTAATTGGGAAGATGTTGAAATTGCATCGCATGAAGCTTGTTTAACCAATAAGAAGACGTTTGCATCTAACTTTAAGGTTATAGAACAGGAATCTAATAAGTTATATGCACGCCGAATTTTTCAGAAAGTAGGTGAAAAGACCTTGATGATTAATCCGCCATATCCTACTATGACGGAAAAAGAAATTGATGCTTCCTTCGATTTACCGTATACACGTTTACCACATCCTAAATACAATAAACGTGGCCCCATACCTGCGTTCGAAATGATTAAGTTTTCTATAAATGTACATCGTGGTTGTTTTGGCGGATGTAGTTTCTGTACCATTTCGGCACACCAAGGAAAGTTTATAGCGTCCCGTAGTCAGGAGTCGGTATTGCGCGAAGTCGATACCGTAGCCAATATGCCAGATTTCAAAGGGTATTTGTCAGATATTGGCGGTCCAAGTGCCAACATGTATAAAATGCAAGGGAAGATACAATCCATATGCGATAAGTGTGTGGCGCCGTCCTGTATTTCGCCCGTTATTTGCAGTAATTTAGATACCTCACATAAACCATTAACCAAATTATATCAAGCAGTTGATAGTCACCCGAAAGTAAAAAAGTCTTTTATAGGTAGTGGTATTCGTCATGATATGCTCGTACCGGAGTTTAATAAAAATGCAGATGCAAAAGAATTGGATGATTACACCGAAGAGGTGATGACAAAACACGTATCCGGTAGGCTTAAAGTGGCTCCAGAACATACGAGCGATCCTGTTTTAAAGTTAATGAGAAAACCGTCTTTTTCCTATTTTCATAAGTTTAAAGAGCGTTTTGACAAGATTAATATTAAGAAGAATTTAAAGTTACAGCTAATTCCGTATTTTATTTCAAATCATCCAGCTTGCGAAGCCGAAGATATGGCTAACCTTGCTGCCGAAACCAAGGATATGGGTTTTCAGCTTGAACAGGTACAAGGGTTTACACCAACACCTATGACGGTGGCAACTGTGATTTATTATAGCGGCTATCACCCTTATACCCTTAAAAAAGTAAAGACACCAAAAACACGTAAGGAAAAAGACGAGCAACACCGATTCTTCTTCTGGTATAAAAAAGAAAATAAAGATTGGATTAGAAATACCTTAAACAAATTAGGGCGTCAGGATTTATTAAAAGTATTATTACCAGAAAACGATAAATGGCGAAAAAACAAACCAGGTAAGCCTAAGCATACTTTTGATGATGCTGTTCCTTTTAATCAAAGAAAGAATAAGGCTAAGTTTAGGTCTAAGAAGAGAAGACGTTAAGGTTTTTATTTATTGGCCATATTTTCAGGGTTAAATGGTTTTAAATCAATCTGAAACGTAAAAGGGTATAATTTTTAGTCAGAAGTTATATTTTGTCGTAAGTTTTTTTTGGTATATTCGTTTTTTCATATACATTTTTCAAAATCATTATTTAAGGTAAATGGAAAAGCTATAATTTGTGATATGTATCATGTTATAGGAGAGTCTTTAAGCTTTTTTAAAAGAAATTCAAACGTGAAAATTCAATTATATGTAGTAATACCTGTTTTTAATGAGGAAGAAATAATCAAGGCTGTGGTTGAAGATTGGATAACACTACTCAATAAACTAAAAATAAGTTATAAACTTAAAATCTTTAACGATGGATCAACAGATTCGACCTTGGAAGAACTTAAAATGTTGAAAAATCATTATCCGAATTGTATCGAATTAATTGATCAAAAAAATTCCGGACATGGTCCGACAATACTTAGAAGTTATAGAGAAAGTTTAGATTCTGAGTGGATTTTTCAAGTTGATTCTGATAATGAAATTAAGGCGCATTATTTTGAGGATTTTTGGAAAGTTAAAGATAATTATGATTTTATTATAGGTAAAAGAGTAAATAGAAATTCCCCAGTTTTTAGAAAAATCATGACATATTTCTCATATCTTGTTGTCAAATATTTTTATGGTAAAGGTATTAAAGATGTTAATTGCCCTTATAGACTTATGCGGACAAATGTATTTAAAGACATTTTTATGAATATTCCTGATGATACATTTGCGCCTAATATTATAATTTCTGGTATGGCTTTAAGGAAAGGATTAAATGTGAATTCTTTTGATATTGAGTTTAATACAAGTGTAAATAAGGTTAGTTCATTAAGCTCTAATATTACCAAGTTAGCCAGAATAAGTGTTAATTCTTTTTTAGAAATTATCAATTATGCAAGAAAAAAAGAGTTATAAGGTATACCTTATATTTTTTGTTTTAATTCTTGTTTATCTGGTTTTCGCTATACAATATTCGCCCATTTTTGAAAAGCTTGGGAGTGATAAAGAAGTGTTTCAATATATAGGAATGCTTATAAAAAATAATAAATACCCTTATACAGATGCATTCGATCATAAGCCCCCTATTATATATTTAGTGAATTATTTGGGCTGTTTATTTACGCCAAATAGTACATGGGGTATATTTATTATTTTAAATTTTATGGGCTTTTTTAGCGCCTTACTTGTTTATAAAGCAGCATTAAATAGATTTCAAACTTTCATTTTACCCATGCTTATATGTGTTGCTTTTTTTTGTGTAAATAATAGCAATATCATATTACAAGAAGGCAATTTAACTAGGCAAATAGCGGCATTTTTAACTATATGGGTCATATTTCTCATTTTTACTAATAAAAGAACGAAAATTAAAAGTATCCTGATTGGTTTTATAATTGGGATTATTTTTTTTACGCAACAGAATGAGGTTTTAGGAGGGGTAATATTATCTGGGTATTATCTCATGTTTAAGAAAAATTTCAGTTTCAATACTTTAAAAAGTATTCTAGAAAATATTACTTTTTTTACTTTAGGACTGTTAATTCCTTTTATTGGAACTTTATTAATTGTTAATCATTGGGATAATTATGGTGACTTTATAAACCAGGTGTTTTTATTCAATTTTGATAATTATATAGAAGATAAATCGTTTATAACTAAAATAGCTGCGGTTGTATATAGGTTTGCTACTATTGCGTATTTGAATAAAGTTCTTTTAATTATTATATTATTAACACCTGTTAGTCTTTTGTTGTCAAAAATAGATGAAAAAAAATGGCACATTGACCCTAAATTTATAGTATTATTTACAGCTCTTATATTTCAAATAATATCTACTTCAATTTCAGGAAAAACATATGGTCATTATTTTCTTATGTTTGTTCCTTATATAATATTTATGTTTATTTTCTCATTTTATGAGAAAAGAACTAATTATAAAAATTTCCTTTTAATTGCTTTAGTAGGTGTTTTAATTTATCATTCTGTAAGTACATTATCTTATCATAAACCTAATAATTCTCTTTTAGAAGGTTTAACTAAGGAAGTCATTTCTGTTAAAAATACCGAGGGTCAGTTTTATTCATTAAATGGTAGATATCTAAGGGTAAACTTTAACCTTAATATAACCGCTCCATCAAAGCATATTTATACTCATTTTATGAATGAGGAAGTTGGTAAAGAGATTATTGAAGATTTACGTATAAACAAAACTAAATATATATTGTTCGACATTAGGGAAGATCATATAATTCCTGAATCATTAAAATCTTTTATAACTTTAAACTATAAAGAAACAATGATTCATAAAGACCACATTTTATTTAAGAGAAAGTAATTCTTAGATGAATTTGTTAATGCGCCTCCAACCAATTATCACCAATATCCAGATCAACATCAAGAGGAACATCCAGCTTATAAGCATTTTCCATTTCGGTTTTTACAAGTGACTTAATGGTTTCTAATTCGGGTTTGTATACATCAAAAACCAATTCATCATGCACTTGTAAAAGCATTTTAGATTTATAACTTCCTTCAGAAAGCTTATTGTAAATATTAATCATGGCAATTTTAATAATATCTGCCGCACTACCCTGTATTGGTGCATTTACAGCATTTCGTTCGGCTGCGCCTCGCACTACAGCATTTCTGGAATTTATGTCTTTTAAGTAACGACGACGTCCCAAAACTGTTTGTACGTAGCCATTATCTCTTGCAAAATCTACTTGCTCACTTATAAAACTTCTAAGCTTAGGATAGGTTTCATAATAAGTATCGATAAGTTCTTTGGACTCGGCTCGCGATAGGTTTGTTTGATTGCTCAACCCAAAAGCAGAAACACCATAAATAATACCAAAATTAACAGTTTTGGCATTACTACGTTGCTCGCGGGTTACTTCATTTAAAGGCACGTTAAATACTCTTGAGGCCGTCGATGCGTGAATGTCTTCACCATTCTTAAATGCAGAAATCATGGTTTCTTCTTTACTTAAAGCAGCAATAATACGAAGTTCTATTTGCGAATAATCGGCAGCTAAAAGCGTATAATCTTCGTTTCTTGGAACAAAAGCTTTTCTTACCTGTCTACCGCGTTCGGTACGAATAGGGATATTTTGAAGATTCGGATTGTTACTACTTAATCGTCCAGTAGCTGCAACAGTTTGCATGTAATCGGTGTGCACTCTACCAGTTGATGCTTCAATCTGTTCTGGTAGGGCATCAACATAGGTGCTTTTAAGTTTCGATAAACCTCTAAAGTCCAAAATATTTTGAATAATTTCATGCTCTTTTGCCAAATACGATAGAATATCTTCAGAGGTTGCATATTGACCCGTTTTGGTCTTTTTGGGTTTGTCTACAAGCTTTAATTTCTCGAAAAGAATGACACCTAGTTGCTTAGGCGATGCAATGTTGAATTCTTCACCAGCAGCTTCGTAAATTTTAGTTTCTAAAGAAGCAATGTCTTTGTTTAATTCTTCCGAGAGGGAATTCAGGAATTCCTTATCTAAATTAATACCTTCCAATTCCATAGCCGCCAATACACGAAGTAATGGGACTTCAATCTCATCAAAAAGTTTTTTGGTATTTGCTTCACCCAACTCTTTTTCGAAATGCTCTTTTAATTGAAGAGTAATATCGGAATCTTCAACAGCATATTCGGTTTGCTTATCTAAAGGAACATCCCGCATTAATAACTGGTTTTTTCCTTTTTTACCAATAAGCGTTTCAATAGAGATTGGTGAGTAATTCAAGTATGTTTCTGCCAGCACATCCATATTATGACGCATATCAGGGTTGATGAGGTAATGAGCCAACATGGTGTCAAATAATTCACCTTTAACCTCTATGTTGTATTTGGCTAAAACTTTGATATCATACTTTAAATTCTGACCAATTTTCTGAATCGTTTCGTTTTCAAAAAACGGACGCAATTGTTCAATAAGAGCTTGTGCTTCAGTTTTATCTTCTGGAAATGGTAAATAAAACCCTTTGCCTACTTCCCAAGAAAAAGCAATGCCAACCAATTCTGCTGTGATAGGATTTAAGCCTGTAGTTTCGGTATCGAAGCACACGGAAGTTTGATTCATTAAATTTTTAATGAAGAGTTTGGTGGCAATTCCAGAGTCTACGCTTTGATAAAAATGAGATGTAGTTTCGGCTGTTTTACGAGTATATTCTGATACGGTTTCTGTGTTTGATACATCTGAAACATCACCTCCAAACAAAGAAAACTGTCCAGCACCAGCAGAAGCTTGTTCTTTTGGTGTCGCTTTTGTTTCTGCTTGTTTTGTATTTGCTTCAGCAGTTTGTTGAGCATCGTCCTCAGTAGCAAATGTCTTGTTGAAATTGTCTATTAAACGTCTAAATTCTAACTCCTGAAAAATCTCGGTAACTTTTGGAATGTCTGGCTGAGACATTTCAAAATCATTCTCATTAAACTCAACAGGAACATCCAGCATAATGGTAGCCAACTTTTTTGATAGTATCCCCAATTCACCATTGGCTTCAATTTTCTCTTTCATTTTACCTTTAAGCTCATGGGTATTGGCTAAAAGATTTTCCATACTACCGTATTGTGCTAAAAACTTTTTGGCTGTTTTTTCTCCAACTCCGGGAAGCCCAGGGATGTTATCACTGGAATCTCCCATCATTCCTAAAAAGTCAATAACTTGTAAGGGGTCGGTAATTTCAAATTTTTTCTGCACTTCTGGAATACCCCAAGTTTCGTAACCACCGCCAAAAACAGGACGATACATAAAAATGTTTTCAGAAACCAATTGTGCAAAATCTTTATCTGGAGTTACCATAAAGGTTTTATAACCTTCTTTTTCGGCTTGTTTGGAAAGTGTTCCAATAACATCGTCGGCTTCATAACCTTCCTTAACCATGATGGGAATATGCATGGCTTCGAGTATGTTGTAAATGTAAGGAACAGCTATTTTAATAGCCTCGGGAGTTTCATCTCTATTCGCCTTGTATTCCTGATACATCTCAACACGGTCTGCGCTTCCACCTTTATCAAAACAAACGGCTAAATGATCTGGTCTTTCTCGCTTAATAACATCTAAAAGAGAATTCATGAAACCCATAATAGCAGAGGTATCAACACCTTTAGAATTAATTCTGGGATTTTTAATAAAAGCGTAATAACCACGGAAAATTAAGGCATAGGCATCGACTAAGAAAAGACGTTTTTGATCTGACATATTTTTTGTTTTGAAAGAAAATCAAATCTACAAAAAGTAAATCGTAAAATAATGCTTATACTGGTTTTGGTTTTTAAAAACATGGGGAGGTTTGTTAAACCTTAATGTTTCTATTTACTATAAATAATAAATTTATAATTAAGCTTACTTTTTCGCCAACCGTTTTACGAAGTATAGAAAATGCTTTAGTTATGTGGGCTTCTACAGATTTAATAGAAATGTTCAGGTATTCAGAAATTTCTATGTTGGTCAGGCCTTCTTGTTTACTAAGTAAAAATGTTTGTTTGCATTTGGGAGGTAGGTTTTCTATTTCTTGTTTAACCAGTGTTATAAGTGTTTCTAAAGTTTTTTCGTCTTCTTTTTCTACGATATAACTTAAGGCGTCTATATGTTTTTTCTCTAAAGAGACTACCGGTCTAAATTTTCTGTATTGATCAATAAATTCGTTATAAACAGATTTATATAAATAATTTTTAATAGAAAAATTGTTCTTTAAATTCGAGCGACGCTTCCATACTTTAATGAATACATTTTGCACAATATCTTCTGCTAAATCACTGTCGTTAGTGAGACTATAAGCATAAACACAAAGTTTATGGTGGTAGTTCTCAGCTAAAAAAGTATATGCTTTAGACTCTCCTTTTTTTAATGCATTAATGAGAGCAGAATCATTAAAAAAAACGGTTTTCATACTGATAAAATGATAAAAAATTGCATGGATAATTATCGAAATATAAAAAAAGTTATTTAAAAAGCTAGGGTTGTTTAAAATTATAGCGTAATAAATATGAATAATGAATTTATATCTCAATAATGGTATCTCCTAAAATCGAAAAGATAATTGCAAAGTATTTAACAAAACAGGCTTCTTCTTCAGAACTTGATGAGTTGCTCATTTGGCTAGAAGAAGGCGATAATGAAAAAGAGCTTTTAAGTTATGTGAAGGTAAATTATGCCATCGATTTTAATATGAAAGAGTTTGATACGAACCGCTCTAAAAAAGAACTTCTTGAATTTATTAATAAAGAAAAGAAGGTGTATGCCTTAAGTAAGGTTAAAAACATAATGAAGTATGCTGCTTTA
Source organism: Flavivirga eckloniae (assembly GCF_002886045.1). Classification (NCBI taxonomy): domain Bacteria; kingdom Pseudomonadati; phylum Bacteroidota; class Flavobacteriia; order Flavobacteriales; family Flavobacteriaceae; genus Flavivirga; species Flavivirga eckloniae. The sequence continues at coordinate 2,348,342 of NZ_CP025791.1, read as the reverse complement.
TTTATTTTGTTGTTAGGGTTGGGATACTTATATAATGAAGGGTTCTTTACTAATAAAACACCCGAATCCATTATTTCAGGAGACAGCATAACATTAGAATTAGAAAATGGAGATATTGAAATTCTTAGCGAAGACGGGTCTAAAAAAGTAGTAGATAAAAAAGGAAATGTAGTAGGAACTCAAAATGGAAGCGAATTACTTTATGTTAACGATGCTGAGCAAGAAACGTTGGTGTATAACACGTTAACAATACCGTATGGCAAACGCTTCAAGATTACATTATCCGATGGTACAAACGTGCATTTAAATTCCGGATCGTCATTAAAGTATCCTGTTAATTTTATTAAAGGAGAAACAAGAAAGGTGTACTTAGATGGAGAAGGGTATTTTGCTGTTGCAAAGAATGCAAGTAATCCCTTTATCGTAAATTCCGAAACTTTAAATGTTGAGGTTCTAGGAACAGAGTTTAATGTATCTGCCTATCCGGAAGATGCAACTACCGATGTTGTTTTAATTGAAGGTTCAGTAGGACTTTATGTAGATAGTAGTACATTGGAAGATGGTACAGTTATTACACCAGGAACCAAAGGAGCTCTTAACAAGGCTAATAAAAGTATATCTACAGAAGAAGTAAATACCTTTATTTATACATCTTGGAGGCAAGGTGGACTATTTTTTAGAAATATGCCATTTAAAAACATCGTTAAAAAAATGGAGCGTCACTATAATGTAAAAATCATTGTTACCAATAACACATTAAACAGTGAGGTGTTTAGTGCCAATTTTAATGATGAACCCATAACCAAAATCTTAAGTTATTTTAATGATAGTTATGATATCAATTATACTATAAAAGATAACACTATATATATTAATTAATCCTTAAAACTCTCTAACTATATGGAAAAACACGCATCTCAATAACTAATACAATTAGCTAAAACAATCACTTTTTATTTCTCCTATCTTGGGAAATAAAAAACCGGAAAATGCTACCAACATTCCCCGGTGGTTTAAGTGATTAACTAAAAGTCATTCACTAATTAAACATTTAAAAGTATGAAAAAATTTCACCTTAACAAAAGGGGGTATTTCTCTTTTGTAAAATTTGATTTAAAAATGAAATTAACCAGCCTTTTCGTTTTTGCATCTATTTTTAGTTCACTGGCCAATACAGGTTATTCCCAGCCAATAAATTTGGATGTGAAAAATGAAACTGTGGCTAAAATTATTGATAGAATTGAAGCAACTACAGAGTACAGATTTGTGTATAATACCAGATTTGTGAACCTAAAACGTAGAATTTCAATAAAAGCAAATAATAAACCAATAGAAGGAGTTCTAAATGATTTATTCAGAAAAACACAAACGACTTATAAAGTAAGTAATAAGCAAATAATTTTAAAAGATAAAAAGGGCAATAAGCCCAAAGAACAGGCAGCATTAAAAACTCAGGACTTTATTATTCAGGGTGTGGTTTCAGATGCTAAAGGGGTACCATTACCGGGAGCTAATATCATTGAAAAAGGGACGAGCAATGGAACGCAATCGGATTTTGATGGTAAATTTTCCTTAGCCGTTTCAAATGCAAATGCTACACTTGTTATTTCTTATTTAGGATATACAACAAAAGAGGTTGCTGTAAATGGGAAAACTTCTTTTTCTGTGTTATTAGACGAGGATGCAGCAGGACTTGATGAAGTTGTATTAGTTGGGTATGGTTCCCAGCTTAAGTCTGAGTTAACCGGAGCCGTTGCATCGGTAGACACCGAAGAGTTAACTAAAGCCACCTCAGCTACGGTAGATAATGCCCTGATTGGTAAAGTAGCAGGGGTACAGGTATCTGCTAATAGTGCTACTCCGGGTGGAGGTATGTCTGTTAGAATTAGAGGTGTAGGAGGTGTTAATAGCAGTGAGCCATTATATGTTGTAGATGGTATTCCTATCAGTATAAACCCAAATGAAAATAGTAGCCCGCTGTCATCTATAAACCCTAAAGATATCGAGTCAATAAGTGTTTTAAAGGACGCAGCCTCGGCAGCTATTTATGGAGCCAGAGCAGCAAATGGGGTGGTGTTGATTAAAACGAAGCGAGGTACCGGGCTTAAACCGACAATAAACATCAATATGTCTCACGGGTTTCAGAGCATCGTAAACGATTATGATTTAATGGATGCAAGTACTTATGCTCAATTTGTAAATGATGCTGCAACTAATGCCGGAAATACAGCGCCTTTTTCTAATCCGTCGAGTTTTGGTGCTGGTACAGATTGGATAGACGTGGTTACGAGAACAGCTTCGGTATCAGATTTAAATGCATCATTTTCCGGAGGTGGCGAAGCAGGTAATTATTTTTTATCTTTAGGATATTTTGATCAGGATGGTATTGTTATTGGGAGTTCGTTTAAAAGAATTTCCTTGGTCGCAAACGGGGATATGAATATGTCGGATAAGCTCAAAGTAGGGACAAGTATTGCAGTGTCGAGATCAGAACAACTTGCTACGGAAAACCCTAGAGGGCTAAACGATAATACACTTTTTGACGTTGCGATGCATTATCCAACACTTCCGATATACGATAGTAACGGTAATTATGCTCCAACGCCAAATGAATCGCCATATAAAGCCAGGCCAAATCCGTTATTTTATGTAGAACAATTAAGTGGCACACCACCAGAAATAAGGAATTTTAGAGGAGCGGTTTACTTGGAGTATAAAATCATACCAAACCTTACGTTTAAAACAAGTGGATCATATACTTATGGAAACACGTTAAATAGGCAAGTAGGTCGAATTTATGATTTAGGTGCTGCTATGTCTAATTTGCAATCGCTTCGAGTAGCTCAAAGTACTAATTCAACATGGTTAATTGAGAATACGCTTAATTATAGATACCAAACAGATAATCATAACTTTGATGTTATTGCAGGACAAAGTGCCCAGGAATCTGAATTCGAAATACTGCAGGCTGATGGTGAATACGACCAGGAAGGAAATGATATAATAACTACAGATGCGGCAGATTTAGCCTTATTTAATCAATTTCAGGATAATTCCTTAACATCTTATTTTGGTAGAGTTAATTATGGTTACAAAGGCAAGTATTTAGTTACTGCCAATATTAGGTTTGATGCTTCTTCCAGGTTTGGGTCAAATAATAAGTGGGGAACATTCCCATCGGTATCAGCAGGATGGAATATTCATAAAGAAGATTTTTTCCCGGAAGGTGGCGTGGTTAGCTCTTTAAAATTAAGAGGAGGATGGGGACAAGTAGGAAACGATGATACTGCAGGACTTAACTATGCATTCTCAGCCAATGCTACTTCAAACTTTGGTTATGGTTTTGGTAACCAGACAGGGGGTAGAGCTATTGGTACGGCAATAAATGGCGTTGCTAATCCCGACTTAAAATGGGAAACGGTTACACAATACGGTTTTGGTATTGATGCTGAACTTCTTAGCAACAGATTAACGTTGACTGCTGAATACTACAACAAGAATCAAACCGATATGCTGGTTGCAGTTCCTCAATCAGCCATTACAGGTTTATCTGATCCCGGTGGTGCCCAAGGTAATATTCTGCAAAATGTAGGAGAGCTCACCAATAGTGGTTTAGAGTTTAGTGTAACCTATAGAAATAAAATTGGAGATTTTGCTTATAGCTTGGGAGCTAACTTAGCTACCATTAATAATGAAGTTACTGAATTAGGTGCCAAAGGGGATATTCTTGCCTTTAATTTCAACAATGCTTTTAGAACAAGAACTTATGAAGGCGGGGAAATAGGCGAATTTTACGGTTGGGAAGCAGATGGATTGTTTCAGTCACAGGCCGAGGTAGATAGCCATGCAACTCAAAATGCAGGTACAGCAGCAGGAGATATTAGGTTCGTTGATCAGCTTACTGTTGATACCAACGGTGATGGTATACCAGACCAAGCGGATGGGGTTATTAATGATGATGATAGAGTATCTATAGGAAGTCCGGTACCTGATTTTACATACGGATTTAACATCAACCTTGAATACAAGAATTTTGATTTTTCAGTACAAGCTAATGGTACACAGGGTAATGAAATTTATAACTTAACCAAGTCTACATTACTTGATAATACAAGTGCTGAAAACAAAGGTAATTTTGTTCCCTGGACAGCATCCAATCCAACAATGTATCCAAGAGCTATTCAAACAGATCCTAATAATAACAGAAGATCATCCAGTTATTTTGTTGAAAACGGTTCGTTTATGCGTGTTAGACTTATTCAGTTAGGTTACACGTTGCCTTCAAGTGTATTGGAAAAGATTCATATTAACAACCTTCGAATATACACAAGTGTACAAAACCCTTTTACATTTACTAAATACTCGGGGGTAGATCCGGAAGTAGGAAATGCAATAGGCAATACAGCTGGAAACGCTACCAATTTGGCGTCTGGACTTGATCATTTTGTATATCCCTTAGCTCGTATGTTCACTTTCGGGGTTAACATTTCTTTATAATAAGAATAAAAAAATATTTAATTATGAAAAAAGTACTATATATATTAATTGCAGTTCCTTTTTTAGTAATCTCATGTCAGGATGACTTTATCGAAAAGGTTGACAAAAATGGCCTAAATTCTGAAAGCTTTATGCAGTTTGAAAGCCAGGCAAAAGAAGCAGTGACTTCAATTTACGACCCATTAACTCATTATGGTATGTATAATTGGGGTTTCATGATACTTGGAGAAGCACCAACTGATAATATTGAAAATGATTGGGGAGATGGAAGCTGGGGACCTCATGTTGTGAACATACATAATTTTAACTGGGAAGGTAGTAATACCTTTATCGTACGTAGATGGAACAGTTGTTACAAGGGCATTGCAAGAGCAAATTTTGTGTTGGAAAACCTTGATAAAGTTCAGGATTTCTCTAATGAATCTGAAGATCAACTCAGAGGAGAAGCTTTGTTTTTAAGAGCATTGTATTATTATAATTTGGTGAGTGCCTATGGTGATGTACCACTAGTTATATCATTATTGTCACCAGATGAGATTAATAACATTACAAAGTCTCCAGCTAGCGAGGTTTGGGCGCAAATCGATGCAGATTTAGTTGAAGCGTCGTCGTTATTGCCAACCACTTACAGTGCAGATGACCTAGGAAGAGCAACAAGAGGAGCTGCTTTTGGGCTTTTATCTAGAGTAAGACTTTGGACTGAAGATTACGCTGGTGCCGAAAGTGCTGCAAGTTCGGTTGAAGGTTTAGGTTACAGCTTGGTCTCTAGCGAAGATTATGTAAAAATGTTTGATGGAAGAATGGAAAACAGTTCAGAATCCATATTCGAAACACAATTAGTATCGGGACTTGGCGGTTTATGGAATGCGCATGCTACAGAACAATCCATATTAATGCACATATTCCCAAGGCTAGCGTGGGGCGATTATATGCACCCAAGACGTAAAGGTACCTATGATATCGTTGATATATTTGAAACCGGAGATATTAGAAGACAAGCTTCTATATTAATTCCATTTCAGGATGAATTATATTCAGAAACATTAGGGGAGTTAAGAACGTTCCCAGATACCGATACCCATCCAGATTTTAGATCGAATATTTTAAATGACGAGGTATACCAAATGAGAAAATTTATCTCTAACGATGATAACCTTTGGGGAGGTGGAGATGGATTTAGAGAAGGCGTGGCTATTAATATTCCGGTTATTAGATATGCCGAAGTCATACTTAATAAAGCGGAGGCTTTAGTGGAGCAAAACAAATTACCAGAAGCGTATGCCGAGCTTGAAAGGATACGTACTCGTGCAGGTTTGGATATGACAGGTATTAGTGCTTCAGACCAAAGTGCATTACGTGATCAAATAAAGAAAGATAGACGTATTGAGCTAATTTTTGAAGGTCACAGATGGGGAGATTTAAAACGTTGGGATGACCTTTCTAAAATTACCGATGCAGGTTTATCTTATGCAGGCCAGATAGATTATCCAATTCCATCTCAAGAATTAGATATTAACCCTAATTTGGGTAATTAAGATTTGAAATATTTATGAGTTTTATTTAGTTCGAGTTAATTTAGTTAGCAAAGAGGCTGTTTAAAAAGCAATATATTTTGCCGTTCAGAACATAACAAAGAATTTTATTGTTTTGTAAATCAAAATATTACAAATTTAAAGAGTTTTCCTGCCTGCCGCAGGTAAGTTCATTTTGTTCATAATGACATTTTTAAGCAGCCTTTTTCAATATTTAATAAATTTTCGAGAAACATTATAGAGGTAAAGAATCATTTTCATGAAAAAAATATCAACGATATTAATTTTTATTTGTCTTTTTATTTCATGTAGAAAACAAGAGCAACCCAAGCATTTGTTTACATTACTTACTCCAAAAGATACCCAAATTACCTTCAACAATAAAATTACAGAAACCGATAGTTTAAATTACTACATCTACCCTTACATGTATCTTGGTGGTGGTGTAGCAACAGGAGATTTTAATAACGATGGCTTAGTAGATGTCTTTTTTACTGGTAATATGGTTCCTAATAAACTATATATCAATAAAGGAGATATGGTTTTTGACGATGTTACTAAAACTTCAGGAATTAAAAGTTCAAAATGGCACACTGGAGTAGCCATAAATGATATAAATAATGATGGTTGGCTCGATATTTATGTAAATGTTTCAGGAAATGGTAACGAGAAAAGAAACCTTTTATATATAAATAACAAAGACCTAACATTTACAGAAAGTGCAGAACAATATGGTATAGATGATAACGGATGTTCCATCCAATCGGTCTTTTTAGATTATGATTTAGATGGTGATTTAGATCTATTTGTAGCAAATTACCCCAACGCACCTTTATCTAGCGGAAATGCGTATTATCTAAGTAGAATGAAAAACTTAGAATATGAAGAAAGTGATCATTTATATCGAAATGAGGGTCATGGGAAATTCACTGAGGTATCTCAAGAAATAGGAATAGCCAATTATGGCTTAAGTTTAGGTGTAAGCGTAGCAGATTATGATGGTAATGGTTATGATGATATTTATGTGTCTAACGATTTTAATACACCCGATAGATTTTTCTTAAATCAAGGTAATGGCACGTTTAAAGAATCGATAAAGGAAACGACTTTTCAAACCGCTTTATTTGGTATGGGCTGTGATGTGGCCGATTATAATAACGATGGGTTATTTGATTTACTTCAAGTAGATATGACTCCTGAAAATAACCGAAGAGCCAAAGAAAATATGGCTAGTATGAATGCAGAGACATTTTGGAGCACCGTAGAAAGCGGTTTTCATTATCAGTATATGTACAATGCTTTGCAACTTAATAGAGGCTTAGATAATAACAATCAATTAAAGTTTAGTAATACGTCTAGAATAGCTGGAATAGCTACAACAGATTGGAGTTGGTCGCCATTGTTGGTTGATTTGGATAATGATGGTTGGAAAGATATATTTATAACCAATGGTATTAAAAAAGAAGTAAATAACAGGGATTTCTATAACAAATTAAAAAAGGAAATTAAAAGCCGTAAAGATTTTACCGGACACATTTATGAAGATATGCCTTCTGAGCCTGTTGAAAATAGAGTGTTTAAAAACAATAGGGATTTAACTTTTGATGAAAAAAGCGAAGCATGGGGGCTAAACTTAAAAGGGTTTTCCCACGGTGCAGCTTATGCCGATTTGGATAATGACGGGGACTTGGATGTAATTATAAATAACACTGATAGTGAGGCCAGCATTTATAGGAACAACTCGGATACAGGCGATAAACATTATTTAAAGTTGAGGTTAAGTGGAACCGAAAAGAACAGAATAGGTCTTGGAACAAAAGTGTCTATTTATTATAACGAAGAAGAACAGCATCAGCAATTAACCCTTACCAGAGGTTTTCAGTCTTCTGTAGACCCAACAGTCCATTTCGGGCTTGATACAAATACAAAAGTAGATAGTGTACTTGTTAACTGGCCAGATGGTAGCAAGCAACAACTAAAAGATATTGCGGCAAATCAATTTATAGAATGTAGTTATGCAGATGCAACAAAAATAAACCTGAAAACAAATACAATACAACGATACTTTCAAAATATCACAGACCAAACTAAAGTGTCTTTTAAGCATGAGGAAAATAGCTATAGAGATTTTCATTTTGAACCTCTGTTACCTCATCAAACATCAAAATTAGGAACAAGAATTGCTGTTGATGATTGCAACAGGGATGGTTTGGAAGACTTTTATGTTGGTAATGCTCATAAAAGCAGCGGTGTACTTTATGTTCAAACGAAAGATTATACCTTTATAGAAAAAGAAGGCCCTTGGAAAGATGATAATTTGTCTGAAGACATGGGAGCTTTATTTTTTGATGCAGATGGCGATGGCGATAAAGATTTATATGTTGTTAGCGGAGGTAACGAATTTTTAAGACGTCCTGAATTGTTGCAAGATCGTTTGTACATAAACGACGGCGAAGGCAATTATATTAAAACACAAGAAAGCTTACCGAAAATGTATACTAGTAGTGGTTGCGTTAAGGCTTGCGATTATGATAAAGACGGCGATCTGGATTTATTTGTTGGAGGCAGACTAGTTCCTGGAAAGTACCCGCTACCGGGAAGGAGTTATATTTTAAAAAACGAAGGCGTTAAAAACGGTTTTCCAAAGTTTGTTGATATAACAGAGCAGTTGGCGCCAGAGTTGAAGTACGCTGGAATGGTTACAGATATGCTTTGGTCTGATTTTAATGCAGATGGTAATGATGATATCGTTATAACTGGAGAATGGATGCCGGTTAGGTTTTTTGAAAACAAGCAAACATCGTTCAAAGAACGCACTAATGATTTTGGATTAGAGGGAGATACCGGTTGGTGGTATAGTTTAGCCGAAGGGGATTTCGATAACGATGGCGATATTGATTATGTCGCAGGTAACCTGGGAGATAATTACAAATACCAGACAACCAAGGAAGAACCTTTTGAACTGTATTCGGCAGATTTTGATAATAATAAAAGTTTAGATATTGTATTTAGTTATCATCAAGAAGGGGAACGATATCCACTAAGAGGAAGGCAATGTTCCGCCGAACAAATTCCGCTTATTGAATTAAAATATAAAGATTATAGCTCTTTTGCTGTTGCTAGTTTGTCGGATATTTATGGAGAGCAAAACTTAAAAGAAGCCATTCATTTAAAGGCTACCAATTTTTCGAGTAGCTATATTCAAAATAATAGAAATAAAAAATGGGACATAACATCATTAGCCCCATTAACACAGTTGTCGTCTGTAAATGGTATTGTGGTCAACGATTTAAATTCAGATGGCAATCAGGATATTATAATAGCTGGAAACCTATACAGCTCTGAGGTAGAAACCCCCAGAAATGATGCAAGCTTAGGGCTTGTATTGTTGGGTGATGGAACGGGAGGGTTTGCTCCAATAGATTCTAACCAAAGCGGATTATATATTGGAGGAGATGTAAAGGATATAAAAGTGATTCAATTGGGTTCATCGGCTAAGGAAAAAGCTTTGCTGGTTTCAGCAAACAATGAAAAACTACAAATAATTAAAATTAACGAAACTCTTAACGATTAGTTAAATTAAAAGAGCAAGAGAAGTATTAAATTAGAATACCGTTATCTTTGATAAAAAAGAAATATGCTTCGTTTGATACTATTTATCTTAATCTTATTGATTTTAGATTTTTATACATTTCAAGCTTTTAAAGTAACTTTTAAGAGTCAGATTGTAACATATATTTTCACTTTTCTTTCATTAGTTGTTTTAGGAAATTTTTTCTACCAAATTTTTACTTTCGACAGATCCAACGGAATTCAATTCCAGTTTTCGTTAGCATTAATTTTGTTAGTTTTATTTTATGTTCCTAAAATTTTTATTGCCGTTACTTTATTAGGAGAAGATATATTTAGGTTTTTTTCTTATGGTTTAGAAAACGATGTAAGAACATCTATAGAAGGAGGAACTACTTTAGGGGGTAGACGTAAGTTTATTTCGCAGATAGCATTGGGTTTGGCAGCACTTCCTTTTGCTTCAATTTTATATGGTGTTTTTAGAGGAAAATACAATTACAAAGTATTAAAATATACCCTGCATTTTGATGATTTGCCTAAAGCTTTCGATGGGTATAAGCTAACTCAAATTAGTGATATCCATTCTGGGAGTTTCGACAATGTGGAAAAGGTAAAGTATGCGGTCGATTTAATAAACGAACAGCAAAGTGATGTGATATTATTTACGGGTGATATCGTAAATAATAGAGCAGAAGAACTAGTGCCATATAAAGATGTTTTTGGTAAGCTAAAGGCAAAAGACGGTATGTACTCTGTATTGGGAAATCATGATTATGGCGATTATGTGGCATGGGAATCTGAAGAAGTTAAAAAGCAAAATTTAGAAGATTTAAAAGTACTGCAAAAAGACATAGGGTTCGACGTATTGCTAAATGAAAGTAGATATTTAGAGAAAGAGGGCGAACGTATAGCCTTGGTGGGAGTAGAAAACTGGGGCGCTGGAGGATTTAAAACGGCAGGCGATTTAAAAAAGGCTTCCAGTGTTATAGATAAAGATGATTTTAAAATTTTAATGAGTCACGATCCGTCGCATTGGGAAAAAAAGGTGATTCAAGACGATTACCACTACCACTTAACACTAAGCGGTCATACCCATGGTATGCAGTTTGGTATTGAAATACCCGGTTGGTTTAAATGGAGTCCTGTAAAATGGCGTTATAAGTACTGGGCTGGCATTTATGAAGAACTGGGGCAGTATATAAATGTAAATAGAGGTTTTGGATATTTAGCGTTTCCAGGACGTGTTGGAATATGGCCAGAAATAACAGTTATAGAACTTAAAAAGGGCTCAGATAATGCATAGTTATTAAGAAATGCTATATTTGTATAAGAAGATTTGACTAAAAACTACTGAAATATGTCAAAATTTGGTGAACTTATAGATGTTGAAATTCCTGTTCTGTTGGATTTTTATACAGAATGGAATGATCAATCAACAGCAATGCACCTTGTATTAAGGGATGTAGCCGCTGCACTAGGAGACAAAGCTAAAGTTATAAAGATTGATGTTGAAAAGAACGAAGAACTTGCTGAAGCCTTAAGAGTGAAAACTTTACCAACTCTTATTATCTATAAAGACGGGGAGATGAAATGGCGCCAAAGCGGAGAGCAGGACGCCAATACCCTTATAGGTATTATTCAGCAATACTCATAAATTCCTGCGATATGTGCTGAACTTGTTTCAGTATAAGGTAGGGCCTTTTTCAAAATAAGCTTTAAATAGCGGCACGCACTAAATATTTATATGTGGTACATCCTTAGTCATGGTGGGCCTAGATATATAGTGTATTTTAAATAACTTCAAATTTAATAGATTTCGATAGCGCTCGACCCAACAACAGGTTATTTGTTAATTAGTAAACATTATTTATTAGTAAATAGTATTCGTATCTATCTATATAGCTTTAAAACTATAGCCTAACATACTAAAATGCTTTAGCACTTTTGGTAAAGCGTATTGCATGTTTTTTGATGCTTTTACGCTATCGTGAAATACAATAATACTACCATTGGTTGTTTTGCCTGTAATGTTGTTTAAACAAGCTTCTTTGCTGATTTTTTTATTCCAATCGAACGATAGCACATCCCACATAATTATTTTGTAGTCTAACCCTATTAACTTTTTCCCTTGCTTAGGGGTTATCTGTCCGTAAGGTGGACGAAACAAATTCTTAATCCCAAATTCTGAGTTCGGGATTTTACGTTCAATAACGTCCTGAGTTTTAGAAACATTTTTTAAATAATCGGCTGTTTTTGTTTTCCAACCTTTAAGATGATTATAGGTGTGGTTGCCAATACTATGTCCTGCAGCTAGAATATCAAGAAATATATCTGGATGCTTTTCTATATTATTACCAATACAAAAAAAGGTAGCTTTTGCCTTGTATTCTTTTAGTGTATCCAATACCCAATTAGTGATCTCAGGTGTTGGACCGTCATCAAATGTTAGGTATATCTCTTTGCTGTTAGAAACCATATTCCAAATATAATTTGGGAATACTTTCTTTAAAAGCAAAGGTGTTTTTACTGGAATAAAGGCATCCATAGAAGAAGGTTAATTCGGGGTACTATCTGTTGTAGGGACATCTTTATCAACTTTTTGAACAGGCTCTTCTACCTCCGGCTCATCGCCATAAAAATGTTTAAAGGCTCTTAGGTAATTGTTAAATATATCACCTTCGGCTTCAGCAAACTCAATATCATATTTTATTAAAACATCTACCAATCCTTTATAGCGTTGAATGTCCGTATAAATATCTTCAAATAAACGTTCTTGATTATATGTTTTTAAGCTACTGTAATAACTTAAGTTTTCCTGATATTTTTTTGCTACATCCTTAAATAACTGTTGAGCCTTTTCTTTATTTCCTACTTCGTAATAGGCGCCAATGTAAGGCTCTAAAAGCGTATAGTAACCAAAATGTTCCACAGGCATATTAGCCATAGCAATATCTGCTATCTCTTCGGCTTTATCCAATTTATCCTCATTAATTAAATTTTCAATTAATCGAGCTAAATTACCTCTGTAAGTTATTGAGTTTTTGCGAGTTTCCACATCGTGGTAAATATCCGGACTACCACTATTTCCCCAATCCCATTTTTTAACCTTTTCGTACATAAGATCTGTATCCACACGTCCCATATCAAAAGGATTTGCTCTATTAATGGGTGTACTTATAGGAACTAACTTGTAGCACATACCATCAAGTTGCAGGTAATCTTTCATCCAGATATAATCATCGTCGCCAAAACTACCGCCTGTAAAATATATAGGGCGTTTCCAGTCGTTATTAGCAACAATGTCTAGCATAAGTAATCTGTTTTTATAAAGTGCACCTCCCTTGATGTTTATATCGATATGAGATACTATTTTATCGGCATCTTCTGGTTTTACTATTCCAGAACGTAATGCATTTTCTTTGTTAACGGGAATTCGTAAATAATTTGACGGAAGATATCTTCCGTTGAGTTCTTGACTAGGATATTGACTGATGTCTGCATCGGTATAATTCTGCAAATAATATTTAAATCTGGTTTTAGGGCTCTCGCTTGTTATAAAATTTAGCGCAGATTTTATCCCTATAGTATCATTTGCCATTTTTACGATTCTAACATAATCGTTTGTTCCTAATTTATAATCGTTGTGCGTAAGTTGCGATGGTATAGGATCGCTATCATAAGCTTTACGCTTCATTTGGTCTATATACCAGTCTGTTTGGAATAAACTTGTATTTACAACGCGTACATCGGTTCTATAGCCTTCAATTTCTTGAGCGTACCAAAGCGCGAATGTGTCATTGTCGCCAATGGTAAATAAAATACCATTTTCTGCACAAGAATCCAGATACTTTTTGGCCATAGCATTTGCAGTATATTTGCCAGACCTGTCATGATCGTCCCAGTTATTGGCAGCTAAAATACTTGGAACAAGTATTAAGCAAGCTGCTGCGATAATAGGTGCAGCTAATTTTTCCGGTACGTATTTTTTTAAGACATCGAAAATGGCATATACGCCAAAACCAATCCAAACAGCAAATACATAAAAAGACCCAACCACAGAGTAGTCGCGTTCACGAGGCTCAAATGGACGTACATTGGTATACACCTGGATGGCAATTCCTGTAAAAAGGAAAAAAACAAGCATAGTCCAGAACAGTTTTTTGTCTTTATTGAATAAAAAGAAAAAGCCAAAAAGCCCTAAAAGAAATGGCAAAAGATAATATGTGTTTCTGGCTTTGTTATTCTTAACATCCCCCGGTAAATTATCTTGCGAAAAACCTAATAGGATTTCGTCTATAAACTTTATACCAGTTATCCAGTTTCCATGATTATCATAGCGTCCTTGTATATCGTCTTGTCTACCCGAGAAATTCCACATAAAATAACGCCAATACATATAACCAAGTTGATACTCGAACATGTATGCTATATTATGCATTAATGATGGTTTCTCAACATCAATATATTGCTGGAATTGTTTTAAGAAGGAATGATAATCCTCATAATCTACATTGCCTTGAACGACATCATTTTTAAAATTTGAAATAGCCGTTCTCAATTTGTTTTCCATTTGATATTCCGGTTTTAACTTAAAGTTTAAAAATCCGGAAAACATCATATAATTTTCGGCGTGTTCAGAACTCCACATACGCGGAAGAATGGAAGCGTGTTTTGAATTGTAATTTTGCTTAGCGTTTTTATAATCGTTTACTATGACATATTTGCCTTTGGCTTCGTCTTTTTCATATTTTGGCTTATCATCTACGTAAGGATTGTTTTCATCAAGATAAGCGTATTGATCTGTAAACTGAGGACCATAAAACAAATGAGTCTCAGGATATTGTTCTAAGTTGTAATAAGCTAGTAGTTCTCTGGCACTCGACGGGTTATTTTCGTTAATTACAACATTGGCATTAGCGCGAATAGGAAGCATTAACCAAGTAGAAAACCCTACAATAACAAATGCTATACATAGAATACCTGTATTTAAATGAACAAAGTTTTTTTGTCTGGTATAGCGTAAAGCATAATAAATAACCCCCACTAATAAGATCCCTGCAATTATGGAACCCGAATTAAATGGCAGTCCAACAGTATTCACGAAAAAGATTTCGAAAGAACTAAATATTTTAAGAATATTAGGCGCTAAAAGTTTAAAAATGAATAATAAAACCGCTACCGAAACTGCATTAGCAATGATGAAGTTTTTAATTGTAATGGTTTTATAGTTTTTAAAATAATATACAAGACCAATAGCAGGAATGGTAAGCAGTCCCATAAAGTGAACTCCAAAAGACAGTCCGATAACAAAGGCAATTAAAATAAGCCAACGATTACCACGAGGTTTGTCCATGTCTTGTTCCCAACGTAAACCTAACCAGAAAAGAATAGCCATAATTAGCGTAGCCATAGCATATACTTCGGTTTCAACAGCATTAAACCAAAAAGAATCTGTAAATGTAAAAGCTAAACTACCAACTAAGCCACTTCCAAGAATGGTGATAGATTGGTTTTTGTTAAGATCTTCGTTATTGCCAACAAGTTTTTTCAACAATAAGGTAATTGTCCAAAACATAAACAAAATAGTAAATGCGCTGGATACGGCACTCATCATATTCATGACCCAACCAATTTGCGAGGGCTCTAGAGCAAAAATGGAGAAAAAGGCACCAAACATTTGAAATAAAGGAGCTCCCGGTGGGTGACCAACTTGTAACTTAGAAGATGTTAAAATGTACTCGCCTGCATCCCAGAAGCTAACGGTAGGTTCAACTGTTAAAGTGTAGGTGATTAGGGCTATTAAAAAAGAGAGCCAACCTAAAATAGTGTTCCATTTTTTAAAGTCGAAATGTGCCATGTATATCAATAAATTTATTTGCTATGGCGAATTTAATAATAAATATGTTATTCCTTAGCTTTTTAAGGAAACGTTAAGTAATGAAAATTATTTTTAAAAAATACTTGTACAAATAAAACTTTGTACTAAATTTGCACCCTCAATTGCACATTGGCCTATGGTGTAACTGGCAACACGTCTGGTTTTGGTCCAGAAGAGTCTAGGTTCGAGCCCTAGTAGGCCAACAGAATTGTAATCCCGATCATTAATTTGGTTGGGATTTTTTTTGAAATGAAATTACTCTGGGGCGAGAAGTTTATGCTGAGCGGAGTCGAAGTAAGCCCTAGTAGGCCAACAGAATTGTAATCCCGATCATTAATTTGGTTGGGATTTTTTTTGAAATGAAATTACTCTGGGGCGAGAAGTTTATGCTGAGCGGAGTCGAAGTAAGCCCTAGTAGGCCAACAGAATTGTAATCCCGATCATTAATTTGGTTGGGATTTTTTTTGAAATGAAATTACTCTGGGGCGAGAAGTTTATGCTGAGCGGAGTCGAAGTAAGCCCTAGTAGGCCAACAGAATTGTAGATCCTGATCATTAATTTGATTGGGATTTTTTTATGGAGTAGAATTATTTTGGGCGAGAAAATGAAAAGTTTATGCAAGACCTTGTGAAAAAATAAGAGAAATCCTTATTAATTGTAAGGATGAACCTTAGCTGTTCTTAGTTTCAATGTATTAGTTTTGATGGAGTAAGTGTGGACTATTTTTAATAATGGTTTTTTGTTAAGAAATAACACTATCAAGAGGATATTAAGAGGTCATGATCAAAAAATTAAAGGAACTTTGGTATTAGATGGAAAAGAACTTTCTTATAATGCATATTTGTCAAGAGCAAATCATACTCATATAAGTACATTTGGTTATTTTAACACTCATAGGAGAGAAGGATGAGTCTTAAATGCGGGTAACAATGGAGGAACAATTAAAGGGCAATTTTTCTATCTTTCTAACCAAATTATGGGAGCTGATTTTCCTGTTTTAAGAGTAGATTTTAACAGTACTGAAGATTATAATTATGCGGCAAAATGGTTTGATAAATATAGATAAAGAATGAATATAAATTTTAAAAGATTAATTCCTCTAATAATACTATTGTTTCTAAGTATACATGTGTATTACAAATATAATATTTATAGAAAGAATTTTGATAATCCTAAAGTTGAGGAGTTATCAAATGCATTATCTATTCCAGTATTTAACTACGTAAGTCAATTTGAAAATAAAGACTTATGCGATTCAGATAATTTTAAGGACATGATTAATTGGGTTACTGAAAATTATTATGTGTTAGAAGAGTATCCTGATTTATTAGACTCAGGATATGAAATTAAATATCATAACAAAAGTGATAAGTACTTGTTTTGTCTTTACGGAGAAGATAAAATAAGTAGTTCAAATAATATTTCGATAATAGAAGGGCTTGATGAAAATGGTCTCTTCAGTAAAAAAAGGCCGTCCTTTATACAATATTATTTTAATTACTCAGATTATGATATTGTTCTATTTGGTTATTCACCGATTCCTCCTTTAAATGAAAATGGGAATAATAAAAATAAAACACTAGGCAGATAGTTTTTTTACACCATATACCGTTTAGTAGATTATTGCTCTCAGAGGTGTGTTAAATAATAAAATATTTTATGTGTTTGTTTTTCAGATGTTAAACATGTATTAGAGTAGTATATCTGTGTTTTCCTAAGAGGTGTTTTTCAATATATCAAGGGTAGGGTATAACAAATAATTGATTAGGACTAGTTTTACTTACTATTTGTGATGTTAGGAAAATGATTTGAGCTTTTGCACCAATCTCTTAAAGCTTTCTATAGGGAATAGAAAAAATTAAAGAAATACATTTGCATATGTAATTTCTGTAAAGCCATATAGTTGTTATGAATAAAAAAATTACATTTGTTTTTAGTTAAGCACACTTTTTAAAGTATATATGTATAATTATATAAAAAGAATTGCAAGAACTATTATCCCTAAAAGTTTTTTGTTTAAAAACGAGTTGTTTTTTCGTCAATTTTATGCGTTGTTTTATATTGGAACTAGACATCAGTGCAATATTTGTGGTAAAAAATTAAGGTCATTTGTTGGGGGAGTTTATGGAGGGGAATTATGTCCTTCTTGTGGTAGTTTGCCTAAGTCTAGACGGCTTTGGGATTTGTTAAAAGACGCAAATATTAAGGGCGAGGTATTGCATTTTTCTCCTTCAAGATGCTTGTATCGCAAATTTAAAAAAATGAAACATCTAAATTATATCAGTTCTGTTTATGATGGGGATTTTCTGGGTGATGAAAAATTTGATATAACAGGCATAGCAGTAGGAGACGATAAATTTGATTTTATTATTTGTTATCATGTGTTAGAGCATATAATAGATGACCAAAAGGCAATTTCTGAACTTTATAGGGTTTTAAAGCCAGAGGGAAGGATTTTTATACAAACACCTTTTAAGGATGGTGAGATATATGAAGATTCAAACATAACGTCTTCTGAAATGAGAAAAAAACATTTTGGGCAAGAAGATCACGTTAGGGTTTACTCTGTTAATGGTTTGGTAGATAGATTAGAAGCAGAAAAGTTTAAAGTTACAGTTTTAAACTTCGAAGCTTGTAATGAAGATTTTCGCCTTGGTTTTGAATCTCCAGAAAACGTACTTATAGTAAAAAAATAGCATTTAAAGATATTTTATGTCTTTGTTTTCGGATGTTTTTAAATGAATAACTATTAAAAAGAGGAAGCCTCAAAAGTCACCATATCGAGAAATCTAAGCTAAAACGGCTTTATATAAAGATTCTCGAATCTCGCTAAAATTCAGTTCGTAATAACGTATGGGTTTTTATGCTTTTGAGACCACCTCTTGTGTTAGAGTAGTATATCTGTGTTTTCCTAAGAAGTATTTTTACATGCCTTTAAGGGTTTGCCAAGCGAATCATTAAATCCATTTTTGTAATCAACGCATTATCTTGTCCAGCGCCACCACCAAGGGATTTGAATTTTACTTTTCCATTGGGAGCAATAACAATTTTAGTAGGGATGCTGTTTATATTATATTTTGAAGCTAGATCAAAACTCTTAGTGTCTTCATCCATAGTATCAAAAAGATTATTAAAATTGAACTTCTTTTTTACCATATAATTTGTCACTGTTTTTACCCTGTCTTCATAAGTTTTAAAGCCACTATCCAGTGTGTTTATAAATACAAAAACGATGTTTTCATTATCTTTGTATTTTTCTATTAACTTTTGCATGCCCGGAAACGATGCTTTACAAGGACCGCACCATGTAGCCCAAAAATCCAGAATAACTGTTTTTCCTTTTAATGAAGCCATTGTTACTTCTTTGCCATCAAGATTTTTTAAAGTAAAATCGGGAGCGTCTTCATTTAACATGGTTTTTTTAAGATATTCTAATTCTTTTTCAGCATATTTGTTTTCTATGTTGGCAACAGCCTCTTTAAGGTTTCCGTTAGGGTTAACATGCTTATATGCTTTTTTAAATGCCACAAGCATCTGATCGGTACCTGTTCCTTTGGTTAAGAATTCTGGAGCCTTGTCTGTTACTAATTTAAATTGATTATCAGCCATTAAATACTCAATATACTTATCGTTTAGATATAGGTTGTACCCATCTCTGATTAATAATTCTTGATGTTTTATCGCTTCTTTTAGATTTCCCTGTTTTAATGAGATGTTTATATAAGTCTCCAAAAACGCATCGTGTTTTTGGTTAAATTTCTCTTCATTCTCATTTTCGGTAAGAGAAAGTTGTTTTTGATAACCAGAAGATAACATGCCTCCTTTTGTTAACTCTACAGACTGTTTGGCGATATTAGAAATAAAGCCATCCACATTTTTTCCTGCGCTCAGTGCTTGGTTTACAATAGTGTTAAAAAATGACGCTTTTTCAAATGGAGATTCTATGAGATCCACATACGTGTGAAAAGCATCCATATTTCCAGCTTCATAGTACGCGATAGCTAATGCACTGATTCCAAAATTGAAACCTCCGTTTGTTTTAGCCTGTATTTGTTTAAATAGTTGTTCTTTTTTTACGACATCTTGAGTATTATAAAATTCGGAGGTTAGATTCTCTATTTTAATTTTACCATCAGGAAACTTACGGATCACCATTTTTTTTATAGAATCTGCAAGCTTTGGTTTTCCAATTAATTCATAGGTTTGTAATAATATTGAGTAGTCATTTTCATCTAGATCTTCTTTAGCTTCTAACTCCTTTATTTTTTCCTCCGCGGCTATTTTCATTTTAGCCTGGTCGTAAGTCCTAAGTATGTATAGGTAACTCAATTCATTTTTCTTTTTAAACTCTGGAAATGCTTCGAAGTCCTTTTCCAAAGCTTCAATTAATTGCGAGCCACTTCCTATTAGACCATAACTATATCCATGAGTCAATGGGTAATTTGCAATGGTACTATTGTTTCCTGATACCGTATTGCCATTAATATCATGTACTTTTAGAAGATATCCTTTTCCTTCATTACTGTCAAACTCACCGTTTACCTTAAATGTAAAGGCTATTGCTGAAATAGAATCTGGAATTGTTAGTACAGCTTTTTTATTTGTAAAATTGATATCGTAGGCATAAGCGTTATAATCTTTTAATTGATGGTAAAAACTTTCCATTTCTGGATCGTCCCCATGGTATGTAATTGTAAATGGTTCATTATGGGTGATCTTATCTGTAGAGATTTCAAAATCACCCAAAGTAAGTGGCGTTAATTCTTTTTTTTCTGCTTTGCAGGAGGTAAAAACAATAATGGAAATCAATACGTATAATAAGACTTTTTTCATTTTATGGGGTTTTATTTAATATTAGTTCTCTTTTTTAGAACAATTTTTAAAGGTTTAAATAAGGCAATTAATTAGTGAGACATGATAGTGGCTGTTTAAAAAGCAAATGGGGGTTTCTTTAAAAACAGCCTTAACTATCCGACTAACTCAAAAAGTATTCATTTCAATAAAGAATTTCTTGATATAAACTTTCTTCGAACCAAAATCTGGAGGAATTCTTTTTGATTAAAAAGCCATGGTACTAATTATTTTAATAGTTTATCTAATAATGGTTTTATTTCATTGCTGGAAGGTCTAGGAGCGTCCGGGTCTACTACATTTCCTTGAGGATCTAGTATAATAAATCTGGGAATGGCTTGAATTGCATAGTCTGGATATATTGTATGATTTTCTGGTGCTAACAATTGGATCCCTGTTAATTCTTCTTCTGTAACCAGAGCTCTCCACGGATCATAATTAGAAGGCCCATCTACTGAGATACCTACAAATTGGATGTTCTTGCCATGGTATGACTTCTCTAGTTCTTTTAAGGCGGGGAACTCTTTTTTACACGGTCCACACCAGGTTGCCCATAAATCTATATATACATATTTACCCTTTAAATCCTCTAAAGATGTAAGGCCTCCAGCATGATTTTCATAATTAACAAAATTTGGTGCTGGCTTCCCTATTAAATCATTTTTTGCTTTATTCATATTATACAAATAAACCATTGTGCCTTCAGTAAATTCAATAAATTCTTCCTGAAGCTCAATAAATGCAGTTCCTAAATTTTTATTCTCATCTACTAATTTTCTTATCTCATTTTTTAAACCTTCTATTTTTTTATAGAAGGTAATTGAATCGGTAGCAATAAACTTTTCTTCATCAGGTATCAACTCTTTTACTTTTTTTCTTCGTGCTTCCATATATATAGAACCTTGAATACCTGTTCCTTCAAATATTGCAGATTCATTTCCTTTAACATCATAATTAATAGTGATGTCGTCTCCATTTTTTAAATATAGAAGTATTGCCAAAGGATCTTTTCCTTGTTGTGAAAAAAAATACTCGCCTTCTTCTAGTTTTAATGTGTCTGAAAATGTGCCGTCAGGATTAAAATTGATTGTTGTTATAGAATCACCTTTAGATGTGTACTTTCGTAAAATAAGTTTATCAAAATCTATGTTTTTGAATGTTCCCGAAAGGGTTACATAATCTTTAGGAGCTTGTTTATTGCAAGATGTAAATAATACAATGGCTATTAACCAAATTGTGTGTTTCATAATTGATTTTTAATTTAAGCGTTTGGGGTTTTTAAAAAAAGTATACAATCTTTTTGCGATGAAATAAAACCCCAGTTTTAGACTTGTATTGCATATCAAAAACTGGGGTGTACTTAATTGCTAATAACCAGGGTTTTGTTCTACATTACCATTACTTACTTGAATGGAAGCAAATGGTATTGGGAAAATAAATTTGTCTGGATTCGTTGCTACTGCAACTTCATCTTCAACTTTAAAGCCAGCATTAAAACCACCATCTACAAAAGCATATCTAACTAGATCGAACCAAGACTGCCCGCCTTCAGAAAATAACTCAACCGCTTTTTCTAAACGTACAGCAGTTAGAAATTCATCTAAAGTTATACTTGCTGGGTATTCAACAAAACCATCTCCTCCAATCGTTGCACCTGCTCTTGCTCTAATGGCGTTTAAAGCAGCTAATGCTTCTGGAGTAACTGTACTATTTGCTCTAGCATCTGCCTCTGCATAAATTAAATAAACTTCTGCCATTCTCATATGCCTGATCATTTCAACAGTAGGAAACCCGCCATATTTGGTAACTCCAAAAACTCCAGAACCAGGAAAAAAGACCTCGGCAGTAAGTGCACTTGCTCTTTGCGTTCCATCAATGGTTATGGTTTGCCCACCTATTGTTACAGAACTGCTGGCCTGATCTTGTAATTTACTCGTAAGATTTAAAGGAAAACCACCAATTAATCTTACCGGGGTATTAAAAGCATTATTGCTATCACCAGCAGGTGTTGTTCCAAACAAAACTTCCGAACTTTCATATACCTCTGTTGAGGTAAGGTCTCCAAAAATGTCAAAATAAGCAGGTGTTAAAGAAAAATCTGATGGCGAACTATCAATAACCTCTTTAGCTAACATAGCAGCTTCTGTATATTGACCTTGATACAAAAGTATTTTTGCTTTTAATCCTTTTGCAAATGTTTTGTTTGCGTATTGTTTAGACCTATTATCGGGAGCATTGGCTATACCCGCGTCTAAATCTGAAATAATAGCAGTATAAGTTTCTGCAACTGTATTTCTTGGAAATGCCTCATCACTTTTAGCTGGTGTTGTTCTTACTGCAATTCCATAAGTTGATGTGACATCATAAAACTGGCCATAAGAACGCAACAAGTAGTAATGCCCTAATGCTCTTATTATTTTAGCCTCTGCAAGAAATTCTTCATATCTTTCTGGATTATCGAAATCGGTATCGGTTATCTTTTCCATACCTTCAATAAACCAATTAGCTCTATTAATGACATTATATAAGCTTTGATATGCAGTAGTTATAAATGGATTATTAGTATTAATATTATGTGAAGCCATGGTAGCAAAATCAACATTGATGGGGTCATCAAATGCTGTTGTTTGTGCAATATATCCACTTAAAAAATCAGGCAGCGTATATGCTAATGCGCCTTGGTTCTGTTCTGTTCCATATAACCCTACATAAACGCCAGCTAATACACTTTCTGCGCTTCTTTCATCGACTATTGTCTTTGATGCGTCTAAGCTTAGTAATGGTTGGAAATCGTCTAGATCATTTGCTAGCTCACAAGAATTTGATAGAAACATAAGGGGAGCCAGTAGAAAACTATATATTATTTTTTTCATATTTATAATCTTTATATTAAATATATTATAACCCTATATTAAGGGAAAAGGTGTAGGTTCTTGTATTAGGAGTGTTAATTCCAGTATCATTTGTTAAAGAAGAACTGGAATTGAGTGCAATTTGGCTTGGAACACTATTCGTAGGAATGTTTACGCCTACATCTTCAGGATCTAAACCTGGATAATTGGTGATTGAAAATAAATTATTACCAGTTACTGTAAATTGCACATTAGAGAGTCCTAATTTACTAATGATATCTTTTGGTAGACTATATGAAATAGAAGCAGATCTTAACTTAATATATGAGGCATCAACAACATCATACGAGCTTACTCCTCTAAAATAAGAAAAGGAGCCAAGACGTGCTAGAGAGGCATCCGTGTTGTCTTGAGCCCAGGTATCGAATACTCTTCTAGAGAAATTCTTACTCAAATCAATAGAACCAAATCCTGTTCTATCTGTGGTAAATATTCTTTCTATACCTTGCGCATAGGTCCAGTTTATATTACAACTCCAGTTTTTATACCTTATTTGGTTATTCCATCCTCCAAAGTAGTCTGGAATTCCACCGCCACCTAACGCAACCCTATCATCATCATTTAAAACATTATCTCCATTGGTGTCTTCAAAAATATAATCCCCTGGGGCTGTTAAAAAATCGTCGTATATACCGCTTGGAGATGCTGCATTTAAATCGTCAATTTCTTGTTGTTCTTGAGCAATTCTTGTAACATTAAACCCAAATATGGTGCCTATAGGGTTTCCTTCAGACACAGCATCTGTTCCGCTATCTGCATTGTATAGATTATCAACATTATTTTTTACTGTAGCAATATTAAAAGAGGAAGACCATGTAAAATCCTTGCTTCTAAAGATGTCGCCACCAAGTGTGAACTCCCAACCTTTATTACTTACATCGGCTACATTAGCATTAAACACAGCACTACCTGATTGCAATGTTATTGGCACGTTTAAAAGTAAACCGGAAGTGTTTTTTTCGTAATACCCAATTTCACCATATAATCTATTATTAAATAAAGCGAACTCTGTAGCCAGATCTAATTGATCTGTTTCTTCCCAACGAATATTTAGATTAGGAACCCCATTTGGTAATAAGCCTACGATGCCATTATAAATGGAGCCTCCAAAACCAGTTGAATTATAAAGGGCTAAATAGGCAAAATTTGCTGTGTTATCATTACCTGTTTTACCTAAAGAAGTTCTTACTTTTAGTTGGTTTATGGTCTTGCTGTTTTCTAAAAAAGATTCATTATGTATATTCCAGGCTAAAGCACCTGAAGGAAAAACGCCGTATTGATTACCTGGTCCAAATTGTGATGAACCATCTCTACGTATAGTGAACGTTGCTAAATACCGATCATCATATACGTAATTAACTCTACCAAAAATAGAATTCAAACCTTGCTCAATAGATCCATCATTACGAAAATCATTAAATTCAGCATTGCTGGGAGCTATTAAAATATAATCATCTGGAAAGCCTCTGTAACTCTCTTCAATACCATTTCTTTTGCTTGCATCCCATGATATACCAGCGACGGCATCTATTCGATGTATATCACTAATTGTTTTCGTATAATTTAATCTATTTGTAAATGTTGTTGTTGTTGATTCAACGTTAGAAAGCGCAAGTATAGCACCGGGTCTAGGGGAAAAATCAGCGGCATTTTGTATGACTCTTTCACTATCTGTGGTATTAAAACTATTCGTGTTACTTTCATTACGTGATACGTTTATTGAAGATCTAAATTTTAATCCGTCAGCTAATTTAAGTTCTCCGTATACAGATCCAAATATATTATGACTTACGGCTCTATTTCTGGTTTGATTACCTTCTCCTAAAAGTGTGAATGGTTTATCGTTTCCAAAAGTGAGGAACCTGTCTTGTATAGAAAAATTACCATTTTCATCAAAAGGAGATTGATCTGGCGTGTAATTAAATACATTTTCATAACTATCAAAATCCTTACTTCTATTAACCGAATGATTATAATTAACCGAAACACCTAGCTTTAAACGGTCGGTTACGTCAATATCTACATTGCTACCTAATGTATAGCGTTTAAAATTGCTTTCTATAAAAACACCATCTTGACTGGCGGTACCTAAAGAAAGGCTATAAGCTACGTTTTCCGAGCCACCACTAATATTAAGGTTGTGTCTAACCCAAGCTGCATTTTCATTGGTAATTACGTCCTGCCAATCAGTATCTGCATTGCCGAAAAAATTTGGATCATCAAGAACCTCGTCGGTAAAGCTATAAAAAAGGAAATTATCTCTTGATTCCTGTGCAAGATTGGTTACGAGTTCTCTATGCTCTGCGGCATTTAACAAATCATTTCTTCTGGCAATATTTTGTATGGTTGTGCTAACGTTATAAGAGATTCTTGGTGCTTGATTCTTTTTACCACGTTTTGTGGTAACAATAATAACCCCATTTGCAGCACGAGAACCATATATGGCAGTTGAAGATGCATCTTTTAAAATATCTATACGTTCTATATTACTAGGATCGATAGCTATTAATGGGTTTTCTGTGGAGACAGAGTTAATAAATCCATCATTAGTAACTGGGGATGTTACAAATGGGACACCATCTACAATATATAATGGTTGATTGTCACCACTAATCTGACTTAGACCTCTAATGTTTACAATAGTTTTAGAGCCTCCTGGCGCACCACCAGTAGTTTGAATATGTAACCCTGCTACTTGACCTACTAATGCCTGATCAAAACTTTGCGTTACAATTTGTTTAAGTTCTTCGGATTTAACTGATCCTACAGATCCTGTTAAATCTTCTTTTCTTGTAGTACCATAACCTACAACTAATACTTCATCTAATTGATTGGACGTTTGTAATGTAAAATTGTAAGTGGTTTGGTCTGCTGTAATTTTTTGATATATAGATTTATAACCAAGAGCTGTTACTGTTACAAAATAACCTACTTCTACTTCTAGAGAAAAAGTACCATCAAAATCTGTCGTGGTTCCTCTAATAAAAGTGGCATTGGCCGTATCGCCTGTAGATGGGTCTAAACCTGTAACATATAAAGACACACCAGGTAAAAAATCACCACTATCGTTTTTTACGCTTCCTTTAATGGTAATAGTTTCCTGTATTACAGTTCTTTTTTTCTTTTTAACAATAACAGTGTTATCTGTAAATTCATAAGTACAATGAATAGCAGACAGCCCTTTTTCTAATAAGGTTCCTGCCCTTATAACACCTTTTTTTAAAGAAATTGGTGGTGCATTCTTTATTAAATTATAACTATAAATAAATTTATAGTCAGTTTGTTCTTTAATAAGTTCAAAAATTTGCTCAACAGATATAATCTTGTCTGAATTGATGATAATTTGCGCATCTTGAGAAAACCCAGTTTTTGGGCTCAAACTAAATACTGTTGTGCATAATAAGAAAACAAAAATTCTCATAATAGCTTTAAAAAATCTTTGACTGTAAAAATCAAAGACATTGGTCAGTTTAATTTTCATAAATTTGTTTTGAATTAGTTAGACATTGTTTAATTGGTTCACTTTAAAGGGAATTTAGCTTCTGCCTGGTACGTATTAGCTTTATTCCTTTTTCCTATTCTATAGTTATAGTTTTATTTGTTATACTAAATTTGACTTCACCTGTTTTCTGAATTTTATTTAAGAGCACATCTATTTTATTGCTTCTGTTTAAAATACCAGAGAATACTAAGTTTTTCGTATCCGAATTTTTAAAAACGACATCAACATCATACCATCGGCTTAATGTTTTCATCATGTCTTCTAAGGTTTGTTTGCTAAATCTAAACTCTCCTTTTACCCAGCCTATTATGCTGTATACATCAGCCTCTGTAGTATGTATCTCATTAGATTCAATATTTAGCACCGCTTGTCTTGAAGGCGTTAACGTTTCTCTATTTGTGGCATTACCAACAACAACACTACCTTCAACTAGAGTAGTATAACTAAATGCTTCATCATTATATGCTCTTACATTAAACTCGGTTCCTAATACTTCAATGTCTTGTTTATTGGAAAGTACTTTAAAGGATGTGTTATTATTACTAGTGCTAGGGGTAACATCAAAAAAAGCTTCACCATAAATTAATTCTACAATTCTGGTTTCTTCTTTATCAAAATGAACAGGATATTTTAGCTTGGATTCTGAATTTAACCAAACCTGAGTTCCATCAGATAGTTTTACATAATATTGACCGCCTTTAGGGATTGTTAAATAATTATAAGCAGTTTTTGGATTTTTTGTAATAGGACTAGTATCGTAAATAAGTTCCTTACCATTGCTTTTTACATTATTTCCAATATATTCTTGTTCTTTTTCTAGTACAATTTCAGAGCCGTCATCTAAAGTTAAAGTGGCTTTGTCTGTACCTATGCTAATGTTGTTTTTAACTATTGAGTTATTCTCATTAACTACATGTTTTTTAGTTAAAAAGAAATATCCCATAGAAATTAATACTAACGCAGCTGCTGCATATTTGTATAGCCTGGTGATTTTATTTGGCTTACTGCTTTTAGACGTATCATTGTTATTGACATAAGATGCTTTGATGTTTGCCAATGAAGGCTTATGATCAAATTTGTTTTTAGAATTTATTAAATAGTTTATTTCAATAAACTCATTAAAATATGCCAAATTTTCTTCGCTCTTAAGCCAGGTCTTCAGTATTTCAGACTCTTTATCTGAAATAGTATTTTCAATTAATTTGAGGATTAACCTATCTATTTTATTGTTCACTTTTATTGTATTTATGAAAATGACGGAGTTTTAACAAAAAACCCTTGTTTTTTTTAATATTAAGTAAAAACCTTTAATATTGTTTATTAAATGGGGGATTTCAATATTTTATTAGCAGCTTTAAAAAATGGGGATGATCATGCCTTTGAAAAAATATATGCAGATCATTACGAATTGCTTTGTTTTTACCTCCTCAGCTATACGTCAGATAAAGCAAAAGTAGAAGATATTGTTCAGGAAACGTTTATAACCTTATGGTCTAAAAGAAAAGAAATAAACATAACAACTTCCCTTAAAAATTATTTAATAAGAATTGCTTATAACAAACTAACAGATACCTACAGGAAAAGTAAGAAAAAAGATGAAATGTTATCGTCTTATTACCAAACAGCTCTAATGCGTGCTATTAATTTAGATAATGATGAGAAAAATGAACGCCTTTTAAAGCTTGATAAATGTATTGATAAATTGCCAAAAAAATGCAGAGATGTATTTAAGGAAAATAAAATAAAGGGCATGAAGTATAGTCAGGTAGCAGAAAATATGAATATCTCAATTAAAACCGTGGAAGGCCATATAACAAATGCTTTTAGATTAATTAGAAGCTGTATGAAAGTGAATAGCTAAGTTTAAGTTAAATAGCAAATGGTGTTAATGATGGTAGTTTGTTGCTTGTTATAATAATATTATATTCTAAAAGTAATCACAGGACGTTTGGCATGATTTACCAAATCTTCGCTAATGCTACCGTTAAAGAAATGAGAAATACCCTGTCTGCCATGCGTACTCATACCAATCAAGTCGGCATTTATGGATTGGGAAAAATTCATAATACCTTTTTCAATACTAATGTCGTTATAAACGTTAATTGTATAATTTGAAAAGCCAAACCCCTCAACAAATGTCTTCATCCTATCTTTCGATTTAGCAGAAGTAATAAATTTATTGGGCGTATTAACCATAAGTAAATGCATTTTTGCTTTCAATATATTGGCAAAGTAAATAGCCTTTTCGAAAGTAGCTTTGCTTTCGTCTTTAAAATCTGAAGCAAATACAAAATCATTAATCTTAAAAGTTTCGTGCTCGTTTTTTACAACCAAAACAGGTGTTTCAGACGTACGAACCACCTTTTCGGTGTTACTGCCAATAAGCATTTCTCTTAAACCGCTTACGCCGTTAGACCCCATAATAACCAAGTCGATATCATGTTTTTTACAAACATGGAAAACACCCTTAAAAATTTCATGAAATTCTACAGTTTCATGTAGTTTTAGATCTTTTAAATATGCTTTGGCTTTTAATTCTTCAAATTGTTTATGCGCTAATTTCATAAAATACACAGCCTCAGGCAAATTGTTGTAAGAGCTTAAAGGGTCTACCTGCTGTATAGGCATTTCAAGTATGTGTAACAGATAAATTTCGCAATGATGTTTCTTTGCCAACAAAGCTGCTACTTTTAAAGCATTTTCAGCTTGCGTTGAAAAGTCGGTTGGAACGAGTATTTTTTTCATAAAGCGACAGGTAAGATATATCTAAATTTATGAAATATTCCTTTAAAAATCAATAAAATATTATATATTTGCACCGTTGTAAGGCGAAATTAAAGTAAATGAGGGGACGAAAAGTCCCCTCTTTTTATACTAAAAAATGTTTAAGAGTACTGTTACAGACTTATTGGAGGCTGCGTTAATTGAAAGGCCAGATTTATTTCTTATAGATTTTACTATTCAGGGAGATAATCAAATTAAAGTAATAATAGATGGAGACAATGGTGTTTTGGTTGAGGACTGTATGTTCATAAGCAGAGCCATTGAGCATAATCTTGATAGGGAGGAACAGGACTTTTCTTTAGAAGTTATGTCTGCTGGAGCAACATCGCCGTTAGTTCACAAACGACAGTACAAAAAGAATTTAAACAGGGTGCTTAAAGTAAAGATGGCTTCCGATGAATTGGAAGGAACACTTACAGAAGCAACTGATAATGATATTAAATTAGAATGGAAAGTTAGAGAGCCTAAACCCATAGGGAAAGGTAAAGTAACTGTTAAGAAAGAAGCGAATATCGCTTACGAAAATATTGTAGAAGCTAAAGTTATGATTAAATTTTAAATCAAAAAGAGTTATGGAGAATATCGCGTTAATTGAATCTTTTTCAGAATTCAAAGACGATAAGCTAATTGACAGAGTAACGTTAATGGCAATTTTAGAAGATGTATTTAGAAGTGCCTTAAAGAAGAAGTATGGTGATGATGACAATTTTGATATTATTGTAAATCCAGATAAAGGAGATTTAGAAATATGGAGAAATAGAGTTGTAGTTGGAGATGGAGAAGTAGAGGAACCTAACCAAGAGATTTCATTATCTGAAGCTCGAAAAATTGAGCCCGATTTTGAAGTAGGAGAAGATGTGTCTGAAGAAGTAAAGCTTATTGATTTAGGAAGAAGAGCTATTTTGGCGTTACGTCAAAACTTAATTTCTAAAATTCATGAGCACGATAACACCATAGTTTATAAACAATTTAAAGATTTAATTGGAGAAATATACACAGCAGAAGTACACCATATTCGCCATAGAGCGGTTATTTTGCTAGACGATGAAGGTAACGAAATTGTACTGCCAAAAGACAGACAAATACCTTCAGATTTCTTTAGAAAAGGAGATAATGTAAGAGGTGTTATTGATGCCGTAGAACTTAAGGGAGCAAAACCAACGATTATAATGTCTAGAAGTTCCCCTGTATTTTTGGAGAAATTGTTTGAACAGGAAATTCCAGAAGTTTTCGATGGTTTAATTACCATTAAGAACGTAGTTAGAATCCCTGGAGAAAAAGCAAAAGTGGCTGTAGACTCTTACGATGACAGAATAGATCCTGTTGGAGCATGTGTTGGTATGAAAGGGTCTAGAATTCATGGAATCGTTCGCGAATTAGGTAATGAAAACATTGATGTAATTAATTATACAAATAATTTACAATTATTTATTACAAGAGCATTAAGTCCTGCAAGAGTAACTTCAATAAAGTTGAATGAAGAAGCAAAAAGGGCTGAGGTTATATTAAAACCAGAAGAAGTAAGTAAAGCGATTGGTAGAGGTGGACATAATATACGTCTAGCTGGTCAATTAACTGGTTACGAGATTGATGTGTTTAGAGAAGGAGCTGAGGAAGATGTGGAATTAAATGAGTTCTCTGATGAAATAGAAGGATGGATTATTGAAGAGTTTAGTAAGGCTGGATTAGATACAGCAAAAAGTATTTTAGAGCAAGAAGTAAACGATTTAGTAAAAAGAACAGACTTAGAAGAAGAAACAATTAATGAAGTTATTAGAATTTTAAAAGAAGAATTCGAAGAATAACATATATATTTGAGTATTTTAAAGGCGATTTATGGCTGAAACAATTAGATTAAATAAAGTATTACGCGAGCTTAATATCTCTTTAGATCGTGCCGTAGAATTTTTAGATTCTAAAGGTATTGAAATAGAGAAACGACCCACTACAAAAATTTCAGAAGAAATATACAGTGTTCTTTCTAATGAATTTCAAGTTGATGCTAACAAAAAAGTGGCATCGAAAGAGGTTGGTGAAGCTAAGATAAAAGAGAAAGAAGTGTTGCGAGAGCAACGCGAGCGTGAGCTTGAAGAGAAACAAAAAGTAACAGCCAGAAAAGATGAAGTAGTTAAAGCTGCTGCAGCACTTTCAGGACCTAAAAAAGTTGGTAAAATAGATTTAGATCCAAAAAAGAAAAAAGCAGAACCAGTTTCTAACAAAACAGAAAAGGTAGAAGAACCTAAAACGCCCGAAAAACCAGCTGTTAAAAAAGAAGTAGCGGAACCTGCGAAGCCTGTTGTTAAAAAAGAGGAGGTCAAAGCGGTAAAAGAAGAAGTAAAAGCTGTTAAGAAAGAGGTTAAAACAGAGAAACCTAAAGTTGTCGTAGAGAAAAAAGCTGAAGAAAAGAAGGAAGAAAAACCTAAAAAGCAGATTTTAAACGAAGCTGGAGAACTTGTTCCAGATGAAAGAGTAGAAACACAGTACAAAAAACTAACAGGTCCAAAAATAGCTGGCGATAAAATAGATTTATCCAAATTTGTTAAGCCAAAGAAAAAGAAAGAAGAAAAGAAACCAGAAGCCAAAGCTGGTGAAGCAGGAGCTGCTAATAAGAAAAAACGTAGACGTATTAGCAAAGCTGGCGGACCGCAATCTGGGAACAATCAAGGAGGAGGAAATAGACAAGGAGGAAGGTCTGGAGGAAACGATAGATTTAAAGGAAAACCAGGTCAAGGTCGTCGTCACATTGTAAAAGAAGAGCCTAGTGAAGAAGATGTAAAAAAACAAGTGCGGGAAACACTTGAAAAACTTCAAGGAAAATCTTCAAAAGGTAAAGGAGCAAAATACAGAAGAGATAAAAGAGATCAGCATAGAGAACAAACTGAGATCGATCAGCAAATAGAAGCAGCAGAAAGTAAAATTCTTAAAGTTACAGAGTTTGTAACCGCAAGTGAAGTTGCTACTATGATGGATGTATCTGTTACCCAAATTATTTCGGCATGTATGTCGTTAGGTATGATGGTAACCATGAATCAGCGTTTAGATGCCGAAACATTATCTATCGTAGCAGAAGAATTCGGTTATCAAGTAGAGTTTGTAACTGCAGATATCGAAGAGTCTATTGAAGAAGTAGAAGATAAAGAAGAAGATTTAAAATCACGTGCACCTATAGTAACTGTAATGGGACACGTAGATCATGGTAAAACATCGCTTCTGGATTATATACGTAAAGAAAATGTAATTGCAGGTGAGTCTGGTGGAATTACCCAACACATTGGAGCTTATGGTGTAGAACTGGAAGGCGGACAAAAAATAGCGTTTTTAGATACACCAGGTCACGAAGCCTTTACGGCGATGCGTGCTCGTGGTGCACAAGTTACAGATATTGCGATTATTGTAGCTGCTGCAGACGACGATATCATGCCACAAACCAAAGAGGCGATATCTCACGCACAAGCAGCAGGAGTCCCTATTGTTTTTGCAATTAATAAAATAGATAAGCCAGATGCCAATCCAGATAAGATTAAAGAAGGATTAGCACAAATGAATCTTTTAGTTGAAGATTGGGGTGGAAAAATTCAATCCCACGATATTTCGGCTAAAGTGGGAACAGGAGTAAAAGAACTATTAGAAAAAGTATTGCTTGAGGCTGAGTTATTAGAGCTAAAGGCAAATCCAGATAAACAAGCTGTAGGTACAGTTGTAGAAGCCTTCTTGGATAAAGGTCGTGGTTATGTATCAACTATTTTGGTACAGGCAGGAACACTAAAAGTTGGTGATTATGTATTAGCAGGTCAACACAGTGGTAAAGTGAAAGCAATGCATGACGAACGAGGAAATGATGTTGAAGCTGCGGGACCTTCTACACCTGTTTCTATTCTAGGTTTAGATGGTGCGCCACAAGCGGGTGATAAATTTAATGTGTTTGCAGATGAGCGTGAAGCTAAGCAAATTGCATCAAAGAGAGCGCAGTTGCAAAGAGAACAATCTGTTAGAACACAACGTCATATTACGCTTGACGAGATTGGTCGTCGTATAGCACTTGGTGATTTCCAAGAATTAAATATCATCCTTAAAGGTGATGTGGATGGTTCGGTAGAAGCATTAACAGACTCATTCCAAAAACTGTCTACAGAAGAAATTCAAGTTAATATCCTGCATAAAGGGGTTGGAGCCATTACGGAAAGTGACGTATTGTTAGCATCAGCATCCGATGCTATTATAGTCGGGTTTAATGTGCGTCCTGTAGGAAATGCTAGAATGATTGCCGATAAAGAAGAAATCGACATTAGAACATATTCTATTATTTACGATGCCATTAACGATCTTAAAGATGCGATGGAAGGCATGTTGTCGCCAGAACTTAAAGAAGAAATTACTGGTACAGCAGAGATTAGAGAAATATTTAAAGTATCTAAAGTTGGAAGCATTGCAGGTTGTATGGTAACTAATGGTAAAATATTAAGATCATCTAATATTCGCTTAATTAGAGACGGTGTAGTTGTTTATACTGGCGAATTAGTATCGTTAAAACGATTCAAGGATGATGCTAAGGAAGTTAGTAAAGGTTACGACTGTGGTATGCAAATTAAAAACTACAACGATATTAAAGAAGGAGATATTATTGAAGCCTTCCATGAAGTTGAGGTTAAAAAGAAACTTAAATAATACATATATTTTGTTTTGATGGCGGAACGGTTAATTAAGTGTTCCGTCTCAAAAAGAAGTTTTAAACACTGGAGCGACCAAATTTTGGTCGCTCCAGTGTTTTTTGTCTATAATTTATACTGGATAATGTATAATTATTCACCGCTTTTTTAATTATGTATTTATGATATAAAAACTTAAATTAATAAGAGGTTTTGAGTTGTATTGTTATAGAATTAAATAAGCTTGTATTTATATGTTAAAATATTAATATAAGCGTAAGATTTGGTTTTTTTAAAAGGTCATTTTATACCTACAATGTTAACATATAATACACCATAATTATATATGTTTTTTTTAATTTTATCTTAATTAATTAAAACTCTCAAATCCAATGAACTTTCTTAAGGGGAAAAACAGCAAAAAAGACGACGTTATAAACAAATATGTAGATATGTTTACTACAGGCTTGGCAGCAATTTTTACTGCTGGTATTTTTTATGGGGCATATATTATTTACAACTGGTTGATGGACGATTTTTTTTAAGAGTACATTCACTAAAAAATGTTTTATTGGCTGATAAGCGGGGTTAAAATCAACATTAATTAAGTAGAGAAAAAGATCGTTGTTTTTTTGTGAGGTGATTTCAATATTTTGGTATTGTAAATTCTAAATCATTATGGAAATCAGGCTCTCAATTTTAGTATTATTCCTCATGTTTTCAATTAGCAGCAATTTGGCATCTTCTATTTGTTGGATTAACGGAATCACTTATAATGGTGATGGAAGGACTACCTTTGCTTTGCCAAATCTAAAGGTAGAACACCGTTACATACTGGTGGAAGGTGTAACCTATGTCAATTAGCTTAGTGCAACAAGGATGTCTGGAATCTATCGATCCTAATGAGGTGAATATACCTAAGAAAGAATCTGAAAACACTAAAAAAGTTAGGTTTTTGAGAAATAATAGTGCGTATGAGTAAGTTCAAGCACGGTCACCATTTCTTGGTGTTAAATATATAATTATGTTTCGTAGGATTTATTCTTCAATAAATTAAATAACTAGCTTTTCTTTTTTTTAGGTTTAAAAATAAAAGCTGTAGGAAATTTTCTTTTAATTTTTTTTAGTGCTCTGTCGGCTTCTAATCGAGTTCTAAAATTTCCTGCCCAAATTTTAAAGTTCGGAGACTCATATTGAATAGTAGGAGTCCAATTTGTAAACGATTCTCTAAAGTCTTTTTTAGCATTTTGGGCACCACCACGATTGCCAGAATAGATTTGAATTTTATAGCGTTTAGAATCGTTTTCTTTTTTGTTCATTGTCTTCTTAAGATCCAGTAAAGTCGCTATTTTACTATCCTGATTGATAGTTGCCTCACCCTGCTGCGCAAAGCAATAAGTGGAAGTAATTGCAAAACAAATAATGCTTAAAAAACTAATTTTTAGATTCAATGATTTCATGTTTTAAAATATATTTATACAAATGTATACGTTATAAAATTAAATGTGGCTCTTTTTGTTATTTAGAATCTATCTAAATTAGCAATATCACTTCTGTAACATTTCTAAAATCGACTTTAAATATTACTTTTGCCAGAGATTTTACAACTATGGTTTTTTTTATTATAATATGAGAAAAATCATGCCAAAGTTAAGAAGTTAATTTAACCAACAATATGAGAAAGGTGATTCACCGTAAATTGGGCTCAAACGTTTTCGGTTTAAGCTTGATTATTTTATTAGCGTTTACAGCCTCCTTTTCTGCTCAGGAAGGGGATTCAGCAAAAGGGAAAGCTTTATTTAATGCCAATTGTGCTGCTTGTCATCAATTAGATAAAAAAATGACAGGTCCTGCATTGCGCCATGTTGAACAACGTTTGTCTGACGAACAAGGTCTAGACAGAGAGTGGCTTTATGCTTGGATTCGTAACAGTGCTGGAGTAATAAAGTCTGGCGATGCATATGCAAACAAAATCTATAATGATTTCGGCGGTGCGGCCATGACGGCATTTCCGCAATTATCTGATGATGATTTAAATAATATTTTAGCCTATACTGCTCAAGAAAAAGCAGCTCCGGCGGTTCCAGCTGCTACGGCTGCAGGAACAGGATCGGCAACTTCTAATACCGGAGGTATTTCAAACGAGCTTATTTTAGGAGCCTTAGCTATTTTGTTCATTCTGTTAGCAATTGGGTTGTATGTAGTAAATAAAACATTACGTCGTTTCGCTGCAGCTCAAAATATAGAATTGCCGGATACAGAAAGAACCCCATTATGGAAAGCATTTGTTAAGAATCAATTCTTAATGTTGGTAACAGCAATATTCTTTTTGCTTGCCAGTGCATATTTCGCTTTTGGTTACTTTATGCAAATTGGTATCGATCAAGGATATCAACCAGTACAGCCAATACACTATTCACATAAAATACATGCTGGCGATAACGGTATCGATTGTAAGTATTGCCACTCTTCTGCAAGAGTAAGTAAAACATCAGGTATTCCTTCATTAAATGTTTGTATGAACTGTCATAAATCTATTTACGAAGTAGCTCCAGAAACGTTGGCAGAAGGAAAAGCAATTGGAGTAGATTATAACGAAGAAATTAAAAAATTATACGCAGCAGTAGGATGGGATGATGCAGAGCAAAAATATACTGGAAACTCTCAACCGGTAAAATGGGTGCGTATTCATAACTTGCCAGACTTTGTTTACTTTAACCACTCGCAACACGTTAGCGTTGCAGGAGTTGAGTGCCAAACTTGTCACGGACCAGTTGAGGAAATGGAAGTTATGTACCAACACGCGCCATTAACAATGGGTTGGTGTATAGAGTGCCACAGAACAACAAATGTTGATGTGAAAGACAATGCTTACTATACTAAGATACATGAAGAATTATCTAAGAAGTATGGTGTAGAGAATTTAACAGCTGCTCAAATGGGTGGTCTGGAATGTGGTAAATGTCACTACTAAACAATTAAATGTCACACTGAGCGCAGTCGAAGTGCTTGTGAAAGTGAAACAATAAATAATAAGAAGTAATTCAATTATATAATATGTCATCAAACAAGAAATACTGGAAAAGTGTTGAAGAGCTAAACGAGAATAGCTCTATTGTTGAGACGCTAAAACAAAACGAGTTTGTAGAAGAGATTCCTACTGATGAATTTTTAGGTGATAAAGATACATTAGAAGCATCATCTACAACGCGTCGCGATTTCTTAAAATATGTAGGTTTTAGTACTGCAGCTGCTTCATTAGCGGCTTGTGAAGGTCCTGTTAAAAAATCTATTCCATACGTTGTACAACCAACGGAAATTATTCCTGGTGTTGCCAACTATTATGCAACTACCATTGCAGACGGATTCGATTTTGCGAGTGTTTTAGTTAAAACCAGAGAAGGTCGTCCAATTAAAATTGAAAATAACACTATGGCAGCTACCAATGGTAGTGCTAATGCCAGAGTGAATGCATCAGTTTTAGGTTTGTATGACAGTTTAAGAGTTCAAAGTCCTAAGAAAGCAGGAGAATCTATTTCTTGGAGTGCTTTTGATTCTGAAACAACCCAGAAATTAGCAGAACTAAGTGGTGCTGGTCAGGAGATTGTGTTATTAACACAAACATATGCAAGTCCATCTACAAGTAAGCT
Source organism: Flavivirga eckloniae (assembly GCF_002886045.1). NCBI lineage: Bacteria > Pseudomonadati > Bacteroidota > Flavobacteriia > Flavobacteriales > Flavobacteriaceae > Flavivirga > Flavivirga eckloniae. The sequence goes on along the minus strand of NZ_CP025791.1, from coordinate 2,310,520 downwards.
AATTTCAGAATTCAAAGAAAAATATGGTAACGTTCGTCATGTAGTTTATGATGCTGTTTCAGAATCGACTGCATTAGATGCTTACCAAGCTAAATACGGAGAGCGTGGATTAGTAAGTTACGATTTCGCTAAAGCCATGACTATCGTTTCTGTTGGAGCCGATTTCTTAGGAGATTGGCAAGGTGGTGGATTTGATTCTGGATATGCTAAAAACAGAGTGCCAGATCATGGTAAAATGTCACGTCATATTCAGTTTGAGTCTAATATGTCTTTAACTGGAGCCAATGCAGATAAACGTGTGCCATTAACACCAACCCAACAAAAATTAGCTTTAGCAAAATTATATAGCCTGGTTACCGGTAATAATGTTTCGGTAAATGGTTTGCCAGAGAAAGTAGAAGCAGCAATTAAAGGTGCAGCTTCGCAGCTTAAGAAAGCAGGAAGTAATGGTGTTGTAGTTACAGGAATTCAAGATGTAAATGCACAAACCGTTGCTTTAGAAATAAACGAAGCATTAGCGAGTAAAGCTTTCGATAAAGATACCCCTATTAAAACAAGACAAGGTAACGATAAGGCAGTTGATGCGTTAGTTACTGATATGAAAGCAGGTAAAGTTGGAGCAATTATAATGAGTGGTGTAAATCCAGTTTATACTTTACCAAACGCTGCTGATTTTGTTGAAGGGTTAAAAAAGACAAAATTATCTGTTACGTTTTCTATGAAAATAGACGAAACGTCATCAGAAACACAATATGTTGCAGCAGCACCTCATTACTTAGAATCTTGGGGAGATGTTGAGATTAAAAAAGGACATTATGCGTTAACACAACCAACTATTCGTCCTTTATTCGATACCAGACAATTTCAAGAAGCTTTATTAAAATGGACAGGAAATGATGTTTCTTACCATGATTACATAAAAGATGCTTGGGGTACAGGTATACTAGGCGGTGGTTCTTTTAACAAAGCGTTACACGATGGTGTATTTGTTGGAACGATTGCTACTGAAACTGTTGAGACTGCGGGGCCAGCCTCTGAAGCTTCTGCCTCAGATGCTACAGAAGAGTCTGCCGAAACAGCAGCGCCTTCTGGAAATGCAGCCAGAGCATTAGCAACTTCTGCAAAAAGTAACGGATTAGAATTAACCTTATATACAAAAGTAGGTATGGGTGATGGACAACAAGCCAACAACCCATGGTTACAAGAATTTCCAGATCCAATTACAAGAGCATCTTGGGATAATTACCTAACCATTTCAAAAGCAGATGCAGACGAAAAAGGGTTAGAGAATACTCATGTAGCAAACGGTGCTTTAAATGGTAGTTATGCTAACGTTACGGTAAATGGAGCAACTATTACTGTTCCTGTAATGATTCAACCAGGACAAGCTAAAGGTTCTGTTGGACTGGCATTTGGTTACGGAAAAACCAAAGGTTTAAAAACCGAAATGCAAACAGGTGTAAACGCCTATAAACTATATCAAGGATTCAATACTGTTCAAAATGTAACTATTGAGCCTGTTGCCGGAGAGCATGAGTTTGCTTCGGTACAATTACACAATACCCTAATGGGGCGTGGTGATATTGTAAAAGAAACCACTTTAGAAGTATTTAATACTAAAGATAAGAAACACTGGAATGCCGTTCCTGTAGTATCCTTAAACCATAAGGAAACTCCAGTAACATCACCAGATGTTGATTTATGGGATGAGTTTGATCGTTCTATCGGACATCACTTCAACTTATCAATCGATTTAAATGCCTGTACAGGTTGTGGTGCTTGTGTGATTGCTTGTCATGCAGAAAACAATGTACCAGTAGTAGGAAAAACTGAAGTGCGTCGTAGCCGTGATATGCATTGGTTACGTATTGATAGATACTATTCATCAGAAGAGTCATTTGAAGGTGATAATACTAAAAAGGATAATATATCTGGATTAGGTAGTTCATTAAGTGAGTTTGGTGAAATGGAAAACGCTTCAGAGAACCCTCAAGTAGCATTCCAACCGGTAATGTGCCAGCACTGTAACCACGCACCTTGTGAAACAGTATGCCCTGTGGCTGCAACATCGCACGGTCGTCAAGGTCAAAACCATATGGCATATAACCGTTGCGTAGGTACAAGATATTGTGCTAACAACTGTCCTTATAAAGTACGTCGTTTCAACTGGTTCTTATACAACGGAAATGATGAGTTCGATTATCATATGAATGATGACTTAGGACGTATGGTATTAAACCCAGATGTAGTAGTACGTTCTCGTGGTGTGATGGAAAAATGTTCTATGTGTATTCAAATGACACAGAAAACGATTCTTGATGCTAAACGTGATGGACGTAAAGTAGGAAAAGATGAGTTCCAAACAGCATGTTCTGCAGCATGTAGTAGTGGTGCTATGACGTTTGGAGACATCAACGATAAGGAAAGTAAAGTTGCAAAACTTAAGGAAGATAATCGTATGTATCACTTATTAGAGCACGTAGGAACAAAACCAAACGTGATCTATCAAACGAAAGTGAGAAATACAACCGAAGCATAAAATTAATTAAGAAACAATTATAAAAGGATTATGGCGTCTCATTACGAAGCACCTATTAGAAGACCTTTAGTTACAGGAGAAAAATCATATCACGACGTTACTGTAGATGTGGCAAAACCTGTAGAAGGAAAAGCAAATAAACAGTGGTGGATAGTTTTTGGTATCTCACTAGCTGCTTTTCTTTGGGGAATTGGATGTATTATTTACACAATATCTACAGGTATTGGAACTTGGGGTTTAAACAAAACCGTAGGTTGGGCTTGGGATATTACTAACTTTGTTTGGTGGGTAGGTATTGGTCACGCAGGAACACTTATTTCTGCAGTACTATTATTATTCCGTCAAAAATGGAGAATGGCAATTAACCGTTCTGCAGAGGCAATGACTATTTTCTCGGTAGTACAAGCAGGTTTATTCCCAATTATTCACATGGGTCGTCCATGGTTAGGATACTGGGTATTACCAATACCAAATCAATTCGGATCGCTTTGGGTAAACTTTAACTCACCATTACTTTGGGACGTATTTGCGATCTCTACGTATTTATCGGTATCGTTAGTATTCTGGTGGACTGGTTTATTACCAGATTTCGCTATGCTTAGAGATAGAGCCATTAAACCTTTCCAAAAGAAAATATACTCACTATTAAGTTTTGGATGGTCTGGACGTGCTAAAGATTGGCAACGTTTTGAAGAAGTATCTTTGGTACTTGCAGGTTTAGCAACACCATTAGTACTTTCTGTACATACTATTGTATCGTTTGACTTCGCAACGTCTGTAATTCCAGGATGGCATACCACGATTTTCCCTCCTTACTTCGTTGCAGGAGCGGTATTCTCAGGATTTGCCATGGTAAACACGCTTCTTATTATCATGAGAAAAGTGTGTAACCTTGAAGATTATATAACAGTACAACACATCGAATTAATGAACATAGTCATTATGATTACGGGTTCTATAGTTGGTGTGGCATATATAACAGAGTTATTCATAGCTTGGTATTCTGGTGTAGAATACGAACAATATGCATTCTTAAACAGAGCAACAGGACCTTACTGGTGGGCATATTGGGCAATGATGACTTGTAATGTATTCTCTCCGCAATTCATGTGGTTTAAGAAACTAAGAACAAGTATTATGTTCTCTTTCTTTATCTCTATTGTAGTAAACATAGGAATGTGGTTTGAGCGTTTTGTAATTATCGTAACATCATTACATAGAGATTACTTACCATCTTCATGGACGATGTTCTCACCAACATTTGTAGATATAGGTATCTTTATAGGAACCATAGGATTCTTCTTTGTATTGTTCTTATTATACTCTAGAACATTCCCAGTAATAGCACAGGCAGAGGTTAAGACAATCTTAAAATCATCTGGAGAGCGTTATAAGAAAATTAGAGAAAGAGGAGAGAGTTTAGTAGGAACTGGCGTAGATGCAAGAACTTCAGGAGGACAAGCTCCTAAGCCAGCACCTGCAGCTGAAACACCTACTACTGAAGAAGATAATACAACAGAAGATAATACAGCTAAAGTAAGTGACTTACTTGGTAGTATAGGATCTTTTGATGTTGAAACGCAAACAGCTGATGACTTGAAGAAAATTAATGGTATCGGACCAAAAATGGAAGAGACCCTTAATAGTATTGGTATTTATACCTTCCTTCAGGTTAGTAAGATGACGAAAAAAGAATACGACTTGTTAGACGCTATTACAGGTTCTTTCCCAGGAAGAGCAGAACGTGATGATTGGTCTGGACAAGCTAAAAATTTAATAAACTAAATATAGTCAATGGAAGCTTCAAAAGTTATTCACGCTATTTATACGGATGATGATGTATTAATGTCGGCTGTTAAGAAAGTTAAGGCAGAAAAACATCATATCGAAGAGATATATACACCATTTCCGGTTCACGGACTAGACAAAGCTATGGGCTTGGCACCAACACGTATCGCTATTACAGCATTTATGTACGGTTTGGTTGGTTTAACAGTAGCTATCACGATGATGAATTTCATTATGATAGAAGATTGGCCTCAAAATATTGGAGGTAAACCAAGTTTTAGTTATCTAGAAAACATGCCAGCATTTGTACCAATTATGTTTGAGTTAACGGTATTTTTTGCGGCGCATTTAATGGTAATAACATTTTACTTACGTAGTAGAATGTGGCCATTTAAAGAGGCTGAAAATCCTGATCCTAGAACTACAGATGATCATTTCTTAATGGAAATAGCAGTTCATGGAAATGAAAAAGAACTAGAAAGTTTACTTGCAGAAACAGGAGCCGTTGAAGTTAATTTAGTCGATAAAGAAGCGCATTAATTTAGTAATATGAAAAGCTTAATTAAAATATTAGTAGTAGCAGTGGTTTTAGTAGCCGTATCATGTAAAAACGATACTGCACCAAACTATCAATTCATGCCTAATATGTATGAATCTGCAGGATATGAAACTTATGGTGAAGCTGCGTTTCCTAATGGTGTAGAAGCACAGGTGCCAGTAAAAGGAACTGTTGCTAGAGGACACATTCCATTCGATATAGAAAATTCAACAGCAGGTTACGAGTTAGCTAAAACAACATTGGTAAGCCCTTTGGATTCTACTCAAGTAGATTTAGAAAGAGGAAAAGCATTATACGACATTTACTGCGGCATTTGTCATGGTAATAAAGGTAAAGGACAAGGGAAACTTGTAAAGCGAGAAAAAATACTTGGTATCCCAAGTTACGACGATGCAGGTAGAGCAATTACTGCTGGTAGTATTTACCATACCATTTATTATGGTAAAAATGCAATGGGTTCTTATGCAAACCAATTGAAAGAAGAAGAACGTTGGCAGGTAGTATCCTACGTGTTGAAGTTAAAAGCAGATTTAGAAAAGTAAGATTGATAAGATTATTATAGATATGTATACATTTTCAAATAAATTAAAGACATTTTCAATCGTCCTAATGGTTTTAGGATTACTAGGTGTTGGATATGGTTTTATAACATCTCATAAATCTTTTGAAGAAGTTGAGCACTTACTTGAAGTTGAAGAGGCTCATCATGGTGGTCATGGAGATGTGGCAGGACATGCTACAGCAACAGCTGGTCATGCAACCGATTCACACGGCGAGAAAGCTCATGGAGATGCAGGTCATCAAGGGGAAGATGCACATAAAGAACATGTAGAACATGTCATGCATCAAATACATAACAGACCATGGTCTGCTTTATACGTAGCTGCCTTTTTCTTTATGATGATTGCTTTAGGAATATTGGCATTTTATGCCATACAAATTGCATCACAGGCAGGATGGTCTCCGGTATTATTTAGAGTCATGGAAGGTATGACGGCGTATTTACTACCTGGAGCTTTAATCGTATTAGCTATAGCTATATTTGCTGGCGATCATTTATTCGTATGGATGAACCCAGATATGGTAAATCCAGAAAGCGAGCACTTCGATAAATTAGTTGCAGGTAAATCTGGTTGGTTAAACAAAACAGGATTTATTATTCGTGGTTTAATTTTTATAGCAGGATGGAGTTTATACCGTCACTTTTCACGTAAATTTTCAATTGCACAAGATACAGCCGAAGATAAAAGCAACTTTAAAAAGTCATTCCGTATAGCAGCAGGATTTTTAGTATTCTTTATATATACAGAATCTATGATGTCTTGGGACTGGATTATGAGTGTAGATCCACACTGGTTCTCTACCTTATTTGGATGGTATGTGTTTGCAAGTATGTTTGTAAGTGGAATAACAGTATTATCTTTAATCACATTATACTTAAAGTCTAAAGGACAGTTGGAATTTGTAAACGAAAACCATTTACATGATGTTGCTAAGTACATGTTTGCATTTAGTATCTTCTGGACGTATTTATGGTTCTCTCAATTCATGCTTATCTGGTACTCTAACATACCAGAAGAGGTAACTTATTTCGTAACTCGTTTTAGCGATTACAAATTACCATTCTTAGGTATGGTAGTTATGAACTTTGTATTCCCAATACTTATGTTAATGAATGCCGATTACAAACGTATTCCTTGGTTTGTTGTTATGGCAGGGTTGGTAATATTAGCAGGTCATTATATTGATATTTTCAATATGATTATGCCAGCTACAGTTGGAGACAGATGGTTTATAGGAATTCCAGAAATAAGCTCAATATTACTATTTGCTGGATTATTCATATTTATAGTATTTACCGCTTTAACAAAAGCACCATTGCTAGTAAAAGGATATCCTTTTAGAAAAGAAAGTGAAGAATTTCATTATTAATTAAGATATAAATAAAGACGAACGATAACAATGACTGCTTTATTAACAATTATAGTTTTAGTATTTATTTCAGTAGCCATTTGGCAAATGGTAAAGATTTTCGATTTGGCACAAGCTACCAAAGGCGAGAATAGTCAAGTTGCTACCGATAAGGATAACACAATGAATGCATATTTAATGATGGGTTTTTTAGCCTTCATTTATATCATAACCATAGTGTGCTTTATAAAATGGGGTGATTTACCATTAATGTCAAATTCAGCTTCGGCACACGGTCCTACTATCGATAGTTTGATGGTTATCTCTATGATAATTATCTTCATAGTACAAACCATTACACAATTCTTATTACACTACTTTGCTTATAAGTACAAGGGTGAAAAAGGAAAGAAAGCATTATTCTTTGCAGACAATAATAAGCTAGAAGCTATTTGGACAATCATTCCAGTAATCGTTTTAGCAGGTTTGATTATTTACGGATTAAACACTTGGATTAACATAATGGGTGTTGATGAAAGTGACGATCCGCTAGTAGTTGAGTTATATGCGCAGCAGTTTAACTGGAAAGCCAGATACGCTGGAGCAGATAATACTTTAGGAAAAGCTAATGTACGTTTAATAGATATAGATCGTGCTAACATCTTAGGTTTAGATGAATCTGATCCTAATGCACAAGACGATGTAATAACTACAGAGCTACACTTACCAGTTGGAAAACCGGTATTATTCAAGATGCGTTCGCAAGATGTATTGCACTCAGCTTATATGCCTCATTTTAGAGCGCAAATGAACTGTGTACCGGGTATGATTACCCAATTTGGTTTCACGCCAACAGTTACAACTGCAGATATGAGGGAAACACCTCAAATGAAAGAGAAGGTTAATAGAATTAATGATATTAGAGTAGAAAATAGTAAACCACTATTAGCAAAAGGAGAAGAAGCTTTAGAGCCTTACACATTTGATTACTTGTTAATATGTAACAAAATTTGTGGAAAGTCTCATTACAACATGCAAATGAAAATAGTTGTAGAAACTCAAGAAGAATATGATGCTTGGATTAAAGAGCAGAAAGCATTCAAAAACTCTCTAATTAACTAACAAATTTAAAAGATAAAACGATATAAGATTATGTCAGCACACGCAGATACTCACGCACACGACGACCACGGACATCATCATAAAGAAACGTTTGTAACTAAATATATATTTAGTCAAGACCATAAAATGATTGCCAAGCAGTACCTTGTTACCGGTACAATAATGGGAGTTATAGGTGTTTTAATGTCTATGATGTTTCGTATGCAAATCGCATGGCCAGAAGAACCTAATGTATTGTTTGAAGCATTACTAGGTAAATGGGCGCCAGACGGTGTTATGGATGCAGATATATATTTAGCATTAGTAACCATTCATGGTACCATTATGGTATTCTTTGTACTAACAGCTGGTTTAAGTGGTACGTTTAGTAACTTATTAATACCGTTACAAATTGGAGCGCGTGATATGGCTTCAGGCTTTTTAAATATGGTATCGTACTGGTTATTCTTTTTATCGAGTGTAATCATGGTAATATCCCTATTTGTTGAAGCTGGACCAGCGGCAGCAGGTTGGACAATCTATCCACCGTTAAGTGCTTTACCAATGGCTCAAGGAGGTTCAGGTATGGGTATGACGTTATGGTTAGTTTCTATGGCCATATTCATCGCATCATCATTACTAGGATCGCTTAACTATATTGTTACGGTAATTAACTTACGTACAAAAGGAATGTCTATGACAAGACTTCCATTAACAATCTGGGCATTTTTTGTTACAGCTATAATTGGTGTGGTTTCATTCCCAGTATTATTATCAGCAGCCTTATTATTAATAATGGATAGAAGTTTTGGAACATCATTCTTCTTATCAGATATATTCATTCAAGGCGAAGTATTGCATTATCAAGGAGGTTCTCCGGTTCTATTCGAACACTTATTCTGGTTCTTAGGACACCCGGAAGTATATATTGTAATACTACCAGCAATGGGACTCGTTTCAGAGATTATGGCATCCAACTCGCGTAAACCAATTTTCGGTTACCGTGCGATGATTGCATCTATTCTAGCGATTGCATTTTTATCAACAATCGTTTGGGGTCACCACATGTTCGTATCAGGAATGAACCCATTCTTAGGATCTGTATTTACATTTACAACATTATTAATTGCAATACCATCAGCAGTAAAAGCATTTAACTGGATAACAACACTCTGGAAGGGTAACTTACAGATGAATCCAGCCATGCTATTCTCAATTGGTTTTGTATCAACATTTATAACAGGAGGTTTAACAGGAATTATTTTAGGAGATAGTGCCTTAGATATTAATGTACACGATACTTACTTTGTAGTGGCTCACTTCCACTTGGTAATGGGTATATCTGCATTATATGGTATGTTTGCAGGAATCTACCACTGGTATCCTAAAATGTACGGACGTATGCTAAATAAGAATTTAGGTTACATCCATTTCTGGATTACTGCAGTATGTGCTTATGGTGTATTCTTCCCAATGCACTTTATTGGTATGGCAGGACTACCACGTCGTTATTATACCAATAGTAACTTCCCATTATTTGATGATTTAGCTAACGTAAATGTTATCATTACCATATTTGCCTTAATAGGAGGTGTTGTACAAATCGTTTATTTATACAACTTCTTTGCTAGTATTTTCTTTGGAAAGAAAGCAACGAAAAACCCATGGAAATCTACAACATTAGAGTGGACAGCTCCAGTAGAGCATATGCATGGAAATTGGCCAGGTGAAATTCCACACGTGTATCGTTGGGCTTACGATTATAGTAAACCAGGACATGATGCCGATTTTGTGCCTCAAAATATCCCTTTAAAAGAAGGAGAAGAAGAATTACAGCACTAGTAGCTAGTACTACTTTCAACATATTAAATAAAGCCTTTCTAAAAATAGAAAGGCTTTATTTTTATAATTAATTGACATTCAGGATTATATTCACATCGGATTTTTAGCACAAAAAAGCGCTATAAACAGACATTTAAGTCTTAAAATACAATTTTTCAACACTCGTAAAGTCGCTAAAAGGTTGATTTCTTCGACGAAATACCAAAAAAATACAAAAAAGTCGACGAAATACAAAAAAATCCGTTAAATTGCGCATCGAATAAATTTGTATTTGATTTCAATTTAAGACAAATAGTGAAGATGATACAATTTTATTCAGAGCTATCAAGATATGAATAAAAATGATCAATTATGAAACTAGCACTAGTATTTAGAAATGTATTAAAGAATGCTTTCTATGTTTTGATGTTATGTTGTACATCATTATCAGTTTTTGCGCAATGCCCCGATATACCAGTTTCACCCCAAACTGTTTGTGATGCATCTGGACTTACTGTTAATGATTTAAATGTTTATGCAACAAATATAGTTAATGGTATTGCTTGGTATGATGTTCCAACTGGGGGAACCCCTTTAAGTGCAAACCAATTGGTTTTAGATGGGGCAACTTATTATGCCGATGATGATTCTGGTTCTTGTGGCACTAGACAATCTTTAACCGTAAATTTTGATGTAGCTCCTACAGGGCGAATTTTGCACCGTATTTATTGCGACAATGCAAATGCTACTTTACAAGACTATATAAATGAAATTTTAGTTCCAAGTATTCCAGCAGGAGGTTCTGTCGAGGTTTATTATCCAGCAGTATCACCCAACCCGCCAGTTCCAATTACCCCTACAGATCCCGTTGCTCCGGGATCAACAAGTTTACTTGTAACATTTGTAGATAATTTAGGTTGTAAAAGTCAATTTGAAAATGGTTTAACATATTTAGTTCCCGCCCCACAAGATCCAACACCTGCAAGTCCACAAGAATTTTGTGCAAATACAAATCCAACTGTTGGCGATTTAGACAGAGGAACACTAGCGACTAACTTTGTGTGGTACCAAAGTATTGATATTTTTGGAAACCCTATTCCACCAGCATTATCGCTAACGACACCGTTGGTAGATGGAAATACATATTATATTATAATAGACGATGTACTTTGTGATAGTAACCCAATACCCGTAACAGTAAACATTGATATTCCTTTAGATGCAGGAACACCTGGAAGCAGACAGTTTTGTGAAGACGATATTCCTACAACAGCACCCTTTAATTTGTTTGATGAATTAGGAGGAATGCCAGACGTTGGAGGTACTTGGGCATCACCCCCATCTATAACAACAACAAACGGTCATTTAGGAACTGTGGATATCTCTGCGTCAATTGCAGGAACATATGTGTTTACTTATAGTCTTAACAATGCCCCAAGCGCTTGTCCGCCCAGTACTTCAACCGTAACAATTACTATTTCACCAAGATTGTCTCCGGGAACACCATCCCCTACGGCTACGGTATTATGCGTCTCTGATTTATCTGTAAACTTTGACTTAACAACATTACTGAATAATGATGAAGATCCAGGAGGACAATGGACACGTGGTACTTTAAGTACCGATCCTATGGTTACGTCACCAATAGATTTAACCGCTTTCATACCAGGAGTATATAATTTTACCTATACACAAAATCGTTTAACCCCCTGTCCGGAAGATTCTACAACTGTTCAACTTGAAGTAGTTGCCAACCCTAATGCGGGAACAGCTTTAAATGACTCCTTTTGTGAAAACGCTTTAGTAGCAAACTATAACTTATTTGATGCTTTAGATGGCTCGCAGGATAATAATGGTGGTACGTGGACAGATGCCACGAATAATCCAGTTACAACCCCAATAGATATTACAGGTTTTACTGTAGCCGGAAGTCCTTATACATTTAATTATACTATAGATAACGGAACGTGTTCAGACACCGAAGCAATAACAATAACAATTCAACAAGCCCCGGAATCAGGAACACCAGTGGCAACTTTTTCAGAATTCTGTGAAGGAACAGCACCAGCAAATTATGATTTATTTGATTTGTTAGACGGAGAAGATCAAGCAGGAACATGGTATTTGGGACCAGACAACTTAGGAGCCGTAGCTCCAAACCCAACAGATTTGTCTAGCTTAACCCCTGGAACATACGATTTTACCTATGAAGTAACTCCGCTAGTGGCTTGTAGTGATGTATTAGTAACCGTTTCTGTTACAATAAATCCATTACCCAATACAGGTACACCTACACCGGCAACATATTGTGAAAATGATTTAGCCACCGCTTCATCATTAGACCTATTTGATCAACTTACAGGAGAAAGCTTAGGAGGGACATGGACAGATGACGATACTTCAAATGCATTATCAGGAAGCAATGTCGATTTAACTGCCCTAATAATAGGGTCATTTAATTATACTTATAGTATAACAGATGCAAATGGATGTATGAATAGTTCAACAGTAACAATTACAGTTGAAGATGCTCCAGAATCAGGAACACCAATAGCTACTTTACCTGAGTTTTGTGTGGTAGACATTACAACAAACCAAGCAGTAGACTTATTTGATTTACTAACAGGAGAAGACCCATCAGGAACATGGAACGACGATGACGCTAGTTTGGCCTTATCTGGGAGCTCAGTTACAATTGATGGTCTTATGCCCGGAACATATAACTTTACATACGATGTAACTGCAATTGGAACTTGCGACGATCCTAATGTAACAGTATCAATTACAATAAATGATACATTGGTACCAACAGCAGCAGCAACTCAAGAATTCTGTGATACAGCAACAGTTGCAGATTTAACAGCGACAGGAGCAACAATACAATGGTACAATGATGCAACAGGAGGAACACCATTAGCAGGAACAACAGCCTTAATAAACGGAGAAAATTATTTTGCCACACAAACAAATGCAACTACAGGATGTGAATCTTCTACAAGAACAGAAGTAACAGTTACTATACATCAATCACCAAGTGCAGGAGCTTTGGCAGATCCGGCAATTTCAGAATGTAACAATACTACAATAAACCTTTTTGATGGTTTAGATGGTTCGCAAGATAGTGGCGGAACATGGTATGAAGGCCCAAATAATTCAGGAACAATAGTAGCAACCCCAACAGCATACGATGTAACAGGATTAAGCGCCAATAATTACCAATTTACATATTATGTAACTGCTTCCGCACCATGTATAGACGACAGTATAACCATAACGGTAACTATCGATGAACCTTTAAGTGCGGGAACGAATAATACCTTGGATGCTTGTAGTACCGATGGAACTACAGACTTATTTACACTTCTGGGAGCAGCAGACCCAGGAGGAACATGGTCGCCAGCATTAACAAGCGGAACAGGCGTTTTCGATCCATCAGTTGACCCAAGTGCTACCTACAGATACACACACACTAATGCTTGCGGAACTTCAAGTAGCGAAGTTGTAGTTACAGTAACGCAAGCACCAAATGCAGGAACAGATAACGCAGCCTTAATTTGCGTTATCGATGGTCCTACAGATTTATTTACCTTTTTAGGTGGAGCAGATGCTGTAGGGACGTGGACACCGGCATTGGCTAGTGGCACAGGCGTTTTTGATCCTTTAGTAGATGCCCAAGGCGTTTATACCTATACAGTAACAGCAAACGCGCCTTGTGCAACAGATGCTACTGCAGATATAACAGTAACAGTTAGCGATATTACCCCACCGGTTGTAAACAATGCAACCATGGAGTTTTGTTTGGTAAACAATCCAACAGTAGCAGATCTAGATGCGGCTTTAACCGTAACAGGAACTATTACTTGGTATGATGATGCTACCTTAACAACGCAACTAGATCTTACAGATGCATTAGTAGATGGCGAAGATTATCATGCCACCCAAAGAAATGCTTCAGGCTGTGAGTCATCAATAAGCGTACAGGTAGATGTTGTTATTCACGATACGCCAACCCCTACAATAAATGACCTTAGTGTAGAATACTGTATCAACGATGGTCCGATAATTAATGATCTCTCATTAAATATTACAGAATATGACTCATCAGCAAATAATATCGTTTGGTACGATGCGGCAACAGGTGGTTCTGCGATTTCAAGTAGTACACTTTTAAATCACGAAGCAACCTACTATGCAGCATTAATAGATGCAACTACTGGTTGCGAAAGCAGCGTAAGGTTACCATTAACTACAGATTTAACATCATGTGGTAAATTGATACTTCCAGACGGATTTTCACCAAATGGAGACGGTACAAACGATACATACGATTTCGACAATTTACATATTCTGTATCCAGACTTTGTAATAGAGATATTTAACCGATACGGAAACATTGTTTATAAAGGAAATGCTAATACACCAAGATTTGATGGTACATCCAATCAGTCCGGAACCATAGGAAATGGCGATTTACCAGTAGGTGTATATTACTATGTTTTCATTTTTAATGATGGAGAAAACAAACCAGAACAAGGACGCTTATACTTAAGCAGATAATTCATATAAAGCAAAATTTAAGAAACGATGAAAAATTTAAGTATATATCATAAAATAGCTGCTTTGTTAAGTTTGACGCTCTTGTCATTACAAAGTTTTGCACAACAAGACCCCCAATTTACACAGTACATGAATAACATGAGTGTAATTAATCCGGCATATGCAACAGCCCAAGAAGCGATTCTAAATTTAGGAGGCCTCTATCGAACACAATGGGTTGGCGTAGAAGGAGCACCTAAAACAGGAACGTTTTTCGCCCACACTCCTATTAATGAAAAGATAGAAATAGGTCTGTCGTTTACTAACGATAACATTGGCGATGTTGTAAATGAAAATAATATCTATGCAGATTTTGCCTATGTACTACGCGTAGGATTTCAGGCGAAACTATCACTTGGTATTAAAGCAGGTGTTACGCTGTTTGATGTTAATTTTGATGATTTCAACTTACAATCAGGAAACACATCAACAGATGTAGCATTTAACGAAAACATCAATAAAACATTCCCTAACGTAGGTATTGGAGCATTTTATTTTACCAGTAACTTTTACGTAGGACTATCTGCCCCAAATCTATTAACGACAAAACATATAGAAACAGAAAACGGCGTAAAATCTACGGGTGTACAAGACATTCATTATTTTTTAACAGGAGGGTATGTTTTCGATATTAATAGAGAGCTAAAGTTTAAGCCAGCGTTTATGGCGAAATCGGTTAGAGGCGCACCTTTATCGGTAGACCTAACAGCAAACGTGTTATTTAATAACAGATTAGAACTGGGGTTGGGCTATAGGCTAGATGATGCCATAAGTGGGTTAGCAAGTTTTAGAGTATCACCAGATTTAAAAATTGGATATGCATACGATTTTACAACCTCGAATCTGGGCGATTACAATTCAGGATCTCACGAAATATTTGTTTTGTTTGATATTGATTTATTCGGACTTAAAGGCGGGTACGATCGTTCACCAAGATTCTTCTAACCTAAAAATGACTACAATTATGAAAAAAAACATATACATACTTGCAAGCCTTTTATTAGTTAGTGGAATGGCATTAGCACAAAAAGGAAATTTAAAAAGAGCCAATAAGCTTTTTGAAATGAGGTCTTATATAGAGGCTGCCGAGATTTATGAAAAGAAAGAACGCAATCAGGAAGTGCTTCAAAATTTAGCAGATAGCTATTACTACAATGCCAATTTGCAAAAAGCAATAAAAACATACCGTGAGTTATTTGTAAGCTATGGAGATTCCATAGACATTGAGTTCCATTTTAGATATGCGCAAGCCTTAAAAGGAGTTAAAGATTATAAAGAAGCCGATTTTCACTTAAGTAGATATTACAATAAAAAAGTAAACACACCAGCTTTTATTGATGCTTTAGAGAAAACAACGCCACATACTTTTAAACTAAAACAGATAGAAAACACAAATTCCAGTAGCGATTTTGGTTTAGTGTTTTATGGTGATGACAAAGTTGCTTTTGCGTCGGCAAGAAATAGCAAAAACCCATCTTACTCATGGAATAAGTTGCCATACTTAGATCTGTACAAGGCTACGATGACCGATAGTGGAACTTTACAAGATATTACACCCTTTTCAGATGAAATAAATACCGATTCTCACGAAAGTAATGCCACATTTAGTAAAGATGGTAAAACTATGTACTTCAACAGAACCAATAGTACACGTACTAAAACCGATGAAAATAAAATAGCCCACATTAAAATATTTAAAGCGGAGTTGGTAGATGGTAATTGGACGAATGTAACAGAATTACCATTTAACTCGAATGCATATAGTTGCGAACATCCGGCACTTAGTAAGGATGGTAAAACACTGTATTTTGCTAGCGATATGCCTGGAACCATTGGTAGTTTCGATATTTACAAAGTAACAGTAAACGAGGATGGTACTTACGGAGAACCAGTAAACCTGGGCAATAAAGTAAATACAAAACATCGTGAACAATTCCCGTATATAAGCGCACTTAATGTATTATATTTTTCATCAGACGGACACTTGGGCTACGGTGGATTAGATGTATTTAGAAGCGATATGGTTAATGTTAATTTTAACAAACCAATAAACTTAGGAGGTTCAATAAATAGTAACCTGGACGATTTTTCATATACCATAAGAGAAAAGAATAATAAAGGTTATGTGTCTTCAAACAGGGGAGGTTACGATAGATTATATGGTTTTGCCAGAGAAGAAAATATTTTAACCAAATACTTAGTAGAAGGTATCGTTCAAGATAAAAATACCAAAGAACTATTAGCAGGGTCTTTAGTAACACTATTTGACGAAACAGGTACTGTAATTCAAGATTCTTTAGTAGGGGAAAAAGCGGATTACTTGTTCAAAATAGAACCTAATAAAAAGTATAAAATTAGAGGAACACGAAAAGCATATATTCCACAAGATGTTGAATTCTCTACAGACAGCAAAGGTAAAATTAGCCATAATATCTACTTAACTTTAGAGGCATATACGGATGCAGAAGAAAACGTTAAGAAAAACGAAAGAGGCGATGTTCAAATTCAATTAGATAAGATTTATTTTGATTTCGATAAATCCAATATTCGCGAAGATGCTGCAACAACTTTAAATGTTTTGGTAGATTTAATGAAGAAATATCCAGATATGGAAGTTGAAGTATCTGCACATACAGATGCACGAGGACCAGATCAATACAACCTGGATTTATCTAAAAACAGAGCAGCAGCAACTTTAGAATATTTAGTAAGCAAAGGCATAGAAAGAAACCGATTAAAAAGTATAGGTTATGGAGAAATGCAACCGCTTAACAAATGTATTAAAGAAGGAATTTGTAAAGATGAAGAATACGATGTAAACCGTCGTTGTGAATTCACGATTATAAATTAGTTAACCATATATAACTAGCCATAATTTTAACCAAATTATTTGCTAAAGCCTTTCCTGGTTGGGAAAGGCTTTTTTATTTTGTATAAGGTTCGTGCAGTTATTTAATATTTATTCTTTGATGAGTTTCTTTACCACTAAAAGGTTTTGATTTTCAAAAATATTTAGAAAATAAACTCCTGAAGGTAAGCCTTCAATTTCAAAATTATAAGAACCATTTTGGTTGGCTAAAGACACCTCTTTTATTAAGCCACCAGTGACATTGTATAATTTAGCCTTGGTAATATTAGCTGTCGATTTAATATTTAAATCGTTATTGAAAGGATTAGGAAATACTTCAATATTATTTGCGGTCTTAGAAAAATCATCTGTACTTAGAGCTTGGGAACTTATCTCCAAACCATTGAATCTTGGACCTCTGCCATTTGGAGTATCACCATTACTACCATCAATTCCAACGATTGCTAGTTCATAGGTTTTGGACCCATCACTGGTAAAACTAAATGACGCAGGATCTGAAGAATTTCCAGCAATTGGAGGCGTTTGATTATCATCTTTTGCGTCGGTATTTTCGTTTAAGTTTACAGTACCTATAGTAGCTCCTCCAACTTCTCTAAGCGTTACCATAACTGGTGCCGGGTATCTGTAATCGAAATGATAGCTGTTAATGGAATAACTTCCTGCTGGAAGATTGGTAATGCTTACAATGGTTTCTGTAGAATTGACTGCCCCAAAAATAAAATCTCTTATCATATTATTGTCGCCACCCCGGTTTCTTGAACCAGCTATGTTACCACCTAAAGTTATAGTAACACCGTCAATTGTAATGGAATTATTGGTTGGTGCGCTATCTCTAGGAGAAACCAAAGCTTCAAAACCACTTTCTGTTAAATTCGAGCCACCATTATCTTCACTATTAATATCTAAATTTATACCCGATACATCAATAGTTGCATTGGGATCTATAATAGAAAGCCCGTTAAATCTAGAACCATTACTGGAAGTACCTGTAGCAACAACCTCATAAACTTTTCCAGCTTCAGCATTAATAGTAAAACTTGCAGGAGTTTCAACATTGTCGATAGCAATGGTGTTTCCTATTTGCGCCCCCCCTTGTTCTCTTAAAACCACGGTTACCGGAGCTGCATAATCATTATCATAGTGAAAACTGTTAAAGGTATATTCGCCAGCTGGCAAATTTTCAATACGCATTCCTGTACTGGTTCCATTACCAGCTGCATAAACAAAGTCTCTAACTAAATTATTTGGAGTACTGGATCCTCTATCTCTACTACCCTCTACAGAACCAAATAGCGTAAATGTTACACCATTATCTGTCGCAGAGGCATTGGCCACTGCATCCATAGCAACGAATGGGTTTAGTGTTGGTCCAACGGCTCCATTACCACCAACTCGTCCATTAATATCAACGCCGTAGGCAATATTTGTATCAATCGGGGGTATCGGTTCTGGTATTATTGGCGCTGGGCCATCGTACACTTTATTGATATATTCTCCAACAACCATCGTTGTATAATTTAAATATGAAATATAATTCCCATAAAACCATAATACGACTCTATCTTCTGGGGTAGTAATTCCTTTTGGTACATATGGACGTAAATTGTCTTGAATTGAATTACTAGTAACTTCAGTCCAGTTCCAAGTTGTTCCACCATCTGGGGTAATGGCTGAGTAAATTTCATAACGATTATTTTCAATCCCAGTAATCGGATTTCGATTTGAAGACATGAATATTTCGTTAGTATTATAAGGATTTGTAGTTATAAGCCCAGTATAATCTTCTTGTCCAAGTTCAACAAACCCTTGTCCTGCATCAGAAACAAAATAGTTATTCCATTGGGTACCGTTCCACTTGGCATAGTGATACGTAATTTGATTGATGTTTCTTTGCTTAGAGTAAGTTACAACTGGGTGTCCGGTTACAGGATCATAGTTTATATTATGTGTCCAAGGTCTGTCTTGAGTACCATCGCTTCCAAAAACATAAACTTTGTTTACTGAAGAAACTTGAATTGGCACTCCCGGGGTTGTATCGGTACCAATTACACTTGCCATAGTAGTTATAAGCGTTCCGTCGGTTTGATAAATACTTCCCTGAGAACCATCCGCATTTGTTTTATAATAACAATGGTATAAGTTATTTTCAACATTTACCGGATGTCCATCTGTAAAAAAGAAATCAATTCTATCTGTATTATTTGAGGTGCATTTTAAGTAAGGACGCACACTACCATTACCAATTTGAAATAAAATAAGGTCTTTTCCATCTCTTACAGGCGTACCATCTGCCAGATATTCTTTAAAGTTAGGGTTGAAGTTATTGGTACGCATGAAGTTATAAATCTTTCCTGCTTCCGCACTCAACTGGTATGCATTATTATAAGTAGCTCCCTTATTGTCAGAATCGTTAGTGGTAACTTGCGAGACTTGAGCCCCCCAATCACTTTGTTGGGTTGGTTCGTTTACATTAGATATCCGGAAATAGTTTACTTTCTCCCTAATATGCGCAGTAAAAAAAGCCATGATTTTTCCATCTTGACGGAGAAGCAACGAGGCATTGTTATGATCGTCTTTTTCAAACCAATTGCTTAATAAGGTCTCAGTACCAACATTGGCTCCCGTTTTAATGTCGTTAACACTTAATCCTACTCTTCCATTTTTTTTCACATAGGAAGTATAAAGTTTGTCGTTTTTAAATGCCGCCCTTTCATCGTTATACCATGTCCAGACACCATCATCAGATATAATAAAATCAAAACCATTAGCAGTGTCGTGTTGTGCGTTCATTACACGTAGTGCAGAAAGCCCCAAAACAGTTAGAAATAAAATTGTCTTTTTCATAATTTTCAGTAAAAATATGGTAACATAACTATTAGGATCGGACTCTATTTACTAGATCACACATGTTAATATTCTAGTTACCTTGTTGTAAAGAATTGAGAAACAATATATATGCTTTTGCATTTAAAGAGGGCAAGGAATGTTTTGATATATGCCTCATATCATTAATGGCATATGATTTTTTTACATATCACCCCTGGTTATTTCACTTTATCGATAAATTATTAAAATATCCACATGAGTACGAGAAATGTATTACATGTTTAATTTTTAGATTCAATCAAGGCATTATCAAAATTTTATTTCTTCGTGTAATTAAGAGCGAGTAGAAAAAATGAACGAAAACCTAGATCCATCTAACGAAAATTTTTCTCCTGAAGAATTAGACGTAGAAAAAAAATTAAGACCACTGGCTTTTAATGATTTTACAGGTCAGGATCAAGTATTGGAAAATCTTTAAATATTTGTTCAAGCTGCGAATTTAAGAACAGAAGCTTTAGATCATACCCTGTTTCATGGTCTTCCATGATTAGGAAGAACAACCTTAGCCCATATATTGGTTAACGAGATAAATGTTAGTATAAAAGTAACCTCAGGTTCTGTATAAACCGGGAAACCTGGCAGATTTGTTAACCAATTTAGAAAAGCGCGATGTACTGTTTATACATGAGATCCATCGACTAAGTCCTAATATAGTAGAAGAATATTTGTATTCGTCTATGGAGGACTATAAGGTTGATATCATGATCGAGTTGGAACCCAATGCACGTACTGTACAAATCAATTTAAATCCTTTTACACTAGTTGGTGCTACTACTCGATTAGGATTATTAACCTCACCCATGCAACTGCTTAACAAATGTGTTAAAGAAGGAATTTGTAAAGATGAGGAATACGATGTAAACCGTCGTTGTGAATTCTCGATTATAAATTAGTTAACAATATATAACTAGCTATAATTTTAACCAAATTTCGAACTATTCTGGTCTTTTCGGGCTATTCTGGTCTTTTTGGAGTCTAATTTAAAACAGTGTATTTAATACTTTTGTCGAAATTTAGAACTAAAAACAATAATTAGCCAATAACCACTCCCAAATATTTTTGCCATGAAGAAAATCACGTCTTTATTTATTTTATTAATTCTCATTTTGCCTTTTGAGAGTTCTTTTTACAAACTATGGTAATTGATTTCAATACAGACTTTTTTGTTCCTGTTATAGGTGATAGATTAATAGGTATGGTGTACTGAGCTGTTAAACAAAGAGGTGCGTATATTCAAATATTGCACGTTCACCTTCAATTTTCACATTTTTCAAATTTATATTAATCTAACTCTCGAATTATATAAAACAGATGACATATATAAAAGCAATAACAGGTGCTGCATTTTTACTCTTAAGTGCAGGAGGGATATTACAAGCACAAGAAAGTCCAACAGTCACAAATGGCAAAGCAAAAGGAGCAGGAGGTACAGTGAGTTACTCCGTAGGTCAGGTTGTCTGTACCACCAATACTGGGTTAAACGGTAGTTTATCACAAGGAGTACACCAGCCTTATGGAATGACTCTTGCGACTGATAATGGATTGATACATTTAGAATTGATGGTATACCCCAATCCTACTACCAATCGTTTAACATTAAATGTAGATAACATTGAATTTTCAATGTTGAACTTTCAACTCTATGATATACATGGAAATCAACTAAAAAGTGGATGGTTGGAAAACAAAACGACTACTATAATAATGGAAAAATTACCAACAGCCACCTACTTTCTAAAAGTGAGTGATAATAAGAAAACCTCAAAAACATTTAGAATAATTAAAAAATAAAATTGTATGAAAAGAATATTTACAATAGCAGCTGTATTTCTATTTACAGCAATTACATGGGCGCAGAGTCCAGAAAAAATGACTTACCAAGCCGTAGTAAGAGATGCTAGTAATGTATTAGTTGCTAACCAGACCGTAGGTACACAAATTAGCATTATACAGGGGAGCGTGAATGGTACTACGGTATATGTGGAAACACATGTGCCAAATTCTAATGCCAATGGGCTAATAAGTCTTGAAATAGGATCGGGAACTATCGTTTCAGGTGCTTTTAATTCTATTGATTGGAGTAAAGGGCCTTATTTTATAAAAATAGAAACCGACCCAAAGGGAGGTACAACATATACTATAAAAGGAACCAGTCAATTATTAAGTGTTCCTTATGCCTTACATGCCAAAACAGCAGAGACTATTTCTGGAGGTTCTAGAATAATAACAATCAATGAGGATACAACATTAGATGTTGGTGATCAACTTGTTTTCATCAATGGACCCTATATTGTATCGTTTCCAGCTTCACCAGTAGATGGTATGAAATTGGTTATTTGTTCCATATATAATGCTGCTCGTATAAGCGGAAATGGAAAAATATTACGCATTGCAGGAGTAATAGTTAATTACCCTTTATCTTTTGGTATATTAGAGTCTAACATGGTTACTTTCTATTACAGTAGTGTAATGGATGCTTGGATTGGAGGAGGTGCAAATGGTTAAATATAACGAACGATAGTTATTATAAACAAATATTTGATAAAGCCTTTCTAATTCAGAAAGGCTTTTTGATTATATTTGTTAATACTGAAATTGCTTCAGTATCCCTATAATCAAAGTCGATATTTGATAAACGGGAATCCATGCTGTTGTAAATTATTTAAGTAATAAAAAAATTCCTGCCTTCGCAGGAAGTTACTATGAACGAAAACCTAGATCCATCTAACGAAAATTTTTCTCCTGAAGAATTAGACGTAGAAAAAAAATTAAGACCACTGGCTTTTAATGATTTTACAGGTCAGGATCAAGTATTGGAAAATCTTCAAATATTTGTTCAAGCTGCGAATTTAAGAACAGAAGCTTTAGATCATACCCTGTTTCATGGTCCTCCAGGGTTAGGAAAAACAACCTTAGCCCATATATTGGCTAACGAGTTAAATGTCGGCATAAAAGTAACATCGGGTCCTGTTCTGGACAAACCGGGAGACTTGGCAGGTTTATTAACCAATTTAGAAGAGCGCGATGTATTGTTTATAGATGAAATCCATCGATTAAGTCCTATAGTAGAAGAATATTTGTATTCAGCTATGGAGGACTATAAGATTGATATCATGATTGAGTCCGGACCAAATGCACGTACCGTACAAATCAATTTAAATCCCTTTACTTTAGTTGGAGCTACAACCCGATCAGGGTTATTAACTTCCCCCATGCGAGCGCGTTTTGGTATTCAAAGCAGGTTACAATATTATAAAACAGATTTATTAACAACCATCATACAACGAAGTGCTAGTATTTTAGGTGTGCCGATATCTATGGAAGCAGCCATAGAAATTGCAGGTAGGAGCCGGGGTACGCCAAGAATAGCAAACGCTTTATTACGTCGTGTTCGGGATTTTGCTCAAATAAAAGGCAACGGAAGTATAGATATTGGAATAGCAAAGTTTGCATTAGAAGCGCTAAATGTTGATGCTCATGGTTTGGACGAAATGGACAATAAAATCCTATCGACCATAATAGATAAATTTAAAGGAGGTCCCGTTGGTATTACAACCATAGCTACGGCAGTTAGTGAAAGCCCGGAAACTATAGAAGAAGTTTACGAGCCTTTTTTAATACAACAAGGCTTTATTATGCGAACCCCTCGAGGGCGAGAAGTTACAGAGCAAGCCTATAAACATTTAGGAAGAGTAAAAGGAAACATTCAAGGCGGATTGTTTTAATGTTGATGTCATTCCTGTTTGGTCACAGAGCGTAGTCGAAGTGAAGGCAGGATTCTCATCCTATTTAGACTTCTCTTACGGTTTAAACTGATAAGTGATTATTAGCATTGTTGTGCTGAAAAAGCTATATCGAAACTAACGCTATTTTAATCATTTACAGATGCCAAAATACAAGTACCCAAATAAGGTTCACTTTTTTAAATTTTTAATACAAGCATCATCAATAGCAAAAAATCCTATGCTATTTCGCAACAAGTGGTTTAATGAGATAGGAGATACCTTTGCAATAAAATCACCTTTTTACGGACATATAATATTAACCCGAGATGCTGTTATTACAAAACATATGCTTCAAAAAAAGCATAAAGTGTATCATAAATCAAAAATTCAAACCCTTTATTTGTCAAAATATGTAGGTTACGGGTTATTAACCTCAAGTGGTGATTATTGGTTAAAACAACGTCGCTTAATCCAACCAGCATTCCATAAAGAGAAAATACAAAACCTTGTAGAAATTATTAATAAAGCCGTTAATGAACAGGTTGAAAGTATAAACGCAGAAGGATTCGTAGAGCTGTATCCAATTATGAATGAACTGGCATTCGAAGTGGTAGCTAAGTCATTATTTAATTTTTCAGCAGAAAAAGAAACCCTAAAACGATTACAGTTTATTATAGAAAAGCTGCAATTGTTTATCGTTAAAGAGCTAAGAATGCCATATAAAAAATTATGGTACACATTAACAGGCGAGATTAAGTACCATATGAAACTGGTAAAAGAAAGCCGAAGCATCATTAATACAATTATTGATCAAAGGCGAAAGTCAAATGAAGAACATGACGATCTTTTGGATATGCTACTATCTGCAACCTACGAAGATGGAACAACCATGACAAATGAACAATTAATTGACGAAATATTGATCTTGTTTGTTGCAGGTCATGAAACTACAGCCAATGCATTAACTTTTACATTAAAGTTATTGGCTCAAAATAAAGACGCGCTAACCAAGGTTGAGACAGAGATTAAAGAAACCAACACAAAAGGTTTAACACCTTTACAAGAACTTTCCCAACTTAATTATACCAAGTGCTGTATAGAAGAAAGCCTTCGTTTATATCCACCCGCATGGATAACAGATCGTGTAAATATAGAAGACGATACCATAGATGATTACATACTAAAAAAAGGAACCATAATAGGAGCTTCTATATACGAATTACACAGAAATAAAAATTATTGGGATGACCCGGAGTCATTCAAACCATCTCGTTTTTTTGAAGAAAACAGAAAAGAAGTACTGCCTTATTATATGCCTTTTGGAGCAGGGCCGCGATTATGTATAGGAAATAACTTTGCTATGTACGAAATGATTTTAGCCGTTAGTGCCATATTGAAAAAATTCAATATAACTACAGATAATGATACCATAAAAGTAAACCCTTTAATTACTTTAAAACCTGTTGATGTTAGATTGAAGTTTACATTAAAAAATGACTGTTGAGATAATAGGTTCTACTTCGCTGAATTAACTAAAATTTTATCTCTAGCAATGTTTTAGTGTCAGGAGCGTAGTCTAAGCCCAAAAGGAGTTACACGTTAATAGAGCACTTCGACTGCGCTCAGTGTGACATCGTAGAATTCATTTATATTTACAAAATTAGAAAGGTTTTAAGATAAAATAAATAATAACTATAATGTCAAGCTGAGCGCAGTCGAAGCTCTTATGTTATCTAAAATGTATTTTTATTACGTTTATATAATAAAATGTTCAGATGATTCCTATTACACAGGTATCACTAATAATATTGAAAAACGTTTCAAAGAACACGAATTGGGTTATAAAAACGATTCATATACATATAAAAGAAGGCCTTTAGTATTGGAGTTCCATCAAGAGTTTAATGATGTTTTGCAAGCCATTTATTTTGAAAAGAAAATTAAAGGGTGGCCCCGAGCTAAAAAACAAGCTTTGATAAATGGAGATTATGATATGCTTCAAATACTTTCAGAGTGTCGAAATGCTACTCATTGTAAGTATAAAGATTAAGTTTGCGATTGTTAAATTTTTATCGATTTTGTTAGGTTGAGCGCAGTCGAAGCCCTAAAGTTGTTAATCGTTAAATAAGCACTTCGACTGCGCTTAGTGAGACATTACAGAATTCATTTATATTTACACCATAATTATATTTAAAAAGAAAGTTTAGAATAAATAAGTTGTGGTAATATTAGGAGTGCAGCCAAAGCCCAACAAAAAAAATGAATTCAAAAGCAAAACATACCAACCTAATAAAAACCGAAGCAAAACGCCTAGGGTTTTTATCATGCGGTATAAGCAAAGCACAGTTTTTAGAAGAAGAAGCTCCACGATTAGAAAGCTGGTTGAATAAAAATATGCATGGCGAAATGCGTTATATGGAAAATCATTTCGATAAACGCTTAGACCCAACAAAACTAGTAGAAGGTTCCAAAAGTGTGGTGTCGTTATTATTGAATTATTACCCTTCGGAAATTCAACAAGACAAAACAGCTCCAAAAATTAGTAAGTATGCATACGGAAGAGACTATCACTTTGTAATAAAAGATAAACTAAAATCGCTTTTAAACGTCATTCAAGAAGAAATAGGAGAAGTTAATGGGAGAGCATTTGTAGATTCGGCGCCAGTTTTAGATAAAGCCTGGGCTGCCAAAAGTGGACTGGGTTGGATAGGTAAGCACAGTAATCTAATTACCCAGCAAGTAGGCTCTTTTTATTTTATAGCAGAATTGATTATCGATTTAGAGCTGGATTACGATACCCCAGTAACCGATCATTGTGGCACATGCACAGCCTGTATTGACGCCTGCCCGACCCAAGCTATAACAGAACCCTATGTAGTAGATGGCAGCAAATGTATTTCCTATTTCACTATAGAATTAAAAGAAAATATTCCGACAGAATTTAAAGGACAGTTTGATGATTGGATGTTTGGTTGCGATGTATGTCAGGACGTATGCCCATGGAACAGATTCTCAAAACCGCACAACGAGCCACTTTTTAACCCGCATCCGGAATTATTATTCATGACCAAAAAAGATTGGGAAGAAATTACAGAAGATACCTTTAAGAAAGTCTTTCAGAAATCTGCAGTTAAACGCACAAAATTTGCTGGGCTTCAGCGAAATATCAAGTTTTTAAAAGACTAAATATAATTAGGTAGATTCTCTAATAACTAGACTGGTTTTCATTTCAATAGTTTCATATGGAATATCAACATTTTTAGCCTTTATTTCTTTATATAAAAGTTTAAACACTGTTTTCCCCATTTTATAACCAGGCTGATCAATAGTTGTTAAAGTTGGTGTGATTACAGAAGACATAAACCAATTACTAAATCCAATTATGGCAATATCTTTAGGTATTTTTATACCATTATCATTAAAGTATTTTAGTGCACCAATGGCCACCATATCAGTAATAGCAAAAAGAGCATCTACATTTTTCCCATGCATATCAATTAGCTTTTTAGCAGAAGCATGACCATCATTAAAATCATCATTATTATTACAGATATAAACTAAAGAAGGATCAAATTCAATATTATTGTTTAATAATGCTTTTTTATACCCCAAAAAGCGATCTATAGAAACTTGCGGATTTAAATCACCTCTAAAATGAGCAATACGCTTATAGCCTTTTTTTATTAAATACTCAACAGCTTCATAAGCTGCCTTTTGATCATTTATAACAACTTTAGAACAATCTGTGATTTTAGAAATTTTGTCAAATAAAACTAATGGGATATCATGATTTTTTATTTTTTCTAAATGGTCAAAATTTTGTGTTTTATTGGAAAGAGAAATCATAATGCCATCAACGCCTTTACTAATGAGTAAATCCACAGATTTAATCTCTTGTTCAACATCTTCTTCAGACTGCATTAAAATAACCATATAATCCTTCTTTTTAGCAGCCTTAATAATTCCTTTTATTACAGTCGCAAAAAAATGGTGAACCGTGGTAGGTACAATAACACCTATGGTTTTGGTTTGTTGAGTCCTCAAATTTACAGCAGAAGCATTAGGAATGTAGTTTAGCTTTTTTGCTAATTCCTTTACCTGCTTTTTTGTTTTTTTACTTACATCAGGATAATCTTTAAGAGCTTTAGAAACGGTAGTTACAGAAATATTTAGTTCTTCCGCAATTTGTTTTAAAGTTATAGCTTTCATTGTTTTGAATGTCAAAATCACTAAAATAGGAATAATTATTCAGTAATTGAAAGTGATATTAAAAGCTTTCGAAAACGTTTTCGGTGAAAACGAAAACGTTTTCGAAAAAATTTTAAGAGTTTAAAATATAAAGAAAAGTAAATTTGAGTAACTAAAACTAAACTAAAAAAGCATTGATTATGTTACTACGAATTACAATTTTAAAAAAGCTTTGTTTTACAGTGCTGGCTGTAATGTCAAGTTTGGCAATAGCCCAAACCGGAGGCGTTGAAGGTACTATAACGGACACAAATGGCAGCCCTCTGCCGGGTGTAAACGTATTGATTCAAAATACCAATAAAGGAGCCGTAACAGATTTTGATGGAAATTATGTTATAAGTGATATAGATAACGGAAGTTATACACTAGTAGTTTCCTATATAGGTTTTAAAACAGAAGAACTGCCATTTACGGTAAGTGGTGTTGCTATACAATTAAATGTATCGCTTCAGGAAGATTTAATGTCATTAAACGAAGTCGTTGTAACAGGTTCTGGTAACCCAAGGAAGAAAATGGAATCGAGTGTTGCAATTACTACAATGGGGTCTAAACAAATAGAAGAGCAGGCACCACAAAGTACAGCCGATTTATTACAATCCATACCAGGGTTTTTAGTAGAGACTTCGGGAGGTGAAACAGGAAACAACCTATTCGCAAGAGGTATTCCAACAGCAGGTGCTTACGAATATGTTCAATTTCAAGAAGATGGTCTGCCGGTATTCGAAGACGGTGCTTTACAATTCGCAAATATCGATAACTTTCAAAGAACAGACCTTACCGTTAAAAGACTAGAAGCAGTAAAAGGTGGTACAGCCTCAATCTATGCTTCTGGAGCACCAGGGGGTATTATTAACTTCATTTCAAATACAGGTCAAAACGAATTTAAAGGAACAACTAAATTAACAGTAGGAGACTATGGGTTGTTTAGAACAGACTTTAATCTTGGCGGATCAATTATAGAAGATAAATTGTTTTATAATGTAGGAGGGTTTTACAGAGTAGACGACGGAATTAGAGATCCAGGATTTAAAGCCAATAACGGAGGGCAAGTTAAGTTTAACATGACTTATAGATTTGATAAAGGTTATGCCCGTATCCATTTCAAAAATTTAGATGATAGAACCATTTTCTACCAATCAACACCATTTATAAAGGATGGCGATAAAGTAAAAGAATATCCAGGATTCGATGCTAATTACGGCACATTCGCAAATCGTGAAATGACTAAAATTAACGTGCCTCAAGGTGGTGGCGGATTTTTTAAAGCAGATTTGGAAGATGGTATACACCCGAGAACAAATGCCGTTGGTGGTGAGTTTAAATACAAGCTTTCAGATATAGTATCTGTAAAGAACAGTTTTAAGTATACAGATATAAACTTAGATTACAATGCTATTTTCGCAGCCGCTTGGATGGGAGGCGTTACCAGTCAGGCAGATTATGCAACGGATTTGGGAATTGCTAGCGGCGATGCTGTTTTTACTTATAACAATGGAGGAGGTGCATTGCCTTCAAACATTAACTTAAAAAGAGCAGATTTCTGGAACATTAGAAAAAACATGAATAATTTTGCTAATAATTTAGCATTCAACTTTAACTGGGACAAAATTAATTTAAACGTAGGGTACTACTATTCTAACTGGAAATCTAATCAAAATTGGAACTGGAGCAGCTTCTTGGCAAGTGTTGAAGATGAAGGTAGATTAGTAAATCTGGTTGATTCAAATACAGGAACCGAATACACATACCATGGTATATCTGGCATTTCATGGTTACAAAGAGAATCACAAATAAAAGGAACATTAAATGCCATTTTTGTTGATGCTGAAATTGAAGCGACTGATGACTTAACATTAAACCTTGGTTTTAGATATGATGACGATAAGTATTCTGGAGCAGGAGATCATGGAACCTGGGGTAACGATATAGGAGTGTTGCCAAATAATAATGCAGATAATGGCGTAAACATTTTAACAGGAAACTATATTTATTGGGATTACGATGTAAGCGAGTTTTCATATACTGCAGCTGCTAATTACAAGTTTAGCGATAACATGGCATCTTATGTAAGATACAGTAGAGGATTTAGATCGCCTATTGAAGAAGCCTTTTATATAGCTGTTGAAAGTGGTGAAGGAAACGCAAACCAAGCCTTTCAGGATTTAGAGCCAACAAAAGTGAACCAGACAGAATTAGGTTTCAAATATTCATCTAAAAAATTAGCTTTATTTGCTAACTTGTTTCACATGAAATTAGATAATATAACCTATCAGGATATCGGTGCAGGAGGAGTTTCAGAAAGAAAGTTTGCAAATGTAAAGAATACAGGTTTAGAACTTGAAGCTATTGTAAAATTAGGGGATTTTAACGCCACATTTAACGGAACGCTTCAAAACCCTGAATATGATGGTTATGAAGGATCTCAAGTAGCCTTAAACGGAAATTTAGCAAGACGTATTTCTAAGTTTTACTGTAACATAAGACCAGATTATAACATTACCGACAATTTTAATATATATGCTAAGTACTCTTATTTCGGGAAAAAATACCACGATATCGAGAATACTTTCGAACTACCAGCATTTGGTGTAGTAAATGCAGGAGCATCATATAAAATAAACAATTTAAGATTTGGATTGGATGCCTCAAACTTATTTAACACCATTGGACTTACCGAAGGTGATGGCGGAGCACCAGCAGATGGCGATGTGTTCCTTGGAAGGTCAATATTAGGAAGAGCAGTAAGATTATCAGTAGCAATTAATTTCTAATAGATAGTGAGTAGTTTATTTTTATAACGTTAATTAAAATGCTGTCTAGTTAGTTTAGATCTAGACAGCATTTCATTTTAAAAAAGGCAAAATGAAAAATCTGGGAATTAAATCGGCTCTTTACATTAACTATTTTGTTTTCGCCATTCTGTTAAATAGCGTAGGCATTGTCATTAAGCAATCTATAGAAAATTATAATGTAAGTGAAACAAGCGCGAGTATCTTAGAAGCCTTTAAAGATTTACCCATTGCCTTCGTATCCTTTTTTGTAGCCTCGTTTTTGCCAAAAATAGGATATAAAAAAAGCATGCTCTTTGCTCTGTTTATAGTGTTTTTTGGATGCATATATATGTATTATGGCAATACATTTGGAAGCACCAAGATTTTGTTTTTAACCATTGGAGTTGCCTTTGCTTTCATTAAAGTATCTGTTTTTTCAATGATAGGGTTGCTTACATCAACTCAACAAGAACACAGTAGTTTTATGAGTTCTATCGAAGGGTTTTTCATGGTAGGAATTGCTTTGGCATACTTTATCTTTCCTGCTTTTTTTAATGAATCCGATCCAGATGCCTGGTTACGTGTATATCTATTTCTAGCAGGATTAATAGCCGTTTCATTTGTAATTCTTTTATTCTCCAAAATAAACGTAAAAGCAGAAGTTTCAGATAAATCTGTGGCTCAGGACTTTTTAGAAATGGTAAAATTAATAGCGTTGCCATTGGTAGTCTTTTTTACAATTAGCGCCTTTTTATTTGTAATGGTAGAACAAGGTATCATGACTTGGTTACCTACATTTAATAAAAATGTATTATCACTTAGTGATTCTTTAAGTGTACAAATGGCAAGTATTTTAGCTATTTCATTAGCCATAGGAAGGTTACTGGCTGGTGTGGTTGTAAAAAAGATATCATGGCTTACTATAGTTGTCACCTGCTTGATTATATCTATGATAATAGTGGGGCTAGTATTGCCAAATGCCCTTAGCACAGGAACCATGGAAATTAAAAATGTGCTCGACATCCCGTTTATAGGGTTCATTTTTCCAATTATAGGGCTTTTTATTGCCCCGATATATCCACTAATCAATTCAGTCGTACTCTCAGCATTACCTAAAAAAATGCATAGCTCCATGACGGGGCTTATTGTTATTTTTTCTGCTTTAGGAGGTACACTGGGCTCAAGAATTATAGGCTACCTATTTGAACATATAGGAGGAGAAAAAGCATTTGTTTTTATGCTAATTCCAATGTTAATTCTTATAGCCTCCCTTTTTATGTTAAACAAAATGACGAAGAAATATGAAGTTGTTAGTTAATAAGTACGAACTCATAGACCAATTAATAAAACAGGAAGATACTACCGGAAGTTTTACTATAACAGTAGACGATTCAGGCAAAAAAGAATTCTTTATAAAAGACGAAAAAAGCAATGACGTCGTAGTAAAAGGTACGTATCATTTATCTAATCTGTTACAAGAAGCAGCTCTTTTAGCTAGTGATAGCGGAGAGATTTTTTTAGAACATGTTACAGAAGAACCTGTAAAAAGAATATCCAGAGTAATAAAAGATTACTATTGGGATAAACTAACCAGGAGTTTTAATAACGAAGCGTTATTAGACGTGTTAGAAGATGAAAAAATGCAGGGAGATTACCTGCGATTGTATGTGCCAGAATCAGATACAGAAGCACTAGCGTTTTATAAACAAAAAACAATAGGACATGAACGTGTGAAAGTCGAAACGATTTCAGACCATATTTCGAGCGAATACATAAGTACACTAAATAAAAAGCCAGGAATTTTAGCATTAGCATATTCAAAAGAAAAAGGGAAAAGTATTCCGTTTGTTGTACCCGGAGGACGTTTTAACGAAATGTACGGATGGGACAGTTATTTTATTGGTTTAGGTCTTATAATTGATGATAAGTTTGATCTTGCTCGGGCTATGATTGATAACCTTGAATATCAAATTATACACTACGGAAAAATATTGAATGCCAATCGTAGTTATTATTTGTCCCGATCACAGCCGCCTTTTTTTACATCATTTATAAGAGCGTTTTACGAAACCTATTCCGATAAATTACAGGTAAATTGGTTGCAGCAAAAGCTTACTACAGCCATTTCAGAATATTTTAATGTTTGGATGACCCAAGATGTGCGATTAACCAATACGCAATTAAACCGTTATTTTGGAGAAGGAATAGGGGTTCCTAACGAAACAGAGCCAGAACATTTTGATGCCATATTCGAAATATATGCAAAAAAGCATAATATGTCGCTTACAGAGTTTAAAACAAAATATAAACAAAAGGAGATTGTTGACGAAGCTCTGGATATGTATTTTATACATGACAGAAGTATGAGGGAAAGTGGGCATGATACAACCAATAGATTAGACGATTGTTCGGCACACCTAAATACCGTCGATTTAAATAGTTTATTGTATAAATATGAAACAGATATCGCTTATCTCATTACAACATATTTTAATAATACCTTTTCGTATAATGACACAACTTTTAACTCAAATGATTGGTTGCAACGCGCAAACAAGCGCAAACAGCTAATCACAGATTTTATGTGGAACGAAAAAGAAGCTACATTTTACGATTACAACTTTGTTAAAAAGGAACAACAACCCTGTGCCTCTGTTACAAACCTATATCCTTTGTGGGCAAATTTATGTACGCAGGAACAAGCAGAAAGCCTAATAGAAAAGCAATTGCCCAATTTAATTTGTAAAGGAGGCGTGGCCTCAACATCCAAATTAGAAGTCATGCCCGAAGATACAGTAGAAAGACAATGGGATTTTCCATACGGTTGGGCACCACACCAGATGTTAATTTGGCAAGGACTTAAAAATTACGGATTCGAAGAAAAAGCACAAGAACTTATTTACAGATGGCTGTGGCTTATCGTAAAAACGGTGGTGAATTATAATGGTTTAATACCAGAAAAGTTCGATGTTAATTCATGCACCCACGAAGTAGATGTAGAATATGGTAACGTAGGAACAAATTTTAAATACGTTACAGAAGGAGGTTTTGGTTGGACCAATGCATCCTACAAATTAGGGATTAAGCTTTTAAAAAACAGATATGTTGACGATTTAAATAAGCTTCAAGACCCAGATTTGGTCTTTTCAAAAAACACTTAAAACCAAAAAATAGTTCAGTTCGATTTATTTGAGCAAACGTCGTTTATTGATTCTTAGGATTTAACATCCCGAAACTTACCAATTTAATATCTCGCGGTCAAAACCGCGAGATAGTTTATTATTTTCAATCAAATTATACTTAACCATTAATAATGTTAAAAATGGATTGATAGGTATGACAATTCTCCGAAAGAATGAAGGTTTACTTAACAGGATTGTTATCTTTGTTGGTTCAATAAAATTGGGACTGTCTCAAAAGTTATTGTAATTTAATTTGTCAGATTGAGTACAAACGATAAACTCAATAGGACAATGCACTTACTTTTGATACGGTCTCCTTCTTTTTTAAACTGTCATTCCCCCGAATACGGGAACTATTAATTAAGTATAATCATGAGCGAAGAAAGTAAACGAAGAGAGGCGCTTATCTATCACGCCAAGCCAACTCCAGGAAAAATAGAGGTAGTTCCAACTAAAAAATATGCTAGTCAAAGAGACCTGTCTTTAGCCTATTCTCCAGGCGTAGCAGAACCTTGTTTAGAGATTGAAAAAAAGAAAGAAAACGTATATAGGTATACGGCAAAAGGGAATCTGGTTGCTGTAATTTCCAATGGAACAGCAGTTTTAGGTTTAGGGAATATTGGTCCTGAAGCATCAAAGCCAGTAATGGAAGGAAAAGGTTTGTTATTTAAGATTTTTGCTGGCATTGACGTGTTCGATATTGAAGTAGATACCGAAAATGTAGAAGAGTTTATTCAAACCGTAAAAAAGATAGCCCCAACATTTGGAGGTATCAACTTAGAAGATATAAAAGCCCCTGAAGCTTTCGAAATAGAAAGACGTCTTAAGGAAGAACTTGATATTCCTGTAATGCACGACGACCAACATGGAACGGCAATAATTTCGGCTGCGGCGTTGTTAAATGCAGTAGAATTAACAGGAAAAAAATTAGAAGACGTAAAAATAGTAATAAGTGGAGCAGGTGCAGCAGCCATTTCTTGTTCTCGTTTATACCAAGCCTGTGGTGCAAAACGAAAGAATATGGTTATGTTGGATAGTAAAGGTGTTATTAGAGACGATAGAGAAAACCTTACTAAAGAAAAAGCGGAATTCGCTACCCATAGAAAAATAGATACGCTAGACGAAGCTATGAAAGATGCCGATGTTTTTATCGGACTTTCAATGGCGAATATCGTGTCGCCAGATATGTTGTTAGCTATGGCCAAAAACCCAATTGTTTTTGCTATGGCCAATCCAGATCCGGAAATTAAATACGATGTAGCTGTTGCAACTCGTAAAGATATTATAATGGCAACAGGTCGTAGCGATCATCCTAATCAGGTAAACAACGTATTAGGGTTTCCATTTATATTTAGAGGAGCTTTAGATGTTCGTGCTACAAAAATTAACGAAGCCATGAAAATGGCTGCTGTTAAAGCATTAGCTAAATTGGCTAAAGAGCCAGTTCCGGAACAGGTTAATATAGCCTACGGAGAAACCAAACTCACATTTGGTAACAACTATATAATACCAAAACCTTTCGACCCTCGACTTATTGCCGAAATACCTCCAGCGGTGGCTAAAGCCGCAATGGATACTGGAGTGGCCCAGCAGCCTATTGCCGATTGGGAAAAGTATAAAGATGAGTTGTTGGAACGATTGGGATCTGATAATAAGTTAGTAAGATTACTTCTTAACAGAGCCAAGCTAGACCCAAAACGTGTTGTGTTTGCAGAAGCAGATCAATTGGATGTTTTAAAAGCAGCTCAAATAGTTTATGAGGAAGGCATCGCACACCCAATACTTTTAGGTAGAAAAGAAACCATAGAATCTCTTAAGGCAGAAATAGACTTTGATGCTGATATTCCTATTATTGACCCAAAAACAGAAGAAGAGAACCCGCGTAAAAACAAGTATGCCAAAGTGTATTGGGAACAGCGTAAACGTAGAGGGGTTACTTATTACTCGGCACAGCGTTTAATGAGAGAACGTAACTACTTCGCAGCTATGATGGTGAACGAAGGAGATGCCGATGCGCTTATTTCTGGATATTCCCGGAATTACCCAACTGTGGTAAAACCTATATTGGAACTTATAGGAATGGTACATGGTGTAACACGTATAGCCACTACCAATTTAATGATGACAAAAAGAGGGCCGCTATTTTTAAGCGATACCTCAATAAATATTGATCCGGGAGCCAAGGATTTAGCAAAGATTACCCAGATGACCGCTAAAGTCATCAAGATGTTTGGTTTAGATCCCGTATTGGCCATGGTATCGTATTCGAATTTTGGTTCTTCAGATCACCCGATGTCCTCTAAAATTAGAGAGGCTGTTTCTTATTTACATCGTCATTTTCCAGATATGAATGTAGATGGGGAGTTGCAAACAGATTTTGCATTAAACGATGAGATGCTTCGGGAGAAGTTTCCGTTTTCTAAACTGGTAGGTAAAAAAGTAAATGCATTGGTTTTTCCAAATCTGGATTCAGCAAATATTACTTATAAATTGTTAAAGGAATTGCACGAAGCCGACTCTATTGGACCTATTATGATGGGGTTAAAAAAGCCTGCGCACATTTTACAATTAGGAGCCAGCGTTGATGAAATAGTGAATATGGCAGCCATTGCCGTGATTGATGCACAGAATAAAGAAAAGTGGGAGTTAGAAAATGCTGACAGGAAGTAATTTAGTGTGAATAAATTTATTACATTTGGTCGGTTAACGAACAATATACATGATAACACATATTCAAGGAAAACTCACTGAAAAAAATCCAACACATGTTGTTCTTGAATGTAATGGAGTAGGCTATATGCTAAACATTTCATTACATACATTTTCTCAAATTCCTGATAATGAAAATTTAAAGCTCTTTACTCATCTTCAAGTTAAGGAAGATTCGCATACGCTTTATGGATTTTCATCGTTAGCAGAAAGGGAGATTTTCAGGCTGCTCATTTCCGTAAGTGGTATTGGAGCAAGTACGGCACGTACGATGCTATCTTCATTAACACCAAAACAAGTACGAGAAGGAATAGCTTCTAACGATGTTGCTTTAATTCAATCTATAAAAGGAATTGGAGCCAAAACAGCCCAGCGCGTTATTATAGATTTAAAAGATAAAATCTTAAAGATTTATGATATTGACGAAGTTTCCGTTTCTCAGGGCAATACCAATAAAGATGAAGCGTTATCTGCTTTAGAAGTCCTTGGTTTTGCAAAAAAACAGGCAGAACGTGTTGTAGATAAAATTATAGTCGTGCAACCAGATGCCGATGTGGAAACCATTATAAAACAGGCTTTGAAAAATTTATAATAGATTTGAATAAAACCAACTTTAAATTTTATAAACTAATTAAAAATCGTCGTGCTAAACAATCAGTGTTGAGCACTTCTATGTATTTCGACTTCGGTCTAAATGGAATATTTACCGCAAGTTACCTTAAAAAAAGCCAAAATGCTTTTTTAATTTTAGCACTACTTTTCTCAGTAGGAGCATGGTCTCAAGAACCTGTTCAAGATTCGGTTAAAACAGGATATAATGTGGGGCGTTTAAAAACACCTAAGCCTAACAGTGTAGAATCTAAATATACTTACGATCCCGAAACAAACCGATACATCTATACAGAAAAGATAGGGAACTTCGATCTTAAATACCCGATTATCTTAACACCAAAAGAGTATTACGATTTAGTAGCTAAAGAAAATTTAAAGTCCTATTACAAAGAAAAAATTGATGCCTTTGATGGTAAAAAAGGTGATTCCAAAGACGAACGAAAAAACCTGTTGCCAGAGTTTTATGTGAAATCGGGTTTATTTGAATCCATTTTTGGAGGAAATACAATAGAAGTCATTCCACAAGGATCTGTAGAAATAGATTTAGGACTCTTGTTTTCAAAACAAGATAATCCATCATTTTCACCAAGAAACAGAAGTAACCTTACTCCCGATTTCGACCAGCGAATTAGTTTAAGTATGCTGGGGAAAGTTGGTACACGACTACAAGTAACAGCAAATTTCGATACAGAATCAACGTTCGATTTTCAGAATCTTGTTAAATTAGAATATACACCTACAGAAGATGATATCATTCGAAAAATAGAAATAGGTAATGTAAGTATGCCTCTAAATAGCTCGTTAATTACAGGAGCACAAAGTTTATTTGGTGTAAAGGCAGAATTACAGTTTGGAAAAACAACTTTTACAGGAGTTTTTTCCGAACAAAAATCACAATCTAATACAGTTGTAGCGCAAGGAGGGGGTACCCTAGAAGAATTCGATTTATTCGTTAGAGACTATGACGAAAACAGACACTTCTTTTTAGCACAATATTTTAGGGATACTTACGACGAATCCTTGAAAAACTATCCATTTATAAATAATAAAGGGTTACAAATAACAAGACTCGAAGTTTGGATAACTAACAGAAGTAATAGAACCGAAAATGTTAGAAACATTGTAGCGCTTCAAGATTTAGGAGAATCGTTTTACGACCCTGCAAATCAGGCCAATGATCATATACTATTGGATCCGATACCAAATGGTTTTATAACCAACTCTAATGTATTCCCAGATAATGGTAATAATAGATTTAATCCTACTACTATTGGTTCGGGGTCTATTTTGACTGAAGCTATTAGGGATATAGCAACAGCCCAGCAAGGTTTTGGATCACAATCAGGTGCAGTTAGTGAAGGTTCAGATTATGCCAAGCTGGAAAACGCCAGAAAATTAATAAGCGGTCAAGAATATACCTTAAACTCAGAGTTAGGATATATATCATTAAATCAGCGTTTAAATAACGATGAGGTTTTAGCAGTTGCGTTTCAGTATACCGTTGCCGGAAAAGTATATCAGGTAGGGGAATTTGCTAACGATGGTGTAGATGCTACCGATGTAACCACAAACAATACAGGACAGGTAACCCAGGTTGTAAATACTAACTTGGTTTTAAAACTATTAAAAAGTAGTATTACCAGTGTAGAACAACCGATTTGGGATTTAATGATGAAGAATATCTACGATTCTGGAGCTTTCAATTTAAGTCCAGACGATTTTAAACTTAATATTTTTTACAACGAAGCCTCACCATTAAATTTTATAACACCCGTTGGAGCAAGTTTTGCTGTCGATATAAATGGAGTCCCTGTTAATACAAATACTCCAGATGAAGATTTAATAGAAAATATACCATTATTAAGAGTATTTAATTTAGATAAACTCAATTTTAATAACGACCCGCAGGCTAGAGGTGATGGTTTCTTCGATTTTTATCCGGGAATAACGGTGATACCTCAAAACGGAAAAATAGTTTTTACCAGTGCAGAACCTTTTGGTGAATACCTATTTAATGTATTAGGAGGTGGAAATTACGATAGTAACGTTTCGTATAACGAGGACCAAAACAAGTACGTATACGATGTGCTCTATAAAAGTACAAAAACAGCAGCTTTAGAAGCCGTTGAGAAAAACAAGTTCAGACTAAGAGGACGTTATAAATCTACAGGAGGCGATGGTATTCCTATAGGATCATTTAATGTACCAAGAGGTTCGGTTAGAGTGGTAGCCGGAGGACGTGTTTTAGTTGAAGGCATCGATTATACGGTGAATTATCAGTTAGGGCGTGTTCAGATTTTAGATGAAGCCCTTAAAGCTTCTAATACCCCAATTGAGGTTTCAACCGAGAACAATGCTGTTTTTGGTCAGCAAACAAGACGCTTTACGGGAATAAATGTAGAGCATAAGTTTAATGAGAATTTTGTGTTAGGAGCCACACTTTTAAATCTTAATGAGCGACCTATAACACAAAAAGCAAATTTCGGAACAGAACCAATAAACAATACTATTTTTGGGTTTAACGGGAACTATTCTACCCAAGTCCCCTTTTTAACCCGTTTAGCAAATAAATTACCGAATATTGACACAGATGTAGAATCAAACCTTTCATTACGAGGGGAATTTGCATATTTAGCACCAGGGTCACCTAAAGGCACTAATCTTAATGGAGAAGCAACATCTTATGTTGACGATTTCGAAGGTTCCCAAAATGCCATCGATTTAAAATCCCAACAATCGTGGTTTTTGTCTAGTAGACCCCTTGATATAAATGGAAACGGAAATACAGATGAACTGGAAGACAGGGATGGGATTCAAAATGGGTACGGCCGGGCACTATTAAACTGGTATAGTATCGATCCTATTTTTTATAGCAGTCGACGTCCATCCGGTATCACAAACGAAGATATGTCAAGCCTATATACAAGTCGTGTATTTATAAACGAACTCTTTCCCGATAGAGATTTGGTACAAGGGCAAAACTCGGTACTTTTTACTCTGGATTTAGCATATTATCCGGAAGAAAGAGGTCCCTATAATTTTGATTCAGCGGCAACTAGTGGAGTACTAAGTAATCCTGAACAAAGTTGGGCAGGTATCACGCGACAATTAACTTCTACAGATTTCGAACAACAAAATGTTGAATATATAGAATTCTGGTTACAGGATCCTTTCCAGGAAGACGAGGCCAGAACAAGAGGAGGTAAGTTAGTATTCAATCTTGGTAACATATCAGAGGATATTATCAAAGATGGAAGAAAGTTATATGAAAATGGTCTTCCTGAAAACGGTGATGTTAGCCTGTTACAGCCTACAACTTGGGGCACAGTGGTGCCGCAAAATCAATCATTAATTTATGCGTTCGATACCACAGGCGAAGAACGTACCAACCAAGATGTCGGTTACGATGGATATAATGATGCTAAAGAAGCGGAAGTTTTTGGTGCCAATTTTGGAGATGATCCAGCAAACGATAACTACACCTATTTCTTAAATACAGATGGGGATGTATTTGAACGTTATAAGAAATTTAATGGCGTAGAAGGAAATACGCCAGAAACATTTAGCGATACACAAAGAGCGGCAAACACGCAGCCAGATGTAGAAGATATTAATCGTGATAATACTATGAACACGATTGATAGTTATTTTGAATACGAATTAGAAATAACACCAGCTACTTTAAATATGGATACAAATCCATTTATCGTTGATTTTAAGAATTCAGAGCCGAGAAGGTTTCTTAATGGCGAAACCACTTCGGGTGATAAGAACCCTAGATGGTATCTGTTTAGAATTCCAGTTGATGTACCTTTGGAAAGGTTTGATGATGATGTAGATCCTGCTAACAAACCTTATAAACGCGTTGGAGGAATTACCGATTTTAGATCCATTCGTTTTGCGCGTATGTATTTAAAAGGCTTTGATCAAACTACAGTATTTCGTTTTGGTACATTAGATTTGGTTAGAAGCGATTGGAGACGTTATAAACAAGCTTTAAATAGAAATATTAATAATGCCGATACAGAATTCTCTTTAGGTATAATAGGCACCATTGAAAATGAAGGGAGTTATGTAAGTCCTCCGGGAATTCAACCAGAAGAGTTGTTTAATAATAATACGGTTGTGCGACAAAATGAACAATCGTTAATAGCCAATGTTTGTAATTTACAACCAGAGGATTCTCGAGGCGCTTTTAAAAATATTAATATTGATATGCGTCAATTTAAGCGTTTAAGAATGTTTATACACGCAGAAGATGATGGTGGAGGATTTACGGAAAATGGAGATAGAAGAATGGTTGGTTTTGTTAGAATGGGTAATGATTTAACAGAGAATTATTATCAAATTGAAATTCCGTTAGTAAAATCTTCAATTAATTCAAACGATCCAAATCAGG
Source organism: Flavivirga eckloniae (assembly GCF_002886045.1). Taxonomy (NCBI): domain Bacteria; kingdom Pseudomonadati; phylum Bacteroidota; class Flavobacteriia; order Flavobacteriales; family Flavobacteriaceae; genus Flavivirga; species Flavivirga eckloniae. Next base: position 2,268,804 of record NZ_CP025791.1, on the reverse strand, counting down.
TTTGGCCTCCCGAGAATGAAATTAATTTACCATTAGATATTTTAGGAAGAATAAAAGCACAGGCACTTTCAGATGGCCCTCTGCCTAATAACGATCCAAGGTTCTACGATGTTATTAATGGTGATATCGTTGATGTAAATAACGAGTTTGCCGGATATGAAATTGGTAGACATCGTGTAGCTATAAAAGGAAATCCAAATTTCGGGGATATTAGAACACTTATGGTAGGTGTTAAAAATGCTACGACTTCTAATGCTTGTGCAAATGTTTGGTTTAACGAACTTCGCTTATCCGATATGGATAACGAAGGAGGCTGGGCCGCCGTGTTAAGTGTAGATACCAATATTGCAGATTTTGCAAACATAAGTGCAACAGGAAGAAAAAGTACTTCTGGTTTTGGAGGCCTTGAACAAGGTCCTAGTGAGCGTAGTTTAGAAGATGTGCAGCAATACGATGTGGTTACAAATGTTAATATAGGGCAATTGTTACCTAAAAAATGGGGTGTTCAGTTACCTTTTAATTATGGACAAAGCGAAGAACTTATTACGCCTAAGTATGATCAGTTTTATAAAGATTTAACTTTAGATTCCAGATTACAGGCTGCAGATACAAAGGAAGAAAAAGACCGTATAAAAGAGCAGTCTGAAGATTATACCAGAAGACAAAGTATTAATTTTATTGGTGTTAGAAAAACAAGAACATCCGATGCTATTCCACGTTTTTACGATGTGGAAAATTTAACGTTGAATTATTCATACAACAAAGTAGAGCATCGGGATTTTGAAATTGAAAACTCTGTTGACAAAGCGGTTAGAGTAGGAGCAAACTATGCCTTTAATTTTAATCCTATTACTGTAGAGCCATTCAAGAAGAGTGACTCATTATTTAGAGGCAAGTATTGGAAAATATTAAAGGACTTTAATTTCAATTTGTTACCAACAAGCTTTACGGTTAATACAGATATTAATAGACAATTTAATAGACAAAAATTTAGAGAGATCGATCTTGGAGGCTCAAATATTGGAATAGAAGAATTATTTAGAAGAAACTACACATTCGATTTTCAATACACCATTAATTATAACTTAACAAAATCGTTACAATTCAACTTTACAGCAGCTAATAATAATATAGTTCGTAATTATTTTAAAAACAATATTATTAATGGAGAGCAAGATCCTTCATTGGATATTTGGGATGGTTTCCTCGATTTTGGAGACCCAAATAGGCAAAGCCAAAATTTAGGAGTTACCTATCAATTACCAATTAATAAAATACCGACGTTTAGTTTTCTTGATGCTACGTATCAATATACTGGTAATTTCCAATGGCAAAAAGGATCAGATTTGTATGGAGCTATAACAATACCAGACGATCCTAATACATACGATTTAGGTAATACGCTCCAAAATTCTAGTGTTCATAATATCAATTCATCTCTCGATATGAATCGATTTTATAAATATATAGGATTAGTAAAAAAACCTATCAGAAAAGTACGATCCAGATCAGCTTCAAATGCAGGTGCACCTCCGGGAGCAGTTGACGACAAAAAGAAAAAACCAAAAAAGCCAAAAAGCCAATCGGTTAGAAAATTAATAAATGCAGGAATAGATATCATAACAAGTGTAAAGCGAATTCAAGTTAATTATTCCGAAAATAGTGGGACATTCTTACCGGGTTACCTTCAGTCACCAGGTTTTATAGGTACTTTAAAACCAACATTAGGATTTACATTTGGTAGTCAAAGCGATGTAAGAGACCTCGCCGCAAGAAGGGGATGGTTAACCAACTTTCCGCAATTTAACCAACAATATACAGCTACAAACACTAAGCAACTCGATGTGTCTGCTAATTTAGAACCGGTAAAAGGTTTAAAAATAGATATTGTAGGAAGCCGTGGGTATCTCGAAAATTATTCCGAGAATTATAGGATTAATGGTGGAGAAGGAAATTATCAATACCAATCGTTAACGCCAAACGCCTTTGGTAACTTTAATATATCGACCATATTAATAAAAACTGCATTTAGTAAAAGTGATGAAAATACGTCTGATGCTTTTAACGAGTTTAGAGCGAACAGATTGATAGTCGCCAGAAGGCTAGCCGCTAAGAATGGAGCAGACTTAAACGATCTGGACGAAGACGGTTTCCCAAAAGGTTATGGAAAAAGTAATCAAGCAGTATTACTACCGGCCTTTTTAGCTGCCTATACAGGTACAGATGCAAGTAGTGTGAAATTAGGGGCATTTAGAGATGTGCCAATTCCTAATTGGGATTTAAAATATACTGGTTTTATGAAGTTTAAATGGTTTAAAAAACGCTTTAAACGTTTCTCCCTAACTCATGGATACCGTTCGGCATATACCATAAATCAATTTCAGTCTAATTTAGATTTTGAAGCAATAAACCCGGCTTTAGATTTCGATAGTCAGTCCGACAACACTAAGGATCAATCTGGTAATTATAAAAACGAACGCCTACTGAGCAACATTAATTTAACCGAGACATTTAGTCCTTTGGTTAGACTTGATTTTGAAATGAAAAACTCAGTTAAAATATTAGCCGAAGTTAGAAAAGACAGAATGCTATCGCTTAGTTTCGATAATAACTTAATGACCGAGGTATTGGGCAACGAATATGTGATAGGCTTAGGTTACAGAATTAAAGACTTAAAAATACGCTCTAAATTAGCTGGACCTCGAAAACGTGTTGTAAGTGATTTAAACATGAAAGCAGATGTATCCGTTAGAGAAAATAAAACGATTATAAGGTATTTGGATTTAGAAAATAATCAGGTAACCTCCGGACAAACAATTTGGGGAATAAAATACACGGCAGATTATGCGTTTAGCAAAAACCTAACAGGTCTCTTTTATTTTGATTATTCGTTCTCGGAATATGCTATTTCTACCGCATTTCCACAAACAACAATCCGTTCGGGTATCACTATTAGATATAACTTCGGAAATTAACATAAAAGAAGTAAAAGAGTCATTCAAAGTTATTTAAGATCAGGGTTCTCATTCCTGCGCGATCACTTAGCGTAGTCGAAGTGAAGGCTGGAATTCACTTTATTGTAGTTTTAGTTACCATTTATTTAAATAGATGCTTGCTTTCATAGGAATGAAATCAATATCTATTCCTTTTTTATTTTTAGAAAAGCGCTATTTGTTTTCGATTATGTTCGTCCATTAGTTGTCATTAATGTCTTTGTCCTTATAGCAAAATGATCTAATGCCCTTAAACAAACAAACGATCTAGCATTATTATTCATTAGAATAAATAAACTTCCTGCTTTTTATTAAGCAATCTATTTGAATTTAAGATTTGAATAAATACATTTGTCGAACTAAACGAATTTAAATCAATACTATGAATATTCCATCAGAATTAAAGTACACTAAAGACCACGAGTGGATTAAAATAGAGGGTGATATTGCTACCATTGGTATTACCGATTTTGCTCAAGGAGAATTAGGCGACATTGTGTATGTAGAGGTAGAAACTGTAGATGAGACATTAGATGCAGAAGAGGTTTTTGGTACAGTTGAGGCTGTTAAAACGGTGTCCGATCTATTTTTACCATTATCTGGAGAGATTATAGAGTTTAATGAAACTTTAGAAGACGAGCCGGAAAAGGTGAATAGTGACCCTTATGGAGATGGTTGGATGATAAAAGTAAAATGCTCAGACCTGTCTCAAGCAGATGGACTTATGTCTGCAGACGATTATAAAGCATTAATAGGTGCTTAAAAAGCTAATACCTATAGCAACCATAACATACTCGTTAGCTTTAATTATAGCAAGTCTAATTAGGTTAGATAATGTTCCAAAATTGGGAATCTCTTTTGAAGATAAGATATTTCATCTTTTTGCCTATTTTATCTTAACGGTTTTATGGTTTTATACATTTTTATATTCATTTAAAATCAGAAAGAAGAAAGCCATATTTTTGGCAGTCATTCTTTCTGTCTTTTTTGGTATAATTATTGAGGTATTACAGGGGAGTATTACAGCTTCGAGAGCATTAGATGCTTATGATGCCGTAGCAAATACCATTGGAGCTTTATTAGCAGCAATTGTATTATGGTTTAAAAAAAGTTTGCACGTTAAAAACCTTTAAACACTTGCTTTTTTTATAAATAAATAGTTATTTTAGCAATCTTGATAAATGATATAAATTATGGAACCTAAAAAAAATCCTAAAGCTAATGTTGGACGAAACAGTTCACTTTACTTCGCTATTGGTTTAGCTTTAATGTTGTTTTTAACAAACTACGCAATTAATTATAAAACATATGATAAGGCTGATACAGATATTGGAATGGTCAATATGGATGAAGAATTAGAAGAGGAAATCCCAATTACTGAGCAAATACAAACGCCTCCACCACCTCCACCTCCACCAGCAGCACCGGAAGTAATCGAGATTGTTGAGGATGAGGTAGAAATAGAAGAAACAGTTATCGAGTCTACAGAGGTAGATCAAGAAACTGAAATTGTAGAGGTAGAAGAAGTAGAGGTTGAAGAAGTTGAAGAAGATATAGACGTACCGTTTTCAGTAATTGAAAATGTACCAGTTTTCCCAGGATGTGAAAAAATGAAGAACAATACCAAGAAAAGGGATTGTATGTCTAAGAAAATTGCACAGTTTGTAAATAAAAAGTTCAACACAGAATTAGCTAGTGATTTAGGCCTTTCTGGAAGACAACGTATTAATGTAATTTTTAAAATAGATAAAACTGGTAAAATTACTGGTATACGAGCAAGAGCACCTCACCCAGGTTTAGAAAAAGAAGCAACTCGTGTAATTGGTTTATTACCAAAAATGAAACCAGGAAAACAACGTGGAAAACCAGTAAACGTTCCATATTCATTACCAATAATTTTCCAAGTTCAGGACTAAAGTTTCATTCCATGTTTACAGCGCATATCTAAGTTGGCTGTACAACGAAATCGAGACTGGTTATTGAGCATATCCGAAATATAAAATCCCGTTACAAAATATGTAACGGGATTTCTTTTTTGGTATGCTTATTGTTATTTTATCATAATATTAACATTTATACTATAATTATTATGAGAAATCAAAAGAAGTCTCACGAACTCATTCGGCAAAATGAGGAAATCGTGAAGAAATCACAAAAGCATGATGCAAATTTACAAAAAAACTCAACCCTATACTTTCAGGTTGGATTAATTATTTGCTTACTGGCAGTCTATGGCCTGTTTGAAATGAAGTTTGAAACTAAAATTTCAACTTATGCAGGGAATCTCCCTCTAGAAGACCCTTACACTATTGAGATTCCAGTAATAAAGCCAGAAGTTCAAGCTGTTAAAGAAACGGTAAAACGAAAACGAATTGAGAATCCTAAAAAATTTATTGAAGTCCCAAATGATGAGCCTATAAACCCGATAATAGATGAACCGGTGGAACCCATTGTAAATAATGGTGCACCAATAAATCCCGAAGACATAAACTTACCTGTAATAGATGAAGAAGTTTTTATACCTGTTGATTTTGTTCAGGTTGTACCGATTTTTCCTGGTTGCGAGAAGAAAAAATCGAATCCGGAAAGGCGCAAATGCATGACTAAAGAACTTAATAAACTAATTAAAAATAAGTTTGATAGAGATTTGGGACGCGAATTTGGGCTTAAAGGAAAACAAGTTATACGTACTCAGTTTAAAATAGATAAAACAGGGAAAGTAACAGATGTTAGAGTAAGAGGTTCACATCCAGCCCTAGAAAAAGAGGCAGAACGTGTTATTAATATTATTCCAAAAATGACTCCTGCGAAACAACAAAAAGAAAATGTGGGTGTCATGTATACATTGCCCATAGTTTTTCAAGTAGAATAGTTAGTGTCGTATTCTAATTTTTAAAAGAGGTTTGAAAAGTTAAATTGAACTTGTCATTCAGAACGAAGTGAACCTGCCTGCCGGCAGGCAGGGAATCTGTTAAATCTAGACTTAAACAGATTGATAAAGTTGTACCTCCTTGTCTACCGACAGGTCGACTCCAGTAATGACAATTCGATAATACTTTTCAAACCTTTTTTCTTAACCAAGACCAGGCTTATATTCTTAAAACCAAGCAGTAATATTTAAATTTAGCCTATAACTTTAATAGGGGAGCAATCTAAAAAAATATAGTATCTTTCAGCGCAAAATCAATTATTAATCACTTTCATGAAGAGATTCATTGTACTGCTCCTACTTTTGGTTCAATATACCAGTTATTCGCAAGATATCTTTTTAGTTGAAAAACCTCCGGTTTTTCCAAGTTGTGAGGCTGTAGCCATAGATTCTTTACAACAATGTTTTGATAGAAATGTATTCGAACATATCTATAAAAATTTTAAAGTACCTCAAAAAGTAGATGACGAGAAATATAAAGGAGAAGTTGTTGTTCTTTTTGAAGTGGATACTTTGGGGCAGTTTAGGGTTATATATATTGATGCTATCTATAACGAATTAAAGGAAGAAGCCAAGCGTGTGTTTGCAACGTTACCAATCGTTAAGCCAGCAACCTATAACAGTAGAAAAACGTACAAGCAGTATAGTTTGCCTATAAAAATTCCTTTGGTAAATCAAGAAGTACAAACTCAGGATTTGGCAAAGAAGAATGAATTGTCTAAGCTGGAACAGCAATCGAAAAGTGAGTTCGATAAGGTAAATGCCGATTTAAGACCGTTTGAGAATAAGGCCCATAACAGTCAACTAAATATTCCATTTACGCATAGTGACTATGCAAGGTTCGATAGAGGAATGAATCTTGTGGGAACTAATAGTCACACCGCTTCAAAACCATTTATATACGACGAAGTTTCCAAGTATCATGATTTTAAAGCAGAAAAGGAAAAATTAAAAAAGGAAACAGATACCTGGGTAGGAAGAAAACTTTGGAACGAGCACCTAGTGCGACTACAGGGTAAAGATTATTGGTTTACAATAGACCCGATATTCGATTTACAAGTAGGTAAAGATACCGATGCCAGTTTTAATACCACATACAACAATACAAGAGGTATTTTAATTCAAGGAGGCTTAGGTAAAAAATTCAACTTTTATACCACCATTTTCGAAAGTCAGGGCAGGTTTGCACAGTATGTAAATCAGTATGCAGAAAGTTTAAAAGCTTTTGGTCCCGATCCGGCAATTATTCCTGGTAGAGGTATAGCAAAAAGGTTTAAAACAGACTCTTACGACTATCCAGTAGCAGAAGCCTATTTGTCATATTCGCCAGCAGAGTTTTTAAATGTTCAATTTGGGCATGGTAAAAACTTTATAGGCGACGGGTACCGATCCTTATTCCTTAGTGATGTTGCAAGTCCATATCCTTTTTTAAAACTCAACACAAAATTCTGGAAAATAAAGTATACCAACACATGGATGTGGTTAAAAGATGTAAGACCAGAAGTTGTAGAAGATAAAGCGTTTTTAACGAAATATATCGGAACCCATTATTTAAGTTGGAATGTCTCTAAAAGGTTAAATGTTGGGTTGTTCGAATCGGTGCTTTGGACAAATTCAAACGATAGAGGGTTTGACATTAATTATTTAAACCCTATTATATTTTTTAGAGCCATTGAGTTTGAGACCGGACAAGGGGCAGGAAATGCACTTCTTGGGGCATCGGCCAAATATAAATGGAGTGATAATATAAATTTATACGGACAGTTTATCTTAGACGAGTTTTCGCTTAACGATATTAAAGCCGGAGAAAAAAGTTGGAAAAACAAGTACGGCTACCAGTTAGGTCTTAAATATTTTAACGCCTTTAAGGTTGATAATTTATTGTTACAATTCGAGTATAATCGAATAAGACCATACACATATTCGCATAATACTATTGTGCTTAACAATGCACATAACAACCAACCCATGGCGCATTTATGGGGAGCAAATTTTAGTGAAGCCATTTTAATAGGGCACTACAGGTACAAACGTTGGTTTGCAGATGCAAAACTCATATATGGCGTACGAGGGTTAGATTTTAATGATGGTACAGACAATTTTAGTTATGGAGGCGATATTTATAGAAACTATAACGACAGACCTTCAGACACAGGAGTAGAAGTTGGGCAAGGCTTAAAAACTACGACATTTAATGGTAATTTACAGGCTGGCTATATTATTAACCCGGCATCTAATTTAAAGCTATTTGCAGATATTAGTTTTAGAAATTTTGATCCGGAAGCAGAAACCACTACTACATTTAAAAACAATACCGTTTGGTTTAATTTTGGACTTAGAACCGATTTGTTTAATTGGTATTTTGATTTTTAAGACCTAATCTTCTTAATTTATTAATATTTGGAAATTCTTCAAATAATATTTTTTCATACTAATCTTATGTAATCATAAGTTTTACGGTTTTCCCTCAATACAATACTGTTAAAGTTCATGTATTCTATGAAAATAGAATAATTACATAATCTAAAAAGATCTTTTGTTGTTTATATTTAGGTGAAGGTCAGGTTAGTTCCTAAAGACCTCGTAAAATATTTAAACCCCAAAAACAATACAATTATGAAAATTATCAAACGTACAGGCTGGGTGTTAATAATGGCGCTTCTTATTATAAGTTCATCGTTATTTGCAGTAAAGATTTCTGATTATGACTACAAAGCAGAAAACATTGATTTAAGAATTGAAGAACAAAACTTAAAAACAACGAAAAATGAGTCTTTAGAAAAAGCTATAAAGCTTAATAGCTCAACACAAAAAGGTATAACTATAGTTATGTCTGCAACTCCAGAGGTGTATGCTAGCCAACCAAATCTCAACAATAACCCTAAATTTGCTAAGTATGATGATCTCGTTATTTATGTGCGAGATGCTAATAATCACCAATTAAGCCTAAACCCTTCTAATTTTGAGGTTGATTTTGATACAAGTAGTGATTTTAATTTTCATGGAGTTTTTGGGGATGTGTTATATATGAGTTGTAATGCTGCCTCTCCATACCTGAATTTAAGTTTTGATGCTCGTATAAAAGATGCTTCCGGTTGGGGACCGTGGAAAAATTTTACATATTTCTTTCAAGGGTATCCATGATCAGGAGGAGTTTTCTTAAGACCTCTAAATGGTAAAGAAAACTATTAAGCAAAAAGGTATTATTATTAAATAATATCGTTCTTAAAAGAGAAGATCTAAAAAGTGAGTTTGATTTGTCAAATTATAAAGACTTTTTGGATCTTCTCTTTTATTTTTAATTGTAGGTGTTTTTTAAAACCTCATATATTTTCCCTTCAAAACTCTTATAATAGTCACTTCTTTATTTTGAGAGGAGATACTCAAAGTGTTTAAAAAAGAAAAAAGGACAAAATGTTTTTATCGATTTCATCATTAAAAACCTTGAAACATTAATAAATGCAATAAAAACACGAAATATTTTATGCGATAAATTAAGCAAGAAAAAGCATTGCTCGAAAAACTTTAATAAAGTATCTTTGCACTCGCTATAAAAGCCCGTAAAGATAAAAACATTGAGCAATACAAAATCTTCATTAGCAACACCTTCTGTTATTTCAGATTTTAAGGAGATCACTAAAATGCGGTTAGCATTAAGTGTGGTTTTCTCGTCATTAGCAGGTTACTTGTTGGGGGTAGATGTAGTTGATTTTAAAACATTAGTGCTATTAGCCTTTGGAGGGTACTTTATGGTAGGAGCGTCCAACGCATTCAATCAAATTATTGAAAAAGATCTGGATGCGTTAATGAAACGTACCCAAAACAGACCAATACCAGCCGGACGGATGTCTGTAAATACAGCATTTATCATAGCATCTATTTTTACGTTGTTAGGAATCATCATTTTATATACCATCAACAAGCAAACAGCAATGTTTGGTGCTATTTCTATATTTTTATACACGTGCGTGTACACCCCTTTAAAAACTAAAACACCCCTTGCCGTTTTTGTAGGAGCCATTCCTGGAGCAATCCCGTTTATGTTAGGATGGGTGGCCGCTACCGATGATTTTGGTATAGAACCAGGAACATTATTTGCGTTACAATTTTTTTGGCAATTCCCACATTTCTGGGCCATTGGTTGGTTTTTGTTTGAAGACTATAAAAAGGGAGGGTTCTTTATGTTGCCAACTGGAAAGCAAGATAAAGGGACAGCGGTGCAAACCATCATGTATACAATTTGGACATTAATAATATCTATTATACCAGTATTTGGATTTACAGGAAAGTTACAATTATCAATTGTTGCCGCAATATTAGTTTTTAGTTTAGGAATAGGCATGTTGTATTACGCTGTTCGGTTGTTTAAAGAAATGACTGAAAAAGCAGCCAAACAACTTATGCTGGCTAGTGTTTCCTATATAACCCTTGTACAGATAGTATATGTAATAGATAAATTTATATAAGAACTATGGATTTAACTCAAGGAACACAAGAAGAGAAAAATAACAGAGCAAAAAAAATGATGCTCTGGTTTGGTATTATTTCCTTAATAATGTCCTTTATGGGATGGACAAGTGCTTTTATTGTAAGTAGTTCCAGACCAGATTGGTTAAAAGATTTTGAATTACCCAATGCTTTTTTAATAAGTACTGTGGTAATAGTTATTAGTAGCCTATCTTTCATTTTAGCAAAAAAAGCTTTAAAAAATGGAAATAGAAATGCAACCACACTATGGTTACTAGTAACTCTTATATTAGGAGTTGTCTTTATTTTCAATCAATTTATAGGATTTCAACAGATTATAGACTTGGGTTACAATTTTACGGGACCAACGAGCAATGTAACCATGTCTTATATTTATTTAATAGCCATAGTGCATGTATTGCACGTGGTTGTTGGGATAATTTGCTTATTAGTAGTAATTTATAATCATTTTAAACAGAAGTACGATGCAACGAAAATACTCGGATTGGAACTTGCAGCAACCTTTTGGCATTTCATAGATATATTATGGGTTTATCTCTTTTTGTTTTTATATTTTATTAGATGAATAAAATGACTATTTTTGTGCAACTTTAAAAAAAATAATCATTATAATATGAACACTACAGTTGTAAATACTGGAACAGAAGGCAAAACATGGGGAGGCGGCAATAAGCCTCTTAATGCGAGCTATGGAAAAATGATGATGTGGTTTTTCATCGTTTCAGATGCTCTAACATTCTCTGGGTTTTTAGCGGCCTACGGATTTTCAAGATTTAAGTTTATTGATTCATGGCCAATTGCCGATGAAGTGTTTACTCACTTTCCGTTTTTACATGGTGTAGAAGCACCTATGTATTATGTGGCTTTTATGACGTTTATACTTATTATGTCGTCTGTAACTATGGTATTGGCAGTAGATGCTGGTCACCATTTAAATAAAGCCAAAGTAACCTTTTACATGTTTTTAACCATTATCGGAGGTTTAATATTCGTAGGATCTCAAGCTTGGGAATGGGGAACATTTATAAAAGGTGATTACGGTGCAGTACAAACAAAAGGAGGTAATATTTTACAGTTTGTAGATACAGAAGGACACAGAGTTGCTTTAAGAGATTTTGTAGTAGCAGATCCGCATAGCGAAAGAACACAACATGAACGTAAAGAAGGTTTATGGTTCGTATCTGAAGGAACATTGCCAACTTATACTGTTGCAGAAGTAGCAAAAGGCTTAGAATCTCACGACAACGTTTTAGTGAGAACACAGATAATTAATGAAGCAGGAGAGAAAACGGTTTTGTCTAGAGCAGAGTCAATAAAACAAATAAAACAAAACGGAAAGGCAGTTGTAGAAGGTGCTAATTTACACGTTAATGAGTATGGTTCACCGCTGTTCGCAGATTTCTTTTTCTTTATAACTGGATTTCACGGTTTCCACGTATTTTCTGGAGTTGTTATAAATATCATTATTTTCTTTAATGTTATTTTAGGAACTTACGAAAGACGCAAAAGTTATGAGATGGTTGAAAAAGTGGGGTTATACTGGCACTTTGTAGATTTAGTTTGGGTATTTGTATTTACATTCTTCTACCTGGTTTAATTATTTAAGAAATTATAAAAATGGCACACGAACATAAATTAGAAATATTTAGAGGTTTACTTAAATTTAAATCGAATACTCAAAAAATATGGGGTGTTTTGATTCTTTTGAGTATAGTTACAATAGTTGAGGTGATTTTGGGTATTATAAAACCAGAATCTTTAATGGGTCAAGTGTTAGGAATGAAAGCCCTTAACTGGATTTTCATTATCCTAACTATAGTAAAAGCATATTACATTACTTGGGACTTTATGCATATGCGTGACGAATTAAAGTCTTTAAGACGTATGGTAGTTTGGACTTCTATATTCTTGATTCTATACCTAGTATTCATTTTATTACAAGAAGGCGGTTATGTTTTTGATGTATATAAAGAAGGATACGTAAAAAGAGATTTTTAACTAACTTTATTGGCTTTTAATTAATGCTTGTAGCAAGCAAGCCAAAACAAGTAAAGTGTTAAATAAGAAATATAAAGACGGTTTTTAAACCGTCTTTATTTATTTTTGCAAACACAATTTTTTATAAAAAAACTGTTATTTGATGGATTACAAAAAAGTACGTCGGTATGTGGTTTTAGGAATTTTGTTTTTTCTTCCTGTAACATTTTTATTGTTCTTATATCCTGCAACCCATAATTACACACCGCTTGATATTGTTAATGAATCCGTATTGGATATAGAACAGTTTGATTCAGCTTCCGAAGAGAAAATCGTTTTAAAAGATCATATTACAGTATTAGGTTTTTTTGGAAGCCGTCCTTTAGATAAAGCTACAGCAGCATCCAATTTAAAAGAGCTGGTTTACGATAAGTTTAAAGGCTTTAAACGATTTCAAATAGTAATACTTATGCCTCATGGTACAGAAGATGCAGTAGACGAACTTAAGGCAGAAATTAGCTCGTATGAAGATTTAAGGTTTTGGCATTTTGTTTTTGGAGGACATAGTAAAATTCAGGAAGTGTTTTCTAGTTTAAGAAGTAGTATCAATATTTCAGATTATTTAGATACCGATCAAGTATTTATTATAGATAAAGATTTAAACCAAAGAGGTCGACTTGATGATAGAACTGATAACGAGCTTGAAAAGAATAAACCCATATATGGTTTAGATTCTTATAACTGTATTGAAGTCGCAGAAATTAAAAATAAGATGAGTGAAGATATGCGCATTTTGTTTACGGAATACAGACAAAAAAGAAAAGGAGAATTTAACTCTGATACCAGAAGAGCTAGCGATTTAAAATCTGAATCAAATTGAGTTGAGACCTTTAGTAAAAGAGTGCTTCGCTTACTTCGGCTAGGCTCAGTACAGGTTGCTCACATAAACTAAAGACGAAGGAAACTATAAAAACAAAAAAATGAGTAAAAAAACGAATTATTCATATATAGGAATAGCATTCATTATTCTGGTTTTCGGTATTATTTTTATACCAAGAATTGTAGATAGAATTTCCAACAAAGATATTACCAGAAAAGAAAGCAGAAGTGATTTCACGGATGATAAAAAATCGGCGTTATCAGATTTAGCCTTTATAGAAATAAACGGTGAGCCAAAAAAAGTACCAGCCTTTTCCTTTACAAATCAAGATGGTAAAACCATAAGCAATAAAGACTACGAAGGAAAGGTGTTTGTTATAGAATTCTTTTTTACAACATGCCCTACGATTTGTCCGAGAATGAATGCCAATCTCATTCAAATTCAAAATACTTTTAAGAGTTTTGATGATTTTGGTGTGGCATCATTTACGATAAACCCCGATTATGATACACCAGAAATTCTTAAAGCCTATGCAGAGAAATATGGTGTAACGAATCCTAATTGGCATTTAATGACTGGGGATAAAGAAACTATTTACAAACTGTCGAACCAAGGGTTCAACTTATATACAGGAGAGGAAGAGGATGCCGCAGGAGGCTTTGAGCATTCAGGCAACTTCGCTTTAATTGATAAGAACGGATACATTAGGTCAAGAAAAGATGATTTTGGTAATCCGATTATTTATTACAAGGGTATCATTTCTGAGGAAGAACAAATGGATGACGATGGTGTAAAGGAGGAAATAAGTGCATTAAAAGAAGATATAAAGAAATTACTTAACGAATAATCGGTGTCATTCAGAGTGACCTGTACTGAGCCTAGCCGAAGTAAGCAAAGAATCTATTATAAAGAATACTTATGATTGAAAACACAAACATAGCAGACGAAAAAAAATACAATAAACTAATCGTTGCATTGTCGATATTAATACCAGTAGTGGTGGCCGTTTTATTTGGAATTAAAATTCCGAATGTAGAACCATTAACCTTTTTACCACCGATTTACGCGACTGTAAACGGTATAACAGCATTGGTTTTAGTGTTGGCAGTTTTTCAAATTAAAAAAGGGAACAGGACAACACATGAGAAGTTAATGAAATTGGCTATTATGCTTTCAGTATCGTTTCTGGCTATGTATGTAGCTTATCATATGACGAGCGATTCTACAAAGTACGGAGGAGAAGGAGCTATTAAATATGTTTACTACTTTATACTGCTAACGCATATTTTATTATCGATTGTAGTTATTCCGTTTGTGCTTATTACATACGTTAGAGGTATAACAAACAATATAGAAAAACATAAAAAAATAGCGAAAATAACCTATCCGTTATGGCTATATGTTGCCGTTACCGGAGTTGTAGTTTATATTATGATTTCTCCGTACTATTAATGAAACTCTACTTTTAGGAGCGGGCACCGCGAACTAAAAGTAGCTAGTTGAATTAATCCCGCTAGAGAGCGGGATCTAAAAAAGAATATTATCTCACTCTACTTTTAGGAGCGGGCACCGCGAACTAAAAGTAGCTAGTTGAATTAATCCCGCTAGAGAGCGGGATCTAAAAAAGAATATTATCTCACTCTACTTTTAGGAGCGGGCACCGCGAACTAAAAGTAGCTAGTTGAATTAATCCCGCTAGAGAGCGGGATCTAAAAAAGAATATTATCTCACTCTACTTTTAGGAGCGGGCACCGCGAACTAAAAGTAGCTAGTTGAATTAATCCCGCTAGAGAGCGGGATCTAAAAAAGAATAATATTTCACTCTACTTTTAGGAGCGGGCACCGCGAACTGAAAGTAGCTAGTTGAATTAATCCCGCTAGAGAGCGGGATCTAAAAAAGAATAATATTTCACTCTACTTTTAGGAGCGGGCACCGCGAACTAAAAGTAGCTAGTTGAATTAATCCCGCTAAAGAGCGGGATCAATAAATCTATAAAATGAAACAAAAAAGTATCCTTTTTCTCTTTTCTCTTTTCTTTTTTCTAAAAGGAAATACCCAATGCGCCATGTGTCGTGCGGTTTTAGAAAGTGAAGAAGGACAAACAGCAGCAGAAGGCATTAATGATGGTATTGTATATCTGATGGCTATTCCGTACATTTTAATGGGAGGATTAGCGTATTTCATTTATAAGAAATACAGTACGTTAAATAAATAATAAAAACTTTTCGGAACAATTTTTGTAACATTTCTTTGTCTTTGAAGTCTAATTGTAAAGCTTAATAAAAAAGTTTTCATTAATCACCCCTAGAAATGTTAAAAATCACTCAACTGCACAAGTCCTATCCAATAGGAGATTCTAGTTTACATGTTTTAAAAGGTATTGACCTTGAAGTTGAACAAGGAGAAATGGTAGCCATCATGGGATCTTCTGGATCTGGAAAATCTACATTACTTAATATAATTGGAATGTTGGATGAAGCAGACGAAGGAGATTACATTTTAGATGGATTACGCATTGAGAATCTTACGGAAAAAAAAGCCGCAGTTTACAGAAATAAGTTTCTTGGATTTATATTTCAATCATTCAACCTTATTAATTATAAAAATGCATTAGAAAACGTAGCCTTGCCTTTATATTATCAAGGAATGAAACGTAAAGAGCGCCAAGAGAAGGCTCTGTTTCATTTAGAAAAGGTAGGATTGGCAGACTGGGCGGAACACTTGCCAAAAGAGCTTTCTGGAGGGCAAAATCAACGTGTTGCCATAGCCAGAGCTTTAGCTGCGAATCCTAAATTGTTACTAGCCGATGAGCCCACGGGAGCTCTAGATACTAAAACTTCTCATGAGATTATGGCTTTTATCCAGCAATTGAATGATGAAGGAAAAACCATTTTAATGGTAACTCACGAAGAGGATATTGCCAACATGTGTAAACGAATTGTTCGATTGAGAGATGGTGTTATTATGGAAGATTCGAAAGTAGAACAAGTAAGAGCCGAGCAGTATGTTTGATCTGGATCTTTGGCGGGAAATATTTCAAAGTATAAATAAAAATAGAACACGAAGTCTACTATCTGGCTTTACGGTAACGTTTGCAATATTGTTGTTTGCCATCCTTTTCGGGATATCCAATGGTTTACAAAATACCTTTGAAGAGGCTTTTAAAGACGATGCCACCAATTCCATCTTTATCAATTCAGGAAGAACAACAAAGGCCCATAAAGGTTTGCAAGCTGGTAGACGTATTACATTTAAGAATAAAGATTTCGATTATGTAAAAGATGAATTTGGAAATAAAATAGAGTTCATTACCGCACGAATTTATAGAAATGTTCAGGCTTCATTTCAAAACGAACAAAATACTTACGATTTAAGAGCTGTTCATCCCGATCATCAATTTTTAGAAAAAACCTTAATAAAAGAAGGAAGATATATCAATCAAAACGATGTTAATAATAGAACTAAGGTTGTTGTTATTGGTAAGTTGGTTGAAGAAGATCTGTTTTTAAGAACAAAAGCCTTAGGGAAATATTTAAACTTAAGTGGTGTACAGTATAAAGTGGTAGGGGTTTTTACAGACGATGGAGGTGATAGCGAAGAGCGTAAAATTTACATGCCGGTAAGTACAGCACAGCGCTTATACGGCAATAACGATTATATAGATCAAATAAACCTTACTTATAATCCGGAAATGAACTACGATAAAGCCATTGCTTTTGGAAATCAAATTACCAAAAAGCTAAAGGATCGTTTTTCGGTAGCCAAAAGCGATCAACGAGCTGTAAGAGTTAGAAACATGGCAGAGGCATCTAAAAATGTTCAGCAATTCAGTTTTATCCTTGGTATTATCATTTTTATTATAGGTTCAGGAACGCTCGTAGCCGGTGTTGTAGGTATTAGTAATATCATGATTTTTATAGTAAAGGAACGTACTAAAGAAATAGGGATTCGTAAAGCATTAGGGGCTTCGCCCAGATCGATTGTATCAATCATTTTAATAGAATGTATTATTATAACCGGAATAGCAGGGTATGTTGGTTTGTTACTAGGAATAGGAATTTTAGAATGGATGGGGCCTAGTTTAAAAACGTACTTTATAAAAGATCCTGCAGTTAGCACCAGCTTAGTGGTTGGAGCAACCATTACTTTAATAATTGCAGGAGCTATTGCAGGGTATTTCCCGGCAAAAAAAGCATCAAAAATAAAACCTATTGTAGCATTAAGAAACGATTAATATGTTTAAGTTTTTATTCGATAGAGATACATGGCAAGAACTTTACGATAGTTTTAGTAAAAATAAACTAAGATCGGCTTTAACCATGGTTGGCGTTTGGTGGGGAATCTTACTCTTAATTGTTTTATTAGGTTCTGCAAGAGGTTTAGAAAATAGCTTTAATCGTTTGTTTGGTGATTTTGCAACCAATAGTGTTTTTGTATGGGGGCAAAGTACAAGCAAGCCCTTTAAAGGATTTCAAGAAGGTAGACGTGTGCGATTATCATTAACAGATGCAAAAAAAATAGAAGAAAACGTTGAAGGAATAGAATTTGTTGTTCCAAGAAGCCAGAATCAAGCAACAGTAGTTAGAAAATTCCTTTCGGGAAGCTTTCAAATGGCAGGCGATTATCCGTTGTTAGATCAAGTACAGAAGAAAAAGTTAATACATGGAAGATTTATCAATCAAAATGATATTGATGTTGATAAAAAAGTAGTGTTATTGTCTGAAGATACATATAAGCAATTATTCGAAAAAGACGAAAACGCTATTGGGGAATATGTAGAAATTAATGGCATGAGTTTTAAAGTTATTGGGATCTTTAAAAATGGCGATGTTAATATGGGACCAACAACAGATATGCATATTCCGTTTACAACATTTCAGCAAATATATAATATGGGAGATCAGATTGGGTGGATGATGATAACAGGAAAACCAGAATATGATATTAAACAAATAGAAGCCGATGCTAAATTATTGATTAAGAATTTAAATAAAATTCACCCTAAAGATAACCGGGCACTTGGGAGCTTCAATTTAGGTAAGGAGTTTGGTAAAATAACAGGGTTTTTAACAGGTATGCAATTTTTAACTTGGTTTGTCGGTATCGCAACATTGTTTGCTGGCGTTTTTGCAATTGGGAACATACTACTTATAACAATAAAAGAGCGTACCAAAGAAATAGGTGTACGACGTGCTTTAGGAGCAACTCCTTTTGAGATTAAGAGACAAATAGTTTTAGAAGCAGTTTTTATAACAATAGTTGCCGGTATAATTGGGATAATAACAGGAGGATGGATTTTAATTTTAATAGACGCCATTTATGGTCAAGGAACAGAAGCAGCTCTTGTAAACGCTTCAGTTTCGATAGCTGTTGTATTTATAGCCTTAATAATATTAGTGATTTTAGGGACTTTAATCGGGTTAATTCCGGCATTTAAAGCCACAAGCATAAAACCAATTCAAGCATTAAGAGAAGAATAAACAATCAAAGAAATGAACAAGACAGTAAGAATTATTGTAATAATAGTAGCGATTATACTATTAGCATGGGTGTTAAAGTACTTTAAAGATGCCAATTCGAAAGATGTTGTAGATTACAAAATAGAAGAACCGTTTTACACTTCTATAAATACCAAGGCAGTAGCTACCGGTAAATTGAATCCAGAAGAGGAGATTGAGTTGAAGCCCCAAATTTCAGGAATAGTAGATGAAATTCTTGTTGAAGAAGGTGATATTGTAAAAAAAGGAGATCTTATTGCTAAAATTAGGGTCGTGCCTAATGAGCAAAGTTTGGTAAGTGCAAAAAGTAGAATCGCTTCGGCAAAATTGTCTTTCGATAATGCCAAAGTATTGTATACTCGAAATAAAACATTATTTGATAAAGGTGTTATTTCAGTTCAGGATTTCGAAAACAGCGAACTGTCGTACAATCAGACTAAAGAATCGTTAGCTCAGGCACAAAACGATTATCAAATTATTAAAAGAGGCTCTATTTCTGGAGGTAGTGCAGCAAATACCAATATTATTGCTCAAATAGCAGGAACAATTTTAGAAATTCCGGTAAGAGAAGGAGATCAAGTAATACAGAGTAATAATTTTAATGCAGGAACAACCATTGCTACCATTGCCGATATGAGTTTAATGATTTTTGAAGGAAAAGTAGATGAAGCCGAGGTAGGGAAGCTAGAAGAAGGTAAAGAGATAAAAGTAATACTTGGAGCGATTAACGATAAAGAGTTTCCTGCTAAGTTAACTTTTGTGGCTCCAAAAGGAAAAGAAGAAAACGGAGCGGTTCAGTTTACAATAAAAGCGAATGTAAGTATAGATTCTACTACCAATATAAGAGCCGGATATAGTGCTAATGCAGAGATAGAAATAGAAAGCAAGGATAGTGTTTTGGCCATTAGGGAAGCTTTGCTTCAGTATAACAGAATTACCGAAAAACCTTTTGTTGAAGTTATGAACGGTAATAATAAGTTTAAAAAGGAAAATGTTAAGATAGGTTTATCCGATGGTATTAATGTCGAAATTACAGAAGGAGTAAAAGAAGGAGATAAAATTAAGGTGTGGAACAAGGCTTCCAAGGATAATGAAGATGACGATGAAGAAAACGA
Organism: Flavivirga eckloniae; assembly: GCF_002886045.1. Taxonomy (NCBI): domain Bacteria; kingdom Pseudomonadati; phylum Bacteroidota; class Flavobacteriia; order Flavobacteriales; family Flavobacteriaceae; genus Flavivirga; species Flavivirga eckloniae. The sequence continues at coordinate 2,248,923 of NZ_CP025791.1, read as the reverse complement.
AGAAGATTAATGATTAAGAAGATTAAACCACTCGCTATGAAACGATATTTATTTGTATCAGCATTTTTGTTAATCGGTTTAGCATTATCTGCACAAGAAAAAAAATGGACACTTAAGGAATGTGTGAATTATGCTATAGAGAATAACCTCTCTGTAAAGCAAGCAAGATTTGATGCAGAAACAGCAAAGCAAGATGTAGTAGATGCCAGAGGAAATTTTCTTCCATCAGTTAGTGCATCTGCATCACATACTTATAATTTTGGCTCTTTTATAGATCAAAATGGAGGACGTATATCTATAGACAGTAGGGGGAATAGCTTTAGTATAGGGACTGGTGTTACTATATTTAATGGGTTTAGAAATACAAACTTATATAAGCAATCTAAACTTGGTTTGAAATCTAGTCAAATACAACTAGATATATTAACCGATAATATGTCTCTTAATATAGCCAATGCCTACTTAAATATTTTGCTTAACAAGGAAAATTTAAAAATAGCCTTAGAGCAGATAGAGGTAACTCAAAAACAATTAAATCAAGCAAAGGCTTTTGTTGAATCTGGGGTAAGAGCAAGATCTACAATATTAGAAGTTGAGGCACAACTTGCAACAGATAATGAACGATTAGTAAATGCTCGAAATAGTGTAGACTTGGCTTTATTAAATTTAGCACAGTTATTACAAATTACTCATAAAGGATTTGATGTTGAAGATGTTCTTTTAGAAGTATCGTCACTAGCTATAGCATATAATAATTCGGATGATATTTATAACGTTGCAGAAACTAAACGACCAGAGATAAAAAGAGCAAATTTAGATATAGAAAATTCGGATTTATCAATTGAAATTTCTAAAAGTGCTTTTTTACCATCTTTAAGTTTTAGTGCAGGAGCAGGAACTTCCTACCAACATAGCCAGGGGCAAAGAGATGTAAGACCAGAAGTTCAAATAAATGATCCCAACGATCCCAGCGACGATGTTTTGGTATTTGTTCCAAACGGATTTGGACGGCAGTTGGAAGACAACTTAGGTTATAATTTGGGTTTTAGTCTCAGTATTCCAATTTTTAGTAGATTTAAGAATAAAGCCAATGTTAGTAAAGCTAGAATAAATAGAGAGAAGAGTGAACTTAGACTGGAAGAAGAAAAACAAACACTTAGGTCTAATATAGAACAAGCTTTTGCAGATGCTAAAGCGGCTTTAAACCAATATCTAGCATCAGAATCATCGGTTAAGCTGCAACAAGATGCTTTGCAAAATGCACAAGAACGATATACCTTGGGAGTTATAAATTCTTTTGATTTTGAACAAATTAGAAATCGATTAATAAATGCTCAAGCATCCTTGATTAATGCAAAGTATAATTTTGTTTTTAAGACAAAAGTTTTAGACTTTTACATGGGAAAATCTTTAACTAACTAATTGAAGAAATAGTTGAGGCTTCCTAAAAGTTTATTTTTTGTGTCATTGCGAAGGAGGTACGACTGTGGCAATCTATTTACTATTAACTTAAAAGTTGTTTAAGTAAAGAAAAGATAGATTCTCACGTCGTCCCGATAGCCATCGAGACTCCTCAGAATGACAAAACAAACTTTATGGATAACCTCTTTCCATTTAAATAATGGTATTTTTTTGACAGAAAGAACAAAATGAGCACATACATTTTAAGTATAGAAACAGCAACAACGAATTGTTCCGTATCACTTTCAAAAGATGGGGAAACTGTAGTTTTAAAAGAAGACTACGATAAAAACTATTCGCATGCCGAAAGACTTCATGTTTATATAGACGATGTTTTAAAAGAAGCCAAAATAATATCGGACAATATAGATGCAATAGCCGTAAGTAAAGGCCCTGGATCTTATACCGGCTTACGAATTGGAGTTTCGGCCGCAAAAGGGCTTTGTTTTGCTTTAAACAAGCCTTTGATTTCTGTTTCTACTCTGGAAGCTTTAGCACATCAGGTTATCTCCAATGATGGGGTTATTGTGTCTATGTTAGATGCCAGAAGGATGGAAGTGTATTCCGCTATTTTTGATGTCAACCATAGTCAAGTGCGAGACACAGAAGCACAAATTTTAGATGAAAACGCCTTTGAAGATTATTTAGAAAAAGGAACAGTTCATTTTATTGGAAATGGTGTTGAAAAAGCAAAAACATTAATCAAACATCCTAATGCCGTTTTTGTTGATGGTAAATTACCTTCTGCAAATGAAATGAGTCATTTAGCTTATAATAAATACAAAATAAGCGACATAGAAGATGTCGCTTATTTTGAACCTTATTATTTAAAAGATTTTGTGGCTTTAAAACCTAAATCTGTTTAAGCATTTTTACGAATTTCAACTTGATGTGGATATGGAATTTCAATACCTGCAGCATCAAGAGCTTCTTTGCATTTTTCAAGTGTTCCAAAATACACGTCCCAGTAGTTATCTACAGTAGACCATGGGCGTACTGCGAAATTAACCGAACTGTCTGCTAATTCAGATACATTTACACCAGGGGCCGGATCTTGAAGTACTTGTGGGTTAGACGTAAGAACATTCAATAAGACTTCCTTGGTTTGTTTTATATCGGCATCATAACTAACTCCAACGGTTAGGTCTACACGTAGTTTTCCTTCGGTAGAATAATTGGTTATATTTCCATTGGAAAGTGCTCCATTTGGAATAATGACTTCTTTATTGGTTGGTGTTGTGATTTTTGTAGTAAAGATTTCAATTTCTTTAACAACTCCTAATTCTCCCTGGGCTTCAATTAAATCTCCAATTTTAATGGGTTTAAAGATCATGATTAAAACGCCACCGGCGAAATTCCCTAAAGACCCTTGTAATGCCATACCAACAGCTAAACCAGCGGCAGCAAGAATAGCAGCAAAAGAAGTTGTTTCTATGCCTAATTGCGATAAGATAGCAAGGAATAAAAGGATTTTTAACATCCAACCAATTAAATTGAGTAAGAACTTTTGCAAGCTTTTATCGTAATTGGCTTTGTTCATCACTTTGCCAATCATTTTATTGATTCTTTTAATAATCCAGGAACCAATAATCCAGATGAGAATAGCCCCTATTACTTTAATACCGTAGTTTTGAATGAATGTTAATCCAGTTTCAATCCATTTTTCTAAATTCATGATGCTTTATTTTAAAATTATGAGTTAAGTTTTAAAAGAAGCAGGTTAGTAATGCCAAAATTGCTGGCACTGACTGTACATAAAATAGTTTTGCTTTCTTTGTGGAATAAGACCCATAGATGCCTGCTATGGTCACACAAATAAGAAAAAAAACAGAAAAGATTTGGTTGTTTAATATTAGGGAAAAGATAAGTCCAGCAGCCAGAAAACCGTTGTATAGTCCTTGATTGGCCGCTAGTACTTTAGTGTCTTCGGCATATGCCTTAGATTTTAGCCCAAAGGTTTTAATACCTTTTGGTTTGGTCCATAAAAACATTTCCAGAACAAGAAAGTAAAGATGTTCTATAGCAACTAGTACAATTAATATACTTGTTATAAGTGTCATACCTTAGGTCGTTTTATTTTCCAAGTTTTAAAATCCTCGTTGCACCTTGAATGACTAATATAAAAACTATTATACCAATTATCAAATCAGGTTTGTTTGAGTTTAGCCAATTAACTAAAATTGCGGCAATAATAACTCCCAGATTAATGATTACATCGTTGGAAGTAAAAATCATACTCGCTTTCATATGTGCTTCCTCTTTACTTTTAGATTTTTGAAGCAAATACAAGCAAATGCCATTGGCAATTAATGCCAAAATAGAAATAATGATCATTACCTTAAAGTCCGGTAAATTTTCAGATCCCAAAAACCGTCTCAAAACTTCTATTAGCCCAATTACTGCAAGGGTTATTTGAAAATATCCAGCAATTTTAGCAATCCGTTTTTTTCTTGTTAAAGTACCGCCTACTGCAAAAAGACTAATTCCATAAACAAACGAATCGGCAAGCATGTCTAGACTGTCGGCTACCAAACCCATTGATTTTGAAATGAGCCCAGTTGCTATTTCAATTAGGAAGAAGGTGAAATTGATAGCGAGGACAGACCATAGCAACTTTTTTTGATTTGTGTTTTTTTCAAATTCGGTTAACTCGGTCGGTTCGGTGGTTAGTTTTTGTCCACCTAAATTTAGTTGAAGAATGGAATTTTCAATTTGGTCAATCTGTCCATTATGAAACACAATCAATTTTCGGTTCGGAATATCAAATTCCAAATTCTTGATGCCCGAAATACCGTCCAATTTCATTCGAATTAGATTTTCTTCCGAAGGACAGTCCATTTTGGCAATTCTAAATGTGGTTTTTTCCATTCATATTCTCCTTCTTAATTGGTTGCAACATATTTAAATATTGCAAAAAGGGTCATTTCTTTAATAAGGTAATAGCCTTATCGACTTCCGATACAGGAAGTTGGCAGACTTTGTTTACACAAACATAAATAAAGGTGTTATCTGGGCTATATCTATTTTCTAATAGCGGTAGATTGTTTTCGGTAGTGCTAGCTGCAATAAGTTTATTTGGAAGGTAGGTTTTATTTAATTCGCTAATCTTCTGCTTAGCATCTTTTCCAACTATGGCAACTTCATAATATGGATTGGTATAGTTTAGCATTAAACCTAGCCAGTTTGAATATGCCGATGGATACTCCTGCATTTCTGGCTTTACATTGTTTAGCATACTTATAGCAGTTTCTCTGTAATGTGCATTATCAAAGTAATGCGATAGTTTGAAAAGGCTCTTTGCCATAATGGAATTACTGGCAGGAATAACATTGTCTCTATATTCAATACTTCTAGAGACTAAGGACTCGTCTTCATCCGAAGTGAAGAAAAACATTTTACTAGTATCATCAAAAAAATGATCGAACGTATAGTTAGCCAAGTCTCTTGCGGTAGTTAACCATGTTTCATTTAAGGAGCTTTCATAAAGCGTTAAAAAAGCATCAATTGTAGCCGCATAATCTTCTAAATAACCATTAATAGTGCTCTTTCCGTTTTTGTAATTATGAAATAAACCGCCATCTTCCCGCAGTTGATTGTTAATTATAAAATTGGCGTTTTTTTCAGCTGAAGCTAAATAAGATGCCTCACCAAAAACACGATATGCATCAACATAGCCTTTAAGCATTAAAGCATTCCACGAGGTTAGTGTTTTATCATCTAACCGAGGCTTGGAGCGTTTATCGCGAATAGGAGTTAAAGTTTCTTTCCAGTGTTTTTTCTTTTCAGCTAAAATAGCTTTGGTTACTTGATGCTTTTCAATGATTTTTTCATCATCGTCCTTTCTAATTAAAACATAATTGCCATGTTCCCAAAGACCATAACCATTAATGTTGTAATAATCGGAAAACAATTCGTAATCGTCTTTTAGAATCGTTTTTAAGCTATCTTTTTGCCAAACATAAAAAGCACCCTCTTCTAGTTCGCCTTCTGGAGTATTGCTGTCTGCATCGAGTGATGAGTAAAACGCACCATTTTCGGTAGTCATATCGCGTTTTACATACTCTAGGGTTTCTGTAACAATATCTTTATACAGTTCATTTTTAGTGATGAGGTAAGCATCAGAATACAGGCTTACCAACTGTGCATTATCATAAAGCATTTTTTCAAAATGGGGTACATGCCATTTCTTATCTACCGAATATCTGGAAAAACCACCACCAATTTGATCGAAAACACCACCATACGCCATTTTTTTGAGCGTTAAATTTACATAGTCTTGAAGTTTTTCGTCATTGGTTTGATAGGCATACCTTAATAAAAAATGATAGTTATTAGGCATCATAAATTTTGGCTCCCTATTCATACCACCAAGATTGTTATCAAATTGAGTAGACCATGTTTTAATGGCATCACTTATATAATCGCTTTCAAAAACAGGTTCGTCTGTATTTAAAGTTACTATATCCAAGGTTTTTAATCCTTGCTCAAGTTTATCGGCGTATTCATATAATTTTTCAGGCTTTTCGGTATACAGTTTGGAGAGTTGCTCTAAAGCACTCACCCATTGTTGTTTAGGTAAATAGGTTTCTCCCCATACAGGTCTGCCATCTGGTAAGGCTATAGCATTTAAAGGCCAACCACCTCTTCCGGTCATAAGTTGCACAGCATTCATATACACTTGATCTACATCTGGGCGTTCTTCCCTATCAACTTTTATATTTATAAAGTTTTTATTCATGACTTGAGCCACCAAGCTGTCTTCAAAGCTTTCATGCTCCATAACATGGCACCAATGGCAAGCGGAATAACCTACACTAATTATAATTAATTTATTTTCGGCTTTAGCCTTAGCTAATGTTTTTTCGTTCCAAGCATTCCAGTTAACAGGATTGTGGGCATGTTGCAACAAGTAAGGACTTGTTTCATGTATTAGGTCATTGGTATATTTGTGTTCCATAGATTTTGTGTTCTGACCTTTGCAGCTTATAATTAAAATAATGAAAATGAGTAAAAGTGGTTGTAAATGCTTCATTTATCAAAGTTAGGGAAATTTAGGCATAAAAAAAGAAGCTACTTGAAAAGAGGTAAAAGTTTAATTATGACATTAAACCAGCTTTTCAAATAGCTTCTTATTTATTAAAAAAGGAACTTAATTTACTTCAAAAGTAATTTTAAGATTCACTCTATATTCTGTAACGTCTCCATCGCTCACACTAGCACTTTGGTCTTGAACATATACAGAACGGATATTTTTTACGCTTTTAGAAGCATGTTTCACTGCTTTTTTTGTGGCATCTTCCCAACTCTTTTCTGAGTTTGATAAAACTTCGATTACTTTTAATACTGACATGGTTTTGTTTTTAAGTTAAAATTACCTGTGCGGTAATCACTTATTTTGACACATGTCAATTAAAAAAGTCACCCATTAATAGCTTCTACCATATCAACTTTACCGGGAAGCATTTCTTTTAGCATGTTTTCTATACCGCTTTTTAAGGTATATGTAGACGAAGGACAACCACTGCAAGCTCCTTGAAGCATTACACTTACAGCTTTAGTGTTTTCGTCGTATGATATAAATTGAATATTACCACCATCGCTAGCTACTGCAGGTTTTACATATTCTTCGAGAATATTTATAATTTGCTTTGATGTGTCATCTAATTTTTCAAAATTATCATCCAGTTGCGTTGACGTTTTTTGTAACGTTTCTGCAGCATTTGGCAATACAACATCTTTTCCGTTTTCGATATAGTTTTTTATAAACTCACGTATTTGTATGGTAATATCTTGCCATTCTGCCATATCGTATTTGGTAATCGATACATAATTCTCATCTATAAAAACGCTTTTTACAAACGGAAAATGGAATAGCTCTGTTGCCAAGGGCGATAATTTAGCCTCGTCGATAGATGTGAATTCAAAAAGCGATGTTACTATTTTTTTATTAGCTACAAACTTCATGGTAGCCGGATTTGGTGTGCTCTCGGCATAAACCGTTATAGGAACTTTTTTTGTGGTGTTTTCAGATTCTTCTATTACCACGCCACCATCGTTTAAATAGGCTTCAATTTGTTGGGCAACTTCATCTTGAACATCAGTCCATTCTACGATATTAAACCGTTCTACAGCTACAAAATTTCCAGAAATGTAAACCTTTTTTACAAATGGTAAATAGAATAATTGTTGTGCTAATGGCGATGCTTTTGCTTCGTCTATATTGTTAAATTCAAAGCTCTGATGCTTTGTTATGAATTGATTTAATTCAAATTTAATGATAGTATTGTTTGATGTTTCTTGCACAGAAACCTTGAAAGTGCTCATTTTAGCTAATTTTTTACAAAAATACTAAAAGAAAACTTTAGATACTATATATTTGAGTTTATGACTTGCGGTTTATGAAAGAAAAAGGATAAGGTTTTAGTTTTGCCTTATTATCTTTAAACCTTTAATGATCAAAAATTAATATTTAACCAAACCTACTTGAGATGAAATTAAAAAATATTTTAATAGTAATTACTGGGGTGTTATTTACTCATATTGCAATTTCTCAGGAAGGCTTACCTATTTATACCGATTACCTTACAGATAATTACTATTTAATCCATCCTTCAATGGCTGGAGCTGCTAATTGTTCTAAAATTAGATTAACAGGTAGGCAGCAATGGCTTGGACAGGACGATGCGCCTAGGCTTTTAACCTTAAGTTTAAATGGAAGGATAGGCGATTCACAATCTGCTATTGGTGGTATATTGTATACCGATAAGAATGGGTACCATTCGCAAACAGGTGCTTATGTAACGTATGCACACCATTTAATGTTTTCCAGAAGTGAAATAGATTTAAATATGCTTTCCTTTGGGTTAAGTGCTGGGTTTATTCAATATCAATTGGATGAAACTACTTTTTTAAGTGATAGCCCTATAGGCGATCCTGCAATTGATGGTACTGTACAAAATCAAACCAATTTAAATATAGATTTTGGTTTCTCTTACCACTACCTGGATTTTTATGCACATGGTACAATAAAAAACGTGTTAAAGAATAAAGGGGTAAATACAGATATTGGCCCTATGAATCAGGTTGCACAAACAGACAATTTAAGGCGCTACCTATTATCGGTTGGATATGTTTTTAATAAGTATGGGAGCGAGTGGAGTTATGAGCCTTCTGTAATGTTACAATATAGAGATGCTACAAAGGAGGCTGCAATTGATGTGAATGCTAAGGTATATAAGCAAATGGACTTTGGTAAAATATGGGCAGGACTATCTTATAGAAATAGTTTCGACGGGGCCGAATATTTAACTAATACCGGGTCAATTAGAAGTCAAAAACTACAACAAATCACACCAATTGTAGGTGTTAATTATAATAAATTTATGGTTGCCTATAATTATACGTATCAAACGAATTCATTAGTATTTACCAATGGAGGTTATCACCAGTTTACATTAGGTTATAATTTTAGTTGCAAACGAAAACGTTTCGAGTGTAACTGTCCGGCGGTTAATTAAAAATCTTTTAAAACATAAGTTATTGCAAGGTCAATGTCATTAAGATTGTTACGTTGAGCGCAGTCGAGATGTGTTGAAAATGTGCATATTAAAAGTTCTCGACTGCGCTCGAACGGACATCTAAGTGCTTTTTAGACAACCTCTTAAAAAAGTGTTTTGACTTTAAAAAGACACAGATATTTTTCCTCTAATGTAAAAAGGCGTACCTGGTGTAAAATGTATTTCCTCTGTAGAGGAAGCTTCATTAAACAAACGGCTTTCGGTAGCGAATTGAGTTTCGTTCCACTCGGTGTCAAAAAGGTTTTCTACAATAATACCATAAGTCCAGTTTTTCCAATTATAATTAAGGTTGAGATCGGTAACAAAATAGCCTTCTGCCGTCATCGAATTATTTTCGTTTGCAGGTCTATCATCTACAAAACGATAAGTCAGTGCACCTGAAAAATTACCAAGCTCTTTCAATAAGATACCTCCAGATGAAGTTAAGTCTGGAGCAAGGGGGATAAAATCTTCCCCGTCTGCTTCTTCTGTACTTCTTCCATAGGTATAGTTGATATCTGCATACAAGTACAGCCAATCGGTAGCTTGATAACGTGTACCGAACTCCACACCCAAACGGCGTGTTTTCCCACTGGGCTCAACAATTCCTGCATCGCCAACATAAACAAATTCTTGTTCTAGGAACAATCCCCAAAGTGTAGCATTTAAGGCTAGTTTATTGGTTGGTTTTACGATTGTACCTAAATCTACGCCATAAGCAGCAGGGAGTATGTCTTCTCCGTTATTGGCTACTACAACTCTGGTATCATTGGAATGGAATCCGATACCGGATTTGAGAAAGAGTTGCCAATTTCTGTTAACCGAAAAGATGGTATTCAATTTTGGACTAAAAGCAACTTCAGACTCACTTTGATTGTCGTAAACTTCTGTAATCTTGTTTACATAGTCGAACTTGAAATAATCCAACCGTAAAGTAGGGTTGAAAGTCCACTTACCGGTTTTAAACTTTGCATTTAAAAATCCGTAGGTGTTTACTTCGTCCACATCGCCCAAGGCTATTCTTTTAAGTGTTGTTTGACGATTCAAAGTACTTGATAGTTCAGTGTCATCGGTATTGTCATACCTAAATCCAATTCCTGATTCATATTCGAATTGAACATTATTACCCAAAACCATATGCTTTTTTTGGAACATGCTTTCTGCACCTACGATAATACGATTCTCCTTTTGATATATTTGGTCGCCATTTACTGGGTCTTCTAAAAAGAAAGTAAAGTTAGAATATAGCTCGAAATCGTATAGAGATAAGAACATTTTGGTCTTAAAAAGCTGATTTTCATCTATAATCTTAGTGTAGTTTGCCAAGAGGTTGGTTCTACTTGTCTTACCGCCTTCGGTATCGTCAATAGCTCCGAATCTATCAATAAGGCCTTGGTCTACCGCTCGTTGAGGAATTTGTCCAGATGCATCCCATTTGCTTTTAAAATGCGAAGCAGTAAGATTTAATTCCTGATTTCCTGATAAATTATAGTTATATCGACCCATAATATTAATACGATTGAAATTCTGCGGAGAATTGAATGGTCCATCGGTTAGATAAAGCTCTGATGCAAGGTAGGCATTACTATTCTCTGATTCTAAGAAGTTGAACATGCCTAATAACCGTGAGGTATTGAATTGCCCAGCTTCCAAGGAAATTAAACTTTTGTCCAGCGTTTTTCGCAAGCGAAGATCAACATACCCTGCAGTATTAAAATTCCCTTTTTCTGCATAATAAGGACCTTTGTCAAAATTTACATTTTCTATGGTCTCTGGAATTACAAAATGTAAATCGGCATAGCCTTGACCGTGTGCATGACTAACCATGTTAACGGGCATGCCTTCTACACTAATGGCTACATCTGTACCATGATCAATGTCGAAACCTCGAAGGAATATCTGTTCTGCCTTACCGCCACCAGCATGTTGCCCGATAATCAAACCAGGTACTTTACGTAAGATTTCCTGTGATGATTTTACAGAATTGGTCTGTACGTCCACATTTACAATACGATTTAACGCATTAAGTTCTGATGTTATGACTACTTGATTAAGCGAAATACCTGATTCTTTCATAACTATTGTAATTCTATTATTCAAGTTTTCTTGAGATACTTTAATAAGCTTTGTTTTGTAGCCCAATCTGGAAAAATAGACCGAATCCTGAACGTAAGTATTCGTTATAGTAAAAGAACCTGTAGCATCTGTATGGCTGTGTGTTCCTGTGTTTTGATTGAAAACGCCAACATCTTCAAGAGGACGATTGTTTTCATCGACGACCTTTCCCTTCAAATTTTGAGCATAAATGAAGTAATTAAAAAGCATTAATAATGCAATTATTATAAATCTCATTTTTTAAATTTTATAAATTGTTCAATGAGAGTATCTAAAAAGTTTTTATAGTTTGATTTGCCAGATTGAACACATCGCCTTCGCTCAAGATAAGCTAAATGCGAAGTGCTCAATATGGCGTTAAATGTACTTTTTGGATACCCTCTTTTTTGTAATGTATTTGGAATGATAAGGCATAAGCAATCGATTTGTTACCTTAAAGTCTTTATTTTTGGGTAACAAAAATGTATACACCCATTGCTATTATAATGGATATAGATATACTAGGGCCACAGATTTAATAAATTTATGACCTTAAAAAATTAGAAAATACCTTATGTTAGAGTTGTTTTGGGTGGAGGGATATTAACATCCAATTCGCGGCTAATAATCCTAGCTTCATAAAACCAAATTATTGAACTCATAACTAGCGAGAATTGTTTTTGACCGATTCTTTTTTCTGGGAGAATATGCTTGTCTAGTTTGTTATCTAAAAGGTGCTTTTCTGTATCGTTTTTTTGGCTATCTGTATCGAAAATTGAACTTAAAAAAGAAAGAAACTCATGGGTGTGATGCGTTGCATGCTCTTTTTCGTCATGATGATGTTTTTCTGATAAAGAAAATTTAGATAGAAATATGTGGTCGTGATGATGATGATGGCTGGTTTCCGTATGTTTCTCTTCGTGATGATTTTCTAATGCCAGATGGTGCGATATTTTGTGAAGCAGTTTATATAATTGAGTCTGTAATGGGCTCAATATGTAAAGAAAAGACATCGCAATGATAAAATTTTTGAGGAATAAAGATTTTATTGAATTGGTGCTTTTCAAGTTATGTGGCATTTAGGGCACAAAAATAAACGTTCTAACCTTACTGAGGAAACATAAACTACATTGGTTTTTTCTGAAGTTAAAACTAATCTGAGTATCATATTAATACATGCTTGTTTCCTTGATTATTTCGACTAAACTCAACATAAACTAAACTCGAAAGATTATTAAAACCTGTGTTTTATATAGGTTTCTACTAAACTCAACCTGATACCGGAGTACAATGCATCGATTTTAATTGTATTAAAAAACGGGCTCACCTCTATAAAAAGATAAAACCCGTTTTTTTATTATACAAAACTTTGGGAGCGTTACTGTATAAATTCAATTTTAGTTTGTTGCCTATTTCCAACTATACTTTTTTCTTTGAGCTTGTTCTTTAATGGCTTTGGTCATAGCATTTTCTAAGCCATTTTTAGCACCTTCTTTTTTCTGTTCTGCAACATAGGTTTTACGTTTCTTGTTCAGCTCCTGAATCTTTTTCTTTATAGTTTCTCTTTCTTTACTTTTTTGAGAAACATAAGTTTCAATCTCTTTTTTTGTTTTTCCTTTTAGTTCTTCTGGTAAAGAAGCGTCTTTAATATCTTCAATAACAACTTCTTCCTGTTCTATGGCATCTACAAGGTCCCAGCTTTTGTTTTTATATAAATGCGAACTTTTGCTTATGGTTCTCTTTACAGCATTGGCCTTGCTGTAGCTGCCAGCATTAGCATCTTGCTTAGCCTGCATGGCTAGTTTTTCCCTACCTCTTGTACCATAAATAACATAGGTTTTGTTTAATTTTTGATTTAAAATTAAGATCTCGTCATCGTAAGGCGATGCAATATGTACCGTAGTTTTATTTTGATTAATGGCTATATAATCACCATTGGTTAATTGAGCACCATCCTTCCAAGAAGAAGAAATCCCTTGGTTATAATTGCCACAAAAAATAGTGTTTATGGTAATATCTTTTTCCTTGGCGTTTGTCGATGCATCTTTATAGTTTACTTTTCCTTGAGTAAAAGGCTCATTACCAGCAATGAAAATTAATTTTAAATCGTCCGGATTTTTACCCCAATCCAATTGATTTAACGACGTTTGTATTACTTGGCCACAATATTCTTCACCACCGTTGGTAGTTAGAGAGAATAGTTCTTCGGAAATTTCATCTAAGTCTTCGCTAAAAGATAATACTTGTCTAATATATCCCTCTCTGCCGCTTAATCTGTCGTTTCCGTATTCATATAAAGCAATTTGTAAGTTGGGTTTTTGTGTACCACATTTTGCATAAGACAATTCGTTTACAATGTCCCAAAGTTGTGCTTTAGCCTGATCGATAAGCCCGTCCATACTATTACTGGTATCCAATAAAAGAGCCACTTTAATAAATTGTTTGCTAGGATCGTGATGTGCTTTTTCTGTAGCGTTAAATACGACATCTTGTTTTTTATTGTCTGCTTTGCAAGCCATAAAAGCAATTAGTGCGATGCTAAGAAAAAATGTTTTAATATTTGTTTTCATAATGTTTTTTTTCTGATTAATGCTGTAAATCTATGTCCAACATATTTCTTAAAAAAAGCAGAATGAGTGAGTAGCAGGTTTGGTTGAGTAAAGTGGTCTTTTGAATGTATGATCGTGTCCTATTTACATGGAAAAAACACATATTTATAAAAACACTATTTTATTATACCAACGAAAGTGCGTAAGTTTATCTATTATTAAACAACACATGCAAGCAACTATTAAATACATATGGTTTTTATGCATTATGCTTAGTACAACATGTATGTTTGCTCAAGTATATGAAAAGTCTACAAATCGAGAGCCTAGGTTTACGGTAAGAGGTTCTGTGATTGAAAGTGATACGCATAACCCTATACCAAACGTAAATATTGAAGTTAATGGAGGGGCTTATACCACTACCGATTTTGCAGGTGATTTTAGGATAGAAGCTAAAAAAGGCGACGAACTTATTATTAAGCATAAGGATTTTGAGACGGTTTACTATACTATTTTAAGTAATGAACGGATTACTGTTAGGGTTGAGCCTAGTAGGGAAGAAGCAGAATATAAACGAACAAAGTTTTCGAGGCGTAACTCCAATGAATTTAAAATGTTAATAGATTCTGCCGAAACACACTTAAAAAAAGATGCTAAACGCAGTATTAAGTTTATTGAACTGGCTCTTGTTGAAAGTAATTCTGTAAAGCAGAATGCCGAGGCTTATGAGGTTTTAGGAGATATTTATATGTTCTGGAAACAGTATGATTTAGCTGTTTCTAATTATAGGATTAGCGACCAAAATTTAAAAACCAATGCGGTTAAATTGAAACTTGCTGCGGCGTATAAGCAAAATAATAACTATCAGGAAAGTATAGAAACCTATAATGGGGTAAACAAAAAAGCGTTGTCGAATTGGCAATTAGTTGAACTTTACGAAGGCCTTGGTGATGTTTATATGTTGACGAAAAGTTACCAGTTTTCAATTGATAATTACAATAAAGGGTTGGTTGTAGCCCAAAAGCATCTAATTACACCTAAAATAACAGATTTAAATTCGAAAATAGCGCAGACTTATAATTTAAAGGGAGAGACTCAAAAAGCTGAGGGTTATTTTAATAAGTCTATGAAGTTGGCGAGTACCCAAAATAAAAAACGAGCGGCTGAAGAAAAGGATCGAGCAGCCGAATTTTTAAATGCCAATCAGGATTATTCTGGAGAGATAGAGTTAAGGAAGGAGGCTTTAGAAGATATAAATGATTTAAAAAGCGATTCGGATATAGATAATGAGAGTGCGTTAACACCCCAAAAACAGAATTATAAAATAGGGAATGCGTTTGCGTTGCAAAACGATTACGATAATGCCATCCCGTATCTTGAAAAGAGTATAGAAGAGGCAGATAGTAAAGCAGATCTTATAGTGCAAAAAGATGCTACCAGAAAATTATCTGAGATTTATAGAGACGCTGGGCAATTTGACAAAGCATTGATCGCCTATCAAAACTATGTTGATTTGGTCGATAAACTCTATACTAAGAAAGAGCAGGAAATAGCTCAGGCAGCAAGGTTTAGTAAGGTTATTGTTAACAATCAAAATAGAATTTCAAGTCTGGAAAGTGATAGAGCTTTAAATGAGAGTAAGTTTCAATTGAGTAATGAAGAAGCCAAGCGACAAAAATTAATTATTTACTCACTTTCTGGCGGACTCATATTGTTGTTGGTTGCTGCATTTTTAATGTTTAAATATATTAAGCAACAACGTTTGGCTAATAACTTATTAGCTTTAAAAAGCTTGCGTAGTCAAATGAATCCACATTTTATATTCAACGCATTAAACTCAGTAAACAGTTTTATTGCATCTAATGATGAGCGTACCGCCAATAAATATCTTACCGATTTTTCGTTATTAATGCGCGCTGTTTTAGAGAACAGTGAAGAAGATTTTATTCCGTTGGAAAAGGAAATAAGACTATTGGAATTATATACCAAATTAGAACACTTTAGATTTCAGGATAAATTTGATTATAGCATTAATATTGATGAAAATATTAATATTGAAGATTTTGTAATACCCCCTATGTTGTTACAGCCCTATATTGAAAATGCCGTGTGGCATGGCCTACGTTATAAAAAATCGAAGGGACAATTAGAAATAGGAATTACCCAAACGACTTCAGACGAAATAAAAATTACCATTACAGATGATGGTATTGGTCGAAAACAATCGAAAGCTTTGAAGACCGAGAACCAACAAAAACAAAACTCGAAAGGGATGGGTAATATTAAAAAACGTGTCTCTATTTTAAACGAGATGTATAAAGATAAGGTCGATGTGGTTGTTGATGATTTTCAAGATGAAGAAGATGTGGGAACTAAAGTTGTGGTAACGCTTAAAAAAGATTAATAATGAAAAAACCATTTAAAAAAAAGCTTAAAAAAGGAATACTTTATTTAGTATTGTTATTTGTGATTCTGTTTGTTTTTCGAATTCTTTACGGGTATGCAGAGTACCCGAGTGCTGTTGGCAATAGCAGTACTTTTTTTGAAGAAATAGCAAGCAGTCGTGTTAATTACGCTTCAAAAAAATATAAAATGAAATCTAACACTAATAACGCGCAAAATGTTATTAATGTTGATCAGAAATATGAAAAGATAGCCACTGTTAATACGAAGTCTTCTGAATTTGAAAAAGAAAAGCGTTTCCTAAACAAAGAAATTAAAAGCCATGAGGCAATAATCCAGTTTGAACAGAACAGTGGTAACGATGGAAACAGGAGATTACAATTGTTAATTGGAGTGCAGCCAGATAAGTTTGATAGTTTATATATTTCGTTATCTAAAATTGGAAAGGTTCAATCTAAGGAAATTACAAAAAAGGATAAAACGAACGAATATAAACAGCTTAACGCAAAAAAAGAATCACTTTTAAAAATTAGAAGTTCGTTGATTGAATTAAAATCTAAAGGTGGAAAAATTCAGGAGTATATTGATTTAGAAAATAGAATACTAAATATTGAAGAAGAATTACAGGGCTTAGGAGTGCTGTTAGGTAACTATGATGAAGAAAATGAGTTTTGTACAATTAAATTTTCATTAGTTGAAGGTGTAGAAAATAAAATAGGTTTGATGCATCGTATAAAGGTTGCTCTGGACTGGACAGTCTCCACTTATTTACAGCTGATTGTAATTTTATTTTTTGTAACAGGGTTAGTCTACATTGTATTATTGATCTTAGACAAATTAAACGTATTCAATAGTATTATTAAAAACTTAAATGAATAGATGAAACTAACTTCAATTATAGTAGAAGACGAAGAAACGAGCAGAGATATTTTAAGGAATTATCTCAAAAAATATTGCCCTAATGTTGAGGTTTTAGGTGAGGCAGCCAATGTTGACGAGGCTTTGGTTTTAATAAGAAATCACGATTTAGATTTAGTGTTTTTAGATGTAGAAATGCCTTATGGTAATGCGTTTGATTTATTAGACAAGGTTGGCGATATTAATTTTGAAACCGTGTTCGTAACGGCATATAATCATTATGCTATGGATGCTTTGAATGCACATGCTTCCTATTATTTAATGAAACCCATTTCTATAGACGAGCTTATAAAAGCCGTTGATTATGTTACCGAAATTAAAACCAAGGAAGAAGCACTTCAAGATCAGGTTCTTGTTCCGAAAACAAGTGGTGTAGATGGTAAAATTACCATTCCGCAATTAGATGGTTTTGAGGTTATAGATATAGCAAATATTTTGTATTGTAAGGCTGACGATAACTACACAGAAATCTATTTGAATACAAATAAGAAGAAGTTGGTAAGTAAAACACTTAAATACTTTGAAGATGCTTTAAACAATGCTAGTTTTGCACGTGTACACAAATCGTATTTAGTTAATGTAAACGAAATTGTTAAATACATAAAAGGAAAAGGAGGAAGTGTATTGCTTAGTAACGGACAGGAGATTGTAGTGTCGGCTTCTAAGAAATCGGATTTGTTGTCTTATTTTAAGTAACATTCCTGCGACATGTGCTGAACTTGTTTCAGTAAGGCAGGAATCTCATGAAATATTAAAGTATTAATTATAAAAAGGGGATGATCGGTGGCAATTAGTACCGGGATTCCTTTTTCAAAGGAATTTATTATGCCAGTTATAAAACCAGTAAGAGGAAAGTCACCTCAAATACCAGACGATTGTTTTGTTGCAGATAATGCCACCATTGTTGGCGAAGTCTTTATGGGAAGCCAATGTAGTATTTGGTTTAGTGCCGTAGTTAGGGGCGATGTAAACTTTATTAAAATGGGTAATAAAGTAAATATACAAGATGGAGCTGTTATTCATGGTACTTTTGAAACGTCTCCAACAACCATTGGAAATAATGTGTCTATTGGTCATAACGCCCTTGTACATGGTTGTACCATTCATGATAACGTTTTAATCGGTATGGGATCGATCGTTATGGACGATTGTGTGGTAGAAAGTAATAGTATTATTGCTGCCGGAGCTGTTGTAACTAAAAATACGAGAGTAGAAGCAGGTAGTATTTATGCAGGGGTTCCTGCAAAAAAGGTAAAGGATATTAGCGAAGAACTTATCTCTGGCGAAATAAATAGAATTGCCGATAACTATATTAAATATTCTGGTTGGTTTAAGGAGTAACAAGTTCAGCACATGTCGCAGGAATTAAAAATCTAAATATTCAACAACTGCGCTAGAAGAATTTAAAAGCGATTGCATAATTTCAGGATCACCATTCGTGTAAAATTGATTTTTACTATTAGAAGATTCACCATTCAGTAAATCGTTTTTTTTCAGGATCGCTTTTGTTTGCCTTGCGACAGCCTCGCCAGAGTCTATAATTTTAACATGACTGGGAAGCAATTTAGTTAATAACGATATTAAATAGGGGTAATGGGTACATCCCAAAACTAAATAATCGATGTTGGCATCAATCATTGGTTTTAGGTAGGTTTTTAAGAGGGTTTTCATTTCCTCAGATTGTAACTTGCCATTTTCTATAAGTTCTACAATACCTTCTCCAACTTGTTCAATAACATTTACATTGCTGGCAAACCTACCAGACGTTTTAGAAAATAAGGCACTGCTTAAAGTGCCCTTGGTAGCTAAAATACCAACAGCATTGTTTTTCGTTTGTAAAGCGGCAGGCTTTATGGCGGGTTCAATACCAATAAAAGGAATATTATAAGTATCTCTTAAGTAGTCTATGGAATTAGTGGTAGCTGTATTGCATGCCACTACAATAAGTTTACAGCCTTTGCTAATTAAGAGCTCAGTATTTTTAATACTTAAATTAGTAATGATCTCTTTTCCTTTTGGACCATAAGGAGCGTTAGCACTATCGGCTAAATAAATTGTGTCTTCGTTAGGTAAAAGCGTGTTAATAGCTTTCCAAATGGAGGTGCCGCCAACACCAGAATCGAAAATACCAATGGGTTGTTTGCTCATATTATTATGAATTCGCATAAAAGTAAAATAATTCAAGTTTTTAACGAAAGTTATGCCAATAAAAAAGCTGCCTTGTGGTAAGGCAGCTTAGTAAAATTTATTTGTGGTATTATTATATGCCTAGTTCTTTTTTTACCTCAGGTAAAATATCTTTACCTTCTGCTACGATTAATGTAGTTCTTTCTAAAACATATTCATATCCAAGTGCTTTAGAAACTTTGTTTATAGCTGCAAATGCTTTTTCCTGAATAGGCTTAAATAATTCAGCTTCTTTTTTAGCTAAATCTTGTTGTGCATCTGCTCTAAATTGTTGGATACGTTGTTGTTTTTCTTGAAGCTCAACATATCTCTTTTGGTTTTCCTCATCTGTTTTAGTATTAGCTTCGGCATCAAATTGTTTTACTGTATTTTGATACTCCGTACCCATAGCTTGCATATCGGTTTGATATGTTTTTCCCAAAGCTTCAAGCTCTGCTTGTGCTGCTTTAGCTTCAGGCATTGCAGCTATTAGCTCTTGGGTATTTATATGTGCAACTTTGCTTTGGGCTTGGGTTAAGCTTAAAGATCCAATGCATAATGCAGTTGCTAATAAAAGAGTTTTTAATTGTTTCATTTTAAAATAGTATTTGTGTGTTATAAATTAATTTTTGTTTAAGCTGTCTTTCGCTTTCTGACGATCTTCTAATATTTTTTTCTTTCTTTCTTCTAAAGCTTTTTTTCGAGCCTCTCTTTCTTTTAATTTTCGTTGTCTATTTTCTTCAATAAGTTGTGCTTTGGTTTTTGTCTGCGTTTCAGCTGGTTTAGTCTCGTCTTCTGGTTTTGCAGTATTTTCATTACCTCCTTCATTTTCTGCTTCTTTATCTGTAGGAGCAGTTTCCGTTTCCGTTTCCGTTGTTTTATTTCTGGCGTCAATTTTTGCTTGTCTTGCTTTTTGACGATCTTCCATTATTTTTTGTCGTCTGGCTTCTGCTTCTTTTTTCTTTGCTTCTCGAGCAGCTAGAATTTCATTTCTGCGCTTTTCGATAGCACTTTCGCGTTCTGCCTTTTTCTCTTCTAATGCTTTTTGACGTTCTTCTAATTCGTAATTAATTTCTGGAACGAGCTCTTCTTCTTTAGCAGCCCTTCGCTCTGCTTTAGATTTGGCTTGTTTACGTTTCGACGATCTTGTAATGCTTCTTAATATTTGATCACTTAAGTCGAACCGCTTTGCCGAGAACAGCATCACTGCATCTGACGATTTATCAAAAATAAAATCATACTTTCTACTTGACGCCATATCTTGAACTGCTGCAAAAATTTGATCTTGAATGGGCTGCATTAATTGCTTTTTTTGAATAAACAAATCGCCATTAGGACCGAAACGCTTTTGCTGATAGTCAAGAATTTCCTTTTCTTCAAAAGCTATATCTTCTTCTCTTTCATCAATAAGTTCTTTTGTTAAAAGCGCTTTCTCATTACTTAAATCTTTTCGCTTTTGTTCAACAGCTCCAAGTTTTGAACTAATTTCATTTTTCCATTTATCTGCTTTTTGATTCAATTGAGCCGTGGCTTCTTGGTATTCTGGAACGTTCTCTAAAATATATTCAGTATCTATATAAGCAATTCTTACACCGCGTTGTGCATGCATTGAAAAACTACTTATTGTAAGAATTAATGTCAGTAAAAAAAGAACTTTATTTTTCATCTGTATATATTATAATTTATTGACTTATAAATTCTAAAAACGACAAATGATTTTTTATTTCTGCCTTTTTCGAATCGTATCTTCAAAATTAACGAATTTTAATCTTAAAAATTTTAATTCTCATGCAAATCATTATAGTGTTATTAGAAAATATCGTGCCAAAATAAATTTCATACTTAAAACCTTTGTCCAATTATGAAGTGAGTTTCCCATTTCTGACTGGATCCTGGTTGTCCTGGAATATCGTCGAAACGATGACCAAAATCAATACCTAATAACCCAAATGCTGGCATGAAAATACGAACACCAACACCTGCAGAACGTTTAAGATTAAATGGGTTGTAATCTCTAAAATTATTATAAGATGCACCACCTTCTAAAAAGGTTAGTGCATAAATTTTAGCAGAAGCTTTTAATGTTATTGGATAACGAAGCTCTAAGGAAAATTTGTTGTAAATAGTACTACCATCTTGATCTGATAACGATTGATCTGGATAACCACGTAATTGTACAGTTTCTCTTCCATCCAAACTATAGTTTCCTAAGCCATTACCACCTACAAAGAAACGCTCGAAAGGAATAACACCTCTATCATTATCGTAAGCTCCTAAAAAGCCAAATTCTACACTTGGTTTAAGAACAAGGTTACTATTAGGAATAACTTCGTTATACCAATCGCCTTTAAAGCTTACTTTATAAAATTCTAACCATTTATAACGTTCTTGATCTATTTCTGCGATTCTGTCTTGCGCACTTCTTTGAGCAAAAAGGGATTGACTACCATCTCTTGTTATTAATTGGTTTTCATCGCGTTCTTCTTTAAGAGCTTTGTAATCGATGCCATTAAATAAGGAATAAGGAATACTAAGTTTAGCGGTTACGGCAAAATTAGATCCTCCGGTTGGAAATATCGGGTCTACTCTAGTGTTATTTCTACTTAGACCTATGGTGTACGATAAATTATTTGAGTAACCATCTCCAAAAGTAAATAACCCTGTGTTGTAGTTATTCAAATCGTAACGTTGAAAACTAATAGCCTGAGATAGGGTGAAAAAATCATCTGGTACAGATAAACGTTTAGCTAAACCAAATGTAATTCCGGTAATGTTAAAACTTCTGTCTTTATCGGGTCTTCTGCTTTGTGGATTAAACAAAAACTGCTTGGTATGCGATAACGATGATGAAAACTGTACTGGTCTTTTACCTCCTAACCATGGCTCTGAAAAGGAGAAGCTATAGGTTTGAAAGAAACGACTTGCCTGTAAGCGTAGCGCCAGCTTTTGTCCATCTCCCATAGGGATTGGTTTGTAAGCATCTTTTTTTAAGATGTCTTTTATTGAAAAGTTATTAAAAGATAATCCAAGTGTACCAATAAAGCCACCGCCACCATAACCACCTTGTAATTCTATTTGACTAGATCCGGTTTCTTTAACTACGTAATTAATATCTACGGTACCTTCGTTAGGGTTAGGGTTTTTAATATCTGGAGTTATTTCCTGAGCATCAAAAAAGCCTAATTGCCCCAATTCTCTAATAGTACGTACTACATTAGATTTACTGTATAACTGTCCTGGACGCGTTCTAATTTCACGATATACTACATGATCGTTTGTTTTGTCGTTTCCAGATATGGATACGTTATTAAAATAAGCAGGCTTCCCTTCAGATATTCTAATTTCCATATCTATAACATTATTGTCGGCACTTACTTCTACTGGATTTATAGTAGAAAACAAATAACCATTGTTTTGATATTGGTTTGCAATATCTATAGCATCTGGTTTAGAATTATCTTGAATACGCTCTTGTAGCAAAATACCATTATAGGTATCACCTTTTTTAATACGAAGTATCCTGCTTAAATATTCGTTGCTATAAACGGTGTTCCCAATAAATGTTATATCTCCAAAAGTGTATAATTCACCTTCGTTTACAGCTATTTTAAGCGATATGGTTTTATCGTCGTTAATTATTAAACTATCTGATAAGATACGAGCATCTCTATAGCCGTTTTCTTTATATTTTTCTATTACAGATGATAAATCTGCCTGATAAGCAGAATCAATAAACTTTGAACGTTTTAAAATTCTTAGACGATTTATTTGCTTAGTGCTTTTCATTTTTTTTCTAAGCTTCTTGTCTTTAAAAACCGAATTACCAGTAAAAGTAATGTCCTTAATTTTAACTTTTTCGCCCTTATCGATGTTAAGTACCATATTAACACGTGCTACTTTTATAGAGTCTTTTACCTCTATAGTGTTAATGTGTACTTTAGAATTTAAGAAACCTTCTTTTTTGTATTTGTTAATTAAAAAGTTCTTGGTATTCGTTATAAGGTTTTCGGTTACTTTGGTACCTTTTTTTAGTTTATTATCGTTAATGATACCTTCTTTTTTAGAATTTCTTACACCGTTAATTTTGATTTCGTTAAGTTGAGGTAAATCGGATAGTTTTATTTCTAAAAAGGCAGTATCACCTTCTATTTTGGTAACGTATACTTCTATATCGCTAAATAATTTTGATTTCCAAAGCTTCTTAATAGCTCTACTAATATCTTCTCCAGGAATAGTAATTTCTTTTCCTTTTTTTAAACCCGAATACGTAACTATGGTTTGTTCACTAAATGAAGTATTTCCAGAAACAGTAATGGCTCCTATAGAGTATTTTTTACTTTGACTATACTGTAATTCTTGTCCTTGTATGTTAAAGCTACTTATAAAAAGTAATATTGCTATGCTATGCTTTAAGTATGTTGCTAAAAATGAAGTGTTAGCTAAGTTGTTCACTTGTTTTCCCAAATCGTCGTTCTCTTTTTTGATATTCAATAATAGCTTCATACAAATGTTGTTTTGTAAAATCAGGCCACAATACATTTGTAAAATATAATTCGGCGTAGGCTATTTGCCAAAGCAAAAAGTTGCTTATACGCTGTTCCCCACTTGTTCTAATGAGTAAATCTACGTCCGGTAAATTATGCGTGTAAAGATGCTCATTTATAATTGATTCATCAATATTTTCCGGCGAAATTATATTATTTTTAACTTTAATACTAATTTCTTTAACAGTGTTTAGTATTTCTTCCCTAGAACCATAACTCAATGCAAGGTTGAGAGTCATTCTTTTGTTATGTTTTGTGTTTTCTATAACATGATTGAGCTCTTCGTAAACTTTTTTAGGAAGCGAATTTAAATTTCCTAAAGCTGCTAGTTTAATATTGTTATCTTGAAGTGTTTTTATTTCTTTTTTTAAAGAAGACACTAAAAGTTTCATTAAAGTTTGCACTTCTAATTTTGGTCTATTCCAGTTTTCAGTAGAAAAGGCATAAAGGGTTAAGTGCTTAATACCAAGTTCCGCACAGGATTCTACAGTGCTCCGCACAGATTTTGTACCGTTTTCATGACCAAAGGCACGTATCATGCCTTTTTGCTTAGCCCAGCGTCCGTTGCCATCCATTATAATGGCAATATGTTTTGGTAGTGTTTTGTTTAGTATGCTTTCTTTTATGTCCATTTTTAATCTCCTGGGCAATAACAAGGGTTTTCGCCAAATGTATATGTAAGGGTTAAACCCGAAAACACATACCAGTCGTTATTGTTTATATTGCCAAATCTGTATTGTTGTCTTTGTTGAGAATCTGAAATACTTCCATCAAGTCCGTCTGTAAATGTATAACGCGCACCAATCTCTATACCTAAAACAATATTATCTATGAAAGATGCTTTAAACCCAGCCACCATTGGGATGCCAAAAGCCCAATTTGAAGTATTCTCGGGGGTCTGTACACCATTCAAGAAAAAATAATTGTCGTGTTTGGTAGTCGTTATACCCGTGTACAAATAAGGTGTAGCTATTTTTTCTCCCGTATGTAAGTCGAAATCTAAAAATGTAAACTCTAATCCTAATGAAACTTCCACGATACTATTTGAAAAATTATAACCTCTTTGAATACGTCTGGGGTCGTCTGATTTTGTGTCAATACCTTTTAATTTACTATAAATCACCGATGCCCTGTATGAATGTCTTTTACTTCTGTTCCATTTATAAATTCCTCCGAAAGCTACTTGATTCGGGGAAATATAATCTGTGGCACCCACATCTCCAATAAAATTACTTCCTCCTGCAAAAATACCAATTTCATTAATTTGAGCGTGGCTTAAATGGATGCTTAAAATGCTTATTATCAATAAGGTTAAATACTTCATAAATATTCAAAAGTTTGCAAATATAATAAATAAGATTAGCCCAATACCAATTAAACTCCAAAACACCTCATATAATTCGTTTCTTTTTCACTTGTATAGCTTCAAAAAATATAAACGTATTAATGTTATGTTCATATTTTATCTATTATCTAAGCAAAAAATAATTCAAATTATTTATTGTTTTAAAATTTAATAGGTATAAATAATTTGAGCTAAATTGTATTAGTGTAAAACAGAAATTCTTATAAATTATTGCCTAATTGCGCTTGTCTTCCCCCCAAAGCAGCTTTTTTCTAAGCGTATCCAGAAAGCTTTCATCTAAAAGATCTATCATTTTAATTTTGAAGTCCGCTTTTTTAATTTTGATTATGGTACCGTTATCTAATGTTGCAATTCTGGAGTCTAAAGACACTAAGTGGCTTTCTTCTCGTCCATCAACCTTAAGTTGTATTTCTGTTGAATCTGGAATTATAAGTGGGCGAGCACTTAAATTATGAGGAGCAATAGGAGTTATAACAAAACTATTTGTACTCGGTGTAATTACAGGACCGCCACAACTTAACGAATAACCCGTTGAGCCGGTTGGTGTTGAAACTATTAAGCCGTCGCTCCAATAAGAGGTGAGGTATTCGCCATCTAAATGTGTTTCAACAGTAATCATAGATGTTGTATTTTTCCGGCTTACTGCTATTTCGTTCAAAGCAAAATTCAACGATGTTATATCGTCGTTTTCTGGTGTGGTTTCTATTGAAAGTAAACTACGTTCGGATATTTTATAATGCCCATCAATTATATTTTGAATAGCATGCTCAATAGCATCTACTTGTATTGTTGCTAAAAAACCTAAACGTCCGGTATTAATACCGATAATAGGGATATCGATATCCTTCACGAAGGTAATGGCTCTTAAAATGGTACCGTCGCCACCAACACTTACAAGAAAGTCGAAAGATGTGTCTAAGGTATCGAACGTTTTACATGAAGCAAAGTCCTTAATTTTAGGAGATTCTTTAAGAATAATATTAAAAAACTCTGTTTCAATGTAGGCGTCAATATCTTTTTTAAATAAGTAATTAAATAGTGTTTCTACCGATACTGTTGTAGTTTTATTGTAGAATCGTCCAAAAATCGCAACTTTCATGTGTTTGTTTTTATTGTTTTAGGGGTCACATTTCGACTTTAGCTTATTTTGTTAGAGTTGAAAGACTCGGTACAAGCTACGTGGCATCCATATTGTTGGTTTCTTTATAAAACAACTTTAGATATGGACGGTTCGTTGTTTACATGTTAAGGTATTTATTCAAATAATCTGATCGATCTTTAAGGCTTTCTATGTAGCTGTCTTCTTCATGACCAGATGCAATATTATAACCATACCTGCGGAAGGTTTGAATGATTTCATTAAGTCCGGTATTGCCTATTTTAACGGTAACCTGTACGACGTCATTTTTTATTTTTGAAATAAAGGCGCCTAAAAGTTTACCGTTATTAGATTCTACTATTTGGCTTATTTCACTAAATGAATAATCGTTAATACCCTTTTCGACAACCAGAACACCTCCAGGTTCAAAAAAGAAAGGTGATTCGTTAAAAAGACTTATAATATCATTGAGTTCGTAATATCCTAAATAATTGTTTTTTTGATCCAATACGGGCATGATATTAGCCGAATTTTGAGCAAAAGCCTCCAATACATCTAGCCAGAGCGTATTGTCTCTCACGAAAAAATCTTCAATGGAATATAGGTAATCACTAATATGCTTATCACTTTCAAAACAATGCGCATCAGTCTCAAAAAAAGTGCCCAGAAAAACATCATTCTCATCTTTAATAGGAATATGAGAATAGGTTAATTGGTTAAATAGTAATTGCAAGTCACTTATTTTGCCATTACTATTTAAAGGCTTTATATCGTTTATAATGTATTCCGAAAGTTTCATTGTTTGGCTTTAAGTGTATGCAAATTAATTAAAAAAATAGTATATAAGCCTGTTCTACTTTGTATTTTTGCTTTTTAAAATTGATACATGACAAAGTTAAGTGTAAATATAAATAAGATTGCCACTTTGAGGAACTCCAGAGGTGGCGATGTACCAAATGTATTGCAGTTTGCAAAAGATGTACAACGGTTTGGAGCAGAAGGGGTAACCATTCACCCAAGACCTGATGAGCGCCATATACGTTATCAAGATGCTCGTGACCTAAAATCGGGGGTTTATACAGAATATAATATTGAAGGAAATCCTATAGATTCTTTTGTAGATTTGGTTTTAAATGTTAAACCAACGCAGGTTACCTTGGTGCCGGATGCTGTTGATGCTATTACAAGTAATGCTGGTTGGGATACTATAAAACATAAAGACTTTTTAGTTGATGTTATTAAGGAGTTTAAGCAAAACGGTATAAGAACTTCTATTTTTGTAGATCCGGTTTTAGAACAAATAGAGGGCGCTAAGGCTACGGGCACAGATAGAATTGAGTTGTATACTGAGGCTTTTGCTCATCAATATAGTTTAGGTAATGAGGGCGGTATAATGCCTTATGTTAAAAGTGCAGAATTGGCTAATAATTTAGAATTAGGGATTAATGCTGGTCATGATCTATCTTTAGATAACATTGCGTTTTTTAAAAACAATATTCCGGCTTTATTGGAGGTCTCTATCGGACATGCTTTGGTAGCCGAAAGTTTGTATTTAGGCGTTGAAAATGTTATCCAAATGTATTTAAGCAAATTAAAGGTCCAATCTTAATCTTTCCCAAAGGGAAAGAAACTCTGCCAAAAACATTATAGAATTAAACAGATAGATTTTAAAATAATATTTAAAAATAGGTGAGTGATCACGCAATAATTTTCCTCCTTTGGAGGGGTTAAGGCTTATGATATTACATTCAAATATAATAGGAGAAGGGCAGCCGCTTGTTATTCTTCATGGGTTTTTAGGAATGAGTGATAATTGGAAAACACTCGGACGTCAGTTTAGTGAGCAGGGCTATCAAGTACATTTGGTAGATCAACGTAACCATGGGCGTAGTTTTTGGGATGATAATTTTAGTTATGAAGTACTTGCCGAAGATTTAAAGCAATACTGCACTGCACATAACCTTGACAATATTATACTATTAGGACATTCTATGGGAGGCAAAACAGCCATGTTCTTTGCTACTCATTATCCAGAGATGGTTTCGAAATTGCTAGTCGCAGATATTTCCCCGCGTTTTTATCCGATACACCATGATGCTATTTTAGAAGGTTTAGAGGCTCTTGATTTTAATGTTATAAAAAGTAGAGGTGAAGCCGATAAATTGTTAGGTGATTATGTGTCTGATTTTGGAACCCGTCAATTTTTACTAAAAAATCTGTATTGGGTAGAAAAGGGAAAATTAGGATTGCGTATAAACCTGAAAGTTTTAAAAGAAGAAGTGGCTGAAATAGGAGAAGCGTTGCCAACACATGCGTTGTTTGAAAAGGATACCTTGTTTTTACGTGGCGACAGATCTGAATATATTGGAGTTGAAGATGAAGGTATAATCTCCAATCATTTTACAAAAGCAGAAATTGCTACTATTTCTAATTCGGGACATTGGTTGCATGCCGAAAACCCTAAAGACTTTTTTGAGGCAGTAATAAATTTTGTATTATAAATTACACATGACTATATGAAAAAAACAAAATTATTAAGAAAGTTGTGGTACGGTTTATCATCCAATCAAAGATTTTTTATTCGTAGGTTGTACTACCTTCCTCAAGATTTATTTGATAAAATTACAGGTAAAACTCATAAATATGTACCACCAAGAGGTTTTATTTATACGGGTTCGCCATCTAGTGCAGAAAACTATATAAAACAAGGAGAACTTCAGTTAGAATTACTAAAAGAAGAAATAAGTTTAATACCGTCAGATTTTGTTTTAGATATAGGTAGTGGTGTAGGGAGAACGGCAATAACATTAACAACATACCTTGACGAAAGTGGAAGCTATGATGGTTTTGATGTGGTTAAAAAAGGAATAGATTGGTGTAATTCTGGTATTGGTAAAGATTTTCCAAATTTTAATTTTAAGTATGTTGCCTTATTTAATGATCTGTATAACATATCTGAGAGTAGTGCTTTAGAGTTTGTTTTTCCTTATAAGGAAAATAGTTTTAGCAAGATTTTTACATTTTCGGTTTTTACTCATATGATGTTGGAAGAAATTCAGCACTATTTTTGTGAGATTCAAAGAGTAATCACTGATGATGGACTATGCTTCTCAACCTTCTTTTTGTATGATTCAAATGATGAAGATTATGTTGCTACTAGGAAACATTTTAATTTTCCTGTTAAAGGAAATGATGGTTTTAGATTAATGAACGAAAATGTTAAATCTGGTAATATTGCTATTCATAAAACCAGATTAGATGAGATGTTGAAAAATGCTAATTTAAAGAGGCTAAAAACAATTGATGGTTTTTGGAAAGATGAGGTTAGAGATGAGTCAAAAAAAGAATATCAAGATATTGTAGTGTTTAAGAGAATTTAAAATTTGATATTTCGTATTTTTAATAAAATTTAATTTATGAAACTCTTAACCAAACTCTTATTAAATGCCGTAGCAGTATTTGTAATAGCATATTTTTTAGATGGTGTACATGTAGATAATTACATAACAGCTTTAATTGTAGCTTTTGTGCTGTCTGTGTTAAATCTGATTGTAAAACCCATCTTGGTTATTTTTACTTTGCCAATAACCATAGTTACTTTAGGCCTGTTTTTGTTAATAATTAATGCTTTAATTATTTTATTAGCCGATAACCTAATAGCCGGCTTTTCGGTGAGCAGCATTTGGATTGCCGTATTGTTTAGTATACTACTTTCTGTTTTACAATCGATATTCCATTCACTTTTAAAAGAAGATAAAAAATAGCTTTAAAGCGATCACTTGTTTTTGTTGGTTTTTAAAACTAAAAACTTTAGCGGGGAATAACATTCGGGCTTTGAAAATCAATAAATAAGGCCACATAAAATCAAGCTGTTAAAAACTTTGCTAGGATGTAAAAATTATTATATTTTTGCATCCCGATTTTGGTTACATAAAATTTAGTTTTTGAAAGAAAACGATATTGTTAAATGCCTGATATAAGGCTTTATATATTTTAAAATGAATATTACAAGAGAAAACGTTGATGCATTAAATGCTGTTGTGAAAGTAGATATAGTTAAAGAAGACTATAGCGAAAAAGTTGAGAAAATCTTATCAGATTATCGTAAAACAGCAAATATCCCTGGTTTTAGAAAAGGGCATGTGCCAATGGGAATGGTTAAAAAGCAATACGGAAAAGCTGTTTTGGTAGATGAGGTAAACAAGCTATTGCAAGATGCTTTAAACAAATATCTTACCGAGGAGAAATTGGACGTTTTAGGACAGCCTTTACCAAAACCTCAAGACGATATAGATTGGGATGCCGAAGGATTCTCTTTTGAATTCGAATTAGGTTTGGCGCCAGAATTTGAAGTAACCTTAAAAGGTAAAAAAGCAATAACGCAGTACAATATTGTTGCTGACGATAAAATGATTGATGAGCAGATTGAACGTATTCAAAAGCAATATGGGAAATTAGTTCCTCAAGATGCTGTTGTAAAAGACAGTGAAATTACCGGAGTTTATAAAAATGAAGAAAAAGAAATTGAAAACACGGTAACTTTAACTCTAGATAAATTTAAAGGTAAAGCAACCGAGAAACAATTTATAGGTGCAAAAGTAAATGATGTAATTACTTTAAAAACCAAAGGGCTTTATGATGATGAGCACGAATTAATGCATGCTTTAAAATTAGGTCATGATGAAGTACATGGTTTAGATATTGAAGTAAACTTCACTATTACCGAGATTAATGAGCGCGTATTAGCAGATTTAGATCAAGAGTTGTTCGACAAGCTTTTTGGAAAAGATACTGTGAAAACAGTAACTGAGTTAAAAGCTAAGATAAAGGAAGATGCCGAAAAACAATTTGTGCAACAAGCAGATCAAAAGCTTTTAAACGATGTTACCGAATATTTAGTTGAAAATACGAAGTTCGATTTACCTGCAGAGTTTTTAACAAAGTGGATGCAAACTGCTGGTGAGAAAGAAATGGATGAAGTGCAAGCCAGAGAAGAATACGAAAAATCGGAAAAAAGTTTACGTTACCAATTAATTGAAGGGAAATTAATTACCGATAATGATGTTCAGGTAACTTTAGACGATATTAAAGATCATGCAAGAGACATGATAAAAGCACAAATGGCACAATTTGGTCAACTAAACCCATCTGATAAAGAATTAGAAGATATCGTTGCAAGAGTATTATCAAATCAAGATGAAGCTCGTAGAATTTCAGAACAACTTATAAGTCAGAAATTATTAGCAGTTTACAAAGAAAAAGCTAATATCAAAGTTAAGGAATTGAGCTACGAAGAGTTTGTAAAAGAAGTTTACGGTGACAAGTAAGTAAAGAATAATTCATTATATTTAAGCGCTTAAATCTACAGATTTAAGCGTTTTTTCTTAGAAAGAAAAATTTTTTAAAATAGATTTTTTTGCCATTTAAATGTAAATCAGGCAATTAGTCAAAATTAAATATTAAAAAGGACTTATGGATTACGCAAAAGAATTTGAAAAATTCGCGATAAAAGATCAAGGCATTAGCAGCACATATTACAATAAAATTGTTAGTAGTATGTATCCTACCGGCCTAACACCAAATATTATTGAAGAGCGTCAAATGAACATCGCAATTTTCGATGTGTTTTCACGTTTAATGATGGATCGTATCATCTTTATGGGTACGGCTATCAATGATCAGGTGGCTAATATTATACAAGCACAGCTGTTATTTTTAGAAAGTGTTGATGCTTCAAAAGATATTCAAATCTATATAAACTCACCGGGAGGAAGTGTTTATGCAGGTTTAGGGATATACGATACAATGCAGTTTATAAAACCAGATGTGGCTACTATTTGTACGGGTATGGCTGCTTCAATGGGAGCTGTTTTATTGTGTGCCGGAGAGAAGGGTAAACGTAGTGGTTTAACGCATTCGCGAGTTATGATTCACCAACCTTTAGGTGGTGCGCAAGGACAAGCGAGTGATATTGAAATTACCGCTAGAGAAATATTGATTTTAAAAGAAGAATTATATAAAATTATTAGTAAGCATTCAGGACAAGATTACGACAAAATTTATGAAGATAGTGATCGTGATTACTGGATGAAAGCGGATAAGGCCAAGGAATATGGTATGATTGACGAGATTTTGTCTCGAAATTAAATAAAAATTCGTAATTTTAGTTAATTGTTATTGAGGGATTTATAATAATTCACGTCCAAAAATAAATATAGATTAATGGCAAAGGAAGAATTAGAATGTTCGTTTTGCGGTAGAAAAAAACCAGAAACGAATTTGTTAATAGCAGGATTAGATGCTCATATATGCGACAGATGTATAGAGCAAGCTCATGGTATTGTAATAGAAGAATCTAAGCAAAACGATAGTAGCGATCTATCTGCCGAATTAAAACTACGTAAACCCCAGCAAATAAAAGAATTTCTTGATGAGTATATTATAGGGCAGAACATGACTAAAAAAGTGATGTCCGTAGCCGTATATAATCATTATAAACGTTTGTTACAGGCACCAACCAAAGACGATATAGATATTCAAAAGAGTAATATTGTAATGGTGGGGCAAACTGGTACAGGAAAAACCTTAATGGCAAAAACCGTTGCCAGAATGTTAAATGTACCATTAGCTATTGTTGATGCTACTGTTTTAACAGAAGCAGGTTATGTGGGTGAAGATGTAGAAAGTATTTTAACCCGTTTATTACAGGCTGCCGATTACAATTTAGAAAAAGCAGAAAAGGGAATCGTTTTTATTGATGAGATTGATAAAATTGCTCGTAAAAGTGATAACCCATCCATTACACGAGATGTTTCTGGAGAAGGTGTGCAGCAAGCCTTATTAAAACTTTTAGAAGGAACAGTTGTTAACGTACCGCCAAAAGGAGGTCGTAAGCATCCAGATCAAAAGTTTATAGAAGTTAATACAGAAAACATTTTGTTTATTGCAGGTGGTGCTTTTGATGGTATTGAGCGTATTATTTCAAAACGTTTAAATATGCAAGCTGTAGGATATAGTGCTTCTATGTCTGATGATGTGGTAGACCAAGATCATTTACTACAGTATATTATTCCGAAAGACTTAAAAGATTTCGGACTAATTCCGGAAATCATAGGTCGTTTACCAGTGCTTACTTATATGGATCCTTTAGATGCAGATACGTTAAGAGCTATTTTAACCGAGCCTAAGAATGCCATTATCAAGCAATACAAGAAGCTGTTTGCTATGGATGAGATTAATTTCACTATAACAGATGGTGCTTTGGATTTTATTGTAAACAAAGCCATTGAATATAAATTAGGAGCAAGAGGCCTACGTTCGCTTTGCGAAGAAATACTAACTGATGCTATGTTCGAGTTGCCTAGTAGCAACGAGAAGAAGTTAAACGTTACTAAAGTGTATGCCGAAGATAAATTAACGAAAACAACTCTTAAGAAACTTAAAGCGGTTTCGTAAAGAGCTAAAAATTGTGATGCCTTAAAAAAGCATTACGGTTTGATATAACGATCATTTTAAATCTCAGAGCGTTTAAACACTCTGAGATTTTTGTTTTTATAAATTTCTTGTTTGTGTATTTAATTTTGAATAACACACTAGAAGACCTATGCCATCATCTTTATCTTTCTTGAATAGGAATCAATAACCAAGGCTAAAATACATTGGATATCTATTTACAATATTAGGCGCCATGAACAACCTAAAATTGTTCTGGGATTTTTGGTGTCTGAGATGGTATGCATATTTCTAACCAATTAAAAATGGAACCGGCTGCTACTCGCATATTCATATAGCCGTTGAGCTTCATAGATCGTAAAGTTAATCTATAGCTTGTGCTATTAGAGATTTTAAACCTAATGAATCTTTTTGAGTACGTTTTATCTAAGATATTTTCAACATGAAAAAGTGGAAATTTAAGACAAAGTCTTTTTTTAATTTATATCTTTAAAAGTAATAAAAACATAAAACACTCTAACATGGGAACAATTAGAAAATTGGGCTTAAAAATTTTAAAAAAAATCAATTTAGGCACTATAAAAATTAAACATCACTATACAAAAGAGGCTTTTTATTTGGATTCGTTTATGCATAAGGGATATTGGTATTACGGTAAAAAAAGAGAAAAGAACCCTATGGAGCTATTTAATAAAATCATTAAAAAGGGTGATTGTATTATAGAAATGGGAGGTCATATAGGGTACATTAGTCAGTATTTTAGTTATCTAGTTGGCAGCAATGGTCAAGTTATAATTTTTGAGCCAGGAGAGAATAATCTTCCTTACCTTAAATTAAATACTCAAAATCGTAACAATGTTAGACTTGAAGAAAAGGCTGTTTCTGATACCAATGGATATGCGGATTTCTATTTAGAAAATTTAACTGGACAAAACAATAGCTTGTTAAAAGATTATGATTTGTTCCAAGATAATCAACAGTATTCTGGCTTAGAAATAGAAAGAAAAATTGTGAAATTAGAAACAATTACGATTGATACATTTTTGGAAAAGAATTATCCCAATCAAAAAATTGATTTTGTGAAAATTGATGTTGAAGGAGCAGAATTACAAGCAATTAAAGGAATGAAACAAACCATGCTTAAATATCTTCCTAGTTTAATGATTGAAGTGACAGAAAATATTAAAGAGATATTTGATATTTTAACGAATTTGGATTACTTTATTTTTGATCCTATTACTAGAAAGGAAGTTACAACTATTAATAGGGATAATATTTTTGCTATACATAAGTCCAATGAAAAATTAATTAATGAACTAAATGTTATAAGGCTTAATTAAAATTTGATAAAAAAATTAACTCATATAAAAAACCACGCAATAAGCGTGGTTTTCTATTTCTTATGGATGTTTTAATTAATAAAATACATTATGGATAATTTCCTATGTGTTTTAAAACTGTGTTAAAAGTATACTTAATTAAACAGAGCGCAAAGATTTTTAAGACCTTTTAGATGACAAGGCAAAATTCTCGTTTAAAGACTTTTCCTATGGTATTTAATCGGAATTAAAAGCCGATTCTCTAGTCTAAAATAACAAACTCTACACGTCTGTTTACTTGTAAGTCATTTTCAGAACATTTTTTCTTACAGTCAATTTTTGGTTTAGATTCACCGTAACCTTTAGATTGTAATCTGTCTTTACTAATACCATTTTTTACCAGATATTTTACCGCAGAAGCAGCACGTTTTTTGGATAAGCCTAAATTATAAGAAGCCCTACCTTTATTATCTGTATGCGCATTAATAACCAATTTCATTTCCGGATGCTCTTTTAATACCTTAATGATTTTGTTTAAAGAAATGGTAGACTCTTCTTTTACATTCCATTTGTTAAAATCGAAATAAATGTTTTCTAAAACAATTCTCAACTCATCTTCAACTTCTGCAATAACAGGTTTGGTAGTAAGTAATTCTAAATCTTTATTATAAGATGTATTGTAACCTCTAGTAGCTTCGAATTTAAAGTCTCCATTTTTAAATCCATCCTTTTGGGTGGTAATACTGTACAATTCAAAAGGAGTAACTTTAAAGCTATAAGCAGCATCTTCTTTAGTTAGCTGTCTTGCTACTTCGTTACCTTCTTCATCTTTTAAAATAACCAAGGTGTTAGGTAGCTTTATCTGAGTTTCTAAATCTAGAACTTTACCTTCTATGGTTTGAATAATTTCCTCATTAGTTGCGGTATAAATATCAAAACCACCTTTTCCATTGGGTCTGTTTGAAGACACATACCCTTTGTTTTCGGCAGCTAAGAAATAAGCAATTTCATCGTATTCACTATTAATTGTGTTTCCCATATTTCTTGGAGCTCGATACCCGTTACGTAAAATTTTACTTGTAAAAAGGTCGAAACCACCAATGTTATTATGTCCCTTAGAAGAGAAGTATAAATATTTTGAATCTATGGAAAGCGATGGATACTTTTCATCTTTAACCGTGTTAATTGTGCGCCCTAAATTTTCTGGACTGCTTAACGTACCGTCTTCATTTATATTAGAAACATAGATGTCGTAACCACCAATGGATTCTGGCATATTGGATGAAAAGTATATTTTATCTCCCTTAGGGCTCATATAAGGATTTTCAATTGAGACATTTTCCTTATTAATGCTTAACAATTCTTCATTAATCCAATTCCCGTGAGAGTCCTCTTCTAAAACAGCCTTGTACAGTTTATACTCCAAAGAGTTCTCTTTACTGCTTCTTGTGTAATATACTGTTTTTTGATCTGGTGAAAAGGTTAATTGATCTTCACTATCATTTGTATTAAGTATTCTGGAAAATAACAATGGTAAGCTTAGTCTACCATTTTTACTAATATCTAAGCAAAACAAATCTTTATATGCCTCATTGGTATTAGGATCTATTTTTGCCAATCCGCCGATTTTTTTTGAAGAAACCATAATAAGCTTGTTTCTAAAAAAACCAGAACCAATTTCGGAAAATTTAGTGTTAATACCAGCATCTAATAGTTCGAACTCAAAGCCGTTAGCATCAATAGATTTTGACGACTTGTGTAAACTCAGATTACTGTTATTGTATGAAAAATGATTTGATGCAATTAAATTTGAAGTTCCTTGACTAAGTACAATATTAGAGATAAGGAAAACGAGTAAACATACTTTAGTTCTCATCTTTTGAGGGTTTTTGAGAGATTAGGATTAATTTAGAGGTTAAATATAACTTCGAATATGACTTTTGGAAAAATTTCTTAGACCAATCGCTATTTAATTCGTTAACTCATTGTTTTGTAGCCTATTCTGTTGAAAAAGAGGTGTTTTCGTCGTTGAATTTAGCAGATTGTCTAAATAATCTAAAATAAAACAGCCTTAACCGGTTAAAGTTAAGGCTGTTATATATCATGATGTTATAATACTTGGAATTTTTATACTAAGTAAATTTTAGAATTCATTATAAAAGCGCTAAATATTAATTTAGCTTTTTATAGTTCAGCCAAGCTTTTTCATTACTTATTATTCTTATAGTTTCTAAAGCTTTTCTAGCCTCAGACTTGCTTTCGTAACTTGCATAGGCTACCTGAAATAAACCATTTTTACTTTTTCCGACTTTTCGGGCACTAATAAAACCTTCCAATTTTAATTGATTAATTAATTTGGTACAGTTTTTTTCAGTACTAAACGAACCGGCCATAACATGGTAATCTCCAGTTTGGTTAACTTTATTAAGGGTATTTTGTGGAGATGCATTTATAATTACAAATTCAACACGTCTGTTGGTTTGTCTATCTTCCTTGGTACAACGATTTTTACAATCAATTAATGGTTCTCTTTCTCCATAACCTTGAGAGATTAATCGATCTTCCGAAATACCATGTTTTATTAAATAGTTAAGCGTTGATTTAGCACGCCTATGCGATAAGTTTAAGTTATACGCGTCACTACCTACATTATCGGTATGGGCATGAATCGCTAACTTTATTTTAGGATGATTGGTAAGTACCTCAATTATTTTATCTAGGTCTTCGTACGACTCTTCTTTTATATTATGCTTGTCAAATTCAAAATATATGTTTTCAACAACAATTTGAAGCTCATCATCTACTTCGGCTATCAAGCTTATAGGCGCAAGTTCTAAATCTTGATGATAAGTTGTTTCGTCGTTTTTGTACGATGCAAAATCGAACGTGCCATCTTCATAGTCTATTTTTTCAGTTGTTATAATGTAGGTTTCCGATGGAGAGACATCAAAACTATAGGCTCCATCTTCACCAGTTATCAATTTATCTAATTCTTTGAGGTTTTTGTCTCTTAGAATAACTACGGTATTAGGTAGTATGGTTTTAGTGTCAATATCTAAAATTTTACCTTCAATAGTTTGTTTAACATGGTCGATAGTGAAGTAAAAAATATCAAAGCTATTTTCTTCTTTCCTGTTTGATGAGAAATACCCCGATTTTTTATTTGCATAAAAATAGGCGATTTCATCATGTGGCGTATTAATGGTGCTACCTAGGTTTTTGGGAGTATGGTATTTGTTATTGAAAATTTTACTAACAAAAAAATCAAATCCTCCAAAACCTTCATGACCTTTCGAGGCAAAGAACAAATGCTCATTGTCTTTAGAAACATAAGGGTGCTTATCGTCAGAAGTCGTGTTTATTTTTCTTCCTAGGTTTTTCGGAGTTCCTAACGTTCCGTCAGAATTAATATCAGAAACATAAATATCGTAGCCGCCAATGGCATCAGGCATGTTAGCAGCAAAGTATAATTTATCTCCGTTAGCGTTAACGAAAGGGTTTTCTATTGAAACATTTTCACTATTAAAATAAATAAGTTCTTCGTTAATCCAATTACCATGAGAGCCTTCTTCTAAAGTGGCTTTGTACAGTTTATATTCTAAGGATTTTTTCCGGCTACTCCTAGTGTAGTATACGGTTTTTTCGTCTGGTGAGAACGATATTTGATCCTCGCTGTTTTTCGTGTTTAGTATTCTTGAGAATAGTAATGGGTTGGCTAAAGCGCCATTACCTAATGTGTCTACACAATAAAGCTCTTTAAAAGCTTCCTTTGTGTTGCGGTCTTTTCTGGCAAAAACACCGATTTTTTTAGAAGATACCATGATTAGTTTTTTCTTAAAAAAACCAGTTCCAATCTCTGAATATTTAGTGTTGATGTTTGTGTCTGAAACGTCAAATTGAAACCCATTGGTTCCAGTTGTTGGTTGGCTAAATAAAAAGATCGATTGAAGCCATATAATAATAAAAAAATATGCTTTCATCTTAGGGGGTCGATTAGGGTCGATTAATTACATGTGCTATTAAACTCGTTGTTAACGAGTTAAAAATATGGGTTTTAATAGTAAAACACAATTATATTCGTTTAAGTGCTCCCTGTTGAAAAGAAAAGCTTACAAAACAGGGTTGTTCAAGCCTAAAAGCTCGTCCATGTAAGTCCTCGTGTTAGAAAGTCGGGGTATTTTATGTTGACCACCTAGCTTATTATTTTGCTTTAACCAATCATAAAATAGATGCTCTCGGGCTATATTTATTTTAGGCTTATTAAGCGTGATATTATTATAGCGTTTAGCTTCATAGTCGGAATTCAACGCCTTTAGCGCATTATCAAATAATTCATTAAAATAATTGATGTCTTTAGGGGGCGTTTTAAATTCAATAAGCCATTCATGGGCTCCCTTTTCTTTGCCTTCCATAAATATTGGAGCCGCAGTAAAATCTACGATTTCAGCTTTAGTACGTTTGCATACTTTTTTTAAGGCATTTTCGGCATTTTCAATAATAAGTTCCTCGCCAAAAACATTAATATGATGCCTAGTTCTACCAGAAACTTTTATTCTGTAAGGGCTTAATGAAGTGAAACGAATGGTATCCCCAATTTTATAACGCCATAATCCGGCATTTGTAGTAATTATTACAGCATAATTTGTATGGAGTTTCACTTCGCTTAAAGGGATGGCTTTTTCTTCGGTGCTATCATAAATATCCATTGGGATAAACTCGTAGAAGATTCCGTAATCGAGCATTAATAGTAACTCATCGGAGTTGTTCTGGTCTTGTATTGCAAAAAAGCCTTCAGAAGCATTGTAAATCTCATAATATTTAAATTCCGTTTTTGGAAGAATTTTTTTGTACTGATTTTTATAAGGTGTAAAACTTACACCACCATGAAAATATACTTCTAAGTTAGGCCATATATCATGAATACTCTTTTCTTTGGTAGTTTCTAGAACATTATTGAGTAGTACGAGCATCCATGAAGGTACACCAGCAAGACTTGTTACATTTTCATTTATAGTTTCGTCTACAATAGCTTGCATTTTATATTCCCAATCGCTCATTAGAGATACCTTATTGCTAGGTGTACTACTAAATTCTGCCCAAAAAGGCATGTTGTCGATTAAAATAGCTGATAAATCGCCAAATACGGTACCATTTTCTTTATATAGTTCTTTGCTACCACCAAGGCGCAAACTCTTGCCTGTAAACAATTGAGAATTTTCATTGTTATTGAGGTACATGCATAACAAATCTTTGCCGGCTGCATAATGGCAATCTTCAAGTGATTCTGCACTTACTGGAATAAATTTACTTTTTGCTCTGGTAGTACCACTGGATTTAGCAAACCATTTTATAGGACTGGGCCAAAAAATATTAGTTTCCCCTTTTCGAGAACGCTCAATAACATCTTGCCAACCTTCATAGTTTTTAATAGGGACACGTTCTGAAAATGTTCTATAGTTTTTTATAGAAGCAAAGTCGTATTCTTTGCCAATTTCTGTGTCCTTAGCAATATCTATAAGGGTTAATAGTAATTCGTCTTGTACTTCGTTAGGATATTTTAAAAATAATTCTATTTGATGGAATCGTTTTTTCAAAAACCAAGAAGCAATTGAATTTACTAAAGGTATTGGCATATTTATTCTATCTTTAAGATTTTAAAAATAAGACTTTTTTTTATGACTTACCAAGGTGTTTTAACAAAAATGGAAACTGAGTTTGCTAGCCCAATTCAATATTATCTAGTGTTTGAAAATGATTTTTTAAACATGAATCAATTATTGAATAAAAGTGTAACCATTAAATTTGTTAAGTATCAATGTTTAAATTGCGGATTGAATAAACCAATTTACAGACAAGGTTTTGATAAACAGTGTTTTTATGAAGTACCACAAGCGGCCGATTGGATTATGCGTCCTGAGCTAAGTACGGCGCATTTAGGTAAAGAAGATAGAGATTTAGAGTTTGAAAAGCGTGCGCAATTACAACCGCATATTGTGTATTTGGCAAATTCTAGTAATGTTAAGGTTGGGGTTACAAGAAAGAACCAAGTGCCAACACGTTGGATAGACCAGGGAGCACATGAAGCTATTGAGATTGTTGAAGTTCCTAATCGTTATTTAGCTGGTATTACTGAGGTCGCTTTAAAAGATTATGTGGCAGATAAAACGAATTGGAGAAAAATGCTTAAAAATGATATTGAAGATGAAAACTTAGTCGAGTGGCGAGAGCGTTTAAAGCAACATATACCAGATGAGGTAAAGGAGTATTATATCGAGACCAATACGGAAACTAATTTGGATTTTCCAGTACATAAATATCCAGAAAAACCTAAAAGTTTAAATATTGTTAAACAACAAGAGTACTCGGGTAAACTAGTTGGTGTGAAAGGACAGTACCTTATTTTCGAAGATGATACTGTTTTTAATGTGCGTGCTAACGAAGGATTGGTTGTTAATATTGCTATTAATTAATTCGAATCCGAATGTAATCATGGTCGTACTTGCGCGATACTTCGGCTACGTTAAGAGATCGCGTAAGGCACAACGCTATAATTGTTGAATAAAGAGAAGAAATAAGCTTATAGAAACTATATTAAACCAGATACAACTTAACCGCCTGTACAAAAGCAATAACAACTAATAAAACCCCTGTAATTTTATTAATAACCGAGGTTATATTTTTAACCTTATTTTTTATAAATGTACTAAAGCGACTGTAAAAATAAAGTGTTAGTAGTTTGCCTAAATACACTCCTGAAAAAAATAAAAACAGCACAGAAAACGAAGACTTAAGCGATAACATGATATTATTGTTGTTTAAGATACCAAAAGCTATAACCCAATAGATTAAAACTGGTGGGTTTAAGATGCCGAGAAAAAAACCGGTAGCATATTTCGATTGTGTAATTTTCCTTTTTCTGGTTTTTTCCTCAGACTGCTTTTTGAAAAATAGAAGCGATCCCGCTAATAGCAATAGTGTTACAACTGTTATTTGTACCCATAAATTCTTATTAAAGAAATTTATAATAACCGTATTACAATGTAAGGCGTAATACGATAAGATAACCTCTGCTATACCTGCAGATATGGCTATTTTAAAAGCCTTCTTTGCATTTTCTTTTAGAGTTGTATTTATTACTGCAATATTAGAAGCTCCTAAAGGGAGTGCTCCGAGAGTAGCAGCCAGTATACCAATTAATAAATAAACTACGACCATAATGCTTTTGTAGCAAATAGTTTGGAAAGCTTACATGAATTTTTTTGTGAACTATAAAAAAAGGCTTTCGATAATCTTTTGCTACAAAAAAAGCTGCATTTGTATTTTATAACAAATGCAGCTTTTTTATTGAGATAGGTAGATACTAAATATCTTCTTGATCTCTTAGGTTTTGGATATACGCAGCTTTTTGAATCTCACGACGTCTCTTAACAGAAGGTTTTGTGAAAAATTGACCATCTCTCAAGTTTTGCATAACTTTAATGTTCCTGTGTTTTCTTTTGTATCGTTTTAATGCGCGCTCGATACTTTCGCCATCCTTAATAATAATTTTCAGCATATATAACTTTTAAATTCGTTTGTTTTAGGGTTATCCTAAATACGTTATTTGTTTAAAGCAGAATTTAACCCCTACATTTTTTTACAAAACTAACGGGTTATTTGATTCTTCTACTAACAATAATAACTTTTTTAACGTAGTATCCTAATAAAAAAGGAATTTATTCTAAAAAAAACAGAATAAACCCCCTTTTTTACATTGTTTAGGTTTTTTTCTTTTTTCCGCCTAATAAACCGCCAAGAACATTTTTAACGGCATCTTTTGTTGTATCTTTTTTAGTGGTCGTAGAGTCGGTTTTACTTTTGCTACCTCCAATTAAACCACCTAAAACATCCTTAACAGCATTGTTTTGCTGTTTTTTAATAGAATCGGATTTACTTTTATTACTGCCAATAACATCGCTAATTAAATCTTTTACTTTACCCTTTCCTTTATTGAGTAATTTTTGCTTTTCAATTTCAATTAGCTGACTTGTTAGCTTTGTAACACCATCTGTTAAATCGGTTTTTACTGAAGGTCTTGTGTATGTTCCGCCAATGTTTGCAGTAACAGGAATGCTTATGTCTTTTGCTTCCTTGGTATTAATTTTACCAATTAATTGATTAACATCGCTGCCTAAATATTTGGCTGGTACATTGAAGACGGCACTATATTCTAAATCTTTATTGAAACCATGAGAACCCGAAACGTCAATATTAACATCCTCATAAGTTATTTGAAACGGTTTTACACTAACTTTTCCATTAGCAAATTCCAGTTTTGTTTTAAGGTTTTTTAAATCTAATTTGTCGAAATCTATAAAACTTAAAGAGCCTTCCAGTTGGTTAAATAGCTCACCTTCGTTTGCATTAACTTTTGTGGTTAACAGTTCGGTAAGTGCTTTACCAGAAAGGCTACTTAATTTAGGGGCAAGTTCGTCATCTAAATTACCGGCAAGACTCATATTAGTGTTTAGCTTTCCTTGAAATAGTTTGGCAATAGGTGCCAAGTTTCTCAATAATTCTAACTCGTTAAACGATTTAGAGATGTCGAAGCCATTTATACCAAAATCTAAATTAAAAGTAGGAGTTTCGCCTTTTGTAGAAACATCACCAGAAATAGCCATAGTACCATCAAACATGTTAGAGGTCATATCTTTAAGCGTTGCTTTTTGGTCTTTAATAAAAAGGGTTCCTTTTACATTTTTTAAATTAAGATCGTCGTAAACTACCGTTTGCGCATTGGCATTGATAGTACAATCTAAAAAATCGGGAATTTTTAAAGCTTCGGTATCTTGGGTGATGTCTTTGTCGGACGAAGCAGTGTCGTCTTCAGACATAAAATCGTTCACTTTAAAAAAAGTAGAGTTTAAACTAAAATAACCTTGAAGTGTATTGTCACTTAAAAGGAATCCTAACAGGTTTTTTATTGTTCCTGTAGCATTTATATCACTGCTCCCCGTTCGAGCTTTAAAATTATTAAGCGAGATGGTTTCAGGGTTAAAGTCCATATTAGCCTCAGAAATATGAATAGGATTAATCATATCTTCCGAAGAAAACACAAAATCGCTAATACTTACCG
Source organism: Flavivirga eckloniae (assembly GCF_002886045.1). Taxonomy (NCBI): domain Bacteria; kingdom Pseudomonadati; phylum Bacteroidota; class Flavobacteriia; order Flavobacteriales; family Flavobacteriaceae; genus Flavivirga; species Flavivirga eckloniae. The sequence continues at coordinate 2,204,881 of NZ_CP025791.1, read as the reverse complement.
AGCCACTATTTTTAATACGCTCGTAAGCATTTGTTTCAATAGCTTTCATGTCGAAAGACGTGTTAACAACACCTTTTAAAACACCAGTTAATGTATTTTCTAATTCAAGAGGATAAACTTTTGTAATGTTTGCTAAATTTAAAATTCCACTAATGTTGGCATTAACTAACATGTTTTGTGTGATGTTTTTTAAAGAGGCAGACGATTTAAATATATCTTCATCAATTTTAAAATTGAGCGTATTTATATCAATGTAAGTGTCGTCAACATTACCAGTATTGTTTTTTATAGCTGTGTTTATTGTAATGTTTTCAACGCGTTTAGGTAAATCGGGATATTTAAAAGAAGCGTTGTTAGAGGTTATGCTAATATCTAAATTAGGAATTGTTTTTTCGGAGCTTATACCTTTCACTATACCTTTCACTCTAAAATCGCCAGTAGTTTTAACGTTTTCAATGTTTTTTGAATATTCTTCAGGAATTAATGCTAGGAAATTTTTAAAAGATGTTTCCGGATTTTCAAAAGTAACATCTATTTCTTGACCGTTATCCAGTAGTTGTACATAGCCATCAAACTCTATAGGTAACTTGTTTATCAAACCTTTATTTTCTTTAAAGGTGTATTTACTGTTTTCTAAATCTAAGCCTATTAGCGCATCTAGTTTAATAGGGTTATTGCTTAAGTAGTTACTGCTATCTATAGTAAAACTAATATTGGCTTCTGTTTTGGTGTCTAATTCTGAAGTTTCTGCAGAAAAGATACCTCTGCCTTCGTGATTAAGTTCGGATATATAAATTGTGGTTTTCGATCCTTCATCAATATATGCTAAGGCACTGTTGTTAATGCTGTAGTTTTCAATATCGAAAGAAAAACTATCTGTTTCGGTGTTTGTTTCGTCTGTAGTAGCATCCTCATTGCTTTTAGCAATATCGTAGTTTGCATTACCAAATTTATCTGTTTTAAGGGTTAATAAAATTTCATCAACGTTAATAGATTTCACTTCTAAAGGCCCGTCGCTAGGTGTTTTAAACAACTCGCTAATAGACATAGTAACAGCAATATTCTTAGAGGTTACAAATGTTTCATCTTTAAAAGGTTCGAAATTGGTTATAACCAAATCGGTTACAGAGACATGGGCTTTAGGGAAGCTTTTTATAAAACTTAAACTCACGTCGCTAAATTCTACTTTAGCGTTTAGGTTTTCGTTTACTAATTGCTTAACCATGTCTTTAATTTGCGGTTTAAATGCAAAGGGGACGACTATTAATAATACGATTATTATGAGCAGGACAATGCCCGAAATTTTCAATGTTTTTTTCATGGGGGTAGGTTTTGCTATTTAATTCTTAATTTGAGAATTTATTTGATTAGGGTTAAATAAAATGTTTGTTATGAATATACGTAAAAAAGTAATTTAAAAGATGGGACTTGTTTTTATTTAGTGTTATTTTTTAAAAGCAGATCAATTTCTTCATTCACTTTTAAGTTAAAACGTTTTCTAAATAAAAAAACCCCTAAATACAAAAAGGGTGTATCTATAAGTGCTATTAATACCTTGAATAAAAAGCCACTAATTAGCAACCCTTTAAAATTGGACCAGTCAATAATATTAAACGAACATAATAGGGTGACTATTGTAAAAGTATCAACAAATTGTGAGAACCATGTTGAAAAATTATTTCGGAGCCAAAGATGTTTGCCCTTAGTAAGTCGTTTCCAGAAATGATAAATCTGTATGTCTACAAACTGTGCGAATAAATAGGTAAGCATACTGGCAAACACTGCAATAACAGAATTGCCAAAAACCGTATGAAACATATCGTCCTTAACGTAAGACCAACTTGTAGCTGGTACACTGTCTGCAACCAGAATTATTAAAAGGGAAAAAAGCGAAGCGAAAATACCCGTGACCACAACATCGTTAGCCCGTTTTTTACCATAAATTTCACTAATTAAATCGGTGATTAAAAAGGTAATGGGGTAGGGTAAAATACCAACCGATATTTCAAAAAGCTTGTTTCCAAAAATCTCAACATCAACAGGGTACCAATAAAAAAACTTCTGAAAAATAAGGTTAGATACCACTAACGATGTAATAAATAATGCGCCAAGAAGTATATAAATACGTTGCGCAGCAAGCATATCTTTTAAAGTCATACAGTAATTGTGAATAAATACGTGTTGTAAATATAAAGGAAACCATTTACTTTTATTATTTTGCTTTTCTATGATGCAATCAACAACATTTTATATTGCCTTGGGCAGCAATAAGGGAGATAAACTTAAAAACCTTCAAGAAGCGGTTGATTTAATACATGTGAGGGCAGGAAGTATAAAACTGATTTCGAAAGTTTATAGGTCTCCTGCTTTTGGTTTTGAAAGCGATGACTTTTTTAATGCTTGTCTGGTCTTAAAAAGCGATTTGAAATCTCAGGAACTGCTTGAGGTTTTGCTTGGCATTGAAACAGATTTAGGACGCACAAGAAATACTGCGGAAGGTTACGAAGCGCGCATTATAGATTTGGATATTATTTTTGTTGAGGATAATGTTATTGAAACTGAAACGCTTATGGTGCCACATCCGGAAATGCAGAAACGTAAGTTTGTGTTGGTGCCACTTAACGATGTAGCATCTAAAATAAAACATCCCAAATTCGATAAGGAAGTTTCTGTTCTGTTAACCGAATGCAACGATGAAAGTGTTTTAGAGCCTATTAATATTTGGTTGAAAAACCCTAGGAAAGCTTTTAATTTCTCAAAGTATAATTATATTGCCATTGAAGGGAATATTGGAGCAGGAAAAACCAGTCTGACCAATAAAATTGCGGACGATTTTAATGCAAAGCTTATTTTGGAACAATTTGCAGATAACCCGTTTTTGCCTAAGTTTTACGAAGATGCATCGCGTTATGCCTTTCCTCTGGAGATGTCTTTTTTAGCAGAACGCTACCAACAAATTTCTGACGATTTAGCCCAACTCGATTTGTTCAAGGATTTTATTGTGAGCGATTACGATGTGTTTAAATCGCTTATTTTCTCAAAAATCACATTACAGGAAGACGAGTTTAAGCTGTATAGAAAGTTATTCTATTTAATGTACAAAGAAATTGCAAAACCAGATTTGTATGTGTATTTATATCAAAATACAGAAAGATTACAAGAAAACATTAAAAAGCGTGGACGGGATTATGAACAAAATATTGAAAATGACTATCTAGAAAGAATCAATACAGGGTATTTGGATTTTTTAAAATCACAGCCCGATTTTAACGTGAAAATCATTGATATTTCGGATAAGGATTTTGTGGATAATAGATTAGATTATTTGTGGCTTTTGGGAGAGATTTCTAGGGAATGATTTTTTTTGTTACGCTTATCGTTTAGTATATGGCAAGTAGGGCAGTAGAAAGCAATGAACTTTCAAATTTGCACTGAGCCAAAGCGTTGTATTTTGTTTTTAAATTATCCATTCTTAAAAGCCAAATCAACGATTTGGCGGTGTTACTTAATAGCACTGAACTTTCCTTAACACTGAACGCCCTATTTGCTATATACAGTGTTACATGCTGGATTTTCATTTCTTATAATCTAGATATGAAGGAGCTGATTTTTTCTCAGGCTCTTTAATTTCATCTTTGGTGCTTGTGTATTTATGTAAATCTTTGGGATGAATGTATTCTTCTTTCTCTTTAGTCAATTCTGATGAACACAGATGAGCGCGACCCTCTTCAGCGAGACTGTACCATGTCCTTGTCGTTAAGTCATATGACCAATGGTCAATTTCTTGATATTTATCTTCTTTGTCTGTCTTAATCTCAAGAGTACATTTCATTTTCTTTTGGATTACAGGATCTTCCCATCTAAAGCTTTCAAAGACTAAATGAGTTGTTTTTGTTTGATTAGCTAGAAGAACGATTGGTATCCATTTTTCAGTACTTGCTTTGTTTATCCATGTGAATCTTTCGTCCGATAGTTCACTTCCTTCAACCACCCATTTAGCTCCAAAGTGTTCATAGTGGTTTGGGATGGGTAAATCTGGGAAAGTAATTTTTAGTCGAAGGTCTATTATTTTACCAATTTGAGCCCCACTATTCGTTAGACTGATTGGAATATCAAAACTTGGAATGTACCATTTATCATTTTCATTTTTAATCGGATAGATTCTAAATGTGCAATATCCCACTGTCAGTATCGGTGAGAATTTTGAATAATGAGTTTTCCATATTGCGATTCCCGATAACCCTAAAGCGATAAGTGAAAGAAATGCAGCTCCAAAAGCTATCCAATCTGATGTATCCATATTTTATGTTTGTTTTTCGCTTTCATACAACGTTATGATATAATTCCGTTTCAATGAATTATATCGATTGATAAGCGAAGTTATAATTTTGTAAGTTTAGAATCAAACCAAATTGTAGATAAAAAACTACAAATAAAACACTGTTTTTACATTCCCAACAAAGGTAAATGTTTAACTTTATGATAGGTAAGCGCAGCTGCGATGCAGTTTTTTAAAGCGTCTTTAGGTAGTTCCTCTTTCAATTGAAGAACAATCGCTCTTTTCCCTTCAAAATTAAGAGTGCTTTTATAAATGGTTCTAAATGTAGATACCAATCTGCTAGTGCATTGGAAATACATAGCATATTGATTTGGGTTTTTAGATTTCCAATCGATTCTAATGGTACTGCCTTTTTTTGTTAGGTAACTAGGCTCTCCCCATTTTAGGGTTTCTTCCAAATTGTTCAATCCTTCTATTTCACTAGCAGTCTCCATAATTAATTCCCGAAGACTTGTCATTTTCTTTCTAACCGAATCGGGATAATTGTTGAAAACCAATTCAACTCTAGAATCTGTTTTTACTTCTAATTTTTTCATTGGTTCGATTTTAGTTTGGAGAACACATCCCAAATAACCACACCAGCACTAACCGAAATATTTAAAGAATGTTTGGTGCCAAATTGAGGGATTTCAATAACCATGTCGCTGGCAGTTACCACATTTTGATCCACCCCTTTAACTTCGTTACCAAAAACCAGAGCATAAGTTGTGTTGGTTTCAGGAATAAAGTCATTAAGCATGGTAGCATTTTCAGTTTGTTCGATAGAACAAATTTTAATACCGTCTTGTTTTAAGTTTTCAACTAAATCCGAAGTGTTTTTAACGTATTCCCATGCTACCGTATCGGTACTCCCCAAGGCTGTTTTATGAATATCTTTATGAGGTGGTGTAGCCGTTATGCCGCAGAGATAAATTTTTTCAATTAAAAAAGCATCACTCGTTCTAAATACAGAGCCAATATTGTTTAAGCTTCTAATATTGTCTAATACAATAATAATTGGTGTTTTTTTTACCGATTTAAAATCATCAATACTCAATCGGTCTAATTCACTATTTTTTAGTTTCCGCATGCTTTTTTAACGTTAAGTCATGCTGAGCTTGTCGAAGCATCTCAAGAAAAAATTCTTCACTTTGTTCAGAATGACAACTAAAATAATTTAATAGTTTGTTAATAATTGTAAATAACTTCTAATGTTTCAATTTTAATGAAAATCAAAATAATACTACATTAGCAATCTTACTGTATCTGCAAAAATAACACTTAAAAACCATATCATCATTGGCAAAAAAAACAAAAAAAGAAACTCCGTTAATGAAACAATACAATGCTATTAAAGCAAAGTATCCTGATGCTTTATTGTTGTTTCGAGTAGGTGATTTTTATGAAACTTTTGGAGAGGATGCCGTTAAAACGGCAGGTATTTTAGGTATTATTTTAACCAAGCGAGGTGCTGGTAGCGAAAGCGAAACGGAATTGGCAGGGTTTCCGCACCACTCATTAAATACCTATTTACCAAAATTGGTTAAAGCGGGTGAGCGTGTTGCCATTTGCGATCAATTGGAAGATCCTAAGCAGACCAAAACAATCGTTAAACGCGGTGTAACGGAGTTAGTAACTCCGGGTGTGGCGCTTAATGATGAGGTTTTAGTATCAAAATCCAATAACTTTTTGTGTTCTGTTTATTTTGACAAAAAGTATATAGGGATTTCGTTTTTGGATATTTCTACCGGAGAATTTTTAACCTCCCAAGGTAATGCCGAATATATAGATAAGCTATTACAGAATTTCAAGCCTAGCGAAGTTTTGGTTTCCAAACAAAAACGTACCATGTTTAATGAAACATTTGGAAATGATTTTCATACGTTTTATATGGAAGATTGGGTGTATCAAACGGACTATGCTTATGAAACTTTAATAAGACATTTTGATACTAAAACATTAAAAGGTTTTGGTATTGAAGATTTGTATGAAGGCATTATTGCATCAGGTTCTATTTTACATTATCTGTCGGAAACACAGCATAATAAACTGCAACATATCACGGGTATTTCTAGAATAGCAGAAGATGATTATGTCTGGATGGATAAATTCACTATCAGGAATTTAGAGCTTTATCATTCCACCAACAATAATGCCGTTACGCTTTTAAATGTGATTGATAAAACCATTTCGGCGATGGGTGGACGTTTGCTAAAACGTTGGTTGGCATTGCCTTTAAAAAATGTGGATAAAATAAAACAACGCCACGAAGTAGTGGATTTTCTAACCAAGGAAACTACAGTGCTTCAAAAAATTCAAAATCACATTAAACAAATAGGGGATTTAGAGCGACTCATTTCTAAAATAGCGACGGGAAAAGTGAACCCTCGTGAGGTCATTCAGCTTAAAAATTCTTTAGAAGCCATAGTACCTATAAAATCCTTGGCATCGAATTGCGACAACGAATCGCTTAAAACCATAGGGAATACGCTTCAAAGCTGTGAAGCACTTCGCGAAAGAATTAAAGAAACGCTCAATGAAGATGCTCCTGTTAACGTATTGAAGGGAAACAGTATTGCTGTTGGTTTTTCTTCAGAATTGGATGAATTGAGAGGCTTGTCAAAATCCGGAAAAGATTATCTTGATAATATGTTGGAGCGTGAAAGTGAGCGCACAGGTATTACATCATTAAAAATAGCTTCAAACAATGTGTTTGGGTATTATATTGAGGTGCGTAATACGCATAAAGATAAGGTGCCAGAAGATTGGATTAGAAAGCAAACTTTGGTAAGTGCCGAACGTTATATTACTGAGGAACTTAAAGAATATGAGGCTAAAATTTTAGGAGCCGAAGATAGAATTCAAGCTATCGAACAACAGTTGTTTGCAGAATTGGTATCGTGGATGAACCAATATATAAAGGAAGTACAACAGAACGCTTATTTAATTGGTCAGTTAGATTGTTTGTCTGGATTTGCCCAATTAGCAAACGATAATAACTATGTATATCCTATTATTGATGATTCTTTCGATTTGGATATAAAGGATGGACGCCATCCAGTTATAGAAAAACAGTTGCCTATTGGAGAGGCGTATATTGCTAACGATGTGTTTTTAGATAGGGTTGCCCAGCAAATTATTATGATTACCGGGCCTAATATGTCTGGTAAATCGGCCATTTTACGTCAGTCGGCATTAATTGTGCTATTGGCTCAAATAGGAAGTTTTGTACCGGCAAAAGAAGCTCGTATTGGTTTGGTAGATAAGATTTTTACACGGGTAGGCGCCAGCGATAATATCTCGATGGGCGAATCAACCTTTATGGTAGAAATGAATGAAACGGCTTCCATTCTAAATAATATTTCAGACAGAAGTCTGGTGTTGCTTGACGAAATAGGCCGTGGTACAAGTACCTACGATGGTATTTCTATAGCTTGGGCTATTAGCGAATATTTACACGAACACCCTGCGAAGCCTAAAACCTTATTCGCAACGCATTACCACGAGTTAAACGAAATGACTGAAACGTTTGAGCGAATTAAAAACTTCAATGTCTCTGTTAAAGAATTAAAGGACAATGTGCTTTTTTTAAGAAAACTGGTAGCAGGTGGTAGTGAGCATAGTTTTGGTATTCATGTGGCTAAAATGGCCGGAATGCCTCAACAGGTTTTACATCGAGCTAACAAGATTTTAAAGAAATTAGAGAAGTCTCATTCCAGCGAAGAGCTTACAGATAAGGTTAAATCGATAGAAGACGAGATGCAACTCAGTTTTTTTAATTTAGATGACCCCTTATTAGAAAATATCAAAGACGAAATATTACATACTGATATTGATACACTTACACCAGTGGAAGCGTTAATGAAACTGAATGAAATTAAACGAATGTTGGTTAAAAAAAAGCGGGCGTAAAATAAATTTCATTTATTTTGATAAAAGGCTTTGCAATTAATAGAAATATTTTAAATTTGCATCCGCAATAGCGATATTGCACCGCCTGCTAACCGTAGGTAAGTTCATTAAAAAGACTGCGAAAGTAGCTCAGGGGTAGAGCATCACCTTGCCAAGGTGAGGGTCGCGGGTTCAAATCCCGTCTTTCGCTCTGATACTTTCTTAAAATATACCAATGCTGAAGTGGTGGAATTGGTAGACACGTTGGACTTAAAATCCAATGGCCCTTGGGCCGTGCGGGTTCAAGTCCCGCCTTCAGTACTAAAGCCTTTACAAGATTTCTTGTAGAGGCTTTTTTTATGCAGGTAAAGCACTTTTTTATAATATTAGATCAAGGTTAAATATTGCTAGGAATAGCGATTATTTTCTATTAAATATTTCTTCGGTATTATAATATAAAAGAAATAAAAGCAATTGTTCATTCTCAAAAGCTTCGCGTATTTTTTTAAACGCTATACGTATTTGCTCTTCAACTGTTCTGGAAGATATATTAAGTATATTACCAATTTCTTTATATTCTAGCCCTCTTTGTCTACTCAAGTATAAAATTTCTTTACAACGGGGAGGAAGCAAGTCAATAATCTTTTTAAGCTTCTCAATACGTTTTTTTAAAAACTCATCATCTTCTTCTATTCTATTACGTAAATTTTCCTGTCTTAATTCCTGTAACAGATCATTATCTCTAATTGACTTTCTGTACAAATCTATGTAACGGTTATGTGCTATGGTGTATAGATAATTTTTAGGAGAAATGTTTCCCTTAAGTTGTTTTCTGTTTTCCCATAGTTTGGTGTAGCTATACTGCACAATATCTTCTGAATCCGATTGACTTCGAGTATATGTAGTAATATACCCAACTAAAGATTTATAATATTGATTAAATAAATACTTAAAAATCTCTTTATCGTCTTTTTTTAGTCTGGCTACAGATTCTTTCATAGAAAGTGGGGTGTTAAACTCATAAAAAATTTAAAATTTTGTATGAAAATTAAAAAAAATGATAAAGTATTACGGGATACTTAAAAATGGTTCGTATTAGATACAAATAAATAAAAAAATTGTGAATAACCTAATAAATAAATATTTAAACAATACGATAACTTCTGAAGAATTATATAAATTAAGTAAGTGGTTACAAGATGATAATAACAAGAAGATATTTGAAATTTATCTTAGAGATCAAAGCGATGTATATACAGTGCTACAGGATGTAAATTTAGAAAGTGCCTATGCTTCAATAAAGAAAAAAGCCAAGTTAGAACCAAAGAGTAGCGTTTTAAAATTATCGGTTAAAAAGTGGGGCAGATATGCAGCAGTATTGGTTTGTTTAGTTGGTTCGGCTTATGCTATCTATCTTATTTCACAATATTCAAGTGTTTCAACAAAAATAAATGATCCTTCTAACCAGATTACTTTAGAGCTTGAAGACGGCTCGATTAAAGTTTTAGATGAGTTTTCCTCTGAAATTATAACGAATACAAGAGGCGAAGAAATTGTAAATCACAACAAAAAAGTGCTTCGATATTCTAATGAAAGTACCACGAACAAGGAAACACTGGTTTATAATCAATTAATTGTCCCCTATGGGAAAAAATTTCAAATAGTTCTTTCCGATGGTTCTGAAGTTTTTCTTAATTCAGGATCTAAACTAAAATACCCAGTTACATTTTTAAAAGGATTAGAAAGAAATGTTTTTCTAGATGGTGAAGCTTATTTTTCTGTTGTTAAAGACCAAGATCATCCTTTTACAGTAATTACAGAAGAAATGAATACCCGTGTGTATGGAACGAAGTTTAATGTATCCAGTTATAAAAATGAAAGCAATACATCTACAGTACTGGTAGAAGGTCGTGTTGGGGTATACAAAACCAAATTAGAAGTAAACAAAGACAATTTAATTATGGTTTCTCCCGGACAAAAAGCAACTTATGAAAGTGGTGAGGTAGCTGTTGAAAAAGTTGATATTGAAAAATATATTGCCTGGACAAAAGGAAGACTTCACTTTGTTGATGATCGTTTTGAGGTTATTGTGAAAGAATTGGAACGCCATTTTAATGTTGCGATTAATAATACCTACACAGAATTTAATCAAAAACCAATCACAGGTACATTTGAAACCGAAACATTAGAGCAAATTCTAATTGCTTTTCAGGCTTATGCTTCTTTTGAGTACAAGATAGAAGGAAAAGAGATATTAATAACCAAACCAAAATAGCAGACTTATATGAGGAAATAGAAACAACAGCGATTAGCTAAAATGAAAGATCGGAAAATGCTGCCACATTTCCCGATCACATTAGAAATGATTAAAAAATCACTTAACTAAAATTAACCAAAATTATGAAAAAAACTAACACTGATGGTAGTGATCTGTTGTCATTGCCAAAATTTGATTTGAAAATGAAATTATTTATTGTGTTTTTAACCGCTACTTTATTTCAATTACAGGCAAATAGTTATGGGCAAAAAACAAAGGTTTCATTGGATATGGACCAGACGACCCTAGGAGCTGTATTTGATAAAATTGAAGATAAAACGGAATTTCGTTTTCTGTATAGCAGTTGGGAAATTGATTTAAATAGAACGATATCCATAAAGGTTAAAAAAAAGCAAATCAATATGATCTTAAATCTATTGTTTGCTGACACGAATATCAGTTATAGGGTACTTGACAGACAAATTGTTCTAACCAAAGGAGATTACGTATCGAGGGTTAATTTGGAAAATAAAATAAATCCCAGACCTCAACAGGGAATTACTATAACCGGTAGAGTAACCGATAAAAACAACAACCCTTTAATTGGTGCCAATATTTTGGTAAAAGGTACAACAAGAGGAGCGCAGACAGGTTTTGATGGTAGCTATTCCATCAATGTTTCAGATAAAAAAGCAATACTTGTAGTGTCATATTTGGGGTTTACTCCAAAAGAAGTTCCAGTTAACGATTTAACAACCATTGATGTACAACTTGAAGAAAGTACAGATGAACTTTCAGAAATTATTGTGACCGCACTTGGCATTAAAAAAGAAAGAAAGGCTGTTGGTTATGCCATAGATCAAATTGGGGCAGAAGAGTTAAATGCTACTGGAGAACCAAGTGTTCTTTTAAACTTGGCTGCTAAAGCTCCGGGTGTACAGGTATTTGGATCTTCTAATGGTGTTGACGGAACCCCAAGGGTGATCATTAGAGGGGTAACGTCTTTATCATCAGATAATCAGCCTTTATATGTTCTTGATGGGTTGCCTTTATTAAGTAATCGATCTCTATCAGAAAGTATTTTTTCGCCAACCATAGGATATAACGATCTTGGAAATCCTTTATCGGATATTAACCCGAATGATATTGAGAGCGTAAGTATTCTAAAAGGAGCTAGTGCAACAGCCCTTTATGGTGCCAGAGGGGCTAATGGTGTTATTATGATAACTACTAAAAAAGGTAAGTCTGGACAAAAAGGATGGGAAGTAACAATGTCTTCTGGTATTACATTTCAATCGGCTTTGACTTTGCCCGAACGACAATTAAGATATGGTCAGGGTTTAAATGGTGAGTTTAGTTATATAGATGGTAATGGAGCAGGGGTAAACGAGTCGGAAGTTAGATTGTGGGGACCGGAATATAATGGTCAGCAAATATCTCAATGGGATCCGATTACAGGTGGCGCTGTGGTAAAACCATGGTTGCCTTATGGAGCTAATAATTATAAGAATTTCTATGAAACAGGGTATACAGCCCAGCACAATTTATCATTAACGCATGTAACAGAAAGTTCTAATGCTCGATTATCCATTGGGCATCAAGATATAAAAGGTATTGTTCCCAATACAGGTTTAAAAAGAATAACAGGAAGTATAAATTCTACATTTCAGTTAGGCGAAAAACTAACGCTTAATTTTGTGGGAACCGGTTCTAAAATGACTAGTAATAATAGAGCTTCCTTTGGTGGTACAAGTGGGGGCGATGGAGGTCTTTGGCAAATAATGTCAATACCAACTAATATAGATATTAGAGACTTAAGGGACTATAAAGATGAGTTCGGTAACAGAAAAAGCTTTTCTGAAAGAGGAGGGAACCCTTATTGGAATCTCTATGAAAATTTAAAACCAGTTATAAGAAACAGATTTAGTGTTAATATAGGGTTAACCTATGCCATTACAGATTGGCTTTCTTTACAGGGTAATTTATTTCAGGACAGGAACGTAACCGAACATTCCAGAATAGAAGCTAAACATTTGTATAGCGATGGGTACTATTCAGAAGGAATTAATTTGAATAAAGAAGTTAATCTGGACGCTAGGTTAACTATCGATAAAGACATTTTTAAGGACCTTAATCTTAATTTTATGACGGGTATAGCCGTAAGAGATGAGGATAGTAATAATAAATTTTCAAGAACAGAAGGCGGTTTGCTTGTAAGAGGTGTTTATAATTTAGGAAATTCGGCATCTCCTGTCGTTACGAGAAACAGTATAACAGAAAAAAAGGTTAATAGTTTATTTAGTTCTGTGGAGCTAAACTATAAAAACTATGCGTTTCTTACTGTAACAGGGAGGAACGATTGGTCTTCAACGCTTCCTCGAGACGAATGGTCGTTTTTCTATCCATCCGTCGCAGGGAGTTTAATCTTTACAGATGCATTTGGTATAAAAAATCATGTATTAAGCTATGGTAAATTAAGAGCTAATTGGGCAAAGGTTGGTGACGATACAAGGCCTTATGCTTTAAACAGGTTTGTAAAAAGAGAAGCTGTTCCTTTTAATGGTAGCCCAGTATTAGGCTTGGAAAATGTAATTCCTGCTACAGGCTTGATTCCAGAAGAAACCACGTCCTTTGAACTGGGTACCGAATTATACTTTTTCGATAGTAAAGTAAGATTAGATGTTGCATACTATGAGAGAGAATCCAGCAACCAACTTATTCAAGTAGCAAGTGCGTGGGAAAGAGGCGCTAGAAACTCATTTATAAATGCAGGAACAATTTCCAACAAGGGTATAGAACTAAGCTTAAATGTTAATCCAATTTCTACCAATAATTTTAACTGGGACGTAAACATAAATTGGGCTAAAAACAAAGGCACAGTTACTGGGTTTCCAGAAGATTTGGTTACATCGAAGATTATAGGGGCATGGCTTGGTGCTGAAATACTTGCAGAAAATGGTTCTCCATATGGCATTATAAAAGGATTCAAATATTTTAGAGATAGCGAAGAAGGGTATAATACTATTGCCAGACAAGCCGATAATTTTGCAACCTTTGGTTATACTCTTGAAGATAATATTACAGGTACTGGAAAAATACTTACTAGAAATGGAATTCCAATGACGAATCAATGGCAAAGCGCTGGTACAAGTACCTTGGGTATTATCGCTCCTTCCGATTGGACTGGAGGAATAAACAATACGTTTACTTATAAAAATGTTCAGCTTAGTTTTTTGGTCGATGTAAGATCTGGGGGGCATGTATTGTCGACTACCGAACAATATATGGGGAGATATGGTCATAATCATGAGAGTGTTGATTTAAATGCTAATGGTGTTCCGGTAAGAAACCCTATAGCAGATGGGGGAGGCTATATTTTTGATGGGATTGATGTTGAGACCGGTAAACCAAATACTATAGCCATAACACCCCAAGATATGTTTTCTGGTTGGAATATCCCTACGGAAGCAACGGCATGGGATGCCACTAACATCAAATTAAGAGAGCTTTCAGTAAGTTATAATGCCAGTAAAAAAATCTTAGGAAAATTAGGGATAGCTAATGCGAGATTATCACTGGTTGGTAGAAATCTATGGCTTATTAAGAATGGGCTGAACGGTATAGATACAGAAACTGCTAGTATGGGTAGTTTAAATAATGGAGTTGGTATGGAATATGGAGCTGTGCCCAATTCCAAAAGTTATGGAATGAACCTGTCTGTAAGTTTCTAATTTAATAATCAATAAAAAAATAGAAGATGAAAACAATAAAATTTTTAATCATATTATGTTCTGTGATTTTATCGGTAACATCTTGTACCAATAATTTTGAGGAGATAAACACCAACCCAAACGATCAAATAGTTGGTAGTAACGAAGGTATGCTGTTGGGAGCTCAATTAACAGCTGCGAAAGAGTTGATGGATAATGTTGTTAGCTCTAATGATGGCATGGCCAAATGGGTTCAATATTACAATCACACACTTGATCCTGTAGATTTTATAGATCCGAATCCGGCAGAAGATTACAATGAATTTTGGATATACCATAATTTGGTTACTTCGGCGTTACCTTTAGTTGAACGTGTACTGGGTAATACCGATGAAGCTCCACACCCCAATTACAGAGCGGCAGCACTAGTAATGAAAGCATGGATATACGAAAACATGACCGAGGTATTTGGTCCAATTCCTTTTACCGATGCACAAAAAGGTGAGTTGTTTGATGAACCAAAATACAATAAACCGAAATTCGATTCTCAGGAAGAGATTCTAAAAGGGGTTTTACAATTATTGGAAGAAGCCAACAGTACCTTTGATTTATCAGGAGAATCAGGAACTACTATGGTTGCACAATCTGATGCGTTTTGTGGAGGAGATATATTGAAATGGAAAAAGTTTGCCAATTCACTACGAGTGCGTATTCTTTTAAGGATTTCTGATGTAGACCCGTCATTTGCTGCGACTGGTTTGGAAGCAATTTTTTCTAATCCATCACAACATCCTGTTATAGAAAGTAATGCAGACAACATTGGAATAACTTGGGACGAAGGTACAGGAACGTATGGAGACCCTATGGTTAAATTTATTAATAATAATAATTTCAAACCTAATGTAGTAACAGGGTTTTTAAATATTCTGGGAGAAAGACAGGATCCAAGAATGAAAGTGTTGGTAGCACCCGCAGAAGGTTATTTAAATGCGGATACATATATAGGTTTGCCTCCGGCATTCGATAACGATAACCCTAGTGGGTTTAAAAGAGTAGCAAGAGATTCCGTGAGTCAGTTATCCAATTCTTATACAAGTTTACGTATGAGACCAATAATAACGTATTCGGAAATTTTATTTATTAAAGCCGAAGCTAGTTTAAAAAGTATAAATGTGGGAACAACTGCCCAAACTGCTTATGAAAACGGTATAACTGCCAATATGGAAGAATTGGGAGTTGATGCTGCAGATACGGCAGCTTATTTGGGATCTCCATTGGTAACATATAATGCTGGTAATGCATTAGAGCAAATTATAACTCAAAGGTATATCGCACAATTTGGACAGAGTACAAATACCTTTTCTATGATAAGAAGAACGGGCTTTCCCAGACTGGATTTCTTTAGAATAGGGGTTTATGCAGACAATGGATATCCAGTTAGGGCAAGATACCCTTCTTCAATGGAAAGTTTCAATGAAGAAAACTTAAAGAAGGCTATTAGTGGTGTTACCATTATTGAGGGGGTTTTTGGTGATAACCTTTGGTTTGCGACAAATGCGCCATCAGTATCCATGGAGCCAACCCTTCAAATGGGACCAGTTTTATACAGTTACTAATTAAAAAGATACCTCTGACCTATTTTTAGAGTATCCCATATGTATTTTAACAAATGCATGTGGGATTCTTTTTTGTACGCATATTGTTTTATGGTTTTAAAGAAAATGAAGTGTATTTTTCTTTGCATTTCTACCTCCTCAATTTCATTAACTCTAAACTGCATAAGGGGACATGTATTGTTTCTTTTTAATGATTTATTGAAGTTTATAATAGGTCCCTATTTGCTCATTCACACTTATCAAAGCCTTATAAAAAATAAGGGAAATCCTTATAAATTGTAAGGACAAGCCTTAGCGATTTTTCATTTTATAGTGGTAGTTTTAAAAGAATAAATACAACCTGATTTTTTATTTTTTTAAACAACAATATTATGAATAAACGATTCCTTATTTTCTGTTTTTCTTTATGTGCAACATTATTTTTAAATGCTCAAGATAATTATAATAAGAAGTATAATCTGGGGCCAAGTTCAAGTGGAAAATGGTATAAACTATTTGAAATTGATTTAACAGGTAATGGTAATTATAATTCTGTAAATATTGCATTAGATTTTAATTATGTAAATACTTGGATTAAATATAACTCGTCAGCTTTTATAAGGTTAAGAGAGGGGCCAACCTCTTCAGAATCAGATTGGCAAAATAATGTAATAGGAATAAAGCAGGCCGTATTAAAATTAAAGAAAACAGGTTTGAAAACCTATGAATTATGGGGCTACTCTAACGGAGGGCATGGACATATGTCATTTGAATGTTCGGTTACAAAAGAAGCTAATTTAATTTTTACTATTCCTGGTGCCACTTCTCTTGTTCCAGATGTAAACTTATATGAAGATGTACCTTATAAAAGAGAATGGTATTTTACATCAGGGGATTTTATAATTAATAATGGGAATGTAGGAATTGGGACATCGAATCCAGATATGAAACTAGCCGTTAAAGGGAAAATTCATGCGGAAGAGGTGAAAATTGATCTTAATGTTCCTGCTCCTGATTATGTTTTTAAAGAGGGTTACAATCTTATAAGTATCAAAGAATTAGAAAAATTCATTAAAGAAAATAGTCATCTACCGGAAATACCTTCTGCAAAAGAATTTGAGGAAAATGGAATAATGCAAGCAGAAATGGATATGAATCTTCTTAAAAAAATAGAAGAGTTAACCCTTTATGTTATTGAACAAGAAAAGTCCTTAGAGAATAAAGATTTAATGATAAAAACCCTTGAAGAAAAATTGGAGTTACAAGAAGCTCGTCTAAGAAAAATAGAAGCATTATTGGTTTCTGAAAATTAATATAAATCATTATGAAAAAACACCTGTTCATTTTTAGCCTAATTGTTTCGCAACTAGGTGCGCAAACTACCACATTTGATAATCTAAATGCAAATCCATTAACTAATAAAACTATTACTTGGACATCGTCTAATTATGGTTCTGGTTTTGGACATAGAATTATTAATACAGATCCTGGAGGGCATACATTATTAAATTTCCAAGGCAGGCATAATAAAACTACGTGGTCAAATATTATGTCTCTAAGTACTAATGGTAACGTTGGTATTGGTACAGCCAATCCAATTGAAAAATTACATATTTCGGGAAATATACTAGGGGACAAACTATTGCTGAATGATCCAAATGATACGTCGGATTGGAATATACTATGGCAGAGTGGGTTTTATCAAAGTTATAATGCAACGAATGCTCCTGAAGCTACTGGCTGGTTTTGGGGCTTAAATATGAATCATGGCTCAAATAACTCTAATTATAGGTATTCTGGGCAAATAGCTATTAAGAATTCTTATGCAAGTCCTGTATTGTATTTTAGAAGTGTTAATAGCAATGGAATTGGCACTTGGGCAAAGGTTTTGCACAATCAAGGAAACCAAACTATTAATGGGAACTTAGGCATCGGTACTGCAAACACCAAAGGCTTCAAATTAGGTGTTCAAGGGAAAATAGCAGCAACAGAAGTAAAAGTAGCGACCTATGCCAACTGGGCAGATTTTGTTTTTGATGATGGCTATAATTTACCAACACTTAAAGAGGTTGAACAACACATAAAAGAAAAAGGCCATTTAAAAGATATTCCAAGTGCTAAAGAAGTAAAAGAAGATGGGTTCTTTCTGGGAGAGATGGATTCTAAATTACTGCAAAAAATAGAAGAATTAACACTTTATACGATTGAACAACAAAAGGAGATCGAATTTCAAAGAAACAAACTTGAAAATCAGAATAATAAAATAGAAAAACTTGAAAAAGAAAACAAAGAATTACAATCTCTATCTATGCGATTATTGAAAATTGAGAAATTACTCAGTATAAATAACAATTAACTTAAAAAATAATTAATAATGAAAAAACTTTTTTTAGTTACCCTTTTTATTGGAGGAATAGGATTTGCACAAATTACAGATACTGGTGACAAGGTGGGGATAGGAACGGCAAATCCATATCAAAAATTACATGTTAATGGTGCTATAGGTATTGGCCTTTTGAATGGAACATATATAGAGGGTTTTAAAATTAATTATGTAGATGGAGGAAGTGGAACTACGACTTTCATGAGCAGCAGATGGGGAGGGGATATTTATTTTAAAAGAAGCAGCTCTGAAGGAGAAAGAACTCAATTTTCATTTGGTGGTGCTAATGAACATTATATGGGCTTATATAATTCAAATAATCAAGTAAAAGTGCTATTTCGATCAGGAGGTAATTCCTATATAAACGGCGGCAATGTAGGTATAGGTACTACAGCTCCAGATATGAAACTAGCCGTTAAAGGGAAAATTCATGCGGAAGAGGTGAAAATTGATCTTAATGTTCCTGCTCCAGATTATGTTTTTAAAGAAGGTTACAATCTTATAAGTATCAAAGAATTAGAAAAATTCATTGAAGAAAATAGCCATCTGCCGGAAATGCCTTCTGCAAAAGAATTTGAGGAAAATGGAATAATGCAAGCAGAAATGGATATGAATCTTCTTAAAAAAATAGAAGAGTTAACACTTTATACGATTGAGCAGCAGAAGAAAATAGAATCATTAGAAGAACAAGTTTCTAAAGTAAACATGCTGAAGGAAGAAAACAAAACTTTAAAATGCTTAATAGAAAGGATAACAAAATTAGAAGAACAATTAAAAACGATACAAAAATGAAAAAAGTAATAGTTATTTTAAGTTTAATAATAACTCATTTAGGATTTGCGCAAACAGCAGAATTAAATAGAAACAGTCAGGCAGCGGTATCGTTTTTGCCAGGTAATGGGAATTCTATATTCCATATTGCTCATGGACTTAATAACGATTTAAATATTTCTCATGGTACTAGTGTTGGTACAGCAAACATAATGACCATTAAGAATGGTGGTAGTGTAGGTATTGGTGTAACCAGTCCTCTTGGAAAACTTCATGTTAATGGAGAAACATATATACAGCGTGGTGTTGTTAATTTTATTACTGCCAATACAGATATTGGTGGTTCAACAGGTATAAAAGCGAACCCCAATGGGTGGTCAAGATTAGATCCTAACGGGTCACGGTTTATTATGACTGTAAAAAATAGTGATGTTGCTTCGAGAAGAAATATTCTGGATATTGAGAATACAGAGGACAGTTGGAGGCATTTAATGGAATTGCGGGCAGATGGAAGTGCTTTTTTTATGGGGAAGATGGGTATTGGAACAGCGAACCCTGCTAGTCAATTTGAAGTTAGTACCTCAGACAATAAACGTGTTCGACTTAATTATAATAATGAATCAGCAATAACATTTTGGCCTAATAATGGAAATTCGGTATTTCATTTAAGTCATGGACATGATAATAAGTTACACTTTTCTCATGGCTCTATAGTTGGTGCAGGTAAGATTATGACAATTGGAAATACTGGTAGCGTGGGTATTGGTACAACAGATACCAAAGGCTTCAAACTTGGAGTTCAAGGAAAAATAGCCGCCGAAGAAGTTAAAGTAGCTACCTATGCGAATTGGGCGGATTTTGTTTTTGATAGTACTTATAAATTGCCAACACTAAAAGAAGTTGAGCAACACATAAAAGAAAAAGGCCACCTAAAAGATATCCCAAGTGCAAAAGAAGTAAAAGAAGATGGTTTCTTTTTAGGAGAGATGGATTCTAAATTGTTGCAAAAAATAGAAGAATTAACACTTTATACGATTGAGCAGGAAAAGAAAATACAAGAACTAAGCTTACTAAAAGAAGAGAACGAGCTTTTGCGTAAAAAGTTTGAGACTCTTGAAGCTTTGGTATCTGAATTGGTAAAAGAATAAAAATCAGAATACAAAACAATTTTTTGGGTGCTGCTTCAAAAGTAATAGACTATGGCTTTTAAGGTAGCGCCCTTTTTTCTATTCCAATTATAAGCTCTTTCCAAACCCAAGAGTTTTTATAACAGACAAAATAAATTTTGGATTGATATAGGGGTAGTAACCTCTAATTGGTTATTAATAATTGTATGAAAATGTAGGTGCGTATTATTTAAGTTAAAAGGAGCCTTGTTTTTATACAATTACTATATTTAATAATTAATTCGTCAAATATGAAAGCTAAATATTACCTACTATGTATTGCATTATTGTTTATTCAATCAACACTTTTGGCTCAGCACTGGCAAGAGCCTGTTAGAGGAGCCTGGCTTCATGACAGCGGCATCGAAAACGAAGGTGTTGTTCTGGTTGAAGACAATCGCGTTGTTGATATTGTTGTCTCTTCAAATACAAATTCTGCGGTAAAACAAGCCGCTTTATTTCTCGCATCCGACATCGAAAAGATTACTGGTAAAAAGCCTGAAATTGTTTCAAAATCGAATACAGAAAATCCAGCCATTCATTTGGTTACATTAGGAGAAGGCGTGATTCCAAAGGAAATAGATACACAAAAATTAAATGGCAAATGGGAAGCTCATCACATTAAAACCATAGAAAAAGATATTTGGTTAGTAGGTTCGAATTTTAGGGGGACAGCATTTGCTGCATATACTTTAAGTGAACGAATTGGGATAGATCCGCTCTATCATTGGACAGGATATGAACCGGATAAGAAAAAGGTGCTCAAGGTAAAATCTATTGATCATATAGTTGATGAGCCAACATTCAAATACCGTGGGTTTTTCCATGATGACGAGGATACATTGCCAACTCCCCTTGATAAAAATGGTTATCCCCAATACGCAGGAGGAAAGGTTGATGCCGTATGGTATGAACGTTATTTTGAAACAGCATTGCGCCTTCGTATGAATCAAGTAGCTCCGTTTGTGCGTGTACTTCGTCCTTATGAGGTACAGAAGAAAGCAAGTGATTGGGGCTTGTTCTATACTTCGCATCATTATGATATTTTATTGTCTAATCCATTAGGGTTTCATCGTTTTGGTTTAGCAAAAGAGCGTGGTATTGATGGAGATTATAGCTGGTTTAATAATAATGAAGGCATATTAAAGTACTGGCGAGGTGGTGTTGAGGAAAACAAAGATATAAACTGTATCTGGCCTGTAGGCTTAAGGGGCACTGCTGATACTTCTTATAAATTTCCGGAAGGAACTACTCAGGAAGATAAAAATAAAGTCTTTACTGATGCTATTAAAGATCAGGTAAAAATGACCAAATCAGTTTTGGGTAAAGGAGAGAAACCCGTGTTTCATTTTACACTATATGGTGAAATGTTGACAAACTATCAAAAAGGGAATTTCGATTTTCCAGAAGATGTTATTTTGGTCTGGAATGATGATGGCGATGCTAAAATGAGGGCACTACCAGAAACATTAGGAAAATGGAAACATGGTATTTATTATCATTTAGCATATTACGGACATACCACCAAGCAAACCCATCATACGGTAAAACCTCATCGCATTGAACAGGAGTTTAGAAAGGTTTTAGATGCCGGAGCCACAGAATATATGTTGGTTAATGTTTCAGAAATGAGAGAGTTTGTTATGAATGCCAGATTCTTGGCAGAGATTTGTTGGGATGCGAAAACGGCTTTTTTTGAACCCAATGCAGCGGATCGCTATGTTGAATGGTGGTCAAGAGAGTACTTTGGAGATATGGCAGCCAATGATGTAGTACAAAGCTATAATCACTACTTTGATATTCTTCACTCGCATAATCAAATATGGGAAGGATCAAAAAATTTCGATAAAGCTCTCGACAGGCTGAGGTTCAGACTTAAAGGCGATCATCATATCAGGTATAACGATGATGATAAAAACCACTTAGAATACTTAAATAACCGTTTAGCAAAATATGATGACGCGTTTCTACCATGTAAACGTGCTGTACGAAAAATGAATAGTCAACAAGCGCGGTTTTTCTTTGAAAATGTAGAATTAGGATTGCTTTTCGATTACCATACTACTAAAGCAGCAGGGCTTATAAATGAAGCATTATCTAAATACCCGGATAAAGAAGCTCTTAATTATGCAAATAAAGCGATGAAAACACTAGAGATATTAGAGCAGGAAATTTTAAAAGCAGAGAGACCACCCTTTGAAAACTGGTATCGTGATACATGGATACGTCGTAAAGATAGCTGGACAAGTGTGCATTATGCGTATCATAAATTAAAGGACTATTTGAGCACTTACGAATCACGATACAAGTAATGTTCGATATATTGCCTTCAAAATCAAATGATTACCGAAGTAATTCGTTCATTCTCATAACTTTTACAGTTTAACCGATAATAAATTCTTTACATTCTTTGTTTTCAAGACATATCAGGTTTTCAAAACCTGATATGTCTTGTAATGCTTTGATATTTAGTTTATGCTGTTTGTTAATTAATTATTTGAGTTCTAACCGCTCCGTTTTATTGTAATCTTTCCCTCTCAATATTTCAAACTTTTCAATCATTTCCTTAAGTTTTTCAGGGTTAGTTTCAGCCAGATTGGTCGTTTGCCCAATATCTTCTTTTAGATTATATAATTGGAATTCTTGCGAATTCCCCAATTCAATATTAACCCGTTCTTCTATAGTCTTTCCGTCATAGGGAGGAATCATTAACCAATCGCCACTTCTTAAGGCTGTTCTACTGGTTGCTTCTAAAACTAAATCGTGTCTGCCGTCTTGGCTTTTCCCTAAGAAGACATCGAGTAGTTCTTTGCTATCTGTTGTGTTGTCTTGAGTCCCTATCAATTTTGCAATTGAAGCCAATAAATCCATCTGACAAACCAAAGCATTAGAAATCCCTGGTTTTATTGAACCTTTCCAGTATGTAATAAATGGCATACGCGTTCCAGCTTCAAACAAGCTGTATTTACCTCCTCTTAATTTTCCAGAAGGGGTGTGGGAGCCATTTTTTTCAACAGCATCATCATAATATCCATCATTTAAAACAGGACCGTTATCGCTAGAAAAGATTACTAGTGTGTTTTCCAATACACCTTCTGTTTCTAGGGTTTTCATAAATTCCCCAATACACCAATCTGCTTCTAAAATCACATCACCCCTAGGCCCTAAACCGGATTTTCCAACAAAACGTGGGTGCGGCGTACGTGGTACATGCGGTTGCTGCATGGCATAATATAAAAAGAAAGGCTTGTTCTTATGTTCCTTTACATAAGCTTGGGCTTTTCCTAAAAAGTGATCCGCCATATCAATATCACTCCATTTAGCATCATTTCCACCCTTCATATAACCAATTCGTGGAATGCCATTTACAATACTGTTGTTGTGTCCATGGTGCCATTTCATTGTAACCATTTCCGGGTTGCTAATTGCAGTTGGTTCTCCTTCAAAGTTCTTATCGTAATCTACTTCAATAGGGTCGTTAGGGTTTAGGCCAACAACATTTCCATTATCGATATAAACGGTTGGAACTCTATCTTGAGTCGCAGCAAGAATATACGATTCATCAAAGCCTACTTCATTAGGACCAGGCGAAACGCTTTGGTTCCAATCTACAACTCCTGTACCCAATCCAAGATGCCATTTACCAACAATTCCTGTATGGTAGCCTTTTTTCTTGAGTAATTTTGGTAAGGTTTGTTGTTCTGTGCTAATTAATAAAGGAGCTGTTCCCGGTAAAATTTTTGCTTTTTTATTGCGCCAAGGATACATTCCTGTTAATAACGCATATCTGCTTGGTGTACATGTTGCGGAAGATGCATAAGCATCTGTAAAGCGAACACCGCCATCTGCCAAAGCATCAATGTTTGGTGTGGTTAGCTCGGTGGCCCCATAAGCACTTAGGTCGCCATAGCCTAGATCATCCAAGTATATTATAACAATATTAGGTAGATCCTTTTCGACTACAGGTTTAGAGTTTTCTTTCTTTTTTGATTGACATCCAAAAAATACGATTAGCATTACCCAAATAAGCGGGTTTAATATGTTTTTCATTGAAGTTTACGATAATTTAAAATCAAGTTAAAAGTACGAAAAAGGTTGTTTCTAATCTTCAATAGACTTATTTAAACTTATTATTCGCTGGAGTTGATTTTAATAAAGCCAAGCAGTTTTTGTTTAGGGCGAATAGGGTTTTTTATAATAGGATTAGTATATACGCCTCTAAATATTGGATGAATATCATCACTTGTAAAAAAATCAGCACTATTGTTATGTCCAGTATAAAGAATAGTTGGTTCTGTGTTTTTATATAAGACGTAGTCTTTAACAACATATACCTTCTTGTATTCTCTTAATACAAACTCGTCTAATTCTCTTTCGTTAACTAAGTTGGAACATCTTACTTTTTCATAATGATCACCAACCCATACCATACAATCCTTTTTATAATATTTTGAAATATATAATAATGATATGGTTAATAAAAATAAGCAAACAAATAAGCTTATTCTTTTTATTTTATTTAGCTTGTTATTAATACTTATAATTTCTTTTCTTAGTTCATTCTTTACTATTTCGTATTCACGGCTCTGTTGGAATTTTCTGTAATTTTCGTATCCTAAATATTGACTTAAAATGTTTAGATTGTGTTCACTGGGAGTTCTTCGTTCGCTTTTTTTGTCTAAAATATAACCATCATAATATCTGGTGAGAGTTCTTTCTTTAATTTTTTCGTTTAATACGTCTTCGAGGTATCTTGAAATTCCATATGCTTTCGTTTTTTTTGATGCCTTTATGGCTTTTACAAATACCAATTCAATTAATTCCTGAATTAATTCGTCTTTTTCTATTTCCACTATTATGTTCTTTTAAGAGGGTTAATGTATTGTAATTCAATGTTTTATTTTTTATTTGGTTTCTGTGTCAAAAAGATGTCAAAAAGTTGACAATAGTGTGTCAATAATTGTTTTTGATAACCTCGCGTAATTCGCTTCAGAATCGATTCAAGTTATGTCGTGCTAACATAATGAATGTGAAAAATTGAATTGTGCGGAAAACCGTAAAGTGCTAAACGAATGATTGCATTGGGAAGTAATCATTATTTATCACTATACATTTTCTACTTCCCATAAAACAAGAATTAATAACCCTTAAGGGGGCTGTAAACAAAACTATCTGGGTGGAAACCCGGACAAGAACCCCTTTGCAAAATTTTAAATTATGAAAACCATATTATACGTATTTGTATTTCTTTTAATTGGAGCTAATCTTACATCATGTACACCGCAAAATGAAAATGAAAATGAGGTGTCTGAATGTTGTGGAGATGGTGGGAATATTCCGCCGTCTAAAGTCAAAAAATGATTGCTAAATAAAAATTAGTTATTACATTAGAGGAATGAAATATGCCATATTATCATTCCTCTTTTTTTGTGTTGTTAAAAATGGGTTTGGATCTAAGGTGTTTAACAGCAGGCAATTAGATAGTATAGACTACTATCACAATATGGCTAATAACCCTGAGACAGATTCAAGCCTTATAAAGGCCTATGTCTTTTTTGAGCGTAAAAAAAATGAAAGTATTGAATTAAACGATACTGAATCTGCAATTTATCATTTAAGACAAATAGCAATAATACAGAATGAGTTAGGAGATTACTTTGGGGCCGAAATTTCGGTTGTAGAGGCATTAAAGTTGTTGGATACTATAGAAAGTTCTGAAGATGTTATAAATAATAAAATCGGTTTGTATAACCAGTTAGGGCGAATTTACTTGGCGTTGTTGGATTATAAAGAAGCCATAAAGTATTTTGATGAAGGCCTAAAGATAGCTAAGCTTAAAAGTAGTATTAATATCATCCAGAACAATAAGGCCTTAGTATACATTCGACAGCATAGATATGAATTGGCTGAAAAAGAGTTCTTAAAGGTCTATAAGAATAGCCTTTCAGAAGATGACAAAAAACAACTTTTGAGGGCTTTAGATAATTTAGGGTTTGTTCAAACAAAACTCAATAAACCAAAGGGGTTAGAAAAAATAATGACCGCTTTGAGTCAGAGAATAGCTATAAATGATAATGCGGGAATTTATTCCAGTTATAAGCATTTGGTTGAAGTTTATAAAGACCGGGACGATTTAGAAAATGCCACGTATTATGCGCGTAAAGGTTATGAAGTAGCAAAGACCATTAATAGTCCGTCATTCATAAGAGATGCCTTATCGTGTCTTATAGATTTAAATCAAGATAGCAATATTGTTGAATATGTAAAGATTATTGATAGTGTAGCCTTGGCAAAGCAAACGCAAGAGAATAAGTATGCTAAGATGAAGTATGATTATACCGAAAAGGAAAAAATAGCGAAAGAGAATGAGCTTGCAAGAGAAAAGGAAAAAGGTTTAAAAATTCTTTATCTGTCTATAGCAGGTTTTATTTTATTGATATCAACATTTCTGTTTTTCATTTTAAGATCCCGACATAAAAAGGAGAATATAAAGAAAGTGTATAGGGCAGAAACACGAATGTCTAAAAAGGTTCATGATGAGGTTGCAAATGATGTGTCGAGCCTCATGAGTTTTGTTGAAAACGACATAGAAATTACAACAAACAAAAAAACGGAACTATTAGATATCTTAGAAGATATTTATTTGCGAACACGAGATATATCAACTCAAACAGCTAGTATTGATTTAGCTAATTTCACCAAAAGCCTTGGGTATTTATTAATTCAACATAAAAGAAAAGGAACAAAAATTATTACCAATAATATAAACACGATTAATTGGTCTGAAGTTTCCGATCATAAAAAGGTGGCTGTTTTTAGAAGTGTCCAGGAATTATTGGTTAATATGAAAAAGCATAGTGAAGCCAAAGTAGTGAGTTTAGTGTTTAAGGAAAATCGTCGTAAAAAAGAGATTATTTATTCAGATGATGGGATTGGTGTTTCAATAGAGGATGTTAAATTAAATGGACTGCTAAATGTGGAATCCCGCATTAATAATATAGGAGGAAGTTTTAGTTTTATAACCTCAAAAGGAAACGGCTTTAGGGCTGTGATAAAGTTTAATAGTTAAAGTTTCATTATGTTTCAAAAGGTTTTAATAGCAGAAGACCAAAATTCAATCCATAAAGGTCTGGAAAATATACTTAAGGATTTAAATATTAAGGAAATAGCAACCGCGCAGTATTGTGATGATGCACTCCTGAAAATTAAAGCAGCTCTAAATACAGAAAGCCCAATAGAGCTTTTAATAACAGATTTATCTTTTAAGGAAGATCATAGAGATAGAACATTAACATCCGGACAAGAACTGATAGAAGCTGTAATGAACGTGCAACCCGAATTAAAGATTATTGTATTCTCTGTAGAACATCGCATTGGTAAAATAAAAAATTTAATAGAGTTTTCTAAAGTAGATGCCTATGTTGAGAAAGGACGAGAAGAATCTAAAGAAATGGTAAAAGCGGTTCAAGCCGTATTAAGAGATGAAATTTATTACTCGCAAAATCTGGCTCAATTAATTAGAAGTGCAGATGATATATCTCAAACGGATATGTATGATGAATTAATTTTACAATTGCTGGCAAAGGGATTGAAAAGAATCCAGATTGCTTCATATTTTAAAGAAAAAGATTTGCCTGCGCGAAGTTTAAGGAGTATTGAAAAACGTATTAATAAGCTTAAAGTTCTTTTTGATGCAAATACATCCGAACAATTAGTGGCCATTGCCATTGATAGAGGCTTAATTTAAATCATTAAATTTTTTTTTTTCGTATTTACGGTTTACCGCATAAAACTATTGTTTAATAGTGTTAGTTTTGGAATGCTATTAACGAGTATTATGAGTGATGATTGACATGGGTTAGAACGTGTTTTTGTTGCTATCGTGCGTATATTGGGGGGTTGATTGATTTTAGGAGTGTTTTGATTTTGTTCATTACTAATTTTAAGATTTAGAATTTAATGAGAAAAATAAACACGAATAGGATTGGTGAAAAGTGGAGTGAATTTCAAAAAGTGGAGGTTTGGAAAAAAGGGAAAATCATTTCAGGACTAGATGGAGATGTTTGGAGAAATGATGAGTTTGGAAGACGAATAAAGTGGGGAAATTATGGTGATAGAGATTCTTCATATGGATGGGAGATTAACCATATAAATCCAGTGCTAAATGGAGGAGCCGACAATATTGATAATTTACAACCACTTCACTGGAAAAATAATATGGTTGGTAAACTAGATGAGATAGAAGTTCTTAAATGAATTTTCAATTTTAAGATAGGGGCTACAGGGGGCTGTAAGTTTTTAACTCTAATTGAAATTTAAGAATGAAAAGGGGATAAATAAAACGAACAGAATTGTAAAAGCTTTCAAAATAGCATGTTTTGTTCTTTTCCTAACGTTTAGTTATGCTGCTTCATCTCAAACGGTTTATGTTACTAAAACAGGAACCAAATATCATAAAAAACTGAAGGTATCTCAAATATTCCAAAAGGGAAATTACTTCAGAAAAAGCCAAAAGATTTGGTTATATCCCTTATTTGGTTTGTAAGCCAAAAGGAGATAATATAAAAACAGACCATCGACAATAAGTTCTTTAACAGATGGTGATAAAAGTCGTTCTACAAGATAATCTACGGTCATCCAATGTACCGAAAAAACTAAATCTGGCTCACATTGTAAATGCAGAGCCAAAAATGTTAATGGTAGGTATTACCAGTATTAAATAGATTTAAAAAGTTAAAATATACTGTCATCTTTAAGTTGTTTCTCTCTACTACCACAAAAATCCGTAGATACAAGCAAGTATAACAATGATTACGTATGCCATAATATTAAAAGATATATCGGTTTTAAAAATTCTTTGACTTAAGAATATTGCCTTTCTGTTATTCGCTTTGTTTGTAAAAATAAAATATAGGCATGTACCATTCATAAATAAAAACAGAGCGCCTATCCATATTGGAAGTAGGATGTCTTCAGTGAAAATTCTAATGATAAACGGTATAGAAATAATTAGCATAGCTCCAAGAATTACGTAAGCAGGTCTTAAATCTACTTTTCTATCAACGCTGTGCGTTGGATCTAAATAGGATAAAGTCACTATCAAGGTAGACAGTACTACGAATGAAATGGTCATTCGGTAGAAAAAGGGTATGTCTCCCATTATAAATAACCCTATGGAAAGCGGTATGCAAAGTAAGGCAACCCATAGAGCGGCCTTAGCACTTGTTCGTTTCCAGAACATACCAAAAATAATAGCAACAAAGGCACCAGGGCTTATGAAGCCTGTAAATTCCTGAATAAATTGAAAGGCTTGGTCGAGCTCTAACATACCTAAAAGAGGAGCGACTAACATGCCAACTAATAGTGCCGCAGCAGCGGTTATTTTACCAACTTTCACCAAATGCGTTTCGGTAGCATTCTTTTTAAAAATAGGTTTGTATATGTCGAGGGTGGCAATAGTCGATACGCTATTTACTAAAGAGCTAATAGAACTACCAATTGCCGCGACCAACGCCGCAAAAACCAACCCTTTAATTCCTATAGGCACTAGTTGACTAAGTACCCATGGAAATGCTTCATCCGGTTTTCCTATATCGGCTTGTAGGGCATAAGCAGCCATTCCGGGTATTACAGCTATAACTGGCATTAATATTTTTAATAAGGCAGCAGAAGCGACACCCTTTTGAGCTTGTTTTATATTCTTTGCAGCTAAGGCGCGTTGAATAATAAACTGATTCCCTCCCCAATAATAAATGTTAGTAATCCACATACCACCAACCAAAACACTAATACCAGGTACATCATTAAAATACTTATGTCCTTTATCTAAAATCATATCAAATCTTTCTGGGGCGAATCTGTATAAATTGGTTACGCCGTTTAGTAGGCTACCATCGCCAAGTGTATAAAGAGCAGCGCCAGCAGCAATTAACCCGCCAACTAATAAAACCACAGCTTGTATAACATCTGTCCAAACAACAGCCTTCAGACCACCAAAAATCGAAAAGGAAGCAGAATATATAACCAAACCAAGAACGCCAATAAGAATGGGAAGCCCTGTTAGGTTTTCTATAGCTAAACCACCCAAATAAAAAATGGAAGATATATTAACAAAAATGTAAAGAATGATAAGAATAAAGCTAAAACAAATACGAACACGATTATCAAATCTATTTTTTAGAAATTGAGGAATGGAGTAAATCTTTTTTTCAAGAAAAATGGGTAAGAGGTATTTTGCTACTAGAATTAAGGTTAAGGCAGACATAAGTTCGTAGCCTCCAATAGCCAACCCAATAGCATAGCCAGAACCGTTGGTTCCCAGAATTTGTTCGGCAGAAATATTAGAGGCAATCAGAGAGCCACCAACAATCCACCATGGTAATGATTTGCTGGCTAAAAAATAATCTGAAGCCTTCTTGTGTTTGGCTCTAGACATCCATAAGCCATATCCAATAATTCCAAACAGATAAACGAATAATACAATAAGGTCTAAACTTGATAAAAACATAATTTACTAATTGGTCTTGCCTCAAAATTATAAAGGTCAGCTTCAAATTAGAGAACCAAATGGCTTGTAGAGGTACAGTTCAATAAAAAAGACGTTCGTTTTAGCTTAGCCGTACGCGTTAATTTTGTGCAGAAATACTTTTTTTATACTCAGAAGGAGTTAGTCCAGTACTTTTTTTAAATGCAGAATTAAAAGTGGTTTTAGAGTTAAAACCTGCTTCCATGGCTATGGCCATGAGTTTGTAGTCTTTGTGTTTTTCAGAATTCATTAACCTTTTAACTTCGGCAACCCTGTACTTGTTTATAAAATCATAATAATTGGTTTGAAGCTGCTTTGCTAAAACTTCTGAAACTTGATTTTCTGAAGTTGATACTGCTTTGCTCAAGTCTTTTAACTGCAATTTTTTGTTTTTATACAATTGTTTTTCTTCCATTGCAGAAAGCATTTTTGCTTCAATGTTCTTAAGGCGCTCAAAATCCAGTTCGTATGTTTTACTGTTGGATAATGTTTGGTTGTTTTTTCGTTTAGCAGAGTCTATACCAATAATTTTCCGATAGGCAATTATTAATCCAAATGTAGTAACAATGGTTAAGTATAAGTTGTTTGGTGATGATAAGATGGTATTGGGATGTGTGTATATATCCTGAACAAATTCTACAATAAACAAAGAAGCCATAATACCAAGCATGATAAATAAATAGTTGATGTCTCGGCTGGGTTTTGCAGATTGACTTTTTACAATAGAATAAATGAGTGCTAAACCTATAATTTGAAAGGTGATTATAGCCGTTTTTACTATCCAATACTCTATATGAGCAAAAGCATTTTCGGTAAGAAAATAGAGGTCTCTTAGGCTTAAGTCCCCTAATAGGATGTAATACGATTTTATAAAAAAGTAACAAAAAATAACACAGAAGGAAAAAAGTAATAGTTGAAAAACTTTCTTATGAAACGTCGTTTTTATGTTATAAGAAACCAGGGTTAGTTTGTAGAGTGCTATTGGTGTAAAAGCCGACCATGGGAGGTAGGCTAATGTAAAATTTGGTGAATAGAAAAACAAGCTAAACAAACCTATATAGTTGAACAAATCCAATACAATAGATAGTACAAACGTGCTGTACCAAAGCGTTAATTTTTTGTCGGAGTACGAGAGAAGTAAAATATATAAAAGAAATAAATTGAGCAGCCCGAAAATATGATAATGCTTTAATATTTCTAATAAGAAAGGGATCATTATGGGGTTAAAGTTTACAATTAAGTGTTGAATTTAACATAATTATTTAATCTGAAAAAGAATAGGAAACCCTGTGTTGCGCATATTTACGAGTTTGTAGTACAAAATGTGCTTTTTGTTAAGTTAAATGCAAGAATAATATCGGATTTGATAGAAAAAGTATTTAAATTCAAGCTGCTAAATAGCTAATTTAACCTACTCTTAATTGACAAAAACAAGTTGACAAGTCTGTTGAGCTTTAATAATAAACTATACAATCGATTTTTATGATAAAAGGTAAAGTCCCAGTAATTGAGAAAGTAGGATATGCTTTAGGAGATGGAGCAGCAAATATAGCCTGGAGGGGTGTAGCAACTTTTTTGTTTATTTTTTATACCGATGTTTTTGGATTAAGTCCAGTAACAGTGGGGTTTTTGATTTTGGTTTCTAGATTTAGTGACGGTATTAGTGATGTTCTAATGGGAGTTATTGGAGATCGTACTGATTCCAAATATGGTAAATTTCGTCCTTGGATTTTATGGACTGCCATTCCGTTAGGAGTTATTCTTACTTTGTTGTTTACAAGTCCAGAATTAGGAGCAAATGGTAAAATTGTCTATGCATACATTACCTATATTCTTTTTACGTTGATATACACGGCAAATAACATTCCTTATGGGGCTCTCATGGGTGTGATGACAGGTAATGATGAAGAAAGAACAAGTATTGGGTCTTTTAGAATGGTTGGGGCTTTTGCAGGAGGTATGTTGGTACAAGGTGCGTTACTTTTTTTAGTTGCTCATTATGGAGATGTAGATCCAGATATAGAAGTTTCTAAATTGGAAGAGGATGTATTTAAGGTAGAAGTGTTGGCATCTAAAAATGTAGAGCATGCAAATATAAAAACAAATCATGGTGTTGCCACATTTGTTTGGAGTGATTTAGAGGAGGGGGAAGATGAAAATGAGCCTACAAATAGGAAGAGCTTTACAATGGAAAAAGGAAAAACCTATTCATTTGTAGTTGCTGGTGAAAAAGAACTATCGAACGATGACATAAATATTGTAGACCAGAAAAAAGGGTATAGTAAATCTATGTATGTTATGTCTGCGCTACTTGTCTTGTTAATGTTAGTTACTTTCTTTTCTACAAAAGAACGGGTTTTGCCTCCTAAAAATCAAAAAACTAATCTCAAACAGGATCTAAAAGATTTAATTTCTAATAGACCTTGGATTATTTTATTGGCTATTGGACTATTATTCAATATATATAACTCTATAAAACAAGGGGTTGTTATTTATTATTTTACCTATTATCTAAATAATCAATTACTTTCCGCATCATATTTGGTAGGATTGATGCTGGCATCTATCGGAGGGGCATTTATTACGGCTTCATTAAGCAAAAAAATAGGTAAGAGAAATTTATTTATTTATGCGCTAGTTTTCTCGGGTTTAGTCAATGCTTTATTGGTTTTTTGTAATCCAGAAAACATAGGAGCTATTTTTACTATTGGTATTATATCTGAATTTGCTTCTGCTGTATTGCCAACGTTATTCTTTGTCATGCTCGGAGATTCGGCAGATTTTTCAGAATGGAAGAACGGGAGAAGAGCTACTGGTCTTATTTATTCTGCTGGATCTTTTGCGACTAAGTTTGGTGGAGGTATTGCTGGGTTTATTGTTATGCAGGTACTTGCGTTATTTGGATATAATGGATTGGATTCTTCCACAATTAAAGATGCTATTCCAGGTATGGTTATGTTGATGAGTTGGATACCCGCTATTATTACGATAATAGCAGCTGGGCTAATGATGTTTTACCCGTTAAATCAAAAGAAGATGAGTGAAATAACTTTAGAATTGAATACAAGAAGGCAGTCAGAATAGATAAATTCAATAAGAAGAAGGTAGTAGATTTAAAATTAAAAGAGGTCTTTAAAAGTTGTTGTATTAACTTTTTTGGACCTCTTTTTTACCCTCTCACAGTAATAAAAATGCTATTTTAATTCAAAACGGGTGTCTAATATGGTATAAGAACTTCCTCCAACGAAAATCTGGAACGTTCCGGGTTCGATAATAAAATTGCCCTCATTACTATAAAACCCTAAAGTTTCTTTGTTTAAAACAAAATTGACTGTTTTAGTTTCTCCGGGGGCTAGCTTTATCAATTCAAATCCTTTTAATTCCTTTACAGGGCGTGTTACACTAGCAACAAGGTCTCTTATGTAAAGTTGCACAACTTCTTTGCCTGTTACTTTTCCAGTGTTTGACACCTCTACAGATATATTGATGTCCTCATCACTATTAAAAATGGCTTTGTTAAGTGCTAAATTTTCATATTTAAAAGTCGTGTAGCTTAATCCGTGACCAAATGGATATAAAGGTGTGTTTTCCACATCACTATAATGAGACCAGAAAACTAAACTAGGGTTGTTCTTGTCGCTAGCAGGTCTTCCTGTGTTTTTGTAATTATAGTATATGGGTATTTGACCAATATTTCTTGGGAAAGTCATAGGTAGTTTTCCGCTTGGGTTATAATCTCCGTAAAGTACTTGTGCTATCGCATGTCCGGCTTGTGTGCCGAGTTGCCATGCTTCAACAATAGCTGGAATATGTTCGTCTGCCCAGTTAATTGTTAAAGGGCGTCCGTTGTTTAATACTAGAACGATGTTTTTATTTACTTTGTAAACTTCCTCTAATAATTCTTGTTGTACACCGGGTAGGTTTATATCGGTTCTACTTCTGGCTTCTCCACTTTGAAAACCATGTTCGCCCAAAACCATAACGACCACATCGGCAGCTTTAGCAGCATTAATGGCGTCTTTGAATTCGCTTTTGTCGGCGGTGTTTATTTCAATTTCATTTACGAATTGTGTAGGGCCAACAGTTACGTCTGTACCTTTTTTATAAACCAGATCATTGCCCTTGTATTCCTGCATCCCTTCTAATACAGATACTCCAGTATTGTCTTTAGACGCAATTCTCCAGCTGCCTAACGGGCTGTTTTTTTCATTAGCTAAAGCACCAATTAAAGCAATATTTTGACCTTCTTTTTTTAATGGCAGTAAATTGTTTTCGTTTTTAAGTAGAACGATAGATTTTTTCGCTATATCGAGAACAGCATCCAAGTGTTTTGGACTGTTCACCACTTCTTTTTCTCTGGTTTCGTCGCAATATCTGTATGGGTCGTCAAATAAGCCTAATTCAAATTTTACCGTTAAGATTCTTCTAACGGCATCGTCAATAATACTTTCTTCAATAACGCCATCTTTTACAAGTTGTTCTAATTCATGGACGTAAATGTGTGATTCCATATCCATATCGGAACCCGCAATTGCTGCCATTTTAGCTGCATCTTT
The DNA here is from genome assembly GCF_002886045.1 of Flavivirga eckloniae. Taxonomy (NCBI): domain Bacteria; kingdom Pseudomonadati; phylum Bacteroidota; class Flavobacteriia; order Flavobacteriales; family Flavobacteriaceae; genus Flavivirga; species Flavivirga eckloniae. Next base: position 2,169,709 of record NZ_CP025791.1, on the reverse strand, counting down.
ATTGTCTTGCGCATAGCCCCAAACGACAAGCTCTTTAATAGAGGCCCAATCTGAAATCACAAAACCCTTAAAATCCCATTTCTTCTTTAAAATATCCCTTAATAAGTATTTGTTGCCAGTAGCAGGTACACCATTGTATTCATTAAACGCATTCATAAAGGTTTTTACATTAGCATCTACGGCTGCCTTAAACGGAGGAAGGGCCATGTTGTGTAATGTTGAACTTCCTATATCTACTGTATTGTATTCTTTTCCGGCTTCAGAAAATCCGTAAGCAGCAAAGTGTTTGGCACATGCAGCTATGGTGTTTGGTTTAGATAGGTCGTCGCCTTGAAACCCATTAACTCTGGCTGTTGCAATTTTACTGCCTAAAAAAGGGTCTTCTCCGGCTCCTTCCATAACACGACCCCATCTAGGGTCTCTGGAGATGTCTACCATTGGAGCAAATGTCCAGTTTATACCAGCAGCAGAAGCCTCGGCAGCAGCAACTTGTGCGGATTTTTCTATAGCTTCTAAATCCCAGCTGGCAGCTTCGGCTAAAGGTATGGGACTTAATGTTTTGTAACCATGAATAACATCAAAGCCTATAATTAAGGGAATACCTAATCTGGATTCCTCAACAGCAATTTTTTGTACAGCTTTAACAGCTTTGGTACCTCTTACGGAAAGCATGGAGCCTACAAGTCCATTTTTTAAGTGTTCGTATTTCTCTTCTGCATCACCCTCATTGGGAACAGGTCCGGTAACATCCCAAAACCCGTTATACTGATTCATTTGACCAATTTTTTCTCTTAGCGTCATTATTTTAATAAGAGAATCTACTTTTTTATTGATTGGATCTATCTTAGAGTAGATTATCGTGTCTTCATTTTGATTATCGGTACAAGCCATAAACGTTATTGTTACTATTATATATGTAATGAATTTAAATTTGATATTCATGTATAATGATGTTTCTGTTTAACGTGATTATATACAGGTGTTTATGTTTTGTCAGAATCTAGAATGTCGATAGAAAAATGTACTATTTTAAAATTTTATGATACTATTTTTTCATTTACATATTAAAAATGTATTGCATTTTGATATTTTTTATTCTGTTGGAGCACATTATGGCTTTGGACATAAAACCTTGTGCAAACACCTGGTATATAAGCTTAATTGGTTTAATTCTTTTTTAAAATTTAAACGGAAACAATTCTTTTTCTGAATATGTTATACAAAAATATATGTATTGATACGTATTTAGTTGCCCTAAATAGTCAATTGATGATACTATTTTTAATAGAAATAGGTGAAGTATAAGAAGGATAGGGTGTTTAGATGAGTAATGAGAAAGAAGGAAAAATGCTATAGAACACGTTTTATACATGCATTAAAATTCTCTCTGTATTCACTAGGCGTAGCCTTTTTCTCTTTTTTAAAGATACGATTAAAGTTGGCTATATTGTTAAATCCGCATTTAAAACTTATTTCAGCAATACTTAAATCTGTTTCCAGTAGTAGTTTGCTAGCGTGGCTTATACGGGTACTGTTAACGTAAACCACAAAAGTTTTCCCTGTTCGCTTTTTTATAAACCTATTAAAGGAGACTGGAGTCATATTTACTAGGGTTGATATTTCGTCCAGTGATATTTTTTTGTCAAAATTATTTTGAATGTAGTCGTAAACCTTTTTTATTTTCGAACTATTTTCAAAACTTCTCTTTTGTGTTGTGAAATTGGACAGCATGCGCTGATTTCTTGAGTTTGCCAAGTCGTATAATATAGATATAAACTCTAAATAGTAGTCTATACCATCTGTTTTGCTAAGCTTTATAAGCCTTGGCGCCATTTCTTTTGAAACCTTTCTTGAGAAAAGAATGCCATGGGCAGATTTCTCAAACATGTCCTTTATGGGCTTGAATATATTTCGTGCTAACAGTTTTTCGTCAAGTAAATCGTAATTTATGTGTATGGTGATTTCATGAATTTGTTTGCATTGGCATTTATGTAGTTCCCATGCGTGGACTACGTTCGATCCAACAAAAACAAGTTCAATGTCGTCTATTTCTTCAATATTATCGCCAACAATCCTCCTAACGCCTTTGCCGTTTTGTATAAAGTTCAATTCATACTCGGGATGAAAGTGGATGGGGAAGTCGAAGTCGTCTTTTACCCGATCGAAAACTAAAAAACTATCCTCTGGCGTGAGTTGGGTTATTTCTCTGTGTATATTATCCAGCATATGAAATGTATTTAAGGTATTGTGAGAAATATATACTATTATTTGATAAAATCATATTATATATATGCTTATTTTGATGTTAAATTTGTGTTGCAAACTAAATATTAACTAATCATTAAATAATATCGGATAATGATTTTTGCTCATTACAAATCTACCTTATTTAATGAAACTATTAAAAATTATTTTTTAATATACTAATTTACAATGATTTATGAAAAAAAAATTATTTAAAAAATTGCTTTTTTTAGTGATTTTTATTTTGAGCATATCTATGTATTCTCAAAATGTGACTGGTACTATTTCTGATTCAAATGGTCCTTTACCTGGTGCTAATGTTATAGTAAAAGGAACTACTAATGGAGCAGGATCCGATTTTGATGGAAAGTATAGTCTTACTAATGTAGATACAAACGCTATATTGGTTTTTAGCTATGTTGGTTACGAAACACTTGAAGTTCCTGTTGATGGAAGATCTGAAATCAATGTTGTTCTAGTTGAAGACACTAGTGCATTAAGTGAAATTGTCGTGGTAGGTTACGGAAAAACGTCGAGGCGTTTAGTAACCGGTGCTATTTCTTCGGTGAAATCGGAGGATATTAACAGAACACCAGTAATATCTGCAGACCAAGCCCTACAGGGTCAAGCGCCAGGTGTTACGATAATTAACGGAGGATCTCCGGGGACTGCTCCCCAAGTTCAAATTCGTGGTTTGGGAACTTTTGGTAATAGTCAACCATTATATGTTATAGATGGTATTGTTTCCGGAAGTATTAATGAAATTAACCCCAATGATATAGAAACTATCGATGTGTTAAAAGATGCATCAACAGCTGCTATATATGGGTCTAGAGCTTCTAATGGTGTTGTAATTATAACAACTAAAAAAGGGAAATCAGGAAAAACCAGAGTTACTTTAGATTCATATGTATCTACTCAAAGTATTCCAAAAACATTGGACTTGCTTAACTCAGAGCAGTTTAGGCAATATGCCTCTGAGACATTCGGTTTGCCTAACAGATATACCGAAAATGAAGCGTCTACAACACTCAATACCGACTGGCAAGACGAAGTATTTCAGTCAGCATTTGTTTATAATACGAATGTAGGTGTTTCTGGAGGAAGTGATGCGGCTATATTTAATATATCTGCAGGGTTTATAGATCAAGAAGGTATTATTATTAATACAGGATTTAACAGATCGTCTCTAAGGGCAAATAGTGAATTCAAATTGGGTAATAAGTTTAAAATAGGAGAAACTCTGGCTATTGCAGATTCAGAAATGAAAAATGAGGAGCAGAATGGAGATAGGACATTAGTGGAGCATATGATCAAGTCGTTACCTTATACCCCAGCTTATGATTCGAACAATCTGGGCGGTTTCGGTGGGCCGGATGGTTCAGATGGTGGATCGGATGCAGAAAATCCGGTTAGGCTTCAAACCATAGGTAATAATGTAACCGATGTTGTTAAAATATTAGGATCGCTCTATGCGTCTTACGAGTTTATTGATGGTTTAGAGTATAAATTTCAATACGGTTTTGAAAGAACATCGGCATCAACAAATATTCACCGCCCTAGGTTTAATGAAGGGGTGAATAAACGAGATGCTGCGATACTTGATCAAAGGGCTAATGTTTTCAGTTCAGACACTTATACCAGCTCGTTAACCTATTCCAAAGTTTTTAATGATGTTCATAATTTAGATTTATTATTAGTGGCAGAAAAGTTTGAAACTAATACTAGGAATAACCGATCTCAGGCCTCAAATCCTTTAAGTGATGCGGTACCTGTAATTCAAGGGAACGGACAGGTTACGAACCAACTTTTTGAATATGGTTTAATTTCTTATGTAGGAAGGCTTAATTACAATTATAATAGCAAATATTTAATTTCGGCATCTATTCGTCGTGATGGGTCTTCTCGTTTTGGATCAAATAACAGATGGGGAACATTCCCAGCCGTTTCTTTAGGATGGGTAATAAGTGAAGAAGATTTCTTAAAAGATTCAAAATCCATTAGTAGTATGAAACTTAGAGGGTCTTGGGGTACAACTGGTAATGATGGATCTGTAGATTATGTTTACGAATCGGGATTATTGGCTACTTATGGATATATAGGTTTAAATAATAATGTTGGAACTTCCAATTTTGGTACTGCAAATCCAGATTTAAAATGGGAAGAAGCAACTATGACTAATATTGGTTTGGATTTGGGACTTTTTAACAATGCATTTACCTTATCTTTCGAATATTACAATAACGATGTAGAAGACGTTATTGTGCCTATCCCTAATGTGCCTTCAGAAGGTTTAGGTGCTGGTTTTACTCAACGTAATGGGGCATCAACAAAAACTAAAGGATTTGAGTTTAATGTTGGTTACAACCATGATAAAGGAGGAGATTTTAGTTGGTCTGCTAACTTAAACCTTGGTACATCTAAAAATGAAGCTACAGATTTAGGAGATCTGTCGTTTATACAAAGCTCTACTTTTGAAAACGAAACATTATCTAGAATTACAGAAGGGGAATCGTTATTCTACTTTTATGGACTTCAAACAGATGGGTTGTTTCAGGAAGGAGACGATAGGAGTGCACAATCTGTTGCCATACCAGGTGATATACGTTATGTAGATCAAAACAATGATGGGGTAATTGATGGTAATGATGAATTAAAAATAGGAAACCCTTTTCCAGAACTAACTTATGGTTTAAACTTATCGGCTAACTATAAGAATTTCGATGCTACGCTATTCTTTAGTGGTGTAAGTGGGAATGATATATATAATACAAATTTATATGATTTGGAAGGGATGCCACGTTTGTTTAATGCAGGAACTGCGGTGTTAAATAGATGGACACCGACTAATACAAATGCAACGGTGCCCGGATATTCGGCAGCAGCAGCAAAAGATGGTCGTAATGTAAGACGCTCAGATCGTTTTATAGAAGATGGATCTTATGCTAAACTTAGAAACTTAACTATTGGATATAGCCTGCCAGAATCTACATTATCATCGGTTGCAAATGGTGTTTTTTCTAAATTTAGAATATATGCTACAGGGCAAAACCTATTTACAATTACTGACTATTCTGGTTACGATCCGGAAATAGGTGGGAGTTCTACAGTAACTCCGGGACAGCAATCTGCCGCGGCAGGTGTTGGGATAGATAGGGGTGTGTACCCACAACCAAGATCATTTACAGTTGGGGTTCAATTGGCATTTTAATATATATTAATCAATAATATAAAAAAACATGAAAAGAATTAAAATATTTTTTACTGGCATTGCAGTGATTTTTGGAATTTTAATTTCCTGCAATGAATCAGGATTAGAATTAAATAATCCTAATCAACTGTCGGAGGCTACATTTTTTAAGTCAAGTTTACAGTTGGAAGCGGCGGCGACTGCCTGCTATACGTATCTTCAAGAAACAGGTAATTATGCGAGATATCAATTCTATATTAACGATAATATTGCGGGCGAAAATCGTGCAACAGGTAACTTGGAAGGGGATAAAGCGCAGATGATTGCTCGAGTTGTAAATGAGACAAACGAAGGAAGTGTGAGACATTGGACTCATAATTATCAAGGTATAGGCCGTTGTAATTTTGTTATTACTAACGAAGAAAATTTTGAGAATATACCTGAGGATGATGCTTTGGGAAGGTTAGGAGAGGTACGATTCTTAAGAGCACTTTTTTATTTCCATTTAGTGACTAAATATGGCGATATTCCATTAGTGCTGGATACTCAGAGTTTACCGTCGGGTAGGCCTAAATCGCCAGCGTCAGAGGTTTACAATGCTATTATTGAAGATTTGGAATTTGCAACAGATAACTTGCCCGCAAAAGGAGTGCAAGAAAAAGGTAGACCAACAAAAGGATCTGCTTGGGCGTTATTAGGAAAAGTATTGTTACAAAATGGGGATGCAGCTGGTGCAAAAAATGCCTTAGAAAAAGTTACAGGTTATACTTTGATGGATAATTATTTGGATAACTTTTCTGGAAGCAAAGACCTTGAGCATAACGACGAATCTATATTTGAAGTAAATTTTGACGAATCTACAGGAGAGGGAGACTCATGGCAGCAAACAGGAAGAGGAAATGCAGAAACAACGTTTAGAGCTATGGAGTATTCAGGATGGTGGAATGTGAAACCAAGTCAGGTGCTTTTAGATGAATTCGAAGATGGAGATATACGCTATGCATATACTTTTTATTCAATAGATGATAGTGATAATGGTACAATGACTAATACATATAATAATGGTGAAAGTACATTTGCTGATGGTACAATCGGGCCAGATAATAATCCAGCCTGGAGAAAATATCAAAACTATGATAATAGGTCTTCAGAAACACCATTTAGTGGTATAAACGTAAGGGTTATTCGTTATGCAGATGTATTGCTTATGCAAGCAGAAGCAGAAATACGTTCAGGAGGATCTGAAGCTGTAGCTTTAGGTTTCTTAAATCAAGTTCGGGCAAGACCGTCTGTTAATATGCCAGCTATTAATGTATCCGGCACTGAGGCAATTTTAGATGCTATAAAACATGAACGGTGGGTAGAATTAGCAGGTGAACAATCTAGATGGTTAGATTTAAAAAGATTCGATGGAGATACTTATTTATTGCCCATACCGAGCGTAGAATTGCAGGTTAATACCAATTTGTAAATACATTGCATAGTTTAGTTTTTATATTAATTTGATTTATTGGTCAATCCTGCATACAACGTATGCAGGATTTCTTATATTTGTTAAGCCTCAAAAGTTAGTTTCAATATGAAATTCTTTAAGAGTATTTTTCTTCTCGTTTTTATTTTTTCTTGTTCAAAAGATATTAAGAAAAAACAATTTACCTTGCTGACATCAGATGTCACGGGAATTGAGTTCCAAAACACATTGACAGAATCGGACACACTTAATTATTTTAATTATCCATATATCTATATGGGAGGCGGTATTGCCGTGGGAGATTTTAATAATGATGGTTTACAAGATTTGTATTTTACTGGTAATATGGTGGAGAATAAACTATATCTAAATAAAGGAGATTTAGTTTTTCATGATGTTACAAAAGAAGCAAATGCTGGACTATCCCATGAGAATTGGTTTTTAGGTGCAACAACTGTCGATATTAATAATGACGGTTGGTTAGATATATATTTAAGCGTATCTGGAAAAGCGCCACATTGCCCGAATAAACTTTTAGTTAATCAGGGGCTTAATAAGGAAGGTCGTCTAACATTTAAAGAAGAAGCAGAGGCATACGGTATCGCAGATAACGGGCATAGCACACAAAGTACTTTTTTCGATTATGATAATGATGGTGATCTGGATTTGTATGTGGCCAATTATCCCATTACACCATTTAATACAACGCCCTATATATTCATGCAACATATAAGGCATGCCGTTCCAAGGCACTCAAATCACCTGTACAGAAACGATGGTAACGGTCAATTTAAGGATGTTACCAAAGAAGCCGGAATGTTATCTTATAGCCTGTCGTTAAGTGCCAGTATTAGTGATTTAAATAACGATGGTTATAAAGATATTTATGTAAGTAACGATTTTGCCAGTGCAGATTTTTGTTATATAAATAATGGTGATGGAACCTTTAAAAATACCATTGAACAATCAGTGAAGCACACTGCTTTATATGGTATGGGAGCCGATATCGCCGATTTTAATAATGACGGTTTTCTAGATATTTTTCAAGCCGATATGGATGCGTCTACGAATAAACGATCTAAAGCAAACATGGCAAGTATGAACCCTCAGGTGTTTTGGGATACGTACGACAATGGACTTTACTATCAATACATGCATAATTGTTTGCAATTAAATGCCGGTGTTTTAGGTGAAGGAAACACACCGCAGTTTAACAACATTTCCAGAATTTCGAATACCTCAAGCACCGATTGGAGCTGGGGACCTGTTTTTGCAGATTTAAACAATGATGGGTGGAAAGATTTATACGTATCAAACGGAACAAGAAGAGAAATAAATAATACCGATTTTTTTAATGCACTTAAAAAAAATAAAAACCCTTTTAGTGAAAAGAAAGAAGATGATAGGTTGAAGAATACCTTAAGAATGCCTTCGGAAAAAACAGATAATTTTGTTTTTAAAAATTCCGGAGACCTAACATTCGAAAAAATGAATAAAGCCTGGGGACTAGAATTTAAAGGATTTTCGAATGGTGTTGCTTATGCCGATTTAGATAATGATGGCGACCTCGAAATTATATTAAACAATATAGATGATAAAGCGGTAATATTTAGAAATAATAATAGTGAAAGTAATCATTATATTACTGTTAAATTCGACGGAAATAAATTAAACCCCAGAGGAATTGGGGCAAAATGTACAGTAATAGCAGATGGTAAAAAGCAGTTTCAGGAATTAAGTCTGGAGCACGGCTATATATCCTCTATGGCATCATTGCTTCATTTTGGTTTGGGTAAAGAAACCATAATCGATACTTTAAAAGTGGAATGGCAAGATGGCAAAACTCAAACGCTTACTCAGGTCTCGGTTAATAAAATGGTGGTACTAAAAAATGCAGACGCACAATTAGCTAAAACTGAGGGAAAAGTTAAAAAAGAAAAACTCTTTATTTCAAAAAATAATGTATTGGATTCGCTTTTTGTTCATGTTGAAAACGAGTATGACGATTATATAAAAGAAATACTGTTGCCTCACAAAACGTCAACCTTTGGTCCTTATGTTTCGGTTGGAGATTTAAACAAAGATGGTTTAGACGATTTTTACGTGAGCGGTGCTTCAAAACAGGCAGGAGGACTTTTTTATCAGAATAAACAAGGCTTATTTGATAAACAATATTTTACTTTGGAAGATGATAAAGAATATGAAGATATGGGATCTTTAATGTTCGATGCAGATAACGATGGTGATTTGGATTTATATGTCGTAAGCGGAGGGAATGAATTTGAACCAGATTCTAAATGGCTTCAAGATAGACTCTATGTAAACGATGGCTTAGGTAATTTGGTCTTATCTAAAGAGGCCCTACCCGAAATGATTACCAGCGGATCGCGCGTCTACAATTTTGATTATGATAAAGATGGCGATCAAGACCTGCTAGTTTGTGGCAGATTGGTTCCGGGTAACTATCCCGCACCGGCAAAAACTTATATTTTAGAAAATGTTAGTACATTTGAAAAGATTAAGTTTTTAGATGTAACTAACATGCTGATACCAGAGTTCAATAAACTAGGGTTAGCCACTTCTGCAAGTATTGAAGATATAGATAATGATGGTTGGAAAGATATTGTGGTAGTGGGTGAGTGGATGCCTATTCGTGTTTTTAAAAATAATGAAGGCAAAAACTTTAGTGATATTTCAGAAAAATTGGGGTTGACAAAAACTACCGGATGGTGGTTTAGTGTTGCTAGCGGCGATTTCGATAACGATGGAGACATAGACTTCGTAGCAGGAAACCTAGGACTTAATTATAAGTATAAATCATTTGAAGGAGAGACATTCGATATTTATTTTAACGATTTCGATAACAACAACAAGAACGATATCGTTTTAAGCTATTATAACGAAGGCAAAAAATACCCAGTTAGAGGCCGTTCATGCTCATCCTCTCAGGTAGGTGAAATAAAAGAAAAGTTTAAAACCTATAACGAATTTGCTGAGGCAACTTTGGTTGATGTGTATGGTAAAGAAGAATTAGAAGCATCCCTGCACTATCAGGTCAATACATTTGCAACCTCTTATATCGAAAATAGAGGAGATTCTTTTGTGTTGCATGAATTGCCTAATGAGGTGCAATTATCTAATGTAAACCAAATACTGGTGAAGGATTTTAATAAAGATGGGCATCAGGATATCGTAACTGCTGGGAATTTATATGGCTCTGAAATAGAAACTCCAAGAAACGATGCCGGAACAGGTATGTTTTTAGCAGGAAACGGTCAAGGAACGTTTACACCCTATTCTATAATAGAAAGTGGGTTTTATACGCCCAAAGATGTTAAAGATCTGGCCTTTATTAAGGTTGGTAATAAGCAAATGATTATTGTATCAAATAATAACGACACCCTTAAATTTATAGAAATTAAATCCAAATAGGGTTATATATACTAACTATGTCATCAATATGCTCTCTCTACAAAAAAAAGTGGTTTTTCATTTTTAGTTTGTGTCTGTTTTTTGGATGTAAAAAGGAACAAACCAAACAAGATGCAGTTGTTGTAAAAAAAGAAACGTTATTCGAAAGTATACCCTCAAATGAAACAGGAATTACTTTTAATAATGCTATAGAAGAAAGCCCTGGTAATTTTTTTATCGTTTATAATTACGCTTATAATGGAGGAGGGGTTGCCATAGGAGACATTAATAATGATGGACTTTCAGATATTTATTTTACAGGAAATCAGGTTGAAAATAAATTATATTTAAATAAAGGTGATTTTCAATTTGAGGATATTACAGACTCAGCAGGTGTTGGAGGTGGAGAAGGTTGGGACAATGGAGTGGTCATGGTTGATATTAATGGAGATAATCTTTTAGATATATACGTTTGCAAAGGCGGCTTTCGGGGTACGGATGAAGAGCGCCGTAACCTTCTCTATGTTAATAATGGCGATAATACGTTTTCAGAAAAAGCCAAAGATTATAATATAGCAGATTCGGGATTTTCTATGATGGCTTCGTTTTTTGACATGGATAACGATAACGATCTCGACATGTATTTAATTAACCGCCCAAAATATTTTTTTACTTCGTTTGATGATATTAAAAAAGGTAGGGAAGAACAAAACCCTTTACACAGAGATAAGCTTTACGAAAATATAAACGGGGTTTATAAAGAGGTTGGCCAAAAATCTGGAATAAATCAAACCTATTCTTATGGTTTGGGACTATCAACTTCCGATTTAAATAACGATGGTTTTAGTGATATTTATGTTGCAAATGACTATTTGGAAAGCGATTACTTTTTTGAAAATAAAGGAAACAAAACCTTTGAGCAAAATATTCAATCTATAACCAATCATGTGGCATTTTATGGTATGGGCATAGATGTTGTAGATTTTAATAATGATGGTTACGAAGATATTGTAGAATTAGATATGACATCGCCAGATCATATTCGAGCCAAAACGAGTATGGCTTCTATGAATGTAGATGGTTATAATTACATTCTAAACGCAGGAAATCATTACCAGTATATGCATAATATGCTTCAGGTTAACAATGGTAATGGGTATTTTAGTGAAATAAGCCAGTTTGCTGGAATCGATAAGACCGATTGGAGTTGGTCTTGTATTGGTAGTGATTTTGATAACGACGGATTACGGGATTTGTTTATTTCCAATGGTTTTAGACGTGATATTTTTGACAAAGATGCAACCAGTATACTTCTGAAATATGTGGATTCTGAATTGAAAAGACAACGTACTAAAAGTGAAAATGTCGATCATATTGTAAATCTGTTTAATGAAAATAAAATCCCTAATTATATTTATAAAAACAATGGCGGATTAAAGTTTTCCAGTAAGGGAAAGGATTGGGGACTGGAGGCCGCTAGTTTCTCCAATGGAGCAGCTGTTAGTGATTTGGATAATGACGGAGATTTAGACCTTGTTGTAAATAATATTAATGATAACGCTTTTATTTACAAGAATAATTCTGAGAAATCAGGAAATCGTTTTTTAAAACTAAAACTAAAAGGACCAAAGTACAATACACTGGGATTAGGAGCGAAAATTACTTTGTTTAAAAACGATAGTATTCAGTATCACGAATTAAAGAATGTAAGGGGGTATTTGTCTTCGGTCGATCCTATTGCTCATTTTGGTCTGGGAATAACTACTACCATAGATTCAGTAAAAGTTGTTTGGCCAGATAAAAAGATAAACCTGATAACCAATGTAAAGGCAAATACACTTTTAACTGTAGATTATCAGCAAGCCAAAGTAATAAAAGAAACAAGAAACAAATACAATCCTGTTTTTAAGGATGTTACCAGGTCTGCTTTTTTAGGAAATACAGTGAAGCATACCGAAAACAATTTTAATGACTTCAAAAATCAGATATTATTACCTCACAAACTATCAACCGAGGGGCCATGTATATCTGTAGCAGATGTTAACAATGATGGGTTTGAAGATTTTTATATTGGAGGTGCGGTAAATCAAGCAGGGAGACTCTTTTTGCAGAGAAGCAACGAAACGTTTATAGAAAGTAAACAAACAGATTTTTTAAACGATAAAGGTTTTGAAGATGTAGCTTCTGCATTTTTTGATGCTAACGGAGATGGTTCTTTAGATTTATACGTTGTGAGTGGGGGAAATGAATTTTCTGAACATTCTTCTGAATATCAAGACAGATTGTATTTAAATGATGGTAAGGGGCATTTTAATAAATCTAACAATTTACCAGAGATTACTTCCAGTGGCGGTTGTGTCATACCGTTGGATTATGACGCTGATGGTGATCTGGATCTTTTTGTTGGGGGTAGATTGGTTCCAAACCGGTATACGAGTGCTCCAAAAAGTTATTTATTACAAAACAATTCAGGAGTTTTTGTAGATGTTACAACTCAGCACGCCAAAGCGTTGGAGTTTGTGGGTATGGTAACCGATGCAGCTTGGGAAGACATTGATGGGGATTCAAAAAATGAGCTGCTATTAGTAGGAGAATGGATGCCCATTAGTGTATTTCAAATAAAAGAAGGGATTTTTGTAAAACAAGATATGCCGGCTTTAAATAAAACCAATGGATGGTGGAACACCATAGAAGCAAAAGATATTGATCAAGATGGCGATATGGATTTTGTATTAGGAAACCTTGGTGAAAACTATAAATTCAAGGCCAGCGAAGAAAAACCATTTTATGTTTTTGCTGCAGATTATGATAAAAATGGGACAAATGATGTCTTTTTGGCTAAAGATTATAAAAATAAAATTGTTCCAATACGGGGGAAAGAATGTTCTACAGAACAATTACCCGGTATATCAAAAAGGTTTACCACCTATAATGCGTTTGCGGAGGCAGATTTAGGATCCATATTGGATGATAAGGCACTTACGTCGCAGAAACATGAAGTTTATATGTTTCAATCAGTATTTTTAATTAATAATGGTGGTTCATTTAAAATAAAAAAGCTTCCAAATGAAGCGCAGTATTCTACAGTGCAAAGCATAGAAATAGACGATTTTAATAAAGACGGCATTAATGATATTTTACTTGCAGGAAATAAATTCAATGTTGAGATAGAAACCACACGTGCCGATGCTTCTATTGGAGCGTTATTAGAAGGTGATAAACAATTTGATTTTAAAGCTGTAAAGCCTTCTTTAAGTGGTGTCTTTTTGCCTACGAATGTTAAAGATATAAAGCCTATAAAACTTGGTAAAAATGCCAAAGGAGTTTTAGTAGGAGTTAATAATGGCTCCATGCACTTGCTGAAAATGTCTAACTAAACGTGAGTTTGATGTAAGTCATACAGAAAAAACTAAATTAAAACATTGAAATATAGTTATTTGTAATGTCTACACCTGCCTGTCGGCAGCTACGATGTACCCACAGATATGGCTGCATATCAAATAATAATTTTACAAAGATAGACACTAATTTCACGAATTATCACAAATGGTTCTAAATATAAATTATTTACTAATAAGTAATTCGTATTTACTTATTAATAAATTAACGTGAGTTTCTATTTAACTGAAGTTATTTAACTTCATTGTAAAGTACTGATTGTTATCTTATAAAATATTTTGTATTTAAACACACCCTCCTTAATCCTCCCTCGAGGGAGGAATCTCACTCAGTAAAATTGTCCCCTTGAGGGGAACTTAGGGTTGTTTTTAATGTAACTAATTAGAAATCAAAACTATTAAATCGAACACACCTTAAATTAAAGTACAGAAATATAATAGAATTAAATCGGGTTTAAATTGTAAAAACAGACTGAAAGTCTGATTCGTGATTATGAATAGTATAGAGAGCTATCCATCATATTGAGGTTTTATTCGTATAAATCTGTGTAATTCGTGGCTTGATTAAAAAGATGTGGGTACGTGGCTGCAGGCAGGCAGGGAGCGAAGCATGAGCGACGAGCCATCCCATTATGATGAGATGTCTCCTCGTCCCTCGTCGAAATTGTAAAGGTTTTATCTTTTAAAATCTATCAAAAAACTGATTATCAGCATTCAATATGTCGAACCGACGTTAACTAAAGATAGTTTTAAGTGATTAAAGCATCTCATAAGTTTTTGAGCGTATTTGCTCATGTCAAAAGAAACAGTCATAAACAAAAAAAGACTGCTTTACAGCAGTCTCTGTTTTCAAAAGATATTGTCGCGGTATTTAGTGACCAGCTTCTTTCTTTATTTTGTCTTTAACAGCGTCAGCAGCTTTATCTACAGTCTCACCCGCAGCATCAACAGCTTTATCTACAGTCTCACCTGCAGCATCAACAGCTTTATCTACTGCCTCACCAGCAGCTTCAGTAGCAGCATCAACAGCTTCTTCAGCTTTGTCAGCAGCAGCTTCTACAGCTTCTTCAGCTTTTTCAGCAGCAGCTTCTACTGCAGCTTCAGCATCCTCTGCTTTTTTAGTATCTCTACAAGAAGTAAAAGATAAACCTAGTACTAGTAATAAAGCGGTACTTAATAAAAATTTTTTCATTGTTCTTTGTTTTAGTGTTAATTATTTGAGTATTAAAATAATACTAATTACGAATTTAATAACTTTTAGTAAAATCCAAGAATTTTATGTTAATTTTTTTAACAAAACCCCGATAAAACACCTTATATACGCAGATAATCTAGTATTTGGACGACAGCACCTTTATTTTTTTTAATATAATCGCTATTATTCCTTCCAGAAGCCAGACGTTTTTGTTTGTTTTCGATCAATTCATTTAAAATATGATCAAATTCTTTTTGGTTGGAAATAGAGAACATGCCATTAAGATCTATCATGGCTTTCGCTTCAGGGAACTTGCCATGATTAGAACCAATAATAATAGGTACTCCAAATACAGCAGGTTCTAAAGTGTTATGCAAGCCAGTATGACCCATGGCCCCACCAACATAGGCAATATCCGCATAATTGTACACTTTTGTAAGAATACCAATAGTATCAATTATAAAAACCTGAGCATTGGTTAGTTGTGTGTCATGCCTTGTGGAGTACAATACCGATTCGGTATTCAACTTGTCCTGAAAGCTATTTATTTGAGAAGATTTAATATTATGAGGAGCAATAATAAACTTTACATCCTCGTGGTAACAGCTATTAATATAGTTAATAAGTAAACTGTCGCCCTCTGGCCATGTACTACCAGCAACTACACATAATTTGTTGTCTTTAAACGTTTCGATAAAATCTAGGCTATTGTCTAATTCTAGCTGACTGGAAACACGATCGAAACGCGTATCTCCACTAACCGTTACGTTATTGTAGTTTATAGATTGTAGTAAGGTTTTAGAAGTGTCATTTTGAGTAAAAATATGCTCGAAAGTAAATAAAGCCCGTCTTAATTCGGCGCCATAAAACTTAAAGTAAGATTGGTTTTTTCTAAAAGCAGCCGATATTAAAATAGCTCGCAATGAGCGCTTTTTTAATTCATTTAAAAAATTAGGCCAAATGTCGTACTTAACAAAAATGGAAAGCTCTGGATTAACAATATCTATAAACTTTTTGGCATTGCGTTTACTGTCTAGTGGCAAATAAACCACAACATCTGCTATGGGAGAATTTTTTCGAATTTCGAAACCAGAAGGCGAAAAAAAGCTGAGTACGATTTTATGCTGCTTATAATGTGCTCTTAACTCCTTAAAAACAGGAAGCCCCTGTTCGTATTCGCCCAAAGAGGCACAATGAAACCATAAGGTTTTATCGTTTGGGTGTAATGCATTTTCAAGAACTTTAAAAGTGTCTTGACGACCAATAACACCCTTTTTAATTTTTTCGTTAAAAACAGCCGCACACTTTAATCCAAAATGAGCTGTACGTATACCTATGTTGTAAATAAAACCCAATTTTTTTCTTTGCCGCTAAAATACATTTCTTTGGAACAAATTCATTGGTTGGCGTGAATGAATTTTGTAATTTCGTAAGCTGTTAACCCATTACGGGTATTCAGTAAATTTAGTCTTACAATTATTTCATTTAAAAGTAATAAAAAAGACTGCAAGTTTTTTTAGATGAAAAAAATTCAAATGGTTGACCTCAAAGGTCAGTATAGCGGCATAAAAGATGTCGTTAACACTTCTATCCAAGAAGTTATAGAAAACACTGCATTTATAAACGGACCTAAGGTTCATGAGTTTCAAAAGAATTTAGAGCAATATTTAGGAGTTAAACATGTTATTCCATGTGCCAATGGTACAGATGCATTGCAAATAGCAATGATGGGGTTAGGTTTAAAACCAGGAGATGAGGTTATTACAGCCGATTTTACTTTTGCCGCCACTGTAGAGGTGATTGCATTGTTACAGTTAACACCAGTATTGGTGGATGTTAATGAAGATGATTTCAATATAAATATTGAAGCCATTAAACAAGCCATCACTCCAAAAACTAAAGCTATTGTACCCGTTCATTTATTCGGTCAATGTGCCAACATGGAAGCTATAATGGAGATTGCAAAAGAACACGATCTATTTGTAATTGAAGATAATGCACAAGCTATCGGAGCATCTTACGCGTATAAAGACGGTAGAAAAGTTAAAGCAGGAACCATAGGTCATGTGGCGTCTACGTCTTTTTTCCCATCTAAAAATTTAGGCTGTTATGGTGATGGTGGAGCTATCTTTACTAACGATGACGATTTAGCACATACCATTAGAGGTATTGTTAACCACGGAATGTACGAGCGTTACCATCATGATGTGGTAGGAGTGAATTCTCGTTTGGATAGCATTCAAGCAGCCGTATTAGATGCTAAATTACCACATTTAGACCATTATAATAGAGCACGGCAAGCTGCAGCAATAAAATACGATAAAGCATTTAAAAATATTGATAACGTAATAACGCCAAAAGTATCTGCAACCTGTTCTGAGGATTGTGATACGTCTTGCCAATGTCATGTTTTTCACCAATATACACTTAAAATAAAGGGTGTAGATAGAGATGCGTTGGCTAAACATTTAAACGAAAGTGGTATTCCATGTGGCGTGTATTATCCAATTCCGCTTCACAACCAGAAAGCATATCAAGACGAAAGGTATAATGAAGATGATTTTAAAATAACAAATCAATTGGTAAAAGAAGTGATTTCGTTGCCTATGCACACTGAATTAGATGATGAACAAATAGAATATATTACATCAACAATTATAAAGTTTATAAATGGATAAAATATTAGTTACAGGCGGATTAGGTTTTATTGGATCACATACAGTTGTAGAATTACAAAATGAAGGTTACGAAGTTGTTATAATTGATGATTTGTCTAATTCATCAATCAAGGTTTTAGACGGCATTAAAGCAATAACAGGAAAAGCGCCAATTTTTGAAAAGCTGGATTTAAAGAATAAAGCAGGAGTTGAAGCTTTTTTTAAAGAACATAATGATGTAAAAGGTGTTATCCATTTTGCTGCGAGTAAAGCTGTTGGTGAGAGTGTGAAAGAGCCTTTACTGTACTACGAAAACAATATTGGGACTTTGGTTTATATTTTACAAGAACTAAAAAAGTTACCATCGTCAAGTTTTATCTTTAGTTCATCTTGTACTGTTTACGGACAGGCAGACGAATTGCCAATAACAGAAAGTGCGCCAGTAAAACAGGCCGAATCTCCTTATGGAAACACAAAGCAGATAGGTGAGGAAATTATTAGAGATACCTGTAAAGCAGTTCCAAGTATACAAGCTATAGCATTGCGTTATTTTAATCCTGTTGGAGCACATGAATCTACTATGATAGGAGAATTACCTATTGGTGTACCTCAAAATTTAGTTCCTTTTATAACTCAAACCGCGATTGGATTACGCGAAGAACTATCTGTTTTTGGAGATGATTATCCAACAACAGATGGTACCTGTGTTCGAGATTATATCCATGTGGTGGATTTAGCAAAGGCACACGTAGTTGCTTTAGGGCGCTTGTTACAAAATAAAAATGAATCGAGTTACGAAACATTTAATTTAGGAACCGGAAAAGGAAGTTCAGTACTCGAAGTTGTTAAATCTTTCGAACGCGTTTCTGGAGAAAAACTAAATTATAAAATTGTTGGTAGAAGAGAAGGTGATATTATTTCGGCTTATGCAGATACGAACAAAGCTAATGATGTATTAGGTTGGAAAACCGAATTAAGCTTAGATGATGCTATGCGTTCGGCATGGTTATGGGAGCAAAAAGTTAGAGCAAATAAATAGTAAATAATGCTATAAAATATATAAAAGGCTGCTATACATTTAGCAGCCTTTTTTGTTTACAACTTGTTGTGTCTTTCTTGCACTAAAAGGTATATTATTATCGGGGATTACCATTTTAAGTTTTTTTTAAGAATTATGAGCGCCTTTATTCATATTTTCATATTTGCAATAAATTTGTCCGTTTAAAAAGTGTTGTAATCGCTCTCAATTATCCAACCAATGTCATTCAAATCAAGAACACTATTGTTTGTTATATGCTTATTTGTTGTATCCAACAAATTAGTCGCCACCCCAAAAGTAAAAACGATCCCTATATTTAATATTCAGGTAGATAGCTTGATTGAACAGCAAAGTATCAGAAACGATATGACTCAGTTGGAGCTGTTGGTGCTTTATAATGACGCTTTAAAAGAAAAGAAACCAGCAGATTCAGTCAATATATTTAAAAAGTTAGCCATACTTAATGCCGATCTTGGTCAACCGGAAGACGCACTCATTTATACCGAAAAGTATATTAAAAATACATTAGATTTTTCCATCCTGAATAGTGAGGCATATAATGTTATTAGGGGCTCTGAAGCGCATAAAGAACTATCTGAGAATTACATGTTGCAAATTGACTGGATTTCATTCATATTCTTATATGTTGCTTTAATTGGTTTCTTTTTTACCGTAATTATTAATTTTTCTAAAAAGGCAAATAGGTGTGCCAAACTATTCATTAGTGGTTTTGTAGGCGTACACTCTTTATTTATTCTGGAGTTTGTTTTGTACATCTCTAATATTCAGTATAGGCTGCCCCATACATACTTAATAGCCGCATTGACGGCACTTTTATATGGACCGTTCTTGTATTTGTATTTTAAAAGCGTTACTTATAATTTTAAGTTTCGGACTATTGACTTATTACATTTTCTACCAACTCTTATTTTAATTGTGTATTTATTTCCAATGTATTCGCTTTCATCCAACGATAAAATTGAAATTATGCTGGAAATAAATAATTCATATAATATAAATAGGTATGTCATATTTATTTCAAAAGTGGTGTCACTTTTTATATATGCTATTTTAATTGGAAAGTTTCATTATTCGCGTAGAAAAGAAGAGGATTCTATAAAAGGTAAAAAACCCGTTAATAGGTGGAAGAAAACCATTTACGCCATACATGTTATTTATCTAGTTTCATATATCATTTATGGTTTGCCTGTAAGCGGATTAATGCTTTCTTTTCCTTACTTCATTAATTATATACAAGTAAGTATTATGTCTGTTATGGTTATTTATCTAGCCTATATGGCATATGTTCAGCCCGAAATTTTTAAGAGCTATTCAGTCGGTACATCAGAAAACACAATACCCCCTTTAGAAAAATATCAGAAATCTGGACTTACAAATGCCTTATCGGAAGAACTTAAAGGAAATTTAATCAGGCTATTTGTAGAAGATAAGGTATTTAAAGAAAATAATATAAATCTAGAAGAACTGTCTAAAAGACTAAATACTACAAGGCATAATACATCCCAAATAATAAACGAACATTTTAATATAAACTTTTTCGAACTCATAAATAAGTTTAGAATTCAGGAGGCCATTCGTATTCTTAAGGAAGATATTCATGGCAGTCTTAACATTATAGATATAGCCTATGAAGTTGGCTATAATAATAAGGTCACTTTTAATAAAGCCTTTAAAAAAGAAACATCCCTTACACCTTCAGAGTTTATAAATATGCAGATCAAAAAAGGGTTGTACAAGTAAATATGAGGTAAGCAATCTTCGGTAAGGTAAGGTATTATAGGAATTACCGCTAAATAATGACTTTATCCTTTTTTTTACACATGCAATTGTATAAGGTAAGGTGGTAAAGCACTTTACTTAAAATATTTTAGATTCTTCTAAGCTTTAAATGTCACTGGTAGAGTATAATTTTTTTGAATTAGTCACTTGAAAAAAACTCTTTACTGCCTTCCTTATTATCAATCTGCACAGACTAACTCAAAAAAATATACTTTATGGCAGTAAGAAATTACTATTTGATGCTCATGATGTTTGTTGCAATAACATCATTTGCACAAGAAAAAACTATTTCTGGTAAGGTTGCGGACAGAAATAAATTACCACTACCCGGATCAACCGTTCTTATTAAAAACACTACTATTGGTACTTCGGCAGATTTCGACGGAAATTATTCAATAAAAGTAAATCAAGGTCAAACCCTTGTGTTTAGCTTTGTAGGGTACAAAAGTGAAGAAATTGTTGTTGGGCAATCCAATACAATTGATGTTATTTTACAAGAAGATGAAACCGCTCTTGAAGAAGTCGTGGTAGTTGCCTATGGTTCACAAACAAGAGAATCTATAGTTGGATCTGTTGGGGTTGTTTCAAGCGCCACAATAGAGACCCAGCAGGTAACCTCTCCTTTAAGGGCATTACAAGGTGCCGTGCCGGGGTTGAGCTTATTAACAGATGGCGGTCAGCCAGGAAGTAACCCAACAATTAGGATTAGAGGAGTATCCAGTCAAAGTTTAGAACGAGGGCCTCTAATTGTTGTAGATGGCGCTCCGTTTAATGGAAACCTTAATTCGATAAGTCAAGACCAAATCGAAACGGTTTCGGTCTTAAAAGATGCATCCTCGTCAGCGTTATACGGATCGCGTGCTGCAGGAGGTGTTATATTAATTACAACAAAAAGTGGGCGTAGAGGTTCCGCTCCAAAAATAACTTTACGATCACAAATCGGATTGTCTAACCCAACGATAGGAATTCACGATTTAGCAGGACCAGAAGGCTACTTAAAACTAACTTGGCAAGCATTAAAGAATACCAATCAATATGAAGGCGGACAAACCGCGACAGATGCAGCACAAAGTGCAACAAATGAACTAATTGATTATTTGGGGTATAATCCATACAGTGTAGCCAACCCAATAGATGCCAATGGTAATTTGGTGCAAGGCGCAAATTTATTATGGGATTCCAATTGGGAAAAGGAAGTTATTAGAGAGGATTATCTTAGGGTAAATCATAATATTAGCTTATCTGGAGGGAGCGAAAGAACTAAATATTTTATGTCTTTGGATTATTTAAATGAAGATGGTCCAGTTATTCCTTCCAATTTTGAAAGAGTAGCCTCAAGGCTAAATCTGGAAACGGAAATAAACGATTGGTTTAAAGTGGGGCTTAATACTAGTTTTTCACGTTCTAGTTCCAATAATCCAGATCAAACCAGCGGAAGTACAACACAAGCCATTACCTGGATTTATGGTTTATCCAGCATTTATCCAATATACGCACGTGATGCCAATGGTGATTTAATTAGAGATGTTTCAGGAAACCGTATTTTCGATTTAGGAAATGGGCTGGTTAGTGGGCAACCAGTAAACAGTACTAGACCAGTTTTTAATGGCGAAAATATTTTAGCCAGTTTAACTTTAGGAAAAGAAAGGCGAGTAAGAACCAATTATTTGGCTAATCTTTTTGCCGAAGTAAAGATTTATGATGGGCTAACATTTAAAACACGATTGAGTTATGAAAACTTTATGTTTGATTCTTTTAGTTTCGATGACGACAAAATAGGTGCAGCAGCAGAGGTAAGTGGTCGTGTATCACAAATTAGAAACTTGATAACAACCTTAAATGCTATTCAATCCTTAAACTATAAAAACAGTTTTGGAGCAAACAATATATCTGTTGACCTCATAACAGAAGCTTATACAAACACACAAGACAATTTACTATCGCAAGGTACGGGTCTTTTGCCAGGCGTAGATAATCTTGACGGAAGCACAACACCAGAAGCAGTTGGGGGTAATATTATTACATCAAGAATTAATAGTTACCTAGGTAGGGTTAACTATAATTTTGATGAAAAGTACTATGCGGAGTTTTCATTAAGAAGAGACGGATCCACACGTTTTAATAAAGATAAAAGGTGGGGTAATTTCTTAGCAGGAGGTGCCAGTTGGGTTGTGTCGAAAGAGCATTTTTTAAGCGAAAATAGCACACTTACATTTTTAAAACTTAGAGCATCTTATGGTGAATTAGGAAATAATAGAACAACAAGCCTTTTTCCATATCAATCTGTATTTAGAACAGGTTTCGTTAACGAGAGTAACCCAGGGATTATATTAGAGGGTGTGTCTGACGAAAATTTAAGATGGGAAAAAGTAGAATCCTTGAATATTGGAGCAGATTTCGAATTGTTTAATGGTATTATTTCTGGAACTTTAGAATATTATAATAAAGAGTCGGTAGACCTTATTATGGATAAACCGCTTCCACGTTCGTTGGGAGTTAACAAAGTGATAACAAACATTGGGTCTATTAAGAACTTTGGGTGGGAAGCATCCTTGCGTTCCATTAATTTTAACTCAGATGATTTTACCTGGACTACGGGAATCAATTTTGCATTAAACAAAAATGAGTGGGTCAAACTGCCACAAGATGAGATCTTAAGCGGATCTAAGCGTTATGTAGTAGGAGGCTCCATTTTCGATTTCTACATTCGGGAATGGGCAGGTGTAGATGCTGCAGATGGTCGCGGTATGTGGTACATGGATGTAATAGATACAAATGGTAATGTTGTTGATAAAGTAACAACAAAAGATTATGATGATGCAACAAGGTATGACCAAGGTAAAACAGCCTTGCCAGATATAGAAGGTGGGTTTACTTCTTTTGTTAGATATAAGCAGTTCGACCTGAATGTATTGTTCAATTTTAGCTTCGGATCGTATTTGCTGGATAACGATTATGCTGCGCTAATAAACCCTTTTGAAAGTCCAGGAGGAAGTGCGCATCCAGATAATTTTAGTGCATGGAAAAATCCGGGAGACATTAGCGATTTTCCATTGCTCTTAGCTAGTAATAATGACCATTCAGCCCGTTCTACAAGATTCCTGTTTAAGAATGATTATGTAAGGCTAAAAAGTTTAACGTTTGGTTATAATCTTCCACAATCAACTATCGATAGAGTAGGACTAAGCAAGTTGCGATTCTTTTTGCAAGCAGATAATATTTTTACTTGGCAATCGCATAAGGGGATTGATCCAGAACAAGCATTTAATGGAGTTTCCAATAATAGATCACCATTATCAAAAACCATTACCTCTGGGATTCTTTTAGAATTTTAAATCAAAAAAATAACAAAATGAAAATATATAATACATTACATATAAAGTTCCTATTAGTTGTAATAGTTGCTTTTTTATCTGGTTGCTCAAAGGAGTTCTTAGATGAGCCCAAAAACAGTGGGCTTCCAGAAGCAGTAGTTTTTTCAGATAGAGATATTGTTCAGGCGTTTGTAACTGGAATTTACGATAGATACAAAGGACAATGGGATGACGATTTAACAGACGATGACCTTCCCGGAGGAAATGTATCCGATCCGGATACTGGCGGATTGTATGCTATGTATTTTGCAAGAACAATTAAAGGTAACGATTTAATTCAGGCACCATCATGGTTTTTATTCGACTATTCTCATGAAAATAGAGGGGCAACTTTTAGAAGAACGCGTTTTACCTGGACGTTTAACTACGAGATTATTAACTACGCTAACGTATTAATTAACGGTCTTAAGGAGAGTACAGATTTAGATGATGCAACCAAAAAAGAGTTTACCGCTGTGGCTAAAGCCATAAGAGCCTTTCACTATTTTCAATTGGCTCTTGAATTTGCGCCTAATTATAATAATGACAGATCTGTTGCTAGAATCCCTCTTTATACAGAGCCGGCAACAGTGAATTCAATAGGGAACCCTCCAAGTCCGTTAACGGATGTTTACGATTTGATTTTATCAGATTTAAAAGATGCCGTTGCGGACTTATCAGAAGATCGACTTGGTAAAAGCTATATTAACAAATCGGTGGCTAACGGAATTTTAGCACGAGTATTGTTAGTAACTCAAGACGATTGGACATTAGCATCATCGGCAGCAAGAGCAGCATACGGAGGCAATGCGGCTACTGCCGTAGTATCTACAAACTGGGATGAAGGTTTTGATGATTTAGCAGACCAAGACTGGCTTTGGGGGCATTTTCAAGATGGTTCCAATGAAACTAATTTCTTTTGGATGGCTCCTCATGTTTTTACAGATCATTTGGCATTGTCGTTTCAAGCTACTTATGCGAATACAAATTTTGTGGATACCTTTTCCGATACCGATGTTAGAAAATTATTTGAGGATATTTATAATTCCTCAACACCTTATAGGGAATTTGTAACAACGAAGTTCGTATTTACATTTGGATCTGATGTACCATTAATGCGAAAATCCGAAATGGTATTAATCGATGCAGAAGCCCAATATAATATGGGTAATGAACCAGAAGCTAGAGATTTACTTTTTGCGTTACAAAAAGAAAGGGATCCTGACGCCACATTATCTACTAATTCTGGTGGAGCGCTCTTGGATGAAATCTTATTAGAAAGACGTAAGGAACTGTATGGGGAAATAGGAGTAGAATGGTTTGATGCCAAAAGATTAAGACGACCTATAAATAGAGACCCAGAACATAGAGTTGTTGTTAATGTTCCTGCAGATAGTGAGTTGTTTTATTTAAACATTCCACAATCAGAAATAGATGCTAATCCTAATATGGATCAAAGCTTAAACCAATAATTAATAGAAGCTTAATTATATTTTAGTTAAAAACGAGAATGTCTGGAAAGTGTCATTTTAAAATGAAAACTAACTCGCTCAATAGTTTTAATGGGTGAAATCTCAAAAAACGAACAGTAACTATACTTTTTGGGCATTTTCGTTTAATTTTCAATAGGCTACTTCTTCTATTTAAAATGAGAAGGAGAGTTATAAGCATAATTTATTCAGAAATTGTATATTTAGAGACAAGCAACTCTAAATCCTCGATATGAAAAAAATTAGTCTTATAGTTCTTCTTTTATCACTTTCTTTAAGTGGCATTTCCCAAAACACATATTTACATTGCGGAAAACTTATTGACACCCAAAAAGGTAAGGTTTTAACGGAAATGACGGTTGTTGTTTTAAAAGATAAAATCGTATCTGTTGAAACAGGTTATGTGTCAGGACAAAATTCTGACGATGTTATTATAGATCTAAAAACAAAAACGGTTATGCCCGGGCTTATCGATATGCATGTGCATATTGAGCATGAAACCAATCCGAAACGATATATACAGAAATATACATTAAACGATGCCGATGTTGCTTTTAACTCGCTTCGATTTGCCAAGGTAACTCTAGATGCCGGTTTTACCACAGTTAGGGATTTAGGAGGATCTGGGGTTAATATTTCCCTTAGAAATGCGATTAACTCAGGAAAAGTTGTTGGGCCTAGAATATTTACTGCAGGAAAAGCTTTGGCAAGTACGGGAGGACATGCAGATCCTACGAACGGAAACCGTAAAGAACTCATCGGTAACCCAGGGCCAAAAGAAGGTGTTGTTAATAGTATAGAAGATGCAAAAAAAGCTGTAAGACAACGTTATAAAAATGGAGCAGATTGTATTAAGATAACTGCTACCGGTGGTGTTTTAAGTGTAGCGAAAAGCGGCTCGAACCCGCAATTTACGCTTGAAGAAGTAAAAGCTATTTGTGAAACAGCGAAAGATTATGGCATGCATGTCGCAGCTCATGCTCATGGTGATGAAGGGATACAAAGAGCGATAATAGGAGGTATAAAAACGGTGGAACATGGTACTTTAATGAGCGAAGAAACTATGGAACTAATGAAAAAGTATGATGCGTATTATGTGCCAACCATAACAGCGGGAAAAGAAGTTGAAGGAAAAGCCAAAATAAAAGGTTTCTACCCAGAAATTGTTGTTCCTAAAGCATTAGCTATAGGACCACAGATTCAAAAAACATTTGCTAAAGCTTACAAAAAAGGAGTTGGTATTGCTTTTGGAACTGATGCGGGAGTATTTAAGCATGGTGAAAATGCCAAAGAGTTTGGTTTTATGGTTGAAGCTGGTATGCCAGCGATGGAAACGATACAGAGTGCTACGATTACCAATGCCAAAATTTTAGAAATGGACGATAAAATTGGACAAATTAAAGCAGGGTTTATTGCAGACATAGTTGCAACCAACGATGACCCTACTCAACATATTTCAACAATGGAACAGGTGGTTTTTGTTATGAAAGAAGGGAAAGTTTATAAAGAATAATTATTGCCATTCCTGCGGCACATATCGTAGGAATGACAAATCTAAGGTGTTAATTAATAGCTTTTACTCTTTTTAAGTATCTGAATCTAAAGGTTTTTTCTTTTTAAAACTAGTCATAACTAAAATGATCATTCCGGTAGTTACCGAAAGGTCAGCCATGTTAAAAATACCCGTTCTAAAAACACCTCCTAAATCGATAAACAAGAAATCGGTGACCGAACCATATACAATACGATCGTACACATTAGCAAAACCGCCTCCTATAATACTAGCAAAAGCAAAAAGAGATAAATTATCTAAAGCTTTGTTTTTAAAAACATGAACTAATACAAAACCGAGTACTAAAACAGGTAAAATAAGTAATAAGATAATTCTAAGAGTTGGTCCTAAGTCACTACCCATACCTAAAAAAGCACCAGTATTTTCAACATTCATCATTAAGAAAGCATCGCCTATTAAAGAAATGCGTTCTCCGGGATTTATTTCCGTTCGCGCTTCAATATGAGTTCTAACAATTACTTTCGATACTTGATCGACAGCAATTGTTAGAATGATAACCACTAAAATGTAAATGGATCGTTTTGATAATTTCATTTAGTCGTTATTAGTTTCAAAAGTCGCAGAAGTTGTTTCTGAAGCTCTATTAATCTTCTTTACTAATCCTTGTAATACTTTACCAGGTCCAACTTCGGTAAATAATGTGGCACCATCTGCAATCATTTGTTGTACTGACTGTGTCCAACGTACAGGCGCTGTTAATTGAGAAATTAAATTCGCTTTTATAGCAGTCTCATCAACAACAGCATTGGCTGTTACATTTTGATAAATGGGACAGTTGGGTTTATTAAATGTTGTGTTTTCTATTGCCGCTGCCAACTCTTCGCGAGCAGGCTCCATTAATGGTGAATGAAAAGCACCGCCAACTGGTAGTACCAATGCACGACGTGCACCAGCATCTTTTAACGATTGACATGCTTTATCAATCGCTTCAATTTCTCCAGAAATTACTAACTGACCCGGGCAGTTATAGTTTGCAGCTACAACAATACCATCGGTTACGTTACATACCTTCTCAACAATCTCATCATCCAAACCTAAAACAGCAGCCATTGTACTTGGTTGTAATTCGCAAGCTTTTTGCATGGCCATGGCACGTTGAGATACTAACTTTAAGCCATCTTCAAAATTTAAAGCACCATTAGCTACTAAGGCAGAAAACTCTCCCAGTGAGTGTCCGGCAACCATTTCCGGTTTAAAAGAATCTCCTAAAGTTTTTGCTAAAATAACCGAGTGCAAAAATATTGCAGGCTGTGTTACTTTAGTTTCTTTAAGATCTTCGGCAGAGCCCTCAAACATAGTATCTGTAATAGGGAAACCAAGAATATCATTAGCTTTTTCAAATAATTCTTGAGCTAAGGGTGAATTTTCATAAAGGTCTAAACCCATTCCTGAAAATTGAGCGCCTTGACCTGGAAATATGTATGCTTTCATGTGTTGGTAATTATCGTTTTTCGTGCTGCAAAAGTATAAATAAAATCTTTAAAGACTAAAGATCGCTTCGCTTTTAGAATAGGGAATTAAGTACAAAGTAACAACTGCAAAGCATCTAGGTATATTTAATGAGGAACTTTGAGGGTATTTGTTCTTTATTCTTTTATAAGTTAACGATAGCGGCCTCTGCACAACGTTCGCCGTCCATGGCAGCAGAAATGATACCGCCAGCATAACCACCTCCTTCGCCACAAGGGTACAAATTAGAAACTTCTGGGTGTTCCAATTGCTCGTTCCTAGGGATACAAACTGGTGATGAGGTTCTCGATTCTACACCTACAATATTTGCTTCGGAAGTGTAGTAGCCTTTCATTTTTTGTCCGAAAGCTTGAAATCCCTTTCTAAGTCTACTTCCTATTAGTTTAGGTAGTAGTGAATGTAATGGTGCCGATTTTAATCCCGGTTGGTAGGAACAGGGATTCAAATCGTTAGATAGTTTGCCTTCTACAAAATCGGTGAGTCTTTGTGCCGGTGCAGTCTGACTTCTTCCTCCAGCTGTAAAGGCTAATTTTTCCAAGTTTTTCTGGTACTCCAAGCCTTTTAAAACACCGAATTTTTCGTATTTGTATAAGTCTGCATCGGCATTAATTTCAACAACAATACCCGAATTTGCATATAGGTTATTTCGTTTAGAGGGCGACATACCATTCACTACAACTTCGCCATTGGCGGTTGCCGCTGGGACTATAAACCCTCCCGGACACATACAAAAGGAATATACTCCTCTGTCGTTAACTTGATTGACTAAACTGTAAGAGGCCGCTGGAAGTAATTCGCTACGTTTTCCATCACAATGGTATTGTATGGAATCTATGATATGTTGCGGATGCTCTACCCGAACTCCCATGGCAAAGGACTTTGCTTCTAATGCGATTTTCTTTTTATGTAATAGGTAAAAGATATCGCGAGCCGAATGTCCGGTAGCTAAAATAACTCGGTTAACGGTTATTTCTTCACCGTTTTGAAGTTGTAAGGCTTGTATTTTATTGGTTTTTATAATAAAATCTACTACTCTGGTTTCAAAATGAATCTCACCACCATATTCAAGAATGGTTTCTCGAATGTTTTGAACCACTTTGGGTAACTTGTTTGTGCCTATATGAGGATGGGCATCGACCAAAATTTGATCGGTAGCACCATGAAATACTAGGTTTTCGAAAATACGACGGACATCTCCTCGTTTTAAACTTCGGGTATAAAGTTTTCCGTCGCTATAGGTACCTGCACCTCCCTCACCAAAACAATAGTTGGAATCTTCGTTTACAAAATGATCTTGGTTTATTGCTTTTAAATCGCGTCGTCTGTCCTGAACATTTCTACCGCGTTCTAAAACTATGGGTTTGTAACCTAATTCTATACAGCGCAAAGCGGCATACATTCCTGCTGGACCAAAGCCGATAATATGAACGGGTTTTGCTTTGGAAACGTCTTTGTAATCGAATTTATAGTTGGAAGTTTTTGGTAATGCTTCTCTTATATAAACTGCAACTTTATAGTTAAAAATAATTTTCGGCTTTCGTGCATCTATAGATTTTCGAAGTACTTTAACACCGGTTATATCTTCTTTATCAATATCTAAAGCGTGCGCCGATTTTATTACTAAAATATCGCTGCGTTCTTCTTCCTTTAGAGAAACACGAAGCTGAATTTCTTTTACCATGAGGCAAAATTACTCAAATTTAAGGGAAGATGTTGAAAAGAATGCTCCAAGACTTGACTTGGGAGCTTCTGTTGAGGTTGTCATTTTTGTTAAAGTGGAAACTTACCGAGATCTTAAAAGTCTTAAGACCATACTGTCATTCAGAACGAAGTGAAGAATCTCTCAAGAGTAAAATATTTGTTTGTTAGATTAATAAGATTCTTCACTTTGTTCTGAATGACACTTTTAGGCTTATTTATTGATAAAGTAACGTTCGTTTAAAATGTTCATATGGTGTTTTGCGTGGCCAATAATGGTAAACCCAATAGCAAGGACACTTATCTTGATTTTAAAACTAATCCCGGTTTCATGAAACACATCTTCATCAAAACTTTCAAACAATATGGAGGTAGATTGTCTTACTAATTTAAATTCCCTGAGTAAGCTTTCAATGGTTCTATTATTAGCTTTGGAGTTTTTGGCATAATCATTTTCATCAAAACTTAATAAGGCCTTTGGTTCCA
This sequence comes from Flavivirga eckloniae, assembly GCF_002886045.1. Lineage (NCBI taxonomy): Bacteria > Pseudomonadati > Bacteroidota > Flavobacteriia > Flavobacteriales > Flavobacteriaceae > Flavivirga > Flavivirga eckloniae. The sequence continues at coordinate 2,139,234 of NZ_CP025791.1, read as the reverse complement.
GTCGAGCTATGCTTAATGCTCGATAAGCAAATATTCTTTCGGTATCTATAACATGTTGGAGCAATTCCTTTGGTGTCCATTTATCTGGTTTGTACCTATAATCCTGATGTTGGATTAATTTTTCTATAGTGTTTTCAAAAATGGTTTCACTAGTGTATAAGCCATCTATTAAATCGATGTTTTCGTCAACCAATGCGATATATCGATCATAGAAATCTGGCATAAACTTTAAATCGGCGATCTTCATTGTTTTTATGTTTTATTCTTTTTATAGTAGGTTACTACATGTTTAGGGGTTTTTAGTTGTTTTGGTAATAAGGCATCGCGAACGGGAAGTTTGGCAACTTGTTTTAAAGGTACAATGCCAGCCCAAATAGGGAGTTCCAGATCGCTTTTTTCATCAACCACTCCTTCGTCCCTAATTTTAGCCGATGCTGATTGTATTTCCATTTCGAGTACCAGAGTTGCGTTTAACTCTTTAGTATTCATGGGGCGTAGTGTTTCCCATCTATCAGGAATCATATGGTCTACAACACATTTTAAGGCAGTTTTCTTTTCTTCAGGATCTTCAACTTTGCGTACGCTGGCAAATAGGGTTGCAGATCTGTAGTTAACGGAATGATGAAGTCCGGAACGCGCTAATACGAGACCATCCAGGTGCATCACGGTCATGCTAGCTTCTTTAGCTGCTATAAGAGCTAATAGCATTCTGTTTTTAAGCGAGCCGTGTAGATAAACTTTGTTGTCTATTCTGCCGTAGGCCATAGGTAGGGTAATAGTCTTTCCGTTGTAATTACAGCCTATGAATCCAATAAAGCCTGCATCCAGAATATGGTTTATTTGTTCTACATCGTATACAGCTCTTTTGGTACCTCGTTTTACTTTGTTTAGTTCTGTTTTTGGATAAGTTAACATAACTGTTCGATTTGATTAATGTTTGTTCTTAAGTACGAATTTAGTAGATTTATGGGGTGTTTGATTCATCCAGAAATCATTTTTTAAATAGTCCAGTTATGATTCCATATAAAACCATAATAGAAATAAACCGAGATAGTAAGCAGCCAGTTTATATTCAACTTACGAATCAGTTTATCGATTTAATTAAGGAACGCACTATACCTCCACAGACCAAATTACCAGGAACTAGAACGTTATCTGGCCTAGTAGGGTTACATAGGAAAACCGTAATAGCATGCTATGAGGAACTAGAAATGCAGGGATGGATAGTGAGTGTTCCAAAAAAGGGAACTTTTGTTCGCAAGGACATTCCAATATTACAGCAACAAACGTGGGACGATAAAACGGTGCCTAGAACTGGTAATAAAATAGGCTTTGCTTTTAAGAGTAATCCGGCACTAGATAGAAAACCGCCACAGGATAGTGTAGATGGTTACATGTATGTTAATGATGGTGTTTCGGATGAAAGGCTAACACCTGTTAAAGAACTGTCTATAACTTATAGAAAAATAGCGAATAAAAAGCATACGCTTAAATATTTGAATTATGGGACAACTTATGGTAGTCCAGAATTAAGAGAAACCTTAATGTGTTATTTGAATGAAACTAGAGGCTTGAATATTACCAAAGATAATATTCTTATTACCAGAGGTAGTCAAATGGGCATGTTTTTAACGGCTCAATTACTTGTAGAGGATGGAGATTATATTATAGTAGGAGAGACTAATTATAGTTCTTCGGATGCAACATTTGAATTTGCTGGGGCTAAATTATTACGAGTTAAGGTAGATGAATTAGGATTGGACACTCATCATATCGAAAAGCTTTGTAAAACTTATAAAGTGAAAGCTGTTTATACTACGCCACACCATCACCATCCTACAACGGTAACACTTTCTGCGAAGCGAAGGATGCATCTTTTAAATTTGGCTAAAAAGCATCATTTCGCTATTCTTGAAGATGATTACGATTACGATTTTCATTATAATCATGCGCCTATTTTACCTTTGGCAAGTCATGATACTTGTGGAAATGTTATTTATGTGGGGTCGATTTGTAAAACGGTAGCACCGGTTTTTAGAGTAGGGTACTTAATTGCACCTAAGGCTTTTGTAGATGAATGTGCTAAATTAAGACGTTATGTTGATAGACAAGGAGACGCTATTTTAGAAATGACATTTTCCAATTTTATAAAAGATGGAAGTTTAGATAGGCATATTAAAAAGGCTGTTAAAATATATAAAGCACGACGCGACCTTTTTTGTGAGCTTCTTAAGGAGGAATTAAGTGATTATTTATCTTTTGAAATCCCTAAAGGAGGCATGGCGCTTTGGGTAAGGTTGAATAAAAAGTATTCTTGGAATACGGTAAAAGATGTAGCCAAACAACAAAAATTAATTATTTCGGAATGGCAGTATTATGATGCGGCTAACACAAAGCACAATGCTATACGGATGGGTTTTTCCCGCTATAATGAGGCCGAGGCTAGAGAGTTTGTGAGCCGATTTAAAAAAACGATGAGAATTGTTGATGAGCAAGGTGGCGCTTAATTATACATGGAGATATAGGTTTGTTTTTATTGATTCATAGGGATTAAAAAAGCTTTACAAATCCTGTTATAAAGTTGATTGTCGCTTTTTTTTGTGTATGTTTTTACCTCTGTTCCTATTTTATTGTAGAAATTAAATGATTTGGGATGGCTACTACTTACGTATATTGATCGGTATCCTTTATCGAAATAGTAAGGTTTTATAATAGCGTTTAACCAATAACCTCCGTAGCCTTTTCCTTTTTCAATAATGTGAAAATATTTTAAAAGTATTGTGGTTTTTTTGTCTAAATAGCTATCAGTTTCAAGCTTGTCAATATCGCCACCTACAATTGTTAATACACCTTTAAGTTCTTGGTTTTTTTCAATGGTGTGAATATCAAACCAAACGCCATTAATTTGTTTTAGGTTTTCTATATAATTTACCGCATGGTAAAGTTCGTTATAGTCATCCCAATTATTCTCTAGTTTCCAGTTTACATATTTTCCAATGGGTAAAAAGAGTTTGTTGTTAAAGGTTTGGTGTAAAACAAAATTTACGTCATTGTCTTTAGTTTCTATTATTTTCATACGCTATTCGACGTGTGTTTTCTTTTAAAATTCAAATCCTTTGATAGGCGAAGAGATATCTACTAAAGCTCCATTTGGATCTTTTAGTAACAACCGTCTTTGTCCGTAAAATGTATCGGTTGGTTCGTTAACAATTTCAAATTTTTCCGATTCGGCTATCTTAAACAGGTCGTCTACATTGTCAACTACAAATGTTAGGTAAAACCCTTGTGGACTCTTTTGAAAGTCGTTTGGTACTATGTCATTTGTTCGATCAATTATTCCTAATTCGAGTTTTTTGTCCTTAGAAATTAAGTGGACGAACCAATCACTGTCGTAGTCTACATTAAAATCGAACAATATTGTGTAAAAGTTTTTACTTTCCGATAAATTGTCGGAACAGATATTTGTCATTAACCGGTTTATTGTTTTCACTATTTTTATTGGATTTTAGAGTATACTGAAACTATAGAATAAGTACAATTATGTTTATTTCTCTTTCAAATGTTTAATGTAATTGGTTAAGAGTCCATCAATCTGTTTTGCTGCTATTGGGTTTGCAGAATGAACCTTATATTTTAATTGTCTTAAGTCTAGTCCAGATTTGTATACCAACCATTTTGCTGCAGCATAGCCATCTGGAGCGATTTCTCCATTTTCATCTAGTCCAAGATCATTATCAAAACTAATAAAGTCTGGTAGTCCATTGTTTTTTATATAGAAGATAAAGTCGTTATATGTTCTAACTATGTCAAATTCAGACTCCATGGATTTGTCATAAACCATGTCAATAGTTCTAATATCGTCAAGAAATAATTTTTTCATTCTTAAATGTTCGTTAAGAGACAAGTTAAAGATTAGACATTACACTAGATTAATTTCTAGCCTTATGTTTTTTATTTCCAAAATAACCACTATTTGTTTTCGGTTTTATTAATCCATTCAATTTCGTGCCCAACTTCTCCCTCTACAATTTCTCCAACTTTAAACTCTAAAATTTCTGTTGCAACTCTTTTAATTTCAGTTTTCCATTCAATCCACTCATTTAATTCCATGTTTGCAAATAAATGAAGTCCACTGGGTTCAACGGATGCAAAAATTGATTTTTCATTTTCGTTATAACTAAACCAATAAGGAATTCCATTTTCTCCTTTTCCATCTTTTCCAAATCCAATCCAACCAGGCATTTTCTCATATACCAAATGTATTTTATCCCAAGTGACTTTAGGCAAATCATGTCTGATATTTAAATTACATTCTTGATGCTCCATTTTTTTATTACTTTTGGCAGCCTCTAAAAATTCTAACGTTTGTTCTTCTTGGTGTTTAATAAATTCACTTTTTTTATTAATCCAGGCAGACGAATTTATAACTATTGTTTTGGCTTTTAACAATGAACAATTCTGATTAACTCTAACATATGCAATACATTCCAAGATTCCACAATTGAGAGATTTTAATTCAATTAGTTTATTACCTAATTCTGTTTTTCCTTTTTTAGTTTCTTTTTCCGCTAATTGTGTTATTTGCTCTATTGTCATTTTTTGGAGAATTACCTAGAACTATAAAATAAACGCAAATACGTTTATTTCTCTTTCAAATGTAATTATTTTTGGGCGTATGATTATTGCTAATTTGGTTAATCCTTTTGTTTTATCTCCAATCATTTTAGTTTGTCAATAATTATCTTTTAATTCTAATTAATGTTTATTGTTTAAAACGTTTTTTCAACCCTATGACCATTTTAAATATAGACTTTTTTACATTATCTGATAGGGAATCGGTATAATGAGATTCAGTTAAAAAAGCTATTTCTTTATATAAATCCGGATGATTTTTTATAATTTTTATCATCAGTTTAAAAGCATTATATCTAAAGGATGGTTGTTTACCTATCTTTTCCCAAATATTTATACAGATGTTGAATAGCTTTCCTTCATTATCATTGGTCAATTCCATGTGTTGAAGAATTATTAATAATTCTCTTGCTTGTTCATCGGATGTTGTAGGTATAGTGTCAATTATTATGTCTACATATTTAAGTATGCGCTGGTCGTTTTTTTCCATACAGCTCCACAATAGCCATGCAGCTCTCCATGAATAGGGTGGTTTGTTTGAAATAGCAAGTTTAATAGCTTCTTCAAAATCTTCTGGGTGAGATTTCATATAGGCAATCATATCCGCTTTGTATGAATTCGTAAGGATATGTTCCAGTTTAGTCTCGACCATTACCAATTATGTTCATTTAATTAACGGCTTTTTCAAGCTCAAAAATATTGTTTGCTAGTTACTAAGTGTTTTTTATCAGACTGGTAGCAAGTTTTAAGAACTAATTTAATAAATACAAACTAAATAGAAAACCAGCAAGAGTTTGTATAAGTAGGCTAAAGCTAGTTGTTATTTTATATATTAGTATGGTTATAATGCTATACCAACTCCAATGTTTACTGTTGTCGGTTCTTTTTCAGCTTTAATATCAGTAAATTGATATGCGTCAGTAACTAAATTATAGCTTTTAATGGAATTAAAATATTGGTTTATCCTTAGTAGAATAAAACCTTTTTTGTTTGATGAAAATGATATGGTTTTCTTTAATTGAATGAAGGTTCCAAAGCTAAAGGTATTGTATCTGTCTTCTATGTCGTTGTTGTAATTTTGAGTCAAATTTGTGTTAGTTTTGTCGTTATCGGATATAAAACCAATGGTGCTAATTTGCTTAATTTGCGATTCACCTTTTTCTTTTGCAGATACTAAAAAATTCGCAAACCCTCCAGCACCAAATTGATAAGTATTATTATTTCCAAAATGGAGGTTAATATTTATTGGAATCTGAATTTGACTAACGTTTCTGTTTACTTTATTTGTTACATAACCATTTATTTCTTCGATAGAAAATCTGTCAAGGTAAAAGCCTAATCCAAAGTCAAGAGATGTTTTTTTACTTAGTGGATAGTTTATGCTTGGTAAAATATAAAACCCTAGATTAATTGAAGATTTAATTTCAGGATTTCCTTCAATATTTGTATTTACTAGTTTACTGGTTTTTGGAACTGATAATGTTGATCCAAGAGATAATTGAAAATTGGAATTTTTGTTTTGCGAATAGGTTTTGGTTAAAAAACAGATTGTTAAAATAAGTAAAACTTTTTGTTTCATGGTTTAATTGGGGTTTAATATGTGGCAATGCTAAGTATAAAAACATATAGCTGAGGTGTTGTTTTCACACAGTAGTAAAAATACTTTTATTTCTCTTTCAAATGTAGTCATTTCTAAGTACATTACTTGTCTTAATTTTATGGATAAAAAAGAAAATAGAGCTAGAAGAATAAAAAAACCTTGGCCGACTAAGGCTGCTATGGAACAGGTTTATAGTATGCAGCTTTGGGGTGGCAATGGGGCTGATTTTTACTCTGGAGAGGGATCGCATCAGCCTGAACTAGTAAGTCCATATATAAATGTTTTAACCGCATTTTTAACATCTTTTAAAAGTCCTATTAAGGTATGTGATTTAGGTTGTGGAGATTTTAATGTTGGAAGGAAATTGGTGAATTATGCCAAGACATATGTTGCGGTAGATATAGTAGAAGACCTTATAGCCCACAATAAAGAAAAGTTTAAGGAAGACAATTTAGAATTCCATTGTTTGGATATTGCAGTAGATGATTTGCCTTCGGGAGATTGCGCTTTGTTAAGACAGGTCTTACAACATTTGTCGAATACTGAGGTGCAAAGAATAGTGAGTAAATTGACCGATTTTAAATATGTCGTTTTAACTGAACATGTGCCCGAAGGCGACTTTGTACCCAATAAAGACATCATTTCTGGTCAGGGTATCAGAATAAAAAAACAAAGCGGCTTAAATTTATTGGCGCCCCCATTCAATCTTAAAATAAAAGAAGAAAAGCAATTATTATCTATTGTTTTAAATGATAACAAAGGCGCTATAGTAACTACGCTTTATAAAATGTTTTAAGTCACGGTAATTATTTCGAATGGTTTCGGATGGTAGTCCATTCCAATACATATTTCTTCAGCTTTTTCTTTTCCTAAGAGTTTCTCGCATATATACAAGCCTAAGTCTAACGAAGAGGCAACAGCGCCTGCTGTTATGGTATTTTTATCGTCAACTATTCTGGTTTGAGCCACTTTTGCGCAATATTTTTCCAAGGCTTTGTATTCATTAAAGTTGGTTGTAGCTGTTTTTCCTTTTAAAAATTCAGCAGCACCAATTAATAGACTACCTGTACAGATTGAAACAATATAATCTACATGTTCTCCAGTTTTTAACCATTCAATGAATTCCGTGTTGTATTGGAGTTCTCTTGTGCCATATCCACCGGGAACGACGATCATATCGTAATTTGATAGATCAGGTTTAATTTTATCAACAACGATTTCTAGCCCAAAACTATCTTTTATCGATTTTTTGGTAGCACACAAATCCCAACTAAGATTTTCTATAAACCCTTTGGTTTTTATGTTTTTTATAGGGTCGTAAAACCCGATAAAATCTAAAAGCGTTATGTCGTCAAAAAGTATATATGCTATTTTCATTTATTATCTGTATTCGCTTCTTGGGTAATCAGACATTCTTATGTGCTCTTTTTGTAGTTCGGTTAAGGCATTCTTTGCTATCCATTTTGCAGCAGGACTTTCAAGTTCCAGTATTTCGTTGGCCGTTTTTATTGCCATTTTGTTCAAATCGACGTTCCGTTTACCGATATTCCTCAATGCCCAATTCACGGCTTTTTTTACATAGATTCTGTCGTCATTTGCTTCCTGTTTTATGATAGGGAAAAACTGTTCAAACAACTCATTTCCTGAATTTTTATCGGCCATACAGTAAGAAGCCATAATAGCAAAGCCTGCTCTTTTCTCGAATTCTGGTTTTCTTTTTGTCCATTCTAATATTTTTGCAAGTGCAAATTTACTTTTGGCAAAAAGTGCCATAGAAAAGCTGTCGCAAATTTCCCAATTCTCAAATGTTTTCACCCATTTTTCCATTAGTTGTTCGGTAACATCTTTAGGTTTAAAGAGTTTACTGCATAAAAGGCGAGCTTCGTAAATACCGCTATCGAAAAGTTGAAGGGCAAGTTGATTGTCTTGCCCAATTTCTTTAGCAATGACTTTTAGGTCTTTGTGGTAGATGCCAAGAGAATTATGTGCTATAACTCCAAATTTCTTCTCCTTGAAGACTATTTTTTCAGCATCTTTTAAGTGATAAAGACGTTCTATGATTTCATCACAAGTCATTATTCTTTAAGTTTGTTTCTATTTCAAAAATAATTGTTTTGAAGTCGATTTTATTCTTAATTAAGAATAATTGTATCTAAAACTTTTTCCAATCGGTCTAATGCAGATCCCCAACCATTATAAAAGCCCATTTCTTCTTGTTGTTTACAATATTCCGGAGTGGCATGGATTACGCTAAAAACAAACTTTGTTTTGTCTCCATCGGCTTCAAAAAGGGTTTGTATCTCAACATCCTCGGTCATAGGTTTAAAATCTGCCGAAGTCACGATTTTCTCTAGTTCAATAATTTCCTTATAAGTACCTTCTGATACAAATTCACTGCCATCTGGCATGAGCATGGTATATTTCCATTTGCCACCAACTTTAAAGTCGTGTTCTATAATTTGTACATCCATTCCATTTGGCACCCACCATTTTAAAATATGTTCTGGTTGCGTCCAGGCTTCCCAAACTAAATCGATTGGAGCATTGAATGTTTTTTCTATAGTTAAAGTTCTGTTTTTTAAATCACTCATTATTTTTCTTTTTTGTTTGTAACTGGTTTATGTAATTTTCGAAAGAGTCAATTCGATCTTCCCATAACTTGTTGTATTGTTTTATCCATAGGAAGGCTGGAATTAATGTTTTTGGTTGAATAAGGCATAAACGTTCCCTACCGCTTTGGTTGAAAGTTATTATACCACATTCGTTTAATATTTTTAAGTGTTTTGAAATCGCAGGCCTGCTGATTTCGAATTTTTCGGCTATTTCATTTACCGTTAATACTTCGGTAGATAATATTTCTATAATATCCCTTCTTATTGGATCCGCTATGGCTTGAAAAACATCTCTTCTCATAAAATACGTAACTAATCGGTTACAAATATATAAGTAACCAATCAGTTACGCAAATAAAATTTGAAAAATATTATTCCAGGGTAGGGCTATTTGTATCTAATATTACTCAAATTAGGATTTTAGCTGTAAGTCGAAGCCAATAAATATAAGGATTGCCTGCTTTTTAAATGAATGGTAACTAGAGGTTTTAATCTACCTCCTTTCATAAGTCAAAAACGAAAACTCATGCTCATGCTTATCGTCTTTAGTATGAAATGTATTAGCAGTTTCTTTCCAAATAGAAGTATCTATTTCGGGAAAGAAGGCATCGCCTTCAAAATTTTCGTGTACGCGGGTGAGTTCAATTTTATCTGCTACAAGTAAGGCTTGTTTGTATATTTCTCCTCCACCAATAACAAAAGGTTGCGGGTCGTTTTTTGCGGCTTTAATAGCTTCATCTAAGCTATGCACTATAATAACACCGTCGGGAACGTTGTAATCGCTTTGTCTAGTAATCACTATATGAGTTCTGTTAGGAAGTGGCTTCGGAAAGCTTTCAAACGTTTTCCTACCCATAATGATATGATGTCCGTTAGTTAGGCTTTTAAAACGTTTTAAATCGTCGCTTAAATGCCAGATCAATTTATTGTCTTTACCAATAGCGTCATTTTCTGCAGCAGCACCAATTATAGTAAGTTCAGATGTTTTTTCTTTTTTGTTTAGAGATTCATTATAGTGTTCGCTTTCTGCTATAATAGGAGCTTCTTTCTCTAGTTCATTTTTTAATTGTTCTATCCTTAGTTTCTGTTGAACAATGAGTTTATCCAATTGTGTTTTTTCCCATGCTTTCCCCATGAATTTATGTGTGACAAACACATTAAACACATGATAAATTAAAAAGAATAACCAAATTAGTATGGCAAACAAAAACCATTCTTTACCAAATAGAGTGAAATCTTTACCGATCTCGAGAACTGTATTGGCAACAATTATAAATACCGAGCCAATTAAAAAAATAACAAAGTGAATGTATAAACGTTTTTTTTGTTTAATACGTTTTTGGGCATTTTTAATAAGCTCTAACTGTTCTTTATCTATTTGAGGTTGTTCTTTCTTTTTTCCAAACATAGGCATTTAATAACTGATGTAAAGTTATAATAATTTGTTGAATTTTTTATGTTTACGGACGAAATCGTTTATGTTTTAAAGCCTTTGGAAATCAATAAAGAGAGAACCAACCGTTTTGGTAATCTGTTAAATTTAGTAGGGCTATTTTGTGTAGTTTAAATTTATGTAAGGTAATACTTAAGAAATTGATAATTCTTTTTGGTTTACCAGATTATATGCGAATTCTGGCGCATAGTTTTATAAATTTGTTAGAAACAGCAACACACAAAAATATTAAATTATGGCAATTACAAAGCAATACTTAAAAAGCAAGCCAATTTGTAAAGTTACTTTTTCTGTACCTGCCAAAGAAGCAAACGAGGTTTTAGTAGTTGGTACCTTCAACGAATGGAATACAGAGTCTACCTCCCTTAAAAAACTTAAAAACGGTACGTTTAAAGGTACCGTAAATTTAGAAAAAGATAACTCTTATGAGTTTAGATACGTTGTTGATGGTAATTACATTAACGATGATCAAGCAGACGCCTATGCGTGGAACGATTATGCATCAACCGAAAACGGTGTACTAAACGTTTAGTTAAATCCAACCTAATTTTAAAGAAGAAAGTACTTTCCTTTGGTTAAGGGAAGTACTTTTTTTATACGGCTACTGTTCCTTTTATGTGTGGATGTGGATTGTAGTCTTCTAAAGTAAAATCATCAAAAGTAAAGTCGAAAATATCCTTAACCTTTGGGTTTAGTATCATTTTAGGTAAAGGCCTGATGGTTCTGGATAATTGCAGCTCTAATTGTTCGTAGTGGTTGCTGTAAATATGTGCATCGCCAAACGTATGAATAAATTCACCAGCTTCGTAACCACAAACTTGAGCCATCATCATAGTGAATAGGGCATAAGATGCTATATTAAAAGGTACTCCTAAAAAGATATCTGCACTGCGTTGATATAATTGACAAGATAACTTTCCGTTAGCTACATAAAATTGAAAGAACGCATGGCATGGAGGTAATGCTGCTTTACCATTCGCAACGTTTTCGCTGAATGATTTAGAGGTGTCGGGCAATACAGATGGATTCCAGGCAGAAACCATCATTCTACGACTGTCGGGATTATTTTTTAGTGTATTGATAACATCTTTAATTTGATCGATCTCATCGCTATTCCAGTTACGCCATTGATGGCCGTATACAGGACCTAAATTACCATGATCGTCTGCCCACTCATTCCATATGCGCACACCGTTTTCTGTAAGATATTTAATGTTGGTGTCGCCTTTTAAAAACCAAAGTAATTCGTAAATTATAGACTTTAAGTGTAGTTTTTTGGTAGTAACCATTGGAAAACCTTCACTTAGATCAAATCGCATTTGGTATCCGAAAACACTTTTTGTTCCGGTACCAGTACGGTCTCCTTTTTCATTTCCGTTTTCTAAAACATGTTTTACTAGGTCGTGGTATTGCTTCATAACAATTTCCTGCGAAGGCAGGAATCTCTTTAAATTAAAAAATAGATTGAGAATATAGCGAAAATCTTTTATTAAAGATACTTCGATTGCGCTCAGTATAACAAAAAATATTGGCGATAAAATTATAAAAAAGCATCATATTCTAAGGCTTGATGCTCAGATATATTATTATAAAGTTATTAACTGTTATACTTCACTACGAATTTTGCTTTTTTGCTAAATGTAACAGTTTGTTAATGGATTAAAAGATTGTTTTATTGCCTTGTCTGCCGGCACGGTTATGTTTATAGTTGCGGGCAAGTAAATCCTTATCTCAGATTCATATTAACTATAAAAAAGGAGATTCCTGCCTGCGCAGGAATAGGTTAACCGATAATCATTCCAGCTATAGTAGCAGAAATTAATGAGGCGATAGTACCTCCAATTAAGGCTTTCATACCAAATTGAGATAGTAATTTTCGTTGCCCTGGTGCTAACGAACCAATACCTCCAATTTGAATACCAATAGATGCGAAATTAGCAAAACCGCACAGCATATAAGTGGCCATAATTACAGATTTTTCGTAATTAAGGTGAATGGCATTTGTAGTATCTTTTAAATCTCTCAATTGTATATAGCCTATAAATTCACTAGCTGCTAATTTAATTCCTAATAATTGTCCCATTAAGGCCATATCCTCTTTAGCAACTCCAATAAGCCACATAAGTGGAGCAAAGACATAGCCTAAAATTAATTCAAGCGATAGACTTTCGTATGGTGTGTTATCGGCTACCCAAGTGTTTATTGAAGAAATATCACCAACCCAACCTAATATGCCATTAAACATGGCAATAAAAGCAACAAAAACTAAAAGCATGGCGCCTACATTAACGGCTAGTTTTAAGCCTTCTGTAGTTCCGTTAGCGATAGCGTCTAAAAAATTGGCTCCTATTTTTTCCTGAGAAACCTTAACGTCTGTATTAACATCTTCTGTTTGCGGATAGAGTATTTTTGAAATAACTATAGCACCTGGAGCTGCCATAACAGAGGCGGCTAAAAGGTGTTTGGCGTAAAACAACCTAAGTTCTGGATCGTTACCTCCTAAAAAGCCTATGTATGCTGCTAGTACAGCTCCAGCAACGGTTGCCATACCACCAATCATGACCAATAGTATTTCGGATTTGTTCATTTTTTCCAAATACGCTTTTATTAAAAGCGGTGCTTCTGTTTGACCCAAAAAGATGTTTCCTGCAACACTTAAGCTTTCGGCTCCTGAAATTTTTAGAGCTTTAGAGAGTAGCCAAGCCATAGCTTTTACAACTTTTTGAATAATACCTAAGTAAAATAAAACCGAGGTTAACGCAGAAAAGAATATTATGGTTGGTAATACTTGAAAGGCAAATATAAACCCGAAAGTATCCATATCTACAACAAGCCCATCAAATAAAAATTTACTACCTGCTCTTGTAAATTCCAGAATCTCAACAAAAAGTCCTCCAATAAATTCAAAAATATTTTTGATGAATTCAACTTTTAAAACGCCAATAGCGATCAATAATTGAAACGCTAAGCCAATACCAACAATTTTCCAATTAATAGCTCTCCTGTTGCTGCTAAATAGAAATGCCAGAAATACCAAGCAAACCATTCCTAAGATACCTCGCCATAAACTGTTTATTGAAAAACCCTGACTTGGAATAATGGTGACTGTGGAAGTACTGGCAGTTTGTTCTTGTTCTGTTGATGTATTTTCAATTTTAGAATCTACACCATTAATGTTTAATGTGTCTTTGGAATTGTTACCAGTCGTAGTTTGTTGAACAACTGTTTCATTTTGAACAGAATCCAATTGTTTTGTTTCATTTGCTTCTTGTGCTATTGTATTCGACGCCATAAATAAGAAAAAAATAGCGACAATGAACAATGAAAACTTTTTCATACTAAAAAGAAAGTATTATTCTCGTTTCGAGATTTCGTCACGAATATGTGCTGCTTTTTCATAGTCTTCATTAGAAACAGCATCGTTTAACAATTTATGCAGCTCTTCAAGTGTTTTTCCTTTAAGATTTTCGCGAGGTGCGTTTGGCTCTAGTTCATCAGAAACTAAATCGTCAACCAAAATACTATCTTGGTCTTCATCCTTCGGATTCACTTTTAGGTATATACCAGCCTTATCTAGAATGTTTTTATAAGTAAAAATTGGTGCGTCGAAGCGAAGCGCCAATGCAATAGCATCGCTCGTTCTGGCGTCTATAATTTCTTCAATTTTGTCGCGTTCGCAAATTAAACTGGAATAAAAAACGCCATCAACTAGTTTGTGAATGATAACTTGTTTTACAACAATATCGAAACGATCTGCAAAATTTTTAAATAAATCGTGTGTTAGTGGTCGAGGAGGTCTAATTTCCTTTTCCAAGGCAATGGCAATTGACTGTGCTTCAAAAGCACCAATTACGATTGGAAGTTTGCGATCGCCTTCTAATTCGTTTAAAATTAAGGCATAAGCGCCATTTTGGGTTTGGCTATAGGATATTCCTTTAATATTTAATCTTACTAAACTCATAATTTATAAAAACGCAAAGAACTGTTTAAATTAGGACTTTACCAACTGACTGATACAGATTTAAGAAATTAGTGCCAATTTAAGCAGTTCTTTATGACTATACAATTTATTAAAAAATAATTTATTGTTGTGCCTTAAAAGCTTTTATTTTTTCTATAAGTTGCGGAACCACATCGAAAGCATCTCCTACAACACCATAATCTGCAGCTTTAAAGAAAGGCGCTTCTTCGTCTGTGTTAATGACCACTTTTACTTTTGATGCGTTAACTCCGGCTAAATGTTGAATGGCTCCAGAAATTCCAATGGCGATGTACAAATTTGATGCTACAGGTTTACCGGTTTGACCAACGTGTTCGCTATGTGGTCGCCATCCCAGATCTGAAACAGGTTTAGAGCATGCTGTTGCTGCTCCCAAAACATCTGCTAATTCTTCTATCATGCCCCAATTTTCAGGACCTTTTAGCCCACGGCCTCCAGATACAACAACATCTGCATCGGCAATAGTAACTTTATCTGTGGCTTTATCTACAGATTCTACTTGAACACCTAAATCTGAAAGTGAAGGCGAGAAGTCTTCCGCGGAAGCGCTACCCGTATTTTCTACTAATCCAAATGAATTATTGGAAACACCAATTATTTTTACATCGGTATTAATTTGAGATATTTCGAAAGCTTTATTGGTAAACGCCGTACGTTTAACTGTAAAAGGAGACGTGCTACTTGGTGCTTCAATAACGTTGGAAGCATATCCTGCATTCAACCCAACGGCTAAGAGAGGTGCTAAATACTTGCTATCTGCACTAGAGCTTATTACTACCACTTTTGCTGCTTCTTTTTCTGCCGCTTGTTTAATGGCTTCGGCATAACCATTGGCATTAAACGATTGTAATTGATCGTTCGATATATTTAAAACTTTATCTACACCATAGTTTCCTAACTCAGATGCGTTATCTACATTTATGGTAACAGCCGTAACGGTAGTTCCTAATTGATCCGCTACGGTTTTGGCATAAGAAGCAACTTCTAAAGCTACTTTTTTAAATGCTCCTTGTTCTGATTCTGTATATACTAAAACTGACATAAAAAATTTTATTTTTTGTCACCCAACCTCTTTTCAGAAGAAAGAGACTAAGTTTTTTTGTTAACATTGTTTTTCTTTTCAAATCCCCCTCCTTTGGAGGGGCTAGGGGAGGCTTAAATAACCTTAGCCTCATTATGAAGTAAGTCTACGAGTTCATCTAGATTGTCTGCAGAAACCAGTTTTACAGCCCCTTTAGGCGCTGGTTTTTCAAATTTAACAGATGTTGTTTCTGCACTAGCTTCAATAGGTTCAATAACAGATAAAGGTTTTTTACGCGCCATCATAATACCTCTCATGTTCGGTATTCTAAGATCGCTTTCTTCAACCAATCCTTTTTGACCTCCAATTACTAATGGAAGTGTTGTAGAAACGGTTTCTTTACCTCCATCAATTTCTCTTACTGCTTTTGCAGATGTACCATCTACTTCTAAATTAATACAATTATTAACAAAGTTGGCATTGATTAGTCCTGCAATCATACCAGGAACCATACCGCCATTATAATCGATAGATTCACGTCCGGCAATAACTAAATCGTAGCCTCCGTCCTTAAACACGTTTGCTAATTGTTTTGCTACCGAAAACCCATCAGAAGCAGCAGTATTTACTCGTATCGCCGCATCGGCACCAATAGCCAAAGCTTTACGAAGTGTAGGTTCGGTTTCTGGACCACCAACGTTAACAACAGTAACTTCAGCGCCCTGCTTTTCTTTAAACCACATGGCTCGGGTTAAACCAAACTCATCATTTGGATTTATTACAAATTGTACACCATTGGTGTCGAATTTTGTGTCACCTTCACTAAAATTAATTTTGGATGTTGTATCAGGAACATGGCTAATACACACTAATATTTTCATATTATAACAGTTTAATCGTTTTGTTTTAATTTAAGTTTGTCGGTCAATTTTGTGTAAGGATTAGCTGAATAAGAATTGTTTAATAGTATAATCACCAACACATTTTGAGGATACGAAGGTAATTATTTTATTTTGAATTTTTATTATGCACGCATAATAAATTTATTGAAATTATTATCAAAAAATGTGCATTTGTTGCTATTTCTTTATGAATTTGTAATGCTTTGATTGATTAACTGAGGATAAATAAAAAGAATTAGAATTCATTTAAAGTACAAAATCCTCATTATTAAGACATAATTTCTATGAAATTATTAATTTTTTTTTGTGGAGGATTTTACTGCTGATTTTTATATCAAATTATAATCAATAATTCCTATTTTTGCAATTCGATTTAAAATACATTTAATGAAGACAATTCAATTTAGAGAGGCTGTTTGTGAAGCCATGAGCGAAGAAATGCGCAGAGATGAGAGCGTATATTTAATGGGTGAAGAAGTAGCAGAATATAATGGTGCTTATAAAGCATCGAAAGGTATGTTAGACGAATTTGGACCTAAGCGTGTTATTGATACACCAATTGCAGAACTTGGTTTTGCAGGTATTGCTGTTGGTTCTACAATGACTGGTAACAGACCAATTGTTGAGTATATGACGTTTAACTTTTCTTTAGTTGGGATTGATCAAATTATAAATAATGCTGCAAAAATTAGACAGATGTCTGGTGGGCAATTTAAATGTCCGATTGTATTTCGTGGTCCTACGGCTTCTGCAGGGCAGTTAGGAGCTACACACTCGCAAGCATTTGAGAATTGGTTTGCTAACACACCAGGTTTAAAGGTTGTAGTACCATCTAATCCTTACGATGCAAAAGGGTTGTTAAAAGCGGCTATACGTGATGATGATCCGGTTATTTTCATGGAAAGTGAGCAAATGTATGGTGATAAAGGTGAAGTGCCAGAAGGAGAATATGTATTACCTATAGGTGTTGCAGATATTAAGCGAGAAGGAACCGATGTAACGATTGTCTCTTTTGGAAAAATAATTAAGGAAGCATATAAAGCAGCAGACGAGTTAGAGAAGGAAGGTATTTCTTGTGAGATTATCGATTTACGTACTGTGCGTCCTATGGATAGAAAAGCGATAGTAGAATCGGTTAAGAAAACCAATAGATTGGTAGTTTTAGAAGAAGCATGGCCTTTTGGAAGTGTGGCTACCGAAATTACATACCTAGTACAAAGTGAAGCGTTCGATTATTTAGATGCTCCAGTTGTAAAACTTAATACAGCAGATACTCCTGCACCTTATTCACCAGTTTTATTAGCGGAATGGTTACCAAATAGTAACGATGTTATTAAAGCAGTAAAAAAGGTATTGTACAAATAAATTAATATTTTTTACGTTAGTAAACTTCATTAGCACGATTGTTGATGAAGTTTTTTTTTCATTAAGAAAATATGAGTATAAGATTATTTTTTACATTTTTTTTATTCGGAATTACTGCCACCTTAGCACAAACTAAAGTTAGCGGTTATGTGTTTGACGAGTTTAACGAGCCTGTATCGTTTGCGAATGTTATTTTTAAAGGATCTACCATTGGAACTATAACCGATGAAAACGGAAAGTTTTATTTGGAATCTGATGAGACATGGAGCGGATTAACCATTTCTTTTATTGGTTATGAAACGTTAAAGATTCCTTTGACTAAAAAAGTAAACTATAATTTAAAATTTGTACTTAAAGAAGAAAGTGCACAACTAGACCAGATTGTTATTACTACCGGTAAGCAATCGAAAAAGAATAATCCTGCGATCGATTTACTTAGAAAGATCTGGGAACACAAGCGTAGAAATGGATTAAATCTATATAAACAGTATCAATACGATAAATACGAGAAAGTAGAGTTCGATATTAATACCATAGATAGTTCGCTTATTAAAAGTAGACTTTTTAGGGGTATGGAGTTTGTTTTCGAGAAGGTAGATACTTCTAACGTAACGGGTAAAACCTATTTGCCAATTTTTATAAACGAAGCTGCTTCTAGGGTTTATGGCGATAATGTTATTAACAAAAAGAAAGAGGTTTTAAAGGGAAATAAAAATTCCGGATTTAGCGATAATCAAATAGTGATCGATTTTGTTAACGATTTGTATTCCGATTATAATGTTTACGATAACTACCTAAAGTTTTTCGACAAAAGTTTTGTGAGTCCGTTGTCTAGAACGGGAATTAACACATATAATTATGTGTTGTCGGATAGTACTTTTATAGATGATAAATGGTGTTACAATATTATTTATTATCCGAGACGTAAAAACGAACTGACTTTTAAAGGTGATTTTTGGGTGGCAGATACGACGTATGCTATTAAAGAAATTAATCTACAGGCTTCAAAAAGTGCCAATATAAACTGGGTAAAAGAAATTTACATAGAGCAGGAGTTTGAAGTTTTAAACGACTCATTATTTCTTGTAAAGCGTGATTATATGATGTCTGATTTTGCTTTTAATAAAAAAGAGAAATCACGAGGTGTTTACGGTAAGCGTACTACATTATATAACAATTATGAGTTCGATAAAGAGCTAGATAGAAAGTTTTATGATGCCGAAGTTTATAACTACGATAAGGATGTTTACGATAGAAGTGACGACTTTTGGTCACAGAACCGTTTAGAAGCTTTAAATAAGGATGAAAAAGGGGTTTATAAGATGCTCGACACTTTAAAAACGGTGAAGAAGTTTAAACAACTTTATAATATAGGAAGTATTCTATCGTCTGGCTATATTGAGTTTAGTAGCTTGTCTTTAGATTATGGTCCTATTTTTTCAACCTTTGGATTTAACGAAGTAGAAGACCTGCGTTTGCGAGTGGGCGGACGTACTTATTTTGGAAGAAACGACCTTTGGCGCTTACAAGGGTTTTTAGCTTATGGTTTTGGAGATGATAAGTTTAAATATGGTATTTCTGGAAAGTGGTTGTTGGATAAAAAGAGCAGGCTTATAATTTCTGGTGGAAACCGTCGAGATGTTGAGCAAATTGGTGCGAGTTTAACAACATCTACAGATGTTTTGGGTAGAAGTTTAGCGTCCTCATCGGTGGTAGGTACGGGTGCCAACGATAAGCTGACTTCTATAAATCTAACCAGTTTAGCAATTGAAGCAGAACCATGGCGTAACGTTATTTTTAGGTTGAGTGGAAACTACAGAACCTTAGAATCTGCATCGCGAACGTTTAGTTTAGATTATAATACGCCAACGGGAGAAGAGGAATCTGAGATTAAACAGTTTGAAAGCTCGTTTTCTATGTTTTTCTTTCCAAAACGAAAAATGACAGGTTATGGTGTAGAGCGTCGAGTAGCTAATGATGGTTTTGCACGCATATTTGCGCAGGTGAGCCATGGTGATAAAAACTTGTTTGATAGTGATTTCGATTATACCAAAGTACAGTTCTCTTACGTACAACCTTGGCAAGTTGGTGGTTTTGGTAGACTAACTGCAACTGTTGAGGCTGGAAAAACTTTTGGAGAGGTACCGCTTGGTTTGTTAAGTGTAATACCAGGAAATCAAACCTATTTCTCTATCTATAATACCTTTTCCCAATTAGATTTTTACGAATTTGTGTCAGACACATATACCTCACTGCATTTAGAACATAATTTTAACGGACGCATTTTCTCAAGGATCCCTCTTTTAAGAAAGCTTAATCTTAGAGAAATTGTGAGTGTTAGAGGTGTTTGGGGTGAAATCTCGGAAGAAAATGTATTGTTAAGTACAACAAGTAACCCTAATTCTATTCCATTAGTAGCACCATCAGAAAAGCCATATTATGAATACAGTTTTGGTATTGGTAATATTTTTAAGGTGTTTAGAATAGACTTTAATTTTAGAGGTAATTATTTAAATGAATTCAAGCACCCTGATGCCAGAAAGTTTGGTGTTACTGGTTCTTTTGGTTTTCATTTTTAAAAGAGGTAGCTTAGGTTAAGGTATTAATTACATAAAGCTAATTAACGAATCAATGTTTAAGTTGTGTCTTATCGATAAACAACTTCGACTAGACTAGCCTTTTGACTAATCTAATTCCCTTCTTTAAGTAAGCACCAAACTCCAATTTTTTTTCGAAAACCTGTAAATAACATTTCAAATGAGAACCTTGATGCCTTCAGTATTTATGGATAATCAGGTTATTGTATAATAATAAAAGCCTGTCTAAAAAGTGTCATTCAGAACACCCGCCGGCAGCTACGGTGTACTCATATCTTTTTAATCAAGACACGAATTACACGAATTTACACGAATAAAACCTCAATATAATGAATAGCTCTCGATGCTATTCATAATCACGAATCAGACTTTCAGTCTGTTTTTACAATCCAAACCCGATTTATTTCTATTATATTTCTGTATTTTAATTTATTAATAAGTAAACATTGATTACTTATTTGTAAACAATTTATGTTTAGAACCATTTGTGATAATTCGTGAAATTAGTGTCTATCTTTATAAAACTATTATTTAATATGCAGCCATATTTGTGGGTACACCGTAGCTGCCGGCAGGTAGGGAACCTCATAAAATTAAAGATTTGTTTATTTAAGTGTTGAGATTTTTCGACTTTAGTTTATGCTGGGCATAGCCGAAGTACTCAAGGTGACAATTCGAGAACTTTTTAGATACCCTATTGAGTTAAAATTTATTTTTTCGAACTTTGTGTTACAATTACTATTGTTCGTTTTTTCTTTGTTGAAACAACCATTTAAATAGCAAAGGTTCTCTCAAAGCGACAGTCATAGCAAAGTGGCAGATTCCAGGGGAGCAACTATAATCATATTCTGTGTAAAAAAATCGTTTGCTCATGTTAATTTCGTTTTCAATTTGGGTATCAGACAAATTATAATTTGTACTCTCTACCCATTTAGTATAAACTGGAGAAAGACTATTTTGTTCCATGGTTTGAAACAACTTTCTAGAATCTTCGGATCCATTGTTAGCATCAGTTCTATGGATAAAACACCACACTGGTAAATTGTTGAATTCACCATTATTAATTCTACTTTCTAGAATATCATATTCATCACTTTTTATGGCTGGACTTAAAGGCACAATAGCAGCGATTTTATCCTTTAACTCCGAACCTATATACCAAGTTCCTGCACCGCCCATAGAATGTCCTGTTAAGTACACTCGATTTTTGTCAATATTAGGGTTGTTAGTTATTATATAATCTAATAGTTTATCAATAAAATCAACTGATTTAGAATCTGTCCATGAAGGGTATTCTCCATTAAAAGACTGAAAGAGCTCAGTGTCTATATGAGGAGCCAGCACATATGCAGGATATTGTTGCTGATTTTCTTCCTCTATCCACCCAAGTGCATAGTAACCGATTTGTTCTGAGGCTTCACCCGTTAAGAAATCGTTTTTAGACCTTGCAAAATATTCAAACCCATGAAGTCCGATTATTAAAGGGAATTTTTCACTTGGAGACCCTAAAGCTTGTTTGGGTGCAAAAAAATTATAAGAAATATCCGTATTGGTAAGTTCGTGATTGAAATGGTATTTAGTAAACTCATAGGAAAAAGAAGTGTCGTCCTCAACACATACTCCGTCTACACAAATACCATTACATTCTGAATTAGAACTACATTCATCTATAACGCCATTACAGTTATCATCAATACCATTATGTTTTTCCTGAATATCTGGATTGACCTGATCATTATCATCATCACAATCTAGATTATTATCTACATAGCCATCTGGTTTTTCGCATGATTGTATTGAATTACTATTACTCCCATAGTTGTCATTATCAGCATCTATATACCATGTTTTTTTAACACAAGATTCATCATTAGATGAACATGAATAAATTAAAACTGAGAATAAGAGTATAAGTAGCGCTATATATTTGAATTTATTATTCATATTATTCTTTTTAAGAAAGATGCTTTAAATCTAATAGGTTGCGTTAAGTTATTGTTAACAGTTTTATAAATGCATCTTTTTATCAAAGTTTAAACTCATACGCACCTAAATCGAATCCATTCCCTTGTGGTCTTTTTGTTCCTGATATATCATCACTAATACCAAAATCATTAAGGTCTTCACCGTTATCAATTGCAGGAGACCCAGATGTAA
This sequence comes from Flavivirga eckloniae, assembly GCF_002886045.1. NCBI lineage: Bacteria > Pseudomonadati > Bacteroidota > Flavobacteriia > Flavobacteriales > Flavobacteriaceae > Flavivirga > Flavivirga eckloniae. The sequence goes on along the minus strand of NZ_CP025791.1, from coordinate 2,116,895 downwards.
TACTTAAATCGTTTGAGGAAAAGTCTGTAAATTGAAAAAACTTGATATCTTTTGTGAAAACATTATTAGAAGAGTCTAAAGCGGCCCCCTTTCTTACATATTCGGTGGCGTTTGGAGCTACAAAAATATTGTTTTTAAGTCGTTTTAAACCGCCCTTTTCAATATCTGAGGATCCATTAAAAAAGGCAAACGTCCTTTCCCCAGTATTATGAAAGGTGTTATTGAAAATATTAAAATAACCGTCAGAGAATCTAAATACACTTGGACCTCCGGCAGCAAAGAAAGCATAATCGTAGGCATCTATAATAACATTGTTGTAAATATCAAGATTTCCCATGCCATGAACAAAGATTCCAGTTCCTCCATTTATAATAGTATTGTTGTAGAATTTTCCGGTAGTTCCAGCACCTATTAATATACCCTCATCGTGTGCTCCTTTATCATGAGCATTGCGATTGTCCATTGCATATCCATTAATATAATTGTTATATACAGCAACATCTTCATCGGCGTTTTTAATTTGAATACCATCTAATCCAACATTTTCAATTCTGTTATCATATATCCTGAGTCCCTTAATCGAATGAGAATATGTTCTTTCAGAACAATGCGATTCTGTTCTGCCATTGTAAAAACCATGGCCTATGTACATACCTTCACCACCTGTGCCGTGGATGTAATTGTTATGAATTGTAACATTGCGCATTATCCAAAACGACCTGGTTGGATCTGTGAAATTATCGCAATCTTCATACGGACTGGTTTTAACCCCAATTCCGGCAAAACCTGCTCTTTCATTGGGACCAGCAATTTCAACACCAGCAATTTCAAAATCGGTTGTATAGGTTTGCATGGTTAGGAAAAAGCCGTTGTCTGTCGAGATTTTGATACCATAATCGCCGCCGCCGCCGTTACCTAAAAGTTTAATGTGTTGGGACTTTTGAAATTTTACACCAAAAGGGCGACCACTTGCCGGAACTACTGCTGCGACTTTTTCACCACAATTTTTAATTATAATGGGAGCATTTGGCGATCCTTTTATATTAACAAAGGTTAAATCTCTATACGTGATATTGCCATCTAGACAAATAATGTCTCCTGCTTTCAAATTTAATTCAGAGCCATCAATTTTTGATTGATCTGCTTTCACCACATAAGTGCATTCCTCGCAAGCTATGGGTTCTACAGTAATCAATTTTGGAGGAGTAATTGTTTTTGGCTCTGGTTCTGTGTTGTCTGATGAGCTACATCCTATTAGAATTAAATGAATTACCAATAGGGGCATTATTGAGTGAATTCTTTTCATTTTTTGGTAGATTTTTGTCGCTTAATTGTTTTTAATATAATTGGTTTTTGCTTTTGGGATAAACTATGAACCAAAGGCATGATACATTCTTTTTTAAAAAATTGTCGAGGGTTGTAGAAGTTTTGTCAGATAAAAAAGTCTGATGTGATAAGTTCTTCTTTCACTTTAAATAGGATCTCGGTCATTTAAAGCGATTGCTGAGTCGTTCCTTTTACTGTAAGAAACAGTAATATTAGCTAGGATTAAAAATAACTGTAGGTGTTTTATCATGGGGCTTAATCATTAAATCATACAATATTAACGATTTCAAATGTAAGGTATTTCAAATTAATATTATATTAGTGTGATGTAGGTTTCTTTGACTTATTTACTTTCTTATAGTTCAAGGAGTAATTAAAAAGCGCTCCCTGCTCCCATTTGTAAACCAATCCTTATTAAGCCTTTTTATTGTTCTAATGCGGCCTGCCACTTGTCCATAATTTCTATACAAACTTTAGTAAATTTTGTTTTTAATAACGGATGTAATATAATGCTTTGGAAGCCTTTGGTGTATTCAAATTCAAATATCATGGTGATTTCAGTAATATTCTGTTCTATTGAATCTACTTTCCAAATTCCCATTAAGCTTTTAAAAGGATATGGGTAATCTGGTGCTTTTGTATCTACAACAAAGGCATATTCTTTTTCAACCTCCCACAAAGTACAGGTTTCAAACCAACTATCTTTACCATGAGAACAAGAACGAACCATGCCTTTTCCATCTCCAGAAATAATTTTTACACCATCAATATTGGAGGCTACTTTATGATAGTTTTCTATATCAGAGATGATATTCCAGGCATCTTTTTTCGTAGCCTTAACTTTTCTTTTAAATACCATAAGTTTGGTTTTCGTTCCTGGTTTTCTATCCATTCTTGCCAAACCAATAGATTGATATATAATGAAGAATATAATAGGAATTAAGAACAATTCGATTAGCAAATACCCCGTGTTTGAAATTTCGAAGGGCCTTACAATGAGTACAATAATACTGGCTATTACAAATAATATGTCCTGAATTATAATCCATAAAATAGCCAGTGATCTTTGTTTTTTTATTTCAATAAGCATCGTTAGAGAAAAAAAAGTGATTATAGAGCCAATTACCAAAAACGGTGTGTTATTTTCAATTTCAAAAATGCTCATTAACTTTTTGTTAAAAAGGAGTATAGCCATTCCGGAGGCAAAAGTTGCAATGGTATTGAACAATGTTGCTTTTTTTGATGTATTCATAGTTTCTTTATTTATCATTATTAATAACATCAAAAATAAAGGCTGAAAGTTTTATTTTGTTGATATTTTGCGCCAATATTTGTATTTTAGCACCATGAAAATTTCTGTCCCCCACATTGCAAACTTGATTAATTATGGTGCTTATCAAGGCGTTTCAGATTCACAGCTAAAAAGACTATTAGATGAAGAACATATCGATTTTTACGATCCTGATGCTTATATAGAAGTCAACAAATATTTAAAAGTATTAGAAGTAATAATTGCCAAAACAAAAAATAACTATTTCGGATTACATTATGGGTGCTTTTTAAATCTTAAAGCATTAGGTTTAATACTGGAGATTTCTTTGAATGCATCTAGTATGGAACAAGCCATATTTATTCTTCAAAATTATCTTGCTTCATCGTTTCCTTTGGTTAATGTTTCTGTAAAGAAGGAACGCGACGTGTGTCTTTTGCAACTTAACTGTAAAATACAAGATAAAGATTTAAAGAGGCACTTATTAGATTCTGTTATAGCTATTGTTTACAGGGAATTAAAACTAATGCTTAAAAACGATATGTATCCAGAACTTAAATTACCTTATAGTGAACTCGATGAATATAATGAGTTTTTGGGTGTTGAAGTGGAAAAGGGGAATGCCTATACGCTTGTTTTAAAAAGTGAGGTTTTAAAAACCGAAATAAATTCTCGGCGTGTTAAGGAAATAGAATATCTGCTGCCAAAGTTTTTAATGATGCTGGATGACAAAACGAATGATGGGTTATTTTCATTACAGGTAAAAAATATGGTATTGAATATGTGCTGTCCCGAACTACCCAATTTTGAACAGGTTGCCAAGCAATTCCCGTTGAGTAACAGAACCATACAAAGGAAACTGGCACAAGAAGGCACGTCCTTTAGAAAAATTGTAAATAGTATTAAAAATGAGCTTTCTAATTATTTAGTAAAAGGAAAATTTTTAAAAACGAAAGATATATCACTTATTCTCGGCTATTCAGAGCCAAGTGCCTATTTACATGCGGTTAATAATTGGAAGGTTAACATAGAGAGCCTATAAAGGTTCGTTAAATAATTACAGATTGTTATAGTTCAAAATCGTTATTGTTAAACTAAAATGATTTACACTATATTTTGGAATTTCTTACATTTTGTCGAATTAAATTCTAAAAATCTTAGGTTTCTAATATCAATAGTTTGTATTACTTTTACAAGACTATTTCTGCATCCGCGGAAATCTGTTTTTATGTTAGCTTTAATTAAAAAAAAAAAACTTGCTTTTGCAGGGATAACTAAATAGTTTGATATCACCAACAACTATAGACCAAGTATTTGAAGCCACTCGAGTAGAGGAGGTTATAGGCGATTTTGTAAATCTTAAAAAAGCAGGGAGTAATTTTAAAGGGTTAAGTCCTTTTAGCGATGAGCGTTCGCCAAGTTTTATGGTGTCTCCCGTAAAACAAATCTGGAAAGACTTTTCTACAGGAAAAGGAGGGACGGCAGTATCTTTTTTAATGGAGCACGAGCATTTTACCTATCCGGAAGCTATAAAATACCTTGCAAAAAAATATAATATTGAAATTGAGGAAACCGAACAATCTAACGAACAAAAGGAACAAGCAAACGAACGTGAGAGCTTGTACTTAGTGAGTGAGTTTGCAAATACTTATTTTCAAAAAATACTACATAAAACCGATCAGGGAAAATCGATAGGATTAAGTTATTTTAAAGAACGTGGATTTACCCTGGAAACTATTGAGAAATTTGATTTGGGCTATTCGCTTGATGAGTGGCAAGCCTTTACAGACGAAGCTTTAAAACAAGGTTATAACATAGACTACCTGCAAAAAACGGGGCTCACTATTGTAAAAGAAGAGAAACGTTTCGATAGGTTTAAAGGACGTGTCATGTTTCCTATTAAAAGTATGAGCGGCCGTGTTTTAGGGTTTGGTGGGCGTATATTAACCAATGATAAAAAAGCCGCTAAATATCTAAACTCACCAGAGAGTGATATTTACCATAAAAGTAATGTGTTGTATGGGATATATCATGCTAAACAAGGCATTGCTAAAGAGGATAATTGCTATTTGGTAGAGGGATATACAGATGTAATCCAATTTCACCAAACGGGTGTAAAAAATGTTGTGTCTTCATCTGGAACAGCCTTGACATCTGAGCAAATTAGACTTATAAACCGATTGACAAAAAACATTACGGTGCTTTTTGACGGCGATGCTGCTGGTATGCGAGCTTCATTACGTGGAATTGATCTTATTTTAGAACAAGGTATGAATGTGAAGGTTTGTACGTTTCCAGAGGGCGAAGATCCAGATAGTTTTGCTAAACAAAACACACTTGAAGAGCTTACATCGTATTTAAATGAAAATGCTAAAGATTTTATTCAATTTAAAGCGTCTATTTTATTTGAAGAAACTAAAAACGATCCTATAAAAAAGGCTGATACTGTTAGGGATATAGTAAACAGTATTTCTAAAATTCCAGATCGCATTAAGAAAGAAATCTATATTCAGGAATGTGCCAGAATTATGGATATAAGCGAGGACGTTTTATTTAGTACACTGGCTCAAATTAATAAAAAGGAATTCCAGGAAGAAAATAAACAATTTAAAAAAGACCATAAAGCGTTTGAGGTTATTAAACATCAGCAACAACAAGTTGAAAAAGTTGATGTACAGTATATTTTAGAACGAAAAATTATTGAACTTTTATTGCTTTATGGAAACAAAGTTGAGGACTTTGAAGATTTAGTGTTGAAGGAAAATGATAAGGGTGAGTTGGTTTTGGAGCCAGTCATCCATCAAGCGAAGGTCTTCGAAAAAATATTTCTAGACCTTCAGGATGATGAAATGGAATTTTCTAATGAACAATTTAAGACACTGTACTATACTATTATAGATACATTAAATCAGAATCCTGATTTTGAACTTAAATCGTTTATAAACACGGTCGACAATCAAATGTCTAACGAAATCACAACCATTTTAATGGAAGATGAACGTTATGCCTTAGATGATTGGAAACGCATGAATATTTTTCCAAAAGAAAAAATACATAGTGTTGCTCAATTAGTTAGTGAAACTATTTTAAGTCTACGATGTTTTTTAATAGACCAAAAAGTAAAAGAATTTCAACAAGAAACATTACAAAGTAAAAACGATGTTAATAAAAATGTTCTTGAGGAAGTCAAAGACTATTCTGGCTTAAAAATGCTACTCTCCAGAAAATTAAATCGTGTACTATAATAATTGTTCGCTAAGCTTGGCTTGATTAACCAGGTCAACTAAGTTAGTTACTTTTAACTTACGCATTAATCGCGCTTTGTAAGTACTAACGGTTTTTTCGTTAATATCAAGCTCTTTAGAGATTTCTTTGTTTTTTCTACCAACAGTTAGAAGTTTTAAGACTTCTGCCTCTCTGGTTGAAAGTTTTTTGTAGAAAGTTCCGCTTTTATTAACTCTATTACCAAATGCTAATTGCTGAGTAAGTTCATTACTCAAATGAATCCCTCCATCGTGCACTTTTAAAATAGCCTCGTTAATGTTAATTACATTAACAGATTTGTTTAAGTATCCAGACGCGCCGGCTTTAATGGCGTTTATGGCATAAACTTCTTCTGGTTGACTACTAAAGATAATAGTTTTAATGTCCGGGTAGTCATGTTTTAAATAACGTAAAACAGTTAACCCATTTAAATTAGGGAAATCTGTTTCTGTTAAAATAATGTCTACTGGATTTTTTTTGATGAATTCCAAAATGGCATCTCCATCGTCTACGCTTCCTACAATTTTAATGTTTGATGAAGCTGAGAAAAGTACTTCAAGCCCTTTCCTTGTGATCGGGTGGTTGTCCGCTATTAATAATTTTATCATAATAAAGCTTTTATAATATTTAGTTAGAATTGTATTATAATTGAGAGAGTAAGCTTGCCGTAAATGTAGTGATTTTTTGATTAACCTACAAAATCTACAGGAAATTGTCAGGAATATCACAAATAGGGATAGGAATCATCTTATGCTTATTGGCGTTATTAAAGCGTTTATAAATTTTAAAAACCTCTAACTCTCTACCAGAGAAGTTGTTAGCGTTTTTGCCCTCAGCGTCCATTTTCATTGCCCATTCAAGCTCCGGATACGATGCTCCTATCTGATCTTCGTCACTTCTGGCATCTCCAAACAATCCATCACTCGGATCGGCTTGCATAATTGACTCTGGAACTTGTAAAAATTCTCCTAATTTGTAAACTTCAGACTTCAATAAATCTGCAATTGGACTTAAATCGACACCTCCATCTCCATATTTTGTGTAAAAACCAACACCAAAATCTTCTACTTTGTTGCCTGTTCCTGCAACTAATAATTTATAAAGTCCTGCATAATAATAAAGAGTAGTCATACGTAACCGTGCTCGGGTATTCGCTAAGGCCATATCTATTGTAGCTTGGTCACCGTCAAAAAAGACCTCGGTTTTAAATTCTTCAAAAACAGGTGTTAAATCGGTACGGGTATCACTCACGTTATCAAACCGACCTTTTAGCTGCGCTATATGTTCTTGTGCTCTGGTTACATGACTTTCTGCTTGGTGAATAGGCATTTCTATACAGAGTACATTTAAGCCTGTTTTTGCACATAAGGTAGAGGTTACGGCAGAATCTATACCACCGGAAATACCAATTACAAAACCATTAACACCAGCGTTTGTTGCATAATCTTTTAACCAATTAACGATATAGTCTACAACTTTTTCTGTTTGCATATTAAATAAATTTAAATCTTAAGAATATAGTACCTTTGCAAACAAAAATAAACGAAACACCTAATTAATAAAAATTTATGTCGTGTAAGTTTTATATGAAGAACTTATTATTGTGTTTAATAATATCATTGGTTACGATTTCCTGTAAAGATGAGAATAAGCTTGAGGTTGAGATAGCCAAAATAGGCACAGATATTAAAATAGAGCGGTTTGATTTATTACTGGCTAAAACTACTCCAGATGAATTACCTAAGCTAAAGGAAGTCTATCCTTTTATGTTTTCAAAAAAATACAGTGACTCGTTTTGGATTTCTAAAATAAAAGATACTTTACAGGTACACTTGTTTAACGAGGTTGAAAAAACGTTTAAAAACTTTGATGATACCGAAGAAGAAATAGAGTCCTTATTTAATCATTTAAAATATTATTTTCCAGAGTTTAATCTACCAAGGGTTATAACTGCTACCAACGATGTGGATTATAGAAGCCGGGTTATCGTTACAGATACTATTGTATTATTGGCCTTAGATTCGTATTTGGGTAGCGAGCATGAGTTTTATGGCAGCATTCCAAGGTATATAAGTGAGCATTTAAGGAAGGAGCAAATTGCAGTTGATTTGGCAGAGGAATATGCCAAAAAGTATATATTTCAAAACCAGAATAAAACCCTGTTGGACGAAATGATATATTTTGGAAAGCAGCATTATTTTAAGGATGCTGTGGTGCCTTTTAAAACAGATGCCGAGCGCATCGGGTATTCGCAAGAACAGTTAGATTGGACTATTACTAACGAAAGTTATATCTGGCGTTATTTTGTTGAGCGTGAATTGTTGTTTAGCACAGATACTAAATTACTGGGCAGATTTATAAACCCTGCACCGTTTTCTAAATTTTATTTAGAAGGTATTGATGGTGAATCCCCAGGCCGTTTAGGCCAATATATAGGATGGCAAATTGTAAGAGCATATATGAAACAAAACGAAGTAAGCCTAAAGGATATGCTTGTAACAAGCCCCGAAGAAATTTTTAATAACTCAAAGTTTAAACCACGAAAATAATGTCTGATAATACAACCTCTAAAATAGAATTAAATGTAGAACTTGATGCCAACCGAGTACCAGAGAAATTACTTTGGACGGCAGAAGATGGTGGTATTACTAATGAGGAAGCCAAAGCCATGATGCTTTCCGTATGGGACTCTAAGGCACAAGAAACCTTACGTATTGATCTATGGACCAAAGATATGCCGGTAGATGAGATGAAGGTGTTTTTTCATCAAACATTGGTCGCTATGAGCAATACTTTTAATAGAGCCACTCAAGATGAAAAAATGACGGCTACTATGAAGGATTTTTGTGATTATTTTGCCGAAAAGCTAGAGATCAACAAGTAAAACCTGCCAGACATTGAAGGATGATTATTTTTCAAATAAAAACATCCAATCATAGATATTTAAATCAAAAGCATCATATTCATTACTTTCATCTCCCATGCCACTAGCATTATAGGTTCGGGACCAAGAATTGTGTCCAACATTCGGGTAAATGGTTAGTTTTGCAGGTGTGTTGGGTTTTTCTTTATTAATAGCATCTACCATATCTACAGATTTAATATGAGAAACCACATTATCATTATCTCCATGAAAAGCCCAAACAGGAATGGTAGTGAATTTATCTCCGGAATTTTTGTTTCCGCCTCCAGCAATCGGAACAATAGCTGCAGCATAGGCATCTGGTCCATATTTAGAAACGTAGTTGAAACATCCAAAAGCGCCAAGACTTAAGCCAGTAAGATAAATACGTTTCGTGTTAACATTATAATTCTCTATTAAATAGGTTATAAAATTATGAATAGCATCAGGATTCCAATTTCCAGAAGGTAATTGAGGAGAGGCAACAATCATTGGGTATTTAGGAGACCATTCGTTTTTTTCTATAAGCTTAGGAGGGCCATTAACTACTACCTTTTTTAAGATATCTGGATTTGTTTCACTATCACCACGTTCACCAGAACCATGAAGGAAAACAAGTAAAGGGAAATCATGGGAGTTACTATCATGACCGCTTGGAGTATAAATATAATGCCCGAAATTAGACTTATTGGATTCACCAATAGTGAGCGCTTTATGTGTGCCGCCTGAGTCTTTTGGTAAAGATTCTAAATCGCTTCGGTTTTCTTGAGGCGTATCGTCACTGCTGCAACTTGAAAATAAAATTGATAATATTACTAGTGTATTCAATAAAGTTCTCATAAGTAGGTAATTTTTTTTGATATATGTTATATACGTAATAATAGTTATTAGGGATGTACAATTATAAGGTATATTGTCTAGACTTGGTTATAAAAAATAATTATTAGTCTTTTTTACTATCAACAAATTCTTTTTGTAAATGGTCCAGAAACAGAATACCATTTAAGTGATCTATTTCATGCTGAAAAATAACCGAAGAGAAATCCTTAACAGTTTCGGTTTTATGTTTTCCATCCATAGTGTCGTATTCAATAGTTATAGATCGTGACCTGCTATTTAATGTTTCTGTTCGATCAGGAATAGACAAACAGCCTTCTTTAACGGTTTGTTTTTCTTCTGAAGATTTAATAATCTCCGGATTTAGATACACTTCAAAAGGAAATTCTTCTTTGTCAAAACGTTGCACCCAAATAATTCTTTTTAATATGCCTACTTGTGGTGCTGCAATGCCAACACCCATAGACATGCTGTCTCTAACTGTAACATATAATCTTTTTATAAAAGTCTGTAATGTTTTGTTATTTGGATTGGGTTTTATGTAACCGCTTTTTGTTCTTAGTAAAAGAGAATCTTTTTTGTTGGTTATTTTAAAGACCCGCATGGGGGTTAAACTATCTGCACTATTAATAAGATTAATTTCGTTAGAAGAAAAAGTATATTCTTTAATCCTTTTAGTACCAGAACACCCTATTAAGAATAATGAGATAAAGATTGTTAGAATTGTTTTTTCATTACAAAACTTCATTTGGCTACCACTCATTAATCCGGTTAGAATCTAGTTTAATAAATATGAATATTAAAATGGTAAATGCCCAAAGCCCGGAACCTCCGTAGCTAAATAGGGGTAGAGGAATGCCTATTGTTGGGATTAACCCCATGACCATTCCAATGTTAATTAGGAAATGAATAAATATAATTGAGGCCACGCCATAACCATAGGCTCTACTGAATTGCGATTTTTGTAATTCCGCGAGATGTAGTATGCGTAATAAGAGGAGTACAAACAATATAACCACTAAGGAGCTACCCAAGAAGCCCCACTCTTCGCCAACCGTACTAAAAATATAGTCGGTATGTTGTTCCGGTACGAACTTACCTGTTGTTCTAGTACCTTCCATAAATCCTTTTCCGTTAAAGCGGCCCTCTCTAATAGCTTTTTCAGATTCATTTAAGTTATAGGCAAATGTTTTTTTCATAGCTTCTAACTTAACAGGGTCTTTTTCTAAGCGTAACCATAAACTTATTCTATCTTGATGGTGTGGTTTTAAAATATGGTCATAAGAAGCTTTAACAGCATAAGACAACCCTATGGAAAGTAGTAAAACAAAAAGGAGTTGAAAGAATTTAAACTTTTTTCTGTTGAAATAATAAAAACCAGAAAGACTAACAACAGCAATTAACGAGGTGATTAAAGGGCCGAATTTTAAAGCCAAAACAGATAGTACAATTACTGATAAACCTATAGATAGGTAATACTTTGGTAATCCTTCCCTGTACAACACAAAGAAGAAGGCGCCGTAAACAATCGTACTTCCGGTGTCGTTTTGTAATATTACTAAAAGAGCTGGGATAATTATTATTATAAGGGTTTGAATTTGATCCTTTATACTATTAATGTTCATGTTTAAATCACTCAGCTGTTTTGCTACAGCAAGAGCGGTGGCTGCTTTTGCGAATTCACTGGGTTGTAAGGTCATGCTTCCAATAGCATACCACGATGTAGCACCGTTAACATTTTTGCCAAAAATAAAAAGCCCTATTAGGGAGAGCATGGAAAAGATATAAATAATACTGGAAAAGCGTTCATAAAATTTAGCTTCAATGCCTAGAATGACAATAATGATAAAAAAAGTAAGTAATATAAATACAGATTGCTTGCCATAGGGTTGAGAAAAAGTAAAGTAGTCTATTTCACCACTAGTATAAGAAGCAGATAATATGTTTAACCAACCAAAACCGACCAGCAAGAAAAAAAGGATAATAGTTATCCAATCGAATTTATAATTTTTGTTAGTATCCCTAACCATTAACTTATGGGTTTTGTAATTTTATTAATTGCTGTTTAAGTCGTTTATATTCCGGTTCTTCAACAAATTGCAATTTAGTTTGCGCGTTTATTTTAAAGGGCTCTCCAGAATAGGGCTTCGCATATTCGTCTTCTAAACTATGCTTTAAAAGCCATTCTTCTAAATCTTTTCTGGTAATATGTCCTTTTATGTGTTTTTCTATAAGTAAACTGGCTACTTTACCTGCAAAACGACTTCCCCAATATCCGTTTTCAACAAAAACGGCAATAGCTATTTTTGGGTCATCTTTTGGTGCGAAAGCAACAAAAATGGAATGATCTGTTAGGTCGGTTTTTACACTATCTATAATAGCATAGTTTTGAACAGTTCCTGTTTTTCCACAAATCTCTATGTCTTTTACTTGTAACGAGGCAGCTGTTCCTTTTTTGTAAACCTGTAGCATACCTTCTATAACAGGTTCAAAATGCTCCTTGTCAATACTTGTATATTTAGGTTTTGTGAATTTTTCAGGTAAAGTTTTATCTTCAATAGATTTAATTATATGTGGTGTATAATAATGACCTCTATTGGCAATAGCAGCAATCATATTGGCTAATTGAATGGGGGTAGTGGCAACTTCACCTTGTCCGATAGCGTTAGATATGGTATATGTAGAATAAAACGTTTTTGGATATACGCGTTTGTAATAAGCTCTATCTGGAATTCTACCTTTTTGTCCAACAAATAAATCGTTGTTTAAAAAATTGCCCAGTCCGAAACTTTTGGCATGCTTGCTCCAAGTATCAATACCTGTTGAAGCACTACCGCTTTTATCTAAAATTTTTCTGTAAACAGTCGAAAAATAGGCGTTGCAAGACTCCTGTATTCCTGTAATTAGATTATTGCGCCTGCCAATGTAGCAATGGCATTTCATAAAACGATTACCATATTTATATCCTGCATAACAAGTAACAGTTTCGTTGGGTATTATAACGCCTTCCTGTAAACCAATCAAGGCGTTCATTAATTTAAAAGGAGAGCCAGGCTCGTAAACACCTTGTATACTTCTGTTAAATAATGGATTTGATATGGAATCTCTAAGCTTGATGAAATTTTTTGAGCGTTCTCTTCCTACTAGAAGATTAGGATCGTAGGTTGGGGCGGCCACCATGGCCAGTATTTCTCCCGAAGATGGTTCGATAGCTATAACGCCACCACGTTTATTTTGCATAAGGAGTTCGCCATATTCCTGTAGTTTAGCATCAATGGTAATAGTAATGTCTTTTCCTTGTTCTGGAATGGTGTCGAACTCACCTTCTTTGTATGGACCAATATTTCTATTAAACCTGTCTTTTTGAATAAACTTAATGCCCTTCACACCTCGAAGAATTTTTTCATAAGAAGCCTCAATACCCTGTTTACCTTTTAAATCACCCATTTTGTAATAGGGGTCTTTTTTTATATCGCTGGTATTTACCTCTCCAATATCTCCCAAAACATTAGCTCCGATACTTCTTTGGTAATGTCTTAGTGATCTTTTCTGGATATAAAAACCTTCAAACTTCCGCATTTTTTCTTGCAAAGCAGCATAATCTTCTTTTGATAATTGGGATAGAAAAACAGACGGTAATCTGGGAGAATAGCGTCTTGCTCTATTATATGTTTTTATAAATTGCTCTTTATCAATTTTTAATAGCGAACAAAATTCGAGCGTATCTAATGGTTCTACTTCGCGAGGAATTACCATGACATCGTAAGATGGTTGGTTGGCTACCAAAAGTTCGCCATTTCTGTCGTAAATAAAACCTCTTTTCGGATAATCGTATACTTTTCTAATAGCATTGTCTTCAAACAAATCATGTTCGTTTGAAGTATATATTTGAAGGTAAAAGAGTCTTGATAAAAATAAAAAACCAACAAATATTATTGAAAAGAATAGTAAAAACTGTCTCATTTAGGTTGTCGACTAAAAATAATAGTTATTGTCATACACAATAATATAGTAAATATACTTGAGAATAACGTTTTTTGAAGCACGAAAATTATTCTTGGCAGGCTAAATATTTCCAAAGAGAATAATATGATGTGATGCAATATAACCAGTAGTGTTATATAAGTGATTTTAGAACCAAATTCTACAACACTAAATTTTATATTGTGGTGTTCGTACATTGTTCCAAAAGAAAATTTTAATACAACCGGTCTTACATAAGCTATAAACACACAGGCTGCCGCATGAATACCTCCGGAGTCTAAAAACATATCGATTATTAAACCCAATAGGAATCCGGATAAAATAATTAATGCACGATTGCTCTTTACTGGAAATAGAATGATAAATAAAATGTATGGATAAGGGTTTATATAGCCAAAGAAGTTAATGTTATTGAGCATTAAAACCTGTATTAATATTAATACTACAAAACGGATGCTATTAATGGAAAGTATATTATTCATTTAGCAAATTAGTAACCTCAGGTTTGTTAATGTTTTCTATAATATACACATGCTCCAGATTGGTCATGTCGTTAAAAAGTTGCACATTGATCTCATAATAGTTTTCGGCAGCATCAAGCTTGTAGTTTTTAACGGTGCCTATTTCTATGTCTTTAGGGAATATTGAGGAACGTCCGGAAGTAACAATAGTATCCCCAACTAAAACATTAGCTATTTTTGGAATATCTGTAAGTTGTACTACCGCCGGATTTTTAGCATCCCATGTCAATGTACCGTAATGGTTCGTTTTCTTTAATTGCGAACTTATAGAACTGGTTGTGTTTAAAATGGAAACTACCGTAGCATAATTACCACTTGTTTTATCTACAATACCTACTATTCCGTGAGTGGTTACAACACCAAAATCTTGTTTTATACTGTCGTTTGTTCCTTTATTGATTAAAAGATAATTATCGGTTGCAGAATAGTTGTTTCGAATAACCCGTGCGTTAGAAAAATAGTATGGTTTAAGACTATCTGTATCTTGTGTTGTTGTGCTATTCTTTAAATTGTATAAAAGCGATTTTAGACGTTTGTTTTCTTCCGATAAGAGCGTATTCTGAGATTTTAAATTAAAATATGTGCTTATACTATTTGCAGTATTAAGGATACTACCGGATAAGAAATTAGCAGAATTGATAAACTTACTCCTATGATAAGAATGTGATTGAATTGTAAACAGAATTGAAATAGAAAACAGCAGCAAAAACAACAAAAAGTTTTTATTTCTTATTATGAAATTAATAATCTGTTGCATGACTTATTCGGGTGTCTCTATTTTATCAATACATTTTTGTATTTAGGTAAATTTTTAAGAGTAATACCAGTACCTCGAACTACAGCACGTAATGGGTCTTCGGCAATATAAACCGGAAGATCTGTTTTTTGAGATAAACGTTTATCTAAACCTCGTAGCATAGAACCACCACCAGCTAAATAAATACCGGTGTTGTATATATCTGCAGCTAATTCTGGAGGAGTTTGAGATAAAGTTTCCATAACGGCATCTTCAATTCTCAGGATAGATTTATCTAATGCTTTAGCAATTTCTCTGTGCGAAATGGATACTTGTTTTGGTTTACCGGTTAATAAATCACGTCCTTGAACGCTCATATCTTCTGGTGGTAACTCAAGATCTTCGGTAGCAGCACCGATTTGTATTTTTATTTTTTCTGCAGTACGCTCCCCAACATATAGGTTGTGTTGTGTACGCATGTAGTAAACGATATCATTCGTGAAAACATCACCCGCAATTTTAACAGACTTATCACATACAATTCCCCCAAGAGCAATTACTGCGATTTCCGTAGTACCACCTCCTATGTCCACAACCATATTTCCTTTAGGTTGCATAATGTCTACGCCAATACCAATAGCGGCAGCCATAGGTTCGTGTATTAAATAAACTTCTTTACCATTTACACGTTCTGCACTTTCTTTTACCGCACGCATTTCTACTTCTGTAATTCCAGATGGGATACAGATAACCATACGAAGTGCTGGTGTAAAGAATTTCTTTTTTAAAGCCGGTATGTTTTTAATAAACATACTTATCATTTGCTCAGACGCATCAAAATCTGCTATTACCCCATCTTTTAATGGACGAATGGTTTTTATGTTTTCATGCGTTTTACCCTGCATTAAACTGGCTTGTTGACCAACTGCAATAATTTTACCTGAAATTCTATCACGTGCAACAATGGAAGGTGAATCTACAACTACCTTGTCGTTATGAATAATAAGTGTGTTTGCAGTACCTAAATCGATTGCAATCTCTTCGGTTAGGAAGTCAAAAAAGCCCATGCGCTATTAATAATTTTAAGTGGTTTAAAAAACGAATTCCGTAAATGTAATAAAAGTTGATAAATATATGGGTTTTAAGTGTATTCAAATTTTACTAAAAAATACTATAAGTTAGTTATACGCTTTTTATTGATTTTTAGATGTCTAAAAAAGTATATTTTTTAATGTTTAAAATGACGTGTACCCGTAAATACCATAGCCAAGTTGTTTTCGTTACAATAATCGATACTTAACTGATCTTTTATTGAGCCTCCTGGCTGGATAACTGCAGTTACACCGGCCTTTTTTGCGATTTCCACACAGTCTGGGAAAGGGAAAAAAGCATCACTTGCCATAGCAGCACCATTTAAGTCAAAGTTAAATGTACCCGCTTTATGTATGGCTTGCTCCAGTGCATCAACACGACTTGTTTGTCCTGTTCCGCTAGCACAAAGTTGCTTGTTTTTAGCTAGTACAATGGTGTTGGATTTTGTGTGCTTACAAATTTTCGAAGCAAAAATTAAATCTTCAATTTCGCTATCGGTAGGATTCGAATTGGTAACATTGGTTAAACCTTCTACGGTATCTGTAATGTTATTTCTGTCTTGTAGTAACACACCGTTTAAGCAACTTCTAACATTCATTTTAGGTAATTCTATGTCGTGAAGTTGTAACATGATTCTATTCTTTTTGCCTTGAAGAATGGTTAAAGCTTCTGCCGAAAAGGAAGGCGCAATAACAACTTCGCAGAATAACTTGTGAATCTCTTCTGCTGTAGCTACATCAATTTCGGTATTACTAATTAAAACCCCTCCAAAAGCCGAAACAGGATCACCTGCTAAAGCATCAAGGTAAGCTTGGTGTAAAGTGTCGCGTTGTGCCAAACCACAAGCGTTATTATGTTTTAAAATAGCAAAAGTTGGCGCATCGTTTTTAAATTCGAGCATTAAATTTACAGCAGCATCAACATCTAAAAGATTATTATAACTTAATTCTTTACCATGAAGTTTTGTGAATAGCTCATCAAAGTTTCCAAAGAAGAACCCTTTTTGATGTGGGTTTTCACCGTAACGCAATACTTTTCCTTTTGTTTCGCTAATTTTTAAGGCAGCTTCATTATGGTCTTTGTTGAAATAGTTAAAAATAGCTGTATCGTAGTGCGAGGAAACATTAAAAGCTTTACCTGCAAAACGTTTTCTGTCTTCTTCAGAAATCGTTCCGTTATTTTCAGAAATAAGTTCTAAAAACTCAGCATAATCATCAACAGACGATACACAAATTACATCGGCATAATTTTTAGCAGCAGCGCGAATTAATGAAATACCACCTATGTCTATTTTTTCAATAATATCTTGATTATTGGCACCAGAAGCAACTGTTTTTTCGAATGGGTATAAATCAACTATAACCACGTCGATTTGAGGGATTTTATACTCTGCCAATTCTGCTACATCACCATCGTGGCTTTGTCTGTTTAAAATACCTCCAAAAACTTTAGGGTGTAATGTTTTTACACGACCACCAAGAATTGAAGGGTAAGAAGTAACATCTTCAACAGGAACAACGTCTACACCTAAATCATTTATAAATTTTTGAGTACCACCAGTAGAGTATATGGTAACACCTTGTTCATCTAATTTTTTTACAATAGGTTCTAATCCGTCTTTACTAAATACCGAGATTAATGCAGATTTAATGTTTTTTTCGTTGCTCATGCTAGTTTTTGTCTTTTTAGTTCCCTGCTAGGCGGGGGTTGAAACTTTTGCTGTTTTTCAATGAGTTACATTGAATTTGTAAATAAAATGCAAAAGTAATTATTTCAACTAAAATAATGCCTTAAGAATGCCTAAAAAGAGCGTGTTTTTTTAACTAAAAAGAGAAGTTGTTAACAAGGGGCTGTTGAATTTCAAATTTCGAGTTTAAGGTTTCGGGTTTCGGTGAGGTTGAAGATCGAAGACCGGAGAGTGATGACCGAAGATCGAAGACGGGAGGTTTTGGACGGAAGTTAGAGCATGTTTACTAATAAGTGTATGTGTGTTTAGTTTTAAGTAAACTTTAGAGAATGAAAATTAAGTTTAGTGATTGGAATTGTTTAGAAGACCGGAGACTGATGACTGAAGACGGGAGATTGTGAACCGAAGTTAGAGCAGATTATCTTGGTGTTTATTAATAAGTATATTGTATTTAATTTTAAATAAACTTTAAAAAATAAAAATTAAGTTCTCTGGTTAGAATTGTTTTAAAGACTGCCCACTGCCCACTGAATACTGAATATTGAATACTGAATATTGAATACTGATCACTGCATACTAGTTACTACAAACTAAACACTAAATTTAAAACTTTACGAAAGTATAGTCGCCACCTTGGCACAAACAAACTCTAAAAAGCGTTCATCTGCTTCAGTAAAGGGATCGGGTGTGTTAGAATCGATATCAATCTGACCAATATTCTCACCATTTACAAAAATTGGAATAACAATTTCGGCTTTAACGGTAATGCTACAAGCTATATAGTTATCTTGAGCAGCGACGTCTGGAACCACGAAATTTTCGTTGCTAACAGCTACCTGTCCGCAAATACCTTTTCCAAAAGGGATTACCGTATGATCTGTAGGTTCTCCTACATAAGGGCCTAAGTGTAATTCTTCCTTATCGCCATTTCTAAAATAAAACCCCACCCAGTTGTAATATGCTATATGGGCTTCAAGTAGTTCGCAAATATTTAAAAGGCGTTCGTCTACTGTTTTTTCTGTGTTTAAAACAATAGTTTCTACCTGAGGTTTTAGGTCATCAAAAATCATAAGTCCAAAAGTTTTGGCAAAAGTATTTAAAAAGGTGTAATTTCGATATTCGGTTTCACATAATTTTAACCAAATTAAATCAGATAAACGTATTTTGAATACACTCTTTGTAAAATACAAGTCGGTTATAAAGTTTATCCTGACTTTTTTATTGGTTTATATATCTTTTTCTGTGATTTATAAACTGTATTTAGACGCTTCTGATGGATCGAAATTTTACCCCGATTATATAACACACTTGGTGGCTAAACAGAGTGAATCTTTATTAAATTCGTTTGGGTATGACGCTCTAGTGTTACCGCACCCAGATGAGCCATCTATGAAAGTTACTGTAAAAGGCAAGTATTTAGCTCGAGTCATTGAGGGCTGTAATTCAATAAGCGTTGTTATATTATTTATATCATTTGTTATCGCTTTTTCCGGAAAATTAAAAACAACATTTTTATTTATACTTTCCGGTAGTGTTTTAATTTATGCCGTTAATTTAATTCGCATTGCGGTATTAAGTATGGCGTTATATCATTATCCTGAACACAAAGAAATTTTGCATGCAGTAGTTTTTCCTGCCATTATTTACGGGTTGGTTTTTTTACTTTGGATTTTTTGGGTGAATCGATTCTCTAAACTAAAAAATAAAAATGCCTAAACTAATCAAATACGCACTGTTGTTGGTGTTGTTCGGATTGTTGATTTTAATTCGGTTTTTTGAAAATGAACTGTTTTATGATCCATATTTGGTGTTTTTTCAAAACGACTATTTGTACATAGATAGTCCAAGGCGTGAAGTTTTAAAGTTAGTAGGCTTTACCACATTACGCTATGTGCTAAACAGTGTCATTTCGTTAGGGATTTTATATGTATTCTTTAAAGATAAAGGCATTATTAAATTTTCAATAGTCGTTTTTGCCTTGGCTTATGTTGTTTTGCTTTTAATTTATTTATACTTCGTTATCAATCCGAAGCAGGAAGATTATTATTTGTTTTTTAATGTGCGTCGCTTTTTAATACAGCCTATTATTTTACTCCTGCTATTACCTGCTTTTTATTACCATAGGCTTAAAAATTAAAGAAAGCCCATCTTGGCATTTTATGATTGATTACACTGAAAAAGCTGTGTCACCCTGAACGCTTTTGCCATTGGCTGAGACCTGTCATGTTTTTAAAACCTGACAGGTCTAAAAACAAAGAATTAAAGACCCGTAGTTATATGAAGTGCGAAAAGCCTTCGTCTAGGAATATGTGTCTGCCGGCAGGCAAAAAAGCCTGATTTTTCGTTTCAATAAAAAAATCAAGATCAGTTTTGTGTTAATCATATAATAAAAAAATACTTTCAATTTCAATTTTTTGTATTTTTGTTTCGTGATAAAAAAGTTATTACATAAAGGTTTTTCAGCACTTTTAGCATTGCTGGTTTTGTTTTCAACAGTATCTTTTACTATTGAAAAACATTTCTGCGGTGATGTTTTGGTAGATGTTTCTGTTTTTACGGAAGTAGATAAATGTGCTATGGAAGCTTATGAAATTGCATTGGAAAAAATTACGAAAAAAAAGTGTTGTAAAGATGTTGTTGATGTTATTGAAGGTCAGGATGAGTTAAAATTCTCTTCATTTGAAGATTTAGATTTTGAACAACAACAGTTTATTGCATCTTTTGCATACACTTACATTAATCTTTTTAAAGCTTTACCTAAGCTAATAATTCCTCATAAAGATTATTCTCCACCCAATTTGGTCACTGACATACATGTGCTAGACCAAGTTTTTATAATTTGATTTTTTAATTCCTGCCTTTCGTCTTCGCTCAAGATGAACTACAGTAGGAATCTCATCAACTCTAGGTGAGTTTAAGCAGATTACCTTCTTTGTTGGAAGGGTAATCAAGATTATTCAATCAAATTATTTTTCAAAATGAAACACACATATACAATTACAGGTATGACCTGTAATGGATGCAGAACTTCAGTGGAAGACAAATTGAATGCTATTAATGGTGTTTTAAATGCTTCAGTAGATTTAGAAAAGGCGGAAGCCCATATAGAAATGGCTAGCCATATTTCGATAAGTGAATTTCAAAAAGCATTGCCAGATAAATATTCAATTTCAGAAAATAACATTTCCACACCAAGTGAAGTAAAGGAAAAGAAATCTGAGTTAAAACAATTATTTCCTCTGTTTTTAATTTTCGGATATATTACAGTTGCTGCAGTCCTATTAAATTATAAACCCTGGAACGGAACCGAATTTATGCTCGATTTTATGGGGCTTTTTTACATCGTTTTTAGCTTCTTTAAATTTTTAGATTTAAAAGGTTTTCCAGAATCTTTTAAAATGTACGATCCTTTAGCTAAAGTCATGCCGGTTTATTCTTGGACGTATCCGTTTATTGAATTAGCGCTAGGAATCATGTTTTTAATGCGCATTCAAATACCATTAGCCTTAATAATCACATTGGTTATTTTAGGAATAACAACCATTGGAGTTATAAAAATACTCTTAAATAAAAAAACGATTCAATGCGCTTGTTTAGGAACGGCCCTAAAACTCCCTATGACCAAAGCAACGTTTATAGAAAATAGCATTATGATTGTTATGGCAATTATTATGCTTGTTAAGACCTACAATTAAATGAAACACATACTTTATATATTATTAATGCTTCCAATGATGCTATTATCCCAAGATAGAATTAATGGGGTGATCATGGAAGCAAACGAAAAAAATGATCCCATTGTCTTGCCAGGGACAAATGTGTATTGGCTAAATACTTCTGTTGGTGTTGTAACCGATATCGATGGAAAGTTTAGTCTGCCGTATAAAGCCGAGTATACACAATTGGTAATTAGTTATGTTGGGTATAAAACCGATACCATAACGGTTACAGAGCCTAAAATGGTGCGCCATTGGTTACAACCAACCGATAATTTAGATGCCGTTACCATAAATTCCAGAAAACAAGCAACCGCAAAGTCATATTTACAAGCGGCAAATGTATTTACGGTAAGTAGTGATGAGTTGCTAAAAGCTGCCTGTTGTAATCTGTCTGAAAGTTTTGAAACCAATCCGTCCATTGATGTGAACTTTGCCGATGCAGTTACTGGAACACGACAAATAAAAATGTTAGGACTCAATAGTCCGTATATTTTAATTGCTACCGAAAACATTCCGTCCATTCGTGGTGCCTCGCAAGCTTTCGGATTGAGTTTTATACCTGGAACCTGGGTAGAGAGTATACAGATAACCAAAGGAGCAGGAAGTGTTGTTAACGGCTACGAAAGCATTGCAGGACAAATAAATGCAGAGTTGGTAAAACCGGCTACTGATGATAAGTTATTTGTGAATTTGTATGGAGCAAGTAGTGAGCGATTAGAATTAAACACGCACATCAATACTAAAGTGAGCGATAAGTGGCATACAGGGTTGTATTTACATGGGAATACTCATAATAAAGAACATGATGTTAATAACGATGGTTTTTTAGATATGCCTAAGTATAATCAGATTAATATTATGAACCGTTGGCAATATACCAATGCCGAAAAAGGTTTTGTTAGTTTTATCAACTTAAAGTTTTTAAATGATGAGAAGCAAACAGGACAGCTTGGATTTAACCCAGATACAGATAAGTTGACAACGAGAGTTTGGGGAAGTGAAATTGATACGAGACGTTACGAAGTTTCAGCTAAATTAGGTTATGTGAATCCCGAAATTCCGTACCAAAGTTTGGGCGTTCAAACGGCCTTTAGTAGTCATAAACAAGATTCTTATTTTGGACTGAATCAATATGATATTACCCATAATAGTTTATATGCTAATGCTATTTATAATTCTATAATTAGCGATTCCAGACACAAGATTAAAACAGGTGTGAGTTATACTTACGATCATTATGACGAGTTTGTTAATACTGCCGATTATGAAAGAACGGAGAATTCGGTTGGAGCGTTTTTCGAATACAATTACGATAATTTAGATAAGCTGAATTTAACAGCAGGTATCCGAGTAGACACCCATAATTTATTAGGCACATTTGTAACACCTCGTTTTCATGTGCGTTACACACCTTGGGAAAAATCAGCGTTAAGGGCATCTTTTGGACGCGGAAAACGAAGTGCTAATATTTTTGCCGAAAATCAACAGCTGTTTTCAACCTCAAGAGCTATTAGGATAACAAGTTCCTCCCCTTTGGGGAGGCAAGGAGGGGCTATTTATGGTTTAAACCCAGAGATAGCGTGGAATTATGGTGTATCTTATTTACAAGGATTTAATCTTTTTGGAAGAAAGGCAGATATTACTTTAGATTTTTATAAAACCGATTTTAAAAATCAGGTGGTGGTCGATTATGAGAATCCGCAAGAAGTGAGTTTCTATAACTTAGAAGGTGATAGTTACGCCAATAGTTTTCAGGCGGAACTAAACTATAATGTGTTTGAGCATTTCGATTTGCGAATGGCTTATAAATATTATGATGTTAAAACAGATTATAATTCTGGTAAGTTATCAAAACCATTAGTGCCAACACATCGTTTATTTGCAAATGCGTCTTATGAGACTCGTAAACAAGATAAAGGGCAACAGTGGAAATTTGATGCAACATATAATTGGTTGGGAGAGCAGCGCTTTTCTTCAACAGAAACGAATCCGGTACAGTATCAATTACCAGATAAAACACCAACATTGGCAACATTAAATGCGCAAATAACTAAAGTGTTTTCTCCTAAATTTGAAGTATATTTAGGAGGTGAAAACATTACAAATGTGAGACAGTCTAACCCCATTTTGGGAGCAGACGACCCATTTGGTTCGAATTTTGATACCACATTTGTATATGGTCCTATTTTTGGAAGTATGTATTACGCAGGATTGCGATTTAAAATTTAAATTCCTGCGAAGGCAGAAATCTCATGAATAGAAACTAAATGTGTGGTCGAGCTCAATTAAGTCTTTAGATTGCATTCAACCAGACAAAGTAAAAGACTTGTCATTCAGAACGAAGTGAAGAATCGTTTAAATTAAATAAACAGCTACGACTTTTGCTAAGTATCGCAATGACACTAAAAGAATAAAAGAACAGATTTCCACATACATGGAAATGAAAAAAATAACAGAATCATGAAAAAAATAATAACAGTATTAACCGTATTAATAACAACAGTATCATTTGCACAAAACAAAAACGCCAGAGCATCTTTAGAAGTTGATGGTGTTTGCCTAATGTGCAAAACCAGAATCGAAAAAGCAAGCCTGAATACCAAAGGCGTTAAGTCTGCGGTTTGGAATGTGAAAACCCATGAATTGAAATTGATTTTTGACGAACGAAAAACCGATTTAAAGACCATACAAAATAGTATTGTGGCCGTAGGTCATGATACCAAAGAACTAAAAGCTACAGATGAAGCTTATGCTTCTGTGCATCCTTGTTGTAAATATAGAGATAGGGAAATAGTTGATGATCATAAAGAAGGCGAAGAACATAAAGATGGCGATGGTCATAAGCACTAAAATTAAATACTAAAGTCTCGAAAAAGGACTACTTAAAAAAGCTTAATTATTATCAAGTTCGAGACATCCAATAAAAATTTTATCCAGTGTAAAATATTGATGTAATGTCTCCTCGAGTACTTCGTCTGTGCTCAATCGAACATTCAATGTTATTTGTCTTTTTTAGGTAGCTTCTTTTTTGTTTCCAAGTATACTATTTTTAAGCAAAACCCATTATTAGCAAATGATTACGATTTACAATTCATCGATTATTAGTTTTGTCATTTATCGATTATAACAGTCTATACCAAGTATGAGCATCAGGTTTCCCTATTTTTGAATCAATTAATTAATGTCTGGAACTCTTTTCTTTAGTATAGCATATCCCTCCAAGCGTAGTATTATCTAGTTGGTTTGTCTTTTAAAATACAGACTACAGGATGTTATAATTACTTAAAGTGTTTTTTACTATTAACTTAAATAAATTAAAATGAAGTTTAAAAATTTACTGTTTTTTGTATTTGTAGGGCTTTTGTGGGCTTGCGAAAAAGATAATGCAAGTCCGATTGAAGACGAGAGAATTATTATAGATGGGGAGGTGTTTACACCAACAGAGAGCTCTATTAAAGTCTTAGGGAAACAACTGCTAATTAC
This sequence comes from Flavivirga eckloniae, assembly GCF_002886045.1. NCBI lineage: Bacteria > Pseudomonadati > Bacteroidota > Flavobacteriia > Flavobacteriales > Flavobacteriaceae > Flavivirga > Flavivirga eckloniae. The sequence continues at coordinate 2,092,074 of NZ_CP025791.1, read as the reverse complement.
TTTTACTGATGGATTAAAGGAGGTGAAAATTGTAACTAACGATACATTAAAAGGAGCGTATAACATATTAGATGAGCCATTGAAACCGTCTACCTTGCTTAAGGCTACAGTTGAATATACAAATGGAGTTGATACATACAAAGGACTGTCGGGAACTATTATTTTGCAAAAAGATGGAGCGGTTTATTCTGGAGAGTATGATGTTGAACTAAAATCTGAAACAGATAACTTGGAAATAAAAATCAATGGAGGTACTTTCTCAAATTTGGAAAGTACAGTAGTAGACCCTTTAATCGCAAATGAAGCGGCTATTAATGACTCATTGGATGCCTGTTATCCGAAATTCGACAAATTTATTCAGTTTGAGTTTTTGTTCGATGCAGTATATTCAAATCAAATAGCTTTGCCAGATAGTAGTTGGTCAAGCATTTATGAGCACACACAGAATCCATCCGATGAAAAAATAATCAAACTATGGGATGATGCTTGGGAGATTATTTATAAAATGAACCTGATTATTTTAAGCGCAGATAAAAACGTTTCAAACGAGCTTTCTAAAAACGAATTAATAGCTCAGGCCAAAACAATAAGGGCATACACGGCTTTTAAGATCCTAGAGTGGTTTAATAGCATTCCTATTGTTGAAGAGCTTGAAGGGAATTTGTTTTCTGCAAGAAATACAAACGAGGAGGTTGTACAATGGATAATAAATGACGTAAATGCAGCCATGCCGAACCTTCCAGAAACTTGGCCTTCTTTAGAAGATAAGGTAACCAAGACATTTGCCCAAGGGATATTATCTAGAATAAACCTGTATAGTGAAAACTATTTAGAAGCTCATACTGTAAATCAGGAAATAATAAATGGTGGAGCATATGCATTAAGTACTGCAACAAATTTCCAGAAGGATAATACCGAGATATTCTGGGGGTTTGCAAAAGGAGACTATACAGAGTTTAATACTTTTTTCACCAAAGGAGATTTTGTTCCTGTAATTCGTTATACCGAGACTATTCTTTCTAGTGCCGAAACAGCTTATTATACAACAGGACAAGGAGCTGCCTTAAATTATATAAACATGTTAAAACAGCGTAGTGGAGAAACTGAATTGGTAAATGTGGATTTAGATATAATATATGAACAGTATAAAACAGAACTTAGCCTCGAAGGGGATATATTTCTAATCATGAAAAGATTTAGTAAAGCAGAGGATGAACTTCAAATTCAAAATTATCAGTTTGTTTTACCAATACCCTTAACAGTGTTAGATAATAACCCGGATATTTCTCAAAACCCAGGATATTAGAAATTACAAAAGAGATTGAATTCTAAGTTAAAACCCAAAGAATTCACCCAATAAAGTAAAGACCTTTCATTTATATGGGAGGTCTTTTAATTAAAAATTATATTTGTTTTACATAATTTTATGAGTGTAACATTTAATGATAATATATATTGTTTAAGCGCTTAAAGCTTTTAAAATAGAGGATGGAAAAGTAGCATAAAAGCATAATTATCTGTCTTTGTTTAGAGCCCAAACTTTAAAATTTAACCTATTATGAGAATCTGTATTGCCCAAACAAAACCAATTAAAGGAGATATTCAAGCGAATATCGAAATTCATAAAAACATTATTAATATCGCAGTTTCTAATAAATCAGATATTATTGTTTTTCCCGAACTATCCTTAACAGGGTATGAGCCAGAATTAGCAAAAGATTTGGCTACAAATAAGGATGATTCGCGATTTGATGAATTTCAGGAAATCAGTAATAAAAACAATATTACTATAGGGGTCGGAATTCCAGTAAAGAGCACCGATGGTGTGTTGATTAGCATGCTTATTTTTCAACCCAATAAGCCAAGAACCCTTTATTCGAAACAACATCTGCATCCGGGCGAGGCAGATTTATTTACAGTTGGTAATAATCAAATCTTTTTAGAAGAAGGCAACAATAAAATAGCTTTGGCAATATGCTATGAAACTTCTGTTTTAGAGCATTCTGAATACGCTAACAGTCAAGGCGCGAATATTTACATAGCTAGTGTATTGAATTCCATAGATAGCATTCATAAAGATATTGACAGGATCTCGAAAACTGCTAGAAAATATAAAATGACGGCATTTATGTCGAACTATGTAGGGATGTCCGGTGGTAACGCATGTGTAGGAAAGTCTTCTGTTTGGAACAACCAAGGCGATTTGGTGGCACAACTCGACGACGAAACCCAAGGGATTTTAATTTACGATACTCTAACTGAAGAAATTGTTAAAAGAGATAAACTGTAAAACTCTCAAACTGGATTAATGATAAAAACTATTAAAATAGCTACTTTGTTTCAATTAATCCTAATTTTTAACCTGTGCCATTCTCAGGAGATTAATATGAATAAGGATGTAAAAGACATTGTAAAACTGGGAAAAGATTCTATTGCTCAATTGGCATTAAAATTGATAGATAGGGAAGTAGCTATTGAAAATTTTGCTAAAATTAAAGTAAAGACAGATGGAAGGGAAGTCTATGTTTCATTTAGAAACCCTATAAAGTACCTTCCAATAGAATCTGAGTTTTATTTTGATTTAAACGTAAACCTTTTAGAGGGTATCATAGTTTATAATCCGGTTTCTAATGGTTTAGTAGATTGTAAAAAGAAGACCATTCCATTTTATAAACAAACAAGAGAAGCACAAGCTAGTATTGAATTTGTTATAAAAGCAATTAATAAAAATGATGAGGTAGGAGGAATTTCAGATATATCAAGTTTTGAAGATGATATGGTAATTCGTGAACACAAAAGCTATTATGATGTTAGTGTGGTTTCAGAATTTCAAGAATCGTTTTACAAAATAAAAAAGGTGTCGGGAAAAGTATATGACGTTGAACACGCTCATCTTGTCCCACCTCCAATTGAGAGTGAAAATAATAGTGTATTAAAGGAGATAAATTAGTTATAATATTTGTTGTTACACATAACTTGACGATATATAAATTAACCTATGATAAAGAAAAAAAATACCCACCTACTAATTCTATTGTTTATTTCAACTATTGTTTACTCCCAAACATATGAGGGAAAAATAGGTGAATATGATGTGTTTCTTGAAATCGACCAGTTTAAAGATGAAAATATTGAAGGTGTTTACTTTTACGGTAGTAGATTAAAGAATATTAGACTTGAAGGACAAAAGAATGATTCTCAAATTATCCTCTACCAACGTTTTAGTGAAAAATCAGAAAAAAAAGAACTTTTTGAGCTTCAAGTAAAAGGTAATCATTTGGTTGGAACATGGAAAAACGGTAAAAAAGAACTAAAGGTCAATCTCATAGAAACAGAAGCAGACTTTTATGCTTTGAAAAAAGGGAAAATTAAGTTTATTAGAGATAGTGTTCAAAAATTTAAAAATAAAGAGTTGGTTTGGTTTAAGGAAAAGTATTCTAACATGTCTTTCTTTAGGCTTGGTAACGGTTTTACAAAAGAACAGCGCTTGTTTTTTAATCAGAAGCTCGATACCCTGCACTATTCCAATGCCGAAACCTTTTTAGATTGTGATTATCTCGAAACGAATTTGAAGATAGAATTAATATCTGAGAATTATTTATGTTTCACCGAAACGTCATCAAGTTATTGTGGCGGGGCACATCCCAATCATGGTATTAAAACGTTTAATTACGATTTAGTTAAAATAAAAGCATTAAAAGAAATTAGTGATGTATATCCTGAATTGGATTTTTACCCGGTACTAAAGAATAAATATCAAGACGACCCTGATATTGATAAACAATGTGACTATTTTGATAGTGGATATGATAGCTGGTGGAAATATTCAAATTGGGTACTAACCGAAAGAGGAATTGAAATTACACCTTCGTTTCCGCATGCCATGACACCATGTAGTGTGCCATTTTTATTGACTTACAAAGAAATCAACAAATAAGCCTCCCATGAGATTTATAAGACCTACACATGTATTATGAAAAAATTCACAAACCTATTTAAACCACAACAAAACGTATCTCCAGTTTCTGAAGACATTATAGAAGAATATAAGGAAAAAGTACCTCAATTGTTAATTGACTTATGGAGATCTAACGGTCATGCCAAATATAATAATGGGGTAATAGAATTAATTAATCCAAAGGATTTTGAACCGTCGTTATGGACTTGGTTAGGACGGGAAGTAGAAAATTACGTCCCTTTTGCAATTAGCGGTTTTGGAGAGCTGTTTTACTATCGGAAGCTTACAGAAACAGATGAGGATGTTTGTATGATAGATATTCAATACCGAAAAATAGAGACCATTGTATGGGGCCTAGAATCATTTTTTGAAGATTTTCTAACGAATGAAGAGGATAGAAAAGAGTGGTTAAGAGAAGATTTGTTTAATCAGGCTATTACCGAACAAGGAGTACTGATCAAAAATGAAATTTTTACGTTTACACCAGTTTTAGCGATGGGTGGAGGCGAGGAAGTTAAATACTTGAAGAAAGGTAATGCTCAAGTCTATCAGGATATTGTTTTTCAAATGACTATGTAAATTAAGTTACTAGTAATACTTCGACTGTGATTTGTAAATAAACAAAAAAGAGGGTGTCTAAAAAAGTAACTTATTTTGTCATTCAGAGCGGCTTGTGCTGAGCATAGTCGAAGCAAGCGAAGAATTTTATTTGTTATAAATTAAATAGTTATAATTTAATAAGATTCCCCTGCTGGTTGCTACGGTGTACCCACAAATATGGTTGCTTAAATAACGTGAATCTTGCTTAAGAATTCAAGGTGTTCCTCCCTATTAAAAAGGGAGGTGGATCCCGATGAGATCGGGATTCGGAGGGTTATATATGTTTGTTATTTTTAATAAAACGCCTCTTTCTTCCAATTTTTATCAAAATCGAAATTCATTTCTCGGCTTTAATTTAAAGAGGAGAGCACTGTGACAGTAAAAAAATAGTTCTGAAACAAGTCTGGGACACACCGACATAAATTCTCTTATCCAAGATTACGTTAAATAATAATTCTAAAAAGATAGACACTAATTTCACGAATTATCACAAATGGTTCTAAATATAAATTATTTACAAATAAGTAATTTGAGTTTACTTATTGATAAATTAAAGTACAAAGGTATAATTGAATTAAATCGGGTTTGGATTGTAAAAACAGACTGAAAGTCTGATTCGTAATTATGAATAGTATAGAGAGCTATCCATCATATTGAGGTTTTATTTGTGTAATTCGTGTCTTGATTAAAAAGATGTGGGTACACCGTAGCTGCTGGTTGGCAGGTTCATTCCATTCAGAATGGCACTTTTTAGACGCCCTCACACATAAAAAAACGTCCCAAAAATTGAGACGTTTTTAATATCATTTAAGAAGTACCTTCTACTACATCATGCCTGGCATACCACCGCCACCCATTGGAGGCATAGCTGGAGCCGCTTCTTCTTTAATATCGATTAATGCACACTCGGTAGTAAGGATCATTCCGGCAACAGAGGCAGCATTTTCTAATGCAATACGTGTTACTTTCTTAGGATCGATAATACCTGCTTTAAGCATATCTACATATTCTTCAGACTTGGCATCGTAACCAAAATCTTTTTTGCCTTCTAAAACTTTAGAGATAACTACGCTACCTTCTCCACCTGCATTTTCAACAATAGTACGTAAAGGTGCTTCAATAGCACGAGCTACAATTTGAATACCTGTAACCTCGTCTAAGTTTTCAGTAGTGATCTTTTCTAATACCGATTTTGCTCTTACTAAGGCAACACCACCACCAGCAACAATACCTTCTTCTACGGCAGCTCTGGTTGCATGTAAAGCATCATCAACACGGTCTTTTTTCTCTTTCATCTCCACTTCACTAGCAGCACCAACGTAAAGAACAGCAACACCACCAGCTAGTTTAGCTAAACGTTCCTGTAGTTTTTCTTTATCGTAATCGCTAGTTGTAGTTTCTATCTGAGCTTTAATTTGGTTTACTCTGGCTTTAATATCTTTAGCAATTCCAGCACCATTAACAATCATTGTATTGTCTTTGTCTACCGTTACCGTTTCAGCAGTACCTAACATACTTAAGTCTGCATTCTCTAAAGTAAATCCTCTTTCTTCAGAAATAACAGTACCACCAGTTAAGATAGCAATATCTTCTAACATAGCTTTACGTCTGTCTCCAAAACCTGGTGCTTTTACAGCAGCAATTTTTAAACCTCCACGTAATTTGTTAACTACTAGAGTAGCTAAAGCTTGTCCGTCTACATCTTCAGCAATAATTAATAAAGGACGACCAGATTGTGCTACAGGTTCTAAGATTGGTAAAATTTCCTGTAAGTTCGAAATCTTTTTATCAAATAATAAGATGTATGGGTTTTCTAGATCAGCAATCATTTTGTCTGCATCTGTAACGAAGTAAGGAGATAAGTATCCTCTATCGAATTGCATACCTTCAACAACATCTACGTAAGTATCCATACCCTTGGCTTCCTCAACGGTAATAACACCTTCTTTACCAACTTTATCAAATGCTTTAGCGATTAATTCACCAATAGTATCGTCATTGTTTGCAGAAATTGCAGCAACTTGCTTTATTTTTTCAGAAGAATTACCCACTTTTTTAGATTGCGAATCTAAATCTGCAGTAATGGCATTAACCGCTTTGTCGATACCACGCTTTAAATCCATAGGATTTGCGCCAGCAGCAACATTTTTTAAACCTTCTTTTACGATAGCTTGTGCTAAAACAGTAGCGGTAGTTGTACCGTCTCCTGCTAAATCGTTGGTTTTAGAAGCAACTTCTTTTACCATTTGAGCTCCCATGTTCTCATGTGGATCTTCCAACTCAATTTCTTTAGCTACAGATACACCATCCTTAGTTACTTGTGGTGCTCCAAAAGATTTACTAATAATTACGTTACGTCCTTTAGGACCTAAAGTTACTTTTACAGCATTGGCTAATGCATCAACACCGCGTTTTAATCCGTCACGTGCTTCAATATCAAATTTTATATCTTTTGCCATTTTTTAATTATTTTTTGTCATTCCTGCGAAAGCAGGAATCTAAGTTTTATGAAAATTTAGTTTTTTTATGAGGTTCCTGCCTTTCTTGTTGAAACGAGTTCTGCACATGTTACAGGAATGACAGAATTTGCTATTAAATGATAGCTAAAATGTCGCTTTCGCGCATAATTAAATAATCGTTGCCTTCTAGTTTAAGTTCGGTTCCAGCATATTTTCCGTATAAAACAGTGTCACCAACTTTTACAGTAATAGGTTCATCTTTTGTGCCTTTTCCAGCTGCTACTACTTTTCCTTTTTGTGGTTTTTCTTTAGCGTTATCTGGAATAATAATCCCTGATGCCGTTGTAGTTTCGGCTGCAGCAGGTTCAATAAGAACACGATCTGCTAATGGTTTAATGTTTAATGCCATTTGTTTTATTTTTTAATTAATTATATTTTTTTTAATGATTAAGGACTATACTAAAAATATGCCAACCCTTAAGAACTGACAAACTTGCAGACGAACTTAATGCATAGGCAGAAACAAAAAATGCCAACTTTAAAAGTTGGCATTTTTTGTTTCTTTTATCGAATAAATTATTCTCCTGTAGAGTCATCTTCTGCAGGTGTTGCTGTTGCAGCGTCATCGGTTGTTTGCGCTGGAGTAGGCAAAGGAGCAGGTGCTGTTGTTGCATCTTCGTCTAATGCTTTAGAATCTAAACTTTCTCCACCTTTGTTAATAGCTACATTAGAAGCTAATATTAACACCAGTAATAGGGTAGCCAAAGTCCATGTACTTTTATCTAAAAAGTCGGTTGTCTTTTTTACACCACCTAATTGTTGTGTACCACCGCCGCCAAAAGATGATGATAATCCACCTCCTTTAGGGTTTTGAACCATAATTACTACGATTAGTAAAAATGCTACTACCACAATTAATACTAAAAATATTGTAAACGTACTCATTATTATATTTTATTTTGTTCTTGTAATTCTTCTACCGCTTTGATTTGGTCTGCAAAGAAACCACTTTTTTCTGGATATTTCAAACTTAAAATCTTATAAGATTGAATTGCTTTTTTGTAATTTTTTTGCTCCACATAAATACGAGCTAAAGTCTCAGTCATTAAGGCTTCCGGCTTTATCATTTGCGCTTTTGCAAGATTGCCTTTTGTAATGGTAGCTTTAAAAGGATTTATCTTCGGGTTTTTCGTTATAAATTGATCTATAAGCTCAAACTTTTTAGCTTTATCTAGCTCCTCAGAAGATTTGTCTTCTTTTTTAGGAGGTTCTGTTTTAGATGCAACCTGTTCGGAAGATACTGGCTCAAAAGATAATGGAGCAGGGGGGGCTTTTGTGTCACTATCCTGATCCCTGTCAATGGGTTTAAGGCATGTTAACTTTAACCATTCATTAAAAGAATGTGTTTCTTTTTTATTGAATTCAAGCGGTCTGCCCAGGTTTAAGATATCACTAACCAAGGTTTCCTGTGTTTTTGTTTCCTCGGCAGCTAATTGTGGTTCCTCTGTAGTTGGTTGTGTTTCTTCAGAAACTGGTTTTGTTTCTTCGGTAACATTTTCAATTTCTTCAGATTCATCTAAAACAAACGAAGGTGTTTTTTGAGGGCGTTCTTCTTTAGGTTGGAATAATGCCGGATCCAGTACACCTTGAGTATCGTTGATTTGCTGTTTTAAAATATGATCTATTGTCACATTTTTGTTTACCGAAATATCTTCTACAGTAACTTCTACATCCTTTAAGTGTGTCGTATTTTGTTTTATGAATTGTGAAATTTCATTTTGAATGAATGCTTCCGATGTAATAAAATCGAACAAAATACTCCTGTCTGTTGTGTAGGCAGCAGTTGTTTTAAGTTCTTGATTATATTTAAAGCTACTAGCATTCTTTAAGCCTTTAAGGTATACGGCACGAGCCGATTGGAAATATGGAAACTCATCGATAACAGATTTTACAGCTTCGGTTTGCTGACGCGTTATAGTTTGCGGGTGCTGTAATATGTTTACGAAATCTTTAGAGTTCATTAGATTACCATTTTGCTAAAGTTGCATTAAAAATATCTTGTGTTATACGCTCGAAAATTTCTTCATGAACCTCGTCCTTTAGCGAACCATCAAGTTGCGAACTTCCGCCGAAGTCTCGAAAAAATGAAAAGCTCTGTTCTAAATCATCTTCTTCATTTTTCCTGTTGTAAAAGCGTAATTTAACACCAATTGTTAGTCTGTTTTGAGCAGCAGTATTTTGAGATGTTGCTGTAGTTGGAGAAACCCTATAGGTTGTTATTTCGCCTTCGTACACCAAATCGCCATTAGAATTAACAAGGCTAAGATTGGTTTGGTTTTGTATTAAATCCTGAAGGGTATTTTGAAAAAGGAGTTCCAATCCAGGTTCAACTAATATGGATGTGTTTTCAAAACGATTAACTTGAAATGTTTTAATGTTTGGAGCAATCGATGCTCCTGTAAAGGAATAAAATCCACAACTTACAAACGTTGTAGTTATTATCAATAAAAGGATATATTTTATATGTTTCATCTAAATATTTATAAACACTTTGACTACGCTCGGTACTAGTCACTCAGTGGGACATTTAATTAATAACTATAAAAACGATAAGTTAGTAGTATTGTTGCAATTTAAACAGAAAATGACAACTGTACGCCACTAACTTTTTAAAGATCATATTGTTTAATCTTTCTATATAATGTGCGTTCGCTAATACCTAGCTCTGCAGCAGCTAATTTACGCTTTCCGTTGTGACGTTCAAGCGATTTTTTTATTAATTCCAATTCTTTGTCGTGTAACGATAAAGTTTCCTCTTCTTCAATCTCTTCAGCGAAATGGTACTTGTCTTGAATATCTACTATTTCAACTTCATTAGAAGTATGTTCTGGAATTGAGATTACCTCATTATTTTCTATAGGCTCTTCGTAGCTTGCATCATCCTTGTCGTCGTTGCCATAAATCTTCTGAATTAAGCTTTCGTTGTTCTTTTCAACATCTTTAGTATTGCCACTTTTCATAAGCTCCATGGTGAGCTTTTTCAAGTCGTTTAAGTCACTTTTCATATCAAAAAGGACTTTATATAGAATTTCACGTTCGCTACTAAAATCACTTTCAGATTTTGATGTTTTAATAACTGCCGGTAAATTAGTTCCGGAAGTAGGCAAATAACCTTGAAGTGTTGAAGCACTTATGGTACGATTTTGCTCTAATACAGAGAGTTGTTCTGCTATGTTTCGAAGCTGACGCACATTACCACCCCAGCGATGTTTTGTTAGTATGCGAACAGCATTATCTGTTAGCTTAACCGTTGGCATTTTATATTTAAGCGCAAAGTCGCTAGCGAACTTTCTAAACAGCAAATGAATGTCTTCCTGGCGTTCGCGTAAAGGAGGCAAATGGATATCTACCGTACTTAGTCTATAGTAAAGGTCTTCACGAAATTTTTCTTTATCAATGGCTTCAAACATATTAACATTGGTTGCAGCCACAATACGAACATTGGTTTTTTGTACTTTACTAGACCCCACTTTTAAAAACTCCCCATTTTCCAGAACACGTAATAAACGTACCTGAGTCGTTAAAGGAAGCTCTCCAACTTCATCTAAAAAAATTGTACCACCATCGGCAACCTCAAAATAACCTTCTCGGGTTTGTGTTGCTCCTGTAAAAGCGCCTTTTTCATGACCAAAAAGTTCACTGTCTATGGTGCCTTCTGGGATTGCGCCACAGTTTACGGCAATATATTTATTGTGTTTTCTGTGGGACAGTTGATGGATTATTTTTGGAATACTTTCTTTTCCAACGCCACTTTCTCCAGTAACCAAAACCGAAATGTCGGTAGGGGCTACCTGAATCGCTTTTTCAATAGCACGATTTAGCGATGGTGTATTACCAATAATACCAAAACGTTGTTTTATAGATTGAATTGATTCCATTTAATATATTTTTTCATCCCCGTACCTCTTGTTAGCGGGGCGGGATTTTTGTTTTAATGCTCGATATATTCAGAAACACCACTTTCATTTCCTTTTCCTAACCATTCCCAATTAAGTTTAAGTTTTATTTTGTTACTATTTGTTAAACTTATTTTGGCAATAGCTTTTCCTGCTTTTAGTTCATTTTCTGTTGTAATGCATTGGTACAACATATCGAGTTCGTTATTTTTTAAATTGGCAATTATACTACCATATTTTATGGAGCCACCATAATATTCAGCAGTAACCAAGTTATTCTGTTGTTTATATTTAAAAATAGTTTCAGAATTCACTTTTCCATTTTCAGAGTTTTCTATTAACGAAAATGTTTTATTGTTAAAGTTGAATTCTGCCATTGTTTTTAATTGTTTTCAGAATACCCAATAGCTTCACCAATAAGTGTTGCACTGGTGCAATCTGTTACTTTTACATTTACAAAATCACCTACTTTATAATGTGCCTTAGGGAATACTGCTACCAGATTTTGTGGAGTACGCCCAGACCATTGTTCGTTCGATTTTTTAGACTCTTTTTCAACTAAAACTTCAACAACCGTGTTAAGGTTTTCTTTGGTTCTTATCTCACTGTGTTTAAGCTGTAAATCTACAATGTCTTGCAGTCTTCTTTTTTTCACATTCTCTGGCACATCATCTTCCATTTTACGTTCTGCTAAAGTTCCTGGGCGTTCAGAATATGTGAACATATACCCGAAGTTATATTTTACATGGTCCATTAACGAGACGGTATCCTTAAAATCGTCTTCGGTTTCTGTTGGGAAACCAACAATCATGTCTTGGCTAATAGCACAGTTTGGAATAATACTGCGAATATTATCGATTAGGTCAATATACTCTTCGCGTGTATGCAAACGATTCATTTCTTTTAAAATACGATCGCTGCCACTTTGTACAGGAAGGTGAATGTGATTACAAATATTGTTGTACTTCGCCATGGTTTCAACCACATCGATTGTTAAGTCTTGCGGGTTCGATGTTGAAAAACGAATTCGCATTTTTGGTTGCGCTTTGGCACAAAGCTCTAATAGTTTAGCAAAGTTTACAGATGTTGCTTTTTGAATGTCGCTTGCATTATCGAAATCTTTTTTCAATCCGCCACCATACCAAAGGTAGCTGTCTACATTTTGACCAAGTAGGGTAATTTCCTTAAATCCTCTGTTCCATAAATCATTGACTTCCTCTATAATACTTTGTGGATCCCTACTGCGCTCACGTCCGCGTGTAAAAGGCACCACACAAAAAGTACACATATTATCACAACCACGAGTAATGGAAACAAATGCCGTAACGCCATTTGTGTTTAAACGTACAGGAGAAATATCGCCGTAGGTTTCTTCTTTTGAAAGAATGACGTTTATAGCATCGCGTCCTTCATCTACTTCAGCCAAAAGATTTGGTAAGTCTTTATAGGCATCTGGTCCAACAACCAAATCAACAATTTTTTCTTCTTCAAGAAACTTGGTTTTTAGTCGTTCTGCCATACATCCTAAAACACCTACTTTCATTTTAGGGTTATGAGACTTTTTAACAGCATTATATTTTTCTAAACGTTTACGTACGGTTTGTTCTGCTTTATCTCGAATAGAGCAGGTATTTACCAAAACCAAATCGGCATCTTCTAAATTCTGAGTGGTATTGAACCCTTGGTCGGCCATTATTGAAGCTACTATTTCGCTATCGCTAAAATTCATGGCGCAGCCATAACTTTCAATAAAAAGTTTACGTTTATTGTTTTCTTTTTGTTCAAGGATGAGCGATTCACCCTGTTTATTTTCATCTATAATTTTCTCCATAGTATATCGAAACTATAACCAGTCAATTTTCGTACCCATCTGCCGAAAGGCAGGTGCAAAGATACAATTTATTTGTGTTTTGTGACAAAGTGACAGGCTGTATTTATGTTCGATTTTGTGGAATAATAAGGCGATTTACGCAACCAAAGCACTCTTTCTGTATCTATTAAAAAAAATAACTATTAAAATCCCCATTTATGAAAAAGATTGTATTTGCTCTTTCCGTTGTATTGTGTTTTATGAATATGCAATGTTCAGATGATGACTCAATTCCTGTTTTAGAGCCTGATAATTTATTAATTGGTAATTGGATAGCCCCATCGTATGATAACGATGAAATAACCTATAAAAGGGCTAATGTATTGCCTGAAGAAGCTTACGGAATGACGTTCAAAAAAAATGGAGTCTTTGTTGAGCGCTCTTCGGGTTGGTGTGGAACGCCTCCGTTGGTGTTTTTCGATTCTGAAGGAGCATGGCAGTTGGATGATAAGCTCATAAAAATAGCTTTGGAATATTACCCTAATAATTATGCATGGCAGATTATTTCACTTACCGAAAATGAGTTAGTTGTTAAAAGAGCGTTGACGGAGCAAGAAGAAGATCATAGAGAATTAATGGATTTATTTGATGAGATTTATAAACTATCAATAAGTGTTTCATGTACAGACGCAAGCGATTGGGCTTTTACTGCTTATGGAGCAAAAGCTTGTGGAGGTCCTCAAGGATATATTGCATATTCTAAGCAAATTGATACGGCTGCTTTTTTACAGAAAGTTGAAAAATACACTAATTTGGAAGATGCATTTAATACAAAATGGAGTATTGTTTCAACATGCGATTTACCAGTGCCACCTAAAGAAGTCGTGTGTGAAAATGGATTTCCTGCACTAAAATAAATCTAATAAATAAATTTAATTATGTTAAAAAAGCCCCTTTTTATTGCCGCCGTATTGTGTTGTTTTTTGAGTTTTCAGTGTAATGAAGATGATGATAATACCCCAGTTAAAGAAATTTGTGATCAAAAAACTATTGTAAATAAAGAAATTTATAATAACTTAGTGTTAGATGCTAGTTTTACTTTTGTTAGTGCAGAAATAACAGATAACTGCTTAACAATTGAAATAAAGGGAGGTGGTTGCGATGGTAATTCTTGGGAATATAAACTAGTGGACTCTGGAGATGTTACTGAGTCTTCGCCAGAACAACGTGATTTAAAATTCCAATTAATAAATGAAGAAGTTTGTTTGGCAATAGTTACTAGGACCGTTTCATTTGATCTAACACCGCTTCAAGTTAGTGGAAGTAATGAAGTTATATTAAACCTTGAAGGTTTAAAAACGCCATTACGTTATAAATATTAAATAAAATCATTTGCTATGAAATTAAAATATCTTTTTTTGTTATTAGTTCTTATCGGTATATGGTCTTGCGATGAAAAAGGTGTTGATTACGAGCTTGTTAAAGTGGCAACTCCAGAACTGATGGCTAAATCCGACTTTAGAAATTCGGTTGCTATTGTTGACCCCGAAAACATTGAGGAGCTAGGTAAGATATATGCTTACAAAAACTACATTTTTGTGAGCGATAGTAAAAAAGGAGTACATATCATAGATAATTCGAATCCTGAATCACCTCAGGCAATTAAGCACATTAAAATTCCCGGTAACGAAGATATTTCGGTTAAGAATGATTTTTTATATGCAGATAGTGCCACAGATTTATTGGTTTTCGATATCTCTGATATGAATTCAATTTCTTTAGTAGAAAGATTAAAAGATGTGTTTAATATTTATGATTACAATATTCCTATTGAAGCTGAAGCAGTTGATTATGGTAAAATAGATTTAGAAGACAACATTATCGTGGGGTGGACAATAACTACCGAAAAGCGTAAGAAAGTAGATAATCGATTTATTGGTATTGCCTTTGAAGATGGAGCAGTGGTTCAATCAATGGCAGAATCGGTTACAGGTCAAGGAGGGTCTTTGGCGAGGTTCCAAATCGTGGGTAATTACTTGTACACCGTTGGAAATTATCAAATGTCTATTTTTAATATACAAAGCTTATCGTCGCCAGTACTTGAAAACACACAGAATGCTGGTTGGAATATAGAAACCATGTTTCAAGCCGACGATTATTTGTATTTAGGAAGTACTAATGGCATGTACATCTATAGTATATCGAACCCGTCTTCGCCAGAGTATGTCTCGGAGTTTACTCATTGGGAAGGCTGTGATCCTGTTGTTGTTGATGGGGATTATGCTTATTTAACATTACGCGGAGGAAACGATTGTGGTCAGTTAGAAAGCGTTTTAGAGGTTATTGATATTAGTAAAAAAGAAACACCAACATTAGCTGGCCGTTATGAGTTAGAAAACCCTTATGGGTTGGGCATTAAGGGAAGCACTTTGTTTGTCTGCGATGGTACTTCCGGTTTAAAACTATTCGATAAGGCAGACCCATTAAAAGTAAAACAAATAAACGCATACCAAGATGCGCAATCTAAAGATGTTATACCATTGGAAAACAACTTGCTTATGATTGGAGGAAATACGCTGTACCAATACGACTATATAGCCGATGGTGTAGAATTAATAAGTTCATATTCATTAAGATAACATTCCAAATTATATATAAAATAAGAAACCTGTATTTATGCAGGTTTTTTTTGTTTATGTTATATTGCAATTGTTTTAACTAAACCGCGTATCTATATTAATAATTTTACCCAAGTTGAAATATGAATACATTAAATACACTACAGCAAAAAATAAGTAATGCCAAAGATTTGGATTTTGGCGATATTATTAGCAATTCTATAGATTTATTTAAAAAAATATGGCTTAAAGGTTTTTTGGTAGTCTTGCTTATTGCCGTTTCAACCTTTGTAATAAGCTTGGGCTTTCAATTGATAGGCTTGGCGCCTGGTACTCTTGATTTTAATAATGGATTTGATATTGAAACGATTACAGGTTTTTATTCTCAAAATGCAATTTATAGTATCCCCCAAACAATCTTAATTGGCACATTAACACTGGCGTTTTTGGCAGCTTTTTATAGAATTTGCAAACAAACGGAAGCTGGAGAAACAGGAAACGACGATTACTTTTATTTTTTTAAAAAGGAATACTTTTCGAAGGTGTTTATGCTAGGCATTATTTATGGTTTAATTGCAACAATAACACAGCTTATGTTTTTAATTCCTTACATATATGTGCTTGTGCCCTTGTCTTATTTTGCCGTTATTTTTGCCTTTAATCCAGATTTTAGTGAAACAGAAATAGTAAAAGCAAGCTTTGCATTAGGAAATAAAAAATGGTTAATCACCTTTGGTTCAATGTTCGTTATGGGTATTCTAGGTATGTTGGGAATGTTGGCTTGCGGAATTGGTGTGCTGTTTACTATATCTATTATATATTTGCCAATGTTCTTGATTTATAAAGATGTTATTGGCTTTAAAGATCACAGTGAGATTGACCAAATAGGGCTTGGCGATGACATCGATTATTAATAATTTTTACAAATGAATACAGTTAACAGATTAGCAGAAAAAATCGAAAAGGCTAAAGCTCTGGATTTCGGAAATATTTTAAACGAATCTATCGAGTTATTTAAAAAGACCTGGCTTCAGGGAGTTTTATTGCAGTTGTTTACGCTAATAATCATGATGCCTTTAATTATTATATTATTTCTGCCTTTAATAGGGCTCATTATTGCGCAACAGGAAAGTGGCTATTCGGGCTCTGAAGCGTTAAGCGGCTTTTTTGCGGGTATGTCCATATTATATATCCTGTTCATATTCGTTGGGATATTTGTTTTGGGAGCTGTTTCTGTAGCTTTAAATGCTGCGTTTTTTAGAATCATATACAAGTTGGATTATAATGAGACCGTAACAACATCAGATTTCTTTTATTTTGTAAAAGGAAAGCATTTAAGCAAGATATTTGTATTGATGCTGGCATCCTTTGGTATTGCTATCTTAGCGATGATGCTATGTTACCTGCCTATATTCTATGTTATGATACCGTTGTCGTACTTTTCAATAGTATATACATTTAATCCGGAACTTAGTGTTGGCGAAATTGTAAAGACGAGTTTTAAAATAGGAAACAAAAAATGGTTGCTTACTTTTGGAACCATGTTCGTGGCGTCTACCTTAGCGCAACTTGTTGGTTTGTTGTTGTGTGGAATAGGATTCCTTGTTACAGCACCATTTGTTTATCATCCTATGTATTTAATATATAAAAATGTGATTGGCTTTAAAGAGACCGATCCTATAGAAGAAATAGGACTTTTACCTGAATAATTTTTTTATTTACAACATAAAAAAAACTGCTTTTTAAGTGTTAAAAGCAGTTTTTTTTGTTTAAATAATCAACAGATAATCCATAAAATGTGTCAGATAAACTTTTTTTCATATACATTTGTAGCTTCAAAATTTGAAGTATGGCGAAGAATTTAGTGATAGTAGAGTCACCAGCAAAGGCAAAAACCATTGAAAAATTTCTAGGAAAAGACTTTAAAGTAGAGTCAAGTTTCGGACATATATCCGATTTACCTTCCAAAGAATTAGGCGTTAATGTAGATGGTGATTTTAAACCGAAATATGAGATATCCAAGGATAAAAAGGCAGTTGTAAAAAAATTAAAGGACTTAGCTAAAAATGCCGATTTGGTTTGGTTAGCAAGTGATGAGGATCGAGAAGGGGAAGCAATTGCTTGGCACTTGGCTGAAGCTTTAAAATTAGATAAGGAAAAAACGAAACGAATTGTTTTTCACGAAATCACAAAGGCAGCTATTCAAAAAGCAATTGAAAACCCCAGAGGTATCGATTACGATTTGGTAGATGCCCAGCAAGCCCGTCGTGTACTGGATAGAATAGTAGGTTATGAACTATCTCCTGTGCTTTGGCGAAAAGTAAAAGGAGGATTATCTGCAGGTAGAGTACAGTCCGTTTCGGTGAGACTCATTGTTGAGAAAGAGAGAGAAATTCAAGGGTTTACACCAGTAGCTTCATATAGGGTTGATGCTGAATTTTCTAACGAAGACGGACAAGCCTTTAAAGCAAAACTTCCAAAGAATTTTTCAACTAAAGAAGAAGCGCAAGAGTTTTTAGAAAAGAACAGTACGGCGAGTTTTAAAGTTTCAGATTTAGAAAAGAAACCCGCAAAAAAATCTCCGGCGGCACCGTTTACCACATCAACGTTACAACAAGAAGCATCACGTAAATTATATTTTTCGGTAAGTAAAACCATGACGATGGCACAGCGCCTATACGAAGCGGGTTTAATTACTTATATGAGAACAGATAGTGTAAACCTATCGGATGAAGCCAGACAAGGCGCCCAAGCAGAAATTGAAAGTGCTTATGGGGCAAAGTATAGTAAACCGAGAAATTATAAAGGTAAAGCAAAAGGTGCTCAAGAAGCGCATGAGGCTATACGACCTACAAATTTTGCAACACATTCAGTAAATATCGATAGGGATCAAGCACGTTTATACGATTTAATTTGGAAACGAGCTATAGCATCGCAAATGAGCGAGGCAGAATTAGAGCGTACCAATGTAAAAGTTAGTGCTTCTACACATAATGAACTTTTCTCGGCCAATGGAGAGGTCATTACTTTTGATGGCTTTTTGAAAGTATATTTAGAAGGAACAGATGATGAAGATGTTGAGCAAGAAGGTATGTTACCAGCAATGAAAACTAACGAGACACTTCTTAATAGTTATATTTCAGCAACTGAACGTTATACACGTCCGCCTGCAAGATTTACCGAAGCCTCACTCGTTAAGAAGTTAGAAGAGTTGGGTATTGGACGTCCGTCAACATACGCGCCAACAATTTCAACCATACAAAATAGAAATTATATAGAAAAAGGTGTAGTTGAAGGTGTAGAAAGAAGCTATACACAACTACGACTTCAGAATGGTTCGGTAAGCGATAAACGATTAACCGAAAAAATAGGTTCAGATAAAGGAAAGTTAGTGCCAACAGATATAGGTATGATTGTAACCGACTTTTTGGTAAATCATTTTGAAACCATTTTGGATTACAATTTTACAGCTAAGGTTGAGGAGAACTTCGATGAGATAGCCGAAGGGAATGAGGATTGGACTATAATGATGAAGTCATTTTATAAAAACTTCCATCCGAAAGTAGAAGATGTAAAAGAAAATGCAGAAAGAGAATCTGGAGAGCGTATTTTAGGAACAGATCCTAAAACCGGAAAGCAGGTAAGTGTGCGTTTAGGTCGATTTGGACCTATGGTGCAAATTGGTACTGTAGACGATGAAGAAAAACCACAGTTTGCCAGTCTTAGTCCAGACCAACAATTAAATACCATTACTTACGAGGAAGCTATGGATTTATTCCAGCTTCCAAAAAGTTTAGGAACTTACGAAGGAGAAGACATTGTAGTAAATAATGGACGTTTTGGACCTTATGTTAAATTTGGAGACTCATTTGTTTCGTTGCCTAAAGGTGTAGATCCTTTGAGTGTCGAACTTGATGACGCTATTGTTTTAATTAAAGAAAAGCAAAAAGCAGACGCTCCTATATATGTGTATAAAGATTTACCAGTACAAAAAGGTAAAGGACGTTTTGGGCCATTTATTAAATGGAACAATATGTTTATTAATGTAAATAAGAAATACGATTGGGATAACTTATCTGAAGAGGATATTGTTGAATTAATTGAAACAAAAATTCAAAAAGAAATAGATAAGGTTGTTCATAATTGGGAAGAAGAAGGAGTACGTGTTGAAAAAGCACGTTGGGGTAGACATAATGTTATACAAGGAAAGGTAAAAGTAGAACTGGCTAAAACGGTTGACGTTTCCGAAATGACTTTGGATGAGGCTAAGGCAATTATAGAAGCTAACGCACCAAAGAAAAAAGCGGCTAAGAAAAAAGCACCAGCGAAAAAGAAAGCACCAGCTAAAAAGAAATAAGTTTTTTTAGTGCTTTTTATTTTATAAAAAAGCCTTAATAAGGTGAGTTATATCTAATAACTAAAAAGGTATCAAATGAATTTTAATTTTTTGTCTCCTGTTTCAGATTTAATTTTGGCTCATAACGAGCTGCTTTCATCGCAAGCCTTAGGAAGGAGAGTTAAGATTCACTCAGCACATGCCGGTATTCCCGACTTGGATGATGTAGACATTGCTATTTTAGGAGTTTTAGAAAATAGGAATGATATTAATTACATAGGAGAAGAGTTTCAACTAAATGAAATTCGAAAATCCCTATACAGTCTTTTTCCCGGAGGTTGGAATACTAATATTGTAGATTTAGGAGATATTAACAGAGGGGAAAGTGTTGAGGATACTTACTTTGCATTAAAGACTGCTATTAGTATTTTAGTAAAAAAGAATATTATCCCTATTATCTTAGGTGGTACTCAAGACCTAACCTATGCGAACTATAGAGCCTACGATAATTTAATACCTATGGTAAATGTCGTAAATGTAGATAGTAAGTTTGATTTAGGCGACTCCACAAAACCTATAAAGAATAATAGCTTTGTTGGTAAGGTTATTTTAGATGAGCCCTATAACCTTTTTAATTATGCTACCATTGGATACCAGACGTACTTCAATTCGCAAGAAGAGATAGACTTAATGGATAAGCTTTATTTCGAATCCTACAGACTAGGACAAGTTTCTAAAGATATTACCATAGTAGAACCGGTATTAAGAGATGCCAATATAGTTAGTGTAGATTTAACATCAATAAAAGGATCTGAGGTCGGCGTAAATCAAAAGTATTCGCCCAACGGTTTAGATGGTAAAGAGATTTGTGCGATCTCACGTTATGCAGGAATTAGCAATAAGGTAACTTCTTTTGGTATATATGAATATAAACCTTCCCACGACGACGAAATGACATCGATGTTGGTGGCCCAAATAATTTGGTATTTCATCGAAGGTGTAAATTATCGAGTAAGTGACGATGACTTTTCCGACGACCGAAACTATCAAAAGTTTATAACCCTTGTAGACTCGCAGGAGCTGGTTTTTTACAAGAGTAATAAGACAGGTAGATGGTGGATAGAAATTCCTTTTTTATCCGAAGTAAATAATAAATTAAAAAGACATGCGTTATTACCTTGCATGCATCAGGATTACCTTGATGCCTGCAATGGCAAGTTACCAGATCGTTGGTACAAGGCATTTCAAAAGAATAGCGTTTAACAGCGATTTAGGTCGAAATGTTTATTTCATCGGTAAAATGCTATTTTTTCACGATGAAATGTATTTTTTTTACAGAAAAAGTTGTTTTTTAAAAAATATATAAATATGTTTACGCTCTCAAAAATAAAGCTTAAACTAATTAACCTCGAGTTTTCTATGGATATGAAAAAGTTTGTATTATTAATCACAGTAGTAACATTACTAGCTAGTTGTGGCTCTCAAGATAGGGGCGAACTAGTAGGTATAAAAGGGAAAAAATGGCACCCGGAAAAACCTTACGGAATGCAACTTATTCCTGGAGGAGCGTTTATTATGGGTAAAGCAGATGATGATCTTGCTGGTGTACACGACGCACCTGCAAAAACAGTTACTGTAAGAGCCTTTTATATGGACGAGACAGAAATAACAAATAGCGAGTATCGTCAATTTGTTAATTGGGTAAGAGACTCAATAGTTAGAATGAAACTTGCCGTATTGGCAGACGAAGTTGGAAAAGTACCAGAAGATGGTGGTATAGGCGAGTATGCATTTAAGGATGCAGATACAGCTAATATGTCTGTTTACGAAAAGTATATGTTCGAAAACTATACAGGTTTAGGGCCTACAGGATATGAAGGAAGAAGAATTAATCATGATGTTGATTTAATCTTTGATACGGCAGATTATCCAGATGAATATTATACAGAAGTAATGGATACCATGTACCTTCCTATGGAAGAATCGTACAATGGACAGCGTACTTGGGATGTAAAGAAATTCAAGTTCCAGTACAGTTATATGGATATCCGAGAAGCTGCAAGAAATAGAGGTATTAAACGTAAAGATGCCATTATAAAAGAAGAAATTGAAGTATATCCAGATACCACTGTATGGATTAGAGATTTCGCTTATTCTTACAACGAACCAATGCATAACGATTATTTTTGGCATGATGCATACAGCGACTATCCTGTAGTTGGTGTAACATGGCAACAAGCTAAAGCATTTTGTGAATGGAGAACTATTAATAAGAACTCTTACCAAAAATCTAAAAAAGGATCTGCAATGGTAAACAGATTCAGATTACCATCTGAAGCAGAGTGGGAGTACGCAGCAAGAGGTGGTCTGCAAGCAGCTACTTACCCATGGGGAGGACCTTATACTAAGAGTGATAGAGGTTGCTTTATGGCTAACTTCAAACCAGTAAGAGGAGATTATGCAGCAGATCAGGCCTTATATACAGTAGAAGCGAAGTCTTACGAGCCTAACGATTATAATTTATATAATATGGCAGGTAACGTATCAGAATGGGTAAACGCATCATACGACGCTTCATCATATGCATATACATCTACAATAAACCCTAGTGTAAACGATAGTAAAAACACTCGTAAAATTGTAAGAGGTGGATCATGGAAAGATGTAGCATACTTTTTACAAGTAAGCTCTAGAGATTATGAGTATGCAGATTCAGCAAGAAGTTATATTGGATTTAGAACAGTACAAGATTACATGGGGACACAAGTAACTAAGAATTCTAATAAAAAATAAGAGAATCAAATCAATTAACAATAATAAATACTATTAATTAACCTACTTAAGTAACTTACTTAAAATTAAAAACCGAAAATTATGGCAAAGTCAAAAGCAAGTAAAAAATTCATGAATATGGCTTATGGATTAGGAGCAGCAATTGTAATCGTTGGAGCACTATTCAAAATTATTCACTTCGAAATAGGACCATTAACAGGAAACGTTATGTTAACCATTGGTCTAGTAACAGAGGCAATTATATTTGCGTTATCAGCATTCGAACCAGTTGATGAAGAATTAGATTGGTCTTTAGTATATCCGGAATTAGCAGGGGGACAAACAGAAGCAAAACAAAAAGAAGACCCACAAGGCATATTAGCCAGTAAATTAGATAACTTGTTAAAAGACGCTAGAATTGATGGCGAATTAATGGCAAGTTTAGGAGAAAGTATCAGAAATTTCGAAGGCGCTGCAAAAAGCATGACGTCTACAGTAGATTCTGTTGAAGCAGCTCAAAAATATGGAGAAGAGTTATCATTAGCAGCAGCTCAAATGGAATCATTAAACAGTTTATATAAAGTACAATTAGAAAGTGCAAATAAACAAGCATCTGTTAGCGAAGAATCTATAGAAAACGCTGCTAAATTAAAAGAGCAAATGCAGTCGTTAGCATCTAATTTATCTTCATTAAATGGTGTTTACGGTGGTATGCTGTCTGCAATGAATAAGAGCTAATTAGGGAATTAACCCAATTTATTAATTAACCAAAACCTAAATTAGACATGGCAGGAGGAAATTTATCACCAAGACAGAAAATGATTAATCTGATGTATTTGATATTTATTGCGATGCTCGCTTTAAATATGTCGAAAGAAGTACTTTCTGCATTCGGATTAATGAACGAAAGACTAGTAGAGTCTAACAAATCAGCAAAAGAGCGTAATCACAGTTTTGTAGATAATTTAAAGCTTAAAGCTGAAGAGCAACCAGAAAAATACGAGCCTTTAAAAGCTAAAGGAGAAGCACTAGATAAGTTGGCGACAGATTTTGATACGTATCTTGAAGATTTAAAATCTAAAATGACGGCAACTGTTGATGATGCTACAGATTATGAGATTATGGATAAAGGTGACTACCTTGACGAAAATTTCTTTAAAGGAGATAAACTTAAACCAGCAGGCGAAGAGTTTTTAAACCAAATCAAGACTTTTAGAGAAGGCGTTGTTGAGTTGCTTAAAGATGAAAAAGGCATGGAAGATATCGTTAAAGATGTTAAGGATAAATTTAATACAGATCCTATTCCTAGAGCAGCTGGAAAACAAGACTGGTTAGATTATCATTATAAAGGATTCCCTTTAGTGGCTTCTTTAACAAAGATGACGCAGCTTCAAGCTGATATTAAAACTACAGAATCTGAAGTTTTATCTACGATGATGCAAGGTACACAAGCAGTACAGTTATCTATGACAAACTATACTACCTTATTAGAAACATCTAAATCTGCTTATTTTAACGGTGAGCAATTTGATGGACAAATTGTGTTAGGTCGTAAAGATTCTTCTACGAAACCAAATAAAGTAGAATTAACTTTAGACGGAAGACCACTTACTGAAAAGCAATATGCTATCGAAGATGGTAAAGTAAAGCTTAAAATAGGTACTGGTGGTGTAGGAGAGCACAGAATTAAAGGAGATTTAATCTTCTTAGAGGACGGTGTTGAGACTAAGGTGCCAGTAGATCAGTCATTTGCTACAGTTTCTAAACCAAATGCAGCTACAATTTCTGCAGATAAAATGAATGTAGTTTACCGTGGTGTTAAAAACCCAATGACTATTTCATTTGCAGGAGTACCAGATAATAAAGTAAACGCAAGTGCTCAAGGTCTTTCAAGATCTAGAGGTAGTAAATACATTATGGATGCTACCAGAATTAAAGGTAGAGAAGTAACAATTAATGTTACAGGTACATTACCTGATGGACAAAAAGTTAGTGATAGAGCTAAATTCAGAATTAAGGATTTACCAAAACCAACAGGAACGATAAGAGGAGAAGACGGAACTGTAAAAATGCAGAAGAATTCTTTAGGAATATCTACTATTGGTGCTAAGTTTGATGATTTCGATTTTGAATTACCATTACGAGTTACTAGTTTTATGTTTAAAGTACCAGGGCAGCCAACAATTACTGTTAATGGTAACAAGTTAGATGGTAGAGCAAAAGCTGCATTACGTAAAGCTAAGCGTGGATCTGGAGTTCAAATATTTAATATCAAAGCTAAGGCCAAAGGTGTTAGTGTGATACTTAAAAAAGTTTCTCCGGTATTTGTTGAACTTACTAACTAAGAAGTACTATTAGAGTTAACCTTTTGGTTGAACTAATAAGTTAAATATTTAAATAAGAAGAAATATCCATAACAAAAGTTGGATAATGAACTCTAAAGTTTGTTATGGATATTATATATGTGCTGAGCGCTGTCGAAGCATATACCAAGCGTAGTTGAGTACGACGCATTGAGAAATAATAAATATAAACACATGAAATTAAAAAGTTTTTTATTAACCGTTACTACTGTTTTTACAGTGTCGGGCATATTCGCCCAAGCAAATATCTTAAACGCTAAGAGTCCCGAAGAAATTGGTGTAAGAACGGAAGCTCAAAAGGTTGTCGATAATGACAAACCTTTACCATATGGTTATGTTGATGACAGAGATATTTTGTTTTCTAAAATGACATGGGAAAAGATTATTCTTGATGAGCGTTCAAATTTTCCATTATATTACCCTACAGATACCAATAACATTGGTAGTAATAGAAGGTCGTTATATCATGTGCTTATGACGAATATAAAAAATGGAAAAATAAAGAACATATATGATGATTCTTATTTTACAGCAAAGCGAACTTTAAAAGACATAGAAGGCGCTTTAGCTAAAATTGATACTACCGAATTAGGTATTGAACAATTAAATGCAGGAGAAGCATTATCTCCGGAGTATATTAACAGAAGAGATATTACTGCTGCAGATATAAAAGAATATCATATTAGAGGACTTTGGTATTTTGACAAACGTCAAGCAGAAATGAAGTACAGATTACTTGGTATCGCACCAGTAGCCCCAGATGTGAATTTTATTGATGACCCAGAGCCGGACTTAGTACCTTTATTTTGGGTATTTTTCCCAGATGCTAGAGAAATATTACATGAAGCAAAATCATTTAATAATAAAAATAGTTCGATACCATTTTCGTTCGATCATATTTTAAATGCCAGACGTTTTCACGGATATATTTATAAAGAAGAAAACGTACAGGAAGATCGACAAATTAATGAATATGTGTCAGGAAACGCTTTAATGCAACTGTTAGAATCTGAAAGGATTAAAAATAGAATTAGAGATTTTGAACTAGATATGTGGACTTATTAAACAGATTCACATTATCAATTAAAAGATACGAAGCGCTCACTATTAAGTGAGCGTTTTTTGTTATTAATAAGTATCTTCGCAACATTATGAAAGTAGATTATATCGTTGTGGGAATCGGGTTGGCAGGTATTAGTTTTTGTGAACAATTAAAAGCCCATAACAAAACATTTGTGGTGTTTGATGATGCATCTCAACAATCTTCTACTGTGGCAGGAGGTTTATACAATCCGGTAGTGTTAAAACGTTTTACTTCCGTATGGAAAAGTAAGGAGCAATTAGAAATAGCACTGCCGCTCTATGCGCATTTAGAGCAAAAGCTACATGTTAAATTAGATTATAAGATTCCAGTTTATCGAAGATTTGCATCTTTAGAAGAGCAGAATGATTGGTTTACTGCTTCAGATAAACCCATACTTTCAGAATACCTTTCAGATAAAATAATTAAGAACCAAAATGACGCAGTAGAAGCTAATTTCGGATTTGGTGAAGTTCTCAATACAGGTAGGATAGATGTAAAAACCATGATTGAAGCTTATAAAGCAGATCTGTTAAAAGATAAACTGTTGTTTAAAGAGGCATTTAACTATAATGCCATTGAGATCGAAGAGAGTATATTGCAATATCAAAATATAACAGCTAACCATGTTGTATTTTCAGAAGGGTATGGTATTAAAAAAAATCCTTATTTCAATCATTTGCCATTAGTTCCAGCAAAAGGAGAGCTGATTGTTATACATGCACCAGATTTAAAAATAAACTATGTTTTAAAAGCTGGAGCCTTTTTAATTCCATTAGGGGACGATTTGTATATTGTTGGAGCCACTTACGAATGGAGAGACTTAAGTAATGAAACTACTCAGGCAGCACAAGAAGAGCTCTTAAATAAGCTTAAAAGCCTTGTTAACTGTCCTTTTAAAGTTGTAAATCAAGTAGCCGGAGTTCGTCCTACAGTTAAAGACAGACGCCCGTTGGTTGGACAACACCAAACGTATAAAAATCTTTATGTACTTAACGGCTTAGGAACGAGAGGTGTTATGATAGGGCCTTATGTAGCCAAGCAGCTCTATAACTTAATAGAAAACAAAACTCCATTAGAAGAGGAAATTGATATTCGTAGGTTTGACTGATATTTTAACCTGAGTTCGACATAAAAATGATTGTATTTTAACGTTAATCTTGCTTAAGAATTCAAGGTGTTCCTCCCTATTAAAAAGGGAGGTGGATCCCGATGAGATCGGGATTCGGAGGGTTATATATGTTTGTTATTTTTAATAAAACTCCTCTTTCTTCCAATTTTTATCAAAATCGAAATTCATTTCTCGGCTTTAATTTAAAGAGGAGAGCACTGTGACAGTAAAAAAATAGTTCTGAAACAAGTCTGGGACACACACCGACATAAATTCTCTTATCCAAGATTCATGTTATTTTATTGAAAATAAACAATTTATGATTTATCTCAGGAGCACAGTCGAAACCTATTTAAACTTTCAGGTTTTTATGACCTTTCGTTAAGCTTCGCTAGGTATCTTCAATATAAAATACATTTTATATTTCGATAATGCTCAAGGAGACAAACACTTTATATTATTGGCTTTCACACCTAAAACAGGCTTGTTCTTATGTCGAACTCAGGTTATTTTAAGTTTTGCTTTTCTTCTTTAATATTTTTTTGATAGTCTTTGAAGGTTTTATGTTGTTGTTTGGGTTTGAGCAATAATCTACAAGCAGTTTTTTAGCATTTTCATGAATATCATCATCATTTAATTTGCTGTTGGTATTATCCAATACGGTTTTAGTCATAGCAGCTAAATATAAACCCAATAGGTCTGAATTTCCTTTTGTTAAATCCATTGCTTTTTTACCTATATTAAAAGTGTAATCAGGAGTACCCTCCATCCATTTCATAATGAATTGCATAGAATTCAACCTATTTAATTCGTCTTTATTAGTTGGATTGCTTAATAAGTAATTGGTGCATTCGAGGACCTGTGATTCAGACTTTTTAAAAATTTTATCGCCACTAAATTCATAGTCCTTAAGTTTTGAATAATCTTGGCTATAACTATTTAAGTTTAGACAAGCTAGGGTGATTAGAAGTAAGATGTTTTTCATAGGAGTGTAAGTATTTAAAAAAGTTGTAAACACTTATAATGTAAGGGATTATTTTTTAGCAAGCGACTTATCGTAACTCATAAAAAAGTTAATCCAAATATTTCTTGAAAGTCTTAAAATAATGGGCATACATACAATTAAAGTTGCAATAATTGATATAAATACAATATGTATACTAGCGCTAAATACGAAAAACGATATTACAAAAGCAGCTGTGGAAAAAGCAATCCCAACAGCATAGCTAACATACATAGACCCATAAAAGAAAGAAGGCTCTATCTTATATTTGGTTTTACAGTTGCTACAGTGTTCATGCATGTTTAAAGCCTGAGAGAGTATATAAGGATTTTTATTTTTAAACATAGATTCCTCGTGACACTTAGGGCAAGTGCCAGTTAAAATGCTATATAGTTTTGTTCCTTTTTTAAACATATAAATTAATGTATTTTTGCAAGCGCGATGAAAAAAGATGTCGCGTTTTTTAACCTAGTTATTCATAAAATATTCTTTCTCAAATCTTACTCAAGATGAGGTAAGAAATCAAGAGCAAAGTTAGGTCTTTAATAATAAAAGTGAAGTAATATAAGTTACATTTCTATGATGAACATTCATAATTTATCGATTTCATTTCAGGGAGAATACCTGTTTGAAGATATAACATTTAAACTAGGTAATGGAGATAGGATTGGTCTTATTGGTAAAAATGGAGCAGGTAAATCTACAATGCTTAAAATTTTATCAAAAGAGATGGAACCCGATACGGGGCAAATAGCAGCCGATAAAGAACTGAAAATTGGGTTTTTAAAACAAGACATAGACTTTGTTTTGGGTAGAACAGTGCTAGAGGAGGCTTACGAAGCTTTTACAGAGATAAAAGAACTGGAAGCTAAAATGGAAGGGATTAACACCCAACTGGCAGAACGTACCGATTATGAGAGTGAAAGCTATAATCAGCTCATGATAGATATTAATGAGCTTCAGCATCAATATGAAATTTTAGGAGGTTATAATTATCAAGGCGATACTGAAAAAATTCTTCAGGGATTAGGATTCAAACGATCAGATTTTAATATGCTAACCGACACCTTTTCCGGTGGATGGCGTATGCGAATAGAATTAGCTAAATTACTTCTTCAGAATAATGATATTCTTTTGCTGGATGAGCCAACAAACCACCTGGATATAGAATCTATTATCTGGTTAGAAGGCTTTTTAAAGAGTTATCCCGGTGCGGTAGTTATAGTATCTCACGATAAAATGTTTTTAGATAATATTACTAATAGAACGATTGAAATTTCTTTAGGTAGAATTTACGATTACCCTAAGCCCTATTCAAAATATTTAATATTACGCAAGGAGTTAAGAGAGCAACAGTTGGCTTCTCAAAAAAATCAGCAAAAACAGATTGAGCAAACAGAGAAGCTTATCGAGAAGTTTCGTGCCAAGGCATCAAAAGCTACTATGGCTCAGTCGTTAATTAAAAAACTCGATAAAATTGATAGAATTGAAGTTGATGAAGACGATAACAGTGTTATGACACTTAATTTTCCTGTATCGATAACTCCAGGGAAAGTTGTAGTAGAAGCAGAGAACATTTCTAAAAACTATGGAGATAATCAGGTTTTAAAACATATCGAGTTGCTTATAGAACGAGATAGTAAAACAGCTTTTGTTGGGCAAAACGGACAAGGTAAATCTACACTGGCTAAGATTATAGTTGGAGATATTAAGCATGACGGTCATTTAAAACTAGGGCATAATGTGCAGATAGGCTACTTTGCTCAAAATCAGGCAGAATATTTAGATGGTAATAAAACCGTGCTGGATACTATGATTGATGCTGCTAACGAAACAAATAGAAGTAAAGTGCGAGATATTTTAGGATCCTTCTTGTTCCGTGGAGATGAAGTTGAGAAATATGTACGTGTACTTTCGGGAGGAGAACGAAACCGTTTAGCATTGGCGAAGTTAATGTTACAACCATTTAATGTTTTAATAATGGATGAGCCAACTAACCACTTAGATATAAAATCTAAAAATGTGCTAAAAGAAGCCCTAAAACGATTTGAAGGAACTTTAATTTTGGTATCTCACGACAGGGACTTTCTTCAAGGTTTAACCAATATTGTTTATGAGTTTAAAGACCACAAAATAAAAGAGTATTTAGGCGATATAGATTATTATTTGGAACAGCGTAAGGTTGAAAGTCTTCGAGAGGTTGAAAAAAGAACTGTAGTAAAAGAAACGCCTAAGGAAAAGAAGCACCAGTCCTACGAAGATCAGAAAAAGCTAAAATCCTTAAATAATAAATTAAGCAATGTTGAAGCTCAAATTAATCAGTTAGAGCAAGATATAAAAGCTATAGATTTAGAGCTTGAAATCAATTACGAGGAAGTGACTTCCAAACCAGACTTTTTCGATAACTATCAAAAAAAGAAAACCGATTTACAGAACTTTATGGATAAATGGGAGGAGATTCAATTAGAAATTGAACAGTTCTCTGAGTAGTTTTGTTAAAATTTTATGCATTTCATCGAATAAAATAGTTTTTTATCGATATTCATGTAATTTTGTAAGTGAATTAATCCCTAATCACACGAAACATGAAGATCTTAAGACTTTTAGCAGTAAGCTTTTTTTTAACGACCTATTCGTTTGCTAATGTTTCTACAACAGAAAAAGACGCCTTAATTGCTTTGCACAAAGCAACCAAAGGAACCGAGTGGAATGCTACTTGGGACTTAAATGCTTCTATAGATACATGGTTCGGTGTTAAAGTAGAAGGTAATAAGATTATTGAAATTAACTTACCATTTAATAACCTTCAAGGGGAGCTACCTAAAGAAATAGGCGATTTAAAACATTTGAAAAGAATCAATTTAGGTTTTAATAAGCTAACAGGAAAGTTACCATCGACTATAAAGAATTTAAAAGAATTAGTGTCTTTAGAATTATTTATGAATGGTTTTGAAGGAAACATTCCTTCGGAATTAGGTGAACTAAAGAAACTTGAAGCTTTAAAGCTATACAGTAATAAATTTACAGGAGAAATCCCAGATACGTTAATGGGCCTAACCAATTTAAAAGAACTTTTATTAGGAAGTAACTTTTTAACTGGTCACATTCCAAGCGAGATTTATGCTTTGTCGAAATTACAAAAGCTAAGTCTTATGGATAATAAAATGGATGGTGAAATTCCAGTTGAAATAGCCCAATTAACAGATTTAGAAGAATTATTATTATCCACAAACCAATTTACAGGTGATTTGCCAATTGAGTTTATGAACTTAACTAAATTAAATACTGTAATGGTAAGCGATAACAATTTAAATCAGGAATACATAAGTGTTTCTGGAAAGAATCCACCTAGTCTAATGCACTTAGAAATGCAAAGTGCTACTGCGACTGCGACTATGGACATTGAAAAAGAATAATTAATTTTACTAGTTTTAACTTTAAAAGTCGGCAAAATTGCTGACTTTTTTTAGTTTTATACTATGCTTGAGCACTTTTTTACATGTCCATATTGTTGGGAAACCATTTCTATGCTAGTAGATAATTCCATTTCAAAGCAATCTTATATAGAAGATTGTGAGGTATGTTGTAATCCAATCCAGCTGAACATTCAATTTTTAAATTCAGAATTAATAGATTTTCAGGCAGCTAGCATTGAGCAATAATTTTTTTTATTTTTATGCTTGCTAAAGTAAAAAAGGATTGTATATTTGCAATCCAATATCGCGGGATAGAGCAGTAGGTAGCTCGTCGGGCTCATAACCCGAAGGTCACTGGTTCGAGTCCAGTTCCCGCTACTAGAGAAGACAAGTCAGCATTTTGCTGGCTTTTTCTTTTTTAATTCTATACTGTACTTATTTAATTAATCGTTTTCACATTAATTTAAGCTTTTCTTGAAATTATTTGTCTACTTCAGAGTTTTATTTGAATTAAAATTTAGAAGATAATTTGTATTAAATTATAATCAAAATGAATAAGCTTTTTGGGACTAATTTTAAAAATAAGAAGAAATCAATTTTTTTTGTAGGAATTTTACTGTTATAAAAATGTGGGAATCCCGTAATTTTTTAATTCTAAGATTAAAAATGGGCTTTTTTTACAATAAATTAACGTTGCGATAAAAATAAATTTAAATAACTTTTTGGTTGGTTGGATTTGGCTTGGTAAATACTATCTTAAAATTCGTCAAGTAGTTGTAAATAAATAGGTTTAGTTTAAAAATAAGTAATGTCTTTCTGTTCAATGATCGATTATTTTAATTACAATTAAAATAAATTTAGAGCATGAAATTATTTTGTTTTTTATGAAATTCGCTAATAATTGCGTATATTTTTACAATATTTTTCAAATAATTACTTAGTTTTAGCGAATATTATTCTTACTAAGCCATGAGGGGAGGCAACAACCAATTTACATTAAAGAGTTATAAAAAGCTTTTTGAGAGCTTATATCCGCAGCTTTGTGTATTTGCGTATAAGTATTTAAACGATCTGGATTTATCGAAAGATATAGTTCAGGAAGTTTTTCTTAAAGTTTGGGAAGATAAGATTGCTTTCGAAAACGAAAGCCATGCAACAGGTTTCTTTTATAAATCTGTAAAGAATAAATCTCTCAATTACCTTAAAAGTAAACAATATAAATCTACAGAACGGTACGAACTTGCCAATATGGAGGCTTATGAAACGGAAGAGTTCTACATGTCTGAAGCCGTGGTTATAGAAACCTCGGCTGTAATAGAAAATGCTATTAGTACTTTGCCTGAAAAAGCAGCAAAAGTTATTAGATTAAGTATAGAAGACTATACTAATAATCAAATAGCAGACGAATTATCTATATCTATAAATACCGTAAAAGACCATAAAAAAGTAGCCTATCGTAAATTAAGAAGTCTTCTTAGTTTTTTAACGGTTAGATGATAAAATATAAAAGACAAATTAAAGTTAGTTTATCATGTTAAGTTTTCATAAAGCATTATACTTACTGTGTGATTTTTACGACCGATAACCATTATTTTGTTTAGGTCTAGGCATTACACACTAGAAAAACTAACGATTTTAAAAAAGAATTAACTAACATAAATGTACTATGCAAAATAGTTTTGGGTAAATATGCCATTAAGTATAAGTTGGCAAATTGACAGAACAAGATCAAAAGTAAAAATTAAAACCAAAGTTGACTTGACATTCCTACGTATGTGTTGAGCTTGTTTCAGTAGAACGGAAATCAAAGAAGAAACGATTAAAGAAGTTCTATAAAGGTTTCAACATGATTATATAAGTTGTTTTATTTTTTTTGAAGGAAAAGAAATACAGAAGGGCGATTTGTTTCTAGTGTATTTTCCTAAAGAAAAGTTAGGCGGAAATAAACAAGTTTTTAAAAGTAAAACCCACCCCCTTATATATTTTTGTTGTATTAACTACAGCTAGAAGTTATCTTGCACTTTTTTTATTGAAGTAAAGTGATAACCCACTAGTATTAATTTTACCTTGTAATTTAACTTCATAGTGATTGCTATAGCTATGAAGTGAAAAGCTGAAACAAGATAAAAGGGTTGTCGGTAGGCAAGTAGGATCATTTTAACTCATGGAAAAAGTGCAAGGTAAATTTCAAACTAATAAATAATAATCTAAATGGGTAATTCCAATAAAATTAAATCACTTTCAAAAAGATTAGCTGCCTCGCTAATTAAGAATGAAACATCTAGCGATTTAGAAAAATCTGAGATTTTCGATCAAACAACAAAAGCGAAGATACTTATGGATATTAAAGATGGAGACCGTTTAGATCTTTTAAAAAAGATAGATACAGAAAAAGATTGGGAGATCTTAAAAAAGAAAATACAAGCTTCCGAGCGTTCAAAAAAGTCATTTAAATATTGGCCTTATGGTGTTGCGGCATCTGTAGTGCTTTTAGTTTCGGTAGCTTTTGTTCTCAATAAAACAGATCAAAGTGTTGGTGATGATACACCTACTATTGTAAATAATAATATCGAAATAGGGACAGACAAAGCCACTTTAACATTGGAAGATGGCTCACAGGTTGCTTTAGAAAAAGGTCAGGTTTACGAATCTAGTAATATTACTAGTAATGGAGAAGAGATTATATACCAGTCCGGTAAATCAGGCAAGCAGGCTAATGCCGAAATAGCTTATAACACGTTAACCATTCCGAGAGGAGGACAATTTCATATGGTATTGTCAGATGGTACTAAAATTTGGTTGAATTCCGAGTCTCAATTAAAATACCCAAAAGCTTTTAATGACGGTGAAACGCGTGAAGTTGAACTTATTTACGGAGAAGCCTATTTTGATGTTTCGCCAAGTACAGCTCATAAGGGAGCTAGATTTAAGGTGCTCCACCAATCGCAAGAAGTAGAAGTGTTAGGGACTGAATTTAATATCAAAGCTTATAAGAACGAAACGAATATTTATACGACATTAGTTGAAGGTAAAGTAGCAGTTAGTTCAGCAGGCAAAAAACATAAACTTGTACCGAATCAACAATTAAACTTAAATCTTGAAACTAATAGCGTAAATACAACTACGATTGACGTATATAATGAAGTTTCATGGAAAAATGGTATCTTTAGTTTTGAAAATATGCCTTTAAAAGATATTATGACAGTATTATCCCGTTGGTACGATATGGATGTAAATATCGATAATGTGGTGAAAAAGGAAGAACGATTTATCGGTACATTCAATAAAACCAATAGAATTGAAGACATACTATTAGCCATAAAGAGTACCAATGTTATCTCCAGTTATGAGATAAATGATAAAACATTAGTTATTAAATAATAAAGCAAGTAATATTAGAATAAAGGGGAATAGGGAACGGTTTTTAGATTAATTAGGTTAGAGTGGTTAAGAATTTAAACTTGAACTTTCCCCTTTATAAAAAGACTTAGAATGGTAAGTGAAAATATACGCCAATAGTATACCTACTTTGCTTGGTTATTAAAAAAAGAATTTTACAATAGCCATTGTAAAATAAAAGCTCAAACATTAGTATTAGTAAATCCTAGATATCTTTATATAGGTTGTTTTTTGAATTAGTCACTCTAGAAACAATATTTTGATTTGAATACGGACAACCCGCTATTGTAGTTTGGTTGTCCATTTTTGTTTATGATTATTTTTTGAATGGAAAGGTTCTTCGAAAATTAGTTTTGCAATAATTTTTTAGATCGTATTAGAACATTATTTAAAAGGGATCATGCTCAAAAGTTGTGTTTAGGCAAAAATTCTAGTTAATCTGAATAAAAAGAATTCTACATTTCGACACCTCTGAACTGAGCCCTGAAGGCTTTAATTTTAGCATTGAAGGATTCCGCCGAAGCATTGGTACTCCTGTTAATAAAGTAATTTAAAATCTATCTATAGTTATGGTTATAGTGTTAGCAATAGTATTGAAAGCTTTAAAACCTGTTTGTTCTACATCTTTGTACCAATGCGCCAGTTTTGTGTAGGCCATTCCAATAGAAGTAGCTGTATTGAATATTATCCTGCGTTCTTGAACTAGGTTAAAGACCTTTTATCAGGACATAGTTCAAAAGAGTATTAGCTTTATTATATTGGTTTTGAGTACAATTATTTATTGCTTTTGCAGCAAGCATTTTACTTTTAACAAGGAGTCGTTTATTTGACTGTCTCATTATTAAAGATGTCTAACTTAAAGTATAGCTGTTTGTTTTAACATGTTTAATCATTTCATTTTCTTACTCTCTGACAAGGCTTTCAGAATTAGCTTTTGTGAATTGAAAGAATCTTAAACCTGTATGGGCTTAAAAAAATGTTTCTCAGTAATAACTTCATGGCGCAGACCTTATCTGGTTTGATTTCTTTAACTTTAGTTTGTTTAAAATCACTTAATCGGTTTTTCTATGCTGGATAGTAGTTTTGTACAGTCAATATTATGAAAATCATCAATAGTTTATATTGTAATTTCTTTATGGTAGTTTTAGAAGGCCATTAGTATATTATCAGAATATCTTTTTTTCTTGAAAGCATGGACAACGTTTCTTTATTCTGTACTAATGATGGTAATGTCGAAATAGTCAACAAGTGATTTTAACAAAATGAATTTTAGTAGGCCTAAGGAGTAGTTCCGATGTTTTTATTTTTTGTGAAAATCAAACTACATTTTAATTCGCATACAGCTTTTTAGTGATGATCTTTTTTAAGATGCTTTGATATTACTAGTTTCATATTTTAAGGCAATTCATTATCACTTTTGAACATCAATATCTATACAAATTTGTTTGTATGAAAGTTCAAAATTCAGCAAAAAACTAGAGGTTTTTTTGAGTGTGAGATAGTTGTTTTGTAGTTTAAACGTATAAATATGATTATTTGTAATTTACTAATAATTCAATATTTTTTTTAATGCACCCACCCCATTTAAGTTTTTGTTGTTATTACTATATAAACTCATCTTCTTCATGTTTTTGAATTAAACAAAAGGACAGTATCTAGACATAGATTTTATCTTCTAATTATGAAAAGGTGAAATTAAGAATTGTCTGTAATATTGTTTTGATTCAAAATAGAGAAACGGGGGTGAATCTATCAATATATTCTCTAACTCTAAGCGATTATACAAATAAAGTTAAACCGCTTTAAATATTTCCGCCTCTCAAATTAAAAATAAACTACCTACCGGTGATTTATAGCTAAAGTGCCAAATCTCTCAAGTATAAAAGAAAGTGAGCACTCAATTCTTTAAACAAGCTAGAATTAAGACCTCTGATGACGATGATTATGGGACAGAATATATTCTGTAAATAATTAACTAAAATACTTGTAAGTGTTATAGGTAAGGATTTTTCGAATTAAAAAATTGAAATTGTGTTTGTTACAAAAAGATACTTTTAAAAGAATTTAAATATAAATAGAAGACAGCAAAACCAACAATTAATTTAATTACTAACTAAATAATCATATTATGAAAAGAATTACAATCTTGTTTGCGATTTTATCATTAGTTTTTAATATGGCTAGATCCCAAACCGTATTTAATTTCGATACGAATGCCACTGACAACGGAGATAATATCACCGAGACAATAGATGGAATCACGATGACCTTATCTGGTGCATCGGACTTAAGGCTAGTAAATGGAGGGGGGGCATTTGGAACATCGGGAGATGCCGCAATGACGACCATAGCGCCGACTTCATTAACAATAATCTTCAGTGAAGCGGTGAATGTAAATTCGATACTGCCGTTTTCAGCTTCGGCTCAGTCATTAACCTATACACTTACGCCGGATGGAGGCGGGTCGCCTGAAATGGTTGTAATAACAAGCGGGGCGCCTCCGGGAAATAACCCTGTTGATTTGAATTGGACCAATGTAACCACTATAACTGTAACCTCGTCCACAGGATCGGCAAATTTTGGATTTGACGATATTTCGGTGAGTGCCATTAGTAGCCCACCAGCTACCGTATTTAATTTCGATACGAATGCCACTGACAACGGAGATAATATCACCGAGACAATAGATGGAATCACGATGACCTTATCTGGTGCATCGGACTTAAGGCTAGTAAATGGAGGGGGAGCATTTGGAACATCGGGAGATGCCGCAATGACGACCATAGCGCCGACTTCATTAACAATTACCTTTAGTGAAGCGGTGAATGTAAATTCGATACTGCCGTTTTCAGCTTCGGCTCAGTCATTAACCTATACACTTACGCCGGATGGAGGCGGGTCGCCAGAAATGGTTGTAATAACAAGCGGGGCGCCTCCGGGAAATAACTCTGTTGATTTGAATTGGACAAATGTAACCACTATAACAGTAACCTCGTCCACAGGATCGGCAAATTTTGGGTTTGATGATATTTCGGTGAGTATTAGCCCACCAGCTACCGTATTTGATTTTGATACAAATGCGACAGATAACGGAGATAATATCACCGAGACAATAGATGGAATCACGATGACCTTATCTGGTGCATCGGACTTAAGGCTAGTAAATGGAGGGGGAGCATTTGGAACATCGGGAGATGCCGCAATGACGACCATAGCGCCGACTTCATTAACAATTACCTTTAGTGAAGCGGTGAATGTAAATTCGATACTGCCGTTTTCAGCTTCGGCTCAGTCATTAACCTATACCCTTACACCAGATGGAGGTGGGTCGCCAGAAATGGTAGTAATAACAAACGGAGCGCCTCCGGGAGATAGCCCTGTTGATTTGAATTGGACCAATGTAACCACTATAACTGTAACCTCGTCCACAGGATCGGCAAATTTTGGGTTTGATGATATTTCAGTGACCGCTAACCCACAATTATTACGATTAGAGCTTATAGCATATTTACAAGGAGCAAGTATAAACCCTAACACAGGAGAAGAAACATTAATGCGAGACGATTTACGTGTAGCAGGAAATATACCAACGACAAGCCCTTATGCAGATGCATTAACTTGCGATGCTTCAGTATTCGCAATCACAGGAAGCGATGCTATAGTAGATTGGGTATTTGTAGAACTACGTGATGAAAATGATAACAGTGTTGTAATTGAATCGCAATCAGCATTATTGCAGCGCGATGGCGATGTGGTAGGTGTAGATGGAGATTCAGCGCCATCATTTAGCAGTTCAGCAGGTAATTATTTTGTCTCAATAAATCATCGTAACCATTTAGGTGTGGTTTCGTCATCAGCAATAGCGCTTTCCAGTACAGTAGCGACAGTAGATTTTACTGCAAGCAGTGCTTCTGCAGAAGGAGGAGCAAATGCCTTGACAGATTTAGGAAATGGTATTTTTGCCATATATGCGGGTGATTATGATGCTAATGCACAAGTACAAAACACGGATGCTT
Source organism: Flavivirga eckloniae (assembly GCF_002886045.1). Classification (NCBI taxonomy): domain Bacteria; kingdom Pseudomonadati; phylum Bacteroidota; class Flavobacteriia; order Flavobacteriales; family Flavobacteriaceae; genus Flavivirga; species Flavivirga eckloniae. The sequence goes on along the minus strand of NZ_CP025791.1, from coordinate 2,053,176 downwards.
CTGGAGTAACATTATTAATAGGAGGTTCAGGATATTCAGATGCCGATATCGATATCAATGACCAAGTACAAAATACAGATTTGCAAAATCTTATAAACCCAAATATCGGTAAAGGAGAACAATTTTCAAAAATAGCAACGAAAGCTAAAAGTACATTTATTAATTTAGCTGCACCGGGCATAACCGTTACTTTTGAAAATGCACAGAATACAAATGATGGTGCTAATGATTTTTATGAAGTAGATGTATTTATAGAAGGTACCGAAGATTTTAAGTTAGGTTCAGGACAATTCTACATCAATTATAATACGGCGGCCTTTGGTACGAATATTTTTGCTAATAATAAAATTGAATATACACAACCTGGAGGTTCTATTTTAGGAGAAGTATATGGCTTTCCGGCATATAAAGATTTTATCCAGAACGATAATACCGATTCAAGGGTATCCTTCTCTTTCCAACAAGGTGTGAGTTCAGGGTCTATTACAGCTAATAATGTAACAACTACAAAGAAGTTGTTAGCACATCTTAAGTTTGAGTACATAGATACTAATGAGGAGCCAATGATAAATTTTGAAATAGCCGATATCTTTTTAGATCAATTTTATACAGCCTGTGGTCCAAATACGGCTGGTTTCCCTGATTGTACTAGTAATGATGAAGCAGGAGAACAAATAACCGATGATACTTTTGATTCCACATTAAGTATTGATGGTAATAATGAGTTTATGGAGCTTGTTATGTATCCAAACCCTACCAATAGTGTGTTCCATATAGAAGGTTTACGGGAAAAAGTAAACTTGAGTATATATGATATTCAAGGGAAATTAATACTGAAACAAGATAATTATTTAAATACTCCAGTAGAAGTTACGCCATTAAAGTCAGGCTTATACCTTGTTAAAATCGAGAATAGCCAAGGAGTTAGAGTAAAACGCTTAATAAAGCGATAACACAACCCAACCACACACACACACACACAACGGCTTAAGAGCGTGGAGTTTTCTTAAACAACAATAATGCGCTCACCCAAATCTTATTAACGTATCAGGCAAGAATTCAGCAAGAATTTTATGTGTACCAACCATATAAAAAGTTCTTGCCTGATATGTTATTGCTTCAAATGAAAAGTAAAATACAGTTTAAACTTATATCAAATAGAATTCAAAATGTATCGTCAATGGTTTTGAGGTTTATTTGGTATTTAAAAACAATTCATATGATGAATAAGATTATTTTATTTATTGCATTTGCTATTGCAATAGGATTTGGGAGTGTTAATGCTCAAGATATCAACATCACCTTTGCCAATGCAGTGGTAACAAACGACGGGTCAAACGATTTCTATGAAGTGGACGTATTTATAGAGAGCACGGCAGACTTCAAATTGGGATCGGGCCAGTTCTACCTCAATTATAACACGGCTGCCTTTGGCACGAACGTATCGGCCAGCGGCAAAATAGAGTACAGCCAGCCATCAGGATCCATACTGGCAGAGACCTATGGATTTCCTGCGTACAAGGATTTTGTACAGAACGACAACACGGGCTCCCGAGTATCGCTTTCCTTCCAACAGGGCGTAAGTTCTGGGACGATAACGTCGAACAACGTAACCACCACGGCGAAGTTGCTGTGCCACATCAAGATAGAATATACCAATGTAAACGAGGACCCGATGATCTGTTTCGAGACATCGCCCAGTTTCCTCGACCAGTTCTTCACGGCATGCGGACCGAATATATCAGGTTTTCCTGACTGTTCAAACAACCCTGGCATACAGTTACTTAACGACAGCTTTGACTGTAGCGGAGCTGCACTGCCTTCTACTACATGGTACGAGGATCAGGACGGTGATACCTATGGAAACATCAATGTAAGTCTACAGGCTGCTAATCAACCGGCGGGTTATGTATCGGACAATACGGATTGCGACGATACGAACAATACGGTATATCCTGGCGCAGCGGAAGTATGCGACGGGATTGACAACAACTGTGACGGGAGTATAGACGAAGGGATTCCAACCACGACGTTCTATGCGGATGCTGACGGCGACGGTTTCGGGGATGCAAACAATACACAGGAGTCCTGTTCAGCACCGGCGGGCTATGTAACGGACAATACGGACTGTAACGATATCGATGCGGCGGTGAACCCAGGCGCACCGGAGATTTTCGACGGTCAGGACAATGACTGTGACGGCGTTGTGGACAACGGTGTAGTTCCGGGGATCAACATCACCTTTGCCAATGCAGTGGTAACAAACGACGGGTCAAACGATTTCTATGAAGTGGACGTATTTATAGAGAGCACGGCAGACTTCAAATTGGGATCGGGCCAGTTCTACCTCAATTATAACACGGCTGCCTTTGGCACGAACGTATCGGCCAGCGGCAAAATAGAGTACAGCCAGCCATCAGGATCCATACTGGCAGAGACCTATGGATTTCCTGCGTACAAGGATTTTGTACAGAACGACAACACGGGCTCCCGAGTATCGCTTTCCTTCCAACAGGGCGTAAGTTCTGGGACGATAACGTCGAACAACGTAACCACCACGGCGAAGTTGCTGTGCCACATCAAGATAGAATATACCAATGTAAACGAGGACCCGATGATCTGTTTCGAGACATCGCCCAGTTTCCTCGACCAGTTCTTCACGGCATGCGGACCGAATATATCAGGTTTTCCTGACTGTTCAAACAACCCTGGCATACAGTTACTTAACGACAGCTTTGACTGTAGCGGAGCTGCACTGCCTTCTACTACATGGTACGAGGATCAGGACGGTGATACCTATGGAAACATCAATGTAAGTCTACAGGCTGCTAATCAACCGGCGGGTTATGTATCGGACAATACGGATTGCGACGATACGAACAATACGGTATATCCTGGCGCAGCGGAAGTATGCGACGGGATTGACAACAACTGTGACGGGAGTATAGACGAAGGGATTCCAACCACGACGTTCTATGCGGATGCTGACGGCGACGGTTTCGGGGATGCAAACAATACACAGGAGTCCTGTTCAGCACCGGCGGGCTATGTAACGGACAATACGGACTGTAACGATATCGATGCGGCGGTGAACCCAGGCGCACCGGAGATTTTCGACGGTCAGGACAATGACTGTGACGGCGTTGTGGACAACGGTGTAGTTCCGGGGATCAACATCACCTTTGCCAATGCAGTGGTAACAAACGACGGGTCAAACGATTTCTATGAAGTGGACGTATTTATAGAGAGCACGGCAGACTTCAAATTGGGATCGGGCCAGTTCTACCTCAATTATAACACGGCTGCCTTTGGCACGAACGTATCGGCCAGCGGCAAAATAGAGTACAGCCAGCCATCAGGATCCATACTGGCAGAGACCTATGGATTTCCTGCGTACAAGGATTTTGTACAGAACGACAACACGGGCTCCCGAGTATCGCTTTCCTTCCAACAGGGCGTAAGTTCTGGGACGATAACGTCGAACAACGTAACCACCACGGCGAAGTTGCTGTGCCACATCAAGATAGAATATACCAATGTAAACGAGGACCCGATGATCTGTTTCGAGACATCGCCCAGTTTCCTCGACCAGTTCTTCACGGCATGCGGACCGAATATATCAGGTTTTCCTGACTGTTCAAACAACCCTGGCATACAGTTACTTAACGACAGCTTTGACTGTAGCGGAGCTGCACTGCCTTCTACTACATGGTACGAGGATCAGGACGGTGATACCTATGGAAACATCAATGTAAGTCTACAGGCTGCTAATCAACCGGCGGGTTATGTATCGGACAATACGGATTGCGACGATACGAACAATACGGTATATCCTGGCGCAGCGGAAGTATGCGACGGGATTGACAACAACTGTGACGGGAGTATAGACGAAGGGATTCCAACCACGACGTTCTATGCGGATGCTGACGGCGACGGTTTCGGGGATGCAAACAATACACAGGAGTCCTGTTCAGCACCGGCGGGCTATGTAACGGACAATACGGACTGTAACGATATCGATGCGGCGGTGAACCCAGGCGCACCGGAGATTTTCGACGGTCAGGACAATGACTGTGACGGCGTTGTGGACAACGGTGTAGTTCCGGGGATCAACATCACCTTTGCCAATGCAGTGGTAACAAACGACGGGTCAAACGATTTCTATGAAGTGGACGTATTTATAGAGAGCACGGCAGACTTCAAATTGGGATCGGGCCAGTTCTACCTCAATTATAACACGGCTGCCTTTGGCACGAACGTATCGGCCAGCGGCAAAATAGAGTACAGCCAGCCATCAGGATCCATACTGGCAGAGACCTATGGATTTCCTGCGTACAAGGATTTTGTACAGAACGACAACACGGGCTCCCGAGTATCGCTTTCCTTCCAACAGGGCGTAAGTTCTGGGACGATAACGTCGAACAACGTAACCACCACGGCGAAGTTGCTGTGCCACATCAAGATAGAATATACCAATGTAAACGAGGACCCGATGATCTGTTTCGAGACATCGCCCAGTTTCCTCGACCAGTTCTTCACGGCATGCGGACCGAATATATCAGGTTTTCCTGACTGTTCAAACAACCCTGGCATACAGTTACTTAACGACAGCTTTGACTGTAGCGGAGCTGCACTGCCTTCTACTACATGGTACGAGGATCAGGACGGTGATACCTATGGAAACATCAATGTAAGTCTACAGGCTGCTAATCAACCGGCGGGTTATGTATCGGACAATACGGATTGCGACGATACGAACAATACGGTATATCCTGGCGCAGCGGAAGTATGCGACGGGATTGACAACAACTGTGACGGGAGTATAGACGAAGGGATTCCAACCACGACGTTCTATGCGGATGCTGACGGCGACGGTTTCGGGGATGCAAACAATACACAGGAGTCCTGTTCAGCACCGGCTGGCTACGTAACGGACAATACGGACTGTGACGATACCGATGCGGCGATCAGCCCGAATACGGTATGGTATGCAGGTGTGGACACGGACGGAGACGGTTCCTTCGGGAGCACGATCTCGAGCGTACAATGTACCTCACCGGGGGCAGGCTACACGACAACAGAGCCCTTGGCCGACGACTGCGACGATACGAACAATACGGTATACCCTAACGCACCAGAAATCTGCGACGGACTGGACAATAACTGTGACGGCACGATAGACGAAGGGGTAACCACGACGTTCTATGCCGATGCGGACGGTGACGGCTTCGGAGATGCGAACAACACCCAAGAAGCGTGTTCAGCACCAGCGGGCTATGTAACGGACAATACGGACTGTGACGATACCGATGCGGGGATCAACCCGAATACGGTATGGTATGCAGGTGTGGACACGGACGGAGACGGTTCCTTCGGGAGCACGATCTCGACGGTACAATGTACCTCACCGGGTGTAGGATACACGACAACAGCGCCCTTGGCCGATGACTGCGACGACACGAACAATACGGTATATCCGGGCGCTACAGAAATCTGCGACGGACTGGACAATAACTGTGACGGCACGATAGACGAAGGGGTAACCACGACGTTCTATGCCGATGCGGACGGTGACGGCTTCGGAGATGCGAACAACACCCAAGAAGCGTGTTCAGCACCATCGGGTTATGTAACGGACAATACGGACTGTGACGATACCGATGCGGGGATCAACCCTAACACGGTATGGTATGCAGGTGTGGACACGGACGGAGACGGTTCCTTCGGCAGCACGATCTCGAGCGTACAATGTACCTCACCGGGTGTAGGATACACGACAACAGCTCCCTTGGCCGACGACTGCGACGATACGAACAATACGGTATACCCTAACGCACCAGAAATCTGCGACGGACTGGACAACAACTGTGACGGCACGATAGACGAAGGTGTAACCACGACGTTCTATGCAGATGCTGACGGCGACGGCTTCGGTGATGCTAACAGCACCCAAGAAGCGTGTTCGGCACCGGCGGGCTATGTAACGGACAATACGGACTGTGACGATACCGATGCGGCGATCAGCCCGAATACGGTATGGTATGCAGGTGTGGACACGGACGGAGACGGTTCCTTCGGCAGCGCGATCTCGACGGTACAATGTACCTCACCGGGTGTAGGATACACGACAACAGCGCCCTTGGCCGATGACTGCGACGACACGAACAATACGGTATATCCGGGCGCTACAGAAATCTGCGACGGACTGGACAATAACTGTGACGGTACGATAGACGAAGGGGTAACCACGACGTTCTATGCCGATGCGGACGGTGACGGCTTCGGAGATGCGAACAACACCCAAGAAGCGTGTTCAGCACCAGCGGGCTATGTAACGGACAATACGGACTGTGACGATACCGATGCGGGGATCAACCCGAATACGGTATGGTATGCAGGCGTGGACACGGACGGAGACGGTTCCTTCGGGAGCACGATCTCGAGCGTACAATGTACCTCACCGGGGGCAGGCTACACGACAACAGAGCCCTTGGCCGACGACTGCGACGATACGAACAATACGGTATATCCGGGCGCTACAGAAATCTGCGACGGACTGGACAACAACTGTGACGGCACGATAGACGAAGGGGTAACCACGACGTTCTATGCGGATGCTGACGGCGACGGTTTCGGGGATGCTAACAGCACCCAAGAAGCGTGTTCGGCACCGGCGGGCTATGTAACGGACAATACAGACTGTGACGATACCGATGCGGCGATCAGCCCGAATACGGTATGGTATGCAGGTGTGGACACGGACGGAGACGGTTCCTTCGGCAGCGCGATCTCGAGCGTACAATGTACCTCACCGGGTGTAGGATACACGACAACAGCGCCCTTGGCCGATGACTGCGACGACACGAACAATACGGTATATCCGGGCGCTACAGAAATCTGCGACGGACTGGACAATAACTGTGACGGTACGATAGACGAAGGGGTAACCACGACGTTCTATGCCGATGCGGACGGTGACGGCTTCGGAGATGCGAACAACACCCAAGAAGCGTGTTCAGCACCAGCGGGCTATGTAACGGACAATACGGACTGTGACGATACCGATGCGGGGATCAACCCGAATACGGTATGGTATGCAGGCGTGGACACGGACGGAGACGGTTCCTTCGGGAGCACGATCTCGACGGTACAATGTACCTCACCGGGGGCAGGCTACACGACAACAGAGCCCTTGGCCGACGACTGCGACGATACGAACAACGCGGTATACCCTAACGCACCAGAAGTATGCGACGGACTGGACAACAACTGTGACGGCACGATAGACGAAGGGGTGACCACGACGTTCTATGCGGATGCTGACGGCGACGGTTTCGGGGATGCTAACAGCACCCAAGAAGCATGTTCGGCACCGGCGGGTTATGTCACAAATAATACAGATAATTGCCCATTTATTGCAAACCCAGACCAATTAGATACCGATAACGATGGTATAGGTGATGTTTGTGATGATAACAATAACCCATGTCATACTTTTAATACTAACGATTTCGAAAGTGGATGGGGTATTTGGAATGATGGAGGTAGTGATGCCAGAAGGTCGTCTTATGATTATTATTACGCTAATTCTGGATATTATGCCGTTAGATTAAGAGACAATTCAGGAGAAGCATCTTCCATGTATACAGATGATTTGGATTTGAGTGACTATTCAAGTCTAGATATAAGTTTTTCATTTATTACACTTAGCATGGAATATAATGAGGATTTCTTTTTCGAAGTTTCAACAGATGGAGGTCATTCGTATTCAATTGTAAAAGAGTGGAATTCTGGAACAGAATTTATAAATGGAGTTCAATATGACGAAGCATTTACTATAAACGGAATAACCTTTACGGACAATACTGTTTTAAGAATTCGTTGTGATGCGTCATCAAATTATGATATGATATTTATAGATGATATTGTTATTAAAACATGTGGAGCGGCTTCAGATTCAGATGGTGATGGTGTGCCCGATGGAAGTGACAATTGTCCGCTAATACCAAATGCTGATCAGGCTGATATGGATGCTGATGGCATAGGAGACGTTTGTGACGATACCAACAACCCATGTACTGTTTTTGATACTAACGATTTCGAAAGCGGATGGGGCATTTGGAATGACGGAGGTAGTGACGCTCGTAGATCATCAAAAGATTTCTATTATGCCAATACTGGAATCTATACCGTTAGGTTAAGAGACAATTCTGGACAAGCATCTTCTATATATACAGACGACTTGGACTTGAGTGCATATTCGAGTTTGGATGTAAGTTTCTCATTCACTGCACTCAGCATGGAATACAATGAAGATTTCTTTCTTGAAGTTTCAACAGATGGAGGTAGTAGTTATAGCATTATAGAAGAATGGAACTCCGGAACCGAATTTGTTAACAATACAAGGTACAATGAAACAGTGACAATAAGTGGAATAAACTTTACAGATGAAACTGTTTTACGTTTCCGTTGCGATGCTTCTGGCAATAAAGATTATGTTTATATTGATGATGTAGTTATTAACGCTTGTGGAATTGTATCTAGTTCTAAAGAAAGTGGAAAAACACCTAGTGACTCTAATGCCATATTAGAAGCAAATGATGATGTTGAAATCTATAATATAGATGTGAAATCTTGGCCAAATCCATCAAATTATTATTTTAATGTTAAAATTAAAACAAGTAATACCATTGATAAAGCAGAGATATATGTTTTCGATGTTAACGGTAGACAAGTACATTACAACAGATTTGATGCCACTAAGGTATATCAATTTGGAGAAGAACTTGAAGGTGGTGTTTATTTAGTTAAAGTTATACAAGCAGGAAAACAACAATCTATGAGATTAGTGAAATATTGATAATCTCCAGTTATTTCCTTCTAACCAATTAATAAATCAAATTAGTTAGAAGTATACCTGTATAAAAAATGAAAATGACTTAACAATAAAAAATGTAAAATTAAAAGTAAAGAAAACAAAGAGGTTGAACTCTAAGTTAGAAGCAAAGAGTTAACCAAAAAAAGAAGCCTAATCGTAAAGATTGGGCTTTTTTATATTCTATGATTTATGAAAAGTGAAGATTGTTGTCTTTTAATAAACCTAAAACATCATACAGTTAACTTAACTTTTACGACATTTAAAAGCTAAAACTATATACTTTCCTTTTTTAAGTAGTTTTTGTTTTAATATTGTATGTTGTAACTTTTCTTACGCTATTATAGTCGTCATGAATGTAAATACGTAAGGGATTACTTGTGATTTTTATTTTTAATTTATTGAAAACTAAAGCATTGTGGTTTTTCGGGAAATTTCCCGCTAGTTTTCCCACTCTTCTTTTAATTTTTGTTGTGTTAATTAAAAAATTCATAATTGTTACTCTCAAATCAAAAATAAGAATAATACTTTCAGTCCCATAATCTCCATTATTAGAACATAAATAGTGTTATTGTACTATGGTGAAAAGAATGAAAATGATTAGTTGTTGTGGATAAACGAAATGTAAGTAATTGAACTATGGATGTTACAGTTAGTTGACAATTAATAGGCCATTTTTGTAAAACCAAAAATTTCTTTTAAAGAGTTTACCATTATATTGATTAGATCGTTAAAAATAAATATTAAATAATCCTAAAATTCATGAAAAAAACTACATTCTTACTAGTTGTTTTAACAATTGTTTTTAATACCGTTAATGCACAAACGGTATTTGATTTTGACACAAATGCTACAGATAACGGAGATAATATCACCGAGACAATAGATGGAATCACGATGACCTTATCTGGTGCATCGGACTTAAGGCTAGTAAATGGAGGGGGAGCATTTGGAACATCGGGAGATGCCGCAATGACGACCATAGCGCCGACTTCATTAACAATTACCTTTAGTGAAGCGGTGAATGTAAATTCGATACTGCCGTTTTCAGCTTCGGCTCAGTCATTAACCTATACCCTTACACCAGATGGAGGTGGGTCGCCAGATATGGTAGTATTAACAAGTGGATCGTCTCCAGGAGAAAGCCCTGTTGATTTGAATTGGACCAATGTAACCACTATAACTGTAACCTCGTCCACAGGATCGGCAAATTTTGGATTTGATGATATTTCGGTGAGTGCCATTAGTAGCCCACCAGCTACCGTATTTGATTTTGATACAAATGCTACAGATAACGGAGATAATATCACCGAGACAATAGATGGAATCACGATGACCTTATCTGGTGCATCGGACTTAAGGCTAGTAAATGGAGGGGGAGCATTTGGAACATCGGGAGATGCCGCAATGACGACCATAGCGCCGACTTCATTAACAATTACCTTTAGTGAAGCGGTGAATGTAAATTCGATACTGCCGTTTTCAGCTTCGGCTCAGTCATTAACCTATACCCTTACACCAGATGGAGGCGGATCGCCAGAAATGGTAGTATTAACAAGTGGATCGGCTCCAGGTGAAAGCCCTGTTGATTTGAATTGGACCAATGTAACCACTATAACTGTAACCTCGTCCACAGGATCGGCAAATTTTGGGTTTGATGATATTTCGGTAAATCCTATTACATTATCCGTTCAAAATGATACATTATCAAAAATAATAGTGTCTCCTAACCCCGTAAGAAACGTAATTTATATTAAAAATATTTTGAATCTAAAATTCACAAATGTATATAATAGTTTAGGACAAAGGGTGTTACAAAGTAAAGATGAAAGTATAGACGTAGGGCACCTGTCGAAAGGTGTATACTTTTTACAAGTACATGCCGATGAGGGTGTGCAGGTTAAAAGAATCATTAAAAAGTGATATTTATTTTAATTGATAAAAGATTGCAAAAAGTTTGTCTGTCTCAAGTAAAGTATATAAGAATGGCATCTATATAATTTAGTGAGCTTCAATAAAAAATGATGATGACAAACACAAAAAGAAAAACAATTCTTTTTCATGAAAAATGAGATAGTCTTCATGATTTAAGGATGAATTTCGATTTTCACCCAAAGTAAAATTAATAATAAAATAAAAGGATAGCCATTGAATTGTAGTTAGTGGTTAAGATAATAAACAAAAAAGGAAAACAGTTCACACCTGGTAAGTAAGAAACTGTAATCCCTTTAAGATGCATTCATTAATTATAAAAATGAATTAACAAATTACATGTAAATTTATGAAATTTGAATTAATCCGCGTGCTTTTCTGTTTTGAGGAAGCATTTTTAAAGGTCATTATGCGAACTTTTATTTTATTGTTTTGTACAACACTATTTGGTTTGGCTCCTAGGCATGGGGTTTCCCAAAATGACAAAATCAGGATAACTGAAGATAAAGTTATATCTATTGATGAAATATTCCAAATAGTTAAAAAGCAAACAGATTATATGTTTGTATATCGTCGCGATATGTTTAAAGGGTTTCCAAATGTACATCTTAAAAAGGGTGTTATTCGGTTAAACAAATTGCTAAGTAATAGTTTGTCAGGAAAGAATATAAACGTGATTTTTTCATCTAACAATACAATTATTATAAAGGAGAAGATTCATCATTCCAAAGCACAACAACACTCTGTTTCAGGTAGTGTTAAGGACCAAAATGGGGTTCCTGTGGCTGGTGTAACTGTTTTAATAAAAGGTACGAATAAAGGAGTCGTTACCGATTTTGATGGATTGTATGAAATTTTAGTGCAGGACCCAGCCAATGTACTGGTGTTTTCATCCATGGGCTTTGAGTCTCAAGAGATCACCGTAGGAAACCAGACTACAATAAATGTAAGTCTTAATGAAAGCTTAAGTGAATTAGATGAAGTAGTTATAAAAGGGTATTACAAGTCTACAAAAAGAAAGGAAACGGGGAGTGTGGCTAGTATAACAGCAAAAACTATCGAAAAACAACCAGTTGATAATCCCTTAGCTGCTATGCAAGGACACCTATCAGGGGTTAATATTTCACAAAACACGGGGCTCCCAGGGGCAAATTTACGCATCCAAATTAGAGGACAGAATTTTTTGGATCGCAGAGTGAGTAGTGGAAATATAGATAATGATCCTTTATATGTTATTGATGGGATTCCGTATAGTTCAGCTACATTGGAAAGTACTTTTATAACTGATCATATTATTGGTCAAAGAGTAAGCCCTCTCAATAGTATTAATCCTGCAAATATAAAAAGTATAGAGGTATTAAAGGATGCTGATGCCACAGCTATTTATGGGTCTCGTGGTGCCAATGGTGTAGTTTTGATTACAACTAAAAAGGGGCAAGTAGGAAAAACAAAAGTCAAGCTTGATGTTAGCACCACTTTAAGTCATGTTCCCCGTTTTGTGAATCTATTAAATACCGAACAATATTTGGGAATGCGCCAAGAAGCATTGATTAATGATAATTTGTGGCCTGTAGCAACGGAGGATAAGTCAGATTATCCAGATTTATTTATATGGGATCAAAGTCGGTATACAGATTGGCAGAAGGTACTAATTGGAGGTACAGGGTATAGACAAAATGCTCAGTTATCCTTGTCAGGAGGAAGTGCACAAACCCAATTTTTGTTAAGTGGTGGTTATGTAAGCCAATCCACAGTTTTTCCAGGAGATTTTATGTATAACAAAGCTTCAGTTCAATTAAATACAAATCATCAGTCTAAAAATGAAAGATTTAAGTTAAACGTATCCGTAAATTATAGTGGGGATACCAACAATTTGCCGGGTACTGATTTGACTGCGCAGGCTAGAATTTTGCCACCAAATGCTCCGGCACTTTATGATGATCAAGGAAACTTAAACTGGGAAAATTCTACTTGGCTAAATCCTTTAGCTATTTTGGAAACAAAATATAACGCGGTAACACGTAGCCTTATCGCAAATACAGTTTTGTCTTATAGTCCAATATCTTCGTTGGAGTTTAAAGTCAGTATGGGATATACAGATTATCGTTTGAAATCTTATTTAACCGAACCAACAACTGCTTGGGATCCCAATATAATTCAAGGGCAAGATATCAGCTTTTCATCCATTAAAAGAAATGAGGGAAATCGTAAATCTTGGATTATAGAACCACAAATGAACTGGAAACAGCATTGGGATAACGCCAAATTAAAACTATTAATTGGAGGGACTTTTCAACAGGATAAAAATGAGCAATTAGCTCTATTCGCAAGAGATTTCCCAAGTAATGATTTGCTATTGAGTTTAAGTGCAGCTAATTTTATTAAAATAGGAATAGATCGAGAGTCTGAGTACAAATTTCATTCCATATTTGGTAGACTGAATTTTGATTGGAAAGATAGATATATTATCAACCTAACAGGGCGTCGTGATGGTTCTTCTCGTTTTGGACCTAATAAAAGATTTGGTAATTTTGGAGCTATAGGTGCTTTATGGATATTTTCTGAAGAGGGTTTTCTTAAAGATAATACCGTCTTAAGCTTTGGTAAATTGCGCGCTAGTTATGGCATTGCAGGAAGTGATACGTCTCCAGATTATGCTTTTTTAGATACTTTTGAGTTGGACGGTAGCAGCTACAATGGTTCAGGATTAGAACCTACGCGGCTATATAATCCAAATGTTGTTTGGGGGGAGACTAAGAAATTAGAAGCCGCTTTGGAACTTGGGTTTTTTAAAGGACGTTTTTCTATAAGCACATCCTGGTATCGTAACCGATCATCTAATCAGTTAATAGAAAGACCTTTACCTACAACTACTGGTTTTAATGGTATAAATGATAACTTAGATGCTATTGTAGAAAATTCAGGTATTGAGATAGACTTCAATTCAACCAATATTAAAAACAATCATCTTAAATGGCAGACCACGTTTAATATTTCTGCCAACAGAAACAAACTAGTAGCATTTCCTAATCTTGAAAATTCGGTCTATAATAATCAGTATGTTATTGGAAAATCGTTGAGTATAGGAAAACGTTATCATTTCATTGGTGTAGATTCAGAAACTGGGATAGCTCAATTTGAAGATTATAACAATGATGGAGTTATAAATGGTCGTGACCTTTTAAGGATTGTAGATTTTACACCTAAATATTTTGGAGGGTTAGGTAATACGTTAGAGTATAAAAACTTTCAATTGAATGTGTTTTTTCAATTTAAGAAACAAAAAACATCAAGCTTGTTAGAGCGACTGACGCGAACTGACCCTGGAAGAGCACCATTGAATGTTCCTGTAGCAATATTAAATCGCTGGCGTCAAGCTGGTGATCAGAATCCAATACAACGCTATTCTATAACTGACAGTCAGGTGTTTGATGCAGGATCTAGATATAGAAACAGCAATGCAACCGTAATAGACGCTTCTTATATTCGATTACAAAGTGTATTACTAAACTATAGGGTACCCAAAACGGTGACCAACGGATTGGATTTAAATATTTATTTGCAAGGTCAAAATTTATTTACTATCACATCGTATGATGGACCAGAACCAGATATGGGGTTAAATACATTACCACCATTACAACAATTTACTTTGGGTTTTAATTTGGGGTTTTAAAAAAATACAATAATGGGAATTAAAAGAAATATAAAACATAAGAACATTTTACACTGCTCAATAAATAAGATAATTATTAGGCTTATCACAATAAAAAGTTTAGCATTTTTTTTGTTATTTGGCTGTAGTGGTTTTGTCGATGTAGACCTTCCTAAAACCCAACTAACTTCAGAAACAGTTTTTAATGATATAAATACCGCAACTTCTGCTATAAGAAGTGTCTATGCCAAAATGCGAGATGGAGGGGTGCTAAATAGTAATAGTGGCTTCTCAAGGAATTTAGGACTATATGCTGACGAATTGGATATCTCTCTCATCAGTAATACGTTTTATGAGCATACCATATCATCAAGTGGCGGATCAGCAAGTTGGTGGAGTTATTCTTATAATGTGATCTATGCAGCAAATACAATTATAGAAGGTGTTGAGGGGTCAATAGGTATAAGCGCAGAAGATAGAGATCAATTATTAGGAGAAGCACGGTTTATAAGGGCGTATTCACACTTTTTGTTGGTACAACTTTATGGTCCGGTTCCCTATGTCGCAACAACCGACTATATAACAAATACAACAGTATCGCGTACCCCTGTAAGTGAGGTGTATAATAATATAATTAATGATTTAATAAAGGCTTCTAATTTGTTAGGAGATGATATTTCAGGAGAACGAACACGAGTTTATAAAAAAGTGTCAGAAGCATTGCTATCCAGAGTTTACTTGTACAAACAAGATTGGAATAATGCAGCAGATATGGCATCTAATGTTATTAATTCGTTCGTGTTGGAATCAGATATCGCTAAGGTATTCTTAAAAAATTCATCAGGCACTATTTGGCAATTGAAATCAGAACTGGAAGGAGAAAATACAAGGGATGGACTTAATTTCATTTTTACAACTACTCCTGGTACTAGGCCTTCATTATCTAGAGTCTTAGTTGAAGGTGTTTTTGAACCTAATGATTTACGGTCCTCAAGTGAATCTAATTGGGAATTTAGCTGGGTAAAAGGCGTCGTAATTGGGACAGAAACGTTTTACCATGCCTATAAATACAAAGAAGCGGGTGATACATTTATCTTAAATAGTAATAATGAAGAAGTGCCTACATCATTTGAATATCCCGTCATATTTCGCTTGGCAGAACAGTATTTAATAAGGGCAGAAGCAAGGCTAGAACTTGGTGATATACCTGGAGCACAGTCAGATTTAAATGTAATTAGAAACCGGGCAGGATTGCCTAATACAACGGCAGCTACTACTAATGAATTGTTAGAAGCTATTCTTCAGGAACGCCGTGTAGAATTCTTTACAGAACAAGGGCATCGATGGTTCGATTTAAAACGTTGGTTTGAATTGGGAAGGGCAGGACATGCAGCAGAAGTCTTGGCACCAATAAAACCCAATTGGCAGGACAGAGATATTTTATTTCCTGTTCCTCAACCCGAAATCTTATTGAACCCCAATTTATTGCCTCAAAATAATGGATATTAATAAGCCTATTTTCCATTCCTATATAGATGCGGGCATAATGAACTTTCAAAAAGCTTGAATAATAATAACAAACAGAAAAATAACACCTAGTTATATTCTGTTTTAGGAAATAATCATAAAAAGTTTTCTATGAAAAAAACAACCATAATATTATTATCATATATACTTGGTTTAAGTTTACAAATAAATGCACAGTCGCTTATAAAAAGAAATAGTGATAGTGAGGCATCTCAGCAAATTAAAACAATACAAAAAAGGCATTTAACTCCTGAAGATTACAAGTTATGGGAAAACATAAAGAATTATTTCATATCTGATAACGGTGACTGGCTTACATATGTTAAGTATAAAAAAGATGAAAGCACCTTGTTTCTTCAATCTACTAAAAACGCTTTAAAGTATAGTTTTTCATCAGGAGGAATCCACCAATTTAATGTTGGAAGTAAATGGTTTGCTTGTTTGGTCGCAAAAAAAGGTCTGGGATTGCTGAATTTAGAAATAGGAAATACGCAATGGATTTCAAACGTAACTAAATTTGAATTTTCTTCAGATGGGAATTATTTAATGTATATAAAAACGGACGATGTCAATAAGGTGTCAAGTTTAATAATTCGTAATTTAAAAACAGGAAAAGTAGATGCCATAGCAAACGTAAATGATTATTTGGCAAACCCGTACTCAAATCAATTGGCTTATATTCAAAGTACAAAAGAGAAAAAGGCGGTTAAAATTCTATTTCTAGGTTCAACAGTATCTACAACAACTATTGCTGAAAATAATTTACACAATTATAAAGGATTGACTTGGAACTTAGAAGGAATGGCTTTAGCGTTTTTACAAGAAAAACTTGGTGCTACAAAGATTCAAAATGCTTATAAAATCTATTGTTATAAAACCTTAAAAAATAAATCGAAATTGTATAGTTTGGATACTTTTTCGGATAATAACTTATTTATTGGAAGGCGCATAATATATCACCGATTCAAACTGAAATTTGCTCCAGCCGGGGCAGGACTCTATTTTAATGTTTCTAGATTGGAAAATGTGCCAAAATCTATTAGTAATAAGGGTGTCGGAGTAGAGGAATGGAAGGCAAGTGATAAAGAGTTATATCCAACCCGTAAAAGAAACCAAAATTCGAAGAACTATGGAGCAAGATTGGTGTCTTGGTTTCCAGAGACAGGGAAGGTAACTGTTTTAGAGACAAATCTTCTTCCTAAGGCTGTTATTACGAATAATGAAAAGTATATGCTGTCATATAATCCTTTAACATATGAGCCTAGTTTTGCAGTAAAAGAGAATAATGACCTATACCTGATGAATTTGAAAACAAAAAAATCTAATTTGTTTTTAAGACAATTTGGTGGGATTGCTCATATATCTCCTAATAGTAAATATATTAATTATTTTAAGGATAAGCACTGGTGGGTTTATGATTTAGAGACGAAAACCCATACCAATATTACTAAAGGTATACCGATAGCGTGGCATAAGGATTTCCCAAAGCATCCTCATAAGAATGGAGTAAAACCTTATGGGGCACCAGGATGGACCAAAGGTGATAAACAATTAATTGTTTATGATAAATATGATGTTTGGCTAATTTCTCCAAAAGGAAAAGCCCAAAAAATCACTCAAGGGAGATCATCTCAAATCAAGCATCGTGTTTATAGTAATTCCATATTGTATAAAGGTCAAATTAAATCATCTGCTTATGGCGTTAGTGGAGTGAGCAGCATTATAAAGACAACACAGGAAATTGACCTTTCAGAAGGTTTGACATTCTATATAAAAGGTGCAGATAAGGCGTCAGGATATTCTGTTTGGGAGCCAGGAAAGGGAATCAGAGTTTTGGTATATGAACATAAGCATATTAGTGATCTAAGGAAGGCCCATAAGGGAAAAAGCTACACTTATGTAGAACAGTCTTTCAACATTTCACCTCGAATCATGTATTTAAGTGATAAAACTTCTAGTTCAAAAGTTTTAGTAGAGAGCAATACACACCAAAAACAATTTTATTGGGGGCATTCCGAACAGGTACGTTATAAAGGACCTAACGAAGAAGATCTAAAAGGCGCTCTATGTTATCCTGCAAATTATGATCCCCAAAAAAAATACCCGATGATTGTGGAGGTTTATGAAAAACTTTCTGATAAATTACACCTATATCAAAACCCTTCAGAATACAGTAGCGATAGATTAAATACTTCTAATTATACCACAGCTGGCTATTTTATGTTTTATCCTGATATTGTTCCTGTATTTAATAATGTGGGAATGTCCGCAGTGCGTTGTGTAGAAGCTGGTGTTAAGGCAGTTGTCAAAAAAGGAGTTGTGGATGCAGATCATATCGGTCTCGCTGGTCATTCCTTTGGAGGCTATGAAACCAATTTCATAATTTCTCAGAGTAATCTTTTTTCTGCAGCTGTTGCTGGGGCAGCAGTATCTGATTTAGTAAGTTATTATCATCTAGATAACATGAAGAAGTTTGAAGATTGGCAATATAATTTTAAAGATTCTTTTTATGAAAACCCAAAAGCCTACATATATAATTCTCCCATATATCATCTAAGGAATGTGAGCACTCCTTTACTGCTATGGGCAGGGAAAAAAGATAGTACTGTGGATTACAGACAGAGTCTTGAAATGTATTTCGGACTTCGTCGTTTAAACAAGACCTGCGAATTGTTATTATATCAAAATGATGAGCATAACTTGATGAAAGCAGAAAATCAATTAGATTTAACTAGGCGTATCAAGATGTGGTTTGATAAATATTTAAAACTTGATTAACTCTTCCTACTTACAGCTGTTAAAAGTTGTTTGAAAGAAGGGGATTCATCCAATGGATGTTTGCAAAATATGAAAGATCAAAGACATGAGACTATGGTAATTAGAAAAAAGTAATAAAAATAAACGTATGAAAATAAACAGGTTATTAATTGGTATATTGTTGTCTCTAATCTATGGGAGCATTAAGGCACAAGGAATTGAATTTAAAGTAGGTGATTGGGAAGTGGTTAAGACCAGAGCTAAAGCTGAAAACAAGCTGATTTTTGTAGATGTCTATACTACTTGGTGTGGTCCATGTAAAAAGATGGATAAATATGTCTTTAAGGATAAAAAAGTGGGGGCTTTTTATAATACTAACTTTATTTCTTTTAAAATTGATGCTGAAAAAGAAGAAGGTGTAGATTTTACAAAAATATATGAGGTTAATAGTTACCCCTCTTTTTTATTTATAGATAATAACGGAAAGCAAATAAATAGAAAAACGGGGGCTTTGGAAAGGGAAGAATTTCTAAAACTTGGGGAGAAAACATTAAATTCAGAAAAGGACTTTGTATCATTAATGTCTGCATATAATAATGGGAATAGAGAACCAGAATTTATCCTGAAGTATCTTTCTTTATTAAAAGGGAGGGGGCTACCAACAGAGGAAATCGCATTATGGTATTTTACAATGATTGAAAAAGAAAACTGGACATCTTTAGAGAATCTAAAGTTAATTAAAGCATATTTGAATAATCCTTTTAGTTCTGTTGTAGGATATTTAGCAAAGAACAAGGAGCCAGTTAGAGTTCAAGCAACACTAAATTCAGTGTATTATACTCTTTTTTACGTGTATAAGAACTATATAAACACAACAATTTCTAAAAGAAAGAATAATAAAGAAAATGATGCATTACTATTATCTCATATTAGTTTGAATTTTTATCCCAATGAAGCTGACTACTTAACTTTTATTGCAAAAAGAGTCATTTTTAGTAGAGATAAAAATTGGAAAAGCTATGTAGAGGTCGTTGTTGGTTACGTTGATAGCTTTAAAAAACCCAATGCTTTAACATTGAATGAGTGCGCCTACCTGTTTTATAAAAATAATATAAATGACGAGAGTGCCTTGAATATAGCATTAAGTTGGATCAATACAGCATTGGACATAACAAATAAAAACCATCATAATTATTGCCATTACCTGGATACCAAAGCAAGTATACTATATAAGTTAGGTAAAAAAGAAGAAGCACTTCTGTTTGCCAAACGAGCCATAAAAAAATCAAAAGAATCAGGCTCAGATACTAATAGTACAATGGACTTAATAAAGAAAATAGAAAACCACAGTTAAAATGGATTTTAAAAAAATGATTAAGAAACCAATACAACAACAATACTTACTAATATGTTTGTTAGCAGGTATGTTCATATCGTGTAGTGAAAATGATAATGATTTCGTAAAAGCAGCAACAGTAAAAGTAGTCAATTTAATGAGTGGAGAAGATTCCGATTCTCTTTTAGTAAAATTAGGGAGTAACCCGATCAATTATGCCACAACAAAGGCTGTTGTTACTTTCGAACAACCAGAAAATTTTTCTATTGCCCAGAATGTTACAACACAATTGGAGATTGTATCGTTAAGTGATACCTTAACCTCAATTTTT
Organism: Flavivirga eckloniae; assembly: GCF_002886045.1. Lineage (NCBI taxonomy): Bacteria > Pseudomonadati > Bacteroidota > Flavobacteriia > Flavobacteriales > Flavobacteriaceae > Flavivirga > Flavivirga eckloniae. The sequence continues at coordinate 2,032,763 of NZ_CP025791.1, read as the reverse complement.
TCAGAATCATTGAATTTAGAGGGGATACATTCATTGTTTTTTATTGGAGATCGGGATGCTTCAAATACCCTATTAATTGAGGATAAACCAAAACAATTTACAGATAGTCTAGTGGGGGTTAGGTTTGTAAACCTCTCTCAACTGGCTGGTTCAATAACTATTAATGTTGCGGGGGGAGAATCAATTGTAACAGGGTTAGATCAAAATTCGGCAACAGATTTTATAGAGTTTCCTGCAAAAGTACAAGATGAGAGTTATGTATTTGAATCTAGAAATGCTACCGGAGAGCTGTTATCTAGTTTTACATTAAATCCTACAGAAAGTAATAATGTCTCTGTTAAAAAGAATTTAACCCTTGTTATACACGATAAAATAGCTTTTGCATCACTTATTCAAGGTTTTAGTAGGGTAAACAGTTATTAATTTGAAAGAGGTTAACAAGGAATTCGGAACATGAAGTCCAAATTAATAAGCGTATGGATGTGAGATTAGTTTTGTTAAATAATGTATTTGAATGAGAGATTAACCAAATAAAATAAGTCCAGTTTGTGTAAACTTGTTAATTTAATCTTTATCACACCTTTTTAAATAAATTGATATCAATTTTAATATTTATTGAAAGCTTGTCTGTTTTTTGTATGGTGTATCCACAAGTATGAACATTTTATTAAGGATTAAAAAAACAAAAACTTAATAATAATCTTAAGAACGGGTTATCGGTAAATCACGTTATTTATAAGAATAAAAATGTGAAAATTCAAAAACCAGCTACGAAGTAATAGATAAAACAATTAAGGGATGCAATTAAGACTAGGCATATCTCAAAGAGTTAGAGAATATATTCCTTTGAAGTGGCATTTCTTTGTTTACTTTTTTTGTCCAAGGAACTGTAAATAAAAATATAAAAGAGAAACTAACTAAAGTTATGAGCACAGCAACAGACAAAGACAAGGTCCGAAATTCATTATTATAAATTATTCCGCTTTTGTGTTCAAATATAATGTACGTTGTTTCCATAATGTTCAGAATTAACTTTATTTAAAAAAATTAACTATGTAATTCTAGGAATAAATGGAATGAAACTGATTTTAATTTAATAGAGTTTCTTATATTAAAAACAAGTAAAAATATTTAATAATTATAATCTATAAAAAACCTAATAGGGGCTTATGAACTAGTTTAAATTTCACTACCCCCCCCTTTTTTTAAATTAAATCTCTTTTTCTAATTATAGAGGTTTTGTTAATAAATTAGTGTATTCAAAACTTATACATGGGCTGTCTTCGTACAATGCCACATTGGCAGCATTAGGTTGTCCTAATATGTATACTGTACACACAATACCTCCATGGGTTGTACAATTAATTATTTTAGTCTCATGAACGGTTATAGCTGTACAGGCATTATTATTATTTGCATCTTTGTAATAAACATTAATTACATTGCCACTTGCTTTAGAAGTAAAGGCAAGCGAAAAAGCGATGGCTATAATTGAGGCTATAGTGGGTAAAACAATTTTAGTAAAAATCTTCACAATATTAATGTTTTAAAAATTAATGATTTGCTCAGTTTTATAGGTTTTCAGTCAGAAGGGTTTATAGACATTTCTGCTTCTTTTTTTGAATTTTGGATATGTTAATCGAGGGGATGCCTTAAGATCATAATTCGTTAAAAGTTTTGTTTAATTAATAACAAAAACGATGTGATTTATTGGACATACTCTAATTTCAAAGTTCAAACAAAATCAATATGATATGGGGCAATTGCTCGTATGTCAGAGGCGAGGATAATGTAACACTTTAATATAGCCATAAAAGAATCATTAAAAGGTTATGTTGAATTCATTATGACAAAATACTATATAATCCATAAAATAAGAATCTAAATACAAATGTAAATGTTCATTTTTTAATAAATAATAAGGCTAGATTGTTTACCATGGATTTAATTTAACTTGAAAAATCAGTTGGTTTTAATGGAAAAGGCATCTGTTAAGATGCCTTTTCCTTACCATTTGAACCTTATATTATGGATTCTTTGGTTTTTTTAATAGATTATCTGGAATAGTAGCACAATCATCTGTATCGTATAGACTAACAGTGCCAAGCCCAAATACAAAAGTTGTACATATTTCACCATCATTGATTGTTTTACAGTCTGGTATTTCTGTTATGTCATCAAGCGTAATTAGTGTACACAAATTATTATTGGTTGTGTCAATGTAGTATGCGTCTTGGGGAGCTTCATCACTTGCATTGGTTGTAAAAGCTAGAGAAGCAGTAATTGCTAACATTAACGCTAAAGCTGGTAAAGCGATTTTAAAAAGATTTTTCATAATATAGATATTTAAAAATTAATGACCTACTCTATTTTACAGGTTTTCGGTCTTATCCCTGACTGCAGTTTTGTTAACAGATATCTCTGTATTTGTTTTTTTAAATTTTAGATATTCTTATTTAGGTTTTGGGGCTCTATTGGGGGAGATGATTCATCAAAATAACGATCATTTAGTTGATATGAAATGATGTTATTGCCAATAAGCCCTATTAATTTATTATCAAGCATGTAAAATGCTTTAAGTTTATTTTCTCCAATATCCTTAACATAAAAGCTGAATTTATATTTTTTTTTCTCGATATTATACACATCAATGGTAGTAGATTTTTTCCAAGAGACCAGATGTTCTTTTCGTCCTAATATTTGAGAGTTTATAAAAAGATGGTCTCCGGAGGTTGCACTATACCTATTTACCATCAACGAAGGAGCCAATTTTTTTTCTTTTTTAGTGGTAATCACTTTTATTTGAGCCTGACTAATGGAATCAATAGTTTTTCCTCGTAGTTGTAATTGGAGATTATCGTTAACAACGATGTATTGGTTACGATAAAAATAGGTATATATTAATTGTTTTCGTTGTCTATTGTACAGAAGTTTTCCATCTACGTCAAAAATACCATCCACTTGTTTTTGTAAAAGTTTATGAGATAGGGTTATTGTAGCTGAGTCTGAAAGGTGTATAGTTCCCAAGGCAAGTTCTCTAGTTTTACTACTCATGGCACTTACAGCCAATGAAATCGAATCTATGGCTTGTACATCAGTAAAATAAGGTATAGTTTCCGATATGGAATATGCTTTCCAGTCTTTGGTGTTTCCTCTAAGGATATAAGGAACAGTACCATCCATTAAAAAGAAATAAGGAGGTATCACTCGTAGCTGCGGATTGCGTATAAGTAAGCTATCCTGGTCTATACTCAAACGAATAATTTGCTTCTTTTGAAGAGCTGAGTCTACTACAGTAAGACTTAAGGGAGAACTTGGGTGCCCTAGATAAATTTTATCCTCAGCAGCTCCAGCAATATAATACCGATTAGATTCGAGATCTAATTTCTGAATTTTAGCTGGGGAGATATGCTGATAGAAACGACGAAAACTTGTATCTATTGGTAGCTTTTTCTTTGTAAAAGCAAACAAAAGAACCATAAACCCTATACTGGCTATAGTACAGATTAGAATCGATTTATATGAGTTTTTAAGTGTCATAAAGAGGCGTATTTCAGGGGTGTGTGATTTCTTTTTTCGTTTATTAAAAGTATTCCCATAAACCCTAAAATCACAAAAAAGATATTAAAGATTAAATGTTCAGTCCATCCAAGTTTTTCTATAATTCCTCCACAGGAGCAAGGGATGTCGTCACTAAAATTTAAAACAATAAAGATATAGGCAGTAAACATAACCATGAGATTAAATGCAGCATACATACCAAGCTGCCTAAATCTTGGAAAAATTATTAGTAGAGCAATTAGAATTTCTAGGGGTGGTATAATCCAGACTATAATGCCTGCAAAATGAGTGAGCATTTGGGATTGTTCAATCTGGGCTTTAAACGTATCAAAAATCAGTAATTTGCTTAAGGCTGCATATACAAATAAGAGGATATATAGAAAACAAATTAGTTCTAATAAAATGCTTTTGTATCTATTATGAATTTTCATAAATTAATGATTGTTATTTGACAATACAAAGATGAGAGATAAAACTTATTTTAAATGGATAAATAGTTGCCTTAGAGGGATTTGTTAGTGAAACTCAATTTTGAGAATTCCGATTTATATCGAGAGCAGTCAAAATTGTAAGTTGAACTAATCCCGCCTTGGGAGGGATATGAATATTTGATTTGTTTATGAAGAGCAAATTTCAGTAGGCATTTTAATATTTAGGAGCTTATAAAAGGCATTAGCCAAAACCAACGAAGTGGATGTGTATAACTGATAACAAATGAAGAATTATAAATTGGAAAACCAGGATTTAATTAACAATTTGAAGATATAGGGTCATATACAAGTTTGTATGATGTTTATAAGTGATTGGCTTTACTTTTAAATACAGTTGGTTTTAAGAAAAAGGAGATTATTTAGGCTCCTTTTTCTAATTACTCATTAAGGTTTTCTTAAATGTAAAGTGCAATTAGCGTCTGCAAAAAGGAATGCCGCACCTTGTCCAAAAACAAATATAGTACATACAGGGCCTGTATTTATAACATTACAATTAGGTATGAATGAGTCATCAATAGTTACGCATATACATTCATCAGTGTCTTTATCTTTATAATAAACATCGATGGGAGCCTCTTCAGATACATTTGGTGCAAAAGCAAGTGAAGTAGTGATAGCAATAATTAAAGCAAAAACAGGTAAAGCGAATTTAAAAAAAATAGATTTCATAATACGGATATTTAAACATTAATGGCTTACTTTATTGTACAGGTTTTCGGCCTTCTTCCTGGGATAGTAGTGTAAGAACATTTTGAGCATTTAAGCTAAAACATTTTCAGGGTTTGAATAAAGTTCTTTATAGCAATGGAAAAGAAGAAATTATATTTATTCAATTACCTTTATTGAGATATGACTAAAGTTACATAATAGGAATTGTTTGTGGAGGATAAAAACTTGCCTGATACGGATTTTTGAAAAGGTGTGGCTTAAGTAAATTTTAATAAATATCAATTGATAGCTCTTTTGAAGTTTTTTTGGGTGCTTATTTGTGTGAACTAAAAGCCCAAAGAGTGACTATTATAAGTTGAGCATAAAAAGTTAAAAATATATAGAAAAAACCAGAGCGAACTGTTTTTGAAAAGAATTCTAAAATTTAAGAAAAGTGGATGCTGCTCTGGTCTTTTGGGGGATTGTTTATAGTAAACTCTTGATTTTACTCAAAAGCTACTTATAGGGTAACATATGGTAGCTTATTTAGTTTTGCGAGTTCATTTGACTTTATTTGTTCAATAAGCTCAGATCTGTCTATGCCAAAATCACTGGACAGGTAATGAACCTGGTTTTCTCCTTCTAAACGATTAGACGTCGTAAGAAAGCAATGCCAGTGTTCTCCAGAGTCGATAATTTTAGCAACCGATCTATATCCTTTTTGGGAAAACTCAGAAACGTATTGACTTAAAGTGTATCCAAACTCATGGTAAGCTTTAAATATAAAAGATGTGAGTGTTTCAAGAGGTAGAAAATAACCATTAAGTAATTTTTCCTGGTCCTTTTTTCTTTTGGTTTTTAAAAGTTTAATTAAGTTTTTAGGAACTTTTATTCTTTGAAAATCTTTTTTTAGGTTTAACCAATGCTCATAAGCATTTTTAAATATATCTTGACTTTTAGAAGTGAAAGGTTTTTTGCCAGTCATTTCATCTTTGGGTACGCCATTTAGTATCATCTGTTTTACTATAATGTCATTCCCATACTGTTTGATGGGATTTTCTTTTTCAAACTCTCTATCATCAAACATGATGTATTCCTTTTTTGTTTTCTTATGTGTGTATATGCGTTGTGTCATTACTTTTTTAGATTATGGGGTGACCTCATCTAATGAGCGAATAAAATTCGGTAATAAAACTTATTCTAAAAGGATGAAAACTTACCCGAGAGGGATTCCTTGGTGAAACTGTAAATACTGAACTTGTTTCAGTATCTCAAAAAATTAAAAGATATACTTAAAGTTTAAAGAAAAATCTTTTAATTTATTTCTGTAGGTTGATTCTGGAACTGTTGGAAATCTTGTAGGTTTTTATCTTATTTATGTATTTTAATTATATAAAAAAGGAGAGATTGATTTTTAAGTTTAAAGTTTTGGTTAGTAATATTTTAAAAACTGGGTAGGTTCATTTGAGAAACGATTTTTAGGACAACCACAAATTCGGACTACCCAGTTTAGAGGGGTATTATAAGTAAATTTAAATCAATTACAAATTTAGCTAATGAGAGTTTGCTTAAGCGGAGTAAAAATTGTCTGAGAGGGATTAAAAAAGGTATAATGTTTTAAATTTAGTGTTATTCGATTTTGTCAATTTAAGATTCGATTTAATTATTGATTGCTGTGTTGTAGAACTAAGACCGCTTCAATGTAAGAACAAAGATAAAAACTTGTTTGTAGTTGGTAGGAAACATTACTGTTTATAGATTTGTACGAATGATCCTATGAAAACTTAGAAAAGAAGCTTGTTGTTTGTCATTCCTGCGAAGGCAGGAATCTACTTGTTTACGCAACACTCTATACGGTAATGTATCATTTAATGTTTTCTATACTTCACAAATAAAATCTAAAGGAATGAAGTCGATGGATTCATACTTTGCTTTGTTTATATTGTTAAATCGTTGTTTGTTAACAATATAAATATTATTAACCTTTTTTTATTTAAGTCCACATTAATTTTATACTTTCAAGTGTTTCGGTGGATTCCTGCCTGCGCAGGAATGACAAAGTCCGTTAAATATACAATGGGTTGGTTTACATATAAATTTCAGCTACGCTCAATCTCCAAAATCCCTATGAAAGGTGATCGGGCGCAACCGAAATTGTGTATCAGACAAAACAAATATCGACGATATGATTTAATTTTAAAGGATTAAAACTTATCTAAAAGGGATATCTTATGATGCTCAAATTGTTGGCATATACGAAGTTAGAAATTGGTGTTTGTTATGTGTAAATAAGAACAAATATCGCTTTGCTTTAAGGGTTAAGAATAGAGATTTGTTTATAGCAGGCTTTTAACATTTTGACTGGTTATCTATGTCTTATATTAGGTTTATTCCTATTATATTAACGTGAAAAACTTGCATAAGAAAATTTATGTCAGTTTGAGTGATCCCGATTTTCTTCGGGATCGTATCGAAAACCAATAAATTTTCGTCAACAAAAGCTTCTCGATAGCTCCGCTGAGCGTAGTCGAAGTGCTAAATTCTTCCAGAATTTCACTCGAAGTGACATCTTGAACTTTTAAACAAGATTCAAGTTATATTATTAAACGGTTTTAAAGAAAAGCTTGTTTTGAGGATAAATAAGTATAATCCTCGACAAGCTCGGATTGACATGACGTTATTCAATTGTCAACCTAACTAAATGAAAAGTATTATCGAATCGGAAAGACAAATTGAAGTTACTTGTCATGCTGAGCTTGTCGAAGCATCTTATTGAGACTTAGTTTTAATTTGAATATATTAACCTTCTATACCTGAGGATAGTCAAAACCTATTTAAACTTACAAGTTTTAATAACTTTTCGACTTTAGTTTATAAGGAGGCAAATAACAAAATTAAAATGCTTATCGTTAAAATATACCTATTTTTAAATCGAATTCTCATTAACCTAATAATTTTCTTTTAAAGACAATTTATAAAACTAGACCCTGTTTAAATACTTTGGATTTGTTTTTAGAGAAGAAATAAAACTTTAAACTTCAGAAGATAATTTGTGATTTATAAATCTTTTATTCGGCTACGCTCAATCTGTAGAATTCCAATAAATGGTGATTGGGCGCAACCGAAGTCAAAAGACAAAAATTACTAACCATTACAAATATCGAGTATAAAGTTTAACTCAAATGGATTAAAACTTGTCTTAAAAGGATTTTACATTATAATTTGGACATATATGAGGCTTAAAAACACGTATTGTCATTGCGAAGTAGCGCCCACTGAGCGTAGTCGTGCCCACTGAGCGTAGTCGTGCCCACTGAGCGTAGTCGAAGTGTAGCAATTTGTTTAATTTTAGAATTATTTCAAAAGATTCTTCACTTCGTTCTGAATGACAAGTTAACTTAACTTCAAAAGTTGTTGAATTTCCAACTAAAACTTAACATGAAGTATTGCTTAAGAACGGTGCTTTGAGAATCTTGGATATAATTTTGGGTAGCAATACGTCTGGCATTGGTATTTTGATTTAACAAATCGTAGACCTTCAAAGTTAAAGTGCCACGGTCTTTAAACATATCATAAGCCAAAGTTGTATTCCAAAACCAAGCGCTTTTTTGAAAACCTTCGGCTACGTTTGGGTTATAATTAAAGCTAATGTTGTGTTGCCATTCAAATCGTTTAGGTACGAATGTCGTTATTTGTATCCCTGCTGAATGATTGATAAATTCCTGATTTTCAAAATCGTCTAGATCGAATGTCGTTTTGTTAAAAGATAACCTATAATTAGGGACAACCATCATCACGTTGTCCCATGTAAAGGTGATGTCGGCATAAGGCGTTAAAGATATATTATCCGAAACATATTGTACATCATTATTAAAGTTTACGGTTCTATTTACTCCAGTAGATAGACCAACATTATATTTAAGTGTTTTCAAGCTGTCTATTTTTACGGTTTTGTTATAGCTTGCGCTGGCATTCAGACTATAGCCTCCGTCTACATTGTCATAACTGGTATTTCTCACAAAATTTTCGTCAATAGTTGTTTTAGTAACTACCTGATTGTTGCTTAAGTTGGCATATATATGGCTAAAGAAACCGTTACGTTTTTGAAAGTTAAAAGTATTATAACCAAAGTAAAAGCTATGTGTGTTTGTAGGTTTTAAATTGGGGTTTCCCTTTATAGTGTTTAAAGGGTTGGAGACATCTTGAAAAGGCTGTAATTGTGATAATTGAGGCGGAATGTTATCTAGCCCATAACTAGCATATAAATACGATTTTGGATTAAATTGATAGTGAAGATACGATCTCAATTCTACGGTTTCAAAATCTCTGGTGAGACTTAAATCTGGTCTTAAAAGGTCGGTATTTTGCATGGTTCTAAATACATATCCTACTTCGGAACCAATAGACCACTTTTCTTTTTTGTAAGTAAGTTTTAAAGTGGGGGTGCTTCTTTTGTTTTTATACTCAAAATCTGTACTTAGGTCTTTATTAAATACTGTAAAACTTTGTGTGTTTTCATCAAAATCATAAGTGCTATTTATATTGTCTTGTTTATCATTTCTATAGTTGTATTTAAAATCTAAAAAGAAAAGGTTTGCTTTTAGTGGCCATCTAAATGATGCGGTTGTATTTATACCTTGCGATTTCCTATCGCCATCAGTTAACTGATTTCGACTAATGGTTTCGGGTGTTGTTCCAAAAATTAAGGTTTCGGAATTTATAAACTTGTCAGATTCAGAGGCCTCGTGTCTATTTGAGAGGTTGAATTTAATATAGGCCCCTTTTTTTCCAATCCGTTTTGTGATGTCCATGTAGTTGTTAAAGTTTTTATTTGTAGTTTCTGAAAATGAGGATACATCGGATTGATTTGTTATGGTGTTCGTATCATCTTTGGATACTTCACCGGTAGATGTTTCTATTTTATTATTAGTAAGAGTAAATGATGGGCGTATATTGATTAAAAGCGTAGAGTCAATTTCAATATTAAAGCCCAAATTAGCATTGTGATTATTGTTTTCACTATAAGAGTTTGAAGTTGAATTGGTAAAATATCTGGAGTCGGGGAGGATGTTTTCTCGATTCGTTATATTGTCATTTTCTGTACGAGTATTAGAAAAGAAATAGTTAGCAGAAATATCACTGTTCTTTTTCAGTTTATCTGCATAATTGGCTCCGTAGTTTTGGGAGGTAATAATGCCTTGTCCGCTTGTAAGCCCTCTTCCAAAACTAAATCCGGGAGAATTAACATTATTTCCTCCTGCCAGTATACTTATACGTTGGTCGTTATCAAAAAGATTGAGCATACCAGCAAGTTCGTAACGCTTATTAGTTCCAGTACCAGCTGCTATTTGTCCAAAAGTACCGTCGTTATTTTCTTCTTTTATAACAAGGTTGATTGTTTTTTTTTCTTTTTTACCCTCGTCTCCGGCAAAAGCTTCTGCTTTTGTTTTTGTATCTGTAATTTCAACGTTTTCAATAATTTCTTTTTTTAAATACCTGGTTGTTATGGTTGGGTCGTTACTAAAAAAGGGTTTCCCGTTTACCAAAATGTTATCTACATCTTTACCATTTATGGTAATCTTTCCTACCTCGGAAACTTCAACCCCGGGCAATTGTTTTAATAATTCCTCAACATTGGCATCTTTTCTAGTTTTGAAAGATGTAGCATTAAATTTTAGAGTATCTTTTTTTATAACAACCGGCGGAGTTACTTTTATAAGGACTTCATCCAGAGCGTCGAGGTCTGTTTTTAAATTAATCGTACCCAAATCGGTTGATTCTTTGTCTAGGTTAATAGATTGAAAATGGGTTTTATAGCCTACATAAGAAATAAAAAGGTTTAGTCGTTTGTCTGCTATTTTACCTTCTAAAGAAAACTTACCGTTTTTATCTGAAATAGTATAAGTAACTAGGCTACTATCTTGAACACGTTGTAAATAAACAGTGGCGGCTTCTAGAGCCATTTTATCGGCTTCGGTAGTTAAAGTTCCAGAAATTTTAAAAGGTTTAGTTTGTGCGAAAGTTCCAGTTGCCCAAAGAATTGCAAATATAAAAACACAATATTTCACACGTTTACATTTTAGTTAGCTTATGTGGCTCAATTATAATATTAAGAGGTTCCTCGAACCCGTTTTTATCAAATGATACATTCTATCCAAAAGAATTCCTTGAAGATTTCTTTTAGGCTTTCTGTCTTATATTCGTATAAGTGTGTATTTTTTTATTCATACATTAAGCTTAAGCTCTTAAGAGTAAGCTGTTTTGTTAATACTAAGAGAATGATTACCAATTGGTGTTATAAATTGACTATTCATTAAATGTGTCCTTTTCAAATCCAGCTACGCTCAATCTCCAAAATCCCAATAAAGGTGACCGGGCGCAACCGAAGTTGAAAAGACAACTAACTAACTAACAACTATGAAACAAATATCGAGGATAAAACTTAACTCAAATGGATTAAAACTTGTCTGAAAAGGATGTAATGCAGCTAAGGAAATTATAGCAGTTATTTTGAGAGATTATCATGCTAAATTTTAATTAATATATTGAAAATGAATCTTAAAATGAGTTTAATAGTAGATTTTTGTGTGATAAATCAAAAGACAAAAGGTGGTTCGCTTGTCACGCTCGGTCTGTTGAGTGTAGGTTAAAGCAAAATGAATTTATTAAGAGTCCTCGACAAGCTCCGACAGACAATCTCGTAATTAAATTGTCTTGCTAAAAAAAGGTTAATATTAAATTAAAAGAGATGTTATACCAAGTATATCACGCTGAGTTTGTAGAAACGAAACCAAGCATCAAGAATATAACTTTCGATGCTTGGTCAATACTTCATTGTATTTGTGCCAGCTCTTTTTTTACTTGATTACGGCTGATTTTTATTGGTTTGTTTTCTCAGATCCCTTGGTGTAAAACCATATTTTTCCTTAAAGGCTTTAGAAAAGTGAGGGGCACTAACAAACCCAGTAAGATGCGCTACTTCTTTTATTGAGGTGTCTGTATGTTGAATTAAAAGACTGGCCTTTCTCAACCTTTCGTTAATTAAAAATCGAAAAACAGTTTCTCCATACAATTGTTTAAAACCATACTTTAATTTGTATTCATTAGTTCCAAAGGTATGTGCTAATTCTATTAGTGGAGAAAGAGGTTTGTCTAAGTTGTTTATTATATGATCATGAACTTTTCGAATTTTTCTTATGTCGGAAAAGCTAAGGTTGAGTTGTTTACTTTTTGTGTTTGATAAATCAGGGATAGCCATCTTATTTTTGTCCTTAGCAGAGTTTATTATTTTCTGCAGTTTGTTTTCTCTTTCTTGGCTACTTTTAATAATTTCGATAGAGGTTATAACAATTCTTTCAGATTGATGGATGTGGTCTACGAATTTACTAACCAAACAATTAGTCATTAAAATTAGTTTTTGTTTGGTTTTAAAAGATAGCACAATAAACTCTTCGTACGAGTCTAGATTTGTGTGAGCTATTTTAGATTTTAGTTCTTCCCAGGCTAATTTAGAATCTTTAGTTAGAAATTTAGAAAAAGATTCTCCCTGTAATTCATCATCGTCAAAAAACAACATTTGTTTTATTCTGGAATTAAAGGCAACAATAGTGCCTTCAGTATCCAGAACAAAGAACATTTGCACCAAATGCTTATATGTTTCATTTAGATTTACATAGCCTTGATGCAGAAAAGAACCTTTAATTTCCTCAAAAGTCATATTAACAAGTGCGGTAAGCGCTTCAATATCATCATTTAAGTCTGATCGTTCAAGTTTGTAAGCAAAATTCCCACTAGCAAACTCTAAAAGCATAGTGTGTATTTGCTTAATTCTTTCTTTATTAATCTCATCATCGTTCATAAATAAGTAAGTTTAGATTTGTTAATATTTGAGAGACTTAATATAAATATAAACAGAAAAAACTAAAGATTATTTTATTCAAAAAGACACAAGGGGTTGTAAATCCTGTTTTTATAACTGGTTAATTGTCATTGGATTGCCTTCTCAGGTCTCTAGGTGTGAACCCATATTTTTCTTTAAAAGCTTTAGAAAAATGGGGAGCACTAATAAATCCTGTTAAATGCGCCACTTCTTTTATGGATGTGTCCGTATGCTGAATTAAAACACAAGCTTTTCTCAACCTTTCATTAATTAAAAACCGGAATACGGTTTCTCCATATAGTTGTTTAAATCCATACTTTAATTTGTATTCATTAGTGCCAAAAGTATGGGCTAGTTCTATTAAAGGTGAAAGTGGTTTATCTAAGTTGTTTATAATATGATCGTGAACTTTTCTAATTTTTCTTATATCAGAAAAGCTTAGGTTTAACTGTTTATTTTTGTTAACGACCGTTCTGGGCTTAATCGTTTCATTTTTGTTCTTTCCAGAATTTACAATTTTCTGTAATTCAATTTCTCTTTCTTTACTGCTTTTAATGATCTCGATAGAGGTAATGACTATTCTTTCCGATTGATTAATATGGTCTATAAATTTGCTTACCAGGCAATTAGCTGTTAAGATTAACTTTTGATTCGTTTTAAAAGATAGCATAATAAACTCTTCATGAGAATCCATGTTTGTATGCATTATCTTTGATTTTAAACCCTTCCAGGCTAGTTTAGAATCTTCAGTTAGAAATGTAGAAAAATCTTTTTCCTGTAATTCATTGTCGTTAAAAAGTAACATCTGTTTTACACGAGAGTTAAATGTTACTATGGAGTTCTCCATATCTAATACAAAGAACATTTGAACCAGATGCTTGTACGTTTCATTTAGGTTTACATACCCCTGGTGCAGAAAGGAGTCTTTTATTTCTTCAAGGGTCATATTAACTAATGCAGTGAGCGCTTCTATATCATCATTCAAGTCAGATCTTTCAATCTTATAAGCAAAATTTCCACTTGCAAACTCCAAAAGCATAGTGTGTATTTGCCTGATTCTTTCTTTATTAATCTCATCATCGTTCATAAGTAGTTAGTTTAGATTTGTATAATGTTAGGGAAACTTGGATACGGTTAAAAATAGAAAAAATTAAAGATTATTTTTTTTGAAAAGTAAAGGATACATGAGTTTTGGGGTTTTAATCAATTGTCTTTATATTATTTAAGAATTCAATGGCATCCTCTTTTTCTGTAAATATTTGAATTTTAAAAGCGGGATTATTGGCTTTAAGAAAAAATCCAGATATGGCACTGGTCAAAGGAGGGTTTACTAATAAAGCAACGGCTTTAATTAGAACAGAACCTTCTAAGGCAAAATAATTTCTTGCGCTTTTGTTTACACTTTTAACGCCTCTCAAATCGCAATAGATTAGGAAGTCTTTTCCTTGCTGTAAAAAAAGCCGATCTTTTACGATTTTTATCGCTCCGGATAAATCTATTGAAGCCCCGTCCTTATAAACAGTATAAAGAATGTCGTCTTCAATCCAATATTTAACAAATTTATTTTCTATATGATCAATCAAAACTATTATAAATTTAGGGGTTTTCCGAATTTAAAAATTTTAGAGCATCTTCTTTTTCAGTAAATGCTTTAGTTACAATAGTAGGGTTGCTCGTCTTGATATAAAAACCAGATATCGCGTTAGTTAATGGGGTGTTAATTAATAGGGCAACTGCCTTAATTAGCACGGAGCCTTCTACAGCTAAATAATTTCTCGCGCTTTTGTTTATACTTTTTATTCCTCTCATATCACAAAGAATTAAAAAGGCCTCTCCTTGTTGCAAAAAAAGCCGGTCTTCTACAACTTTTATAGCTATAGATAAATCAATAGAAAGACCATCTTTATAAACAAAATAAAGAATGTTTTTTTCAATCCAGTATTTTGCATACTCATTTTCTATATAGTCTATCAAGTTATTTTAAAATTTAGGGGTTTAAAAATTTTACTTGTTTAAATCTAATAATACATGCGTCGTCATTAACTTTTTTGTATCAATTTAATTTACTAGGGGAGAGATTTGTCTTTTATAAAGTGAAACAAATTAGAACAAAATATATTAGAACAAAACAAATATAATTACAATTATTTTAATGTAACTGGGGTAAAACCGTACTTTTTGATACCGCAAGTATAATTTGGATACATATTGTGTTTAATTTTTTGTTTCCCTAACTTGGAGGTGTGTGTTTTCACTTTGTAAGGTGTTAATTATTTGTAATTAAGCTTTTTACGGTGTTTTGTTTTTTTCTTTATTATTTCAAAATGCATCTTTTTATTGGTATAAAACTTGTCTTAAAAGGATAAAAACTTGCCTGAAAGGGATTTTTTATTGAGACATGAGAATTGTTATGAGATTTGATCGCTGAATTTTCATAGCTTTATGTTCATACATATTTTTTATAGTTAGACTAGCCCCTCTATAAATCATTACTAACTACTAACAAATTTCAAAATGGCAAAAATTAAACACAATAATTTTCTAGACACTGTGAATGAGGTTTTTACAGATGCTAAAGAGCAGGGAGTACTGCATTTATATGCAGAAGGAGACAGCTTTACAGGAAGAAAAATAAGAGTTAAACAAAAAGATCTTTTTCATTTTGGAACAACCGGATACTTAGGTTTGGAGCAAGATAAGCGTTTAAAGGGAGCTGCAATGAATGCTATTGATAAGTACGGAACACAGTTTCCGCTTTCAAAAGCCTATATTTCACATCCATTATACCGTAAACTTGAAGAAAAGATTACCGAATTATTTAATGCACCCACTATTATAACAAAAAATAGTACCCTCGGGCATATTGGGGTTATTCCCAGCGCTGTTGAAGACGGAGATGCTATAATTCTAGATCATCAGGTGCATTGGACTGTGCAAAGTGCAGCAAATATGCTTAAAACTCGTAGTGTGCCTGTAGAGATGATCAGGCACAATAATCTTGATATGTTGGAAGATAAGATTAAAAAACTATCAACTAAATGTAAGCGGATTTGGTATATGGCAGATGGTGTGTATTCCATGTATGGCGATGTTGCTCCTTTGGGAGAGCTTATGGCGTTATGCGATAAATACCCGCAGTTGCATTTATATCTGGATGATGTTCATGGTATGAGTTGGTCAGGAAAAAATGGAACAGGTTATGTGCTTAGTAAACTAAACGAATTGCCTGAAAATGTACTGTTAATTACTACATTAAGTAAAACTTTTGGAGCTAGTGGAGCAGTAGCGGTGTGTAACCATAAAAAAAGGCATCATAAAATTAAAACTTTTGGAGGGCCCTTAACTTTTTCGGCGCAATTAGAACCGGCCTCTGTAGCTGCTGCCATTGCATCAGCCGATATTCACCTTTCCCCAGAGATTTATATGCTCCAAAACGAACTTTTAGAGCGTGTCACTTTGTTTAATACATTATTAGAGGAAACAGATTTACCTTTGGTTGAAAAGAATAATTCTCCTGTATTTTACATAGGGACAGGCATGCCAGTTACCGGATACAATTTTGTAAATAGGTTGATGAAGGAAGGCTTTTTTGTGAATTTAGGAATATTTCCAGCAGTACCAGTGAAGAATACTGGGATAAGAGTAACTATTTCACGACATAATCAGGTTGAAGAAATGAAAGGCTTAGTAGATGCTATGGTGTATCATTATCAGAAAGCTCTAGAAGACACACATGCTACACCTGATCAAGTAAGGAAGATGTTTAAAATGCCTGTTTTAAATGAGTTACCAAAGAAGAAAATTGTTGACGATTTTCATATAGTATACGAGGAGACTATTCAGAATATAGGCAAGGAAGAATGGAATAATCTTATGGGTAAAAAAGGAGCTTTCGATTGGGATGGCTTGCTTTTTCTCGAAAATGTTTTTAAGAATAACAAACGCCCAGAAAACAATTGGGACTTTCACTATATCATTATTAAAGATGCAAAAAGTGTACCCATATTGGCTACATTTTTTACATATGCTCTATGGAAAGAAGATATGCTTGCCCCGATTTCTGTTTCAATTAAATTAGAGGAAATACGAAAAGAAGATCCCTATTACCTTACCTCAAAGGTGCTAGGTATGGGGTCGCCTTTTACAGAGGGAGAACACCTGTATTTAGATAAGTCGCACCCATATTGGGAATTGGCAATAAAGCAGATGTTGGATAAAGTTGAAGAGTTAGAGCAACAGTTTAATTCAAATTGGGTGGTGTTGAGAGATTTTGAAAACGAAGAGAAACTAAGCCAGTTATTCCACCAACAAGGATTTATTAAAACTGTAATGCCAGATTCTTGTCAAATACTGGATCTTCATTGGAAAACAATAGAAGAGTACCCAGAAGCATTGTCTACACGTTCCAGGAAACATTTCAAGAAAGATATTCAGCCCTACGAGGAGCGTTTCAAGGTAGTATATAACAACAAGTCTACACCTAAACAAATAGATCAATTTTATGAGCTATATAGCAATGTAAATAAAAACAATCTCGCTCTAAACATGTTTCCTCTGCCCAAAAAGCTGTTTACTATGATGGCTAAGCACCCTAATTGGGAATTTTTAGTGCTCTACTTAAAAAAGGAATATAACGTTGGACGATCACATATTCCGGTAGGTGTTATGTTTTGTTATAAAAATTTAGAACATACGTATACGCCAGCCTTTATTGGTATGGATTATGATTACACAGACGAACATCAGGTTTATAGACAATTGTTATACCAAACAGTTAAACGTGCTACAGAGCTTGGATTTAAACAGATTGATTTTGGTATGACAGCATCTTTCGAAAAGAAAAAAGTAGGTGCTACAATTATCCCGAAAACGTCTTATATACAAGCCAAGGACAACTTTTCTTTAGAGTTGATGGGCGTCATGCAAAATAAGTAATTAGTGTTATATTAATTATTGTCTTGAGAGGTACTTCCAGATGGTTAAACAGCCTAGTTCTGTTTTAAAAATGCCATTGTTATAAGACTACCCAAAAAGTAAATTTAAATCGAAGAGGCTGTCTAAAAAAGTGTCATTCAGAACATAGTGAAGAATCTCTTAAAAATTAAATATCTGTTTATTAGGATATTGAGATTTTTCGACTTTAGTTTATGCTGAGCGCAGACGAAGTGCTCAAAATGACAATTCAAGAACTTTTTAGACAGCCTCTTTTTTATTTCCAAAATATAAGCTGGGGGCATTGGACGAGTTTTAAAAACGGTTAAGATTTTCCGATTGTAAAGATGCTGTTTTAAATAAAAAAGTAAGAGTGATATTCTTTTAATATTTTGTAATAGAGTGTTTTATGTTGGTTTTTTATAGCGGTAATCACATGTGGCGAAGTTGGTTTAAATTTCTTATAAAATAGTTTCAAGTACGATTTTATAAGTAAATGGTACAGCATTATAAGTAGCGGCAAGAGGTCTGTTCTATTTTTGTTTACGACTTCTTAGTGTTTTATTAAGAAGTGTAATATTTCGTTTAAAACATTAAAATATGACAGCATCACCAAGCGTGTCGCCAAAAAATCATTTAGTACCCATATTAATTATAGCGGGTCTGTTTTTTATTTTAGGATTTGTTACCTGGATCAACGGGGCGCTTATTCCTTTTATGAAAACGATAAACGAATTAACAGATGCACAATCTTATTTGGTGGCTTCGGCATCATATATATCCTTTGTAGTGATGGCTTTGCCAGCTTCCTATATACTAAATAAAATAGGCTATAGAAAGGGGATGTCCCTTGGACTAATAATAATGGCTGTTGGGGCGCTTGTTTTTATTCCGGCAGCAGAGGCAAGAACTTATTGGGTATTCCTAACAGGAATTTTTATTCAGGGTATTGGTATGACCTTATTACAAACCGCAGCCAATCCATACATTACAATATTAGGTCCCATAGAAAGTGGTGCTAGGCGTATAGCTATTATGGGTATAGCCAATAAAATAGCAGGAGCATTGGGTTCTCTTATATTCGGGGCGCTGTTGTTGTCTGGTATCGACAAAGTTAAAGATCAATTAACAAATGCTTCTGCAGAAGAAAAAAGCCTTCTTTTAGACACGATGGCCGATAGTGTTTTTATGCCGTATGTTATCATGGCAGTTGTATTACTGATTTTAGGTTTGCTTATTAGAAAAGCACATCTTCCGCATGTAGAAGCGGCAGAAGCAGAAGACACAGAAGCAGGAGCCACCACAAAGACGAATATTTTTCAATTTCCGCATTTGTGGATAGGAGTGCTGGCACTTTTCGTATACGTAGGAGCTGAGGTTATAGCCGGAGATACCATAATAGCTTACGGTATTTCATTAGGCTTTCCTGCCTCAGACGCAAAATTCTTTACAACTCTAACCCTTTTAGCCATGGTTATAACCTATGCATTAGGAGTTCTATTAATACCCAAATACTTAAAACAAGGCGCAGCATTGAAAATAAGTGCAGCATTGGGAATTATTTTTAGCATATTGATCTTACTAACAACGGGCTTTACATCTGTTTTGTTCGTAGCCTGTTTAGGAATTTCGAATGCATTGGTTTGGCCGGCTATATGGCCATTGACTTTGGAAGGGTTAGGGAAATTTACAAAAACAGCATCAGCTTTATTGATTATGGCTATATCTGGAGGAGCAATAATTCCCCCTTTATATGGGAGAATAGTAGACTCAAAAAAGCTGGAGTTAATAAGTAACGGCATAGAAGAATCAAAAGCATTATCTGAAGCCTCAACAAGTAGTTATTGGATTTTGATACCCTGTTATGCATTAATTCTGTTTTTTGCCATCTGGGGATACAAATACAAAAGTTGGGGTAGAAGCTAAAGAATAATTGAATTAGAAAATCATTAATAAATACAACCCAAAAAATAAAATTGATGTTAAAGAGTCCAATTGATAAAGCCACCGGTTTCGAAAAACGTTTTGAAAACATTGAAACTGTAGTTTATGAAAATTCAGTGACCGCCTCGAAAGCAGTAGCCAAAGAAATAGCCGATCTCATAAAAGTGAAGCAATCTCAAAAACAACCTTGCATATTAGGCTTAGCGACGGGCTCATCTCCAAAAGGACTATACGCAGAGTTGGTACACTTGCATAAAGAAGAAGGTCTTAGTTTTAAGAATGTTGTAACTTTTAACTTGGACGAATATTACCCTATGGAACCAGATTCTGTTAACAGTTATGTACGTTTCATGAAAGAACTGTTGTTTGATCAAGTAGATATTCTCCCAGAAAACACCCATATTCCCGATGGTACCCTTACTAAAGCAGAAATCGCCCAATACTGTAGTCAATATGAGGCAAAAATAGAGGTATTAGGTGGTATCGATTTACAAATATTAGGTATAGGAGGTAATGGCCACATTGGTTTTAACGAATCTGGCTCACTACAAAACTCAAAAACCCGATTGGTCGCCTTAGATCATACCACAAGAGTAGCGGCTAGTAAAGATTTTTTAGGGTTAAATAATACGCCAAGAACCGCTATTACCCTAGGTGTAAAAAAAATAATGGAAGCCAAGCGCGTTATCCTTATGGCTTGGGGTGAGAGTAAGTCCAATATCATAAAAAAATCTGTGGAAGGCGCTGTAGTCTCTCAAGTGCCTGCATCATACCTACAAGAGCATAATAATGCAACCTTCATACTGGATAAAGAAGCAGCCTCCAAACTTACCCGTATAAACACGCCCTGGTTGGTAGAAAAAATAAAGTGGACGGAGAAACTAATTCACAAAGCGGTACTAGGTTTGGCGCTACACTTAAAAAAGCCCATTTTAATGCTAACCGATGCAGACTATATAGAAAACGGAATGAGCGATTTGTTAGCCGATTCTGGACCTGCATACGATATCAACATAAAAATCTTTAATAAGCTCCAACATACCATCACTGGTTGGCCGGGAGGTAAACCCAATGCAGAAGATACTCATCGCCCAGAAAGAGCAGAACCTTCAAAAAAGCGTGTGCTTATATTCAGTCCGCATCCCGACGACGATATTATTAGCATGGGAGGTACCTTTAAGCGCCTGCAAGAACAAGGACACGAAGTACATGTAGGCTACCAAACTTCTGGAAACATAGCTGTTTTAGACAGTGAAGCACTCCGTTTTGCCAGCTTTGTATGCGATTATAATGACCATTTCCAAATAGAAAGTAAAGAGGCAGTAGACATTTATAAAAAATCATTAAAGTTTCTAAAGAACAAAAAGGCCAGCGAGATAGATATCTCCGAAGTAAGGCACATTAAAGGGCTCATAAGAAAAGGAGAAGCTCGGGCTACCTGTCAATTTGTGGGTATTCCAGATAACCAGATTCATTTCATGGAACTTCCGTTCTATGAAACAGGCACCATAGAGAAAAAACCATTAGGGGCAGCGGACATTCAGGTAACCGTAGATTTAATCAAACAGATCAAGCCTCATCAAATATATGTGGCTGGCGATTTGGCAGACCCCAACGGTACTCATAAAGTGTGTCTGGATGCTGTAAAAGCGGCACTATCAGAATTAAAATCGGAAAAGTACATGCAAGACTGTTGGGTGTGGCTATACAGAGGCGCTTGGCAAGAATGGGAGATAGACGAAATAGAAATGGCTGTACCAATGAGCCCGGATCAGGTATTGGAAAAACGAAAAGGAATATTTAAGCACCAATCCCAAAAAGACGGTGTCGTATTTCAAGGATCAGATACTAGAGAATTTTGGCAAAGAGCAGAAGATAGAAATAGAGAAACAGCAGAACTGTATAACCAATTGGGATTATCCAGATATGCAGCTATGGAAGCCTTTGTTAGATTAAGATATTAAGTAAATTAAGTTTGTTTATTTAAGTTTAGTTTAAGTTTAGTTTGAGTTAGTCAAGACCATGTCACGGTGTTTTTTTCTATGCATTTAGATAAGAACATGTGGCAGGTCTTATTAACGAAAAAACTACGGTAGTTTTGGTGTTTTTTAAGTCTATAATTTTTATAATCCTTAAAATAGATGTTGCTAGTAAAGGACTAGTTATAACCTCACCATTATTATTAACGCGCATGTTTTTGATAACATGTTTTTTTTGAATACTTCAAAATACAAATACACAAGATTTGATACTTAACGAATATAAAGTTCAAGTTGCAATACAAAAATGTGAGTCGAAATGATAGCGTTTTGTGTTATAAAAAAGAGTTTAAAGATGCTTATTAAAGCAATTAATGTTGTTTTAGTTAGAAGTTTATGAAGCAATGGCTTCAGGGTGTTTTAGTATGATTTTACATGAATTTGGAACTCTCATATCATTATAGTGAAAGCTCTTAAGATAATTTTGTAGATGACCGTATGTGCAAAATGCTATGGTAAATAAACTCTTAAAGGTTTTATGTTAGAGTGATAAATCTTATTTTTTAAAGTAGTGCTGAATAACCGAATATATAGTGTAATTTAAAAACTTAAAAAGAAAAAATATTGATGAAATTAAAATTTCTAATCCCTATTTTGTTTATAGCAACCCTAGTAGGTTGTAAAGAAAAAAGAAATCTTACCTCTTTTGAAAAAGAGTCATATGATCTTTTAGAGAGAATTGTCCCTAATCATAAGGATAAATTTATTTTTCAAGAGTTTTCAGATTTAAAAAGCAACAAGGATGTTTTTGAAATAAGCAGTGTAGATGAAAAAATCCTCATTAAAGGGAACAATGCTGTTTCAATGAGTTCGGGGCTGTATTGGTATTTAAAAAATTACTGTAATGCTCAGATCTCTTTAAATTACAATCAGGTTGATCTTCCTAAAACATTACCAGCCCTTACCGAGGCTATAAAAGTAGAAACCCCTTTTGAATATCGTTATATATTTAATTATTGTACATACGGTTACTCAATGCCTTGGTGGGACTGGGAACGTTGGGAGCAAATGATAGATTATATGGCATTACAGGGTGTTAATATGCCATTGGCGATGATTGGTCAAGAAGCCGTATGGAAAGAAGTTTATAACGAATTAGGACTAACAGACAAACAGCTAGAAGATTTTTTTGTAGGTCCAGCGCATCTTCCTTGGGGATGGATGGGTAATATAGATGGGTTAGGAGGTCCGCTTCCGCAGAGTTGGATTTCACGACGATCCGAATTACAAAAAAAGATATTAAAAAGAATGCGTTCACTGGGAATGAAACCAGTGTTACAAGGTTTTACAGGACATGTACCTGAAACACTAAAAGAATTATACCCTAACTCTAAAATAACCCAAATTGAACCTTGGGCAGGAATTCCAGGAACCCATTTTCTAGATCCAACAGACGATTTATTTCAAAAAATAGGAAAACTGTTTATTGAAAAGCAAACCGAAATGTATGGTACAGATCATTTGTATGATGCAGATTGTTTTATAGAGGTTGATCCACCGTCTAACGACCCAGAATTTTTAAAAGAAGTCAGCAAATCAGTTTACCAATCTATGGCGTCAGCAGACCCTGAAGCAACTTGGGTCATTCAAGGGTGGTTTTTCTTCTTCAAAAAAGATTTTTGGCAGCCAGAACAAGGACGTGCTTTCTTGGAAGCCATACCAAAAAATAAAGCCATTGTTTTAGATTTATATGGCGAAAAGTTCCCGACTTGGGATAAAACCGAATCATTTTACGGTCAGCCATGGATTTGGAATGTAATTTGTAATGAAGACCAAAAAGTAAATATAAGCGGTGATTTGAAGGTTATGCAAGAAAACTTTCAAACCGCATTCAAAGCCGAAGGAAAAAATAACCTTAGAGGTATTGGTGTAATTCCAGAAGGTATAGGCTTTAATCCCGTTATACAAGAATTCATTTACGAGCGTGCTTGGGATACAGATATTATTGAATTAGAGAAATGGATAGGGGATTACGCATTACGCAGATATAATACAACAAGCCCTAAAGCAAAACAAACTTGGGAGAAAATGCTAAAAACAGTTTATGGCAGAACGCGTACCATGTGGTCTCCATTAATAACAACCCCGCGATTGGTGGCTATAGATAAATCTAAAGAAGACATAAGGCACGTAAGAGAAAAAATAGCAATTACAGACGAAGACCGTTTTGCCTGGGATTTTGATACATACGAATTTAGTGAAGTCGCTAAGCTCTTTTTGGAATTAGCACCAGAATTACAAGATAGTGAAACCTTTAAGTTTGATATGACCCATGTGTACAGAGAATACCTGCATATGTTTTCGCATCGATTTATACACGATATAAGTGAGGCATACCAAAATAAAGATATAAATGCTTTAAATAAAGCAGGGAATAACCTACTTAAGTTATTAGATGATTTAGAAACAGTAACAGGAACCAACGAAAACTTTTTGTTAGGAAAGTGGTTGGAAGATGCTAAATCATGGGGTAACACTCCAGAAGAGAAAACGTATTTCGAAAATAACGCACGTACCATAATAACCATATGGCAACCATGGAAAGAAGGTGGTTTACGTGACTACGCAGGAAAAACTTGGAATGGACTATTCTCAGGGTATTATAAACCACGTTGGGAGTTATTTATTAATACATTAAAAGAAAGCCTTGAGAAAAATACAGTATTCGATGCAAGAGCATATGATAGTGCAGTACGTGAAATTGATTATAATTGGACACATTCAAACGAGCTTTATCCAACTGAGCCAACAGGTAATATATTTGAAGTAGCACCCGGCATTATCAATGAATATCAATCGTATTTTAATAAAGCCCACTAACAATTATAGTTGTAAAATGAAAAAAAGTATAGGTGTTTTAGTATTGTTTGTGTCTATGCTAACATTAAATGCGCAACAAAATTTAGTTAAGACAAAAGTTAACAGAACGATTGGTAACCACAGTGAATCCTATAAATCATTTACGTTTAATGGATCTTGGTGTTGGTATACAGACCCAAGAGCTGTTTATTTTGAAGGCAAGTACAAACGCACCTATTCTGGTTGGATTGATAATTATGGGAACATAACCATAGGCTTTTATGATCATGACACAAAAGAAATTGCAACTCATATCGTGGAAGAAAATTTGGAGGTAGATGATCATGACCATCCATCATTACTATTTGATGAAGCAGGAAGACTGCTTGTTTTTTTCAATAGACATGGTTATGGTGAAGATACAATAGCTCCTCCAGGGTTTTTAATTCGTGCTGAGAATCCAGAGGATATCTTGCAATGGAAAAAAGTTCAGGAATTGTATTTAAATGATGAAAAACTTAAGCCATCACGAAATGCTTCTTTTTCTCAAGACTACAGCCATCCCATTAAGTTAAAAGCAGAACAAGGAAGACTATATCTTTTTTGGAGAGGCATTGATGGTAAACCCACTTATTCCATAAGTAATGATAACGGTGAGACTTGGAGTAAAGGTAAGTTTGTATATATGCCTGATCCTATTTATGCATTTCGCAGACCTTATACAAAAGTGTATTCCAATGGTGAAAGCAAAATACATTTTACATTTACAGATGGCCATCCAGATAAAGAGAAAAATAACAATATATATTATACCTATTATGAAAATGGGGCTTTTTATAAAGCAAATGGCCAAAAAATAAAAAACATAGAAGATTTACCTTTAAAAACAAAGGAACTAGATATCGTTTATGATGCCAAAAAAAGCGGTGCAAAAGCTTGGAACTGGGATATTGCCGAAGATGAAAAAGGGAATCCCGTAATAGCCTATGCTAAGTTTCCAACAGATACTACACATTATTATTGTTATGCAAAATGGTCTGGAAAGGATTGGATAAATAAAACACTTGTTCATGCAGGTAGTTGGTTTCCTAAAACACAAGAGGGAAGAAAAGAATGGGCGCCTCACTATTCTGGAGGCATGAATATCGATCATGAAAACACAAACGAAATCTATTTATCTGTAAAACGAAATGCTGTCTTTGAAATTGAAAAATGGACAACAAAGAACAATGGGAATTCATGGAAAGTGGAACCTATTACTAAAGGTTCTGAAAAAGACAATATCCGTCCATTTGCAGTAAGAGGCGCAAAAAAAGGAAACCCTTTACAAGTATTGTGGATGCAAAACACTAAATACATCGTTTACAGTCATGCCGCTTGGACTAATACCACATGGGATGAACGCTTTCACAGTAGTATTAAAATTGGGGTTCAATCTCCAGAAATCACCAACCCATTAGAGCCTAAACAGATTATAGATGTTATGCGCCAAACTGCCGATTGGCAGTTTGCCAACCCGTTTGACCTTAAACAAGTTATCGACTGGCATTGGGGTACATACTATGTTGGTGTTGAGGCGCTTTATGAATTAACAAAGGAAGACCGTTATAAACAAGAAATGATTAATGTAGGGGAACACGCAAACTATTCTATAGGTGGCGAGATTTTTCATGCAGATAAGGCCACGGTAATGTCTAATTGGGCATGGTTATATGAGGAGGATAAAGACCCAAAAATGATTGAACACAGCAAATGGGTTATGGATGCTCATATAGGCTTACGCACTGCTAGAAAAGCAGATGTTAGATTTGCGGGCAACCCTTATTTTACTGAATGGTGGACTTGGTGTGATGCACTCTTTGTTGCCCCGCCAGCTTTCGCTAAAATGTGGGATGTAACTGGTGAGAAAAAGTATTTGGACTATATGGACAGGATGTTCTGGATTTCAAAAGACTATCTATATTCAAAAGAAGACTCTTTGATGTTTAGAGATGATCGCTACTTCAAAAAACGATCAGAAAACGGTAAAAAAATATTTTGGGGACGTGGTAATGGCTGGGTAATAGCTGCTGTAACTAGAATTCTGGATCTTTTGCCTCAAGACTATCCAAGTAGGCCAAAATACATTGAAATGTATAATGAAATGACAGCTAAACTTCTTGAACTTCAAAATAAAGAGGACGGTATGTGGAGAGCAAGTTTACTAGATCCTGAATTTTTTGATGTAGGAGAAACAAGCGGTAGCGCATTTTACATATATGCAATGGCTTGGGGGCTCAATAATGGTATTTTAGATATGAAACACAGACCCGCAGTTGAAAAAGGTTGGATTGCATTATGTGATAAAGTAAATAAAAATGGTAGGTTGGGCAGTGTGCAATATGATGGTGTAGACCCTTATAAGTTTAAAGAAGATGATTGGCAAGTTTACGGAACAGGAGCCTTCTTAATGGCTGGAAAGGAAATTTATCAGCTAATGGGAGGTAGTAAATAAAATAATAGTAAACCTTTTGAAAATAACTTAACGGTTGTTTTAAAAAGGTGGTAGAGAGAGATAAAGATAAATATCAATAAATAAAAAGGAATTAAGTATAGTATGAAGAGAAACATAAGCGTTTTTATATTGTTTGCGACGATGTTAACATTAAGTGCTCAGCAAAACTTAGTTAAGACAAAAATTAACAAAACTACTGGTAACCATAGCGAATCATATAAATCAATGACATTTAATGGGTCTTGGTGTTGGTTTACAGATCCTAGAGCCGTTTACTTTGAAGGGAAGCACAAACGCACCTATTCTGGATGGATCGATAATTATGGTAATATTACTATAGGGAGTTACGATCATGATACCAAACAAATAACAACACATATAGTTGAAAAAAACCTGGAAGTAGACGATCATGATCATCCATCCATTTTGTTTGATGAAGCAGGGAAACTATTGGTCTTTTTTAACAGACACGGCTATGGGAATTCATCAGTAGCACCTCCGGGATATTTAATTAAATCAAAAAATGCCGAAGATATATTAGAATGGAATAAGGTCCAGGAATTATATTTAAATGATGAAAATTTAAAGCCTAAACCAAATTCGTCCTTTTCTCAAGATTATAGTCACCCCATTCGTTTAGAATCTGAAAAAGGAAGAATTTACCTGTTCTGGAGAGGTATAGATGGTAAGCCAAGTTATTCTCAAAGTGATGACAATGGCGATACATGGGCAAAAGGGCGGATACTAATGATGCCAGACCCTATTTACAGTTTCAGACGTCCATATACTAAAGTATACTCCAATGGCGATAAAAAAATACACTTTACATTCACCGATGGTCATCCCAGAAACGAAAAGGACAATAGCATATATTACACGTACTATGAAAATGGTGCGTTCTACAAGGCTAATGGAGATAAGATAAAAGACATAGCAGATTTACCTTTAAGACCAGAAGAATTGGATAAGGTATACGACGCCAAAAAAGGAGGCGCAAAAGCATGGAACTGGGATATAGCAGAAGATGAAAAAGGAAATCCAGTAATCGCCTATACCAAATTCCCAACAGATACAGCACATTACTATTGTTATGCCAAATGGACAGGGAAAAACTGGGTGAATAGAACCCTGATTAATTCTGGAGCATGGTTCCCTAAAACGGCTAAGGGTAAAAAAGAAATGGAGCCCAATTATTCAGGAGGAATAAACATTGATCATGAAAATACCAATGAGGTATACCTTTCTGTAAAACGAGATTCTGTATTTGAAATAGAAAAGTGGGTGACTAAAAATGATGGTAAATCATGGAAAGTCGACTTTATTACCAAAGGATCAGAAAAAGATAATGTACGTCCCTTTGCAGTAAGAGGTGCAAAAAAAGATAACCCTTTACAGGTGTTATGGATGCAAAACACAAGTTATCAGTTTTACAGCCATCAGTCTTGGACCAAAATTCCATGGGAAGACCGTTATCATAGTTCCATAAAAATGGGGTTACAATCCCCAACAATTACAAACCCATTAGAGCCTAATCAAATTGTTGATATTATGCGTCAAACTGCAGATTGGCAATTTGCTAATCCATACGACCTTAAAAGACTTCTTGAGTGGCATTGGGGAACTTATTTTGTTGGTGTACAAGAATTGTACGAACTCACGGGAGAAGATCGCTATAAACAAGAAATGGTGAATGTTGGGCAGCACGCTAATTGGAAACCTCTCGATAACATTTTTTATGCAGATCAATTAAAAATTATTTCTAATTGGGCGTGGTTGTATAATTTGGACAAAGACCCCAAAATGATAGAATATAGCAAATGGGCTATGGATATTCATTTATCAACAAGACGGAAATATATGGCAGATGTTCGATTTGCCAACAATCCGTACTTTGTTGAATGGTGGACTTGGTGTGATGCCTTATTTATGGCACCTCCTGCCTTTGCCCAAATGGCAAAAGTAACCGGAGAGAAGAAGTATTTGGACTATATGAATACCATGTTCTGGGTTACTGTAGATTATCTTTATTCAAAAGAAGATTCTTTAATATACAGAGACGATCGTTATTTTAAAAAGCGCTCAGAAAATGGAAAGAAAATATTTTGGAGTAGAGGTAATGGTTGGGTTATGGCAGGTATAGCAAGAATATTGGAAGCTATGCCAGAAGACTATTCAAGCAGAAGCAAGTATATAAAGTTGTACAGTGATATGGCTGCTAAGTTATTAGAACTACAAAGCGAAGATGGCATGTGGCGTGTTAGTCTTTTAGATCCCGAATATCAAGATGTTGGTGAAGTAAGCGGAAGTGCGTTTTATATATATGCCCTGGCATGGGGAATTAATAATGGATTGATAGACCAAAAGTATAAACCACAAGTATTAAAAGGTTGGAAAGCACTCTGTACTAGCGTAAACAAAAATGGACGCTTAGGAAATGTACAGCCAGAAGGTATCGATCCACGAAAATTCACCCCAGAAAATTGGCATGTATACGGTACCGGTGCTTTTTTAATGGCAGGCAGCGAGACTCATAAAATGATTACGGCCTCAAAAAACAAAAAATAAAGAGGAGATGCGTCATATCTTTTTAAAACAATTTGCATTACTATTTATTGTCGTAACAATATTAATATCATGCAAAGAAAGCACGGAAATAAAACCATTTTCAGGAAGTGTGGAAATACTTCCTTTACCTAAAGAAATAATAGAAACACCAAATCAAGTATTTCTTTCGGCCGAAAGTGAAATATATGCGCCCAATACAGAGGTGAAACCTTTACTTAAAATATTTAAAGAAGAGATTCATGATCTTACTAAGATCGATTTAAAGATTTCTAAAGAGAAAAATAGCAATACAGATATCCTTTTTGATATTGATACTAAATTGGCTAAGGAGGAATATCGTCTTACTATTAATAACGTTATAGCAGTTACCGGAGGAAGTTATCAAGCACTTGCTATGGCGCGAACAACGCTTTTACAACTAGCAACAGTGCAAGATGGCTTACTAGGATTTCCTGTGCTTGCCATAAAAGATTATCCAGATGCCAATTACAGGGGGCTTATGATAGATTTAGCCAGAGCGTGGCATCCCGTAGCTTCCGTTAAGAAGTTTATTCAGATGGCATCGTTTTATAAGTCTAACTATGTGCATTTGCATTTTACAGACTATCAATCTTATACATTACCATCAAAAGAATATTCAAAATTATCAACGCCTGAAAAAACATACAGTTTTGAAGAGTTGGAAGAATTGGAAGCCTATTCTCAAGCACGAGGGGTAACCATTATACCAGAAATTGATATACCAGGTCATTCAAGTCCGTTTGTAAAAAAATACCCTGAAATATTTGCCATTAAAGACGTTGAAAAAAATCCTTGGATCATTAACATGGGTAATGAAAAAACCTATGAAGCTATTGATGTGCTTATAAGGGAATTAACATCGGTTTTTAAAGCCTCTCCTTATTTTCATATAGGTGGCGATGAAGCTATTTTTAATGAAGTAACAAACGACCCAAAGGTACAAGCATATATGAAAGAACATGAGCTGGGTGAAGATGTGCACGAATTGTATCGCCATTTTATTGTACGTGTAAACAAAATAGTAAAGAAATATGGTAAGCAAATGTGTGTTTGGGAAGGTTTTAAAAGAGAAGGCACCATAGAAATTCCGAAAGACATTATTGTTTTTGAGTTTGAAACCAATAAGTATTTACCCAATCATCTTGTAGAAGATGGGTATACGGTAGTAAATACTTCCTGGAAACCGTTATACGTAGTAAACCAGAAGAAATGGGAACCTAAAACCATTTATAACTGGAATATGTGGCGATGGGAAAACTGGTTCTCAAAAGCTCCATCAATAGTCCCGATTCAACTTGAAAAAACGCCTTTAGTTATAGGTGCTCAAATGTGTTCCTGGGAACAGCAGGATAAGGTAGAAATCCCTAGTTTAAGAAGACGATTACCAGCCCTTAATGAGCGTATTTGGAATACATCCAAAAAAGTGTCTTACGAGGTGTTTATGAAACACCTTGATAGCACGGACGAGAAATTGTCCTTACTAATAAAAGACAGTAAACAGGACAGTTTACTACTTAACCATAACTTTAAAGAAGAGAAAAAATAAATTGCTATTAGTCAATAAAAATATATTACGAATGAAGCTTAGCTATAAATACTTAATACTTTTAATCCCCTTTTTATTTATACAATGTATGGAGGCACCCATGCCCGATGTGCATATGGTTCCAGAACCTCATAACTATTCCATAAATAAAGGCATACTTAAGATCAATAATAAAACCAAAATTATAGCCTTAAGCGATTCATTAAAACCTTTAGCATATTTTTTATCAGAACAAATACATAAAGTATCTGGGTTGTCATTAGATGTTGCTACAGAAGGTAATGAGAAAAGAAATATAGTACTAGGGTACAATAAAACGCTAAAAGAAGAAGCTTATCATCTTAATATAGAGAAGAAAAAGGCTTTTATAGAAGCAGCAAACTATAACAGTTTAGCTATGGGAACCGCTACATTGTTACAGTTAATAACTGTAAAGAAAGGGCAGGTTATTTTACCGAATATTTCAATATCAGATGAACCGGATTATAAATACCGATCGGTTATGTTGGATTTGGCCCGTTTTTGGCATCCAACGGAAACGATAAAGGAAACCATAGATCTATTGTGGTTATACAAGATAAAATACCTGCATTTACATTTATCAGATAATAGAAGGTTTACATTTCCTTTAGAAGGCTTTCCGGAATTACAGCGTTTCGATGAGAAAGGCTCTAGGGAGTATTATACCATTGAAGAATTAAAGGAGTTGGTGGCATACGCAAAACAGCGAGGCATCACCATTATACCCGAAATAGATCTACCTGGACACTCAACAGAACTTTGGTCTAAATACCCTGAGACTTTTGGAAGCATAGACCCCAAAACCAAGAAAGCCAAAGCGCTCTATGTTGTTAACATGGCAAAAGAAGAAACTTATAAGGCTTGCGAAACCATAATAGACAAGTTAAGTGAGGTTTTCTATACAAGCCCTTACATTCACTTTGGTGGCGATGAGGTTTATTTAGAAGCGATTAAAACCGTACCAGAATACAAGACCTATTGTAAAGAGCATAATTTGGAGTTGGCACTTAAAGGAGACGCAAACGAATTGTTTTGCCATTTTATAAATAGAATGGATGCTATGGTTAAAGCCAAAGGTAAAAAATCGTTAATATGGGAAGGGTTTCATGGTACAGGAGCAGGCAAAGAAACCATTTCTAAAGATATTACGGTTATTGTTTGGAATGCCACGTATAATAAACCAGATAATTTAGTAGCAAACGGATACAAAATAGTTAATGCCGCATGGATTCCGTGGTATATGGTTGGAGCTATGAATTTAGCGCCTTCAACAGAAAATGCCTATAACTGGGATGCCCAAATGTGGAGCCATTGGGACGATAAAATCGATGATATTAAAATAGAAGCCAACCAAGCAACACTTGGAGCACAAATATGTTTTTGGGAACAAAATCATTACAAAGTAATTCCAGTGCTTCGGGAGCGAGTTCCGGTAATGGCAGAACGTTTGTGGAATAAAAATAGAGTTGACGACTACACCAGTTTTTTAAACAGATACGAGAAACAAAATCAGTTGTATTCGCAATTATTTAGCCCCGTAGAAATTGTTGTCGATAGCCTAATTCAAGAAGAAGATCAAACCTTCACGGAGTTTATGGATATTACTTTAAAATCGTCTTTAGAAGGTCAAATAAAATATACCTATTCAGATTCCTGGGACATGCCAGATATGGATAAAGCTTCAGTTTATAACGAAAAAATAACCCTTAAGAAAAGCGGCATTCTTACCACACAACACTATGGTAAAGATGGTAATAAAATAGGGTTTCCTATACAAGAGTACTATTACAAAATAGAGCCTATATACCAATATAAAGTTTTTGGTCCTGCTCCGAATAAAGGGTGGAACGAGATGCCAAATTTTGAGGAGTTACAGCGTATTAGAGAAGGCGTTTCCGGAAGAATGACATCAGAACGCTTAAAAAAGATTAACGGAGAGCTTTTCGCAAAAGTTAAAAAAGAAGGTCATATAGAAACCCGATTTAAAGGAATTTATAACCAATATGCCGTAGAGTTAAAAGGCAATATTTCTATTAAAGAGACCAACGACTATCAATTAAGGTTGCAAACCCACGATGGTTTGGCAGAACTTTACATAGATGACAAATTAGTTGCAAAAGGCGAGAATTTTGGCAACAAACCTGAAGAATTTAATCTGAAATTAACAGCAGGTACTCATAAAATAACCATAAAATATTTTTACAAGCAGATACAGAATCAACTAAGTATTTTGTACAAAACCCCAGAAATGAAAGATTTTGAACCTTTTGAAGATTTGGCTTTGCCCTTAAAATAGTTTGCAATGAGTAGTAGTGTTATAAAAACAATAAACATGTCCAAAATTTCGAAAATGCTTTTAGTGGCATGTTGCTGTATCATCAGTTTTAATTTAAATGCCCAAGTTACTGGGAAACCTGTTAACCAAAAGGAGGTAAAGGCTACTGTTGTTCAAGATAACTGTAGGTTTACAGTGCTTACTCCGCGAATGATACGATTGGAATGGACAGAGGATGGTCTTTTTGAAGATCGTGCGTCATTGGTATTTGTAAACCGAGATTTGGATGTGCCGGATTTTAGTGTAACCAAACAAGACGGTTGGTTGTTGATTAAAACTGAAGCCTTAACCTTGAAATATAAAATAGGGACAGGGTCGTTTAAAAAATCAAATTTAGCTATAGAAGGACAGACCGGAACAAAAAAAATAGCTTGGTCTCCTGGACAAAAAAATAATGGAAACCTAAAAGGAACTACCAGAACTTTAGATCAAATTGATGGAGCAACACCTCTGGAAGATGGTATTCTTTCTCGCGAGGGTTGGACGCTTATAGATGACACGGGAAAACCCGTTTTCGATAATTCTGATTGGCCATGGGTAATGTCCCGAGACGAAAAAATGGCACAAGATTGGTATTTTATGGCATACGGATCGGATTATAAGCGAGCATTAACAGATTATACATTAGTTGCAGGAAAAGTGGCTTTTCCGCCAAAGTATGCCTTTGGAACCTGGCAATCCCGTTGGTGGAAATATACCGATGAAGATTTAAAGGCTCTAGTAGAAGAATATAAAACAAACGATTTTCCTCTCGATGTATTAGTGATTGATATGGACTGGCATATAGTAAATCTTCCGGAAATGTACGATGGTAAGAAAAAAAGGCCAGATCAGGCCGGACAAGGTGCCGGATGGACAGGGTTTACATGGAATAAAAATTATTTCCCAGATCCTAAAGCCTTTTTAGACTGGACAGAAGATAACGGCATAAAAACCTGTATGAACCTTCATCCAGCCTCAGGAATCCAACCCCATGAAGATACTTACGAAGCATTTGCAGATGCTATGGGTGTAGATCCAGAAAGTAAAAAACACATCCCTTTTAATATTACCGATAAGTCTTTTGCAAAGCATTACTTCGATATTGTTTTAAACCCTATGGAAGATGAAGGTATAGATTTTTGGTGGCTCGATTGGCAACAATGGAACAATACGGATATTCCTGGAGTTAACCCAACGTACTATTTAAATTACCTCCATTATACAGATATGCAAAGACGTGATAAAACCCGTCCGTTAATCTATCACCGTTGGGGCGGTTTAGGGAATCACCGTTACCAAATAGGTTTTTCGGGAGATACCTACAATACATGGAAATCGCTTCAATTTCAACCTTATTTTACAGCAACATCGTCAAACGTAGGATGGGGCTATTGGGGGCATGATCTTGGCGGTTTTTTTAAAGGTAAAGAAGAACCAGAGCTTTTTACCCGTTGGATTCAATTCGGAATTTTTTCTCCTATTACAAAAATTCATTATTGGGCACATCCGGAAATGGATCGAAGACCATGGGCTTACCCGCCAAAGTACGCCAATGCTATGCGCGAAGCGTACAAATTGCGTTATGCGTTAATACCATACATATACACCATGGCTCGTAAAGCTTACGATACCGGGGTTTGTATGAGTCGCCCAATGTATTACGAATCGGACGAAGAATTAGCCTATAAATACAAAGACCAATACTATTTTGGAGATGATCTTATTATAGCTCCAGTAATCGATAGTTTAGGAGGAGAGATGGCTTCCAATAAAAAAGTCTGGTTGCCAAAAGGAAAATGGGTAGACTGGAGTTCGGGAACACTTCTAGAAGGCGGAAAGGAAATTGAATCTAAGTATACTATTTCAGAGATTCCCGTATTTGTAAAAGCAGGAGCCATTATTCCAATGATGCCTGAAATGAATAATACGAACGAGAAACCTGTAAACCCGCTAATTCTAAATGTTTTCCCGGGAGCAAATGGCAGCACAAAGGTTTATGACGATGCAGGAAACACACAGGAGTACCAACAAGGCCAATATACCTTTACCCATGTTAACTCCCAATCCAATAGAAAAAAGACCACAGTGGTTATAGAAGGCATTAAAGGAGCGTATGATGGGATGTTATTTAAACGCGCTTACGAATTGCGTTTCCCTCTTAGTCATGTGCCCGAAAAAGTTATAGTAAACGGTAAAGAACTCTTTTTTTCAAAAGAAGAAAAGCAAGGTACTTGGAAATACAATGGTGTAAATGTTGAAGCCATTATATATACTCATGAGTATAGTGTACATGATAAAGTTACGGTAGAAGTAACATTTGAAAAAGAAGACATTGAATTGATAAATGGTGTTAAAGGCTTAATATCACGATCGAAAGACGTATTTGAATTTGCCCGAGAAAACCATTGGCCAGATTGGAAATATCCGTTCAATAATTTTGTTCATGCTGCCCAAACAGGCAACAGGGTTAACTTAAACCCTAAGGAAGCTATAAAAGAATATACGTTGCTTCAACAAACATATAAGAAGAATCAATCTGAAATAGAACTATGGTCTAAAGATCATACCAAATACGAGAAAATAAATAATCTATTAAAATAAGCGTACATGAAACACTAGTAGCAAGACTTTAAAATGTTTATAAATCAAGACAGGTCTTATCATTAGGGGTACGGAATAGAATAAAGAACAAAAAAGAATAATACAATAAAAACAAAACCACTCATGAATAAATACATACTAAAAGTAGGTAAGAAAATAGTTGTTCTATCTAGTATATGTGCTTTGATGCTTAATTGCCAAAACACAGAAAAAAAACAAATAGCAAGCGAAAGCACTAAAGAAGAAACTAAAACGATGAATACAGAAGATTTACGCCCTTTGTTAACCAGTATAACTTCTAAATACGATGAACTTAGACCAAAGGTTATTCAGCCAGGAGAAGGCTATTTAAAGTATCCGTACCTAATTCCAGCAGGCTTTTACAAACAAATGTGGGATTGGGATGGTTTTTTTATGGGAAATCATTTTGTAAGTGTAGGAAAGCCAGAATACCTAAAATATTGGGCGCTTAACTTAATAGAAGGTATCGACGACGAAGGATATGCCTCTGGTTGTGCAACAACAAAAGGACCTCGATTACTTTTTGGTAAATTTGCCATGAAACCATTCTTGTCGCAAGGCGTACATTTTGCTTCAAAAGGATTAAAGGATTATAAGTGGGTAGAACCTTATTACGAAGACCTTAAAAAAGTACTGGCTTACAGAGAAAAAACACAACAAGATGAAAAAACAGGGCTGTTTTTCTGGGACAATGGTATGCAGAGTGGTGCAGATAATAACGTAGCAATGAACTACTTTACCGATGATAAACGATCGTTTTTAGCACCAGATGCAAGTGCTTTTCAGTACAATGAATACTTAGCCCAGGCTCAAATAGCCAAAAACTTAGGTAAATTAGAAGAAGCAGGCGAGTACAAGCTAAAAGCAGAGCAATTAAAAAAAGCTATTAATGATCACCTTTGGTCTGAAGAGGACCAAATTTACTTTACGGTAGATAGGGAAACTGGCGATTTTTATAAACGCGTAAGTTACTCTTCTTTTGTACCGTTAATGCAGAACATTGCACCTCAGGAAAGAGGACAATCAATGATCTCAAAGTATTTGATAAATTCAGACCATATGAAAGCTAAATACGGATTTAGGTCTTTATCATTACAAGATCCAGATTATAACAACAAAAATATCATTATTCCTTTTTCTAACTGGCAAGGACCTGTTTGGCCAATAGCCAATTTTATTTACTCTATCGGGTTAAAAAATTATGGGTTTGACGAGGCTCTTTATTGGCAAGCAGAAACTTTAGGAAATTTACTGCTAGACGATATAAACAAATACAATACCATGCATGAAAATTATCATGCAGATACCGGGGCACCATTGGCGCCTAGTCACGATCATGTAGATCGCGAGGGCAATATTGTTGGGTTTATTAGCTGGAATCTTTGTATTCAAAACCTTTTAGAAGGTGTTGTTGATGATAAATGGATGTTGTTAAATATAGAAGAATAAAATAGGTATTATATTAAGTTTAATGACGTGCCAACCAAATGCTATATCAAATGAATAGTTTGATATATTCTAAATGTAGAATTTAATGAAATTAGAGCGACATCAAAAGTTACTAATAATTCCTTTTGGTTCCCTGA
Source organism: Flavivirga eckloniae (assembly GCF_002886045.1). Classification (NCBI taxonomy): domain Bacteria; kingdom Pseudomonadati; phylum Bacteroidota; class Flavobacteriia; order Flavobacteriales; family Flavobacteriaceae; genus Flavivirga; species Flavivirga eckloniae. Next base: position 1,995,298 of record NZ_CP025791.1, on the reverse strand, counting down.
CTGCAGCATTAAAGTCTTTTGGTTGGCATAGATTAACACCTCACAATTAATATCTTGAGGATTATAAAATAATGAATCAATGAGGGAAGGAATACTTATATTTTCTTTTCCTCATTTAAACTATATATAAATCATGAATAAAAAGCATATGATTAGAATTTCTTTAGTGCTGTTGTTTTTTCTCGTTCAATTCTCGTTGGTTGCTCAAGATATTGTCAATACATCAGGAAAACATTGGAGTATTTCTGGCGATAGAGAAATCACTTTTGATATAGACAAGAAAGAAAACGTACCATATACAGACAATATCGAAATGTCTGGCAAACGTGTTGCTGGTATTGTAGAATATAGTATAGATGATAAGGGGAAATTGTCATTAAACAGGAAAGTATTCTTTCCACAACTGCATGAGTTTAAAACATCAGAAAGCACGTGGTTTCATGATTATAGAGCCTATTTAAAAGGAGAATATGCAGACGATTTACTGCCAAAACTTTATATTAAAAATGAGCAATTTGTTCCGGGTGCTGTAAAAACGATATCTATAAACGGTATTCTCAATTTTGTGCACCAGCCTTCTAAAAATGGATTGAAGTTATCCCGATCTCTTTTTCCATCGATGGATGAACGACTTTTTACGGAAAAATGGACTATAAAGAATACAACGGATGCCGTTATGGAAATCCGTACTGGTAATACATCTCTTGAGTTTAACGATTATGGGGCTAAAGGAAAATATAGTAGACACATTCGAACAAATGCGCCAGAAAACATCACATTAAAGCCAGGTGAAGACATATCGTTTTCGCTAAATATAATGGCTAAAACTTCAGAAGAAGAATTTCCTAAAGAAGCAACCGAAACTACACTGTCAAATAGAAAAGCGTTTGTTGGTTTAATGGCAGAAGCTTTACAGCTCGAAACACCAAACCCTGTATTAAATACATTGTTTGAGTTTTCAAAAATAAGAGCATCGGAAAGTATTTTTGAGTCAGAATTAGGATTAATTCACTCCCCAGGCGGAGGTCGATATTACGTAGGGATATGGGCGAACGATCAAGCCGAATATATCAATCCGTTTTTCCCATATTTAGGCTACGATATAGGAAACGAATCGGCAATGAATACTTTTAGGGCATTTGCTAAGGAAACCAACCCTGAATACAACAAAATAAGATACTCCTTCGAAATAGAAGGCTTGGTAAAACCCTTCTTGAAAGATAGAGGCGATGCTGCTATGATTGCTTATGGAGCGGCACATTATGCTATGGCGCTTGGTGATACAAAAATCGCAAATGAGTTGTGGCCGCTTATCGAGTGGTGTCTGGAATATTGTAACAGACAACTTAATGAAGAAGGTGTTGTAATGTCTGAAACCGATGAAATGGAAGGACGAATTGAAACAGGCAATGCTAATCTATCAACATCTTCATTGTATTATGGCGCATTGCACCATGCAAGAGATTTAGCAAAATCTCTTAAAAAATCAAAAGCATTACAAAATAAATATAAAGCCCAAGCAAGTAAACTTCGCAAAGCTATAGAAAGTTATTTTGGAGCAAATGTAGAAGGACTGGATACTTATAAATATTACAAAGAACACAAGTACCTACGTCATTGGATTTGTTTGCCGTTGGTTGTTGGAATTAACGAAAGAAAAGATGCTACTGTAGAGGCGCTTTTCGATCGCCTTTGGACAGATAATGGTGTTCACGTAGAAAAAAATAGCGATAACGAAGCCATTTCTAAGATTTTTTGGGATCGAGGTACTTTATACGCTTTACGAGGTACCTTTGCTTCTGGCGAAACAAAAAAGTCCTTAGAAAAACTAGAACAATTCTCTAACGAAAGATTATTGGGAAATAGAGTGCCCTACGTTGTAGAAGCATTTCCAGAAGGCAATATGGCACATTTATCTGCAGAAAGTGCATTGTACTGCAGAGTTTTTACAGAAGGTGTGTTTGGTATAATGCCTAAAGGTCTTAACAGTTTCACCTGTACTCCCAGGCTTCCGGAAAATTGGAATTATATGTATTTAAACAATATTAAAGCCTTTGAGGAAAGCTTTAGTATAAAGATAGACAGAGTAGGTAGTAAAATAAGAGTGAAAGTGATTAAAAGCAATGGAGGTGTTGTGTTCAGCAAGAAAATCAATGAAGGAAACACTGTTCAGGTAACACTTTAGAAAATAAGCGGAGATGCTACTTTTTAAATAATAATGTGAGTTCGATTAAAAAAGCAATTTTTAATGATAAAGCCAATAATAGCCTTGCTTGTCAACCTGACAGCTAATCATCTGTATTGGTAATAAAAAAAGATTTGTTATTTAAATTGAACTCACATAATAAAGCTAACTTGATAGATCAACAAGTATTATTTAGTTGGCGACCAAAACATTAAAATAATCTGTCTGTTTGGGTCTTCCAACTTTAGTTTATGCTGAGCATAGACGAAAGGTTCAATGAGGGGCAGGTAGCCTTAATAGTGAGTTTACCCTTAAAATCAGACTGTATTTTTAAATCGAAACTTACGTTAAGTTAAAATAAGTACTTATTAAATTGATTTGTTTTTTTGCTTACTTTAAATTTGTTGATGAATTTAAAGCAAGTCCTAAGAATAAAATATCTATCTAAGTACGAATTTGTATTATGTGTCTAGCAGGAGTTAAAATAGCATATTATCCGTTTTCTTATAACTTAAAGCGCAAGTTTAGAACCTTTTTCGGTTTATTATTTGTTCTATTATGTATATATAAGCAAGGAGGTGCTCAAAATCTCAATTATAAAGTAGGCACCCTAGCTAATCAATCAAATATCACGCACAACACCGTATCGTCAATTTACATTGATAGTATTGGGGTTATGTGGTTTGGTAAAATGGATGGTTTGCATAAATACAATGGGTATGAGGTTGAGGTTACAGAGTTAACATTTAATGGCGTTACCGGTATTAGTAATCCTTGGGTAACCGATATTAAAGGAGTTGATAATCATTTACTAATTGGTACCAGAAATGGATTAAACATTCTAAATAAAAAAAATCAAACATACAGCTATGTTTTTCCTTCAGATTATAGTTTCTCGTATAGTAACCATATTACTTGTATAGGTGTTAATAAAAACAACGAGATTCTTGTAGGAACAGGAAATAAGTTTTTAACCATAATAGCAGAAAAAGCCAATGCTTTTTCGGTGGATGAGATTCATTTTGAAGGATTTCGATGGAAAGAGTCAGATATTCAAGCCCTGCAAATTATTGATGTACCTAACGGCAATCTCATTCGTACTTCCAAAGGGATATTTTTTTTAGAAACAGCTTCTCGCATAGCAAGGAAAGTCCTTTTGAAATTTGATTCTATTGAAGAATCGAAGAAAATAAGAACGATTTATTTAACAAAATCAAATCAATTATTAATAGGTACAGATAATGATGAATACTACACCAGTTTTAATGAAACTCAATTAGCTTATAAAAAAGAATATGATGTAAACCCGTTGTCTGATATGTATCCCAATTGGCCAACAATAAAAAAGACAAATGTTTTTTTAGAAGATTCTAATGGGTTGTTATGGGTAGGAACAGAAGGAGAAGGTTTATTTGTTTACGATAAAAACACTTTTGAATCGAAGACATATAATCGAGAAATGTATTTTGCCGATGGTCTGGACAACGATTTTGTAAAAACACTTTATGAGGATAAATCGGGTATGATATTAGCCGGTACAGATTCCGGAATAACTACATTTAACCCATTGTTTAATAGATTTCAGCTCATTAACAGAATTAAGAATGATTACAGAGAAGGAAAAATATTAAATGTACATTCCATTCTACAGGATAATTATAAAAATTTATGGTTAGGTACGAGAGGAGAGGGAATCTTTATTATAGGTCATGGCAGAAAATCTCAAGCCAATATAAAAAGAGCAGGAAAAAGTTCTTTAGATCTTATTACGGCCATTGTACAAGATAAAAAACAACATATTTGGATAGGTACAGAAAAGGGGATTTATGTTATTGAAGAGGTTAGCGACGATATAAACAAACTAATTCAGGGTTTTAAGAACAAAACGCCAAACATTCTACCTGATGATTTTATACACGGTATTTTAGAAGATGAAGACGGAAATAAATGGATAAGCTCTTATAGTGGTTTATATATTTATACATCAAAAAATGTTTTGAGAAAAATAGGAGGAGGGTTTCAGGCTATAACCAACTCAAATAATCAAAATGTTTTAAAAGATGAAGATGGAAACAAATGGCTAACGTCTTATAGTGGTTTATATGTTAACACATCAAAAAATGGTTTAAGTAAAACTGATGATGGTTTTGAAGCCATAATAAAAACAAATAATTACGACATCCATACGCTGTTACTTGATAGCGACAAGCGAATTTGGTACGGTACATCTAATGGTATGTTAGGGTATATCGCTCCAGAAGATTATCTAAACAAAGATATGTCGCTTCCCAGTAACTTCAATTCAATTGAATTTAATCTAATTAATGTTATACCAGAATACAGGAAGTTTTACGATAACTATTCTATATTTTCGATTACAGAAACAAGAGATAAAAATATATTCGTAGGAACAAATTTAGGGTTGTGTAAAGTAGATAAGGAAAGAAATGAATTATCACCTTTCTCTAACGTTCCACCAAATTTTAATTCACGAAACATACAATCCAGTTATATATATAGTTTACTATACGATAATGCTAATAATAAATTATGGGCAGGCACAAATAACGGATTGTTTTCATACAATTTCAAGACCAAGGAAGAAAATAATTATACCGTAAAAGACGGTTTGCAATCTTTGGAGTTTAATGGAGGTGCCGCATACAAGTCGAAAGACGGAAATTTGTTTTTTGGAGGCTCCAAAGGGATCAATATCTATAATACATCGCATCAACTTGGTAAAAGTGATTTTCGACCAAATTTAGTACTTACAAAGCTTTTTGTAAACGGAAAACCCTTGTCCTCGTATGGCGATTCAGAAATATTAACGTCCAATATATCCTATACTAAAGAAATTACTTTAGATGCCAAAAAGAACACTATAGGTTTAGAGTTTGCTTCTTTGCATTTACCCTATTCGTACAACAATTTTTATAAATGTAAACTTTTAGGGGTTGATGATGATTGGATTGACCTTAAACACAAGCGATCGATAAATTATGCGAATTTACCCAAGGGACAATACACGTTTAAACTCATGGGAACCAATAACGATGAGGTATGGAATACGCCTGAGTTAAATTTTGGAATAGAAATTTTACCGGCATGGTATGAAACCTGGTGGATGAAAACTGTGTGGTTTTTAAGTGGGTTGCTTATTTTAAGTACGTTTATTTGGATGCTATTAAAAAATAAGGATAATATAAATGCTTTAAAAATTAAGGATATAGAGCAACAGACATTACACGAAATTTATGAATCTAAATTAGTATTCTTTACAAATTTATCGCACGAGTTTAGAACACCTCTATCCCTTATTTTTGATCCAATACATAGCTTAATCAAACAAAAGAGTGTATACAATGCCAATAAAGAGTTATTCGACATCATTAAGAATAATGTTGATAGATTACGAAGACTCATAGATCAAATACTGGATTTTAGAAAGTTTGAGTATGGTAAGTTTTCTTTAAATATTATCGAAAATGATATAGTAGCCACGCTTCTTACGATTAGTAAATCGTTTACATACCATTCTGAAATTAAAAATATTGATTTTAAGATACAACTTCCAGAAAAGAGTATCAAGATGTTTTATGATAAAGACAGCATCGAGAAAATTGTTTATAATATTTTATCTAATGCCTTTAAAGCATCTGCTAATGGTGGTGTTGTAAAAATATCGGTAAAAGAGATGGGGCCTAAGGATGAAACCCCTAACTATAAGAAATATAAATTCATATGTGGAGAAAAAAAATATACAAACTTTAATGATCATGTTAGTATTAAGGTAGATGATGACGGAGTTGGAATTACAGAAGAAAATCTGGAACGGATTTTCACTCGTTTTTATCAAACTAATTCTGTAGATTCAGGAACTGGGATCGGATTGTATATGGTGAAACAATTTACAGAAATGCATTCCGGATCCATATTAATAAAAAGCAAAAGAAATAAAGGATCATCACTCATTATAATTCTGCCTAAAAACAATGAGTTGTACAAGGCTTCAGAAGAACCTACATTTATTAAACCTTATGTAGAAGAAGATCTGCAAGCGCCCAAGGTAGCAGTAAAAAAACTAACCGCAAAAGAAACTAAAACACATACCGTTGTAATTGTAGAGGATAATGATGAGTTAAGAACCTATTTAGAATTACTTCTAAATAATTATTATAATGTCTTTACGGCCAATAACGGCGAAGCAGGGTTTGAGCTAATACAAGAAAAAGTGCCAGATTTGGTGATAAGCGATATTGTAATGCCAGAAATTAGTGGCTTACAGTTATGTGCGAGGGTCAAGGGAAATTTTGAAACAAGTCATATTCCAATCATTCTGTTAACAGCAAGAGCTTTCGATAATCAAGTTGTGGAAGGTATTAATGCAGGAGCAGACGATTATATTGTAAAACCATTCAATAAAGAAATATTGGTATCTAAAATCAATAACTTAATTCAAAATAGAGAGAAATTACGATTAATGTTCCAATCGGCGAAACTATTGGAACCATCTAAAGTTACTGTAACTTCTATAGATGAGAAGTTTCTATATAAACTAAAGGAAACCGTAGAGAATAATATTCAGGATCAAAACCTAACACTTCAATCATTAGCCGAAGAAGTAAATGTAAGTAGGGGGCAGTTGTTTAGAAAAATAAAGGCGTTAACAGGATTAACGCCAAACAATTTTATTAAATCGATCCGTTTAAAACATGCCGTTCAGCTTCTGGATAATAAAAATTTCCGGGTATCGGAAGTGGCATTTCTATCAGGGTTTAAAGAAGCGAGTTATTTTTCCAGATGTTTTAAAGAAGAATATGGTTGTAGCCCTAAGGAATATAAGACAAAGGGTTAATGTTTTCTAGTTGTTTTATTGAGGCTTTATTACTTGAAAAAGGGAACCTTCAATTTTATAACCTAACTTACGATAATAATCGTCAACATCAGACATGACATAGATATCCCGATTTGGAAAATCTTCTGTTATACATTCGAGCAGTTGTTGCCCGATTGCATTTCCTCGGTATTGTTTGTTAACAAGGAGGTCGCAAACATATATGGTAAATCCGAAGTCGTCTATAGAACGGGAGTACCCGCATAGCGTATGGGATAAGTAAGCAACATATGTTATTGATTTAGCTAAAGATATCTTATATTTTTCTCTATTGGGGCGAGAAGAATATTCGCTCCATGCTTCGCCTTCAGATTCAATGACTGCCATTAACCTATCGAAGTCTAGTGAAGGATTATATTTTCTAATTTCGATATTGCTGCTTCCCATATTTCGTTTTTACTTTCTTGAAATAAACACATATGGAATCTTGTATTACTATTAATTCTATACCGTAATTACAAATATATACTTTTCCATTTATGTCTTCTCATTCTCTAAGTCATTATATAGATTATGAATGATGTTTAGGTTCCTGGCTAAGAAATAGGGTTAATAGTCTTTTGATTGGTATTTGTATTTAACAATGTTAAAGACAAACGCCCGTTTAGGGCGTTAATGTCTTAAATATTTTCAATACCTAGTCTTTCGTTATTTGGTAGATATAAATGGCTAAACCAATTATTATCAATCCAGCTATAACGGCTAATGCTATTTTAATTGTACTGTAAGGTCTTTCACCTTGAACTTCGCCTGTTCTGCCATTTACCAAAAATTTATATAATTTATCTTTAAATTTATAAGAACTAACAAAAACTGGTAATAGCAGGTGTTTAAAAGTAATATCGGTATAATTAACATTCATCGAGATGATACGTTGTTCGTCACCACCAATATGTCTTTCAATTAAGCGGCGTATTTCTGGATCTGCAACCTCTTTAGCCATTTGAAATCCTTCATCCAGTTCAATTTGATATTTTTCTGTAACGAATCCACTTAAATAGTTTTTATTAAAAGGTACCAGGTTTTCTAAATCCCATGGCTCTAAATTAAAAGCATATTTTTCGGGTATCGATTTTGTAGCAACGATTAAAAGGTCGTCAAAAAACTTCTGCACATTACCAGCTGCGGGATGCCATCTTGTTTTTCTAACCTGGCGTGTTTTGGTAACCGATTTGCCATCTACGGTCTCTGTATAGGTCTCGGTTACATAATAATACTCGCCACGTTGACCAATATAATTTGTATCCGTTTCAGTATCATAAGTCCAGTAAGGGATATAAATGCCCTTAAAGAAATCGAAATTTAATGAAGCTTTTTTTAAATCGTTGGGCGCAAACCATAAGTCCTTAATCCACTTTTCAAGTTCATCTTTGGCCGCGTTTTTATCTAGCTTAAAAGGAAGTATCGATTTTGGTTGAATCATTTTTTCGTCATGTGCCTGCTCAAGTACTAGAGGAGTTGAGCAATAGGGGCAATGAGACGATGTTACATTAGGTTCGAGTGTTGATGAGGCACCACAGTTTCCGCATTTAACAAAACTTTCAACAAAGGTTTCTTCCGATTCCGATTTTTTTGCCAAAAATTCGTAATAATCAAGTTCTTCAATGTCTCCTTCAATCTGTGGGATGTCGTTGTTTGCTCCACAATATTCGCAATTAAGATGTTCTGTGCCTGGTTTGTATTTTAAATCGGCACCACAATCCGTACAAGGAAAAGTGCCAACGGCCAATTTCTTTTCTTCAATATTTGCCATAACTATTGTCCGGGTATTGGAGGGGGAACACTACCAAAAAGGCTATTTAATTCGGGCAGTTTGCCTGCAGCGGTCCAGTTGGCCATGCCCTCACGCCAAACTAAAGTCTCTTTTGTTAATTGATTTTGTGTTATTAATTGCTTAAGGGTACTTATATCGTATGGCCCGGCTTGTTGTCCATTAACTACTGCATGAAAAGTTAATGCAGGGGGCACTGGTGGAGGTGTTGGGGGTGTTGCTTGCTGATTTTGTGATTGCTGTTGCTGGCCTCCTGTGAAAGCTTGTCCCATTTGATTTGCCATGGCAAATCCCATGCCCATGCCCATGCCTGCTCCGGCAGTACCACTGTCGTTTTCAGCAGCTTTTTCTAAAGCTTTAGCAGCTTTCATTTGGGTGAGTTTGTTTAAATCTATGGCGTTTAAACGGCTTAATTCAAATATCTCTTTTTTAATTTCTTCTGGCATTGATACGTTTTCAATAAGAAATTTGGTAACCTCAATGCCGTATTGTTCAAATTCGGGGGCAATCACGCCATGAACATATTCTGATATTTCATTTATATTAGATGCATAATTTTCAACAGGAAGGTTTGCTTCTCCAATGGCATCTGTAAACCTGGTAACAATCATGCTTTTTAATTGGGCAGCAATTTTATCGGTTGTAAAGTGCCCATCGGTGCCCACTATTTCTTTAATAAAAAGAGGCGCATCTTTTACTTTAATAACATAAGTTCCAAATGCCCGTATTTCAAGCATTCCAAATCTTTGGTCGCTTAATGTAATCGGGTTATTTGTTCCCCATTTTTGGGCTGTAATGTTTCTTGTGCTTATAAAATAAACTTCGGCTTTAAAAGGGCTTTTAAAACCATGTTTCCAGCCTTGTATGGTAGAAAGAATAGGTAAATTGGCTGTAAATAAATCGTACATGCCTGGTTCGAATACGTCGGCAATTTGCCCTTCGTTAATAAAAACGGCCATCTGTCCTTCGCGAACTGTGAGTTTTGCACCATTTTTTATTTCGTTTTGGTACCGTTCAAAACGGTAAACCATAGTGTCGTTAGATTCGTCGAGCCATTCTATAATGTCGACCAATTCACCACGTAGTTTGTCAAACAATCCCATCCGTAGTTTTTATATTAAAAGGTTAAAATTTGTTGTTATATATCAGATTAAGATAAAGCAAGCATTTTTCATATAAACCGTAAACAATATGTTTCAATTTTTAAGAAATTTTAAGCTATAAGTATTGTCTATAATGATAAAATATATTCCTTTTGATAAACTCGATATATTTATTTTATCATAAATATTTTTAATTTCCTTAATTTTCTTCCCATTTATATTATTGATAACACCTCTTTGATGCTGTTTCTTTAAACCTTTTATTTCTATGTTTTCTGAGGATGGGTTAGGGCTAATTATTATTTGTTTGTCATCATGTGTTAAATTATTTGTTTTCAATGTGCTGGAGTATTCTAATATAAAAGTTCCATTACAAGAAGCACCAGTCCAGCCAGTTTTTGGTGGGGTTAAATCGGATGAGGTATTTAAATTATTAAAAGCTCTTGCACCGTTCATTTGACCAGTTTGATATAACATCCATTGGGAACCATTATAACCTAGTGATGTGCTTGCTCTTTCGGAATGTTGGTAATGGTTTTTTCCATTCACAATTCCATTAAATTGATATGTGCCGGAACGATTTGAACAATCGCCTGTAATAATTGCGGTTAAATTTTCTTGAGAAAATAAGCTTAAACTTAATAAAAGCGCTAAAAGTAAAATTTTTGATTTCATATAATATCGTATAAATGATTATTAAAAATAAAGCTAAGAGCATCTTTTTATAATCTTAATTTTTAGATTTTTTAATTGTAAAATGATCGTTATAGCTAACGATTTCTTTAATAAAATAGATACATCTTTTGCTTTGGTAGTATTGATTTCGAATTTACATATTTCTAATATGCAGAAGCTTCTTCGTAATAAGATGAAAATTTATAAGTAGTTAAAATTGTTGATGTTAATAAGTGGGTTTTCTTCATAATAAAGTATTTGAGTCATTTTATTTGGGTAAAATCACTATACATTAAACATATGTCTTTTTAATACGCTTAAATAAATATTTTGAGTATATGTTTATACATAATGGTTTTTGTAAAAGTAAAAAAATAATTGTTATAATTTTATAACCTAGTAGTTTATTTAATTCTTTTGGTGAAGATGTTTGTTGTGTTCGTAAATTAGAAGTTTAATCTATTGATATTTAGGGTTTATTTTTAAGAGATTTTATGGGAATTCAACTTTGGTTTTAGTATATGGGATACTAAAGCTAAAGCTGAAAAAGTATATGCGATTATTCTTTATCTTAAATAAAATTCTCGTTTCGAGCTTAAGAACTTTAACTTGTTTCTAAAGGTGTGTATTTTATCATATGGCGCATAATCATATGGGTATTTTATCATTCTTTTTCCGTTAATCAATAATTTGAAATCGGTTTTTTTAAAACCGATTTCCCAACTCTATTTTAAACGAGATGAAACCATAAATACAAAGGCCATGCTCTTTTAATTAATTTTTAGGTTTTGTGTTAAGAATATTATTTTCTTGTTAATTTAACTATTTGACTTTGATTGTTTTGGGTGATAATCTTCAGTATGTAAATTCCCTGAGATTGATCCCGAATGTCTATGCTTTTTTCCTGATTGTAAGCTTTAGACCATATTAATTGCCCGGTAATTGAATATAATTCTAGCGTTTCAATTTTTTCTAACCCAGTATTATTAATATTAATGTAGCGTTCGGTTGGATTAGGGTAGGTAGAGATCTTATTTGAAGTATTACCAGTATCTGCAGCAGAGAGTACGGTGTTGCTTTCTCCGAAGAACATTTTTGTAGCATCTATATAACCACTATATAAGTCGGCATTAAAGCCTAAAAAATGAATAGCTCCATTAGAACTTAACGCAATATTTGTTATAGATGAATAGTCGGTAGATGGAAAGACTTTAGTCGCTACCCAATTGCCATTGGTTTTTAAAATAGATATAAACGCATTAGAATTAGTACCACTAGAATACGCCTTGTCACCAAATTGCACGTTCGAACCTTTATAATCACCACTAAATACCAAATAGCCACCGCGTAGTTTAATAGTTCTTGATCGGCTAGAAATACCACCAGAAATAGTGTTTAACCACTTTAACTTACCATTTGTGTCGTATTTAGCAACAAAGCCAGACCCTTTGCTTGTTGAGGTTTTAATATCAAAACTGTGGTTGTGGTCAATATCAAAGTCCATATTGCCATTAAAGAAGCCTGTAACATAAATGTTCTCATTGGCATCGATAACAAAACCGGAAGCACGACTGTATAAAGGATTACCTATGGTTTTTACCCATTGAATAGCCCCGGTAGAACTGCATTTCATTAAAAAAATGTCTTCATTTTGAGGTGACCATTCGTAGGATCCGTCACTAGTTATAAGCAGAGGATTTGTGTCTTCTAAAAATAATTCGGTGTTTTTTCCATTAAAACTACCAGCTATGTATATATTTCCAGTTGCCCCAATTTGAATATTAATATCGGAGAAAAAACCATTTCCAATACCTTTTACAGATATAAAATCCCCGTTGTTGTTATAATGAGCAATAAATCCTAAGTGGAAAAATTGTCCAGGGAGTATATCCTCTCCGTTGGGATGTATGTGCTCCCTATCAAAATCTATATTATTGGTTGTAAAGCCAATCATAGTACCCGTTATCCAAATATCATTATTCTTATCTAAAACCATTTTTAATGAATTATCTGTATCACTATCTCCAATTATTTTTAGCCATAATAAGGTGCCGTCTGGGGCATATTTGGCAAAAATAATTTCCTCTTGAAGATCAAATCCCGTATTCAGAATAGAATTAGTGTTTGTATGTTCTGGGTCAAAGTCTACAATGTCCTTAGAATTCAAATTAGCCGTACCTAAGACATAAATATTGTTATTGGTATCAATTTTTACGGAAGTAATTACGTCGTTAGCTATAGTATTTGGAGATCCAAAATCCTGTTCGATTTCTTTACCTCCAATATTCTTTATCCATAAAATGGTGTTGTTACGATCATATTTTGCAATGAAAATGTTTTTATTATTGTCGGATGAAATCTGGTTTGATACATCAAACGCAACATTTTCGCCATCAAAACCACCAACTATTATTTTATTGCCATCATGATCCAATACAAAATCCGATCGAAAATAGGTTTCAGTTACGACTGTTGTAGCATCAAAGTTAACGGTATGGGTATTTTGAACACTTATTTTTTGTGCTATTAATAATGAATGGTTCACTATTAATACGGTAAAAAGGAGTAAGCTATTTTTTTTCATTTTGTTATTAGGGTTTAATTGTACAATAATTAATTTTAGACAAAACAAAATGCTCATTTATTAATGAACTAAGTGTTATTACCCCAATACTAGGCTATGGGGTTTAGATACAGATTACATTACTAGTATTGGTCAATTTTAAATAAACTGCAATAATGGAACGTTTTTATTTAAAAATTCCCTCTCTTTATCTTATCTTTTTAAGTTGAACATTGGTGCAGAAATACCAGAAAGAGTGTTTTGAGTTTATATCTAGTGATAGATACGAGCTATTTAAACAAGTATAAAAAGGCAATATGAACCAAGTAGTTCCTAGTATTTAACATTTTTGATTCCAAAATTTATGTTTTGTGTTAAAATTATTTGATTGATATCAAAATATGTATATATTTGGTAAACCAAACTGGTAAACCAATTTGAGTTATTCATGAATAAAACCAGAAGAGACTTTATAAGGCAAGCGGCTATTGCTGCTGGCGTCATTCCTTTTTTAGGTTTTCGCCTTCCCTTGGATCTGGTGGATATGGATGAAAAACTTGATGTAAGTATATTTTCTAAGCATTTACAATTTTTGGATTATAGAGAGACCGGAGAAATGGCAGCGACTATGGGGTTTTCTGGTGTCGATTTAACAGTAAGACCAAAAGGGCATGTGTTGCCAGAACGTGTTGGTAAAGATTTACCTAAGGCTATTGCAGAAATTACAGAAGGCGGATCTAGCTGCCATATGATTACTACCAATATTAAGAGCGTTAATAATCGATTGGATGTAGATGTATTGGAAGCTGCATCAAAGTTGGCGGTGAAGTATTATAGAGCGAATTGGTATAAGTTTACAAAGGAAGCCTCAATGCTTGATACTTTAAAGAAGTGTCAGCAAGAAATAAAAGCATTGGGCGATTTAAATAAAAAGCTGGGAATAATTGGCTGTTATCAAAATCATGCAGGAACAGGTGTTGGGTCTTCGTTTTGGGAGGTAAAAGAGATATTAGATGCGGTTAATCCAGATTATTTTGGTGTGCAGTACGATATACGCCATGCGGTAGTGGAAGGCGGATATTCATGGAAAAACGGATTAAAACTTTTGCAACCACACATTAAAACCATTGTGTTAAAAGACTTTAAATGGACTAAAACCAATGGTAAATGGAAAATTGTAAATACCCCAATAGGTGAAGGTATGGTAAATTTTGATGCTTATTTTAAACTATTGAAACAATATAGGTTAAAACCGCCAGTATCACTTCATTTAGAATATCCTTTAGGAGGAGCAGAACATGGGAAAACCAATATCGCTGTTGATAAAAAAGTGGTGTTTGATGCCATGAAAAAAGATTTAAATTCCATACAGAAATTATGGAAGGCAGCCTGATTTAGATCTGTTCGTTATTGAAAATAAGACAACTTAATTATAAAGAAAAACACTATTATATGAATACTATTTTTAAAATTTTAACACCCTACAAAAACCTTAAAAGTATATTGGCTTTTTCGATGTTATGTTTGTTTATAACATCTTGTAATACGTCAGTAGAACAAACAAAAACAATTGATGTATCTAACATTGATGAATTAAATCAAGCCATTGAAAATTGTAAAGCAGGTGACGAAATTGTACTGGCAGATGGTATTTGGAAAGATGCGAAGATTGAATTTAAAGGAAAAGGAACAAAGCAGAAGCCTATCGTTTTAAGAGCACAAACTCCTGGAAAGGTTTTTATAGAAGGTGAGTCGTATTTAAGATTGGGTGGCGACTATCTTGAAGTTCGCAATTTATATTTTAGAAATGGGTACACACCAAGAAACACGGTTATTGATTTTAGAATTGATAAGAAAACCTTTGCGAATCATTGTAAAATAACACATTGTGTTATTGAGGACTTTACACAACCCGATCGAGATAGAACAGATCATTGGGTAGAATTTTGGGGAAGACATAACGAATTAAGTAACTGTTACATTGCAGGGAAATCTAATTTTGGACCTACCGTAATGGTAATGCTTAAAGGAAACGAGCATATTAAAAATTATCATCAAATAGTAAATAATCATTTTGGTCCCAGGCCTCGTAAAGGAGGGCCGCATGGAGAGACGATGCAAATTGGAGATAGCGGAACTTCTATGACGCCATCGCACACCCATGTAGCTAACAATTTTTTTGAACGCTGTAATGGTGAAGTAGAGATTATTTCAAGTAAATCCAACTACAATGAGTTTAGAAATAATGTGTTTTTCGAAAGTGAAGGTTCCTTGGTGCTAAGACACGGAAATTATGCAACCATAGATGGAAACGTATTTATAGGTAACGACAATTCGGAGTTTATAGGAGGAATACGCGTTATTAATACCGGACATTGGATTACAAATAACTATTTCTATAAGTTAAAAGGTTCCATATTTAGAGCGCCTTTGGCGGTAATGAATGGTATACCAAAATCGCCACAAAACAGATACAACCAGGTAACAGATGCTGTGATAGCGCATAATACCTATATAGATTGTAAAACACCTTTTCATTTTGGTGTAGGGTCTAACGTTAGTCAAAAGGATGTGCTACCAGCTTCCGAAATACGTTCTGCACAACCCATACGAACAACAGTTGCCAATAATTTAATATTTAGCAGCGAAGGCGATGCATATCCAATTAAGAACTACGATAGGGTTGATGGCGTTTTATTTAAAAATAACATGACTAACAGTGAGAATAATGGCGATGTGAAACCAGATGGGTTAATGACTAAAACATTTGAAGTTAATAACGTGTCGGATCTACTCTATGTGCCGGCTAAAAATCATGAAGATGTATTTGCCGGTTTTGATTTTGAAACGATTACAACAGACCTTTTTGGAAATAAAAGAGCATCTAATAACAGTATAGGAGCAATTACATTACCACTAAAAAAGAACCCTTTATTAATAGATAAAAGCTTGTACGGAACAGATTGGTTTTCTGCCGAAAAACCAAAATACGAAGCTAAAACAATTAAAGTAGCAGGCGTTAAGGCATTAACAGAAGCGCTTAAAAGTGCAAACTCGGGAGATATTTTAGCATTGCAATCTGGAACTTATGCCATAGCTTCCTCGATGGTGATCGATAAAAGAATTACAATTACATCTCAAGATAAAACGAATAAGGCGACATTAGAGTTTTCGTCAAGTAGTCCGGCATTCGAAATGAATCCAAGTGCTAATTTGGTTATAGAAGATGTTATTCTAAACGGTAATAAAAGCCAGGATGCTTTTGCAACGTTAGATAAAAATATGACCAAGGCTTATAATTTATGGATAGAGAATTCCGAAATAAGCAATTTTAAAAATGTATTACGAGTTTCTAAAGGATCTTTTGCCGATACTGTTTCGGTTTCTAATTCTATAATCAAAGATTGTATAAACGGTATTCAATTAAATAAAGAAACCAACGATAAGGGCGATTATAACGCAGAGTTTGTTTATATAACCAATTCGGAATTTAATAATGTAGGAAACAATGTTTTAAATTATTACCGTGGTGGTTACGATGAGTCTACCATAGGAGGAAATTTAGTGCTTCAGCATAATACGTTTACAAATTGTGGTAAAACAGACCAAGACCATATTTTAATAAATAATCGAGGAATTGTAAATGTAAACTTCTCTAATAATACGTTTAAAAACAATCCAGTAAAGTTAATAGCTGTTTTATGGGGAGAAAAAGGACAAAAACCTGTAGACAATACTTTAGTAAACTCTGGTAAGATAGAAGTAGTACAAAATTTAAAGTTAAAACTCATGTATTAATATAGATAAACATGGAAGCCATTAAAAGATTACCGGTTTTAGTTTTTTTTTGGAGTGTATGTCTATGCGCACAAGACATTCCTTCAAAAGAAATTATTTCAACCGGTAATCTTGGCAACTTTTTAAAAGACGAGGTTAAAGAGATAATAAGTGATGACGCTTCTGTTTCAGAAGCAGATTTAGCACATTATTTAAGAGACGCTTTTTCAAAACGTTACTTCTACGATTGGAAGCATTTTGATGAACGTTTTAAAAACTATACCTCAATCTATAAAGGCATTGAAAATTCGCATACAGAAAGAGCGTTAGATCATTTGTCTAAATTTTCAGGAGAAACCACATGGAAGCTGCCATTTAATTATTTAAACGGTACGCCAGTTAATGCCTATGCGTTAAGACATTTGGCAAGGCAGCACAAAATGGTCGATATTGCGTTTTATTATAATTACCAGAACAAAAACGCCAAGCATTTAAACTATTTTAAAGACCAGTTAAAATCTCTAAATACAGCTTTAAGCCAAAACAAATATGAAAAAATAGAAGACGGTAATGGCGTCTACGAGGCGTTCCGTTCCGGATATCGTATTTTAAATTGGTTACAGATTCACAATATGTTTTTAGGTGAAGCAGCCTATTCGAACAAAGACCAGTTGATGACTATAGCCACCTTGCTACAACACGGTGCACATTTATATGAGCGTAACCAAAAATTTCGTGCAGGCAACCATCAAACAAGAGGATTGTCGGCTTTAGCCATGCTTTCTATATTGTTAAGAGATTTTAAAGGCACCGAGCAGTGGTACAAACATGCCATGCATTTGCTAGAAGAACATTTGGTAAAAGAAATTAACGATGATGGATTTCAATTTGAACGTACCGTACATTATCATATAAGCGACATAGGTAACTATTTTTATGTGTACCAATTAGCAAAAACAAGCAAATTAGAAGTCAATACCGTTTGGGAAAATAGGCTAAGATCCTTATTTACAACATTAACAAAGATTGCGTACCCCGATAAATCGGCTCCGGTTTTTTCTGATGATACAGACAATCCCTGGGCAGATAAAAATGACATCTCTGGTGCTTTAACATTAGGTTATTTGCTCTTTAAAGACCCCACCATGGGCTATTTTGCTGAAGATCGTGTTGAAGCAAAAATGTATTGGTATTTAAGTGATGCACAATTAAAATCGTTAAAAGCGATTAAAAAACAACAACCAGATTATGGGTCTTTAGAATTTCCAACCACAGGTTATTATGTTATGCGGCAAGGTTGGGGAGCTAAAGATAATATGATGGTAATTTCTGCTGGATTAGATGCACATAAACCTGATCACCAACATGGTGACATGCTTGGTGTTCAGGCTATGGCTAATGGTCGGGTTATACTTCCTAATTACCAAGTGCGGTATTCGTTAAAAGATCTGGAGCTATTTAAAAACTCTATGGTGAAAAATGTAGCATTGGTCGATGATGAGCTACAAGGAAAACAATACACGTCTAATAAAGGAGGTAGTGGCTTTGGGAAATTTAAGGTATTGCCACAACCAAAAACAATAGCCTGGAAAACGAATAAAAATTTGGATCTGTTTGTTGGTAGTCACAATGGCTTTGAAAATGTGGGTGTGCAATATAATAGGCAAGCTATATACATAAAAGATGATTTTTGGATAGTGAAGGACAACTTCAAATCAAACAAGCCGCATACCTATAAACAGATTTGGCAGGGGCATTACAGTCTAGAAGCATCTCCAGATTTAATAAGGGCAACATTCGAAAAAGCAGAAGGATTGGATATTTACCAATTAGTAGAAGCCGATACTGTTTTTAACTCCGGACAACGCGGGAAGGGGTGGTCTGTAGTATCAAAAAAAGACCGAACCAATTACAGTTTCATCACGGTTCTTTTTCCGTATAAAGGCTATGCCAATAGAATTAACGAAACACAAACAACACCAAACTTTAAGAACTGGAAGCTAAACCAATCTAAATGGAAGGCAGAAGGAGAACAGGTTATTTCTTTAACAAAAGAAGAAATGTCTCTATTTTTTTCAGCAAAACAATTGCGCTTAAATAAGGTGCAAATGGAGTTTTCCGAATTATCAGATGTATTTATAAAACAGAATAGCAATAAATTGGTCGTTCAGTCTTTAAGCGAAAAAGAATTGCTAATTTCTATAAAAGGTGTTACCAAAGCAGGGAGCATAAAGCTCCTACCGGGAAATCAGGTAGATTTTATAATAAAAGATTAATGGAAATTTAAAATAACTATTAAGCCTTTATAGGTTAAATAACATATTTTTAGTGTTAAAAGTCTTCAGAATTTTTGTTTAGTGATGAATTAAATTTATATTTGGTAAACCAAACTGGTAAACCAATTTAATTGATACCAAATGAAATACGATATTTTGTTAGGATTTTCTTTCTTTTTTACGGTTCTTATATCCTTTAAGAATAAAAACAATCAAGCTTTACATATACGATTTGAAAAGTCACCCTAAATAATAAGAATATCGTTCATTTAGATTTGGAAGTCATTACTAAAAAATAAGAGAGTTGAAAAAAAATATATTTAGAGTTTTAATAATTGCATTAGTGGTTTTGGTAAGTTCATGTAAAGAACAGGCTAATAATGTTCAAGCAGAGGAGGCGTTACAAAATGGACAAGAGCACCCAAGTTTAATACTTACCAAAAAAGGTGTAAAGGCTATTCGATTACAATTAGGGAAGCTTCCAATTTTCGATAAATCATTAGCAGCCGTAAAGGCAGAAATAGATGCCGAGATAACAACTGGGATCGATGTTCCCATACCAAAAGATTTATCTGGCGGCTACACACACGAAAAACATAAAAAGAACTTTTTGGTATTACAGAAAGCAGGTGTATTGTTTCAGATTTTAGAAGACGAAAAATATGCTGTTTATGTACGGGATATGCTCATGGCTTACGCCAAATTATACCCAACATTGCCAGTGCATCCTCAAACACGTTCTTATGCTAGAGGTAAGCTCTTTTGGCAATGCTTAAACGATTCTAACTGGTTGGTGTACACAAGTCAGGCTTACGATTGTATTTACAATTGGCTTAAAGAAGAAGAGAGAGCTACTTTAGAAAATGATTTGTTTATACCATTTGCCAATTTTATATCAGAAGGCAATCCGCAATTCTTTAATCGGGTGCATAATCATAGTACTTGGGGAAATGTTGCCGTTGGTATGATTGCATTGGTTATGGATAATGACGAATTATTACAGAAAGCATTATATGGATTGAAAACGGATAATTTAACCGAAGGGATGAAAGATAATGATGGCGGCTTTATAAAAGTAGAAGGACAAAAAGTTGGTTTTCTGGCAAATGTAGAAGAACCTTTTTCGCCAGATGGCTACTATACCGAAGGGCCGTATTATCAACGTTACGCTATGTATCCCTTTTTAATATTTGCAGAAGCGCTTAACAATGTAAAGCCCGAATTAAAGATTTTTGAGTATAAAGAAGGTGTTTTGCTTAAGGCGGTAGATGCCTTGATAAACTTATCTGATAAAGATGGGGAGTTTTTCCCATTAAATGATGGTCAAAAAGGCATGTCTTATTATTCTAGGGAGTTGGTAACAGCAGTAGATATAGCTTATCATTTTGGAGGTAATAATCCGGAACTGTTGAGTATCGCCCAAAAGCAAGATCGTGTGCTGTTGGATGATGCAGGTTTGTCTGTAGCTATGGGGATAAAGGAAGGAAAAGCGATGCCATTCGCAAAGAAATCAATTGAGTTTAGAGATGGACCAAATGGCGACCAAGGTGCTGTGGGGATATTGCGACAAGGTGATCTGGAATTGGTTTTTAAATACGCCGCGCAGGGTTTAAGCCACGGGCATTACGATAAGCTGTCCTTTTCGTTGTATGAAGATGGTTATGAAGTTATTCAAGATTATGGACTAGCCCGTTTTGTTAATATAGAGCAAAAAGGAGGCGGAAATTATTTAAAGGAAAACAAAACCTGGGCTAAGCAAACTATTGCGCATAATACCGTAACCCAAAATGAAACTTCCCATTTTAAAGGTAAATACGAAATTGGGAGCAAGCACCATTCCGAGAAGTATATTTTTAGCTCAGATAATGATACCGTTCAAGTTGCAAGTGCCAAAGAGTTAAATGCTTATCCGGGTACTGGGTTACACAGAACAATGGCTTTAATTCACGATCAGGATTATGACAATCCATATATTTTGGATGTTATGAAGGTGACGTCCAAAACTGCCAATCAATACGATGTTCCATTTTATTATTTGGGGCAATTAATGCAAACCAATTTTGAATATCAGGCTTTAAAAGAACCTGTGCCATTGGGCGCGAATAATGGATATCAGCATTTGTATAAAGAGGCCTTAGGAGTCGCAAAAGAAGGAAACGCTAAGTTTAATTGGTTGTTGAATAATAAGTTTTATTCTATTACATCCGTTACGTCAAATGGTGACGAATTAATCCTAGCAAGAATTGGTGCAAACGACCCAGAATACAATTTAAGAAGAGAGCCAACATTTATTATTAGAAAAAAGAACGCTAAAGATGTTGTTTTTGTTTCTATTATAGAATCTCATGGCAATTACAGTCCAGTTTCAGAATTTGCCATAAATGCCTACAGTCAAATTAAAAATATAGAAGTTGTGTACGATGATGCCAATTACACAGCCATACAAATTGAAACGGAAAAAGGAAAAAAGAGCCTTTTTGTAGTATCAAATACAAATAATATAAAAACAGAAAACCATAAATTAACTATAAATAATAAGGACGTTGTTTGGTCAGGGCCTTATTGTTTAAAATTATTAAACTAGAAAATAATGAAAACATTCGGAGCAAGTAAAGAGTTTATAGAAGACAAGGACATAGAATGGGAAGCCGTTGGAGAAGGCGTAAAAAGAAAAATAATGGGGTATGACGATAAAATCATGCTGGTAAAAGTTGCATTTGATGAAGGCGGCATAGGGTATAAACATGAGCATTATCATTCTCAAGTAACCTATGTGGAAAGTGGGGCGTTTGAATTTTCTATTGGCGACGTAACAAAAACTGTAGTAGGAGGTGATTCAGTATATATCCCACCTAATGTGCTTCATGGCGCTGTGTGTACTAAAGCAGGTATTTTAATTGATGTTTTCAGCCCTATACGAGAAGACTTCATGGAATAGCAATGTTAAAATTTTGATTTCCTTGGTTTTAACAAAAAATTAGCATATATTTGGAAAACCAATCTGGTAAACCAATTTGGTTTTCCAATAAAATCAACTAAGCTAATGTCTAACTATTCAAAAAACTCAAAACCAATATGATGAAACAATAAAAAAAAGGACAGGTGCACGCCTATCCTTTTCATAACTATTTACTTCTTTTAGGAGGGAAGTAAAGTAACACTTGTTAATACTTTATAAAAACATGTGATCTTCAAAATTACAAAAAATTGAAAGAAGATGATGTTTTTGTAGAGTTAATATTAATAATAGGATCTTACCTATTATTTATTGAGCATAAATTGCTAATTAAACTTTACTATTAAACATAAAAAACTAATTATGAATTTAAAAAACAAACTAACGCTAATTGTAATATTACTTTTTAGTATTACGGTTATTGCACAAGATAGGGTGATTAGTGGAACTGTTGTTTCTACCAAAGATAACGTCCCTATCCCAGGTGTAAATGTCATGCTATTAAATACTTCAAGAGGAACGACAACAGATTTTGATGGGAAATATCAAATAAGAGCTAACGAAGGAGAAAAGATACAGTTCTCTTATGTTGGTTATGTAAGTCAAACCGTTACTGTTGGTGCTCAAACTACTTTAGATGTTTCACTTGAAGAAGATTTGGCGCAATTGGAAGAGGTGGTTGTAGTAGGATATGGTGCTAGAAAAAAGAGCGATCTTACAGGAGCAGTGTCTTCGGTGAAATCTGAAGAATTAAATGCTTTCCCTGTTCTGGATGCCGCTCAAGCATTACAAGGACGAGCAGCTGGTGTAGTTATTCAATCTAACAATGGTGGTGAGCCAGGAGCTCCTATCAACATAAAAATTAGAGGAAATACATCTATTAATGCAAATAGCAATCCACTTATTGTTGTTGATGGTTTTGTGGGAGCAGTAATGCCACAGCCTAACGACATTGAGTCTATAGAGGTTTTAAAAGATGCATCATCAACTGCTATATATGGTTCGCAAGGTTCTAATGGAGTTATTATGGTTACTACCAAAAAAGGTAAAAACGGTAAAGTGTCTATTGAGCTTAATAGTACCTATGCTGTTCAAAATACATCAAATGAAATAGATTTATTAAATGCAAATGAATTTGCAGATTACCAAAACCAAGTAAGAACCAATGTTGCCATAACAAATGGAGGTACACCAGTACCTTATGTTCAAGGACCAGCAAATACAGATTGGCAAGACTTAATTTATAGAAGTGGTAATACCCAAAATCACCAACTTTCTTTTTCAGGAGGTTCAGATAAATTAAACTTTTATGCTTCTGGTAACTATTTTAAACAAGAAGGTATTTTAATTAATTCTGGTTTTGAAAGAGGCACTTTCTTAACAAACATAAATGCAGAAGCATCAGATAAATTAAAATTAGGACTTAATCTTTTTGGAAGCAGAGGTGTTAAAGATGGAGCTGCTACAAAATCTGATGGTTCAGTTTCTGCAGGTGGAGATGATGCCGTTACTTTAGCAATGAGATATTCGCCAGATTTACCTATATATGATGCAGACCTTAGCTATAATGCAGGAAATGGTGGTGTAGGAGATCCTATAGATAATCCGTTTGCAGTTGCTACAGAAAGAACGGATGAAACTAAGATAGATAATTTTAGAGCAAATTTTTATGCAAACTACGACATTCTTGAAAACCTAACCTTTAAAACAACCTTCGGATTAAGCACTGAAAATGAAAGAAGAGGGATTTATATGCCTTCAAGATTAAAGGTTACAGCAGGTCCTGTAGGTGGTAGAGCTATAGTTCAAAATAATACAAGTTCAACGCTGCTAAGTGAAAGTTACTTGACTTATAAAAAAGAAGTAGGAAAAGGAAATTTAACGTTATTGGCGGGATATTCTTATCAAAAAAAGATTTCAGAAAATATTTTTAATGAAGCTACTGGTTTTATTTCAGATAATTTTTCTTTCTATGATTTAGGATCTGCTACAACTATTTTACAGCCATCTTCTTCCATACAAAAAGTAGAAATTCAATCACAATTCGGAAGATTAAATTATGATTACGATGATAAATACTTACTAACAGCTACAGTAAGACGTGATGGAGCATCTAATTTTGCAGCTAATGAAAAATATGCCATTTTCCCTTCGGCGGCTTTAGGATGGAAAGTATCGAACGAAAGCTTTTTAGAAGATAGTGAAACTATTTCTAACTTAAAGTTAAGAGTAAGTTATGGTGTAACAGGTAACCCTTCAATTCCTGCTTACGGCTCTTTAGCAGTTAATAGAAGTCTTTATGCTTCTAGTAATGGACAGACTGTAAGTGCTATCACGCCAGATAGACCTGCTAATCCAAATTTAAAATGGGAATCATCTTACCAAACTAACTTTGGTATAGATTTAGGCTTACTGAAGAATAGAATTTCGCTTTCGTTAGATTATTATAATATAGATACTAAAGATTTAATTTTAATTAACAATGCTTTACCTGAATATTCAGGTTACTTAGATGATGAAATTCTAACAAACGTAGGGGAGATAAATAATAAAGGGTTTGAAGTTAATTTAAATACAAGAAATATAACGAACGACAATCTTAGCTGGACTACAGATTTTAATTTGTCTATAAATAAAAATGAAGTAGTGAGCTTAGTAAACGGAGCCGATTTATTTTTTAATGCAGCTCCAAGTTATTTTAGTCATGATAGATCTCTAGTTTTAAGAGAAGGAGAACAAGTTGGACTATTTTGGGGGTACGATTATCAAGGGGTATATCAAGGAGGCAGTTTACCAGAAGGCACCGCAACTTTAGCTAATGGTGTAGCAGGAGATCCATTGTTTAGAGATGTTGACGATAGTGGTGATATTACTGAAGCCGATAGAACAACTATAGGTAACCCTAATCCAGATTACACTTTTGGTATAAGCAATAACTTTACATACAAAAACTGGGATTTAAATATCTTTTTCCAAGGGTCTCAGGGTGGAGAGATTTTTAATATGACCAATGTACAGTTGTTTAATGGAGATGCAAATACGACCAAAGAATATTATAATGGCGCTTGGACACCTACAAATACCAACACAAACATGCCTCGTGTTGGAAATAATAGTAGTAGAGAAATTTCTTCTCGTTTTGTAGAAGATGGTAGCTATATTAGATTAAAAAACCTAGCGTTAGGTTATAATCTACCTGCAGAGCTAATTAACGGTCTAGGAATAGAAAGAATAAGGCTTTCCTTGAGTGCACAAAATCTATTGACTTTTACCGATTATTCTGGTTTAGATCCTGAAGTAAGCTTCTTTGGATCTGCGGGTCGCAAGAGTACTACTGCTAATTCTGCTGGATCTAATAACAACACAGCATCTAATACTGCTCAAGGGTTTGATTTTGGAAATTATCCGACGGTGCAAACTGTAAATTTTAGTGTTAATGTTAAATTCTAATCACAATTATTTAAAAAATATAAGTATGAAAATATATAAATATTTATTCCTATTGTTGGTAAGTTTATCAATAGTTGGATGTTCAGATTTAGAAGAAGAGCCTGTAGGTTTACTGGCCCCAGAAGGGTTTTTTCAAACTACTGATGATATACAAACAGCTGTAAATGGTGCTTTTACTGCTGGTATCAATGAAAAATTTTGGGGTAGAAAACTATCAATAGCATTAATGTTACGTTCTGATATGGTGGATCTTGCATCTAGCCAAACAAGACGGGTAGAGCATGACGAATTAACTACTTTAGCTAGTAATGGAATGATTAGTGAGTTTTGGCCAAAAACGTATCAAGGAATTGCTGCAGCTAATCAAGCTATAGCTGGAGCAGAGGATGTAGATACAGATGAAAATGTTAAAAACCCTATAACTGCCCAAGCTTATTTTGCAAGAGCATTTTACTATTTTCATTTAGTAAGACTGTTTGGAGATATTCCTTATATTGATGCACCAATAACTGATGCAGATGCAATAGCTTCTATTAGTAAAACATCAGCAGCAGAAGTCTATAATAATATTATTTCAGACTTACAATATGCGAAAACGTGGTTACCAAACACCACAGCATCAAGAGCTATACCTTCCAAGGGAGCTGCTAGTTCTTATTTAGCTTTGGTATATTTAACTCAAGGAGAATGGCAAAAAGCTTTTGATGAAGCTAAAGAGGTGATCGACAATGCAGGGACTTACCAGTATGAATTAGATTCGAATTTCCAAAACTTATTTAATGCAGAAGTCATAGACAGCTCTAAAGAACCCATATTCGCATTAGATTATAATAATGTTGAGGCCGATAATAATGCTTATGATCAAATAGCTCCAATGACAGGTATTAGAGGAGATGATAGAAATAGTGGTGGTGGATGGTCTGTAGCAGTTCCTACGCTTGCAGTGTATACTACATGGGATGCAGGAGATTACAGAAGAGCCGTTAGTATGGATGATGAAGCATCAATTAAAGGTGCGGTTGTAGATTATACTAACTTTACTGTAAGTGGACATGAGCATGCCAAAAACAACCCATACATTGCAAAATATACGCGTTATCCAGGGGCATTTGCTCGCGGGAATGCTAGGGCAACAAGTCATAATTATTCTATGATACGTTATGCTGAGGTATTGTTAATTGCAGCAGAAGCAGCTGTAGAGCTTGGAGATAATGCATCTGCTCTAAACTATATCAATCAGGTAAGAGCTAGAGCAAGAATGGGTGGTACAACTAAGACCGGAGCGGATGTTCCAGTAACGGTAGCTCCTAGTGCTGTACCAGCAGACCTTGCAGGAACCGTTACAGTTGAAGATGTATTGGAAGAGCGCAGATTAGAGCTAGCTTTTGAATGTAAAAGGTGGTATGACATAGCTAGAAGGAAAATGGGAGGTGCTCCTTATAATGTATTTAGTGCTTCTGGTTTAGAAGGGGAAAAACCCAATTTTACTCCAGACGATTATTTATTACCATTACCAGAAGATGAGTTAGAGAGAAACCCTAACTTGTTACCTCAAAATGATGGTTACTAAATAAACAATATTTAAGTTTAGTTTTTACTATTTATCCCTGGGTTTACACATCTAACATGTAAATTCAGGGATAAAAAATATGTACCCATTTCAAAAATCAAGGTATTGATGATAATTCTGTTTGAGCTCGAGCAATGTCATTAAGTTAAAGCATGGATGTCAGTTTGAGACATCCAATAAAAATTTTATCCAGTGTAAAATATTGACGTCATGTCTCCTCTAGTACTTCGGCTGTGCTCAGCATAAACTGAAGTCGAGAGGTCTTAAGGAGGTCTCGACTGCGCTCGACCAGACACAGGTCAATCATCAATTTAAGAGGTGTTTATAAAATGACGTCATCGGGTGTCATTCAGAAGCCTGCCTGTCGGCAGACAGGGAGGCTTCTGAATGACAAACTACTCTAAATTAAGCTTTTAACAAAATACGTTAATGGCAGCACAGTCGAAAGATCACGATAATCTACAAGTGTAATTAGGTTTCTACTTTAGTTTTTTTGGCGTAGACGGAGTACTCAACTTAGTTCAACTTTTTTGCCTGTCTGTCGGTAGCTATTGTTTACTCATAAATATGACTGCATATTAAATAATAATTTTACAAAGACAGACACTAATTTCACGAATTATCACAAATGGTTCTAAATACAAATTATTTACAAATAAGTAATCTGCATTTACTTATTTGTAAATTGAAGTATGGAAATATAATAGAGTTAAATCGGGTTTAGATTGTAAAAACAGACTGAAAGTCTGATTTGTGATTATGAATAATATAGAGAGCTATCCATCATATTGAGGTTTTATTCGTGTAAATCTGTGTAATTCGTAGCTTGATTAAAAAGATGCAGGTACACCGTAGCTGTCGGCAGACAAGTTTTCCAAACCTCTTCGATTGTAGTTTAAATCTTTCAATTAAAGGTTACTACTATGTTAATTTTCAGGCTTTAATGTTAAAAAATTTGGAAATTAATGAATTAAATCTATATTTGGTTTACCAATTTGGAAAACCAATTTGGAAAACCAGTCTAATTTAAACTTTTTAATACTAACCTAATGAAAAAAATTACCCTACATTGGCTATTACTATTCTCTATATCAGTAATAGGACAAACAACTTACAACATCACCGACCCCGAAGATCTAGAGAACAATGTATATGTAGCAGGAGATGAAATTATATTAGCAAATGGCGTTTATAGCACCGATGAACGCATAGACTTCGTTGGTATGGGTACAGCCGATAACCCAATTGTTTTTAGAGCAGAATCACCAGGCGGTGTAATTTTTACCGGAGGCCTTAGGATGAATGTAGGAGGTGAATATTTAGTTATAGATGGCTTTTACTGGAATGGAGGAGAGGGTGTTAATAACCATATCCAGTTTAGAAATGGTACCGATTATGCAAGATATTGTACAATACAAAATTGTACAATCAATGGGCTAGAACCCGAGCCAGACGATCCAACAACTATAGATGATGATGAATCTACCTCTAAACATAGATGGGTAGTCTTGTACGGGCAATATAATAACGTAATTAATTGTTCTTTTTTAAACAAGCGATCTCCCGGAGCCTTGGTATTGGTTGAGCTTTCGTATAATTTTGATAACGGAGAAGCTACCGCTGGACATCAAATAATAAACAATTATTTTTATAATTACGAAAAAAGAGATCCCGCCACTCAAAACGCTGGAGATAGTGAAACTATTAGGGTAGGAGCAAGTAACTATCAAGCATTTAATGCAAATGTAAATGTAGAGGGAAATTATTTTAATAAATCGGATGGAGAGAATGAAATAATAACAAACAAGAGTGCAAATAACATATATAAAAACAATACGTTTAGAGCATGTAGAGGCTCTTTAGTATTGAGGCATGGTGCAAACGCTACGGTTGAAGGAAATTATTTTTTAGGAGAAAATGTAGAAGGAACTGGTGGTGTTCGAATTTCCGATAGTGGTCACACCATATCAAATAATTACTTTCAAGATTTAATAAATGAAAATGAGCAAGCCCAATGGAACAATGGTATTACATTTTTAGGAGGGTCTGAGACTTCAGGAGGAAGCTCAAATGGTTATCAAAAAACAGAAAATGTTTTAATAACCCATAATTCATTTTACAACGTACATTCACCATTGTATTTTAATACAAGTAAAGGAAGTACCGATCCTATTGGCACATTCACTAACAATTTGTTTTATACTACGCTAACTACCATAATTACTGGGGATTTTAGCGATCTAGGTTCTGGATTAACTTTTGGAAATAATGTTTATCAAGGTACTACTTTAGGAGCAACGTTATCTGCTACCCAATTTAATTCAGGAACTATTGGATTTGCTGCAGATGGAGAAACGTTTTTACCTTCAGATTCAGGAGATGCTGCTAATAATGCTATCGTTACAACTCCAGAAATAGCATTCGATATCACAGGATTGAACAGACCAAGTACAGGCAAGGATATAGGTGCTAGCGAAGTATCTGGGGCAACAGGTACCGCTTCGTTTTCACCGCATGCTGATAGTGATGTGGGAGATTCTGTTGGAAGTTGTTTTATTGGGGCTCAAGGTGTTTTGCTAACTGTTACTACTTGTACCATAGCTTCTGTTGAGACTTTATATGTTTCCGATCTTTCCGAATTTGGTATAGATGGCGGTAGCCAGAACACAACAGTAACAGCTAATATAGATTGGAATGTTGAAACTAGCGATTCCTGGATAACAACCGATGTTAGCTCCGGATCGGGATCTGCAACAGTAGCTGTAACTGTAACTGAAAACACAAACGTAACCGAAAGAACGGGGCATGTTACTTTTACTAAAGTAGGAGGTACACTATCCAGGGTTTTAAGTGTAACACAAGCAGCTCCAGATATTACAGAATTATACGATCTTATTAACACGGGTTTAGCTGGAGATCCTGTAACAATTCATTCTTTTTCAAAAGAAGAAGTAAATGGTACAACTAAATTTAATTATGCAGCAAATACGCTAGACAAAGATAACGGAACTGTTTGGGCGGCAGATGATGGTTCTATTGTCTCGGGAGATTATAAGGGTGATGGCGAATATATAATTTATGATTTAGGTGATGAATACAATCTAGATTTAGTTCGATTCAGCACAACTAACAAATCAGATCCTTTCGGTTTCCAAGTATGGGTTTCAACAACTGGAACAGATTCTGGAGATTTTACTATGGCATTACCAACTACAGGAGATTTGTTATTAACGGCAACTAGTACAACAGATTTTAATCAATATGAAGTTACTGCAAATGCTCGTTATATAAAATTAATAGGCTACGGAAGATTTAATAGTGCTGGAGATACTAGAAAAAGTGTTTGGAATGCCGTGGGAGAAATAGAATTTTACGGTACCCAAAGCAGTTTATCAACTAAAGATATAGACCATACAGAAATATCAATATTTCCAGTACCCGCAAAAGATGTTATCAATATTAGAACTTCAGGACTTAATATAAATAAAATTAATGTTTATAGCTTAGATGGTAGACTCGTAATGAATAAGGATGTAACGACTCCTAAATCACAGATTATCCTCAATATTT
Source organism: Flavivirga eckloniae (assembly GCF_002886045.1). NCBI lineage: Bacteria > Pseudomonadati > Bacteroidota > Flavobacteriia > Flavobacteriales > Flavobacteriaceae > Flavivirga > Flavivirga eckloniae. The sequence continues at coordinate 1,964,508 of NZ_CP025791.1, read as the reverse complement.
CGTCTCTGTTAAACGGACCCTATCTTATTAATTTTTCTAATGATAGTGGTTTACGCGAATCTAAAATGATAATTATTTCACGTTAAACACTTGTAAAACAATCATTTTAACAAAATAAAATTTGGAAAACTCCTAATAATAACTATATTTGGTTAACCAAATTGGTTTTCCAGTTTGGTTTTCCAAAAATACATATACTTAACCTAGCACAGTTGTGATAATTTCAATTTACTATTAATTCATTAAAATTATATAATTATGAAAACACAATTACTTTTATTATTGCTTTGTGTGTCTGCTTTGGGGTATTCTCAAGTGCAACCAACTGTACATAATGCTACTTTTGACAAAATTCCTAAATCTGCAGGTACTGATTGTTCTTGTTCTGGATGGATCAATAAAGACATTGCTGACCAAGCAGAATCCTCTACGTCGAATAGTAACGATGTAGTGAAATTTGATGACTTTGAGTCTGATGGTATTTATCAAGAAGTTGCTGTTGTTGCTAATAGTGATTACACATTAGATTTAGATTACACCTACAAAATAGACCCAACGACAACAATGCATGTTGAAATTATAATACTAAAGGGTAGTGGGTATGAAGGAGGATATACACCTGCATATGATGTGCCAGCTGATGCTGCTCAGGAAGGATTTGGTTACAGTACCGTTGCAGCCGTTGAGATGGCTGCGAACCAGCTTGCAAGAACCCTTGTAACACCTCCAGGAAACACAAATACTAATGCGATCACGCAGTTAACATTCAATACTGGGTCTGAGACTAGTATAGCTATATTTATTAGAGCTGTAGGACCTTACGATGCTGGATCCCACGGAGATTCGGGTAAAGATAAAGGTTGGATGAATGGAGATTCAGAGATTAGAATGGATAATTTGGTTTTAGCTAATACAACAACGCTTTCAGCTGAAGATTTTCTTGCCTCAAAATTTAAAGTACACCCTAACCCAGTTGAAGAAGTATTAACAATAAACGCTGATAATATTGAAGTGTCATCTGTTAAAATTTACAACATATTAGGAAAAGAAGTTTACGGACAAAAAGGTTTATCAAATAGTAATATTAATGTTTCAAGCCTTAGTTCTGGAATGTATTTATTAAGAATAGCTACAGAAAATAGTAGTTTAACTCAAAAAATAGTTGTTAAGTAAGCTTACTCATTTTATATAAGAAAAGCCTTTTTGAAATAAAAGGCTTTTCTTATATTACATCTAAAGTTTTGTGACTAATATAAATAGACTTTTTTAGTTTTTAATGATTGCTTCTTGATGTTTGATTTCTGCTGATAGACAAGGAATGTTAGTGTCTAACAGAGATGCACTGCAAATAGAGCTAAAGAAGCCCCAATTGTACTTATTGTGCTTGTAAAAGTATACTAATCGATGTTTTTGGCCCAATTCTATAACGCCATATAGAATAGTAGTGTTAAAATTTCGATTTTTTTGGTTTTAACAAAAAAATTAACATATATTTGGAAAACCAATCTGGTAAACCAATTTGGTTTTCCAGTAAAAACAAGACAAACTCAATGTATAACCTTTCAAAAAATCCAAATCATATATGACGAAACAATAAAAAAGAACAGGTGCACGTCTATTCTTTTTATAACTAATTTACTTCTTTTAGGAGGGAGGTAAAATAAAACACAGGTAGCTGCTATATAAAAATATACATCTTTAGAAATTACAAAACTTATGGAAGATTATATTTTTTGTGTGGTGAGCTAAAAATTATGTAATTCTTAATGGGACGAAACTAATTGGCAAAGAATACAAATTTAAACTTACAATTTAAAAACATAAAATAAGTTAATTATGAATTTAAAAACTAAACTAACTCTAATAACAATATTGTTTTTCAATATTGTATTAATTGCACAGAGTGGAACGGTTATAAAAGGAACGGTTGTGTCTGCAACAGATAACCTTCCCATTCCCGGTGTAAATGTTGTTATAGTGAACACGTCCACAGGGACATCCACAGATTTTGATGGTAAATATCAATTAAGAGCGAGCAGTGGGGATGTGTTGCAATTCTCATATATAGGTTATGAAACTCAAAATGTTCCTGTAGGCGATCAAGAGACGATTAATATCTCTCTTGTAGAAGATATATCCAAACTGGAAGAGATTGTGGTTGTTGCCTATGGAGATCAAAAGCAAAAAAATGTTACCAGTGCATTAACAAAGGTTTCATCTAAAGATATTAAGGACTTTTCTGTATCGAGGGTGGAAGATGCACTTCAAGGAAAAGTAGCTGGTTTAAGAATTCAGGTGGTCGCATCTGAAGCAGGTGGTGATCCTAAAATTACATTAAGAGGTCCGGGATCTATTACTGGTTCATCATCACCTTTAATTGTTGTCGATGGGGTTGTATTAGGAACCGATCCTGATATTTTAGCTACTATTGATAATAACAACATTGAATCTTTAAGTGTTTTAAAAGATGCTTCATCGGTAGCAATATACGGTTCTCGTGGTGCTAACGGTGTCATTTTAGTTACACTTAAAAAAGGTGTTATTGGTAAAACAAAGTTTTCTTATAACTCATTTACAGGATACAAATACGCCAACAAAAACAAAAACTTTAATAGATCTATCGCTCAGGAAAGAGCCAGGTTAGATGGATTGCAGGGTACCGTTGATGCCATTTCACTTGATAGTCCAAACTACGATAGAGTAATCGGTGACTACAACACGGCTTATGCAGAGCTTGAAGCTATGGATTTTTTAGCTGGTTTAGGAGGCGGAGAAAAAAACTGGCAAGATGAAGTTTTCATTGGTGGTGTTATACAAAGTCACTCTTTTGCAGCAAGAGGAGGATCGGAGCTAACCAATTATACAGCGTCTTTAGGATATCTTGAAGATGAAGGTATTGCAATAAAAGATAATTTTAAAAAATATAATGCCAGAATAAAGGTTGACAGTAAATCGAAAAACAAGAAAATCAAGTTTGGAGCAAATTTACGTGTTAATTACAACGATCAAGATAGATTGCCTGCGAGATTTACTGATCCATTAAGACAATATGGGCATGTGCCGTTACGCTTAAACGAAGAGCACTTAAAATATGTAACTCAGTTTTCTACAGATGTTGGTACTTCAACAGATGCAGGAAAATTATTTGAAAACTTAGGTGTAGGTAGTTATGGATTTTCAAGAGCTTTCGATCATGTTTTTACAGTATCGCCAGACGATCAGAGAAGAATTGCCAGAGATCCAAGTACAGGGCTTCCATTAGTTAGCGATTTAACATCAGGCGGATTAACCTTATCTACTACTAAAAACGTTCATCCTTTAGTGCACTTTTTAGAAAGATCCAGAACCAAAAAGAAATTAGCTTTAAATGCATCTTCTTACTTTGATGTTGAATTGGCTAAAGGTCTTAATTTCAGACAGACTATTTCAGGTGTTTTTAGACATAATAAGACGAATGAGGCCGACTTTTTATTTGGTCAGGAAAATAGAGAACAAGAATCTTACCGTTTAGAACGAAGAGATGAAGTAAATCAGTATGCCTTTGAGTCTATTCTTAAATATAAGAAAGATTTTGGCAAACATAATTTTAATACTGTATTAGGGTTTGAGTATACGCAAAGAGATTTTTATAGACAAGAATCTGAAGCGGTAGGCTTTACAGACGATTTTAATAACAATATCTCCATTGCAGATGGGGGGACAACATTTACCAATAATGGAACAGATAAGCTAGTTTCATATTTTGGAAGACTAGATTATAATTATGATGAGAAATACCTGTTCCAGGTATCTGCTCGTACCGATGGTAGTACCAGATTTGGTTCAAATACAAGGTTCGGATTCTTTCCTGCAGCTTCTGTAGGTTGGGTTGTAACTAACGAAGATTTCTTACCAGCAAACGAAATTGTAACGTTTTTAAAATTAAGAGCTAGTTATGGTATCTCAGGTTCTAATGAGATCTCTAACAATATATTCGATTCACTTTACAGATTCGAAGAAACATTCAGTACCATTGGTTATAATGGAGGAACAGGAGTTAAAGGAGTAACCTTAGCGAATCAAAATTTAGGTTGGGAAAAATTAATAGAGTTTAACCCTGGTTTAGATGTTACATTTGGTAGAGGTGTTTTAAGCTTAAAAGCCGATTACTATACAAGAACAAGTGAAGACTTAATTCTTTTTGCCCCAGTAGCCGCCACTTATGGTACAGATAACTGGTTACAGAATATAGGAGAAGTTAAAAATGAGGGTATAGAACTGGAATTGAGCTCTAGAATTTTCGCTAACGAAAATGCTAGCTGGAGAGCGTCAGGTCAATTCTCTTTAAACAGGAATGAAGTGGTTAGTTTAGGAAATAACCAACAAATTATCTCTAGAATTGATCAGGATACCAGACCTACGGAATTTATAGCACGAGTAGGACAGCCGATAACTTCTTTTTACGGTTGGGTTTACGAAAAGGAGATTCCGTTAGAGTGGGTAGACAATCCATTTAATAGGTTTAACAATGATTTTGCTGATGTTTACGTAAAAGATTTGAATAATGATGGGGTTATTGATGATGAAGATAGAACAGAATTAGGTAGTCCATACCCTGATTTTGTATGGGGATTCAATTCAGATTTTACGTTTCGCGAGTTCGATTTTTCATTTCAATGGCAAGGATCTCATGGAGCCGAAGTTAGGGTTGCCGATTTAGATCAGTTGTACTTTGCCAGTGAATCGGCTGTAAATGAAGTTTCCAATTTCCCAGACAGAGATTTAACAGTTCATAGAAGATTTACAAACGATCATATACAAGATGCTTCTTATGTAACTTTAAGAAATGTAACATTAGGGTATACGTTGCCAGAGTTAGTTACTTCAAAGCTTAACATAGATAGACTAAGATTGTATATGACGGGTGAGAACTTACTCTTCTTTACCGCTAAAGGTTACGAAGGGTTTAACCCAGATGCTGCTGGTCAAACGTCAGATAATGCTAATACACCACTAACAGCAGGTTATCAAAGAGGTGATGGGCCAGTGGTTAGAACAATTTCAGCAGGGATTAACTTACAATTTTAATTGATTATGAAAAGAATATATTTATTAAATATAATAGTTTGTTTTTCTTTTGTAGCTTTATTTACAAGTTGTGAGGAAGAACTCGATCTTAGTAACCCTACAGCACTTTCCTTAGAGGAGTTACTACAAACCGATAATGGATTTAAACTATTGGCGAATGGTATTTTAGATGCCTACCAAAAAGTTCCGGCAAACGAATTTTTATTAACCGAGTTAAGATCGGATAATGTAAGAGCAAATACAGAAAACGGAAACTTTCCAGCAATTAATGCTTACAATGTAGACCCAAATAATGGCGATGTAGCTACCTATTATTCTAATAATATGGCTGCCATTAAGCATGCCAATACTATTATAGATAACCGATTTTTAGCTCCGGAAGCATTTCAATATACAGTAGGGGAAGCTTATTTTATGAGAGCGTTATGCCATTTCAACTTAGTAAGAGCATATCAAAATATTCCTTATGTAGATAAGGTTTTAGATATAACTAAGGAAGAAGCTTTAAACTATCCTCAATTACCTGAGGCTGAGGTTTACGAGAAAATTATTGATGATTTTAAAACATCAATTGCTTATTTAAATGGCGTGGCACAAAATAGATATCGACCTTCTGAGGGGGCAGCTATTTGTTTAGCAGCAAAAGCATATTTAAGTCAACCTACCCCTAATTATACAGAGGCAGAACTTTTATTGGCATCTGTTGTAGAAAACAGTAGCACTTATAAATATGAACTGATTTTTACAGAAAGAGCAAGTGCCAAACAATTGGAACTTAATCCGGATCCTATAAATAATATTGCGGACGTTTTAACAGATGAAGAATATACTGCTAATTTGATCATGAATTATGGTCATATATTTGGAAATGCAATTTCAGATGGGTATTCAAATGGTAGACTTACTGGTGCCTGGTCAAACAGTACGGCACTCGAAATTAACAATGAAGTCATTTTCTCGATTGCTTACGATCTTGTTAATAGCGATAACTATGCAACCAGCGATAGCGGTTTAGACGATCAGGTAGAAACCGATTCAGAATCACATAGTTTTGCCATGACTTTACAAGGGCCATCTAATGGTGTAAATATTGCTTCACTTGACTTTTTAGGGGTTATGACCCCAGAAGAGCAACCAGTGAGATTCTTTGCCAGTATAGATGAGTTGTCTTATAACCCAACAGTGTTAACAAACGATACTTTTAATGCTAAATTCCCAACAGATGGTGAGATTGGGGATAATGATTGGATTGTTTTAAGATATGCCGATGTCCTGTTGTTATATGCAGAAGCCATTTTGGCTGGTGCCGATAGCACTACAGACCCAAGAGCTGTTGAAGCTTTTAATCAAGTTAGAGCAAGAGCAGGACTTGAAGAAGTTGCTAATTTAACAAAACAAGGGTTGTTAGATGAGCGAAGAGTTGAGTTTGTATACGAAAATCAACGTTTGTACGATTTAATAAGATTTGGTGAAGCCGATGATGTTTTAAACCAGTTTTCGAACGCAAACAATTTGTTCTATACAAATGAAAAGAAATACCTTCCTTTTCCACAAAGGGAAATAGACAATTTACCTAATTTTTATAGACAGAACGACGGATACTAAAAACTTATAATTATGAATAAATATTTGACAAAAATAAAATATATAGTTTTAGGTACATGTGTAGCTATAGCTTCTTGTGTTAGTGATGATTTAGCAGAGGTTGGCGATTTAGAAGATATTACAGGCCCAACACCTTTTTATAATGTGACGGACGTGACTACTTCAAAATTTGACTGTAATGATGTTGAATTGTGGGCTAAATATGATTTTAAGTTTCAAGCAGGTTCAAATTTGGCTGTAAATGGTACAAAATATCAATGGGTCATTACACCTTCTGATGGCGTAACATTAATAAATAAAAACTTACCCGTTTTAAAGCAATCAATTGATGCTGAGTTGGCTACCATTGTAGCAATAGAGCAGCAAATTGCAAAACTGGAATTTAAAATACCTTGCGAATCTAACCCCGATAAGGTTACTGTGTTAGAGGCAGAAATTGATGCACTCGAAGTTCAATTAGATGCAGCAAGAGCAGGGCTTTCAGATGAAGTTTTACAAAAAGTAGCTGATTTAGAAAGTCAAATCTCTGCGTTAGAAGCAGCAACATTAGAAGATCGGGAATTAATCTTTTCTTTCCCTGGTCCAGGTGAATATAAAGTTGGTTTAACGGTAACAGATAACCTTGGTAAATCAGATTTTACAGAGAAAACAATTACTGTTAATCAGGCTATACCAACAATTCCAATACCTGAGATTGCAGAACCTGGTTTTGAAGACAACAGTTTGTTCGATGGAACAGGTGATGGTAGAGATTCCTGGAGAGCTCCAAGTAACAGTGCCTGGAGTCCACTAGGAGGAGGTACTACGGTAATACAGATTAATACAAAATCTGAAGAAGGTATTTTACCAGAAGGTACGCAAGCAGCAAAATTCCCATCAGATGGTGCTAGAGTTGCTTATCAGGAAATAAGTGTTACTCCTGGAGCAGAATATGTACTAACTTACTTTACTGCTTTTGAAAAGAATAGCTCTGGAGAAATGAAAGTATCTATATTAACTCCAAATACTTCTAGCTATGCAGAAGCTCAATTGGAGGAGAATATTATTGCTTCAAGAACAGATACCAATGCGGGAAGAGTAGACGATGTTTTCAAAAAACATGCTATTACATTCGAAGCAGGAGAAAATGAAACTGTAATAATCTTTGCAACAAATTCAGGTGTAGAGAGTAGATTGGATTCATTTGATATAACAGTAAAACAATAGTAAAGTTCTAAAATTTAATATTATGGTTTATAATAAATTAAATAAAAAAATCAATAGAAGCGTTTTCGCACTATTGTTTATAACTTTGAGCCTTATATCATGTTACGATAGTGGTCACGAAGATTTCGTACCACCAACTGGAAATGTGAACAATATACAACCAAATACACTATTTACTACTAGTGCAGGTGCTAATGATAATTTATCGGTAGTATTTAGAAGCTATTCAACAGATGCAGCTTCGTATTTATGGGATTTCGGAGATGGCAATACATCAACAGAAGCCAATCCAGATTATACCTATGCAACAGGTGGCCTATATACCGTGAAGCTAACCACAACAAGTTCTGATGGTTTAGTAGCGGAAGCTTCATCGGATGTGGCACCTATTTTTGTTGGTTTTAATCACACTGCTGTAGACTCCGAAGTAACTTTTGAAAACCTAACTTCTGGAGCCAGTAAACTGGTTTGGGATTTCGGTGATGGAGACACTGTAGAGTGGAATTCTGAAGAAGACACAGAAGATGATCCTAAGTTTAATCCCGTACACATATATGCTTCGGCAGAAACTTTTGTAGCAACGCTTACAGCCACTAACTTTTTAGGAGTTGAGGTTTCTGTTTCCAAAAACATAGAAGGATTGGTATTATCTACAGTTCCTAATTTTACGTTTACAACGTCATCTCTTACGGCAAACTTTACAGATGATTCAATTTTAGCAGTATCACATAGCTGGGATTTTGGAGATGGTAATACCTCTACAGAAGTTAACCCTTCGCACACTTATGCAGTTGCTGGTACATATAATGTAACATTAACAACAACAAACGCTGCTGGTGTATCAAAAAGTATTGTTAAAGCCGTTCCAGTTGGAGGTATTGAACCTACTTTTAAAGCTATAGTTCTAAATAGCGCATGTAATGATCACACATCTAATACGGGTGATAATGCAGATGCTTGGGATATGACACCTAATAGTAAGGTTATTGATGATGCTCTGGGAGAAATAGATAGCCCTTATAGAGCGCTTTGGAATAATACAGCTTTACAAGATTGGCTTGCAACTAATTGTGGTGATGCTGATGAGCAACCAGGTTCTACAAGTGATGGTAACAAATTTGGACCAGATGCCGGCGGCGGCAGAGGTGTAAAGATAAACGAAGCTTGTCGTCGACTTTATCAAGTTGTAGATGTAGAAGTTGGTGTAGAATATACTTTTACTATCGATTCGCGTTCAGAAGCTGCTGGTGTTAATTCAGAAGTATTCATTTTGAATAATGAAATTGCTAGCGAAGATGCTATTAATACAGAAGCTGCACGCGATACCAATGCAGATGCTTATTTTCTAATTGATAATGATTTTAATAGCTCTAAATCGTCTAGTACCAACGACACATTTACAACGACTACATTTACATTTACACCTTCAACAAATAAGGTTGTAATATATGTTAGAGCATCAAATGCCGTAGATAGTAGTAATGAAGTGTTCTATGACAATATAGATATTATTACCCCTGGATTTTAATTTTAAAACATAAAAAATATATTCAGTACGATAAGTTATAGTAAAGCAAAAAATTAAAAATGAAAAACTTCCGAATAGAAATATTAAGTATTGTATTAATAACATTTCTAGCTGTAAGCGCTGCTTGTAAAGCACAAACAGGTAGCGCTTCAGATTCGGATGTTAAAGTTGAAAAAAAGAAGAAGAGAAGAAAAAAGAAAAAAGTAAAACTTCCCAATATAGATTTAAGTCATTGGAAAGTTACTTTGCCGGCAGTTAAAGAAAACGGTAAGCCTTACGAAATTAGTCCGCCAGAGATTCTGGATTTTGCATCAAGCGACATAGCAAAACCTTACATGTATATAGATTCTACCAAAGGCGCAATTGTATTTCATGCCATGCCAACCAAATCGAAAACCAGGAATACCAAATACACGAGGTCGGAATTAAGAGAGCAGATGGAGCCTGGCAATAATAATGTGAATTGGACCTTTAAGCAAGGCGGTATCATGAAGGCTAAAATAGCAATGGATGAAACCTCCAGAGATTCTAATGGGAAGTACCATAGAACTATTATCATGCAAATCCATGGGCGTTTAACTAATGAACAGCGTGATTTGATTGGTGAAGATGATAATAATGCACCGCCAATATTAAAAATATATTGGGATAAGGGAAAAATTCGCGTAAAGACAAAAGTTCTTAAGAATTTAAATGCCTCAGAGACCGAAATACTTCATGAAGATGCCTGGGATAATGATGAAGGCTTTAACTTCGAACAAGAAGTAGGGTTTAATAAGTTTACTTTAGAAGTAAAAGTCTCCGATGGTAAAATGGTAATTATACTAAATGGAAACGAATATAAGGTGTACAAGAGTGTCCATATGAGAAGATGGGGCGTTTTTGAAAACTATTTTAAGGCTGGAAACTATTTTCAGTCTAGAGATGAAGGAGCTTATTCAAAAGTTAGATTTTACGAATTAGAAGTAAGTCATTAAATAATTAATTAAAAGTGATCATTTTAAAAAAACATAACATCATATTAAAAAAAGCATTCCTGGGAATCATGATACTTCTTATGGCTTTTGGTTGCCATAAAAGTAATGAGGATCCTCAACAAGAAGCTGACAAGGAACAAGTTGTAGATGAAGAAGAACCCAATGAAAAAGAAGAAACAAACGGCAATACATCATACAAATTACCAAATATAGATTTAAGTCACTGGAAAGTAACACTGCCTATAGGTAAGCCAACCGAGGTGAAACCTCCAGAAATTTTAGATTATGCTACCAATGAAACTTTGAAACCGTTTTTTTATAACGATTCTGTTAATGGAGCACTGGTGTTTTATACTTATCCGGGCGCTTCAACCGCCAATTCATCTTACTCAAGAACAGAGCTAAGAGAGCAAATGGTACCTGGTAGTAACAGTACAAACTGGACGTTTGCAGAGGGCGGAAACATGGAAGGTGTTTTACAAATGGATGATATTTCGAAAGATGCCGATGGTAAATACCATAGAACGATCATTATGCAAATTCACGGAAGGTTAACCAATGCGCAACGTGATTTAATAAGAGAAGATGACAACAATGCACCACCTATGTTAAAGATTTATTGGAACAATGGATACGTGAGGGTGAAAACGAAAGTATTAAAAGATTTGAATGCATCAAGTACAGAAATATTACATACCGATGCTTGGGGCGATGACAAAGGACATACCTTTTCGACACACGTAGGCTTTGATAAATTTAAATTGGAGGTTAAAGTTGAAAATGAGAGAATGGAAGTGATTTTAAATGATGAAGAATCTATAGTGTACGACGATATACATATTAAAAAATGGGGTGTTTTTGAAAACTATTTTAAAGCAGGAAATTATTTGGTAACAAAAGATAAAAACGCCTTTTCGAAAGTTAAATATTACGAATTAAAAGTAACCCATTAAAGAATTAATTTATAGCAAAATTAAATGAATTTAGTAATAGTTTGAGTTTGTTTTTGGTTGGATTATACTGGCTATTAAAGTCAGTATAATCTGACTCAAAAAATTAAAAAAAGAGTGATGTTTTTTTTAATTTTATCATTACGGTTAAACAATAGGCTCAAGAAGAATAATTTACGAGTGAAAATAATGTTTATAACTAAAAAATAAAGGCATAAATAACTAATCTATACGCGTTATATTAGCGCCAAGAAATTGAAGTATAAGGTAAATATAAGCACATGAAATTGGAAATACTTACAGTAGGAGATAACAGAGAAATACAAAACTCTATAATTAGTAAAATTAAAGAGTTAATAAACTATAAAAATCTGGAGCCGGGGGATAAATTACCTTCCGAGCGTATGTTATCTGAGAAATTTAAGGTGAGTAGAAGTAATGTTAGGGATGCCATTCAAAAATTAGAGTTTTACGGATTGTTAAAATCCATTCCTCAAAGTGGAACATTTGTCGCAAACATTGGTGTGGTTGCTATGAACGGAATGATAGAAGATATCTTGAGATTAGAATCTCAAGATTTTAAGTCGCTGGTAGAAACAAGAATTTTATTAGAGCTAAAAACTGTAAAATTAGCATCTTTAAGACGTACAGAAGAGGATTTAAAACATATTAAAGAAGCCTTAGATGCTTACGAGAAAAAAGCATTGTCGGGCGAAGATGCCGTACAAGAAGATTTGTTGTTTCATTTGGCCATAGCAAAAGCAAGTGGTAATAGTACTATGAATACATTTATGTTATCTATTACCCCACAGATCATTATCGATTTTGAAAAATATCATGTTTGCGATATAGATCAAGCCTTTGAGGGCATTAAGGAACATACAGAGATTTACGAAGCTATTAAAAGCAAAGATCCTAAATTGGCAAAACAAAAAATGAAAGACCATTTTAGAGCGTTGTATCAGTATTGTTATAATGTAGAATAAATATAAATCGTAGAAGCTAGGAGTGCACGCCTTGGTTTCTGTGTAAAAAAATAAAAATAAGGAGGGAAGTGAATACTTTAAGGTATTTCTTCACAAAAGTAAAATAGCTTTTATGGTAACTCGCTGTAGCCAATTAAAAAGCTATGATTTAGTAAATAGTTTATTTAAATCGAAGTACTGGTTTAATCAGTAGAGGAACACTATTGTCTAAATTTTAAGATAAATAATTAAAAAACATTTAAGTATATGAAACTAAAAGGTTTAAGATGGTGGGTAGTCGGATTAATTGCCCTTGCCACTATTATCAACTATATCGATCGCCAGTCGTTAAGTGTACTATGGCCAGAGATCGCAAAAGATCTCTACCCAGACAGTTCGGCTGATGAACATAAATCAATATACGCTTATATCTCAATCATTTTCGTGTTTTCCTATGCTTTTGGTCAAGCCATATTCGGGAAAATTTTTGATTGGGTTGGTACACGTATAGGGTTCGCGCTTTCTATAGGAATTTGGTCAATAGCAACGGCATTACATGCTTTAGCTAAAGGCTTATTGAGCTTCGGGATATTCCGTGGAATTTTAGGTATAGCAGAGGCAGGTAACTGGCCCGGAGCAACCAAAGGGAATGCCGAGTGGTTCCCCACTAAAGAAAGGGCCCTGGCTCAAGGAATTTTTAATTCGGGCGCAGCAATAGGTGGTATTATTTCTATTCCGCTAATTGCCGCTTTAACAATTTATTTTAGTTGGCAAGCCATATTTATACTGGTAGGTTTAGCAGGTTTATTGTGGCTAATTCCTTGGATGATATTAGTAAAAGCACCACCTAAATCGCACCCATGGATCACAGAGGCAGAACGGCAATATATCCTTACAGGTCAAAAAAATCAGGATGCCGATGCCGATGGCGATTTTGAAGAAGAAGAATATAATCCAACAGTAAAAGAGATGTTATCGCGAAAAGAAAGCTGGGGTGTCATTGTAGCTTCAGCAGTGATCGATCCTATTTGGTGGTTATTCGTATTCTGGATACCAATTTACCTTTTCGAGGTTTATGGTATGGATGTTAAAACCATTGGGATTTATGGATGGGTGCCTTATGTAGGAGCCATGATAGGTGCTTGGACTGGAGGTTTGTTAGCTCAAAATCGTATAAAAGCCGGTTGGACGGTCGATAAAACAAGAAAGTTAGTAATTACCTTAGGTTGTTTAATCATGTTACCAGCGCTATTGGGAATGGCTAGCCCTGGAGGACCAGTAATGGCTGTAATAATAATGGCGGTTATTTTATTTGGATTCCAAGTAGCTATAGGAAACGTACAAACCTTACCAAGCGATTATTTTGGAGGTAAGACAGTAGGTACATTGGCAGGGTTTTCGGGTATGGCTGCAAAATTAACGGCGGCAGGTTTAACATATTTGGTTCCCATATTAACAAAAGGAGGTCATTACACACCGGCTTTCATTATTGGAGCTGCCTTAGCTATTATTGCTCTTGCAAGCATTTGGATATTATGTGGAAAAATAGAGCCATTAAAAAGAAAAGTTTAAAGTATAAGAATTCAAAATAAAAATCATAAAATAATTAAAACAAGTTAAAAGATATGAGTAGTTTAAAAGGAAGCGTAGCAATAATTACAGGTGCTACAGGAGGTATTGGTTTTCAAGTGGCAAAGAGACTCGGTCAAGATGGATATACTGTAATTTTAAATGGTATTGAAGATGAAGTTGGGGCAGAAAAAGTTAAAGAACTTGAAGCTGAAGGAATCACAGCCGAATATTATGGATTTGACGTTACTAATGAAGAAGCAGTAACTTCAAATATTAAGAAAATTGGTGAGAAATACGGTAAAATAGATGTTCTTGTAAACAATGCAGGAGGCTTAGGCGGAAGATCTAGATTTGAAGATATGACCACCGAGTTTTACAGATTTGTAATGGCATTAAATTTAGATTCAACATTTTTTGCATCAAGAGCGGCCATACCATTTCTTAAAAAGAGTGATAATGCTTCAATAATTAATTATACATCAAATGCAGGATGGAATGCCGGAGGACCGGGAGCTGGAATTTACGGTACATCTAAGGCTGGCGTGCATACCATTACAAGAGCATTGGCAAAAGACCTTGCAGAATACGGAATTAGAGTAAACGCCGTGTCTCCAGGTACAATCGATACGCCATTTCACGCGCAAATTAAATCGACAAAACCAGAAGTTTTTGCTTCCTGGAAGAACAACATTATGTTAGGAAGATTAGGGCAGCCAGAAGAAGTGGCAGGCGTAGTATCATTTTTAGCAAGTAAAGATGCTTCTTTTATTACTGCAGAAACTGTTCAAATTGGTGGCGGACAAGGTCTAGGAATATAAGATTAAATAATGGGTAGCTTTTAACTAAGTTATCATAATAGTGAAAATCTCTTTGTCGCAAATTTATTTGTGGCAAAGAGATTTGTTTTTTATATCAAGATTTCAGGAAGAATAAAACGTAGAGACATTAATTTCACGAAATTGCTGATAGTTCCAATTATTGATAATTTACAAATTAGTAAATTGCATTTACTAATTTGTAAACGTACGTTAAAAAGATACAATAAGCCATGCTCTCCTCTTTATTTAAAGAGAATGAATTCCAATTTTGATAAAAATTGGAAGAAAGAGGAGTTTTATTAAAAATAACAAACAAATATAACCCTCCGAATCCCGATCACATCGGGATCCACCTCCCTTTTAAAAAGGGAGGAACACCTTGAATTCTTAAGCAAGATTCATGTTAAAGTTAGTACCAAATTAAACTTAGCTGAAAGTCTAATTCGTGAACAGGGTTAGTACGGAGATACGGCCATATTGAGAAGCCATTCGCGTAAACTAATGTCTTAAATACAGTTGAAGATCAGGTTAAGCAACTACGAATCTTTAATATTAGAAGAATCCCTAACAATTAATTCGGCATCCAATATTATCTTATTTAATGTTTGTTTAACTACAGACTTCTTGGAGTGTTCTAAAAATGTTTTGGCAGCCTGTTTTCCAATTTCGGAGCTATGCTGATTTATACTTGTAATAGTAGGCGTTACCATAGCAGTAAAAGGTTCATTGCCAAAGCCAACCAAAGCAATGTCTTCGGGGACTTTAATATGTTGTTCATTTAGCACTTGCAACGCCCCTAAGGCAGCATAATCACCAGCAACATAAACAGCATCCGGTCTGTTTTCTAAAGCCAATAACCGAATCATTTTTTCCCTTCCATCTTCTGTAGTAAGGCTACTTTCAATTAATAGTTCATTTTCTAAAGGAAGATCGTGTTTTTTTAGTGCATCAATGTAACCTCTAATCCTATTGTTAAAAATACGAGTACGCTTAAAACCGCCAATATGAGCAATGCGTTTACAACCCTGCTCTACTAAATGATTAACAATTAAATGACTGCTGTCATAATCGTTAATCCCAATATAATCGACATTTAAATCGTTTTCCCCACGATCGAACAAGATTAAAGGAATTCCTTTGGATTTAATTTTTTCGTAGTACTCTAGGTCGGTTGTTTCGTTAGCCATAGAAGCGATAATACCATCAACTTGAGTAAATAAAAGCGCATCAATATTATTGCATTCTTTTTTATACGATTCGTTGGATTGGGTTATAATAATATTGTAACCTTCTTTATTTAATTCCTCTTCCATATTTTGAATCACAGAAGAGAAAAAGTTGCTATTCGTTCTGGGTACAATAACGCCCACCAGATTACTTTTTCCTTTACGCAGGGCACTAGCGAGGTGGTTGGGCTGATAGTTTAAATTTTTCGCAACTTGCCTAACCGCTTTTTTGGTTTTTTCGCTAATACGGGAATCATTGTGAAGCGCTTTAGATACCGCAGCAGGAGAAATGTTTAAAACATTTGCTATATCTTTTATTGTTGATTTTTTTTTATTACTCAACTTTTTATATATATTTGCTTAATCGATTAAGCAAATATATTCTTTTAGTTTAAGAAATCAAAATATCTAAATTTATTATAAGGTTAAGAGGTTTTGATTTAGTTCTTTAAAATATTGCTTAAACGTTTAACTAAAACTAAGAATTATTTAAATAAGAATTAAAAGATGAGTAAAGTAGTAACGTTTGGAGAGATCATGTTAAGATTAGCTCCTCAAGGATTTTTAAGATTTTCGCAAGCAAATAGTTTTGATGCTATTTATGGAGGAGGAGAATCTAATGTAGCTGTTTCTTTGGCTAATTACGGAGTTTCTGTTGATTTTGTAACACGTTTACCAAAAAATGATATTGGGGAGTGTGCCATGATGGAAATGCGTAAAAGAGGTGTTGGTGTAGATAAAATTGTTTACGGTGGTGATCGTTTAGGAATTTATTTTTTAGAAACCGGAGCCGTTTCAAGAGGTAGTAAAGTGGTTTATGATAGAGCTCACTCTGCCATTTCTGAAATTGAATCTGGAATGATTGATTGGGATAGTGTTTTTGAAGGTGTAGAGTGGTTTCATTGGACAGGTATTACTCCTGCGATTTCTCAAGGTGCTGCCGATGTTTGTTTAGAAGCTGTAAAAGCTGCAAGCGCAAAAGGCATTACTATTTCTACCGATTTAAATTACCGTGCTAAATTATGGAAATACTGTGACGGTGCACATAGAGAAGCGGTTATGACTGAGCTTACATCTTATTGTGATATTGTATTAGGTAACGAAGAAGATGCCGAAATGCACTTTGGTATCAAACCAGAAGGTATTACAGTTCAAACTCAAGGACATGATGTAAAAGCTGAAGCTTTCCTTTCTGTTTGTCAACAAATGATGGAAAAATTCCCAAGAGCTAAAAAGGTAATTACAACCCTAAGAGGTTCTATATCTGCATCTCATAATACATGGGCTGGAGTTTTATATGATGGTAAGAAAATGTATGAAACACGTCAGTACCAAATTACGGATATCGTTGATAGAGTAGGTGGTGGTGATAGTTTTATGGGTGGTTTAATTTACGGATTGCTTAAATATCCAGAAGATGACCAAAATGCTTTAGACTTTGCTGTTGCAGCATCATGTTTAAAACACACAATAAAAGGTGATGCTAACTTAGTTACTGTTGCAGAAGTAGAAAAATTAATGGGTGGAGACGCTTCAGGTCGCGTTGCACGATAAATTATAAGATATGGCACAATATACAAGAATAGAAGTTGCAGAAGTTATGAAAAGCACAGGACTGGTTCCTTTGTTTTACAATAGCGATATAGAAGCAAGTAAAAAAGTATTAAAAGCTTGCTACGATGGCGGTGCTAGATTACTGGAATTTACAGCTCGAGGTGATTTTGCTCACGAAGTTTTTGGAGAGTTAGTAAAATATGCGATTAAAGCATTGCCCGGTATGATATTAGGTGTTGGTTCTGTAACCGATGCCGCAGCAGCCTCAAGATTTATGGCTTTAGGAGCAAACTTTATTGTAACACCTGTTTTAAGAGAAGACATTGCTATTGTTTGTAACAGAAGAAAGGTGCTATGGTCTCCTGGTTGTGGTACTTTAACCGAAATTACCAGAGCAGAAGAGTTGGGTTGCGAGATTGTTAAATTGTTCCCTGGCGATATTTACGGACCACAATTCGTAAAGGGTGTAAAAGCGCCTCAACCATGGACGAACATTATGCCTACAGGAGGTGTGTCTCCAACAAAAGAAAATTTAGAAGCCTGGTTTAGTGCTGGTGTAACCTGTGTTGGAATGGGATCTAAATTGATGGCTAAAGATGCTAACGGACAATTTGATTATGCTAAAATAGAAGAGAAAGTAAAATTTTCTATTGATCTTATTAAAGAAGTTCGAAGCTAAATGTTAAGAATATCATAATAATATTCCAATATTAAAAGCCTTCTTGAATACAAGAAGGCTTTTCTTTTTTTAATGCCTGTAAATTTGTTACTTTTGGCTGCAATTAGAAAAATAATTACCTAAGCAAACCGTTTGTAATTGAGATTCTAATTACTTATTTCGAATTGATTATATAAATTTTATAAACTAACAAAAACTGAAAAAAGAACATGAAAACAATAAAAATTTTAAGCCTATCAATTGCTACTTTGTTCGTAGTTTCTTGTAATAAAGGGAATTATAATAGTACATCGTTAAAAACAGAATTAGATTCTGTTAGTTATGCTGTTGGAATGGATATAGCAAGAGGTGTAGGAAGTAGCTTTGATGAGATTAATAAGGATTTACTTGTACAAGGATATTTAAATGCGTCAGATTCTTCTAAGCTTCTAATAGAAAAAGATAAGGTGCAACAGTTTCTTCAAACGTATATGATGAAGAAGCGTGAAGATATGATGAAGAAGCAAAAAGAAGAAGCGTTGAAGAAAGCCGAAGAACAGTTTGGAGCAAATAAAGCAGAAGGAGAAAAGTTTTTAGCAGAGAATATCTCAAAAGAAGGTATTGAAACTACAGAAAGTGGTTTGCAATACATTGTTTTAAAAGAAGGAACGGGTGATAATCCAGTAGCAACATCGAAAGTTAAAGTACATTATCATGGAACCAGAATTAATGGCGAAGTATTTGATAGTTCGGTAGAAAGAGGAAAACCAGAAGAATTTAAGTTAAATGCTGTTGTTTCAGGATGGACAGAAGGAATTCAGCTTATGAACCTTGGTGCTAAATACAAGTTCTTCATCCCACAAAATTTAGCATATGGTGCTTTTCCACGTCAAGGTGGTAAAATTAAACCATTTGATGTTTTAATATTTGAAGTAGAACTTTTAGAGATAGTTAAGTAATATAAATAAATTTAAAAATAGCCCGAAAAAACATTATATTTTCGGGCTATTTTTTTAGAACTAATAACTACTACTATTTTATTCTTTTTTTTATTTCTTTTTTATATAAATCATTTATTGATTTATGAATAGTTGGATTACCAATTAAAATCACTTTATTTTCACTATCTAATAAGAATGTTTTCAATAATCTATTATCAGGAAAATTATTTTCTTTAACTATTTTTTCCCCGTCATCTTGAAAATATGGGTATTGAAATTTTAATGTTGAATTATTCATATCGTTAAATTCCATTAATTTATTAAAAGTGTAAATTATAAAGACAAACCCAACTTGACTTGTGTCAGTTTCTTTAATATAACTTTTCCATGCTTTTAATTCATCATAACATATACTACAGTCACCATTAATTACTGTTAATATTTTTATTTTTTTCTTTAAAGGATTAGTTTTTTTTTTGATATAATTTCTTATTAAACTATCTTTAGGTAAAGTCAATTGTTTACCAACCCAATTATTAACTTCACTATTTATTTCTTTGTTTTTTACACAACTTAGGTTAATAAATAGTAACACTATTAAAATATAATATATATTTTTTTTTAAACTCATATGCTCATTCTAATTTATATTTAACTATATAAGGTGAGCCATCACCATAAGAAGATGCATATAATAAATTGTTTTTTTCATCTAGAGCAATTGAGGTAACATCTTGATCTAATCTGTATTTTTTTATGGCATTACCTTCCCAATCAAACACATAAATCATATCGCATAATCTAGCTTTATTATAAGATTCTTTAGTAGTTCCTACTGGTTTACCACTGTAAAGTATATAGATATAGTTTTCAGATGTGGTTGCACTCATAAAACTACGTCTATTATTACTTGAATATTTAGATTTAGCATGTGTTTTTCCGCCTTCAGTAACTTGTTCGTTGTTCTCTTTCCACCAGGATAATTCTTTTCTTTCTACATCATCATTTTTTATGGTGACAATTCCCATAATTTCAGAATTAGATTGAATATATATAACTTTAGGTTTTGATGGATGGCTAAAAAAGTTAGCTTGATTCCCCAATGACCCTCCTGTATCATATTCATATTTTTCTGTACTAGCTTTTGTTTTAATATTATATAAACCGATAGGGGTTTTATAAGTTCCACCTATTATATAATTTTTGCAATATGTATTTATTAAAAACTGTGTATCGCTTAATTTTATTTCAAATTTTGATAATGGTTTGTTAAGTTCTTTTCCTTTTTTTAAGCTATCTATGCTATATATATGATAATTAGAAGAATTTCTTATGTATATTTTTTTTGAAAATTTGTCTACAGAAACTTTTGAAAAGGGTATTTGGAATTCATTTGGACCTCTCCCTTTTTTTCCAAAGTTTTGGACTTTATTATTTTTTAAATTAATAATTTTCATAGTATAATCAGGATTTCGATCATTTATAATTAGTAAGCTATCTACAAAAATCATTTCTGGAATTTGACTAAAAAATGTTTCTGAATCATATTTCAACCTTACTTTATCCGATTTTAAGTCGACAGTTTTGACTTCTGTAAAATAAATTTCAAAATCTTTATTATAGGTTTTGGAGCAACTTATAAGAATTGAAACAAATATTAAATACTTTTTCATTTACTTGTAATAATTATTTAAAGAAGTAAATGTTATAGTACATTTACTTCTTTTATTGTAAACTAGTTATTTTTGTAAAATTAATTACATGGATTCCATGGGCTGGGATCGTATCTTACAAATTTGCCATAATATGTATCCCCAGCAATTGTCCTACCACATATAGCAACGATTTCATCAGTGCAAGTTAAACATCCTCCTCCCCAGAATTCAGCATTTGCAGAGTTTAATGCTAAAATATTATCTAAAGTCAAATCGTTTTGATTTAAATTACTCGTATTTGTATTAAAGGTTATTACAGCGAAAACAAATAGTCCTAATGGAGTTATAAGTTTGAAAAAAGTATTTTTCATATTATTAATTTTAATTCATAAAAAGAGAAATTCTCTTATACTTTGTTTTTAACTAAAAAGTCTATTTTAAGGATATGCTACTTTTGAAACATATATGATTACTTAAAACTTTAAATAATCATTAACCTATATTATAAATAAGGTTTCCTTTGGTGTTTTATTGAGAAGTTTGTGCCATATAACCTATTTTAAATTAAAGAATCGAACAAAGTAAAAATACTAGAAGGACAAAATTTGTCCTTTTGCTAATCTTTAATTGATCTAAATAAGGAGATTAAAAAAATAGAATTTGTATGCTTATGAAATATATTTTATTAATGTTGGCATAGGTTTTTGATAAAATTAATAGAATGACATATTGATTGAAATAGAGCAAATATTCCGTGTAAATAAGAATGGAACATTTCTTTTCTTAATATTAAAAAATATTTTAAATTATTAGTACGGATAAGAATAATAATCGTTCAGTAAATGAATGAGACCCATCATAGTTCGAGGCTAGTCAAGTTATAAAATAATGGACAGAATGTTTAAAAGTATAATTATAACAAAATAAACAATTCAAGATTGTAACTTTGCGATACCAATTTAGTTATAATGTTGTATAGAAAACAAAATTGTTTTTGTTCTATAATACGGAGATTGATTTGAACAGTTTTAATTACAGGAACTTCAAACGAGGAAATGGAATGAAAAATGAACGGATTTAATATGTTATTTTATAATTAAATTGTTATAACATATGGATAATTAAGATTATATGAGTCACAAAGCAGGTTTTGTAAATATTATTGGTAACCCTAATGTGGGTAAGTCTACATTGATGAATGCCTTTGTAGGGGAAAAGTTATCTATTATTACATCTAAGGCACAAACCACACGTCATAGAATTTTAGGTATAGTAAATGGAGACGATTTTCAAGTAGTGTTTAGTGATACACCAGGTATTATAAAACCAGCCTACGAGCTACAGGAATCTATGATGGGATTCGTAAAATCTGCCTTTGAAGATGCAGATGTATTGCTCTACATGGTGGAAATAGGAGAACAAACGTTAAAAGACGAAGCTTTTTTTAAAAAAATAACAAGTTCGAAGATTCCGGTGTTGTTGCTTTTAAATAAAATAGATCAATCAGATCAGGGACAATTAGAAGCTCAAGTGCAACTTTGGGCAGAAAAAGTTCCAAATGCAGAAATTATCCCTATTTCGGCATTAGAAGGCTTTCAGGTAAATGAAGTGTTCGATAGAATTGTAGAATTGCTCCCGGAGTCGCCACCATTTTATCCAAAGGACCAATTAACAGACAAACCAGAACGATTTTTTATAAATGAAAGCATCAGGGAAAAAATTCTGCTTCATTATAAAAAAGAAATACCCTATGCCGTTGAGGTAGATACCGAAGAATTTTTAGAAGAAGAAAACATTATAAGAATCCGTTCGGTTATCATGGTAGAACGCGAGACACAAAAAGGAATAATAATCGGGCATAAAGGAAGTGCATTAAAACGTGTAGGAGTAGAGGCCAGAAAGGATTTAGAAAAGTTCTTTGGCAAGCAAATCCATATAGAGCTTTATGTTAAAGTAAATAAAAATTGGAGAAGCAATCAAAACCAGTTGAAACGTTTTGGTTACAATCAATAGATAATCCTAATAGTATCTTCTTAATAGGATAACATTCAATTTAAATACAAGTTCCATATTTGGAATCTAAAAGATAACCAGGTATGAAACATTCTAATAAACTGTTTTTCGCAAGTTTAGCTCACCATGCCATGCTTAAAAGAGGCTTTGCACTAAGTGTAAAGTCCATCTGGGCTACTATAAATAGCATTTCAAATTTAAATTCGTCCTTTAATAGAGCTTCAATAAGATGCTTCTTTTTTGTGACTTCAAATAATATTCCTAAAGCTGTCTGCTTTTATAAAGACCTTCAATAATGTTAAGTTAGTTTATTTTATTGAGTTTTAGTTAGTTGTTAAGCACCTTAGTTTTAAGATTGAGGTGCTTTTTCATGTGTTATAACTCGACGCATGAAATCATTCAGCTCACGCATTTCATTTTTGCTTGAAGCTTTCCCGATACTACCGGCAAAGTATAAAACAACCCAAACAATAATCATTAAGAGCATTAAACTAACCTGTATAGCATAGGTTTTATCTAAAGACCAATTTGTGTAAGCCCATATACCAAAAGCTATAAATAAGCCAGCAACCACAAAATGAAGAAACATAAACATGGTCCAAACCGTTGGATTAGGACCAAATAACCCATAAAGTAAACTGGAATTTTCGTCAATAGAATCAATTTCCAAATGAAGTTGAGGCGACCAAAAATGCTGTTTTTCTTTCGGGAATTTAATAAAGACATGATTGTCTAATCGCGTTACAATAAATTCAGATTGCTGGGCTTTTAAGACTTCAAAATCTTTCAAAATAGACTCATTGTTTTTATTAAGTTCCATTTTAAAACGGGGTCTTAAAACAATATCATTGGCAGTTGGCATATTATTAGCGTTTTACGCTTATTAAATTACTATTTTTTTATTAACTGCAAATACTTTTAATCTTTATAAAAAAGAACACTAGGTAGACTATATTTCCTATTTTTGCAAAATATTTCCAGCAGGGAGTATAAACAAATCAGTTTTAGACTGTTGTATACCATTTATAGATTATGAGCAATATAGTAGCTATAGTAGGAAGACCCAATGTAGGGAAATCAACATTTTTTAATCGTTTAATACAACGAAGAGAAGCTATCGTTGATGCCGTGAGTGGTGTTACAAGAGACCGCCATTATGGTAAAAGCGACTGGAATGGTAAAGAGTTTTCGCTTATAGATACAGGTGGATACGTATTAGGAAGTGATGATGCTTTTGAAGCCGAAATAGACAAACAGGTTGAGTTGGCTATTGATGAAGCTGATGCTATTATTTTTATGGTAGATGTTGAAAATGGTGTAACAGGTATGGATGAGGATGTTGCCAATTTGCTCCGAAAAGTAGATAAACCAGTTTTTCTAGCAATTAATAAAGTTGATAACGCAAAGCGTTCTGAAGATGCTGTTGAGTTTTATTCTTTAGGGTTAGGAGAATATTATTGTATTGCAAGTATAAACGGAAGTGGTACAGGGGAATTGCTCGATGCTTTAGTTGAAGCATTGCCTGAAAAAGAAGAAGTAGTAGAGGAAGAGTTGCCTCGTTTTGCAGTAGTTGGTCGCCCTAATGCTGGAAAATCGTCATTTATAAATGCATTAATTGGTGAAGATAGATATATAGTAACAGACATAGCAGGAACAACAAGAGATGCTATAGATACCAAATACAACCGTTTTGGTTTTGAATTTAACTTAGTTGATACAGCCGGGATACGCAGAAAATCGAAAGTAAAAGAAGATTTAGAATTTTATTCTGTAATGCGTAGTGTTAGAGCCATTGAGCATGCAGATGTTTGCCTTTTGGTTTTAGATGCTACCCGTGGTTTCGATGGTCAGGTACAGAACATATTTTGGTTGGCCGAGCGTAACAGAAAGGGCATCGTTATTTTAGTTAACAAATGGGATTTAGTAGAGAAAGACCATAAGTCGGTAAAGGAATACGAGAAGGCCATTAAAAAGCAAATAGAGCCCTTTACAGACGTTCCGCTCATATTTATTTCTGCCTTGTCCAAACAACGTATTTTTAAAGCTATAGAAACAGCTGTCGAGGTTTATAAAAACCGTTCTAAAAAAATAAAAACAAGCCAGCTTAATGATGTTTTGCTTCCAATTATAGAAAATTACCCGCCACCGGCATACAAAGGCAAATTTGTAAAAATTAAATACATTATGCAGTTGCCAACACCACAGCCACAGTTTGCATTTTTCTGTAACTTACCACAGTATGTAAAAGACCCTTACAAACGCTTTTTAGAGAATAAACTTCGTGAACACTTTGATTTTAATGGTGTTCCGGTAAGTGTTTATATGCGTAAAAAGTAGTTTGATTCGTCTACTACTTGTTAAAATGAATACATATTCTAGGCTATTCTAACAAACCCCTCATTTTTTAATACTAAACCCTAATAAACGATCAAGTTTGTTTATTCAGTATATTATATTTGTTTAAAACTTATTAGATATTGAAAAGAAGTCTTTTAATTTTATTCATTATAATACTTTCTATAAATGCATATGGGCAGAAAATTATTCACAAGCCAGATTATATTTATGGTAATGTTTCCGGTAAAGTAGAAAAAGTAGAACTTACAGAAAAAGAAACGATACTTCATTTTCATTTAAAAAAGCCTAGAGGAGGATGGGTTTACATCCCTAGCGAAACTTATATTGAAAACAGCTTAACTAATGAAGGTCGTTTGTATGTTATTAAAGGAGAAGAGGTTGGAGTGGGCGAAAAGTATTATTTATCACGAACAAATGAGATAATATATAAACTATATTTCCCCGCCTTAGGAAAAGATGTTAAAAAGATAAATTATGGTGAATCTAACCTAAAAGGCAATAGGTTTATATATAAATTAGATGTTTCTAAAAATGGTTACCGCTTTAAGTCAGACAGATGGCATAATACGCGAGAATACATAAGTAGTAAAAAGAAATCTTCAATAAATAATAAAGACAAACAATTAAGAGAAGTTAAAACGGTGAAAACTGATGGAGACATCTTTCCCAAAGATCTACCCAAAGATTTTTTTGGTAATTGGTATGATAAATATGGTACACTTATATTAATTACAACACCGGATTACGTTGTTTCTGATTTTAGAATTCGATATTATGTTGATATTCAAAAAATTGGAAATAATAAATTTAAGATTGAAACTACTGCAAACACTTTTGAAATTTTAAGTCTTGATAATGAAAATATGATCATTAGAACAGACAAATTGACCAATTTAAAAAGGAAACCAGATACTAACGTACCCGAATTCATTAAAGGTCATTGGATTAATAAGAATGGAAAAGGGAAGCTTACCGTGTCTGAAAATTTATTTTTTTTCCACAAAACACCCGAAAATATATTGAGCAACGAAAAAAAATATATTGATCATGTGGCGGTGTCTAAATCAGACGATGCCATTTGGTTTATATTATATGACCAGGGAAAATTTAATATGTACATCGCAAATAAAATAAACGGCAACTATGTGTTGGGGCCCAGAGGACATATGGAAACTCAATACAAAAAGATAAAATAATAATAAACAAAGCATCCTTATTTGAAACTAAAAAGCATATTCTTTTTATCTGTACTTTTTCTTCCTATAGTATTATTTGGACAGAATTTAAGTCTGCTGCCTTCACAACTCCCAGAACATATTTTGGGAAGTTGGGTAGACGAGAAAAATGATATAGCGCTTATCGTTACTCAAGAATACATTGTTATTAAGACTGAATTATATTATTACAATGAAATAGTAAAAGAGGATGAGATTATAAACCTTACTTGTATTGATGATTTTAATGTGAAATATGTTAGTATAAAAGGAATTGATTCTACTAACATTTATTTAGACGAAGGGTATAAAATAACAAAACTATTTAAAGCTCAAGTGAATAGCACGAGTAAATTACCCAAATCGATTATGGGTAAATGGTATGCTTCTAAAAATGAAATAAAAATAATAGAAGATGAGGTGCTTTTTTTAGATGATTCATACAAATTAGATTATGCAATTTCAATAAACAACACTAAACATTATTTTGTTTTATATAAGGGTGGTGAATATTACTTTTCTTTTAATTATTTTAATGAAGATGGACACTTTTTGAGAACAAGTTTTTCAAAAGATATACCATTTAAGAAAGAATCCTTTTTTCAAAAATACTTTACAGGTTTTATTTCAATAATTATTATATCACTTTTTTTTACTGGCTATTATCTTTTTAAGTGGAAAATAGCCTTGACCAAGAAAAAAGAAGTAGCCAAACGTATGTTTATAGAAATGCAACTTAAAAGTATTCGTTCTCAAATGAACCCGCATTTTTTGTTTAATGCCTTAGGGGCTATCCAAAATTTGATAAATAAAGGAGATAGCGCTAATGCAAATCATTATTTAACTGAGTTTTCACAGCTTATGCGATTAACTCTGGATAAATCAGAAAAAGGTCTGGTACCGTTATTCGATGAAATAGAATCGATAAAAAAATACCTTGAATTAGAAAAATTACGCTTTACTTTTCATTACCTTATAAAAGTAGCCCCAGAAATAGATATACATTTAACAGAAGTTCCGGCAATGCTAATTCAGCCATTTGTTGAAAACGCCATTATACATGGGTTAAATGAAAAAAAGGGAGAAAAAAATCTGGACATTGAATTTAAAATCAAAGAAGATAATTTATTGTGTTTAATTACAGATAATGGTATTGGAATTAAAACAACCGAAACTAAAAAAGATACAGGTTTTAATAGAGAGAAATACGGATTAAAATTAGCTAAAAACCGTATTGATTTAATTAATGAAAGTTATAAAACCAATGCAAAAGTTGAGATTACAGATATTTCTGATGGTAAAGGTCGTACCGGAACAACTGTTGAAGTTTTAATGCCGTTAAGGTATTAATAAGAAAAGAAATTGCATTTAAAATGATTTAAAAATGGGCGTAAATGGTGATTAAAAGCATTATAATTGATGACGAAGTTCATAATCTGGAAAATTTAAATGGATTATTAAAAGAAAACTGTCCAGATGTAGAAGTTTTAGCCATGGAGTCATCTGTCGAAGCAGGTATAGAAGCGATAAAGAAGTTGCAACCCGACTTAGTATTCTTAGATATTGAAATGCCAACAAAGAACGGTTTCGATTTGTTAGAGTCTATAGGTGAAGTTAATTTTGAAGTCATTTTTGTTACCGCTTACAGCAAATATTTTCTTCAGGCTATTAAATCCTGTGCGCTAGATTATATAATGAAACCAGTGTCTATAAAAGAATTAAAAGATGCAGTATCTAGAGTAGCCAGGGTCGTTTCAGATAAAAAAGAAAATCAGAAATTAAAAGTTTTAGTTGAAAACTTAAGCAGTATAAACCAACCTAAAAAAATAGCATTACCAACTGCAGAAGAACTTTATTTTGTATTGATTGATGATATTGTGAGATGCAAAGGAGAAAACAATTATACAATGTTTTATTTAACAAATGGAGACTCTATATTAGTATCAAGAACATTGAAGGAGTGGGATGATATGCTATCTTCACATCAATTTATCAGAACACACCAATCGCATTTAATAAATAGTATTCATGTAAAATCTTTTGTAAAAAAAGATGGAGGATATATTTTAATGAATGATGGTAGTATAGTTAATGTTTCCAAACACAAAAAAGAGCAAACGCTAAGCAAGTTGGCTTACCTAAAATAAAATTCCGAATTCTAGTCGAAGAAGTAGTAATACTAATTTAATGATACTAATGGCTCATTGTTAAACAAGAAGTACCCTCTTGTGTTATAAGTTTGTTTTGTGACAAATTAAGAAATAAACAAAGTCATTAACAATTAAATCTATTAGCAACTAGCATGAAGAAAAACATTGTTTTCCTATTTTTAGGAATGTTATGCGCCTCAGGTTTCGCACAGGGAACCATAGAGAAAACCGAATTCCAATTTTTAACTTTTAATCAAAGTAAAGATAGTTCCATGCTTCCAAAAGAATTGGAGGGGAGCTGGATGTTGGCAGATGGAAGCAATCGATGGGATTATGGTTTTTACCCCGAAAATGCTATCGTTGATAAAGCAGTTTGGAACTACAATTCTGTTGATATAAGTGAAAAAAAGTATACCATTACTTTAGAGAGAAAGGGACAATTAAAGGTAGTTCATGCTGTACTTAATAAAAATGGTCAGGTAGATTTTGATCTTGATCCAAGGGTGTTAAAAACATACAGCACAGAAAGAATATACAACCCCGAATACAAATCTTTAAACAACGATAGATATACCGAAGCAGATATAAAACATGGTTTTACTACGTATTCTGGCTATATAAAGAACTTTGCAAAAGAGAATAAAAGCAATAGGAAAACCGGATCGATCAAGGTTTCTAATGTCTTTACCGGTAGTTCAAAGTCTCATGTCATTGAAATAAAAAAGGACGGTAGTTTTTCGATTAAATTTCCTGTACCCTGCCCAACACATATTCTGGTTGAAATACCATATAACGGATACCATCTTGTGTTTGTTGAACCAGGAAAAGAAGTCTTTCATTTAATTCATAAAAATAATTCAAAATTTATGGAGGATGGAGCACAGGTAAATTCAGGTTTAAATTTAATGAAATCGATCATGCCGTTTTCAGGAATAAGGGGTATAGGAGAAATGCCTCCAGAAGATTATAAAAGAAAGTGTTTTGAAAACGCTAAGAAGTTAACCAAACAGATGGATTCTATAACTCAAAAACAATTTATCTGTAATAAGGCTTTACAATTAAAGAGGTTGCATATTGAATTTACGCCCCTATTTTGGGTTACAAACTATGAAATTAAGAGATTTGGTTTTGGTAAAAGAAATGAGTTGATTATAAAAGATGAAGCAAAAAAAATACCCATAAAGGAGTTTAAAGTAGACGATACTTATTATCATGATATCTTGGAAAATGTATTAGATAATAAAATAGCTGTATTGTCCAGAGTATATTATGATCTAATTTTTAGACTTAAATTTTGTAAAGCTATTAGAGAACATAGAAGTAAGCCATTTGAAGAACTGTTGCAAATGGCAGAAGCAAGACAAGATAATATGGCAGAGTTTTTAAACGTAAAGGACTGTTTTATGTTAGATTTAATTACGTGTCAAGGTCATACCAGAAATCCTTTAAAACTTAATCCATATACAAATGCAGAGTTAAAAAATATAAAAAGAGAGATCAAGACACCTTTTTTGTCAAATTATTTAACTTTTTTAAATGATAATATAAAAGAAGAAATTGAAGTTGCCAAATCTAAAAATAGGCAGACTGAGTATGCAGTAAACAAAGTGCATGATGATGAAGTATTTCAAGCAACGTTTGGAAAATATAAAGGTAAAGTAGTTTATGTTGGTTTTTGGAGAACCTATTGCGGTCCTTGTTTAACCGGAATGGAAAGAATTAAACCTTTAAAAGAAACTTTGAAGAACGAAGATGTGGTGTTTTTG
Organism: Flavivirga eckloniae; assembly: GCF_002886045.1. Lineage (NCBI taxonomy): Bacteria > Pseudomonadati > Bacteroidota > Flavobacteriia > Flavobacteriales > Flavobacteriaceae > Flavivirga > Flavivirga eckloniae. The sequence continues at coordinate 1,934,285 of NZ_CP025791.1, read as the reverse complement.
TATATAGTAGAATCAGGATCTGACGAAAAAACATGGAAGAAATTAATAGCAGATATTGATGGAGAGCATTTAAGGGTTTCTCATGATGAATGGGCTTATCTGGCATCAAGGTTTGGTGTTGCATACTTCCCGCACTATGCGCTTATTAACAAAAAAGGCGAAATTGTAAACCCTCAAATGAAGTTCAATCCTACCAACGATGAATTAATGAAAATTTTTAAAAGCGAAATGTAGGAGTAGCTTTTTCTTTTAGAAATAATATAACTAACGTCAATTCGATTTAAAACAAGCACATTTAAACGATAAATCCACTAATAATGTTACTTGTCATCTTGCAGACGAAAGGATCAACCTGACACTTAGATGTCATATTTTGATATTCAGCATAATAATTTTACACTTACATCGAACTCAATTTAATATAGAATGTGTTAAAGATATTATAAAACATGAAAAATCAGCCTTAAAAGATAGGGGTAAAGAGGCTGTGGTGAATATTACTGTATACGTAAGAAATTTAAGAATAAAGCATAAGGAAGAAAATAAGTTCAAAATAAAGTCAAGTAATTACTAATAAATTCATCAATCATGAAAAAAAGCCTCATAATCAATCTGCTACTACTATTGGTATGCCTTAATGCGTTTTCGCAAAAAGTAATTGAAAATCCAGATTATGGATATAGTACAGTTCCTGGAAAATTAACCAAAATAGAGATTTTAGAAGATACCACAGTACTCCATTTTCACATTAAATACAGACCGGGGCATTGGATTTTTATACCAAAAGAAACTTTTATAAAAAATGTGGATTCTGATGAAAAACTCTTCGTCACAAAAACAGAAGGCATTCCTTTCGCCGAACGCTATTATATGCCAGAGTCCGGTGAGGTAAATTATAAATTATACTTTCCAAAACTGGACAAGTCAATTAACGAAATTGATTTTGGAGAAGCCAATGAAGGAGGAACGTGGTTTACTTACAGTATAGTAATTAATGAAAACGATGGTGTTTTAAGAATGCCCAAACCACTTAGGGGAAATTGGATGTTAACCGATGGAAGTAATGACTGGCATTATGGATTCTATTCGAAAAAAGCCATTATAGATAAACAGGTTTGGTATTATAAGTCGATAAAAAAGAAAGGAAAAAAGTATACTATAATTTTAGAAAAAGGAGATCAAGCTAAAACAGTTTATGCAAAAGGCCAAAAAAATGGAAGAGTTGCATTTGGTGAAAGTCCAAAAACCTTACAGAATTATAGTCTTGAAAAAATCTACAACCCAGATTACAAATTGGCTAATAATAGCGAGTATGAGGCACCAGTATTAGATTTGAAAACAACAAAGTATTCGGGAATTATTAAAAATTTTACGGCAGACGCCGGGCAAAAAACAGCGACTTTATATGTTAATAATACCTTTTTTGGACGTCAGGATTCTCATTTAATCAAAATTGCAGATGATGGTAGTTTTTCAGTAGAGTTTCCAATTACACATGCGCTAAGCATATTTGTACGCATGCCAAGTGGTGCTTTTACGGTTTTTGTAGAACCAGGTAAGGAAACATTCCATTGTATTGATGGTAAAGAATCCTTTTTTACGGGCGATTGTGCCCATGTAAATTCAGACTTACAAGCTTTAAAGTTTATAAACTATTATAATCATCAGGAAGCTAGAAAAAATATTAGAGTAACTTCACCTGAAGATTATAAAAAAATGTGTCTGGATGTAAGAGATAAAGAACTAAAAGCACTTGAAGATTATGCCAGTAGCCACTTTGTAAGTGCCAAAGGATATCAGCTTAAAAAACTCGACATTGAACTTAAGGCATACCAGAATGTTCTTGATTATAGTATGTTGAGAAGAAGTTTAAAGTACCAGAACAAAAAAGCAAAATCGGAAGATAAGAAAAAGCCTTTTAAAGAATTTTGGGTTAACAAAAGTTATTATGATTTTCTTTCTGAAGATATAATAAACAATAAACAATTCTTATTAACTGGCGAATATTATTTTTTTGTAAATAGATTAATTTATGCAGAAATCTTCGAAACTCAACTATCTGCTGAAATAACTTTAGTTGAATTTGCAGATTGGCTGCAAAAAAACAATAAGGAACTTACTGCAGAAGAATTGGAGATGATTGAAATGAGCAAACAAATAGAAACGCCTGAAGTAATGAAGAAGAAAGAGCTTTTTAGAAAAACTCATGGCAAAGTTGAACAAGCGTTTTATAAAAAGCACCAGAAGCAAACAAAGGCTTATAAAGATTATGTAAAAGAAAATAATTTGAAGCCTAAGCATAGTCATTTTCTTTTAAATATAGTTGAGTATTTAAAAGACAAGGAAGAAACATTATCTGATGAAGAATTGAAAATGATTGAGGCTCTTAAAGTTATGAAAACCAAAGAAGAATATGAAAGAGACCGTGTGTTTGATGAAGCATACGGGAAAGTAAGGGGACAGTTTTATGAAAAGTATTTACAACATTATTCAGATATGAGTAGTGATAGATATTACTCTACTAGATTTAACAAGATTAAGTCTTTTTTGGGTAAACCTGATGGGCTTCTTCTATACGATATAATAAGAATGCAAGAGGCTATGAAGAAATTGAATGATTATAAAGTATATACTGGAGATGAGTTAGCTGTGATACAAACTGAGTTAAAAGATCCGTTTCTAGCAAAGTATTTGGATCTAGAGAATGAGAAGGTTAAACGCGAAATTGAATTAAACAAAACAAAAGGAGGTTATACGGTTAATAAGGTTAATAGAACAGAAGGAGATGAGTTATTCGATGCTATGCTTGAAAAGTTTAAAGGCAAGGTTGTTTACGTTGATTTTTGGGCAACATGGTGTGGGCCTTGTAAATCAAGTATAAAAAAGATTAAGCCACTTAAAGAAGAAATGAAAGGTGATGATGTGGTATTTTTATATATAACAAATCAAACTTCGCCTAAAAATACCTGGAAAAATTCAATAGCTAATATAAAAGGAGAGCATTATAGAGTAACTGCAGACGAATGGAATTACTTAACAGAGAAATTCAATATTTCAGGAATCCCACACTACGTATTGGTTAATAAACAAGGCCGAGTGGTAAACCCTAAGGTGGGGCATAAATCTAATAGAGAACTAAAAACCATTTTTAAAGCAGAAATACAGAAATAGCTTGTATGATAATTACACTTTTATGAATGATTTAAGTCTTTTTTAAGAAAATTTATATAAGTACTAATTTATCTTCGTAGGGTGTTTTTTTAACTATAGTATTTTAAAAAAGCAATAATTATTCATCATCAAGTCCCTGTTAAAATGCGGAAATTAATTTTTTGCTCGATATTGTTATGTGTAACCGTATCCTTTTCTCAATCTAAAGCTTTTAAAGTCTCTGGGGTTTTGATCTCTGAAGAAGAAAGCCTTCCGTTAGAATCTGCTACGATACATTTAGAACGAGTAAAAGATAGTTCGGTGGTTACCTATACCATTTCAGATAGGCATGGTAAGTTTTCTTTAGAAGATAAATCTAGCGATGAGAATTTGAATCTATTCGTATCTTTTGTTGGATATAAAACATATACCAAGACCATCAACCTAAAAAAGAAGGAAATTAATTTAGGTGTCATTAAATTACAAACAGATACCGATGCGTTGGAAGAGATTGTTATAACCTCCAGGGCACCAATTACTATTAAAAAAGATACGCTTGAATTTAATGTAAAATCCTTTAAAACCAAAAAAGACGCTAATGTTGAAGATTTGTTAAAGGTCTTACCCGGTGTAGAAGTAGATGAAGAAGGAAAAATAACAGTAAATGGTAAATCTGTAAGCCAGATTCTTGTAAATGGTAAGCCTTTTTTTGGAAGCGACCCAACCATTACCACTAGAAACCTAACAAAGAGTATTATTGAGAAAGTACAGGTGGTTGATACAAAAACAAAAGCTCAGGCATTTTCCGGAGAACGGGGAGATGGAGAAAATAAAACAATAAACCTTACTGTAAAAAAGGAAAACAATAAAGGTGTTTTTGGACGGGCTTCGGCAGGAGGAGGAACAGATGAAAGGTATGAGTTTGCAGGGATGATTAATCGTTTTGATAACGACCAACGGTTTAGTGTATTGGCCGGAGGCAATAATGTAAACTCTCCTGGGTTTAGTTTTGGAGAAATAAGAAAAATGTTTGGTGGAGGCAACTCTATCAGTTTTTCAGGTGATGGTTCTTTTGATGTAGGAGGACGATCGTTTGGAGGCGGACAAGGTATTACCACCTCTAATAATGTTGGTGTAAATTTTGCAGATAAATTGGGAGAGCAATTAGATTTAGGATCAGACTATTTTTATGCAAGTAGTAGTTCAGATAATGTAACAATTACAGAGCGCGAGAATATATTACCAGATTCCAGATATTTTACTAATTCAGATTCTAGATCATACAACGATAACGATAGCCATAATGCGAATATGGCATTCGATATTAAAGTCGATTCTACTTTATTAATAAACATTGCTCCTAGATTTAGCCAAACAAAAAATAAAACCGTTTTTTACAGAGATGAAAATTCTAAAGACGAATTAGGAGTATTGACCAACGAATCAAATACCGAGTCGCTTGTTGAAACTATTGGTAAAAGTTTTAGTAACAATATAGAAGTTACAAAGCGTTTTGGTTCAAAAGGCGCTTACCTGAGGTTGAATATAGACAATGAGATTAGTAACAGGGAAAGTGATGATTTTTTATCTTCTAAAACGAGCATATATGGAGATAACCCTAATGAGATTATTAGAGACCAATTTACAGAAGGAACCAATAAATCTAATAATATTAATACTGGTATAAATTATAACCTACCAATAATAGCCAAGGAATTATTTTTAAATTTAGGGTACCGATATAGCCGAAATAAACAGGAAGATAAACAAAGTACATTAGACAAAGATGATAATGGGGCATATACGGTTTTTAACTCAGATTTAAGTACGGATTTTGAATACATAAATGAAATACTAAGACCGGAATTATCCATTAGATATAGAAACAAAAAATGGTCTGCTCGATTTAGAACCAGTTATTTGTTTAGAAATCTGGAAAACAAAGATGTGTTGAGACCAGAGTTTAGTATTAAACAAAAGTTCGAAGCTAAGGAGTTAAGTTCTAATTTCGACTATAGGTTTAGTCCTAAATCATCAATGTATATGGGCTATAACCTAAGTAACAATCCACCACAGTTAAGGCAGTTGCAAGCATTTCAAAACGTTTCAGACCCCTTAAATACAATAATCGGTAATCCAAATTTAAAACCAATCACCAACCACAGGGTTCACTTAAATTATCATGCTTTCGACTTTCAAAAAGGAACGGGGATTTACTCTTATTTTAGTGCCAATTTTACAAACAATCAGGTGGTTTCTAATACAATTGTAGATGAAAACTTTGTTAGAAAAACAACTTACACAAATGTAAATGGCAACTATACAATTAACGGGAATTTAAGTTTTAGAAAAAGGTTTAAGTTAGACTCGCTAAGAACCTTAAGATGCGGTGTCGGCTTTGGCGGAAATAAAAATAGAAGTATAAATTATAATAACGGAGTGCAATATGCGGGCAATGTAACATCAATATCTCCTAGAGTTAATGTTACGTTTTTATGGAAGGATGTTGTGGAATTTAGACCACAGTATCAGGTTAATTTTACTAAAAATACCTACGATATCGATTCCTTTGAAGATAGAGAGTTTCTTTATCATTCATTTCGATTAGGAACAGCAACCTTTTTACCTAAACATTTAGAATGGAGAAATGACATACAATACGATTACAACCCAAATATTGCTGACGGTTTTCAAAAAAGTTCCTGGTTTTGGAATGCTGCTTTGGCCTATTCTTTAATGAAAGATAAAGCAACAGTAACACTAAAAGCTTACGATTTATTGAACCAAAATACGAATGCAAGACGAACTGCAAATCAGAATTTTATACAAGACTCTCAAAGCACGGTTTTACAACGGTATTTTATGTTAAACTTTAGTTGGAAATTTAATAGTTTAGGTAAAAAAGGAGAAATAAGGGAAAGAGGTTTTCATGTGTTTTAGTTTACCAGCCACCTGATGCGCCTCCACCTCCGCCGGAACCGCCTCCAAATCCACCACCAAAACCACCGCCTGATGACCATCCTCCACCAGAACTTCCGCCCCAACCACTGGATGATTTTCCAAAGCTACCACGTCCCATATTACTTAAGATAATAGCTTCTAGTATATCAGCAGCGGCAGACCTATTTCCTTTATTACTACCGCCGCCGCCACGTTTATTCTTGGATATTGAAATGAGAATAACAATAAAAATAAAAAAGAATATAAATATAAGCCCTACAGGAAAGCCTTTATTAGATGATTTACGGGAACCTTTATATTCGCCTTTTAATACTTCAAAAATAGCATCTGTTCCTCTATTTAAACCACCATAGTAATCGTTTCGTTTGAAATAAGGGATTATATCACTTTCTATAATGCGTTTAGATAATGCATCTGTTAAAAGATGTTCAATACCATACCCCGTGTTTATTCCTATTTTTCTATCGTTTTTGGCTAATAATATCAATATGCCATTGTCTTTTTTGGCTTGCCCAATACCCCATTCATCCAGCCATTGAGCTCCTAAAAAATTAATATATTCTCCTTCTGTAGAATTAATAATAGCTACAACTATTTGAGTAGAAGTAGTGTCAGAATACTTTCTAAGTTTAACCGCTAGTTCAGTACTGTCTCTTTTTGAAAGTAACTTAGGACTGGTATAGTCGTATACAAAAGTTTGCTTTTTATCTGAAGGCTTTTTAGGTATTTTAAATTGAGCAGAAGTAGTCCCTAAAACAAAGAGTGAAAGGAACAAAGAAATAATAATGTTTTTGTGTTTTGTAGGTAACTGCATTTCTTTAATCTTAACCTTTTGAAATTTCATTTGGGAGCTCATCGATGTCCGAATCTGTATAAGGGAAATACTGTTTTAGTTGTTCTCCAGATTTTAAGACGCCTTCAATCAATCCTTGTTTAAAATCCCCTTTTTTAAAATGGAATTGTATTATGTCTTTGGTGCTATCCCAAAAATCGCTTGAAACAGCATCGTTTATACCTTTATCTCCATAAATAACAAAGGCTTTGTCTTCAATGGCTACGTAAATTAGCACTCCATTTTGAAGCCTGGTGTTATCCATCTTTAAGGTATGAAAAAGTTCTAAAGCACGATTAGTGGCATCTCCATTTGAGGTTTTTTCAATATGAACTCTTATTTCTCCAGAAGTGTTTAGTTCAGCCTGTCTAATAGCCTCAACAATTTCTTGTTCTTCGGAAGGAGTAAGAAAATCTTCAACTTTCGACATTAAAATTCAACTTTAGGGGCATTTTCACTGCCGGGAGCACTTTTGTATCTTGGCATTTCTTCAAAGCCAAATAGACTAGCTAATATTTTTCCTGGGAATTTTTTAATATACTTATCATATATATTTACAGTACTATTATAACGATTACGTTCAACGTTAATTCTATTCTCGGTGCCTTCTAATTGAGATTGTAATTCTAAAAAGCTTTTATCAGCTTTAAGCTCAGGATAGCGCTCAACTGTTAAAAGTAATTTAGATAAAGCTCCACTTAAACCCTGTTGCGCCTTTTGAAATTGTGCTATTTTTTCCGGTGATAAATCATTAACGTTAATTGTTGTTTTTGTAGCTTCAGAACGTGCTTTAATTACGCCTTCAAGAGTTTCTTTTTCATGTGCTGCATATCCTTTTACTGTAGAAACTAAGTTTGGTATTAAATCGGCACGACGTTGGTAAGCACTTTCAACATTAGACCATGCGGTTTTTGCATCAGCTTCATATTCAACAGCCGTATTATTAAATCCTTTTCCCCAAGAGTATAGACCAATAGCTAGAATTCCTATAACGATCCATGGTAAAAATTTTTTCATGATAAATGAGTTTATATGATTTGTTAATGGTTAGATTACTTGTAAGACACCTAATGTTTAAAAAAGTTACACAAAGGCATGCGTTTTTTATCAATAGCAGTGAATTTTAAAGATGCTGCTTTATTTTAATCAGTTGGTTTTTCACGCCTTCCAGTTTGCTTATAATTTCAAAATTAGAAAGTGTTTCCTTTTTACCTTCTTTTAAATGAATTTTTGCTCCATCAAGCGTAAATCCACGTTCTTTAACAAGATGATAAATAAGTTTTAGGTTCTTAATGTCTTCTGGAGTAAACTTCCGATTTCCTTTAGCATTCTTTTTAGGCTTTAATACATCAAATTCCTTTTCCCAAAAACGAATTAAAGACGTATTAACATCAAAAGCTTTGGCGACTTCGCCTATACCATAATATCGTTTTTCGGGTAAATCTATATGCATTAATCCAGAGATTGATTTTCTAAAGAGGCATGCTCTAGTAATTTGTTAAATTCTTCAGCAGTTAAACTACCATAGTAGAAGTTTATAGGATTTATACGTTTACCATCTTTAAAAATCTCGTAGTGTAGGTGAGGTGCTTCAGAACGTCCTGTGCTCCCCACAAAACCAATTAAATCACCACGCTTAACCTTTTGATTCTTTTTCACATTATATTTATATAAATGTGCATATAAACTAATGTATCCAAAACCATGATCAATTCGTATATGTTTACCATAGCCACTGGATCCCGAATCGGCGCGAACAACTTTTCCATCACCACTAGCATAAATAGGTGTGCCTCTTGGAGCGGTAAAATCCATACCCCAATGCATTTTTCGAGCCTTAGTAAACGGATCCGATCGCATACCATAACCAGAAGCCATTCTAGTTAAGTCTTCGTTACTTACAGGTTGTATAGCCGGAATAGCAGCTAAAATCTTTTCTTTTTCCTCTGCTAAGACAGCAATTTCGTCAAGCGATTTGGATTGCACTACAATTTGTTTTTGTAGTATATCGATACGTTTGTTACTTTCTATAATTAATTTAGAATTGTCGAAACCTTCCAAATCCCGATATCTGTTTATTCCTCCAAAACCAGCTCTACGCTGTGCTTCTGGAATAGGATTAGCTTCAAAATAAACACGATAAATATTATTGTCCCTGTCTTCAATATTTGCTAAAACAGTTTCAGCTTCGGCCATTTTTTTATTAAGCAATTCAAACTGTAACTGCATATTGTGCAATTCACGTTTTAAAGCCTTCTCCTTAGGAGATTCTATGTACTGACTGGCAATAAAAACAAAGATGAAAGCAAAAAAAGCACAGCCTAAAATAAAGAAGGAGGCATACTTAAAAGTAGTTCTTTTTTTTCGCTCTATTTTTCGGTAGGAGAGCGATTCGGGATCGTAATAATATTTTACCTTACTCATTTCTTAAATTATACTATTTTTGCAACTAAATTTAAGTAATAGAAATCACAGCATTTAATATGCAAACGAGCAAACCTACAAAAAAATTATCATATTCATTTACGATTCTTTTTCACTGAAGGTTAACGATATCTTAAATTTAAGATAAATTAAGAGGTAAATATAAAAATTGTTTCTTATTAAAAAGAATTTAAAAGAAACAAGATTTAACAATAATAGATGAAGTCACAAGATATACGGTCTAAGTTTTTAAGTTTTTTTGAAGAAAAAAAGCATAGTATTGTTCCATCCGCACCTATGGTTTTAAAGGACGATCCTACTTTAATGTTTGTAAACTCGGGGATGGCGCCTTTTAAAGAATACTTTTTAGGGAATGCACAACCAAAGAACAACCGTATTACAGATTCCCAAAAATGCTTACGTGTTTCTGGAAAGCATAACGATTTAGAAGAGGTGGGGTACGACACATACCACCATACACTTTTTGAAATGCTGGGTAACTGGAGTTTTGGCGATTATTTTAAGAAAGAAGCCATAGCATGGGCTTGGGAATTATTAACCGAAGTTTATGGCATCGACAAGGACATATTATATGTTACCGTTTTTGAAGGGAGTGAGGATGCCGATAATCTTCCAATGGATACTGAAGCTTACGATTTTTGGAAGCAACACATTGCAGAAGACCGTATTTTAAAAGGAGATAAAAAAGACAACTTCTGGGAAATGGGAGACCAGGGGCCTTGCGGGCCTTGTAGCGAAATACATGTAGATATTCGCTCTGCAGAAGAAAAAGCAAAAGTTCCCGGAAAGGAATTGGTTAATCAAGACCACCCGCAAGTTGTAGAAATTTGGAATTTGGTTTTCATGCAATACAATCGTAAGGCAAATGGTAGTTTAGAAAACCTTCCAGATAAACATATTGATACCGGAATGGGCTTTGAACGTCTGTGTATGGTGTTACAAGGCGTTCAATCTAATTATGATACAGATGTTTTTACACCTTTAATTAGGGAAATAGAAACAATTACTAAAAAGAAGTATGGTAAGGTTGAAAACGTAGATGTTGCTATTCGTGTTATAGCAGATCATGTGAGAGCTGTGGCATTTTCTATAGCAGACGGCCAACTACCGAGTAATACTGGCGCTGGTTATGTTATTCGTAGAATTTTACGAAGAGCAGTGCGTTATGGTTTTACGTTCTTAAACAAAAAAGAAGCTTTTATTTATAGGTTAGTGGATGTTTTGAGTAAGAAAATGGGAAATGCTTTTCCAGAATTAAAGGCTCAAAAGCAGCTTATTGAAAATGTTATAAAAGAGGAAGAACAGTCATTTTTAAGAACCTTGGATCAAGGTCTTGTACTATTAAATAGAATTGTAGAAGAAACGAAAAATGATACAGTTTCTGGAGAAAAAGCTTTTGAATTGTATGATACATATGGTTTTCCAATAGATTTAACCGCGCTTATTTTAAATGAAAAAGGATTAAAACTCGATGAAAAAGGGTTTGATGCTGAACTTCAAAAACAAAAGAGCCGTTCGCGTGCTGCCAGTGAAGTATCTACAGACGATTGGACTATTTTATTTGATGATGCTGAAGAAGAGTTTATAGGTTACGATTCACTTGAGGCTCAAGTTAAATTAACCCGATACAGAAAAGTCGTTTCTAAAAAGGATGGCGAAATGTATCAGTTGGTATTTAATATAACGCCATTTTACCCAGAAGGAGGAGGCCAGGTAGGGGATAAAGGATATTTGGAAGATACACGTGGTGATGTTATTTATATTTTAGATACTAAGAAAGAAAATAATGTAATCATTCATTTTGCTAAAAACTTGCCAAAGCATGTTGAAGAAACGTTTAAAGCAGTTGTAGATTCCAAACAACGGTATAGAACAGAATGTAATCATACAGCAACCCATTTATTGCATCAAGCCTTAAGAGAGGTTTTAGGAACCCATGTTGAACAAAAAGGAAGTGCGGTACACTCGAAGTATTTGCGTTTCGATTTTTCTCATTTTTCAAAACTAACAGTTGAAGAATTACGCGATGTAGAAAACTTTGTAAATGCTAGAATAGAAGGGAAGTTACCATTAGTAGAAAAGCGTAATACGCCTAAAGAAGAAGCGATAGCAGATGGAGCTATGAGCTTGTTTGGTGAAAAGTATGGGGACACCGTTCGTTCTATCCGTTTTGGTCAATCTATCGAACTTTGCGGAGGAACACATGTAAAGAATACAGCAGATATTTGGCACTTTAAAATAACATCGGAAGGTGCGGTAGCAGCTGGAATTCGTCGAATAGAAGCCATTACCCATGATGCCGTGAAAGATTTTTATTTTGAAAACAACCGTACGTATTTCGAAATAAAAGATTTACTTAATAATGCAAAAGAGCCAGTAAAAGCTATACAGAGCCTGCAAGAAGAAAATACAAATCTTAAAAAACAGATAGAAGCTTTATTAAAGGATAAAGCTAAAAATATTAAAGGTGAGCTTAAAAATGAATTGCAAGATATTAATGGAATTCAGTTTTTAGCAAAAAAGTTAGATCTGGATGCAGGAGGCTTAAAAGATGTGGCTTTTGAACTGGGAAGTCAGTTTGATAATTTGTTTCTCTTATTTGGAACCGAACAAAAAGGAAAAGCACTCTTGTCTTGTTACATCTCAAAAGAGTTAGTGGCTAGCAAGGAATTAAATGCAGGGCAGGTAGTTAGAGAACTTGGAAAGTATATCCAAGGCGGTGGTGGCGGACAGCCATTTTTTGCTACTGCTGGTGGTAAAAATCCAGATGGAATTGAAGAGGCTTTGGAGAAGGCTAAGAGTTATTTGAATTAATCGATTTATCTCGCAGAGTTGCAAAAGGCGCAAAGTTTTATGAAAATAAAAGAACAGCTTTTTTGAAAATTATTTAGCTACAAAAATAGTTGATTGCTGTTACCATATTCATGTTGAATTAGGTTCAGGTTTGTTAAAGTCTGTATTATGAAGAAATTTTATATTCTGAGTTAACAGGACAGGGTTTTTTAGTAGAGCGCCAAAAGCAATTACCTGTTGTATGGAAAAATAAAAAACTGGATTTAGGATTTAGAACCGATTTAATTGTTGAAAACAAAGTAATTATTGAAATCAAATCAGTGCAGGAAATTCATCCTGTTCACCCAAAACAATTGCACACCTATTTAAAATTAACAGGTTTAAAGCTTGGATTGCTAATTAATTTCAATAGCCCTCTAATAAAAACAGGAATAACCAGAATAGTAAACGGTTTATATTAGCACAAACTTTGTTTCTTTGCGACTTAGCGCCTCCGCGAGAAATAAAAATAGTATTTAGTAATAAAAAATACTTTTAGTGTCAGCGAGAAAACAAATGAAACTACAAACAAAAATACCATTAGAAAAACTGTCTAAAAACCTAATAGACTATAACTCTAATGTGTTATTAGTAGGTTCGTGCTTCGTAGAAAACATTGGAGGGAAATTAGATTATTTTAAATTTCAAAATACTCAAAATCCGTTGGGCATTTTATTTCACCCAAAAGCCATTGAAACTTTAGTTTCCGATGTCATAAATAAAAAGTTATATACAGAAGAAGATATCTTTTTTCATAACGAACAATGGCATAGTTTTAAAGCGCATTCAAAATTGAGTAATACCTCCAAAGAAGATTTGTTAAATGATTTAAATACTACTATTGAGTCAACAAATCAACAAATTCAAAAGGCTACACATATAGTTATTACTTTAGGTACAGCTTGGGTATATCGTTTTGAGAAAACCCAAAGCATTGTTGCTAATTGCCATAAAGTTCCACAAAAACAATTTACAAAAGAATTGCTTTCGGTTAATGAGGTTTATACATCAATAAAGACCATTGTAAGCTTTATAAGAACGTTGAATTCTAAGGCGTCAATCATTTTTACCGTATCTCCAGTACGTCATATAAAAGATGGTTTTATAGAAAACACCCAAAGCAAAGCCCATTTAATAGCCGGAATACACCAATTCTTAAACCAGGAATCATCAAGCGTTAATCATCAATCATTTTATTTTCCGTCTTATGAAATCATGATGGACGAGCTCCGCGATTATCGTTTTTACACCGAAGACATGGTTCATCCAAGTAAAATAGCTATTGATTATATCTGGAATAGTTTTCATGAGGTTTGGATCTCTTCAAAAGCAACTAAAACCATGGAAGAAATAGATGTTGTTCAAAAAGGCATGCAGCACAAACCATTTAATGCAAATTCCGATGCACATCAAAAATTTCTCCAGAATTTAGAGATAAAAAAATCCCAAATTAAGTCTCAATTTTCACATATAGAGTTTAAGTAGTTTAAAATCAATAACTTAAATAATTATTTTTAATTGGTTAAAAATCGCACGAATTGATGATATCGAAAAAGAAAACTCCAATCTGAGATTTTCTTATTGGGAACGATGAATTATATTATTACGGTTTATCTTTTTTAATAACGTTTTGTCGAAAAATTACTAACTCTATTGTTAATATATTGTAGATTTAAAATGCTATTAATCAGTTCGTATTAAAAAACATCAATTCTGCTAATCATTAAAACGATTACAGGTTGGTGTTTTTTTTATTGGTTATGTTGATCTTACAGAATCAATTTTCTTATTATAATAGTTTGGTAATCAGTCAGTTTGTCTTTTTTGTTGTTGCCGTTTGTAATGTCGTAAATAATTGGATTAGAATGTTCAAGGTTATGGAGATAGAAATAACCTTAGTTTAACCTTCTTTTAATATTATATCGAGGCGAACTAGTTATTTTTGACCTGTTGTTTCCGAGTAGTTACAAAGAAAAATTTGTAGTGAAACGGAGACCTATAAAAATGCATTGGTTAGACTTCTTATGTCGAAGGAAACTAATGTTTTTTTGTTTAAATTAGTGCATGAGAAAAATTTTATTCGGCATAATAATTACTTTAATTATACTGTTTTCCTTTAAATACTGTGAAGACAAGGCTCAAGACAAAATAACACTTCAGGAAAACTCTGCATTAATACAAAAACAAATTAAAAATGTTGGAAAACTAGTAGTAACAGAAGGTCATTTTAGTGAGGTTTTTAACTATAAGAATTCCAAAGAGGTTTTTGGCGATTATTTCACGTCAGAAAAAAAAGCATTGGTTGTTGTTAATGCCGAAGTTACCATTGCTTACGATTTAAGTAAAATTGAATTTGAAATAGATGAAGCCAGTAAGACGCTAACAGTTTTAAGCATTCCTGAAGAGGAAGTGAAGATTAACCCAGATTTGGAGTATTACGATATTCAATCAGATTATCTTAACCCTTTTGAAGCTAAAGATTATAACGATATAAAAAGAATAGTTAAAGCGTCATTAAATAAAAAATTGGAAAATTCAGATTTAAAGGCAAATGCCAAAAACAGATTAATAAGTGAACTTTCAAAGTTTTATATTCTAACTAATTCTTTGGGATGGACTTTAAAATACAACGAAAATCCAGTGTCTACGTTAGATGCTTTACAAGGTTTAAAATTATAGCATCAAGACATGGATAAAGTTTCTTTACAAAAAGTTCATAACCTGATAAAACCTTATATTCATAGAACTCCTGTTTTAACATCACAACTATTAAATGCCATATGCGAAGCTGAGGTTTTTTTTAAATGTGAAAACTTTCAGAAAATGGGGGCATTTAAAATGCGCGGCGCAGTACATGCTATTTTAAGTTTATCGGAAGAGCAGAAAAGTAAAGGTGTTGTAACACATTCTTCGGGGAATTTTGCACAGGCATTATCGCTAGCAGCTAAAGGTTTGGGCGTAAAAGCGTATATCGTAATGCCCGAGAACGCCCCACAGGTTAAAAAAGATGCTGTTAAAACTTACGAAGGTATTATTATTGAATGCGATTCCAATATCTACGCCCGGGAAATTGAAGCAGATCGAATTCAAAAAGAAAAAGGAGCAACGTTTATTCATCCATCTAATGATGATGCCGTTATTTATGGACAAGGAACTGCAGCTATCGAATTGTTGGAAGATTATAATAATTTGGATTACATATACACACCTGTAGGGGGTGGAGGATTGCTTGCAGGTACTATTTTAGCAGCCAATCATTTTTCGAATACATGTAAAGTAATAGCAGGAGAACCTGTAGAAGTAGATGATGCTTATCGATCGTTGATTTCTGGACGCATTGAGGAAAACGAAACCTCTAATACCATAGCCGATGGTTTACGAACCTACTTAGGCGACAGAAATTTTCCAATTATTAAGGCTCACGTTGAAGAAATAATACGAGTAGAAGAAAATGAAATTGTTGAGGCCATGAAACTCATTTGGGAACGTATGAAAATTGTAGTAGAACCATCTAGTGCAGTCGCCTTTGCAGCTGTTTTAAAGGATAAAGAAAGAATAAAGAATAAAAAAGTTGGGGTTATAATATCGGGTGGAAATGTAGATGTGTCTAACCTTCCTTTTTAAATAATTATTGTAATTTGTGGCCATGATAGAATCATACGTAAAGCTTACGATTAACAACGAAATTGGGTATATTGAATTCTCTCACCCAAACCGTAATTCTATGCCAAGTGATATTTTGTCTCAGTTGGCTAAAACCATTAAAGAAGCAGGAAACAACAATACTATTAAAGTTATTGTTTTAAAAAGTGGAGGAGACAGAACCTTTTGCGCAGGAGCAAGTTTTAATGAGTTGATAGCTATTGAAGATGCTAAAAGCGGGAAAACATTTTTCTCTGGCTTTGCAAATGTTATCAACGAGATGCGGAAATGTCCTAAGCTTATTATTGGGCGTATTCAGGGGAAATCTGTTGGTGGCGGTGTAGGGTTAGCAGCAGCAACAGACTATTGTATGGCTACAAAATATGCTTCAATAAAACTAAGTGAACTAAGTATAGGTATTGGTCCATTTGTAATAGAACCTGCGGTGACCAGAAAGATAGGATTGCCAGCGATGTCTCAAATGACAATAGATGCTGAAACATTTTTCTCTGCAGAATTCGCGAAAGAAAAAGGGCTATATGCCGATGTTTTTGAAACCACAGAAGAACTAGACGAAGCTGTTAATACGCTGGCTACTAAACTAGCGTCCTATAACCCGGAAGCCTTAGCGAAAATGAAGGCCGTTTTTTGGAAGGATACAGAGCATTGGGATACTTTATTAACCGATCGGGCCAAAATAAGTGGTGAATTGGTGCTTAGTAAATTCACCAAAAAAACCTTGAAACGGTTTCGGTAGTTGATTTACGAGAACCTAATAGTCATATTCATGTGACTTGAGTTTGACTTAAGCTAATCGCTAATATTATCATAATCAGTTTACAAAAGATCCTTAAACATTAACAGTCTGTTTAATAATTTCTAAACCATCATCAATTAAATGACCAACTTCTGGTCTATTTTGTTTTACGGTTTCCAAGTGGTTTAAGATGTTTTTGCAGAGTTCGGTTTTATTCGATTCAAAAGCCAGTTCGTAAAGTTCTACGGATAATAACCAATCATTGGGATGATTCTCCATTAATTCGTCTAACATTTTAGTTCTGGAAATGGTTCTATTCCTATTTTCGCGATAATCTCGAACTTGTTGGTAAAGCATTTCTAACTGAATTTGCTCTTCCGATTTTTTTACATGAATGGTTTTAGTAGATGGCACATGCGTAATTAAATCAAAACTATCTAAATCGGCAGGCCCTGAATATGCAGAAACAATATCTTTACCAATAGCCATATCGTAAATACCCCATTCTGGTTTAAACAATACCGTATCATTATGCGTAACGGTACAATTTTTAAAGCGCACCAATATTATTTTTCCCTGAAGGTTTCTTTTGCCAGTAATAATTTCACCAGAAACTTTCACACCGCCTTCAAACTCTAAAGTAACCGCCTGTTCTTCATAAATATCGTAAGCACTTAGGTCTCTTGGGCTCATATCTTCAATCGCTAAATTTATCCCTTTTAGTTTTCCTATAGGAGATCCAAAACCTTCACTATGAGTATTTGTACCATGCCCAACTAATTCTTTTTCTCTATAAGCTAAAGCTGTTTTGCCGGTTGTTTGAATGTAAATAGGCTTTCTGTCATTTTCTATCACGTTTGTGAAAATTCCGGAAATTTGCAAACCAGTACTTAGTTCTATAGAGCCTAAGGCATTAGATTCAATTAATTTGTTAATCCCAGAAAGTCCGCCCTTACGTAACGCCATGGTATTTGCAAATTCTTCTAATACAAGACTTAAATGAGCAAAATCTGGTGTAACAAAAAGCTGAGGTTGTGGTTTAGTAATATCGAAATTTTTATAGGTTGCCTTAATATCGTAAGGAAGCTTTTCAACCTCATCGGTCATACACCAGGCACTTTCGCCAATAGAGGATAGTAAACCAGCGCCGTAAATTTTCGGATTTTCTAAAGTTCCGATTAAACCGTATTCAACCGTCCACCAATGTAAATTTCTAATAAGCGCCATTTCACTAGGTTCGCCCATGTTTTGTTGTAAATCTTCAACTTTTTTCTCGGCAGCGGCTATGTCGCTCGCTTCAGAATTGGGAGCCTCCTTTATAATAGATAAATATCTAACAGCTTCATATAATTCGTAATCCTTGGCAGACGAAATAGCTTTACAACCAACCTCTCCAAAACGTCTTAAATACTCTGCATATTCAGGATTAGCAATAATAGGAGCGTGTCCAGCGCCTTCATGAATAATATCGGGAGCAGGTGTGTATTCTATATGCTCTAACTGTCTTATATCGCTAGCAATAACCAATACATTATAGGCTTGAAATTCCATAAATGCATTTGGCGGTATAAAACCATCAACCGCCACTGCGGCCCAACCAATGTCTTTTAAAATTCTATTCATACCATACATATTAGGAATGCTATCAATAGAAATACCGGTCTGCTTTAGCCCTTCCATATAAGACTTATGGGCTACTTTACTAAGAAAATCGACATTTTTACGCATTACATAACGCCAAACAGCTTGGTCTATGGCAGAATAATCCTCGTAATCTTGAGGTTTTATAAATTGCATAAGATGTTTGGGTAGGCGTTTTAAAATATCGTTAGATTCTATAAGATTAGACATAATTAATTAAGTATTGGGTTTTGCTTAGTAAAAATACGAAATCTTTAAATAATTGTCGATTTTTTTGTGTTTTTAATAATGCTAATTTAAAGGCTTATTTTAGTATTTTTATATATTTTTAAACCTAAAAATTATGTACACAAGGCGTATATTTCCAGTATTAGGAGTTTTAAAATGGACTCGAAGGCACATTTTCTTATTTATATTTTTAGCTTTAATCCCTGTTTTTTTATTTGATGTGCTAGGTTTAAAATGGCTTCATGTGCCTTGGTTGCCATTAGGCGTCTTAGGTACAGCGGTGGCATTTGTTGTGAGTTTTAAAAACAATGCTTCATATGATAGGCTGTGGGAAGCCCGAAAAATATGGGGAGGCATAGTGAATGCGTCGCGTTCCTGGACGATCATGGTAAAGGATTTTATTAATAACGATCATACCAAAGAGGATAGAACCGAAGAGGAGATGAAAGCTATTAAGCGGGAGTTAGTGCATAGGCATGTGGCTTGGTTAACGGCTTTACGCTATCAGTTACGACAAGACAAACCATGGGAAATGCATCTTAAAGCTGGAAGATCCAATAAAGAGTTTAGAGAAGCGAAGTATAGGGTCTGTGAAGATGTAGAAGATAAAGAAGGCGCTATAAGATCATACCTTTCAGATGAAGACTATAATGAGGTTTTTGCCAAGGGGAATCAAGCATCTCAATTATTAGGAATCCAATCCCGACGATTAAAAGAATTAATGAAGGAGGGTTTAATTGAGGATTTTAGGCATATGGAAATGATGAATATGCTTGTGGAATTCTATACACTTCAAGGCAAAAGCGAACGGATTAAAAACTTTCCATACCCAAGGCAATTTGCAACTCTTAATTATCTATTCGTTTGGATTTTTATTTTATTAATTCCCTATGGGATTATGGAAGGGTTTGAAAGTTTTGGCGAGAAAATCTTGGTTTCATTAAACAAACATGAAGAGCAAACATCACTTATGCATGTGGCTCAAGAAGCCATTGCAAAACACTTTGTATGGTTCTCTGTACCTTTTAGTGCTTTAATCTCATGGGTGTTTCATACTATGGAAGCTATTGGAGAAAATACAGAAAATCCATTTGAAGGAGGGCCTAACGATGTGCCTATTACAGATTTAAGCAGGGGTATAGAAATAGATATAAGACAACTTATTGATGATACCGATATTCCTGAGCCTTATGTTTGGCCAAATGATATTGTGATGTAATAAAAAAAAGCAACTCAATTGAGTTGCTTTTTGGACGTATTTTTAGAGGCACGAATTTTTACTAATAAATATTTCAACCGTAAATGTTAGGTGTTGGTATAAATTCGTGTCTTTTGTTTTTTTTATGGTTGAGCTCCCGGAGGATATTTCGTCATGATTTCGGTTACAAACTCTTTGATACGCGCTTCTTTTTTCTCTGTATTTCTACTTAAATAACCAGTGCCCATACCTTGCCAAACCAATTCCTTTTTATTGGAATCAATAAGATCTATGTATAAAACGCCTTGAGTGCTGGTAGAAACGCTAGGCTGATTCCAACCCCATCCCCAACCGGGTCCAAAGCCTCCCCAACCAGGTCCCCAGGCCCAGCCTGGACCCCAGCCCCAGCCACCAAAACCCCAAGAGTTATTGTAAACGTCTACGCGTTGCTGAGATTTTGTAAAAAGGCTTACTAAAAGATCGGGTTTTTTAGATTTTGTAAAACCTTTAGCTAGCATTTCGGCTTCAATAGCACGAAGGATTCTTCGTTTATCTAAATCGCTAATTTCAGCTTTATCAATACCTGTTTTAAAAAACGCGAAGGTTTTGTATTCTCCAAAATTGGCATTCTTATCATAGTCTGCCGCAACGCGCACAGAACTGCACGAGCTAACCACAATAAGCAATGCTAAAAGTGGTAAAGAGTTAAATAGTTTTTTCATAGCCTTTTATTTTAGTTCATTACACAATTAGCCTTAAAATCATCGATTTTAAGTGTTTTTTAGTTATAACAATATCAATAATCGTACCAAGCCTATGGTACTAAGGGATATAGCATTTCTAGCTATCCTTTGTTTCTGTCGTATCCGTACGGACAGTGTCTGCATCCGCTTTCGCAACAATAGCCCCTTTTTAAATGGTATTGTTCTGTGAAACAGCGGTAACCTTCAGGTGTTAAGTAGTAGTCTCCTTCCTCTATAGGGATTATTTTTTTCATATGATAGCAACCATATTTTTTCTAATCGTCTGCTGCGATTTGCATAAAGAATACCTCAATAGATATGAGAATTCTAGTTATGCTTACATCATTTTAAACAAAGATAGTGTAATTTTAAAAAATTATTTCTCGATACTTGTTGTCAAGATCTTAAAAAAAGTCATTTTTCCTTTAGGCTTTAGTTTATGCTGGGTACAATCAAAGTGTCTGAGTTAAACTTAAACAAGAATTGGATTGATTTTTGAATGGTATAAAATATGATCTTAATTTCGAAATATTTAGTGCCAAAGGGTTATACTGGTTTAACCATTTTTCCTTTTGTGTTTTTAAAATCAAAACATTTAAGACACCGTACCGTTTTGATTAACCATGAAAGAATTCACTTAAGACAACAAATGGAAATGTTGGTCTTTCTTTTTTATTTCATGTATATCGTTGAATTTTTAGTACGCTTAATTCAGTATAAAAAATGGCGTTTGGCATATCGAAATATTTCTTTTGAGCGAGAGGCTTATGCTAATGAGTTTAATCTGGATTATTTAAAGCAACGATCGTTTTGGAGTTTTTTGAAGTATCTTTTTATTAATGATGTTTAAGTTTTTTTATTATTCGATACGGAACTCATTACACATAAGCGCTAACAGAAAAATTTAAGTTAATATTCCTTTTAAAAGGTAAAAATGAGATATACACTTTTGTATCTGGAAATTTGAATTGATTTTTGTCTCCTAATTTTAGGGCAAGACAGTATTTACGAAAAAAGGATCCCTTTAATAAGAGACCCTTTTTATTTATAGAAGATTTATGATATTACTTTAATGTTCTAAGGTATTCTGACATTTTCTTTTGTTGCTCATCTTTCATTAAATCAATCTCTTCCTTACTTTTCCCTTCACTTGTTTTAATATAGGCATCAAATATATGACTTAGATATATTGGAGAAGTGTTATTACTAAAGCTTATAGGGTTATGACAAGAAAAACAATTTGTGAGATTTTTTACATTGATATCCGAAATGTTACTTTGAAATGTTTGTGTAAATGTTTCCATGGTAACGTTGGCACAATTTAAAGACCCTCGGGCACTAGAGTCTGGTGTTGCGGCACCAATAGCGCTTCCTAGGCTTACAATTTTTAAAGCTTGCTCTTCTGGTGTTAAACCATCTGTATCTATCCATATAGAACCATTGTAAAAATAGTTTTGCCAAACATCTTTAAGATTTTTTGCAACGCTTGTGTTTATTTCTCTTATATGATTAAAGTTTTCAGGTTCTTTTTGACTTGTTTCCATATAACCTGATGAGGTTACTGGTACACCATATTGAAACAAGTCGTAGGCTTTATTTGGCAATACGGGCTTGTCGTCTTTAATAAATGTAATACCAGCTAAACCAGTTGTGCTACCCTTTGTAAATAATAATTTTTCGCTAGTTGAACTCGCAGAATTTGTTTTCCAATCATAGTTTGGAGCCATATCATTATGTTCGAAAGTGGCCCAGATAAATTCCGGATGGTTTTCTACAACTCCTACAACGTGCATGCCTAATAAAGCAACCTTTGTATTTGTATATGTTTTGCCATCTTTATTGATTATTGCTGCTGTAGTTATATAATAGTTTTTTAATTTATCGTTCGATATAGCCGTTGCATCTACCCAAGAAACCTTTAATTCTAAAGACCCAACAGGAAAAGTCTGAAAATTATTTGCTGGTAATTTTCCTGACGCTAAAGCTTCTTTAAAAGCCACGGCCGATTCTTGCATGATCATGCTTGTATGTATTGAATAATGAACAGTGAAAGCTTTGCCTGTCGCACTATAATATGCTGGATTTGTTTTTAGTACGCCATGTTTAGAGCCTGCCTGTATCGTATCTGTTAATACAACACTAGCTCCTTCTTGCTGTGTAACAGGTTCCATAGCATCAGTAACTTGAATAATTTCTTTTTGATTAAGAAATAAAGGTAAGTCTCCTACAGGTTTTGTAACCCATAGAAATTTTTGCCATGACCATTGATGAAAAATACAGTTTGTTGTCGAACTTACATCAAATGGACTTCCTTTCCCTTCTGCGGGAGGAGGTGTTTGGTTATGAGGAAACCAACTTGCTTTTGATAAGCACAAAATACTTCCATTTTTTTCATCGTATGTTGTTAAAACCTCTTTTTTAACATCGTCTACTTTTTTTTCATTTTTGCAAGACAAAAAAGATATGACTAAGATGGTGGTTAATAATGTGGATTTTAGTGCAATAATTGATTTTTTCATTTTAAAATGGTTTATTGTTTAGTTAGTATAAGTGAGTTTAATCCTTAGGTTTCTATTGTTTGTTAAAAAAACTAATTTAAACAAATATTATAAATGTAGGTTATTATTTACATAAATATTAATTTTTATTTAGTTTAATTAATTGAAAAATAGATGTAAACATGATTTTTTGACGTATACGAATTTAAAACTACATTCATTTTGGGGATTTTTAAAGTATCTTCGCGCTCATGATATTTAAGCTTGAACATAGTATAAATCAGCAAGTAAAGGCGCCCGAAAATAAGGGTGTTGAACTGTTTATAAAAAGAGAGGATGAGATACATCCTTTTGTGTCTGGGAATAAGTATAGAAAGCTTAAATACAACCTTTTGGAAGCAGAAAAACAAGGGTTTAAAACCCTTCTTACTTTTGGAGGGGCTTTTTCTAACCATATAGCAGCAGTGGCTTCGGCAGGAAATTTGCTGGGGTTTAAAACAATTGGTGTTATTAGAGGCGATGAGTTGGAAGATAAAATTTCTGAAAATGAAACCTTAAGTTTTGCAAAACAAAATGGGATGCAGTTTAAGTTTGTTTCCAGAAAAGCATATCGGGATAAAACATCTGAATCCTTTATAAGTATACTAAGAGAAATATTTGAAGATTTTTACCTCGTTCCAGAAGGGGGTACAAATGCCTTGGCAGTTAAAGGATGCGAAGAGATATTGAGTGAAACGGATGCTGATTTTGATTATATATGCTCTTCGGTTGGAACCGGCGGTACCATTTCCGGGCTTATAAATTGTTCAAAACCTAGTCAACAAGTTTTAGGTTTTCCTGCCCTAAAAGGTGATTTTTTAAAACAAGATATTAGTAAATTTGTAACCAAGACCAATTGGGATTTAATAACCGATTACCATTTTGGAGGTTACGCAAAAATAAATGAAGAATTGGTAACGTTTATCAATCAGTTTAAAAGACAGAATACCATTTCTTTAGATCCAGTTTATACTGGGAAAATGATGTTCGGAATTTTTGATTTAATTAATAAGGGGTACTTTAAAAAAGGATCGAAAATTTTAGCAATTCATACTGGAGGTTTACAAGGAATTGATGGTATGAATACCGTATTAAAAAATAAAAATTTATCAATAATTGAATAGAAGAATAAGTAGAATAGCGTTAGTATTGTGTTTAGGGTGTTTTCTTTTTAGTTGCCGTTCTAAAAAGGTTGTCATTTCTAAGAGGCCGAAAACGAATACTAATACTACGGTAAGTAATAAAGGAACGGAAAAACCATCCGATAATTCAACAAAAGTATATGCCAATGCTACAGAGCGGTATATTGACGATTATAAAGACATCGCTCAAAACGAAATGAGCTTATATGGTATTCCGGCAAGCATTACTTTAGCACAAGGCGTTCTGGAATCTGGCTCGGGTAAGGGGCGACTTTCTGTACAGGCCAATAATCATTTTGGTATTAAATGCCATGGCTGGAAAGGCGGTAAAATTTATCATGATGACGATAAAGCACAGGAGTGTTTTAGAAAATATAAGGATGCCAAATATTCGTTTAGGGATCATTCACTTTTTTTAAAGGATAGAAAGCGATATGCAAAGCTCTTCAGGCTTCGGAAAGAAGATTATAAGGGCTGGGCTCGAGAGTTAAGGGCAGCAGGCTATGCAACCGATAAAAAATACCCACAAAAGTTAATTAGTATTATCGAACGCTATGAATTGTATAAATACGATAAAGAGGTGTTAGGAGGCGCGTATACAGAATATAAAGAACCAGCAAATACCGGTCATGCAGATCGTGCTACATATACGGTTTTAAAAGGCGATACGTTATACTCTATTTCAAAGCGATACGGTATTACTGTAAAGGAACTTCAAAAACTAAATGGAATAAGAGGTACTGCCTTAAGTGTAGGACAAGTACTCGTTGTAAAACCATAACTAACAATAATAAATTTATGAACTATAAAAGAAGTAGTGCGCTATTCGTGGAAGCGGAAAAGGTTATACCTGGTGGCGTAAACTCTCCGGTAAGAGCATTTAAAGCGGTAGGAGGAACTCCTATTTTTGTAAAAGAAGCAAAAGGGGCCTATTTATATGATGAAGATAATAATAGATTAATCGATTATATTAATTCTTGGGGTCCAATGATTCTGGGACATGCTCATGAGCCTGTTGTTAGTGCTGTTGTAGAAAAAGCAAAAAAAGGCACATCGTTTGGTATGCCAACAGAAATTGAAACCAAAATTGCAGAATTAGCAGTTTCGATGGTGCCTAATATTGACAAAATACGATTTGTAAATTCTGGAACAGAAGCTTGTATGAGTGCTGTGCGTCTAGCGCGAGGTTTTACTGGGAAAGATAAAATTATAAAATTCGCGGGTTGTTATCATGGGCATAGTGATTCTTTTTTAATACAAGCGGGTAGTGGGGCTATTACTTTCGGAACGCCCAATAGTCCGGGAGTTACAGAAGGAACAGCTAAAGATACTTTGTTGGCTCGTTATAACGATATTGAAAATGTAACGCAATTAATTGAAGCAAACCAAGGTGAAATCGCTTGTGTGATTTTAGAACCGGTTGCTGGAAATATGGGATGTATCCCGCCAAAAAAAGGTTTCTTGGAGGCTTTAAGAACGTTATGCGATGCTCATAACATTCTATTGATTTTTGATGAGGTTATGACGGGGTTTCGCTTAGCAAAAGGAGGCGCTCAGGAATTATTTGATATTAATGCGGATATTGTTTGTTTTGGGAAAGTAATTGGTGGTGGTTTGCCTGTTGGAGCATTTGCAGCCAGAAATGAGATTATGAATCATTTAGCGCCATTAGGTCCAGTGTATCAGGCAGGAACTTTAAGTGGTAACCCGTTAGCAATGGCCGCTGGTTTAGCGATGCTTAGCGAATTGAATAACGACACTGATATTTTTAAACGTTTAGCCGAGAAAACAGCATATTTACATAAGGGTATTGCTAAAGTTTTAAATGATAATAATGTTGTTCATACTATAAACCGTTTGGGTTCTATGATTTCTGTGCATTTTGATGACTCGGAAATTGTGGATTTTGAAACATCTGCAAAAGGGAATAATGATACGTTTAAAAAATTCTTTCATGGAATGCTAAATGAAGGCGTTTACATAGCGCCGAGTGCTTTTGAGACTTGGTTTATAACCGATGCTTTAACTTATGAGGATTTAGACTTTACCATTGCTGCAGTAAATAAGGTTGCAAAAACGTTATAAAAAAGGGGCTGTTTGAAAAGACTAGTTTAACTCAGCTTTTCAAACGCCCCTCTTTTCATCAAAAAAACCAATCAATCAACTAAGTTTAATTTTTCCGTTTCATACCTTTCTTTCGGTCTTTTCTTTTAGCAGCTTTTTCAAGGTGAGCCTTTTCCCATTTTTCATATTGCGATTCATCTAATATGCTCTTCATTTTTGCTTTCATGGCAATTTGACGATCCAACCTGTCATTTTTCATTTTAAGATATTCTTCCTGGGTAGGCTTTAAAGCTTCTATTTTTGCTTTTCTAGCTTTGCGCTCTTCCATCATTTTTTTACGTAGAGTCGCATTTTCTAAATTTATTTTTTGAACCTCTTTTTGTTGTGATTCACTTAAATCTAGAAACAAGGTCATTTTTTTTGTTTTTAGAGTAGCCATTTCTTCAGCAGAAAGGTTTTTCATTTTTTGAGCCCTTTCCGGACGGTCTCCTCGGTCTGGTTGTGCTACTGCTTGAATAGATATTAATACAATAGCAATCATTATTAACTGTTTCATTTTGTATACCTTTAAGTTATTTGCAAGTTGGACTAGGTCTTGTTTAAAAGGTTTAAACGATTTTTTGATTTTAACCAAATATTAACAAGCTGTCTCTGTTTCTGTCATTCCTATGAAGGCAGGAATCTTTTTAATAGAAACTTCAATAGTTGAAAAGGAATTCCTGTCTTACTGAAACAAGATTAGCGTATGTTGCAGGAATGATATGTGGTTACTTAAATACAGGAATTTTTAAGGAAATGCCTGTTTGGAGATCTGGAGCGTTGTTCACCAAAAAGTCTTCTTTAAAGAATATCGAAAACGTGTATTTATGATGCCCATAAGTATAAATAAAAGACCAATTAGAATGTGCCTTGTATAACGTTGAAACACCATGATGCCAACCGCCATTTATTTCTTCCCATTTGCCTAAAAGTTTGTAATAGTCGGCTTCTCTTCGCCTATTGTATCTCGATTGAATTTGATAGCTAACACCAAATGCATTATAGTGTCCTTTTCTTGTGTATTTGGATATTTCGAGATCGCTTTGGATTGTTGCTAAAAATGGATTATTACCTAAGTCGATAACGTGTTTAAAATCGATAAGGTTTTTACGCAAAACACTAATTCCTGCTCCAACATTAAACTCGTAAAGGTTTTTTAGTTTTGCTTTTTTGATAACATTTACCGAAATGCCTAAATCTAGAGACGAATTAAATTTAGAGGTGTTAATACCTAAGTGGCTTCCAAAATTGACAAAAAGATTTCTTAAGCTATTTATTGAGAGGGCTGGGTAGTAAAAATGACTTAATTCGATACCTCCTACAAAGTAGCCATTTTCGTTTAGCTCTAACGTATTTCCGTTTCTGTCGAAATATCTAAAATTAACCTGGTTAAGTCCGTAGTAGCGTCTTCCAAAAGGGTCTTCCCCTCCTTCAATGTTACTGTGGAACCATTCGATGGTTTCATCGCCTGAAAAAAACGAAAACGGATGTTTGCCTTTTGTTATTAAATAGGAACGTAGAGCAATTCCTAATTCGTGTTTTTTGTTTAGAGGTATGTTGATGCCTATTCTAAACTCTTTAATAATAGCATCTATAACAATATTTAAATAATCGGCAGGCGTTAATATTTGATCTATAAAGTGAAAATTCCTGTCGTGCCAAATAAGTTTGCTTTGTTCCTCTCTCACTTTTGGATCTTTTGGGAAATACGCTTCTACAAAAGGATGAAAATTATTTCCGCTAGCATGACTTATAGTGAGTACAGGCTTTTTAGGAGGCGCAAGTTTAAAATTAGGGTTAATTCTGGAACTAAAAATACCAAAATGATGTGTTGTTAAAAGACTGGGGTTGTCAATACCATTTTTTATTGATAAACTATCCTTTTGTTGCGCAGAAGCAGAAAGACTGCAAATGCATATTGCAATAAAACATACTTTTTTTAACATTTGTTAAAAATAGTCAAAGTTTTGATAATCAGGAACTATGCCCTTATTAATTCTTGTTGCGCCTGTTTAATTAGACCCAGAGTAGTGGTGTATAAGTCTTGATTATTCATCTTACATTTCAGCCAGCTATAAAAGCTTATTACAAAAATATCTTCTTTGTGAGTGCTAATCCAATCGAAAGACGTTTCTACAGCGTTTTTAAATTCGTTGGAAGTTACTGTTTCTGGTGCTTTGTAATAAGATTCAACAAAACCCATATATGTAATAACACGTTCTTGATTGATGCTTTTTAAATAGTTGTAATAGTTTCTTTTAAAGCTAAGAAGTCGCGACTCAACCAAATCGATATTTTTAAGCTCAATATGAAGCAGGATTTCTATTAAATTCTTTTTTATAACCCATTCTTTTCCGGCTTTTTCAGTATACCAATGATCGGTATGGTAAAACTTGGAAAAGAGTGTATGCGCTTTTTTAAACTCATTTTTCTGAAAATAGAATGTGATGAGACTTAAGTGAATATCCAATAACGATTCTGTGTCGGGGTGTTTGCCGGTTATTAAAGGTTCTAATACTTCTATAGCCATGTTTTGTTTGTTGGAATAGTTATAGTTGAGAGCTAAGAGTAAATAGTACTTTAATTTATAAGTGTTATAGTGTTTTTTCTGCTTTATAAGCATGTGCTCGTGCATGAGTTCTAAATAGTAAAAAGAGTCATTAAATTTCTTGTTTCTAAACAAGGCATTAGCAATTAGGTATATAATTTGAATATGATAGAAGTGTTGCTTTTCCTTGTCTTTGTGAGCAATTATTATGTTATAGGTGTTTATTAAAAAGGGTTCGATTTGCAAATAGTCTTTAGTGACGAAAGCCGAAATACTAACAATAGTAGCTAATTGGTATAGCGATTTAAACGACATGGATTCGCTAATGCTAATATTGTGTTCCTGTAATGTTTGGTCTAGAATAGTTTGAAAATCGACAACATCGCCTTTATAAGCAATATTGTTTAAGGTTTGTTTGATTTTTGCATATACAATATTAAGTTGGTCTTCTAGTTGGTGTTTTTTTTGATTCGCCTCAAATTTCTTAACAAGCTCATTAATTGAAATAGAAGGTATAGTATCTGCATATTGAATTTTGGTGTGGTAGATTTCATTTAATAGCGGAAACAAATAATGCTCTGAAGCTAATGCTTCAGCTTTATCTAAAATCTTATAAGCTACTTTATATTGTTTGTGTTGCAAAAACGACTTGGAAGCTAATAAGTACTTAATGATTTGCATATCTATTGAGTTTTCTTCCTGTAAACTGCTATTGGCGATAAAATCAATTATAGATTGATATAAGCGCTTTCTTAGAGCATGATAGGCATCTTTTTTCAAACTTCCATAGAGTTTATGGCATATCTTATTAGAATCAAACTCGTCATTTAGTAGGTAATTAAATAGTTGAATGTTTTTGGCGTCACTGCGTTTATTCTTTTTACTTAAATAAGCTACAAATCGATGTTGGTCTTCAGAAGAAAAAGTAGAAATTATATCATTTAGATTAGTCATTAAATCGTCAGTTCTTTATTTGTAAATCATATTAAATATAGTTAAAATGAAATAAATGATTAAAATTTAATCGTCAGTTTTTTTAAAATGTTGTATTTCATGTTTTGTGCAAGAGTTGCAGTTTTGCCTTGTAATCATTAAAACAAAAATTATGAATTATCAAACAACAGTTTCGGTTGATGAAAAATCGAAAGAAACAAAACCTAAAAAGGAAAAGAAAGTTTATGATCAAAAACCAACGTCAGCTTTTATAGGAGCGTCTTGGGCTGCATTGTTAGTAGGAATAGTGTCTTATTGTATTGGTTTATGGAATGCCGATATGTTATTAAATGAAAAAGGCTATTATTTTACGATTCTTCTTTTTGGATTGTTTTCGGTAATCTCGGTTCAAAAAGCAGTTCGAGATAAGTTGGAAAATATTCCTGTTACAGATATTTATTATAGTATCAGTTGGTTTACAACAGTAATCTCCATTGTGTTATTGATTATTGGTCTTTGGAATGCCGATTTACTTTTAAGTGAAAAAGGATTTTATGCTATGTCATTTCTTTTAAGCTTGTTTTCTGCCATTGCTGTACAGAAGAATACAAGAGATGTGCAGTATATAGAAAGAAGCGCAGAAGATAAAAAATAGTTTAAGATATGTTAGTCAAAACAAAATTAAAAAGGGATGTTTTGATGATTGGTTAGTAAGATAACCCTAAACCTCGTAGTTAGTCGCTGCGAGGTTTTAAACAAATTTTTAAAATGAAACCAAACCTCACAAAAGATTTAATAGAGTTTTCGGATATTAAATTAATTAGACCTGTTTCAGATAAGACGAGAATAGCTGAAATATTTGGAGTTATCCTAACCGCCATCGGAAAATTTATTTTTATGGATTATCTTAATTGGAGACTGCTCTATGTTGTTTTTGCAATTGTATCATGGACGCTGTACATTATTTATAGATATAAAACTGAAAGAGGCATTATTAAATATTGGGGGTTTAGAACCGACAATATTAAGAGTATTTTAAAATTAATGGCACCTTTTGGGGGTATTTCGGTTATGCTATTTCTCGGTATTGGTTACTATCAAAATACAATTAACTTAACATGGCATATTTTACCGCTTTTAATAACATATCCTATTTGGGGTAGTATTCAGCAGTTTTTAATTATTGGTTTAATTGCAGGGAATTTACATGAATTAAATAATAGAAAATTAAACAGAAGTTTAATTATAATTATAACAGCAATATTGTTTTCTGTGGTTCATTATCCTTCAATGTGGCTAATGTTAGGAACATTTATTCTGGCATTATTTTATGGATATGTGTATTTAAAGGTTAAAAATATATATGTCATGGGCGTGTTTCATGGATGGTTAGGAACTCTATTTTATTTTACTGTGGTTAATAGAGATCCGTTTCAGGAAGTATTCTTAAAACTTTTAAATTAAAATAAAAATGAATTCAAAAATTCAAAAGGATATAAAAGAACTTGTTGCAGAACAGGTTATAACAAAAGAGACTGCTTCAAACATAGAGTCTTATTACCAATCGAAGCAGCGTAATTTGTCGAGTAAACTGCTAACCATTTTTGCAGTATTGGGTTCTACATTAGTAGGGTTAGGAATTATATTAATATTGGCTCATAACTGGGATGATTTTTCAAGAACCATAAAAACTGTTTTTGCTTTTATACCCTTAATGATAGGGCAGGTCATTGCAGGGTATTCTATTATAAAAAATAAAGGAACTGCCTGGAAAGAAGCTTCTGGAGTGTTTCTGTTTTTCGCTGTAGGCGCTAGTATTGCTTTAGTGAGTCAGATTTATAACATCTCGGGAGACTTAAGTCAATATTTACTAACATGGATTTTGCTTAGTTTACCGTTAGTTTATCTTTTAAAATCTAACGCGCTGGTTATATTACAAATTGTTTTTATAACGAGTTACGTTTGTAACTTAAGTTATTTTTCTGGTAATAAAACACCATGGATGTATTGTGTTTTATTAGTCTCGTTACTACCGCACTATTATAAATTATTAAAACATAAAGCATTACATAATATAACTTCGGTTTTTAATTGGCTTATGCCTTTAAGTATTATTATTGTAATGGGGGCTTTTATTAAAGGCGGCGATAACTTTTGGTTTTTAATTTATATGCTCTTATTTGGGATATTATACGGCATAGGAAAAATACCGTTTTTTAATAATCAAAAATTAAGACGAAATGGTTACTTGGTATTAGGTTCTTTAGGAACCGTGTATATGTTGCTATTATCGAGTTTTGATTGGCTTTGGGAGGGCGTTTTTAAACGTGAGATGAATTTTAACTCACAAGCATTTTACGTAGCGTTGATACTTTTTTGTTTGGTAATACTGCTATTAGTTTATTCGTATTCGAAAAAATGGATTCGTGATTTTAACCTTTTCCGATACACTCCCATATTTTTTACACTCTTCTTTATAATTAGTTCGTTTAGTCCGGGAATCTCAATAATACTGGTAAATCTGCTTGTTTTAATATTGGGAATTATGGTCGTTAAAACGGGGGCAGATACATTGCATTTCGGTGTTTTAAATTATGGTTTGTTAATCATTACAGCGCTAATTGTTTGTCGTTTTTTCGATACAGATATAAGTTTTGTACTTAGAGGGCTGCTATTTGTTGGTGTTGGAATCGCTTTCTTCATAACCAATTATATCATGATAAAAAAACAGAGAACTCTAAAAAAATAAAAATGAAAACAATACACATATTCATAATATTTATAATTCTGGCACTGGTACAATTATTTGTGCCGGCTCAGATGATTTTTAATCAAGAAAGAATTTTGGAACAAGGAAAGGCGTACAAGTTTAAAACACGACCTGTAGATCCGAACGATCCCTTTAGAGGAAAGTATATAACCCTTAATTATGAAATCGATTCGTATAAAACCAAGGATTCTTTATGGAAACGAAACGATATAATTTATGTTTATCTAAATAACGATGGTTCGGGATATGCTAAAATTGATACAGTTGGTAGGGCTTTAATACCAAATAAGGATAACGATTACTTTAAAGCTAAGGCGGGATGGTATTCAAAATATTCGAATAAGCTAAGTATACAGTTTCCGTTTAACCGATATTATATGGAAGAAACCAAAGCGAAAGATGCAGAGGTAGCCGTAAGAGATAGACAACGGGATTCCTTACCAAATAATACGTATGCATTAGTTTATATTAAAGATGGAGAAGCTGTTTTAAACGATGTTATAATTGACGATATATCGATTAAGGAATATGTAGAAAAAAACGCTTCGAAGTAATTATTCTATTTTGTTGTATCTTAGTATACTAGCGTTTTTACTATGCCTTATTGGTTATACATAACTATAATTGTTTTGGTTGCTTATATAGCAATTAGTATTGCATTGTACTATCTACAAGACTATATGCTCTTTAAGCCTGAAAAACTTCCCGCGGATTTTCAGTTTAATTATGACAATCAAGCGTTTAAGGAGTATAATTTGGAAACAAGAGATGGGGCAATGATCAATGGCGTTCGGTTTTTTCCAAAAGGAGAAAGCAAGGGTGTTGTGTTGTATTTAAAAGGAAACTCAAAAAGTATTAAAGGTTGGGGCAAATTTGCAGTCGATTTCACCAGGCATGGTTATAATGTTTTAATGGTCGATTATCGCGGTTTTGGCAAAAGCACAGGAAGGCGATCGCAAAAAGCCATTAAACGGGATTTGCAAGTTATTTACAATAAGATAAAAGAACTTACTGCCGAAGATAAAATTATACTTTATGGCAGATCTCTAGGTTCTGGATTTGCTGCCAAGCTAGCCTCCATGAATCACCCCAAAATGCTTATTTTAGATGCTCCTTATTATAGTTTAACCAAGGTGACAGCACGTTATGCGCCTTTTATGCCGCTATCGATTTTACTAAAATATCCGTTGCCAACTTATAAATGGTTAAAGTATGTACAATGCCCCATACACATTATACATGGAACGAACGATAAACTTATTCCGTTTAAAACTAGCATAAAACTATCAAAGGTAAATCCTAAACTTACTAAATTGCATTCTGTTATAGGCGGCGGACACAAAAATTTAAATAACTTTGAATCGTATCATAAAATGATTCATGAAATTCTAAATAGAGTTCCAGAAAAAATAGATTTATCAACTACAAGTATACATGTTAAACACGCGTCAAAGAAAAATAAAACGAAGGCTTAAAAGGTTAGCCATTGTTTTAATTAGTTTATATATTATAGGAGGAGCCTTCCTATATTTCGAGCAAGAGAAAATACTATTTCATCCTTCGGTATTACCACAAGATTTTAATTACGAATTTCCATATCCTTTTGAGGAACTGTTTTTACAG
Source organism: Flavivirga eckloniae (assembly GCF_002886045.1). NCBI lineage: Bacteria > Pseudomonadati > Bacteroidota > Flavobacteriia > Flavobacteriales > Flavobacteriaceae > Flavivirga > Flavivirga eckloniae. The sequence goes on along the minus strand of NZ_CP025791.1, from coordinate 1,900,200 downwards.
ACCGATGGCGCAAATATTAACGCTCTACATTTTAAAATAGACAACCCCAAAGGTGTTGTATTATACTTTCATGGCAATGCAGGTGATTTATCCCGTTGGGGAATAGTTACCCAGTTTTTTGTTAAAAAACAGTATGATGTTTTAGTCATAGATTATAGAACTTATGGAAAAAGCACAGGCGAGTTAAGTGAATCGGCTTTATACAACGATTCGCAATATTGTTACGATTATTTAAAGCAGCACTATTCGGAAAGTGATATTACCGTTTATGGAAGATCCTTGGGAACGGGTATGGCTACTTATGTGGCATCAAAGAACAAGCCCAAGCAATTAATTTTAGAAACACCATATTATAGTATGACGGATGTGGCAAAATCTAAGTTTCCCATTTTTCCTATAGAGTACATGCTAAAATATAAACTTCCTAGCTATAAATTTATATCTCAGGTAAATTGCCCGATATCTATGTTTCATGGGACTAATGATAGGATTGTGCCTTATGAATCTGCCCAAAAACTATTTAAAGAAGCTCCGGCTGCTCACACTACTTTTACAACACTAGATGGCGGGAGTCATTTTAACCTGATAAAGCATGAGACTTTTTTGAAAAGGGCAAATCAGATTTTATAGAACTGTTTTATGTTAGTCTTATAAATGTTTCAAAATATCTAGATCTTTTTTTGCATAAAGTATGGTTGGTTATCTGAATAATTTAATTTTTAAGCACACCTTAAATTAAAATCACTGTAAAATGGAATGATTATTATAGAGTAATTATTCATTTTATAAAGTGCTAACTCTTAAAAAATTAACATCTCAATTCATGTGTTCTTAAATAAAATATAAAACATTAGCCTATTGTGTTAAATGTTTCTAAACCCATGTAATTACTTTCAAAAAAACACGTCAATTTTGTAGAGTCAATCAGAAAAACTATTAATCATTATGGTAAAATTAGCCTTTATTTTAAGCTCATTGTTTACGTTAAATACAATGGATATTGTAAACGGGAGCACAGATGGAATTAATATGTCTACTTGCGAAATAAGCCACTATTTAGACATTAGTAGTATAGAAGTTTACGAAATTGAAGAAGAGGTAGAACTTGGTTTTAATACTAAAGATTATTTACCGAAAAACTTCAATCCGTTAAAAGGAAAAGGAGATTTAGATTGGAATACGATAGACATTTGCGAAGTTGAGGAAGACGTAGATCTAGGTTTCGATACGAAAGGTTACTTGCCAAAAAACTTTAACCCTTTAAAAGGAAAGGGAGATTTAGATTGGAGTTTGATTGAACTATTCGAAATAGAAGAGGACGTAGAGATATAAAAAGGTTGCCCAAAGCTCGCTTTATAGGGTAGGGCGACAGAAGATAATTAGTTGTTTTTAAGTTTAATAAATTGTTAGTAAAAAAAAGCCAGTAATTTTAAATTACTGGCTTTTTTTATATTGTTTGATTTTACTTGTTAAGTCATCTCAACAAATAAACCATCATCTGTTTTTTCAACTTTGGCTAAACTATTTTTAGTTAGCTCTTTAATAGTTTTGTCCCATTTTTTATTCGATAAGCCAGACTGCGATTTAAGATCGTTAAGCGCTAAACGCTCAGTTTTCTTCAGGAGCTCTAAAAGTGCTTTTCCTTCTTCACTTATGGCCGGAGCTTTCTTTTCTGGTCGCATTTGTGGGAAGAACAATACCTCTTGTATCGACTGGTTATTGGTTAAAAACATAATTAATCTATCCATACCTATGCCCATACCAGATGTTGGAGGCATACCATACTCTAAAGCACGTAAAAAGTCATGATCGATAAACTCTGTAGCTTCGTCATCACCCTTAGCAGCTAATTTAAGCTGATGTTCAAAACGTTCGCGTTGGTCAATAGGATCATTAAGCTCAGAATAAGCATTGGCAATTTCTTTACCACAAACCATTAGCTCAAAACGCTCGGTTAATTCCGGATTATCTCTGTGCTCTTTACAAAGTGGACTCATCTCCTTAGGATAATCGGTTATATAAGTTGGTTGTATATAATTACCCTCACATTTTTCACCAAAAATTTCATCGATAAGTTTGCCTTTACCCATAGTTTCATCAACTTCAACACCCAAATCCTTAGCAGCTTGTCTAATTTCATCTTCGGTTTTTCCTGTAATGTCAAATCCTGTGAAATGCTTAATAGAGTCTGCCATAGTTACACGAGCATATGGCGCTTTAAAGTCTATGTCGTGTTCACCAAAAGTAGCTTTAGTGGTTCCGTTTACAGCTATAGCACAATGCTCTAATAAACGTTCACAAAAATCCATCATCCAATTGTAATCTTTGTAGGCCACATAGATTTCCATGGCAGTAAACTCAGGGTTATGAGTTCTGTCCATACCTTCGTTTCTAAAGTTTTTAGAAAACTCGTATACCCCATCAAACCCACCAACAATTAACCGTTTTAAGTATAGCTCGTTAGCAATTCGCATGTATAACGGAATATCTAAAGCATTGTGGTGTGTTACAAAAGGACGTGCAGCTGCACCACCAGGTATTGGCTGTAAAATAGGCGTTTCAACTTCAAAGTATCCAGAGTTATTAAAAAACTCGCGCATGGCGTTAAACAGTTTGGTGCGTTTTACAAAAACGTCTTTTACTTGCGGGTTTACTGCTAAATCTGCATAACGCTGTCTGTAACGTTGTTCTGGATCGGTAAACGCATCATACACAACACCATCTTTTTCCTTTGGTAATGGTAGGGGTTTTAAAGCCTTACTTAGTAAGGTGAAATTTTTAACTTTAACCGTTTTCTCACCTACTTTTGTTGTAAACAGTTCGCCTTCAATACCAATAAAGTCTCCAAAATCTATAAGTTTTTTAAAAACTTCGTTGTATTTTTCTTTGTCTTCTCCCGGACAAATTTCATCGCGATTAAAATATACCTGTATTTTGCCTTCAGCATCTTGTAATTGAGCAAAACTAGCTTTTCCTTGTACTTTTATCATCATCAACCTACCAGCAACAATAACCTGTTTGCCTTCTTCAAATTCATCTTTAACCTGTTTGGAGGTATGGTTTACTGGGTATAAGTCTGCAGGGTAGGGATTAATACCCAATGCACGTAATTTTGCTAATTTTTCTCTTCTTACAAGCTCTTGCTCTGATAATTGCGACATATTCTATATACTGTGTGAATTTTAAAGGCACAAAGATAATCATTTGATTTACGATTTACGATTATTGATTTACGATTTTTTTGGGTTCGAAAATTGGTGTTTCTTACAGTATATTTGTGGTCTAGGAGTAGAAGGAATTTTTCTTTAATTGCTTCTAACATAAACTGTAACAAAATTGAAGCAATAACGTCAAATAAGCAATCATCAATCTACACTGAAATAAGTTCAGTATTAAATAAATCAAACTATGAGTTTTTGGAGAGTTTTACTATCTATAATTTGTCCTCCCTTGGCTGTTCTCGATAAGGGTTGTGGCTCTATATTTATTGTCTTTTTATTATGGCTTTGCGGCTGGGTACCAGGAGTTATAGCAGCACTTGTTATTATAAATAACCCAAATAGATAAAAGATGTATCTTTGTTCACTAAATTAAACTAAAATTTAATTACAATGAACAGATTTTATCCCCTTATCGTTTTTATTATTTCTATAGTTTTTACTAGTTGTCAGTTTTCTGAAAACATTTATATAAATGATGATGGCTCTGGAAGAATGGAATTTTCTTTTGATGGCACTCAACTTATGCAAATGGCGGGAAAAGAAATGAATAATAGTCAAGAAAAGGCTGTAGATTCTACTTTTAGTTTTAAAGAATTATTAGAAGAAAAACGCGATAGTATTTCGCAATTATCGGAAGAAGAGCAATTAAAATTAAAGAGCTTAGAACCGTTTAGTATGCATATGGTTATGAACCCAAAAACTTCGGAAATGAAGTTTGATATGTTTACAGAATTTAAAGAAGTAAGTGAGCTTCAGGATATGTTTAAGGCGATGAATGATTTTAGTAGTATGCAAAAAGGAGCTAAAAGTAGTGCAAAGTCCAATCCGTTTTCTTCTATTGGAGGAGATGGGCATACGATGCTCGATTATGAATATAATGGAAAAGTGTTTAAGCGTGTTGCTAAAATATTAGATAAGGAAGCTTATAAAAAAGCAACAGATAGTTTGGGAGAAATGGCTGCTATGTTTGGGTCTTCAATGTACAAGCTAAACTATCACTTTCCGAAGCCTATTAAATCTGTGTCGAACGAAAAGGCTATGTTTAGTGCCGACAGAAAAAGCTTTACTGTAGAGTTTGGTTTTATGGAATATATAACAAACCCGGAAGCTTTAAATATAGAAGTTGTGTTAGAGAATTAGTATTTTGAATAAGCAAATTGAACTACAAGATTTAGGCTTAAAAGATTATAAACAAACTTGGGATTACCAGGAAGCATTGTTTAAAGCCATTGTAGATACCAAAATTAAAAACAGGCGAGAAGAAGCAGGTTTGCAAACGAAGAATCATTTTTTGTTTGTAGAGCATCCGCATGTTTATACTCTAGGTAAAAGCGGCGATTTGTCTAATTTGCTTTTAAACGAAAAACAGCTTATTGAAAAAGGGGCTACTTTTTATAAAATTAACCGCGGAGGTGATATTACTTATCACGGCCCGGGGCAAGTTGTAGGGTATCCTATCTTAGATTTAGAAAACTTTTTTACAGACATACACAAGTACCTTCGGTTTTTAGAAGAAATGATTATACTAACTCTTGCAGAGTATGGTTTAAAAGCAGAACGCAGTAAGGGAGAAACGGGAGTATGGTTAGATGTAGGAACACCCTTTGCTCGTAAAATTTGTGCTATGGGAGTGAGAGCGAGTCGTTGGGTAACGATGCATGGTTTTGCACTAAATGTAAATGCTAACTTGGGGTATTTTGATAATATTATCCCCTGTGGTATTCGTGGTAAAGCTGTAACATCTTTAAATGTAGAGCTAGGTAAAAAAGAAGTCTCCATGGAAGACGTAAAGGAAAAACTTCTAAAACATTTTGTTAATCTGTTTGAAGCAGAATTTATAAGAGTTTAATATTTATAATCACACGGAAGTCTCCATACTTACCATATGATTATAAATATTAAAATCGATATCTTCTTGTCTATTTCCTAGTATTCCAATTAATTTACCTTTTATAGTTATATACTGAATTACAAACTCTAAATGGTTGCGCTTAATTTATAAGAATAGTGTTTAAATAAGAGCAATAATTAATCTTGTAATAGTTTAATTTGACTTTGATTTATTGTTAAGATATAGTTTCCTTCTTAAGCCATCTGGATTAAAAAGGTCTCGCATTCTTTTTTTCTGTCCAATGGTAAACATATACATGGACTCGTCATTCACATAATCCATAAAATTCATAAACATATCATTGCTACCACATGACTTTCGAGGATGAGTAGGGTTTCCAGAGTAAGATTCATATTGAGTTGGAGTATCGTCTACAAGATCTGAAGAATCGCACTTTCTTTGACCAGCATAAATGTGTAATAGGTTAAGCCAATGGCCAATTTCGTGGGTCGCTGTTCTGCCAAATTTATGTGCGGGGTGTAATGGAGGTAGCATTCCGAAAACTCTCGGATCCATCACTACACCATCTATTCTTGGGTCTGAACCTGGTGGATTGGCATAACCAGGAAGTGTTAACCTACCATTAGAAGTGCTATAATCTGCAATCCAAATATTTAAGTATTTGTCATTAGGCCAAGCATCTTGTCCACCTTTATCTGTAAAATATAACCTTAACTCTGTAATAGGTGTATCTCCTTCGATAGAGTGACCATCACTGGCGATAACATCACTTTCTGTTCTAATGATTCCCGTTGTAGCATTACCATTAGGATCGGTATCAGCAAGTTTGAATTCAATGCCCACGTCGGCTACTAAATGACTAAATTCATCAGGTGTTTTTAAATGATCAGGATTCTTTTTTCTAAAATCTTGATTTAATACATAAATTTGTGATTTGATTTTTTCATCACTAATGGTAAATGGATCAGGTTTATAATTAACCACATGTACCACTATAGGTATTGTGATTACTTCATCAAAAGGAACATCTTTTTCTTGAGGTTTTTCAATAGGAGGATTGTTATTAGGAGGGTTGTCATCTTTACTACAAGCAGAATGACATACAATAAAAATGATTATTGTTATTAATAAGGAATTTTTTTTATGGGGCATATTTTATCTAATTTGGGTTTGTATATTTAAGATGGAACAAGGTGTGTAAGGTTGCGCTAAACAGTCAGGGTTATTTATTCTGAATCTATTTTCTTCTCTATGTATGAGATTGTATCCAATTTTCATTTTCCAGAACATATTTCATCCCTTATAAAAAAAAGGGGGATTCCTTGTTCTCTTTCAAATTTTTTAAGGTGAAGTTTGCTAATAAACACACCCTGAATATCATTCATATCTCCAACAAACAATTCGGCACCTAGTCTTTTTAACTCTTGCGCGTTCGGACTGTTAATGTTTCTTATCATGGCTTTAACCTTAAAGCCAAGGTCTAATAATTCTTTTGCCGCTGGAATAGTGTTTAAATAAGAGCAATAATTAATCTTGTAATAGTTTAATTTGACTTATTGTTAAGATATAGTTTCCTTCTTAAGCCATCTGGATTAAAAAGGTCTCGTATTCTTCTTTTTTGTCCAATGGTAAACATATACATGGATTGATCATCTACTTTATCCATAAAGTTCATAAACATATCGTTGCTGTTACATGACTTTTGAGGGTGTGTTGGGTTTCCTACATAGTCAGATTTTTGATTAGGTGTGTCATCGACTAAGTCTCCTTTTTCACAACTACCATGTTCCCCGTATATATGAAACAAATTCAACCAGTGTCCAATTTCGTGCGTAGCCGTTCTACCTAAATTATATCTGGGGGCTAATGGAGGCAATGTTCCAAATACAGAGACTTCAACTATTATGCCATCTGTTCTTGGGTCCCCTCCTGGAAATTGAGCGCTGCCAAGAAAGGCTAGATTTCCATTACGATCCTTAACATCTCTAATCCAAATATTTAAATATTTATCACTAGGCCATGCATCCTGTCCGCCTTTTTCTGTAAAAAATACATCATCTTCCTCCAATTTGCGATCAGTTTCTGTTCTAACGATTCCCGTTGTAGCATTACCATTAGGATCTTTGGTTGCCAAATAAAACTCAATACCCACATCGGCTACTAAATGACTAAATTCATCAGGTGTTTTTAAATGATCAGGATTCTTTTTTCTAAAATCTTGATTTAATACATAAATTTGTGATTTGATTTTTTCATCACTAATGGTAAATGGATCAGGTTTATAATTAACCACATGTACCACTACAGGTATTGTGATTACTTCATCAAAAGGAACATCTTTTTCTTGAGGTTCTTCAATAGGAGGATTGTCATTAGGAGGGTTGTCATCTTTACTACAAGCAGAATGACATACAATAAAAATGATTATTGTTATTAATAAGGAAATTTTTTTATGGGGCATATTTTATCTAATTTAGGTTTGTATATTTAAGATGGAACAAGGTGTGTAAGGTTGCGCTAAACAGTCAGGGTTATTTATTCTGAATCTATTTTCTTCTCTATGCATGCGATTGTATCCAATTTTCATTTTCCAGAACATATTTCATCCCTTTTAAAAAAAAGGGGATTTCTTGTTCTCTTTCAAATTTTTTAAGGTGAGGTTTGCTAATAAACACACCATGAATATCATTCATATCTCCAACAAACAATTTGGCACCTAGTCTTTTTAACTCTTGCGCGTTCGGACTGTTAATGTTTCTTATCATCGCTTTAACCTTAAAGCCAAGGTCTAATAATTCTTTTGCTGCAGGAAATCCAGTATGACCGTTGGCTGTTGTAACTAAAATTTTAATGTTTTCCATAGTTTGATAATTTATTTGATGTTGTATCTGCAACATTTAAATTTTTAAAAAAAGATTAAATCAATTTGCTTTCAATATTTTCTATCATTTCCATACCCTCATCACCAAGTTTTTCATAAATAGTATCCATAGTTTGTTTCCAAAGGGGAATGAGTTTTAACACGATGTCTTCACCTTTTTTAGAGAGTTCTACCTGTGGATGATAATCATTACTTTTAATAATGTATCCTTTTTTTGAAAGTAAGGACATGTTTCTACTCATCGAAGATTTGTCTATTACCAGTTCTTTACCCAATAAACCTTGTTCAATTTTCCCTGAAACATGTAATGCAAATAACAATGTCATTTGATTCTCGGAAATATCATAGCCCTTTAAACATTTTCTAAACAAATGATCTGTTTGTCTAGATAAACGCCTTAATCGGGCTCCAACACATTGTTGTAATTCAAAATCCATTTAGCAAATGTAACTGATTCGAGTTGTATATGCAACACTTTAATGAGGTTTAACATTTTAATAGGTTTTTATACCTATGCTTTTTATAAACGTTATTTAATACTTTTCAGGAACAAAGGTCTGATAATTCATAGGTGGACGCACGTAACTCTCGTAATCGGGTAAATCAGGAAGATCTACGGGCTCTATATTCATTTTCTCGTATGGTATTTGACTCAACACATGACTAATACAATTTAATCGTGCTTTTTTCTTGTTGTCTGAGTTAACAACAAACCAAGGCACTTGTTTCGTATCAGTATGGGCAAACATATCGTCTTTTGCTTTTGAGTATTCTAGCCACCTGGAACGCGATTCTAGATCCATGGGACTAAATTTCCAGCGTTTTAATGGGTTTGAAATACGGTTTTTAAAACGCCTTTCTTGTTCTTCGTCGCCAACAGAAAACCAGTATTTTAAAAGTATAATACCAGAGCGAACAAGCATCCGTTCAAATTCAGGACATGAACGTAAAAATTCATCGTATTCTTCGTCGGTACAAAATCCCATTACCTTTTCTACACCAGCCCTGTTATACCAACTTCTGTCGAAAAGAATAATCTCTCCAGCAGCCGGTAAATATTTTACGTATCGCTGGAAATACCATTGGGTTTTTTCTTTTTCGGTAGGAACACCAAGTGCCACAACTTTACATATGCGGGGATTTAAAGGTTCTGTAAACCGCTTAATAGTACCGCCTTTACCCGAGGCATCTCTACCTTCAAAAACGATAACAACTTTTAAACCTTGTTTTTTTATCCATTCTTGCAAATGCACCAATTCTGTATGCAATTTGGCCAGTTCTTTGTCGTAGTTAAAATGCTTGTCTTTCATACTCAAAGTTAAAAATAAAACGAAGAATGCCTATCTCAATGTTTCGGTTGGTTAATCTTCGGCATTAAAGAACACTTTATAGTAATGCATTTTTTTCTCATCATCGTACCCACGTTCTAAATATTCTGCAGAAGCATCGGGTGCATCAATATCCAGTTTAATTTGTATGTTGGTATCTAATTTAATATCGGTTTTTATCTTTTTCTTTTCTTTGTTAAATACACGTTCGGAAACATCAAACTGATTTCTAAGAACTAGATTTTGTTCGCCTTCGTATTCTTTTTTATAATCTTCAAACTGCCTAATCTGTTTTTCTTCTTCAAAAATATCTTCTTTAAAACGTTCAACATTTACAACTTCATTTTCTTTAAAAAAGTCTACTGTTTTAGCCAAAAAGATATTTTGTTCCTGGACGCCATAGCTGTTTTTTATAACTTCTGTTGAGAATTCCTTGCAAAGCTCAATGTATTGCTGGGTATGGTTGTTGGCATCATCGGCATATTTAATATTTAAAAACTGATTAATCCAATATTGCGCATCATAGCTATTATTGTCTACACTTAAAATAATATTACCCTCGGTATCGCTCTGGTTTAAAATTAAGCAGCCTTTATCTAATTTTTTAGAGCTAATTCCATTTTGTACTAATACATCGTAACTCTTATTTTCCAAAAAAGTTTGAAAGAAATTAACCTTACTTTCTATTTTAAAAATACCGATGGCATTGGTAGTCATGTCCTGGTATTCAATACCCTCGAACAAGGCGACCAGTACATCGCCAGTTTTTATATTGGCCGAGGTAGATTGCTCGTATAAGTGAGTTACAATATGTTTTGAAACGTCTATAAAAGCATCTTCATCATTAAACAGCTGTGAGCTATAGTTGTTAATCTCGTTTAAAGCTATACTAGCATGATGATTAAACCGATAACTCTGCACGACACTACCAAATGGACGAAGCAAAAACGGAAGAATTAAATCGTAGCTAGCTTCGTCAAAATCGACAGTATTCTCAGAAAAGGCATTTTTAGTGTCGTTAAACTTGTTTCCAACTTTATGAATAATGAATTTTGAAATTGAAGCGTTTTTTCTTGAAATCATGTGTTGCTTTTTAAGTATGCAATACTATTAAAATAATTAGAATTAACTGTAAAAAAGAACGCCAAAGCTGTGACTTTGACGTTCTAGATTCGGGGACTTAACGATTTGGTTATCGTTATATGAATAAAATAAAGCAGCTATGTATTAACAAAATAATCACGCTTATTATTTAATATTCGCATTAAAAAATTGCTATAAGTTTTTTTGGTTTTTATCGTAAATAATTGATTAATAGCTGCCTTAAAGATAAAAATTAGTTTTTCATATACAAAAGATTTGCAGCAATAATATGTGTAAACAAACAGACGTAGGAAAAGTTTTCTTTTTGTGTTAAGAATTAGTTTATTTGATATAAGATAATGGAATTATCCTCCCCTTTACTTACAAACTCAAGATTTCTGTCTTTATCAATGTTGTCTAAAACAATTGGTGAGTTACCATAAACCGGAAAGTTGGGTAGTAATTTAGCCTGACTATCGTAAAGATGAATTTTATGAGCTTGTTTATCTGTTATAGCTACGTAGATTTTATCGTTGATATAAAAAAGGCGCGGTGCCGAGTAATCACCGTAATCAAGTTCTGTAGTCTTCCTTTTAATGGATAGTTTGTTTTCGTCAAACACAACGAGGCTTTTACTTGAAGTTTCTAAAAAATGCTTTTCAGACAAGTCTAAATCTTTAGTAGATACATTGCCTTTGGCATCTACAGTTATTAAATTCCCATCCGAACTTGTTGTCGTAAAATTGTTGTTATATAAGTAAATAGGTTGGTTAGAATACGAGTTAGCCGTTTTTGGTTTAACTCTGGTTTTCCCCGTTCTATCTAAAATATAAAGTTTGCTTTTGGTTTTAAATACAATATAGTCTTTAGTCCCAATTCTAAAATGTTTAGGCTCGCATGTAATAGTGTTGTTAGCAGATTTAAATGTAAAACCACTTACGGTTTGGCCTTTAACGTTATACATTAAAATACGTTTGCCTTGTGTAACCAATAACCTGTAGTTTTTGTTTTTGTCGTAGTCAAAAACAGCTAGAGGTTGTGTGATTTCGTCATTAAATCTAATAGGGAATGGCGTTACATCGTTACCATTTCTATCAATTACGTACAGTCTGTTTGGAGTTGTGAAAATTAGTTGTAATCGACCATTCTTATAAATGTCAATTTGTTTAACGCTTCCTAATATGGCACCTTGTATTTGTTTTTTCCAAAGAATTTTTCCTTTATTGGAAATTAGATATAAATTGTTGTTTATGTCTTGTACAACAATCTCTTTTTGTTTGGTAATATGATTCTTAACAAATTGCGGATTGGTTAAAATGTCTGTATCCAGTTTTATGTTTAGCTCTTCTGAAACTGAATTTAAAGATCCTTTTACTTTATTCTTTTTAATTACGCCATTTACATGGGCAAAATTGGTTTCATAAATACATTGCAATGCAGATGTATTGTAATCTGCTAGTTTATAATCCGAATTTTTTTTAAGGTTCTTATTTATAATGGTATTTAAAGAGGTTGGGGTTACCACTTGCATTAATGAAGAAGCATCACTTAAATTGTTTTTTATATCCTGAAAATAGTTTTTTTCGCTAAATGTTGTTTTGTTTTGATAGTTGGCAATAATGTTTTGAAGCATTTCGGTACTGCCGGCAAATACGAAAAAATTATCTAGAATACAGTATTTATTGGCTTTGTTGAATGATACCAATGGCGCGAATGTTTCTGTAAATAACGATGGGAGACTAAAACCAAAAATAGCAACACCTCTATAAGAACCTATTCTATTTTGTTCACTTAAAAGGGCATCTTTAGTAGCAATAACATCAATAGAGTTTAGTACAATAGCATGGTTTTTATCTTCATAAATAACGCCAACTTCAATAATATCATTAAAAAGCGTTGTTTTATTGACTATGGAATCTTTTTTGTTAAACCGGTCTAAATTGGTTTTAAAAATGTCGTAATCGTTAAAAGTAAAACTCATAAAACCATCACTATTAGAAGGTGTTATGTTTTGAATTTGATTTTCTTGAGGGATGGTGTTTTTAAAAATATTGATAAGGCTTTTTGATGAGTCTACAGCTTTAGTAACCCCATTAAAAAGAATTTCGTCCTGACTTATACTAACATCTGCGGCCACATAATTGGTAAACGGTTTATGTGAAAGCGAATCTTCAATAAACAGTGATTCTAAAAAAGTATTACCAGGTTTTAAAATGGTTGATAAGGTTTTGTCGTTACCAACTATGGCATATGTTTTCTCTAGTTCAGCATCAGTAGCAGTGTTATTATTAAAAAGAGCATTAATATTGTCTTTTGAAGAAGAAGCCACAAAAACACTATCTATTACCGTACTATAAAATGTGTTGTTGTTTAATGTAGATTTTGTTATTGTTTTGTTTTTATAAGCAAGCGTTTCCTCAATATAGTTTGGTAACGAGTCTGTTTTAAATAACTGTTTGTTATACTTTGTTATAATCGAGTATTGTAGGCTGTCCTTTAGGTCCTTAGACAAGCAAATTAAGATGTCGCTTGTAGGTTTTAAATACCATAAGTTGCCTAATGTGTTTTCTAATTTTTGGTACGAATCTGTGTTGGAAATCTTTTGTAAAAAATCACTATTGTCAATACTACTTTTTAAACTTTCAAGATTTGAAGTTTTTAAAACTACAGTAGCATTTTTGGGTACAAAGTCAATTAATTCTGAGCGATTTGTTTTGGTGTTAGAGCAGTTAAAGATCAATAAGAAAAGGAGGGAAAAACAAAAAAATCTCATAAAATAAATTAATTTATACAAACCTACATATTTTTCATTTTATAGTAGGTATAAAAGCTTAGCAAGTAACTCACTAAATATCTAATTTTAATTGTTCGGGTAAAAGTCTAAACGATTTTCTGTGGTACTTTGTTATACCATATTTTTCTATAGCAGCTCGATGCTCTTTAGTAGGGTAGCCTTTATTTTGTTTCCAATTATACATAGGATATTCTTTATGAATGGTATTCATATACATATCCCGATGTGTTTTTGCTAGAACCGATGCGGCTGCAATACTCAAATATTTCCCGTCACCTTTAATAATAGTCTCAAAAGGAATACCATTATAAGGTTTAAATTTATTGCCATCAACAATTATAAATTCTGGTTTTTTAGCTAACGAGTCTATAGATTTGTGCATGGCTAAAATAGAAGCATTCAAAATATTTATGCTATCAATTTCTTCTTGAAAGATATGTGCAACGCCAAATGTAAGCGCTTGAGTTTCGATAATTGGTTTTAAAATTTCCCTTTTCTTTTCGCTTAATTGCTTAGAATCGTTTAGTAAAGTATTTTCGAATTTTTTTGGTAAAATAACAGCCGCCGCAGTAACAGGGCCAGCCAAACAACCGCGTCCTGCTTCATCTGTACCACACTCTAAAGAATACTTGGAATGGTTTTTTAATAACATTTACATAAGAATATTGCCAAATTTATAATTTTACATACTAATTATTATGCATGCCTAATAAATTTATTCATTTTTATATGGATTTAACAGTTAGTATTGTTAAATATTCTTTTTAATACACTTATTTTTGATATATCTTCATGAAAATGGTTGTATTTTAAGGATTTGGTAATTTTAAAAAAGTAAAATTATTGCAATTTATTGCTTTTTTTATGAGTTTTTTTGCTTTTTTGATTTAATATTAAGATGTTTGCAACCGACTAACTCAAAATAAATATTTAAGTTCATCTTTTAAACAGATAACTAATATTTAAAAAGAAAGCCAGCATTTGTAGCTGGCTTTCTTTATTTTAAATATTTTCACTAAATTGTTTAAAGTTGACATTTGAAAAAATTGTAAAGAATAATGCAGTTGTACAGTTGTTTGTAGCTTATTACATCAAAAAAGATGGATTGATTTTTGGTTCTAGGCCATAGACATTTCTGAGGATAAATATTTTTTCGTTTTTTAGTAAACGAAAAGAATTTTTTGTTTTTATATACGAACAAAAGCTAACCTAAATCGTATACATCTGTTATAATTAATGAGTATTATAGAGGAAACAATACAAGAAGAGTCTGAAGAGGTTTGGATTAAATTTGTAAATGGAGATAAAAATGCATTTACATCCATTTATAATTTAAATGTAGATGCTTTGTTTTCGTATGGTATGAAACTAAACCCAGAAAAGGGTTTTGTAAAAGACTGTATTCAAGATGTTTTTTTAGACATTTACGAGCATAGAAAACAAATTTCAACCCCCAAGAATATAAGGTTTTATTTATTCAAGGCACTTAAACATACCATGTTTAGGGAGCTAAAAAAAGAACGGAAAAAAAGCCACTTGCCAGAACACGAAAATCTTTCCTTTATTACAGCCTATAATATTGAAACCAAGACCATCAGTACAGAAGTTGAAGAACATCAAAAAGAACTTGTTGCCAAAATAATCAAAGAGTTAACACCTAAGCAACAAGAAATACTCTACTTAAGGTTTACCAAAGGATTCAGTTACATCGAGATTTCAGAAATTATAAATATCAACCATAATTCTGTACGTAAACAAGTGTATAGGGTCATAAAAAAATTACGAAAAAATCCTATATTCAATACAACTACGAACTCTGGTGTGTATCTTCTTTTAATATTATCTCAGTTGTAAAAACTTAACGATTTATTTCAATTATTTTAAGTAAATCTGCTTTTTGTTTGCAGTGTTTGTGGGTGTTTGTAAGTTTTTATTAAAAAAAACTCAGAAAAAGTGTCCACAAAAATAAGAATTTGTACCCTATGAAAATAAAAGCAAGTTTATGGACCTTTATTCTAAATATATAGAAAATGATGCTTTCCTAAGTTGGGTATACAATCCAACACCAGAAACTAACCGTTTTTGGAAGGACTATATAGAGGAGAATCCCCAGGAAGAGGAAATTATTAATGTTTTAAAGGAAATTTTAATAGATATAAAAACTGAAGATGTTCGGTTGTCTGAAGAAGAAAAAGAAGAAGTATTTACTAAAATTTTAAATAAAATAGATACAAAGGATAAGTCCAATAAAGTATACAGCTTAGTAAAGAAAACATATAAATATGCAGCAATATTTGTGCTATTACTAGTGGGCACAGCGGTGATTATTAATAACAGCTATAAAAGATCCAACAATTTTATTTATGAAGAAATAAATGAGGTGTCTCTAGATTCTACTGCAAAAACAAATACACGATTGGTTATAGAAGCAGGAACCCCTTTATTAATACATGAAAAAAAATCAGTAATCGAATATACCAAACAGGGAAATGTTGTATTAAATGAAAGAGATACCATAAAGGTTGATATAAAGAATGAAGGAAAATCTTTACTTTTTAACAAATTAATTGTACCTTTTGGCAAACGAAGTAAAGTCATATTATCAGATGGTTCTGTGGTACACCTTAATGCAGGAACAAGGTTTGTGTTTCCTAAGGAGTTTGCCGAAGACGATCGAACAGTATTTCTTTCTGGAGAAGCTTTTTTCGAAGTAGCTACTAATAAAGAAAAGCCGTTTGTGGTAAAAACCATCGATGAAAAAATTTTAATAGAAGTGCTTGGAACAAAGTTTAACGTATCTGCTTACCCTATAGATCCAGAGATTCTAACGGTTTTAACCGAAGGTAAAGTTGTTGTTGTCGAGAAAAATATATTTAATACGCAAAGAGCAATTTTAAAACCTGGGCAATTAGCTTCCTGGAATAAAACCGAAAAACGTGTTAACATTAAATATGTTAATACAGATAACTACACATTATGGACTTCCGGACTATTGTACTTTGAGAGTGAATCAATAATGAATATTGTTAGAAAGATAGAACGCTTTTACAATGTGAAAATAGTTTTTGAGAACATAGCCGATGCAAAAAATATAAACGTAAGCGGAAAACTAGACCTAAATGACAACATAGAAAAAACCCTTGAAAATTTGACAACTACAACAAAATTTAAATTCGAAATAATAAATGACAAAAAATATGTATTGAAGTAAAAAAAAAGCGGAGAATGCGCCAACATTCTCCACCTAAAAAATAAACTGCTGTACAGGCAGTTTAATGTTTAATTAAAAACTTACTCAAATTTATGAAAAATAACCAAAATTTCTATGATTCCCTCTTGGATTTTAGAAACAAAACTCTATTTGTAATGAAGAGTCTCTCTGTCTTTTTAGTCCTATTTTCATTGTATTCTTTTTCAAACTCATATTCTCAGGGCAAGAAATTGAGAATAGACATTAAAAAGGCTACATTAATGAGGATGATTGAATCTATAGAAAACCAAAGTGAATTTGTATTTATTTACAGCGATGAAGTACTGCCTGAATTAAAAAAAGTCTTGGGCAACATTCAAATTAAAAATGAAACTATTAGTAAAGTTTTAGATAAAGTTGTAAATAAAGAAAAGCTTATCTACTCCATAAATGAACGCCAGATCATTTTAAATAAGAAAATAGAAGATCCGGATTCGAATGTCCAGCGGCAAATATCGGGAAATGTTACAGCGGCGACTGATGGATTGCCATTGCCGGGAGTTAATATAATAATAGAAGGCACTTCGCGAGGTGTTCAAACAGACTTTAATGGAAATTATGCTATCAATGCAACCGAAGGCGAAGTGCTAAAGGTGAGTTTTATTGGTATGATAACCAAATTTATAACCGTTGGTAGCAATACGGTTATCGATATCGTTATGGAAGAAGATTTTGCAGATTTAGATGAAGTCGTTATAACAGGATATCAAAATGTAAGAAGAGAGTTGTTTACAGGAGCTTCTCAAACCATTAAAGCCGAAGATATTAAGCTAGATGGAGTTGCCGATATCTCAAGAGCACTTGAAGGAAGAGCGGCCGGAGTAAGTGTGCAAAATGTAACAGGAACCTTTGGAGCTGCACCTAGAATTACAATAAGGGGATCTTCATCAATCTTGGGTGATACAAAACCTATCTGGATTATAGATGGTGTTATACAAGAAGAAATTGTAAATCTATCGGTTTCAGATTTGGTTTCAGGAGATCCAAATACCTTGCTTAGTTCTGCCGTAGCCGGATTGAATGCTACAGATATACAAAGTTTTGAGATTTTAAGAGATGCCTCTGCAACCGCTTTATACGGAGCAAGAGCCTTAAATGGTGTGGTAGTAATTACTACCAAATCTGGAAAGAAAAACCAAAAACCTACATTTAATTATGCAGCAGAATTTGCGGTAAGGGATTTACCAAGATATTCAAATTATGATTTGCTAAATTCTCAAGAAACAGTTTCTGTATATAGAGAAATGGAGTCTAAAGGATTTTTGGATTTACCTTCATCATTTCAAGGTAGATTTGGCGGGATATATAATATCATGTACCGAGCCATTAATACATACGACGAGAATACTGGGCAGTTTCAACTTCAAAACACACCAGAAGCAAGAGCCCAATTTTTACAACAATACGAGTTGGCCAATACAGATTGGTTTAAAACACTATTTAGAACAACACCTACCCAAACCCATACCTTAAGTTATTCTGGGGGTGGCGAAAACTCAACGTCTTACGCATCCTTGGGCTATTATACAGATGGAGGTTGGTCCATAGCAGATAGGGTGAGAAGAGTTACCGGTAACTTAAGAAATACGTATTATCTATCAGACAATAAGCTAAAAATCACAACGCAAATTCAAGGATCGATTAGAAACCAGTTAGCTCCAGGGACATTGGCTAGAGAAGAAGATGTTGTTTTTGGTTCGTTTACAAGAGATTTCGATATAAACCCATTTAGTTATTCCTTAAATACAAGTAGGGCTTTAAGACCAAGGGATAACAATGGTAATTTAGAATATTCGCGCTATAACTGGGCGCCCTTTAATATTTTAAATGAAATACAGAATAACAGCTTAGAACTTAATGTAGCAGATTTAAAATTTCAAGGTCAAGCAGAATACCAAATCAATGAAAATTTAAACTATAACTTCCTAGGATCTGCCAGATATGTTACTTCAAATGGAGAACAAGCTGCCACAGAAAATTCGAATGTAGCTGGAGCGTATAGGGCAGATGAAACTACCATTGTGCAAGACCAGAATACATTTTTGTTTACAGATCCAGACGAGCCTAACTCCAGACCAAGAGTTGTATTGCCAGTTGGGGGTATTTTAACAACAACAAAAAACACGCTTGTAACGTATACTTTTAGAAATACGCTCGATTATACCAGACGTTTTAACGATTCACACGGTATTAGAATTTATGGAGGTCAGGAATACAGGTATACAGACAGAAGCGAGAGTTCCAATACAGGTTACGGGTACCAGTTCTCAAGAGGAGGTACGGTATTTACAGATCCAGGTATTTTAAAGAAAGTTATTTTAGAAGGTAACGAGTACTTCTCATCCCAAGAAACAAGACAGCGGGAAGTATCTTTCTTTGCTAATGTAACCTACGATTTCGATAAGAAATATGTGCTAAATGTAACAGGTAATTACGAAGGGTCGAATAGGGCAGGTAAATCTTCAGATACGAGATGGCTACCAACTTACACTGTAGGAGCTAAGTGGAATATCGATAAAGAAGATTTTATTCAAAATTCCAATGTTATTTCCAGTTTGGCTTTCAGACCGAGTTACGGACTTGTAGCTTTATTAGCGGATAATGCGACTAACAACTTGGCAGTATTTAGAAATCAAATTACAGATAGACTGAATAATGACGATCGTGAAAACTTTATAGATATTGAAGACTTACAAAACAGCGAATTAACTTGGGAGAAAACCTTAGAATTAAACCTAGGTCTCGATGTAGGGTTCTTTAATAATAGAATCATGATGAATTTCGATGCCTATTTTAGAAAAGGTAAAGATTTAATAGACCTAATAAGAACAACCGGTATAGGTGGAGAGTCTCTCAAATTGGGGAATAATTCTGAGATGACTACAAATGGTGTAGAATTCCAATTAAATACAATAAATGTAGATACCGATGACTTTAGATGGAAAACAGGATTCAATATTTCGCATTTTAATCAAGAAGTAACCTCGCTAAAGCAAGAAGCAAATGTATTCGATTTAATTACAGGAACAGGTAGAGGTAATGCAGTCGGTTTTCCAAAAGGAGCCTTGTTCTCCTATAAATTCGAAGGACTCAACGAGTGGGGGTTACCTCAATTTTTAACAGATAATGAAGATTACGATCCAGACAGACCTTACGCTTTAATCAATTTTCAAGATACAGAAGACGCTCTGGATAATTTAGTATATGAAGGCGCAACAGAACCAAACCTTTCCGGAGGTTTAGCAAATAACTTTAAATACAAAAATTGGGATTTTAGCTTCTTTGTCTCTTTTTCAGCAGGTAATAAAATCAGGTTAAATCCAGCATATAGATCAGAGTACACAGATTTAGATGTATTCCCAAGAGAATTTGTGAATAGATGGTTAGTACCGGGAGATGAAAATATTACAGATATCCCAGTAATACCATCGAAATCCTTATTGCAGTCTTATGGCGATACAAGTTTACAGATCGCTTACAATGCCTATAATTACTCAACAGCCCGTGTGGCAGATGGAGGCTTTGTTAGAATGAAAAATATAACGCTAGGCTATAGCTTAGATAGACGAACCATAGATAAATTAGGATTGTCAAACTTTAGAATGAGTTTACAAAGTACAAACCCATTCTTAATTTACTCCGATTCCAAACTTGGAGGACAAGATCCGGAATTTTTTAGATCGGGAGGAGTGGCATATCCAATATCCAGACTGTTTACATTCTCTTTAAACATTGGATTTTAATAATATATACTATGAAAAACATGAAATTTAATATAATAAAAGCAGTAGTGGTGTTTTTAATAGTATCATCATGTAATGATATTTTAGATGAAACACCCGATAATAGAACAACCATAGATTCTGTTGAAAAAATAGCAGAATTATTAGTAGGAGCCTATCCCGAAGCAGGCTATGTGTCATTTTTAGAGCCAATGTCCGATAATGCAGGAGATAAAGGTACCAGTGCTACTTCAGAGTTTCGGATAAATGAAGAAATGTATTTCTGGAGAGATTTAGACGATACCGATATAGATACACCAACAAACTATTGGAACGATGCATATGCAGCAATAGCACAAGCAAACCAAGCATTATTATCTATAGAGGAGTTGGGTGGAGGATCGGAGTTAAATGCTTTAAAAGGAGAAGCCTTATTGTGCAGAGCCTATGCGCATTTTATGTTAGTAACCATTTTTTCTAAAGCCTATAACACTACAACCGCAAGGACAGATTTAGGAATACCTTATGTAACAGAACCAGAAACAGTATTGCTGGGTGATTATCAAAGAGGCAATGTTGCCGATGTGTACGCAAGCATACAAAAAGATATAGAAGCAGGGTTGCCCCTAATTACCGATAACTATGATGTTCCAGCATTTCACTTTACCAAAAAAGCAGCAAATGCATTTGCATCGCGTTTTTACTTAGTTATTGGTGACTGGCAGAAAGTAATTACGACAAGCACAGCAGCTTTAGCAGGAGGTAATGAAGCTAACGAATTGAGAAATATGCTCTTAGCAACTACCTTAACTTTTCAAGACCAAGTAGCATTATATATGTCTTCAACCGTGCAGCCGGCAAATTTGTTGTTGGTTTCCGGGAACTCAAGATATAATAGAATAGAAGGTGTAGCCAGATATCAATTAACCTCAAACATATCAAACGAATTATTTGGTAGTAATATTACAGGTAAGGGCTGGAGTTACGATATCTTTACAAGAGGAGGAAGCAGTAACAGGTTAACACCTAAGTATCAAGAGTATTTTAGGTTTACTAATCAAGCAGCTGGAATAGGTATCCCTTTTGTAACCTATGTACTTCTATCTACAGACGAGGCACTGCTTAATCGAGCAGAAGCTCATGCTATGTTAGGGCAACTGGACGAGGCGGCAGCAGATATTAATACCTCATTATCGTTAAAAACTAGTGGGTACGATCCTGCTACGGATGAATTATCAGCGGCCGACATAGCAACCATTTACGGAGTTGTAGACCCCACATTATATACACCATTTTATGCCATTCCAAGTGAAGCGCTTCCAATAGTAAGTGCTATACTAGATATGAGAAGAACAATATTCTACAATGAAGGCTTAAGATGGTTCGATATTAAAAGGCATGATATTGCTGTTGAACATTTAGACTTTTTTGGTAACAGTTCGCTTTTACCAAAAAGTGATGACAGGAGAGCTATTCAAATTCCAGAAGCAGCTCAATCATTTGGTATTCAGAAAAATCCAAGGTAGTAGAAACAGTCATGATTAAAAATTTTAATACGATGAAAAAATATTTTATTATAACGCTAATTTCTATAGCACTTACAGGATTGGTGGCTTGTAGCGATAGCTCTAATAGTGTAGGGAAAAGTCAAATAGATACAACTCCGCCAATTCTAAATGATTTAGATATTTGGTTAAGAAGCAATTTCGTATCACCATATAATATAGAAATACTATATAAATGGGATATCAACGATACCGATGTTGATAGATTTATACATCCGCCATTTGAGGAAAGTGTAAGACCTATGGCAGAAGCATTGCAAAAAGCATGGATAGAACCATATACGGCATTAGGAGGCGAAAATTTTATAAAAAACATTGCACCTCGCCAATTTACCTTTGCAGGTGGTTTTAATTTTGACCCAGATACGCCGACCAGAATACTAGGTATAGCAGAAGCTGGATCGAAAATTACACTCTTCGATCTCGATTTTTTAGACTTCACGGATATTAATAGTATTAAACAGCCTTTAAAAACGGTACAACATGAATACGCCCATATTTTAAATCAAAATATTCCTTTCGATATAATCTATGGTCAAATAAATCCAGAGAATTATAATGCGAATTGGTTTAATAGAAGTGATGCACAAGCTAGAGAATTGGGTTATATCACGGCCTATGCGTCTAGTCAGTCAGGAGAGGATTTTGTCGAAATGGTTTCCGAGATGTTAACCAATTCAAAAGCAGATTTTGATGCTATTGTAGATGGTATTGTTAGTGATGAAGCAAGGGCAATAATAAGATTAAAAGAGTCTATTGTGGTAGAGTATTATCAAACCAACTTTGGAATTGATATTTATGAATTACAGGCACTAACAGATGCAGCGACACAAGAACTAGTAAATTAAAAAAAAGTATGAAAAGAATATATATAAATTATTGGATAATCTGTTTAATGTTTGTTGGGGTGCTTTCGTGTAGCGATGATGATAGCGAAACGCTTTTTTCAGAAACACCCACAGAAAGAATAGAGCAAAGAAACAGTGAATTATTAAACCTACTTTTATCTCAAGACCAGGGGTATAAAGGTGTTTATTTTACGAAAAATGATCAGTTTGGAGGGTTTACCTTTTATATGAAATTCAATACGGACGGAACCGTGCAGATGACATCAGATTTTAATTCTGAAACGGATATTATATCGTCATCCTACGAAGTTCGTTTAGGTACCTCTACAGAATTGGTTTTTACAACCAGAAATCATATTCAAAAAGTAAGTGAAACATCTTTTGGAGATACTGATGGATTTAGAGGTACATCTGTTTTTCAATATTTTTCAAACGATAATGGTATTATAACATTCAGGGATGTTAGAAATAGGGATGCCGGCTTTTTAACTTTAGAGCCAACAGGTTTCACAAACTTTACAACAGAAAGTGTTGTTAAGGCCCAAGCTTCTCTAGCCCAACGTGAAAATATATTGCCCACACCAACAACTTCCGTTTTTCAGGTGCTAAGAATAGAAAACGGTAATGGAATTTCTAACTTTAATCTTAATTATGACCCTGCAAACCTTTTTGCCTCACCAAGAATAACATCAGATGATGGTAGCGTTACGGAGTTTAATTTTGGAATAGCATTTACAGAAGACGGTTTGGTAATTAGTCCGGCCTTGGAATTTGAAGGGGAAACCTATGTGAATTTTGTTTATGACGCGGCAACGTCAAGTTATGTTTCTTCGGTAAATGGTACCACAGCTACAATGTTATTTAGTAACGATCCAGCATTTATAGATAGAGATTTTGAAGCGCTACCAGATTTGGGACCAAGAGGGTTTCTATACCGTCCTAGATTAGGAAGTAACCCCTTAACCAGTATAGGGTTTGATGCTCTTATAGGTGAGATAAGTGCTAATTTTGCTGGGGGTGGTTTAGGAGCTTGGTCAGTTAATGATGTTCAGTTTGTGGTTGATTTTCAAAGTGACAATTGCGATACCTTTTTATTCATTCAATTATTAAGAGAGGCAGATGGAGCTGCCTTTAACTCATTTTATTGTTTCGAGAAAGGAGTTCTTAACGATAGGAAGTTATTTCTAACTTATACAGGACCAACTCCAGGTAATTCAGAATTTTTTGAGCCATTAGTGATGCCGTTAATAGATTTCTTTAACAGTTCAGAAGGATTAATCTACACAGACGAAGGTGCGTTTACATCCAACTTATCTAGTTTCTCTAATAAAGCAGGAACATTTACAAGTGCAGAAAATCCGGCGCTTAGAGTGTATGGACTATGGTTTAGCTAGTCTGGTATAAAATATTGGTATATATTAAGAAGAGGGTATCTAGAAAGTATAATATAATTTGATTGGTTAGTCTTAGCGCAGCTAAAGGTACTATTAAACTATAGGTTTACAATGCTTTTCAACTGCAGTTTTTTAACATAAGTATTAAGCTCACTTTTTAGGCCCTCTTCGTATTTTTTTAATAATATATACATCGTAATAAATAATTTTTTCATTTTACAACGTTATCATATTTTGTATTTACATTTGCACTGTTTATATATAATTTATGAAGAAATTACTTTTAGCCTTTTTCTCAATATCTCTTTTTAGTCAATTAACAGCTCAAGTGGCTCCTAAGAATTCCGGAATAACACCTCCAAGAACTCAATCTTTAAAAGCATCGGATACAATTACGGGGGGGGCAGGAAAAAAAAGCTCTAAAGATAAAAAAGCTAAAATTCAAGATTACCTAATAATCTCTCGCGAAAATGATACGACTTTTGTAGATACAACCTTAACAATTCAAAAAGAATATAAATTTAATTATCTGCGAAGAGACAATTTTGGTTTAATGCCGTTTTCAAACTTAGGGCAAACCTATAATAGTTTAACTTATAATTTTCGGAATACGGGATTAATGCCCATTTTTGGCGCACGGGCAAGACACTTCAATTATATGGAAATTGAAGATATTAATTACTATAGAGTGCCAACTCCGTTAACAGAATTGTTTTTTAAAACAGCTTTTGAACAAGGACAATTAGTCGATGCGTTTTTTACAGTAAACACGTCTCCAAGACTTAATTTTTCAGTAGCCTATAAAGGATTACGGTCTTTAGGTAAATACCAGAACATATTAACTAGTACAGGTAATTTTAGATTTACGACGAACTATAGAACAAAGGATAACCGATATAATATTAGGGGGCATATAGTAATGCAAGATTTGCTTAATGAAGAGAATGGAGGACTTTTAGATGATCCGAGTATTGAGAATTTTGAAACAGGATCGGAAGAATTTTTAGAACGGTCGTTTTTAGAAGTGAATTTTCAAGATGCCGAGAATATAATAAAAGGAAAGCGATTTCATTTGGAGCACGATTATAAAATTGTAAAGAAGAAAGATACGTTGTCAAAAAACAAGCTTAGTTTAGGTCATATCATGTCGTTTGAAGATAAATACTATCAATATGATCAAACAGCAGCAAACACATTTTTTGGAGAATCCTACAGATCTAGAAACCTTAGAGACCGAGCTACACTCGAAAATTTTTACAATC